>NZ_JBIRHJ010000005.1:111699-525906 GCF_044328435.1 Streptomyces sp. NPDC017940 | reverse complement strand
CTTCTGGGGGGGGGGGGTCCCCGCGGGCCTCGCCGCGCCCCTCTTTGGCGGGGGCGGCCCCCGCCCCGCCCCGGGGGTGGGGGGCGCGGGCGCCCCCCGGGGGGGGGGGGCCGCCGGCGCCCGGCGGAATCGGGCCGTGCCCGGCGGGATCAGGCGGTGTGCAGCCTCAACCCGTACCGGTTCAGGATCTCGTTGACGGGCTGGTACCACGTCTCGCCTCCGCTGCTGCAATTGCCCCAGCCGCCGGAGGTGACGCCCTGCGCCTGGTCGCCGCTGAGGAACGAGCCGCCCGAGTCGCCGCCCTGGGCGCACACGCTGGTCTTGGTCAACTGGTGCACCACGGCGCCGTCCGAGTAGTTCACGGTCTCGTTCTTGGCGAGCACCCGGCCGCAGTGCCACTTGGTGGTGGAGCCGGAACGGCAGATCGATGAGCCGACCGGCGCCTCGGCGGAGCCGCGCACCAGCTGGTCGGGGACGGTGCCCCAGCCGAGGACGACCGGCACGGTCCACCAGCCGTGCCCGATGGACACGTACGCGTAGTCGTCGCCGGGGAACGACGAGCCCTGGAACGTGCCCATGGCGGACCCGTCCCAGCCGCGCACGGACGCACCCGCCCGCCCGCAGTGCCCGGCCGTCACGAAGCCGCCGTGCACCGAGAAGCCGATGGAGCAGCGGACGTTGCCGGTGTAGTACGGGTCGCCGCCCACGGTTCCTGCGGCGAAGGTGCGCGGGCCTTCGGGGACGGTTGCCACGCGGACGGGCGCGGTCGCGCGGGCCCGCTCCAGGAAGGCGCTGACATCGTTGTCGGATCGATGGCGCGCGACCACGCTCACGACGATGCCGTTCGTCTCGGGATCGACGCGCCAACTCGCCACCCCGGCCGGGGCGTCGAACTTGTCGATGCGTGCCTTCGCCGCGTCGAGCTCGGCGGCGCCGCGCTCCACCAGGCGCACGGCGGCACCGGTCCCGCGCACCTCCGCCGCGGCCTTCCGTCCGGTGACGGCCACGGTCAGCCGGCCGCGTTCGGCGTCGAACCAGGATCCGCCGTACGCGGCACCCGCGGCCTTGCGGGCCGCGCGCTCGGTCCTTGCGGCCTGTCGTTCGTCGGCGAGCCGCTCAAGCGCGGCGGCGGGGCTCAGTCCGAGGTCGCGCCGCATGGCGTCGAGCAGCGCGGGGGAGGCGGGCGTTCGGGGCGTGCGGTCGGCGGCGGCAGCGGTGGGGGCGAGCCCGGTGCCTGCGCAGGTGGCCGTCAGTAACAGGGCGGACAGGCCGAGGCGTGCTCCAGTTGTGCGTCTCACAGTGGGGGACCTCTCGTCGTGCCAACGGGAATGAGGTGGACCAGAGTTGCTGAGAGCGCTCTCATCGCGGTGCGGCAGAGAGTAGAGAGACCCTGCGGTCAAGTCCATACCTGTCCCCGTAGTCGACGAGGCGACCAGGGCGCGACGGCCCGTCGTGACGAGCCGGGGTACGGCGTCCGCGATATCCCCCTGGACGCGGTACCCCTGGAACATGGCACTTCTGGTGGGCACGGTGCCTGTGCCGACGACACCTGTGGAGGCGGGTCCGGCAGGCCGGGACGGTCCGCCCTCAGGCCTCGTCCTTCCCGCAGCCGGGCTCTCCGGGCCCCCTGAAGCAGGCCGTGATGGTCTTGCCGTCCGCCGTGGGGTGGATGCTCCACGTGTCCGCGAGGGCGTCGACTATGGCCAGGCCACGGCCACCGAGGCTGCCCTCGTCCGCCTTGCGCGGCTCGGGCGCTCCGGGGCCCGAGTCGTGGACGCTCAGATGCAGTGCCTGCCCGTCCCAGGTCAGTACCACCTGCGCCCCGGTGCGCGCGTGGTGGTGGGCGTTGGTGACGAGTTCGGAGACCGCGAGGACGACGGAGTCGACCGCGTCGGGGTCCGTGTGCGTCCAGCCCAAGGAGTCCATGTGGGCCCGAGCCCATTCCCGTCCCGCCCTGACCCCACGGGCCACGGGAAAGGACTGGGCCCAGCCGACGGCCCGTACCGAAGCTTCCGACATGATCACCCTTCCTCGTCCGAATCGACTGCGCGGCTGTCTGCCGTCCGGTTACCCCGCACGGGCGTGCTCCAACAGGCTCCTTGCGAACGGTCCAGGTCGGAGCCGTGGCGGAGGAATTAACTCCCGGTGCCACGCGCATCCTGCGGCCGAAGAGGGGCATCCGCCGATGCATGAGATTCGACGGCGCGATGCGCAACGGCACGAGACGGGCTCGGCGGGTGGCCAGGGGGCCCGCGATCGAAACGGCGGCACGTGCGGGGTTCGTGGCCCGCGGGGTCCTCTATGTGCTCGTCGGGATCATCGCTCTGCGCGTCGCGTTCTCCGACGACGACGGCAAGCAGGCCGACCGCGGCGGCGCGCTCACGGAACTCGCCGACAAGCCGTTCGGGAACGTCCTGCTGTGGCTCCTCGGTCTCGCGCTCGCGGGCATGGCGCTGTGGCGGCTCTCGGAGACGCTGTTCGGCCAGGCGGGCCCGGACGGCGACAAAGCGACCAAACGGCTCTCCTCGGCGGCCAGGTGCGTCTTCTACGGCGTGGTCAGCTACACGGTCCTTGCCTATGTCACCGGGGACAAGGGCAGCGGCAGCGGTTCCACCGACCGGCAGAGCGACGACGTCACGGCGACCGCCCTCGGCTGGCCCGCGGGGCAGTGGATCGTCGGCGCCGCGGGCGCCGCCGTGGTGGTGACCGGTGTGGTGATCGCCGTCCGCGCCATGCTCCGCAAGTTCCACAAGCGCCTGCGGATGAGCGAGATGCCGGTGCCGGTGCGCCGGGTCGTGGACGTGCTCGGTGTGACGGGCGGCAGCGGCCGCGGCTGCCTCTTCGCCGCCGTCGGCGCGTTCGTGCTCGTGGCCGCCGTGCGGCACAAGGCCGGCGAGGCCAAGGGCATGGACGACGTCCTGCGCTCCTTCCGCGAGACCCCCGCGGGCCCCTGGCTGCTCGTCGTGATGGCGCTCGCACTCGTGGCGTTCGGCGTCTTCTCGTGGGCCTGCGCACGCTGGCGCAAGGTCTGAGCGCGGGCCCGGCGGGCGGCGTCGCGCTCAGGGGGTGACGTTCTTGACGGGCAGGTCCTTGCTCGCACCCGCGAGGTAGTAGTCCCGGGGGGCGGAGAAGAGCACGAAGTCGCGGTCGTAGCCGCGGATCCTGGCGCGAACGGTGAAGTTGCCCCGTGCGTCCGTCGTGGTCCGCGCGTCGTAGGCGGACTCGTAGTACGTGCGCAGCAGGACCCGGGTGCCCGCGACCGGGCCGTGCCCCGCGGGCCAGGTCACCCTGCCCCTGACGACGAGCGTGTCACCGGCACGCACCTTGGTGCGGTTCACCTTGTAGCTGATGTCGCTCGCCACGGCCGAGGCGCGCACCGTGGTGTCGCCGAAGTAGATCTCGTTGTCGTCGGGAGGGCCCGGGTCGTACGAGGCCTGGAACTCCACCTGGTGCCTGGGGAACAGGTGGACGCTGGGCGTGTCCTCCCAGCGGTCCGCCGTCACCCCCGGCAGCGTGAACCGCCCGTCGGCGTCCGTGCGGACGGTGCCCAGCTTCAGGTACTCGCGCTCGATCGGGTCGATGGGGTCGCCCCACGGATTCCAGGTGGTGTACAGGACGGCCTTGCCGAGTTCGACAGGGGCGTCGGCCACGGGGGAGCCGTCGGCACGGGACACGGTGCCGGTGATGTCGACCGTGCGGTTGTCGAAGTCGGTCGCCGCGGGATCGGCGGAGACGGACACCGTGTACGCGGGCCCGCCCGGCGCGGCCGCGGGGTCCGCCCCGTGGGCGGACGCCGGGCCGAGGCCGACGGTGGCTAGGGCGAGGACTGCGGTCGCGGTCAGTCGCGCAACCGGGAAACGCGGACGCATGGGCACGTGAACTCCGTCGGGGTCGCGGTGCTGTCGAGGCCGGTACCGCCGCGGGCCCTCACACGGCCCGCGGCGGTACCTGTGCTGCCTGCCGGAGGTACCGGCGCAGGGTTCGACGCACGGAGCGACGGCCGAGGTTGTAGGCGGCGCCAAGTGTGCATGTCCCGTACAGCGCACGTTCGACGTCCCGTCGTCCGCAGGACGTCCTCGGCGTCACCCCGGCGCACTCACGCCTGCGTGCGCCGCACGCACTCCGTGATCACCGTGCCGAGACTGCCCGTCCGCTCGAGCAGGTCACGCTGTACGCGGGCACCCGTGCCGTGCTCGAACAGCTCCGCCGCGTACTTGCGGACCATGCCGAGGTCGCCGTTCTCGCCCAGGGCGTCACGCACGTGGTCGAGCAGTGCCGCGACCACTTCCTCGGCGGGCGCGGGCCGCATCGTGACGGGATGCAGCAGGACGTCGTCGAGACCCGAGCGCGCGGCGCGCCACGCGGCGAGCCGCAGCACGCTGACGCCGTGCCCGAGCGGAGGCGTCCCCGCGCGCCACTGCGCCACGGCCGTCTCCACGAGGGCACGGGCGAGCGCGGCGACGAGGACGGTCGTGTTGGCCTCCAGGCAGACGTCCGCGACGCGGATCTCCACGGTGGGATAGCGGTGGGAGAGCCTGGCGTCGAAGTACACCATGCCCGCGTCGCGCAGCACGCCGGTGGCGATCATGGCCTCCACCTGCTCGTCGTAGCGTTCCGCGGAGCCGAAGATCTCGGCGGGGCCCGCCATGGGCCAGCGTCCCCACACCCGGCTGCGGTAGCTGGCGTACTTGCTGTCCCTGCCCTGCCAGAACGGCGAGTTGGAACTGAGCGCGACCAGGACCGCGAGCCAGGGGCGGATGCGGTCCACGACCGCCACGCCCTCCTCCCGCGACTCGACCTCCACGTGTACATGGCATCCGCAGGTCAGCTGCTCCTGGGTGGTGAGCCCGAACTGCTGCTCGAGCCACTGGAAGCGGGGGCCCACATTGACCGATGGGCTGGCCGGCAGGGGTGAGGTGGCGAGCGCGGCGACCGCCCCGCCCACGTCGTCGGCGTGCTGGGCGGCCTCGGCACGCCACCGGCGGATCTCGTCGGCGAGGTCGCCCATGTCCGTGTGCGGCTGGGTCGCGAACTCGATCTGCTGCTGGTGCAGCTCCCTCTCGAAGGCCTCGTCCTCGGGCTCGCGGTAGTCCGTGGGGCGGCTGGGACGGCTGCCGGATCCGGAGTCCTCGGCGCTGTCCTTGGCCGCCCGGGCCAGGACGGCGGAGGACAGGGCCCGCGGCTCCCCGCTCTGCCGGTCGAACAGGAGGAGTTCCTCTTCCACTCCCACGGTACGCATCCGCTACCGCCTTTCTACTTGCCGCCCTCTTCGGCGGTTCGGGCATCCGCCCGGGTGCACGTGTACCCCGTGTGGCGGGCGCATTCCCGATTTCTTCGCAGGTCGGATGCGCCTGGCGCTACTGGAGCGGGTGCGGACCCCGCTCCGGCGGCGTTCCCCGCCCCGTCCACCCTCGTCGGACGCCCCGTCCGCCGTCGCCGGACGGACGGCGACCCGGGGTCCGGCCCGACTCCGATCCGTCCCTCCCCGTGACCGCGCGGCTCGTTCCCGTCACCATTCCTGGCGCGGTTCAGCCCCTGCCATGGCCGCCACTGTCTGCGACCATGCAATCACCATGGTCTACCAACCCCCTGATGAGGCGTCGCCGAACCACCTCCCCGCCGCCGGTGCCGAACCCGCGAGCCGAAGCGCCGGTGCCGTGCGCGACGGCGCCCCGCTCACCGTGGGGATCGAGGAGGAGCTCCTCCTCGTCGACCCCGTGTCCAGGGCGGTGAGCCCGCAGGGACCGGAGGTGGCGCTCGGCGTCGCCGGTGAACTCGGCGGACGGGTCGGCACCGAGCTGTCCCGCTACCAGGTGGAGCTGCGGACCGACCCGCACACCTGCCTGGCGGCGGCGGGCGATCAGATCCGCGCGTCACGGGCCGCCCTCGCGCGCACGGCCGCCCGCCACGGCCTGCGCGTCGCCTCCTCCGGCACGCCGGTGTTCGGCCAGGCCTCACCGCTGCCGGTCACGCCGGACCCCCGCTACGCGCGGAGCGTCGCCACCTTCCGTGCCCTCGACGACGAGCAGAGCACCTGCGCGTGCCACATCCACGTCGGCCTCCCCGACACCCGGGACGCGGTCCGGGTGAGCAACCACCTGCGGCCCTGGCTGCCGACGCTGACCGCGCTCGCCGCGAACTCCCCGTACTGGGCCGGTCAGGACACCGGGTACGACAGCTGGCGCGCCACGTGCTGGGGCCGGTGGCCGGTGGCGGGGCCACCGCCGTACTTCGAGTCGACCGCCCACTTCGACGACCTCGTGCAGGGGCTCGTCGAGGCAGGGGCGGTCATGGACCGCTCCGGCCTGTACTGGGACATCCGCCCCTCCCACCACGTCCCCACCCTGGAGGTGCGCGTCGCCGACGCGGCCCTCACCGCCGGGGACACCGTCCTGCTCGCCGCCCTGGTCCGCGCGCTGACCACCTCCGCCCTGCAAGCACTGCGGACCGGTGAACCCGCCCCGCGCCCGGCGCCCGAGATGCTGCGCGCCGCCTGCTGGCGCGCGGCCCGCGACGGCCTGGCGGGCGACGGCATCGACCCGGTCAGCGGCCGCCTGGTGCCCCAGACCGACCTGGTGGAGCGGCTGCTGACCCGCGTCGCCCCGGCGCTGCGCCAGCACGGGGACCTCGATCTGACGCGTGCGCAGTGGGCGCGTCTGCGCACCGAGGGGAACGGCGCCGAACGCCAACGCGCCGCCTTCCGGCGGCGCTCCAGCCTCCACGACGTCGTCGACTACGTGGTCTCGGCCACGAGCCCGGGCTGACCCGGGGCCGGAAGGGGCGGGGGGACGGCCGTCAGCCGTCGAAACGGCTGCGCGAGGCCTCGATGTGGCCGAGGTACCTGTGCGTCCAGTCGCACATGTGGTCCACCGTCGTGCGCAGGGCCCGGCCCGGCTCGGTGAGGGTGTACTCGACCCGCGGCGGCACCGTGGGGTGCACGGTCCGCTCGACCAGGCCGTAGCGCTCCAGCATGCGCAGGTTCTGGGTGAGCATCTTGTGGCTGATGCCCTCGACCTCGTCGCGCACCTCGCCGAAGCGCAGGGTGCGGTCGCCGAGGGCCTCGATGATCAGGAGGGCCCATTTGTTGGCGACGTCGGAGAAGATCTCCCGCGCGAGGGAGTCCGCGCGTCGCAGATCCGCCTCTTCGGGTGCGCCCGCCACGCCCGTGAACTGCTTGGTCACCATGGGGTTCCCCAGTCACCTAAAAGTGCTTTCTTCCCTGTCGGCGAACACTCTCCTACAGTTCCCAAGTAACCACAAGAGAGCGTGACAAAGGAGGCGGACGGCATGGCCATCACCCTGGTGAACCCCGAAGGGCTGCCGAAGATCGACGCGTATCGGCAGGTGGCGATCGCGACCGGGACCAGGCTCGTCTTCGTCGCAGGACAGGTCTCCTGGGACGCGGACGGCGTCACGGTCGGTGCGGGCGACCTCGCCGCTCAGGTCGAGCAGTGCTACCTGAACGTCGCGACCGCCCTGGCCGCGGCGGGCGGCACCTTCGACGACGTGGCGAAGCTGACCGTCTACGTCGTCGACTGGACCCCCGAGAAGATGCCGCTGTTCCTGGAGGGCGCGGCCCGCGCGGCCGAGCGGCTCGGCGGCGCCCCGGTGCCGCCCGGCACCCTGGTGGGGGTCGCGGCCCTGGACGTACCCGACCACTTGGTCGAGCTGGAGGCCACCGCGGTCCTCGCCTAGACCGGGCCCTCGTCGCCTCTCCTCTCTCCTTCCTTTCTTCCCCGGCGCCCGCGCGAACACCGTACGCACCAGCCGTACGCTGGGCGACTTGCGCACGCTGTACGGGTTCCGTACGGTGTTCCTAGAAGACGCACACTGTTCGGGCCAGTCGCATCAGGCTCGCCGAACGGGAGGGAAGAGGAGCCCCGATGGAATGTCTCGTACGACCCTCCCGTGACCTCGCCTGGGGTTCGGCCGTCCCGGCCCCCGCGGAGCTCGCGGCCGGATCCGCGCAGCCTGCCGCCAAGGCTGCGCCCGGCCCGCTCGCGGCCTTCGCGCGCTTCGTGCTCTGCGGCGGCGGCATCGGCCTCGCGTCCAGCTTCGCGGTGGTCCTGTTGGCGGGCTCGATGCCGTGGGCGGTGGCGAACGCGGTGATCACGGTCGTGTCCACCGTCCTCGCCTCCGAACTGCACGCGCGCTTCACCTTCGGCAGGGGCGGCCGGTGCGGACTGCGCGGCCACCTCCAGTCCGCGGGCACAGCGGCGGGCGCCTACGTGGTGACCACCGCCGCGATGATCGCCCTGCACATGGTGCAGAGCTCGCCCGGCGCGGTGTACGAGCAGGTCGTCTACCTCTCCGCTTCGGCGCTCGCCGGGGTGGCGCGCTTCGTGGTGCTGCGCCTCTTCGTCTTCTCGGGCGAGAGGCGGAAGCTGGCCCTCGCGACGCCCGCGCCGCGCTCCGGCGAGGCGGCGCACCCCGGTGTCACCGTCGAGGTCACCTTCGACGTGTCGGAGCAGGGCGTGACGTGGGCGTACTCCTGGGCGACCGGGCAGGGCGCCGAGCGCAGGTCCGGCTCGGGCTCCGGGCGGGTCAAGGGACGTACGTACGGCTGGAAGCCGGGGAAGTACGCGGCGTTCGCCAACTAGGGCCGCCGGGGTGCTCGACACGCGGAACGAAGGTCGTGTCAACGAAGGTCGTGTCGGGGTGTCTTCGCGGGTTCTCCGGCGCAGTGGCGTGGATGACGTGGTGCTCGGTGGGGACGCCCCCCGTGCCGTGGTCAGGCCAGGGACTCGAAGTAGGCCTTCTGCGCGGGGTAGTAGTCCTGGAAGTCGGGCTGTGGTCCGTGGTCGCGTGCGGCGGTGAGCATGTCCAGGTAGTACTCCCAGCCGGGGCCGGTCTCGGCGAGCTGGTCGGGGGAGACGAGGTGGTGGACGAGCCGGAGTTCGGTGGTGCTCTCGGTCTCGGTCAGCAGCAGTTCCAAGTTCCATGATCCGGCGTCGTCCTCCATCGAGACGGCGAGCCGGCGCGGTGGTTCGCAGGCTTCGATCCGCAGAGGGCACCAGGGCGCCGAGTCCTCGAACAGCAACTGCACCTCGATGGTGCGGCCGGGTGCCGCCCGGCCGCGCCACGGGCCGAACCAGCGGGCGGTGCGCTCCGGTTCGGTGACGCTCGCCCAGACGTCGTCGGCCGAGGCGCGGTAGGTGCGGGTGAGGATCAGGTCGTGCCCCGTCGGGGTGGCGACAAGTCGTGCGGTGGGCTCGGGGGTCATGCGGTGTCCTCCCTGGGGTGCGCGGGGTGTCGGTCGTGGGCGGGTTCGGTCCGGGCGCGGTCCCGCCGGGTGCGGTGGACCTCGGTGTCCAGCGCGGCCAGGCACTGGGTCCAGTCGGTGTGCAGGGTGTCGAACCGGGTGAGCCAGGCGGCCAGGTCACCGAGGCGCGGGCGGACGAGCGAGTAGTGCCGGTGGCGACCGGTCTGCTGGTCCTGCACCAGGCCGCTCTCCCGCAGTACGCGCAGGTGACGGCTGACCGCGGGCCTGCTGATGGTGAACCGGGCGGCGATGTCGCCTGCCGTCAGCGGTGTGCTGCGCAGCATCATCAGGATCTCCCGGCGCACGGGGTCGGCGATGGCGTAGGCCACCTCGCTCAGTTCGTCCACACTGAAGCGTAACCCATCGGTTACGCGTTGAGGATGCACTTGGCGAAGATGCCTCCCGACGCACGGAACGACGCCGGGGGCCACGCCGCACACCGCGGCGTGGCCCCATCTGCGCAGCCGCTCGACGGCGGACGCCGTGCGCGCGGGCACGGGAGACGACCTGGATGGAGCGGATGCTGTCGCCGCCGACCGCGAAGAAGTCGTCGTCGACACCCACCCGGTCCACGCCCAGCACCTCGGAGTAGACGGCGGCGAGCGCCTCCTCCACGGCCGTACGCGGCGCACGGTAGGTGCCGCCGCCGAACTCCGGCTCCGGGAGCGCTCGGTGGTCCTGTCACACGCTGCTGAGCCTGCACGCGGAGATCGCGAAGCCAGGACCGAAGCCGAGGAGCACCCCGCGGCGACCCGGCTCGGAGTCGTCGAAGGAGCGGCGCAGCACATCCAGGACGGAGGCCCCGCCGAGGTTGCCGTACTGCTCCAGGCTGTCCCAGGAGTGACGCAGCGGCCCCGTGCGCCCACGCGCGCCGCCGTCCGGATCGCGCTCGTCGCCGTCCGCGCCGCCGTCCGCGCCGAGGTCGCCCCGCAGGACTTCCTCCGCGCTGTTGAGGATGGCGGGCCCGCCCGCGTGCACCACGCAGAAGTCGGGTGCGAACGCGCCCGCTTCGCTCAGCCACTCGCGCAGGGCGGGAGCCGTGCGGCCGATGGCACGGGTCGCGTCCCGGGTGGAGTCGAAGTGCAGCCCGTAGGCGTCGAGGCGCCCTTCGTAGACGCTGAGGCTGCCGGGCAGGGCGTACTGCCAGGTGTCGTCGATCCGGAACCGGGGCCCGCCGCCGACCCCGTCGGCCTCGCGGCCGGAGACCACGCAGGCCGCGGCGCTGTCGCCGAAGAGGACCTTGTAGATCATGCTTTCGCGGCTGGTGTCGACCGGGTTGTAGGTCGCGGCGCTCAGGCATTCGGCGACGACGATCAGGACGCGGGCGTCCGGGTGGGCCGCGATGTGGTCATGGGCGAGGGCGAGCGCCTGTGCCCCGCCCGCGCACCCCTGCGAGCCCAGAGGTATGCGGGATATGTCGGGACGGAGCCCGCCCCGGCCGAGCGCCTGCACCAGGTCGACGTCGAGGCTCGGGGCGGTCCAGGAGGTGGTGTGGCTGGTGATGACGCAGTCGATGTCCGCGAGTGCGAGCCCCGCGTTCTCCAGGGCTCGGGGCACCGCGCGCAGGGACAGGTCGAGCGCGTCGTCGTAGGCGGCGCGATTGCGCTCCTCGAACGACGCATTACCGGCCACGGTGGCCGAATCCAGCGGCCTGGTGAAGTACCGCGTGAGCACGCCGGTGGACCGCGCCGTCCGCAGATAGGCGGCGAGCCGGGGCAGATCCGCGTGCTGCCGGGCCATGTCCGCCATGAGGTCTTCCAGGGAAACAGCGTGTCTGCCGAGTTCGACGTGGGGTCTGGCGATCAAAGCGGGGGACATGGGTGGCGCTCCTTCGGACGGCGGGCGGGGGAGCAAATCTACGCCGGGGCGAGGCACACACTTCGGCCACAGTGTGGATCTTCGAAGCATGGACCACCTGCAAGGCGGAGGGGGCGAGGGCCAGGCGGACACACCGGTCCCGGAGGAGTCGGCGGCGCGGGCACCGGGCTGTGCCCGGCGGCCTGACCTGAGACAACGTGCCGCGATCCACCCCGTAGCCTTGCCGCGTGACGATGAACAGGGCCGTGGACGTGAGTGTTGACGCAATGATCGAGGACCTCAGGGCGCTCGTCGAGGTCGAGTCGCCCTCGCACGACATCGAGGCCCTGACGGCGTCGGCCCATGTCGTCGCCGCGGTGGTCGAGAGGCGTCTGGGCGGGCGGGCGGTGCTCGTGGACAGCGAGGTCGGGCCGCACGTCCACTGGTCGGGCGGCGGCCGGCCGAGGGTCCTCGTGCTCGGCCACCACGACACGGTGTTCCCGCTGGGCACCCTGCGACGCCGTCCGTTCCGGGCCGAGGGCGGGTACGCCACGGGCCCCGGTGTGTTCGACATGCTCGGCGGCCTGGTGCAGGCCGTGCACGGGCTCGCGTCGCTCGACGACCTGTCCGGCGTCGAACTGCTCGTGACCGCCGACGAAGAGGTGGGCTCCCCCTGCTCACGAGCCCTCATCGAGGAACGGGCCCGTGCCTGCGGCGCCGTCCTGGTGGTGGAGGGCGCCGCCGACGGCGGCGCCCTGAAGACGGGCCGCAAGGGCTGCGGCACGTTCCGGGTCGCCATCCGCGGCCGGGCCTCGCACGCGGGCCTCGAACCCGCCGCCGGTGTGAACGCCCTGATCGAGGCCGCGCACCAGGTGCTCGACATCGCGAGCCTCAGCCGCCCCGCCCTCGGCACGACGGTCACCCCGACCGTCGCGTCCGCGGGCACGGTGGCCAACACCGTACCGGCGGAGGCGACCGTCGTCGTCGACGTGCGGGTGGAGTCCGTCGACGAGAAGAAGCGCGTCGAGTCCGCGTTCGCCGTCCTCGAACCGCATCTCGCCGGGGCCGGCCTCACCGTGCGCGGAGGCATCGGGCGGCCACCGATGCCCGAGTCGGCGTCGGTCGAACTGTTCGCCCTGGCGCAGGCGTTGCTCCCCGGCATCGAGGGCAGGTCGGTCGGCGGCGGCAGCGACGGGAACTTCACGGCGGCCATCGGTGTGCCCACCCTGGACGGCCTCGGCGCCGTCGGCGGCGGCGCCCACGCCGATCACGAGTACGTGGTGATCGACGCCATGACCGAGCGCGCGGACCTGATCGCCGGCCTCGTCCACGCGCGTCAGCAGGCCTGAGGGACCGGGCTTCGGACCGGGGCGTCCGAAGCCGTTCCCGGCCCTCGGGCAATCGGACTAGTTGCACATGCTGCAACAAACCCTGTCTTGAACGGTAGTTCGGACAGTTTTCTCAATGGAGCTATTGCGTCACGCCTACCCCATGGGGCAATCTCATGATCGATCATCGTTCGATGCATCTTCAACTTCCTGTGTGCGCAAACCCGTTGGGGGAGTGTGTCCGTGCGAAAGACAAACAAGGCAAACGAGTCGGATATAGCGAAGCAGGACAGACGGCTGGGCCGTAGATCCCTTCTCTCCGGCGCCGCAGCGGTCGCCGGCGGGGCGGCCCTGTCCACCGCGCTGCCCGCGGCCGCCGAAGCCGCGCCGCGCTCGGGCGCCGCGGCCGCGACCACCGTCGCCGAGGCGGGGACCACCGTCGCCACGAACGACTACATCACCGTCGCCCCGAACGACTCACGCTTCCCCGACCTGGTGCGCGGCATCAACCAGCGCTGGGTCGCGAGCCCCGACTACGTCCGTCTGGTCACGACCACCGGGCAGGCGGTGCGGGCCGTGCAGGAGGCCGTCTCCGCGGGCAAGCGGCTCACCGTGCGCAGCGGCGGCCACTGCTACGAGGACTTCGTCTTCAACAAGGACGTCCAGGTCGTCATCGACATGTCCGGGATGACGCAGGTCTACTACGACAGCGGCAGGAACGCCTTCGCCGTCGAGGGCGGCGCCTCCAACCTCCAGGTGTACGAGACCCTCTACAAGCTGTACGGCGTCACGCTCCCGGCCGGGTCCTGCGCGTCCGTCGGTGTCGGCGGCCACATATCGGGCGGCGGCTACGGCCTGTTGTCCCGCCTCCAGGGCCTGACCGTCGACCACCTCTACGCGGTCGAGGTCGTCACGGTCGACAGGAACGGCACCGCCAAGGCGGTCGTCGCCACCCGCGACTCCAGCGACGCCGCCCTGAAGGACCTCTGGTGGGCCCACACCGGCGGTGGCGGCGGCAACTTCGGCCTGATCACCCGCTACTGGCTGCGCTCTCCCGGCGCCACCGGCACCGACCCGTCCAAGCTGCTGCCCAAGCCGCCGTCCGAGGTCTTCGTGCACGCCACGTCGTTCCCCTGGAAGGACGTGACGGAGGCGTCCTTCACCCGGCTGCTACAGAACTGGGGCGCCTGGCACGAGAAGAACAGCGCCCCGGACTCCCCGTACAACTCGCTGTTCGGCCTCCTGAAGCTGAACCACATCTCCAACGGCCAGATCGGTCTGCTCACGCAGATGGACGCCACGATCCCGAACGCCCAGGCACTGCTCAACGACTACCTGGCAGCGGTCACCGAGGGCGTGGGCATCACACGACAGGCGATGACGAACCGCATGGGCGAGCACGCCGCCATGCCGCAGTTCGCCGCCCCGCGCAAGCTCCCCTGGTACATCGCCACCGACTACCTCAGCGGCGGCAACCCCACCCTGTACGGCAAGTACAAGTCGGCCTACGCCCGCAAGGGCTTCTCGGCCACGCAGATCAAGGCGATGTACAAGCACCTGTCCCGGACCGACTACAGCAACGGCGACGCCCTGGTCCAGGTCGACTCGTACGGCGGCCGCATCAACGCGGTCAGGCCCGGCGACACCGCCGTGCCGCAGCGCGACTCGGTGCTCAAGCTCCAGTACCAGACCTACTGGACCGACCCGGCCGACGAGGCCCGCCACCTGGCGTGGATCCGGGAATTCTACCGGGACGTGTACGCGGAGACCGGCGGCGTTCCCGTACCGAACGAGATCAACGACGGCTGCTACGTCAACTACCCCGACAAGGACCTCGGCGACGCCGCCTGGAACACCTCGTCGACGGCGTGGAACAGCCTGTACTACAAGGGCAACTACGCCCGTTTGCAGAAGACGAAGGCGGCCTGGGACCCGAAGAACATCTTCCGGCACGCACAGTCCGTCCGCCTGCCGTAACCCCGTACACCGCTGAAGCACCGAACCCTCCGGACCGAGCGGCCCGCCCGCCCGGTCCGGAGGGCATTATGCGATCGGCGCCCACGGCAGGCGGCTTTGTGGACAGACCCTGTCCTTTGACACGTGCACAGTGGAATCCATGACGAGTGACATGACCGCACGCGTCCTGCGGCTGCTGTCCCTGCTCCAGGACCGGCGGGAGTGGGCGGGCGAGGAGCTGGCCGACCGGCTGCACGTGACCACGCGCACCCTGCGCCGGGACATCGACCGGCTGCGGGACATGGGATACCCGGTGCACAGCACCCGCGGTCACGGCGGCGGCTACCGCCTGGCCTCGGGCACGGCGCTGCCGCCCCTCGTCCTCGGTGACGACGAGGCCGTGGTCGTCGCCGTCGCCCTGCGCACCGCGGCCGGCGGGCTCACCGGCATGGAGGACTCCGCCCTCCAGGCCCTGGCCAAGCTCGAACAGGTCCTGCCCCGCCGCCTGCGCGGGCAGGTCGCCGCCCTCCAGACCACCCTCACCGGCATCTCCTGGGAGGACCGCGGACCGCGCGCCGACCCCGCTCTCCTCGCCACCCTGGCCGGTGCCTGCCGCGACCACGAGATCGTCACCTTCGACTACACCACCCGGGACGGCGCCGCCGCCCCGCGCCGTGCCGAGCCCTGCCACCTGATCGCCTCCGGCGACCTGTGGTACCTGCTGGCCCACGACACCGACCGGGACGACTGGCGCCTCTTCCGCCTCGACCGCATGGCTGCCCCGCCCCGACAGGCCGCCGCGTCCCGCCCCGCCCCGTCCCCGGCGGCGACCCCGCGGCGTTCGTGGCGGAGCAGCTCACCGCCGCGCCCACCCGCCACCGCGCCGTCGCCACCGTCGACGCCCCCGCCGAGCACGTCCGCGCCCGCACCCACGGCCTCGGCGCCCGCATCGGCGCCCTGGACGAGCGCACCTGCCGCGTCGACGCCTCCGCCGACGCCCTCACCCGTGTCGCACAGATCCTGGCGGCACTGGACGCCGACTACACGCTCGACGCGGACCCCGCCGTCCTCGACCACCTCCGCACCACCGCCGACCGCGTGCTGCGCGCCCTGGGATGAGTGGCCGGGTTCGGTCGGCCATGGATGAGCGGCCGGGTTCGGCCGACTTCGGCCGGCTGCCCGGTCCGCTGCCCCCGGGTGCTTGCGCCGGACGAGGTGGGTGTAGTGCGCTGACACCCATGAGGAAAACGAGAGTTGGTGTACTGACCGCCGCCCTGGCGGCCGGGTCCCTGCTTGCGGGCACGACAGGCCCGAACGCGACGGCGGCCGTTCCGGACGCCGAGAACCGGCCCACCGGATCGTCCGCCCTGAAGGGGATCGACCTGGACACCGTGACGATCCCCGAGTTGCAGGCACGCATGCACAAGGGATCCCTGACGTCGTCGGCGCTGACCCGCGCCTATCTGCGGCGGATCCAGACCGTCGACCCGAAGATCAACGCCGTGCTGCGCACCAGCCCGACGGCGCTCCGCCAGGCCGCGGCCAGCGACGCCAGGCACCGGCGCGGCGAGGCACGCGGGCCGCTCGACGGCATCCCCGTACTGCTCAAGGACAATGTCGACACCCGGGACATGCCGACCACGGCGGGGTCGCTCGCGCTCGCCGGTGAACCCCCCGCCAAGGACGCCGTCCTGGTGACCCGGCTGAAGCGGGCGGGCGCGGTGATCCTCGGCAAGACCAATCTGTCGGAGTGGGCGAACTTCCGGGCGGCCAAGCCGACGTCGGGCTGGTCGGCCGTGGCCGGGCAGACCAACAACCCGTTCGTGCTCGACCGCAACCCGTGCGGGTCCTCGTCCGGTTCGGGCGCCGCCCTCGCCGCGTCCTTGTCCCAGGTGGCGATCGGCACCGAGACGGACGGGTCCATCGTGTGCCCGGCCGGGATGAACGGCGTGGTCGGCCACAAGCCGAGCCTCGGCCTGGTGAGCGGAACCGGCGTGGTGCCGATCTCCTCCGAGCAGGACACCGCGGGTCCCATGGCCCGCAATGTGATCGACACCGCCCTCACCCTGTCCGTGATCGGCGACGACTCCGGCCGACCGGGCGGCGACCGCGCCAAGGGCCGCGCCGAGCACCTCGCGCCCGGCGGGCCGCTCGACCCGCAGCAGCTGCGCGAGGGCGGACTGCGCGGCAAGCGGATAGGGCTGTGGCGGCTGCCGTCCCTCGGCCCCGACGTCGACGCCGTGATGACCCGTACGGCACAGAAGCTGCGGGGCGCCGGTGCCGAGGTCGTCGAGGTGACGCCCCCGTACCAGGCGCGCCTCGCCGAACTGGAGTTCCCGGCGCTGCTCAGCGAGTTCCACCGGGACATCGACGCCTACCTCGGCACCCGCAAGGGCCCCCGCGACCTCGCCGAGCTGATCGAGTTCAACCGCACCCACCCGCAGGAGCAGACCTGCTTCGCCGGCCAGGAACTGTTCGAGCAGGCCCTGGCCGCACCGCCCACCACCGACCCGAAGTACCGCGCCATGCGCGCGGAACTCGCCGACCTGTCGCGGCGCTCGATCGACGAGACGATGGCCGCCCACGACCTGGACGCCATCGCCTCGCCGACGAACCCGCCCGCCTGGACGACGGACTGCGCGCGCGGCGACAACGACGTGATCCCGTCCTCGACGCCCGCGGCCGTCTCCGGCTACCCGTCCCTCTCGGTGCCCGCCGGGTCCGTGGGCGAACTCCCGGTCGGGGTCCTGCTGATGGCCGGTGACCACCAGGACGCCGCACTCCTGTCGCTGGGAGCCGCGGTGGAGCAGCGGCTCCATGCCTGGCGCGCACCCCGCTACCTGCCGTCGGTGGGCCCGGCGACCCCCTGACAGTCCGGCGCGGGACCCTCAGAAGACGGAGAGCCCGGTCAGCGTGGTGAAGCGGTCGAGGGCGGCGACGCCCGCCACCGAGTTGCCGCGCCGATCGAGGCCGGGGCTCCACACGCACACGGTGCAGCGGCCGGGGACGACCGCGATGATGCCGCCGCCCACGCCGCTCTTGCCGGGCAGGCCCACGCGGTGCGCGAAGTCCCCGGCCGCGTCGTAGGTCCCGCAGGTCAGCATGACCGCGTTGACCTGCTTGGCCCGGCTGCGCGTGAGCAGCGTCGAGCCGTCGGCCCGTATGCCGTGCCGGGCGAGGAAGCCTGCGGCCAGGGCGAGGTCGGCGCAGGAGGCCTCGACGGAGCACTGGCGGAAGTACTCGTCGAGGAGGGCGGGCACGGAATTGGCGATGTTGCCGTACGACGCCATGAAGTGGGCGAGGGCGGCATTGCGGTCGCCGTGCGCGGTCTCGGAGGCGGCGACCTTCGCGTCGAAGCCCAGCCCGTCGTTGCCGGACTCGGCGCGCAGGAAGGACAGGAGCGTGCCGGACGCGTCGCCGGTCAGGGTCTGGAGGCGGTCGGTGACGACGAGGGCGCCCGCGTTGATGAAGGGGTTGCGGGGGATGCCGTTCTCGTACTCCAGCTGGACCAGGGAGTTGAAGGGGTTGCCCGAAGGCTCACGGCCGACGTGTTCCCACAGTTCGTCGCCCTCCAGGGAGAGGTCGAGGGCGAGCGTGAAGACCTTGGTGATGGACTGCGAGGAGAAGGGGCGCTGCCAGTCGCCCACTCCGTAGACCGTGCCGTCGAGCTCGGCGACCGCCATGCCGAAGCGCCGGGGGTCGGCGCAGGCGAGCGCCGGGATGTAGTCGGCGGGGCTGCCGCGCCCCGGCAGGGCATCGATCTCGGCGGCGATGCGGTCAAGGACCGGCTGGAGGGTGGACGGCACGGGAACTTGCTCCGTTTTCGTACGGCAATGCGGTGGGGTGTCCGCCATACCTTACGGTGGCGGACCCCCCGGGACGGGACCGCCTGTGCCTCGTGCCGGGGTCCCGTGGCCGCGCGTCGTGCCGGCGGGGTCCGTAGCCGTGCTGCGCCGGGGGAGTCCGCTGCCGTGGCCCCGCCCCCGACAGGGGAGCCGGTGGCCCGGAGACCACCGGCGTCGGACGATCGGGGCGGTCGGCGCGTACCGCCGACGGAGCCGGGCGGACGGGCACGTGCGCGTGCTCGGCGCGACAGGCCGTGCGCGGTCGTGGACGGACGGCCTCCGCTGACCGATGCTCACGCCCATGCCCCAGCACAAGCCCATGCCCGCGCCCCGGCCCTCGTCCTCATCCGCGTTCTCATCCGCGTCCTCATCCGCGTCCTCTTCGACTGACGGCACCACGCCCCGCAGCCGCCGAGGCGTACTCGTCACCACCCTCACCGCCGTCTGCACGCTGGCGCTCACCACCCCGGGAACGACGACCGCCGCGGCCCGCGAAGCGCCGACGGAGACCGCCGCCGACCGGGCGCTCCGCGCCTTCCTCGACCACGGGCCCAAGGCCGCTGTGCTGACCGCCGCCCACCGCGGCCAGTGGCGAAAGGCACCCGAGAACAGCCTGCCCGCGATCGAGGCGGCCTTCGCCGACGGAGCCGAGATCGTCGAGGTCGACGTCCAGCTGACCAAGGACGGCGTCCCGGTCCTGATGCACGACGACACCCTGGAGCGCACCACCGACGGCACGGGACGCGTCGCCGACGTCACCTACGCCGAGCTGCGGGGGCTGCGCCTGCGCGTGGGACTCGGCGGCCGCCAGGCGGCGCTCACCACGCACCGTGTGCCCACGCTCGCCGACGCCATGAAGGCGGCGAAAACCCGTGGGCTCGTCAACCTCGACCAGGCATGGCGGGACCGGGAGGCCGTCATGGGCGTCCTGGAGCAGACCGGCACCGTGCGCAACGGCCTGTTCAAGTCCCGGGCGGCCGTGCCCGAGGTACGGGCGTTCCGCACCCGCCACCCGGACGCGCTCTACATGCACCTCGTCGACGACGACAACGCCGGTTCGGTCAAGGAGTTCGGGGACGCCGCCCCGCCCGCGTTCGAGATCGTCTTCGACGACGTCAAGGACGCGGTGGCCGACGCCGCCTTCCTGAAGGGGGTACGGGGCGCCGGCCGCGTATGGATCAACAGCATGCGCGACGAGTTCGCCGCGGGGCACACCGACGAAGCCTCCCTGATCGACCCCGCGCGCGGCTGGGGCAGGCTCATCGACACCTACCTGGCCACGGTCATCCAGACCGACAACGTCGAGGAGCTGAAGTCGTACCTGGCCAAAGGCCCGGTGAACCAGGTGCCACCCGGCGCGGTGCGGGTCCAGGGGGAGGCGTACACACCCGGAAAGGAGGGGGTCTCCTACCACGACACCGATCCCGGGAACCGGGGCGACGGACCCGGGCGGCCCGGCGACGGCGTCGACATCTGCGACCACGACGGCGCGGTGGTGGTGTGCTGGATGCGCGGCACGGAGTGGCTGACGTACACCGTGGACGTGCCGCGGACCGGCGACTACACCTTCAAGGCCCGGGTGTCGTCGCCCTACTCACCGGCAGGGACCTACCGCGTCGCCTTCGACGGCGGCCCGGCGAGCGGCCCCGTCCAGGTGGCGAACACGACGGCGCACCACGCCTTCGCCGTGCAGGGCAGCGGTGTCACGCGCCGCCTGAACAGCGGCAGGCACACCCTGCGGCTCTCCCTTGACGACAAGGTGCCGCAGAACTGGAACCTGGACTACCTCCAGCTGGAGCCGGTGCGCCGCTGAGTCCCGCCGCGGACAGCGGACAGCGGACAGCGGCCGACGGACAGCGGCCGACGGACAGCGGGCGGCCCCGGTACCGGGAGGTACCGGGGCCGCCTGGGGGAACGGGACGTCAGTCCAGGTCCATCTCGCCGAAGGTGGGCGAGGAGTTGCCGATGGCGTGGACGTTGGCGTGGGCGTTCACGTCGTGGCCCGGGACGACGTGGACGTTGGTGACCCGCTCGGGAGCGTCGTCGGCGGCGGCGGTGCCGGCGGCGGCGACGGTGGCGGCGGCCGCCAGGACGACGGCGGAGAAGGCGGTACGAATACGCATGGAATTGCTCTCCTGTGGGGAGGGAGGGAGCTGACGTTCTCCATTCGATAGGACTCGGCCGCCCACTGCCAGGAAGCGGAATGGTGCGTCAGGGTGAAGCACCGGAGCGGGCCGTAACCTACTCGAACCGCGAGGTGTCCCCGGCGCCCCGCCGGACGATCTCGACGTCGCCGCCGGAGAAGTCGATGACGGTGGTGGGCTCCGTGCCGCAGTCGCCGGAGTCGATGACCGCGTCCACCACGTGGTCGAGGCGCTCCTTGATCTCCCAGCCCTGGGTCAGCGGGGCCTCCTCGCCCGGCAGCAGGAGCGTGCTGGACAGGAGCGGCTCCCCGAGCTCGGCGAGCAGGGCCTGGGCGATGGCGTGGTCGGGGATCCTGACCCCGACCGTCTTCTTCTTCGGGTGCAGGAGCTGGCGCGGCACCTCCTTCGTCGCCGGGAGGATGAACGTGTAGCTGCCCGGCGTCGCCGCCTTGATGGTGCGGAACACATCGTTGTCGAGGTACACGAACTGCCCCAACTGCGCGAAGGTCTGGCACACCAGGGTGAAGTGGTGACGGTCGTCGAGGTTGCGGATCGAGCGGATCCGGCCGATGCCGTCGCGGTTGCCCAGCTGGCAGCCGAGCGCGTAGCAGGAGTCCGTCGGATACGCGATGAGCGCTCCTGACCGGATGCTGTCCGCCACCGTGCTGATGGTGCGTCGCTGCGGGTTCTCGGGGTGCACGTCGAAGTACTTCGCCATCCGGTGAGTTTAGGGCCTCTCCAGCGGGCCGGCGCGATGCGCCGCTCAGCCGCCGCGCCGTACCCGGGCAGTGACGCAGCGGATCTGCACCGCGAGCCATGCCGCCGTCGCCGCCCAGGCCAGCGGGCCGCCGGCGGCGGCCAGTGCGGGGATGTGCCGGACCCCGGCAAGCTGCGCGGTCGCGGTGGCGTACATGCCGGCGGGGAAGACGACGCACCACAGGGCGGGCTCGTACGCGAGCGGCACCCGGTGGCGCAGATGTCGCCAGGCCCCGGCGGCCAGCAGGACGGGGATCAGGGCGGTGGCCCACCCCCAGAGGGCGACGACCGCGCCGCCGAGCAGGGCGCGCACCGGACCCGGCAGGACGTCCGCGGGGGCGAGGAGCCGGGCACCCGCCAGGATGCTGATGGCGGCGGCCCCCATGGCGACCCAGTAGACGGGCGTGAACCGGGCGGGTCCCGGCGGGTTGCGCAGGAGTCGGCGGACGACCGCCGTGAACGTGGCCGTGTAGAGCAGTACGCCCGTACACCACAAAGGGAGACCGACGAGCGTGACGGCGCCGCCGGGGTGCAGTCCGGTGAGGGCGACCACGAGGGACTGGAGCCCGACGGTGAGCAGGAACCACGTGCCGTCCGCCTGCTCGGCCGCCTCCCACCGGCTCGTACGCAGGATCCGCAGGACGCACAGGGCGAGCACCGGCCACAGCGCACCGGCGAGCGCCAGGAGCATCCATCCCGCGCAGCGCGCCGGGCCCTGGGTCAGCCGGGCCGCCAGCACGCCGCAGGCTGCGACGAAGGTGAAGTGGCCGAAGACGCGGGCGGGGTCGCGGAGTTCGGACCTGAGGCGGTCGGGGCAGTGGGTGTACTTGGCGACGGTGGCGGTGAGAAGGACGCAGTAGAGGGCGCAGGCGACGCCGAAGAGCAGCTGCGAGACGCCGCGGGTGTCGGGGCGGGCCAGGGCGCGCGAGACGATGCCGGTGGCCATGACGGGGGCGAAGCAGGCCGGTGCCGGCTCGCGGCACCAGCGCGGCACCGCCGCGCCGCGCCGCCCCGTGCGCCCCTGCTCGGTCACCACCCGCGGGCCTGGTGCGTCACCGCCGTGCGGCGGCGTCCGGCGGCGGCGCGTGCGGGCCCGGGGGAGGCGCGGGGCGCGACGCGGGCCGCGAAGCCGGGGCGTGCCGGGTGCCGCGGGAGCGGTAGACGACGTAGGGCCGGGCCGGATAGCCGAGGGGCGCGGTGAAGGCGTGCACCAGGCGGCTGAAGGGCCACAGGGCGAACAGGGCCATCCCGAGCAGCGCGTGGAGCTGATAGACGAGCGGGGCGTCCGACATGGCGGACACGTCGGGGTCCAGGCCGAAGAGCGACCGGAACCACACCGAGACGCCGACGCGGTAGTCGTAGGGATGGGGTCGCAGGGTGGTGGCCGTGGCGGCGAGCCCCGCCAGGATCACCGTGAGGAGTACGGGGTAGACGACGCGGTCGCTGCGGCTGGTGGCCGCGCGGACGGCGGGCACCCGCAGCCGCCGGTGGAGCAGGATCACGAGCCCCGCGAGGGTGGCGAGGCCCGCGGTGCCGCCCACCAGGAGCGCGTTGGCGTGGTAGACGCGCTCGTGGACGTGGGCGCGTTCGGTGAACGACTCGGGGACGGCCAGGCCGATGACGTGCCCGGCGACGACGAAGAGCAGCCCGAAGTGGAACAGCGGGCCGCCCACGCTCAGCAGCCGGTGTTCGTGCAGCTGGCTGGAGCGGGTGGTGAACCCGAACCGGTCGTAGCGGTACCGCCAGGCGGTACCGGAGACCAGGAGGGCGACGCAGAGGTAGGGCAGCACGCCCCACAGGGCGGTGTGCAAGTGGTTCACCGTGCGGCCTCCGCGGGGTGTGGGGGGTGCGGGCCCGGGACGTGCGGGACGGGAAGGAGAGGCGGGTCCACCGGTCCTCGCGGGGCCTGCCCGGTGAACGGCAGCAGGCCGACGGTCTCCGTGGGCGGTCCGGTGCGGGCCAGGCGCAGCGCGGCGGCGCGGTCCGCGGGCGAGGCTCCGGGGAGTGTGTGGCAGACGGCTTCCAGGACGTGGACGTAGGGGCTGCGGTGGTCGCCGAGGGCGAGGCGGAGGAGTTCCAGGCCCGCGCGGTGCTCCTGGAGCGCGCGCACCCCCGGTTCCGGGCAGCGCGCGGCGAACTCCAGCGCCAGGGGCAGGAAGTCGGGCAGTTCGTCGGGGGGCGGCTGCCAGCCGTGGGTGCGGTACAGGTCCTGCCAGGACAGCAGGGACTGCCCGCGACGGCGGGTGTCGCCGTCGGTGTAGTAGGTCAGATGCAGGGTGCGGCGCCGGCTGCGGTCGAAGGTGACGACGTAGCGGGCCGACAGATCGAGGACGGGGACACCGGCGAGGGCGTCGCAGCAGCGCCGCAGCGACCGCGCCGCGGGCCCGGGCGCCGCGGCCAGGCAGTCCCTGACGAGGCGGATCCTGTCGGGCCACCGGTCGTCGGGGTGGAGCAGCAGGAGCGAGGCGGCCTGGTGGACGAGCGGGGAAGGCGCGTGGACGGCGGAGGCGTTCATTCGGTCTTCTCCCCCCGGCGCGGGAAGAGACCGGCGGGACGCCCGCGACCGTTCCAGCCGAGGAGGTTGACCCGGCCGCGCAGCGACGTCCCCGCGTGCTCGGGCTCGGGGCCGCCGGGCGGCACGGAGGGGCCGCCCGCGGGCGCGTCGACCAGGGGGGCGTGGAAGGCGTCCGCGTCGTACATGCCGGGACCGCCGTCGTGGTCGAGGCTGCAACCGCCGCCGTCGTCGGCGCCCGGCGTGGGGGCCGTGTAGCTGGTGGGGATGACGTAGCGCTCCTCGTACTTCGCCAGGGCGAGCAGGCGGTACATGGCCTCGATGCTGTCGGTGTCCATGCCCACGGCGGCGGCGATGGCCGGGTCGCGCTCCTCGCCGAGGTTCACCCGCCGCATGTGGCTGCGCATCGCGGCCAGACGGCACAGGGAGGCCTCGACGGGCGCGGGGTCGCCCGCCGTGAACAGCTCCGCCAGGTACTCCACGGGGATGCGCAGGGAGTCGATGGCGGCGAAGAGCTTGGCGGGGTCCTCCCCGTCGTGTCCCGTCGCGGTGAGGGACTCCACGACCGGGGACAGCGGCGGGATGTACCAGACCATGGGCATCGTGCGGTACTCCGGATGCAGCGGGAGCGCCACGCGGTAGCGGGAGATCAGGGCGTGCACGGGGGAGCGGCGGGCGGCGGTGATCCAGTCGTGCGGGATGCCCGAGGCCTCGGCGGCGCGCGCCACTTCGGGGTCGTCCGGGTCCAGGAAGCAGTCGAGCTGCGCCTCGTACAGGGCCTGTTCGTCGGGCGTGGCGGCGGCCGCGCCGACGCGGTCGGCGTCGTAGAGGACCACGCCGAGGTAGCGCAGCCTGCCCACGCAGGTCTCGGAGCAGACGGTGGGCTCGCCGGCCTCGATGCGCGGATAGCAGAAGGTGCACTTCTCGGCCTTGCCGGAGGAGTGGTTGAAGTAGACCTTCTTGTACGGGCAGCCGGTGACGCACATGCGCCAGCCGCGGCAGCGGTCCTGGTCGACGAGGACGATGCCGTCCTCGATGCGCTTGTAGAGGGCCCCCGACGGGCACACGGCCACGCACGACGGGTTCAGGCAGTGTTCGCAGATCCGCGGCAGATAGAACATGAAGGCCTGCTCGTACTCCAGGCGCACATCGGCGTTCATCTTGCGGAGCACCGGGTCGGCGGCGAGGTGTTCGGGGCCGCCGCCCAGGTCGTCGTCCCAGTTCGGCCCCCAGGTGACCGCGGTGGGCCTGCCGTCGATCAGGGAGCGGGGCGGCGCGGTGGGCACGTCGTCGCCGAGGGGCGCGGAGATCAGGTTCTCGTAGTCGTACGTCCACGGCTCGTAGTAGTCGTCGAGCGAGGGCAGTTCGGGGTTGGCGAAGAGGCGGGCCAGGCGGCGCGCCCGGCCGCCGCTGCGGGGCACGACCCTGCCGTGCTTGAGGGTCCAGCCGCCCTTCCAGCGGTCCTGGTCCTCGTAGGTGCGGGGGTAGCCCTGGCCGGGGCGGGTCTCGACGTTGTTGAACCAGGCGTACTCGGTGCCGGACCGGTTGGTCCAGGTCTGCTTGCAGGTGACCGAGCACGTGTGGCAGCCGATGCACTTGTCGAGATTCATGACCATGGCGACCTGTGCCATGACTCGCATCAGTACGTGACCTCCTGGGAGCGACGGCGGATGACGGTGACCGCGTCGCGCTGATTGCCGGTGGGGCCGTAGTAGTTCGGGGCGAAGGAGAGCTGGGCGTGGCCCCCGATCAGATGGGTGGGCTTGATGAGCAGCCGCGTGAGGGCGTTGTGGACGCCGCCGCGCCGCCCGGTGGCCTCGGACTTGGGCACGTTCACCAGGCGTTCCTGGACGTGGTACATGAACACCGTGCCGGTCGGCATCCGGTGCGAGACGATCGCGCGCGCCACCACGACGCCGTTGGCGTTGACCGCCTCGATCCAGTCGTTGTCGGCCACCCCGATCGACTCGGCGTCGGCCACGCCGATCCAGATGACGGGCCCGCCGCGCGCCAGGGTCTGCATCAGGAGGTTCTCCTGGTACTCGGAGTGGATGGACCACTTCGAGTGCGGCGTCAGATAGCGCACCGTCACCGACTTCCCCTCGCCGCTCACCTGCGGCTGCTCGCCGAGGACGGCCTGGTCTAGGGGCGGCCGGTAGACGGGCAGTTGCTCGCCGTACTCCGCGATCCAGGCGTGGTCGAGATAGAAGTGCTGGCGTCCGGTGAGGGTGTGCCAGGGCTTGCGGTGCTCGGTGTTGATGGTGAACGGGGCGTAGCGGCGGTCGGGGGCCTCCTTCCCGGACCATTCGAAGCTCGCCCCCACCTGCACGGGCCGCGCCTGGGTGTCGGAGAAGACGATGCGCCGCTCGGCCACGGACGCACCGAGGTCATCGAGTGCGGACGCGGGTCCGCAGCGCTCGGCGAGCTGCCGGAAGCCCTCGGCGGCGACCCGCCCGTTGGTGGTGCCTGACAGGGCCAGGATCGCCTCGCACATCTTGACGTCGGTGTCCAGGAGCGGCCGCCCGGCCGCCGGGCCCCGCGGGGCCGTGCCGCAGCGGGCGGCGAGCCAGCGGCTCTCCGGCTCGGCGCGTACGGTGATGCCCTTGGCCGTGAGACCTGCCGTGTCCGGCAGCGGTCCGAGGGCGGCCATCTTGTCGGCGACCGCGGTGAAGTCCCGCTCCACCAGGTGGAACTGCGGTCCGGTGGCGTCGTCCGGCGGTGCCTCGCCCGGGGTGTCGTGTTGCAGGGCGGTGGCGACGAGGTCGTACGCCGTCTCCAGGCGTCCCGCGGCGAGGCGGCTGACCTCGGCGGCGAGGCCGTGGAAGATCTCGAAGTCGGTGCGGGCCTGCCACGGCGGCACGATCGCCGGTGAGAAGGCGTGGACGTAGGGGTGCATGTCCGTGCTGGACAGGTCGTGCTTCTCGTACCAGGTCGCCGCGGGCAGGACCAGGTCGGCGTACAGGGTGGTCGACGTCATCCGGAAGTCGAGGGCGAGCAGCAGGTCGAGCTTGCCGCGCGGGGCCTCCGCGCGCCAGGTCACGTCGCGGGGCCTGGCCTCGGGCGGTGCCTCGTCGGCGCTCGCGTTGTCGGTCGCGCCGAGGAGGTGCCGCAGGAAGAACTCGTTGCCCTTGGCCGAGGAGCCGATCAGGTTGGCCCGCCACACCGTGAGCACGCGCGGCCAGTTGGCGGGGTCGTCCGGGTCGTCGCAGGCGTACCCGAGGCGTTTGGCCGCACGCTCCTCGGCGATCCAGCGCGCGGGGTCCGCTCCCGTCTCGCGCACCCGCCGCCCGAGGTCGAGGGGGTTGGCGGAGAACGTCGGGTACGACGGCATCCACCCCTTGCGGGCGGAGTGCGCCACCAGGTCCGCGGTGTGCATGCCGCCGATGCCACCGGGCGCGGTCGGCGACGCGAGCAGGTCGGCGGTGAACTTCTCGTAGCGCCACTGGCCGGTGTGCAGGTACCAGTACGGGGTCCCCGGCATCTGCCGTGAGGGGCGGCCCCAGTCCGAGGCCGTCGCCAGTTGCTGCCAGCCGGCATAGGGACGGACCTTCTCCTGCCCCACGTAGTGCGCCCAGCCGCCGCCGTTGACGCCCTGGCAGCCGGTGAGGAGCAGCAGCGAGAGGAACGAGCGGTAGATCGTGTCGGAGTGGAACCAGTGGTTGGTGCCGGCCCCCATCACGATCATGCAGCGGCCCCGGGTCTGCTCCGCGGTCCTCGCGAACTCGCGCGCGGCCCGCACCACCGCCCCGGCGGGGACGGACGTGATCGCCTCCTGCCACGCGGGCGTGCACGGTGTGGACGCGTCCTCGTACGAGCGGGGCCACTGCCCCCCGAGGCCGGGGCGCGCCACCCCGTACTGGGTCAGCATCAGGTCGAACACCGTGGTCACCAGGCGTCCGCCGACGCGGCGCACCGGGACCGCGCGGCCCACCGTGGCGCCCTCCTCGTCGAAGCGCGGCAGCGTCACCGGCGCCGACCGCGTCCCCGGCCTGCCGTACAGGCTCAGAAGGGGCACGGTGTCCCCGAGGTCGAGGTTCCAGCGGCCCTCGCCCTCCTTCGTCCAGCGGTCGCCCAGGGTGCCGTGGGGCACGACCACGGTGTCGGTGCTCTCGTCGTAGAGCACCGGCATCCACCGGCGCGTCCGCGCGGCGGCGTCGGGTGCCAGATCGAGGTCCTCGGCGGTGACGAAGGCGCCGGGCGTGTACGTGCCGTCGTCGCGCTCGTCCAGGGCGACGAGGAAGGGCAGGTCGGTGAACTGGCGTACGTAGTCGTCGAAGTAGGGCACCCGGCGCTCGACGAAGCACTCGCGCAGGATCACGTGCCCCATCGCCATGGCGAGCGCCCCGTCGGTGCCGGGGTGGGGGTGCAGCCACTCGTCGGCGAACTTCGTGGCGTCGGCGTAGTCGGGGGAGACCACGACGACCTTCTGGCCGCGGTAGCGGGCCTCCGCCATCCAGTGCGCGTCCGGTGTGCGGGTGACGGGGACGTTCGAGCCCCACAGCATCAGATACGCCGCGTCCCACCAGTCGCCCGACTCCGGTACGTCGGTCTGGTCGCCGAAGACCTGCGGCGAGGCGATCGGGAGGTCGGCGTACCAGTCGTAGAACGACAGCATCGGCGCGCCGATCAGCGCGTGGAAGCGGGCGCCCGCCGCGTGCGAGGCCATCGACATCGCCGGGATGGGCGAGAAACCGGCGATGCGGTCGGGCCCGTACTCCTTGAGGGTGTGCACATGCGCGGCAGCGGCGATCTCCAGGGCCTCGTCCCAGCCGATGCGCACCAGGCCGCCCCTGCCGCGCGCCGACTGGTAGCGGCGACGCCGGTCGGGGTCTCCAGTGACCTCGGCCCATGCCGCCACCGGGTCACCGCCATGACGGCGCTTTGCTTCCCGGAACATTTCCACGAGCACGCCGCGGGCGTGGGGGTAGCGCACACGCGTGGGTGAATAGGTGTACCAGGAGAAGGAGGCGCCGCGCGGGCAGCCCCGTGGTTCGTAGTCGGGACGGTCGGGTCCCGTCGAGGGGTAGTCGGTCGCCTGGGTCTCCCACGCGATCAGACCGTCCTTGACGTACACCTGCCACGAACACGAGCCCGTGCAGTTCACCCCGTGAGTGGAGCGCACCACCTTGTCATGGGCCCAACGGTCCCGGTACGGCTGGTCGTTGACCGACTGATCGGCGCGGAAGACGGCTCTTCCCTCGGGCGTCGTCGGCGCCCTGCGCAGCAGCCGCCCGGCTTCCAGCAGTCGTTCGGCGGCCTCCGCCGCGGCACGTTCCGCCCTCGCTCTGCCACGCCCCATGCACGGACTCCCCTCGGGGACGAGCACCGGACGGATCGCGTCCGGCGCCTCTCACCACGACGGGGACAGATTCCTCTCGCGGAGCTAGTGAAAGGAATCACTTTTTCGCCAGTTGGTTGTATTCAGAACTTTCTTTTCCCGCCCTTTGCACTCACCACCCTTTGCGATGAGAGATTCCGGCCAAGTGCCATGTGCGGAGGTTTGCGAGGCGCGCACACGGCACGGGTGTGCTCACAGCGACACCGCGTAACCGATGAGGCCGACGGCGATCAGGACGACGAGCGCGAGGATGATGATCAGCGGGGCCTTGGCCCAGCCGGTCGTCGGGTTGTGGGACTCGTCGGGGCCCGCGCCCGGTGTGCTTCCCTCCGCAGGTGGGGTCTCGCCCGGTGGCACGCCGCCGCCCGGTTCGAGGCCCGTCGTGCGGAAGGGGTCAGGGTCGGGATTCCTCCCGTTTGTCTCACTCATGGCCGCCGGGTGCCCCGATCGCGGTGATCGACACGCCGATCCCCCGATCGGGGCACGGCCGGGGGACGCCCGCGACAGGCGGCACCGGCGCGCCGGTCAGTCGACGTACGATTCAAGCCCGCCGCGGCGCCGGACGTCGAGAGTGGCGCAGTGGAACGAACCCCCGAACGGCGCGTAGTGCAGCAGGTCGCAGGGGATCGGCTCGAACCCCCAGCTCTCGAGCGCCCGCAGGGTGCCGGTGTGGTGCCGCTCCGCGATCACCCGCTTCTCGTCGATCATCAGCAGATTCATGCTGAGCCACTTGCCGCACATCGACGTCAGCTTGAGCAGCCGCTCGTCGATCGGATCGGGTTCCGGGGCGACCAGGACGTCCCAGGACTTGAGGGCGTCCGGCAGCCGGTCCACGTCGATGTACTCCGGGTTGACGAGCACCTTGCCGGGGGCGAGCAGCATGAGCGTGGTGTCGATGTGCATGGGCGTGCGGCAGCGGCTCTCGATCTCGTGGATGCGGTAGCCCGGTCCCAGATGGCGGCGCATCCACTCGATGCCCATCCCGTTGGTGACGTTGCTCCGCAGGACGAACAGGTCCCGGCCCGCACGCACGAAGTCCGCCGCGTCGAACACCGGCTCGAACTCGGTCAGGAGGTAGCGCATGGGCTCGTCCGCGGCGGGCGGCCGGAAGCCGGGCCGGTACAAGGCCTCGGAGAGCTGCGGTTTCGGCGCGGCCGTCCAGCGGGCGCCGCGCCGGAAGTAGTCCTTGAGGAGCGTGCGGTAGGAGTGCGTCTCGAAGTACCGGCACGGCCAGGCCATCGGCGTCTCGATGATCTCGTCGCCGACCACCAGCATGCTGTCGCGCGGACAGGCGTTGCAGAAGCCGCGGGAGGACCACTCCGGCGTGCCGAAACGCTTCCTGCCGTCGATCGCGTCCGGCCGGGTGACCGTGACGCCCAGGGACTGGAGCAGAACGACGAACTGGTCGAGCTCACGCCGCGCCCGCTCGACCATCACCCGCGGATAGGAGAACCCGGAGACCACTCCCTGCATCCTGCCCGCCCACGGCGGCACGTTGCAGGACACGACCGGGTGGTCCGAAGGGAACGTCGCGCCGTCGAGCCGCCCGACGATGATCTCTTCCAGGGGGTCCCACTCGTTGTGCGAGTTGACCGGCGAGACGAGCGGGCCCGCGACGGCCGCTTCCGCGGACACGGCAGGTCCGGTCCTGGTGCCTGTGCCTGTTCGAGTTCCGGTGCCGGTGTCAGCACCGGTGTGGGAATCGGTGTCGGCGTCGGGCGGCACGGCCGGTGACGGTGCTGTCATGTGTGCGTTCCACCTCGCGTCTCAGGGGTGCCGGTGTTCCGCCGTCGCCACCAGGAATATCCCGGTCAGGGCCAGCCAGAGGCCCCCCAGGTCGTCGGCGAACACCACCTGTGCGAGGCCGAGCAGCAGCAGCGGCCACCCCACGTGACGCCCGGCCGCACCCGCCACCGCCGTGGCGCGCGACCGGTCTCCCGTACGCCGCCACACCAGGGCGTGCAGCAACCGGGCGCCGTCGAGCGGCGCGCCGGGCAGCAACTGGCCCACGAACAGGAGCACATTGACCGCCGCCAGCCACGCGAGCGTCTCCGCCGTCAGTTCGGAGAGCCCCGCCGCATCGACCAGCAACGCGGACAGCGCCGCCACCAGGGCGAGGCCCAGGCTGACCAGCGGGCCCACGACGGCCGTCCGCAACTCCGCCCCCGGAGTCGGCGCCGTGTTCCACGAGCGCGCGGTGCCGCCGGACGAGGAGCGCAGCAGGAACGAGCCGACGGCCACACCCTGCCGCCCGGCCACGGCTGCCCGGGCCCCGTCACGCGCGAGCAGCGACACGAAACAGGCCACGGCGGCCATCAGGCCCACCGCCCAGTACACCCACGGGGAGCGCCCCGGATGGACGGCGGGCAGCCGTGCCTCGGCGAGGCCCACCACGGCAAGGGCGAAGGCGACGGGCACGGCCCGGTGGACGTCCACCCGCATGCCGAGCGGGTGCCTCAAGGGCAGGCTCTTCGTCATGGATGGCGCCTCCTCGCGGCCCGTTCTCCAGCGTGGGTCTGCTGCGGTGCCCCTCTGCGAGCAGCGGTACCGGCTCCGCCCGGGGGCGGTGCGACAGCGAGGGGGCCTGGAACGAGTGACCCGCGTGCGGGGCCGCCAAACGCGGGAGCCGCCATCCGGGGCAGGAGCCGCCCGGAGGTCACCCGGTGTCCGCGTCGAGCAGTATGCGGGTCACCACGTCCCAGTCGATGTGGCGCGATTCCTCCCCGACGGGGCTGAGCCGCCGGGTGACCTCCAGCCACCGGCTCAGGACGGCGTGCGCGATCTCGATCACCGCGCCGACTCCCGGGGGACCGAGACGCACCCGCACGACGTCGGCCCCGAGCGCGCGGGACACCGGCCAGGCGGCGACGTCGCCCATCCCGTCGCGGCCGAGCAGCGAGCAGAGGAGGAGGTCCCGGGACAGGGTCCACGCCACGGACGCCGTACCGGCCTCGAGGAGCACGTGCACGGCGAAGGGGTCGTGCAGCGAGTACCGCAGGCTCAGTGCGAAGGGGGCAGGAGGCTGCCGGTCCCGTACGAGGTGGGCGGTGCAGCGCAGGACCGTGAACGGCCACGGATCGGTTTCGACGAGCGTGACAGGGGTCGACATCAGGTGCCGCAGCTTTCCCGTGGCCATGATGTGCCGCCCGCGGTCGGGAGGGACACCATGGAGCCGCCGGGCAGCGGCAGGTGCCTGCTGCGCCGGGTTCTCGAACAACCTCCGGCGCGACGAGTCTCCGCGAGGGCCCGTGCCAAACCTGCCGGAAGCGGGAAACACGTACGTCCGGGCCGGCCCCGAAGGGACCGGCCCGGACGTGGACGTCGGCTGTGTCGGGCGATCAGGCGACGTCGAACCGGTCGAGGTCCATCACCTTGCTCCACGCCGCGACGAAGTCGTGCACGAACTTCTCCTTCGCGTCGTCGCTCGCGTACACCTCGGCGAGTGCGCGCAGCTCGGAGTTCGAGCCGAAGACGAGGTCGGCACGGGTGCCGGTCCACTTCACCGCGCCGGTGGCGTCGCGGCCCTCGAACTCGTCCTGCGCCTCGGACGTCGACTTCCACGTCGTGTCCAGGTCGAGCAGGTTGACGAAGAAGTCGTTCGTCAGCGTGCCCGGCCTGTCGGTGAGGACACCGTGCCTGGACTGGCCGTGCGTGGCACCGAGGACGCGCAGACCGCCGACCAGGGCGGTCATCTCGGGCGCGCTCAGGGTCAGCAGGTTCGCCTTGTCGAGCAGCAGGAACTCGGCGGGCAGCCGGTTGCCCTTGCCGACGAAGTTGCGGAAGCCGTCGGACGCGGGCTCGATCGCGGCGAAGGACTCGACGTCCGTCTGCTCCTGGGAGGCGTCGACGCGGCCCGGGATGAAGGGCACCTGGACGTCGTGGCCCGCGTCCTTGGCCGCCTTCTCCACGGCCGCGCCACCCGCGAGGACGATCAGGTCGGCGAGGGAGACCTGCTTGCCGCCCGCGGCGTCGAAGGACTCCTTGACGCCCTCCAGCGTGCGCAGCACCTGCGCGAGCTCCTCGGGGTTGTTGACCTCCCAGTTGCGCTGCGGCTCCAGGCGGACGCGGGCGCCGTTGGCCCCGCCGCGCTTGTCGCTGCCGCGGAAGGAGGACGCCGAGGCCCAGGCGGTGGAGACCAGCTGGGAGACCGTGAGGCCCGAGCGGAGCACCTGCTCCTTGAGGGAGGCGATGTCCGCGGCGTCGACGACCTCGCCGGTGCGCTCAGGCAGCGGGTCCTGCCACAGCAGCACCTCGGAGGGGACCTCGGGGCCGAGGTAGCGGACGACCGGGCCCATGTCGCGGTGCGTCAGCTTGTACCAGGCGCGGGCGAACGCGTCCGCGAACTCCTGCGGGTTCTGGTAGAAGCGGCGCGAGATCGGCTCGTAGACCGGGTCGTAGCGCAGCGACAGGTCGGTGGTCAGCATCGTCGGGCGGTGCTTGCGCGACGGGTCGTGCGCGTCGGGGATGATCTCCGGGGCGTTCTTCGCCACCCACTGGTTGGCGCCCGCCGGGCTCTGGGTGAGCTCGTACTCGTACTCGAAGAGGTTCTTGAAGAATCCCATGCCCCACTGGGTGGGGGTGGTGGTCCAGGTGACCTCGAGGCCGCTGGTGATGGTGTCGGCGCCCTTGCCGGTGCCGTACGTGTTGTGCCAGCCGAGGCCCATCTGCTCCAGGGACGCGGCCTCGGGGTCCGGGCCGACGTTGTCCGCGGGGCCCGCGCCGTGGGTCTTGCCGAAGGTGTGGCCACCGGCGATGAGGGCCACGGTCTCCTCGTCGTTCATCGCCATGCGGCGGAACGTCTCGCGGATGTCGCGGGCCGCAGCGATCGGGTCCGGGTTGCCGTTGGGGCCCTCGGGGTTGACGTAGATGAGGCCCATCTGGACGGCGCCGAGGGGGCTTTCCAGCTCGCGGTCGCCGGTGTAGCGCTTGTCGTCGAGCCAGTTGGTCTCGGGACCCCAGTAGACGTCCTCCTCCGGCTCCCACACGTCCTCACGGCCACCGGCGAAGCCGAAGGTCTCCAGGCCCATGCTCTCCAGGGCCACATTGCCGGTGAGGATCAGGAGGTCGGCCCAGGAGATGCTCTGGCCGTACTTCTTCTTGACCGGCCACAGGAGTCGGCGGGCCTTGTCGAGGCTCACGTTGTCCGGCCAGCTGTTGAGCGGCGCGAAGCGCTGCTGACCGGCGCCGGCGCCGCCGCGGCCGTCGCTGATCCGGTACGTGCCCGCGCTGTGCCAGGCCATACGGATCATGAGCGGGCCGTAGTGCCCGAAGTCGGCGGGCCACCAGTCCTGCGAGGTGGTGAGGACCTCGGCGATGTCCCGTTTCACGGCCGGCAGGTCGAGGGAGCGGAACGCCGCGGCGTAGTCGAACTCCTCGCCCAACGGGTTCGCCACGGCGGGGTTCTTGGCAAGGATCTTCAGGTTCAGGCGCTCCGGCCACCACTGGCGGTTTCCGCCGCCCTGCGTGGGGTGCGCGGCGCGGCCGTGGGCGACCGGGCAGCCACCGGTGCCCTCCGACGTCTCCTCGAACTTCGGGTCGGTGACGATTGCGTCCGGGTTCTCAGCCATGGGAAACCTTTCGAACTGGTGACGGCCGACGCCGACCTGTCCAACCCTCGGCCACCGTCGGGGAACCGATCCTACGATGGACAGAGTCCAGGTCAAGAAGCTCAACTGGTCCGTAGGGAATCGGAATTCGTACATCTACCGGTAACCTTGGTTCAGTCAACCGATCCTGGATGGGTGAACCGACATGAGTGACCTGCTGGAGCGGCTGCGGGGACGGGGCTGGCGCGTGACCTCCCAGCGACGCGTCGTCGCGGAGGTACTCGACGGCGATCACGTGCACCTCACCGCCGAGGAAGTGCACGCGCGCGCCGCGGAGAGACTGCCCGAGATCTCCCGGGCGACCGTCTACAACACGCTGGGCGAGATGGTCTCCCTCGGCGAGGTCATGGAAGTGTCCACCGACGGCCGCGCCAAGCGCTACGACCCCAACGCCCACCAGCCGCACCAGCACTTGGTGTGCTCCGCCTGCGGCATCATCCGCGACGTCCACCCCAGCGGCGACCCCCTCGCCGACCTCCCCCCTGCGCAGCGGTTCGGCTTCACCGTGTCCCAGGTGGAGGTCACCTACCGCGGGGTGTGCGCGTCCTGCGCCTGATCGTTCGATGCGTCGGCGGCGTCTGATCACACGCCGAGGGGCGGCCGGTCACCCGGCCGCCCCTGAGCGCTTCCTCCACGGTCACGCCTTGGGCATCAGGACCGTGTCGATGATGTAGACGTTCGCGTTGGCGGTCCTCACGTTGCCGCAGACCACCTTCGCGCTGTCGTTGACCTTGTAGTCCTCGCCGGAGCCCGCGGTCGTGAGCTTCGACTTCTCCAGGGTCGCGTACGAGCCCTTCTCCAGGTCCTCGGGCGTCAGCTTCTTGCCCACGACGTGATACGTGAGGATCTTGGTGAGCTGGGCCTTGTCGCTGAGGACCTTGTCCAGGTCGGCCTTGGGGATCTTGGCGAAGGCGTCGTTGGTGGGCGCGAACACCGTGACGTCCTGGGCGTTGTTGAGGGTGTCGACCAGGCCCGCCTTCTTGACGGCGGTGACGAGCGTGGAGAGCGCCGGGTTGTTCGACGCGGCGGTGGCGACGGGGTCCGCCGCCATGCCGTCGAAGCTGCCCTTGCCGTCCTTGGGCACCGACGCGCAGCCGGGACCGAACGGCTCCGTCATGCTCGCCGTGTCGTCCGCGGGGGTCTCCTCGGCGGAGGTCCCGGAGTCCGTCGACTTCTCGGACGCGGACGCGGCCTTGTCCTTGCTGTCGCCGTCGCCGTCGGAACAGGCCGCCAGCGTCAGGGGCAGGGCGAGAGCCGCGGTCGCGGCGATGACGGTACGACGGAAACGGAGGGTCTGCGTGTTCATGGTCTTCTCCTGATAGAGAGCGGGGGGCTTGTAGGGAACGGGTCTTGTAGGAAACAGGTGGTTTGCAGGGAACGGGGTGTGGAGGGAGGGGGAGGCTGGTCTTGTAGGGAAGTGGGGGAGGCGGGAGGGGGGAGCGGTTCGGTGCCGCGGGTCAAGTCACGGTGACCACCACCGAGTGGCGGCCGCTCGCGCCGTCGGGGACGGTCCGGGTCCGTCTCGCGGTCTGGGTCCGGCCCGTCCGGTCGGTGGCGCGGACGGTGAGGGTGTGGTTGCCCGGGGCCGCCCGCCAGCGGAAGGACCACTGCCGCCAGGTGTCCCGGGTGTCCTCGGCGGCGAGTTCGGCCCGCTGCCAGGGCCCGTCGTCCACCCGCAGCTCGACCCTGTCGATGCCGCGGTGCTGCGCCCAGGCGACACCGGCGACCGTCACCGTGCCCGCCTTCGGCCTGGCGAAGGGCTTGGGGGTGTCGATACGGGACTGGGTCTTGATCGGCGCCTTGCGGGCCCAGTCGCGCTTGACCCAGTAAGGGTCGTAGGCGTCGAACGTCGTCAGCTCGATGTCCTCGATCCACTTGCAGGCGGACACATAGCCGTACAGACCGGGAACGACCATGCGTACGGGGAAGCCGTGCGCGAACGACAGCGGTTCGCCGTTCATGCCGAGGGCGAGCATCGCGTCGCGTCCGTCCATGACGTCGTCCACGGGCGTGCCGATGGTCATGCCGTCCACCGACCGTGCCACCAACTGGTCCGCGGGGCCGCCACGGGCCGGGGGCTCGACACCGCACTCGGCGAGCAGCGCGGCCAGCGGGACCCCGAGCCAGCGGGCGTTGCCCACGTACGGCCCGCCCACCTCGTTGGACACGCAGGTCAACGTGATGTCCCGCTCGATCAGCCGTCGGCGCAGCAGATCGTCGAAGGACACGGTCACGGGGCGGTCCACGCCCTCGCCGTGGATCCGCAGGCGCCAGGTGTCCGCGTCGACCTTCGGCACCACGAGCGCGGTGTCGACCCGGTAGAAGTCCTTGTTGGCTGTGCGGAACGCACTGACGCCGGGCACACGGAGGCCGGCTCCCGCGGGCACGGGTGCCGCCGCCGACGCGGGGGCTGGCAGCCTGATCCGCCGGCGTGAGGCGACGGCGTCCTTGCCCCGCACGTCGTTCAGCACCCTGCCGAGGACCCCCGCTCCGGCGGAGGCGGCGGCCGCGGCGCCCGTCGCCACGACGAACCCGCGCCGGTTCCATCCCGGGTTCCGGCCGTCGTCCCCCGGTTGCTCACCGCTCGTGCCGAGGGCCTGCGGCTCCCCTGCCACGTCAGCTTCACCGCCCCGGGCGGGGCCGCGCCGCACGGGCCGGGCGGCGCGGCCCACGAGCCCGTACAGGAGCACCGCCCCGGCCACGGCTCCCACGACGGACGGCAGCGCGTCGGTGAAGCCGGTCGAGTCCGGCCTGCCCGTCGCCGCCCACGCCCCGACGACGCCGAAGAGCAGTACCCCCGCCGAGCCGACGGCGCGGTGGCGAACGGCGAGGACGCCGAGCGCCACCGCGAACAGGGCGAGGACGGCGAGGATGCCCCACTGGAGGACGAGCTTGTCGTTGGTGCCGAACTCGCGGATCGCCCAGTCCTTGACCGCGGGCGGCGTACGGTCGATCGCCGCGCCGCCCACCGCCACCACCGGACCGGCCTCGGGCCGCACCGCCGCGGAGACCAACTCGGCGACGGCCAGCGCGGCGAACCCGGCGACCAGTCCGCTCAGGCCGCCTGTCAGGCTGCCCCTCAGGGCCGCCCGCCGGGCGGTACCTCGTACGGCGCCGCTCGTGCCCGTGCTGTTCTCCGAAGTCCTCACATGAGGGATTCGGTGCCGAGGGCCCGGCGGATTGGTCTTTTCCCGCACCGGTCGACCGCAGGACGATTTCGCTGCGGGCCGACCAGGTCAGGCCGGGAAGTCCAGGAGCGCCACGGGCTCCGTCGTGGGCTCGGGCGAGCCGCCCGCGGGCTCCACCGTGACGCCCATGCCGGTGGCTTCGCCGACGCGTCCCCGCAGCACGAGGGCCGATGCGGTGCGACCGGGGTCCATCAGGCCCGCGGAACGCATGGTCCCCTTGTCGTTGAACCAGAGTTGGTAGACCTTGCCGCGGGGCGGCTCGGCCATGCCGGTCGCGAGGAAGGCGGCTTGGTCGCGGCCTTCGGACACCACGACCGTGGCGCGGGCACCGCCGGCCAGGCCTGCCGTACGCGTCCGGGCGTCGGGGGCGGCGAGCAGCGACGCGAGCTCCGCGGTCCGTTCCTCGGCGCTCCGCTGCACCTCCCTGGCCCGGTCACGCGCGTCGCCGGCCTCCCGGTGCTGCCAGATCGTGGTGGCGCCGAGCGCGGTGGCCGCCGCGAGGCAGGCGGCGAGGGCCCACCGGGACGCGCGGCGCAGCGGGTGCCGGGCTCCGGCGCGGTCGGCCGGCTCGGGTTCGGTGCGCGGTGCCTCCTGGCGGACCGTGGCGATGCTGCGCAGCACCTGGTCCTTCATGGCGGGCCGGGGCGCCACGGCCGCGGCGAGGCCGAGGCGGGCCGCGGTGGCCGACAGCTCCCGCACCTCCTGGGCGCAGGCCGGGCACTGGCCGAGGTGTTCCTCGAACTCGGCGCGCTCCTCGTCCTCGAGGGAGTCGGTGGCGTACGCGCCGGTGAGGGTGTGCAGGTCCGCCCGGTTCGTCATGCGCTCACTCCCATGCAGTCGCGCAGTCGGATCAGTCCGTCGCGCAGGCGGGTCTTGACGGTGCCGAGCGGCAGTGCGAGCAGCTCGGCGACCTGTCGGTGGGTCAGCCCGCGGTAGTAGGCGAGCGTCACCGACTGCCGCTGCGTCTCGGTGAGCCCGCGCAGGCACCGGCGCACCTGCTCGCGCTCGAAGCGGGCCTCGACCTGCTCGCTGACCTCGTCGAACTCGGGTGTCTGCGCGAGGAGCGCCGCCTTGTGGTCACGCGCGGCGGCGGCCTCCACCGAGCGGACCCGGTCCACGGCACGCCGGTGCGCCAGCGTGAGCACCCAGTTCATGGCCGTACCGAGGGCCTTGCGGTAGCGCGGCGCGGTGCGCCACACCTCGACGAGGACCTCCTGGGCGACCTCCTCGGACTGGGCGTGGTCGCGCAGCACCCGGCGTACGACACCGAGAACGGGGCCGGCCACGACGTCGTAGACGGACGCGAACGCTTCCTGGTCGCCGCGCGCCACCCGGGCGAGCAGCTCTTGGAGATCGGGCCCGGGCGTCGCACGGGAACCGATGTGCACTACTTCTTTCAACGCGGTGGCCCTTCGGGGCAGCGGTCCGGATACACCCTTCATCCGTAGCCGAACCGGTCGGGGATTGGTCCGAGCCGAAAAGAAGTGTGCGGCCACCGACGTGGCCGGGGAACCGGGGGAGTCAGCCGCCGAGGCCCCGCAGCACCTTGTCCGGCGTCAGCGGCAGCTCACGGAAGCGGACCCCCGTGGCGTGGTGGGCGGCGTTGCCGATGGCGGCGGCGGTCCCGACGATGCCGATCTCACCGATCCCCTTGCTCCCCATCGGGTTGAGATGGGGGTCGCTCTCGTCGATCCAGTGCGCTTCGAGTGCGGGCACGTCCGCGTGCGCGGGTACGTGGTACGAGGCGAGGTCGGACTCCGCGAAGTCACCGAACGCCGGGTCCATCGTGCTGGTCTCGGTGAGCGCCATGCCGAGCCCCATGGTCATGCCGCCGATGAACTGGGAGCGCGCGGTGCGGGCGTTGAGGATGCGGCCTGCCGCGTACACGCCGAGCAGCCTGCGGACCCGGACCTCGCCGGTCACGGTGTCGACGGCGACCTCGGCGAAGTGCGCGCCGAAGGCATGGCGGGCGTAGGCGCTCTCGGCGTCGGCCCGGCCCTCGGTGTCCGCACGGGCGGTGAGCCCGTCCACGGGCGGTGAGCCGCCGTGGTCGGCGAGCCGCTCCGCCAGGCGCGCGCACGCCTCGTGGACCGCCCAGCCCCAGGACGACGTCCCCGACGAGCCGCCCGCCAGCGGAGCCGCGGGCAGGGTGGTGCTGCCCACCTCGGTGCGTACCCGTTCCAGGGCGACCCCGAGGGCGTCCGCCGCCACCTGCGCGAGCACGGTACGGGCGCCGGTGCCGATGTCGGTGGCGTTGATCCGTACCACGAAGGTGCCGTCGGGCCGTGCCTCCGCCTCCGCGGTCGACGGCGATACGAGGACCGGGTAGGTGGCGGCGGCCACGCCCGTACCGATCAGGAAGGGGCCTTCCGCCCGGGCCCCGGGGCGGGGGTCACGCCCGGACCAGCCGAAGCGCCGGGCGCCCTCCCGCAGGCAGTCCAAGAGATGCCTGCTGCTGAACGGCTTGCCGCTGTCCGGCTCCCGCTCGGGGTCGTTGACGGCCCGCAGCTCCACCGGGTCCATGCCCAGCTCGGAGGCGAGCTCGTCCATGGCGGACTCGAGGGCGTACATGCCGGGCGCCTCGCCGGGGGCCCGCATCCACGACGGGCTCGGTACGTCGAGGCGCACCACGTGGTGGGTGGTGAAGTGGTGCGGCGCGGCGTACATGACGCGCGCCGACACCGCCGCCTGCTCCACGAACTCCCTGACGTGCGAGGTGTACGTCGTGACCTCGTGGGCCAGCGACACCAGACGCCCGTCGCGTCCCGCGCCGAGGCGTACCCGGTGCAGGGTGGGGGCCCGGTGGCCCACGACGGCGGGCAGGAAGCGGCGGGGCAGCGAGACCGTGACGGGACGCCCGGTGGCCCGCGCGGCCATCACCGCGAGCACCACGTCGGGCCGGGGCGTGCCCTTGGAGCCGAAGCCGCCGCCGACGTGGTCGGACACGACGGTGATGTGCTCGGCGGACGTCTCGAACATCGTGGCGAGCGTGTCGCGCACCGTGGTGCTTCCCTGGCTCGAGGTGTACACGGTCAGCCGGTCCTGGTCCCAGTGCGCGGTGCTCGCGTGCGGTTCCATCGGGTGGTTGTGCAGCGGCGTCACCTCGTACGCGACGTCGACGCGCACGGCGGCGGGGGTGCCGTCGGGGCCGCCGATCTCGCGGCGGCCGGGGAAGTCGCCGTTGACGGTCTCGGGTTCGTACGCGTCGGGGTGGTCCGTCGTCAGGGTGACGTCGTGCTCCTCCACGGCGTAGTCGACGCGGACCGCGGCGGCGGCGGCGCGGGCCGCCTCCAGGGTCTCGGCCACGACGAGGGCGACGAACCAGCCGCGGTGCGGCACCGACGCGTCCTGGAGCACGAGCAGGGTGTGGTCGTCGGGCTCGGCGACCCGGGGGGCGTTCTCGTGGGTGAGCACGGCGAGGACACCGGGCATCCGCAGGGCGGCCGCCGCGTCGACGGCCGTGACCCGGCCCCTGGCGACGGTGGAGGGCACCGGCCAGGCCTGGGCCCGGCCGGGCCGCGGGTGCTCGGCGGCGTAGCGGGCGCCGCCGGTGACCTTGAGCCGCCCCTCGCGCCGCTCGGCGGAAGCTCCCAGGGCGGAGTGCGTAGCCCCGGGTGCGGTACCGGTGCCGGCCATGAAGTCCTCCTGTGACGTGACGGTTCGAGCCCTGCGGGTTCGCGCGCTGACGGTTCCTGTCCCGACGCTCCGGGTCCCGACGGTTCCTGCCCTCGGGTCGCACCCTGGCGGGAGCCGCGGTCAGGGCGCTTCGGCCGCCGCGAGCCGGGTCAGGACGTCGACGGCGATGTTGCGGGCGAGCGGCACCTTGTAGCCGTTGTCCCGCAGCGGCCTGGCCGCTGCGAGTTCGAGGCCGACGGCGTGCGCGAACGCGTCCGGCGTGGCGGGGCCGCCGAGGAGCGCCTCCTCGGCCCTGGTCGCCCGCCAGGGCCGGTGGGCCAGGGCGCCGAAGGCGATGCCCGCGTGCGCGACGCGCCCGTCCGCGACCCGCAGGACCACGGCGACGGACGCGAGGGCGAAGGCGTACGACGCCCGGTCGCGGGCCTTGCGGTAGGCCGAGGGCAGCCCGGCCGTCGCCGCGGGCAGCACCACCGAGGTGATCAGCTCACCGGGGCGGATCATCGTGTCCCGCTCGGGGTGGTCCCCGGGCAGCCGGTGGAACTCGGCGGCGGGGACGCTCCGGGCACCCTGCTCGTCCAGCAGCTCCACGCGGGCGTCGAGTGCGGCGAGCGCCACGGCCATGTCGGAGGGGTGCGTGGCGATGCACTGCTCGGAGTGCCCGAGGACCGCGTGGTCCCTGTGCACGCCGTCGCGCGCTCCGCAGCCCTGCCCGGGTTCCCGCTTGTTGCACGGCTTGGCCGTGTCCTGGAAGTACGGGCACCTGGTGCGCTGCAACAGATTGCCGCCCGTGGTGGCCGCGTTGCGCAACTGTCCGGAGGCGCCCGCGAGGAGCGCCTGGGACAGCACCGGATAGCGGTCGCGGACCAGGGGGTGCGCCGCGAGGTCACTGTTGCGGACGGCCGCTCCGACGCGCAGCGAGCCGTCGTCGAGCTCCTCCACCGCGTCCAGGGGCAGCCTGCTGACGTCGACGAGGACGGCGGGGCACTCCACACCGAGCTTCATGAGGTCCACGAGGTTGGTGCCGCCGCCGAGGTAGCGGGCGCCGGGATGCGCGGCGAACGCCTCGGTGGCCTCCTCCACGCTCGCCACCCGCACGTATCCGAAGGGCTTCACGGCGCCATCACGTCCTGAACGGCCTCGACGATGTGCGGGTAGGCGCCGCAGCGGCACAGGTTGCCGCTCAGCCGCTCGCGGATCTCGTCCGGATCCAGCGGCACGGGGCGTCCCGACGGCGTGGTGGGCGCGGTGACGTGCGAGGGGTGCCCCGCGGCCGCCTCGGCCAGCGCGCCGACGGCCGAGCAGATCTGCCCCGGCGTGCAGTATCCGCACTGGAACGCGTCGCGGTCGAGGAACGCCCGCTGCAAGGGGTGCAGTTCCCCGCCCTCACCGGCGAGCCCTTCGACCGTGGTCACCTCGCAGCCGTCGAGGGCGACCGCGAGCTGTAGACAGCTGTTGACGCGGCGCCCGTCCACGAGCACTGTGCAGGCGCCGCACTGGCCGTGGTCACAGCCCTTCTTGGCGCCGGTGAGGTCGAGGTCCTCCCGCAGCACGTCGAGGAGCACCCGCCGGTGGTCGAGGTCGAGGGTGTGGCGCTCCGCGTTGATCCGGAGCGTGGTCGCGGTGCGCTGCTCGGCGGGCGGCGCCGAGGCACCGCCGTGTGCTGCGCCGTCGTCGTTCTCGCTGCCCATGCGTGGGAGGCCTTCCGGTCGGGCTGTGGTGCTGTGTGCAGGCCGCGTGCCCAGGCTGACACAGGTGACACCTCCCGGCATGCCGAGCGTTCCCGGCGTCGCGCGAGGGCACGGTGCTTGGCAGAGTTGCCTCGCAGGAGAGATCCGCGGGCAGCCGTGACCCCGTGGCCGACGGTGGAGGGAAGGGCGGACATGACGGGACCCGATGCCGACGCGGGCCTTGGGGCAAGGCCCCTGGGCAAGGACTGCGTCCCTGCCTGGCTGGAACTCCTCGAAGCAGTGGAGCGCGCCGATCGCGCCGGTGAGCACATCGGCGCCGAGGAGCTCCACGAGGCGCTGAGCGACCCCAAACTGGACCTGGAGCACGACACCCTGGGCCTGTGGGACGGCCCGCGCCTCGTCGCGTACGCCGTCGTGTACACCCCGTACGGCGCCCTCGACGTGGCGCGCTTCCAGGGCGCCGCGGCGGTGCGCCCCGAGTGGCGGCGCCGCGGCGTCGGCTCCCGGCTCGTCACCTGGATGGAGGACCGCGCGGCCGCCCTGCACGCCGCGCACCCGAAGCTCTCCGCCCTGCCGGGTGAGTTGCTGCTCGACGGACAGGCGAAGGACGAGGGCCTGCGGCACCTGGCCGAGCGGAGCGGCTACACGCCGTGCCGCTGGTGGTTCGAGATGAAACACCCGCTCACCGGTGACGCACCGCCGGCCCGCCCCGCGCCTGAAGGCACCCGTCCGGTCCCCTTCGACGCGACGTACGACGAGGCCACCCGCCTCGCGCACAACGACGCGTTCCGCGACCACTGGAACTTCACCCCGTTCGACAGGACGGACTGGAACACCTGGGTCACCGGCCCCGCGTCGTTCCGGCCCGCGATGTCACGGCTGCTCGTGACGGACTCCGGGGGGCCGGGTGACGCGGCGGCGGGCGGTGAGGCGGGCGGTCAGGTGCCGGGCGGCGAGGTGGTGGCGTACCTCCTCGCGGAGGAGAGCGATGCGGAGACCGCCGCGACGGGCCGCAGGGACTGCCACGTCGGCTACCTCGGCACCCGCCGGGCCCACCGCGGCCGGGGCGCCGCTCCCGCCCTCCTGACGGAACTGCTGCGCGCGGCACGCGAGTCCGGGTACGACACGGCGTCGCTGACCGTGGACACCGCCAACCCCTCCGGCGCCCTCGGGTTCTACGAAGGGGCGGGGTTCGTGGTGAGCCGCGAATCCGTCACCTACGCCCGGCCGTTGCGCACGGCCCGCGCATCCCGGCCCGCAGGAACGGACGGCATTGTCACGTGAGTGGCTAGACCGGCGGGCCGCACCGGTTCACCGTGGTTCCTCCTGTCCGTCGCGGAAGGGACCCAGCAGTGAGACGAAGACGATTTGTCGCAGGGACGTTCGGCGCGCTCTCGGGGATCGCCGTCGGCGCGGGAGTGGCCCGCGGCGCCACACCGACCCCCCGCGGCACCACGCCGACCACCCGCGCCGAGGGCTGGCAGCCGGTGCCCGCGCCCGGCAGCACACCGGCCGCGCAGCTGCGCCGCATCGCCGCCGCCGGACCGGGCCTCGCCTGGGCCGTCGGTGAGGAGAACCGCTACGGGTCGAGGGACGGACGCGCCCTCGGCATGCTGTGGAACGGCAGCGCCTGGGCCAAGACCGACCTCGCGCATCTGAACCACTCGCGGTTGCTGGACGTGGCGGGCACCTGCGCCACGGCGGCCTGGAGCGTCGGCATGCCCAACGACAAGGCGAGCCCGCTCCTCCGCTGGGACGGCTCCACCTGGCGCGAGACCGTGTTCCCCGGTTTCCCGGCGCCCTCCGGCAGTAGGCAGCAGGACGTCCGGCTGACCGCGGTGGGCGTCGGACCCGGTCGGCGGGTGTGGGTCGGCGGCAACCGTGACGGTTCGTTCGCGCTGCTGAGCGGCGACGGCGGGAACTGGCGGTGGCTCGATCCGCTGCCCGTCACGGGCGTCAACATCTACCGGATCCTGCCGCGCCCCTCGGGTGAGGTCTGGGTGGCGGGGGACCAGGGGGCCGGCGGTGGCTGGGCGGGATTCGTGGCGCGCTGGAACGGCTCCTGGACGGTGCTCCCCAACGTCCAGGGAGTCCGCCTGGCCGTCAGCGACGTGCACCCGGACGCCGTGGACGACGTGTGGGTGGTGGGCTCCGACTTCGGTGTCGGCGGCCCGCCGGGGCGCCCGGGCTCGGCCGTCCTGAGCCACTGGGACGGCACGGCCTGGACGCGGGTGCCGCCGGGCTTCTCCCTCGGCGCGCTCAGCGGCATCGCCGCCGACGCGCGGGGCCGCGCCGCCTGGATCACGGGCTGGGACTACCGGGACCAGAGCCGCAGCACCTATCTGCGCAGGGACGGCGGCACCTGGACGGTCGTACGCGGCCCGGCGGGACCCGCGCCCGCGCCGTACCTCAACGACGTCACACGCGTCCCCGGAACCTCCACATTCTGGTCGGTGGGCATGACGCACTTCAACCCGACACCACCGTCCGAGGCCTACGTCGAACACCTGGACGCCTGAACCACCTGCGCCGCAGGTCGTCGCCCCGTCCGCCACCCACCGGTCACGGTGCCCCCGTTGACCGGTGGGGAGTATTCCGCACGACCCAGGGCACCCGGACGAGGACGGGGGTCAGCACAAACCGCCAATCTAGGGGAACTCATGGAGATCTCGGGCCTCATCAGTGCGATCCTGATCGGCGCCGTCATCGGGATACTCGGACGGCTTGCCGTCCCCGGGCGTCAGCGCATCGGCGTCCTGTGGACCATCGCTGTCGGCATCGTGGCGGCTCTGATCGGTACGGCCATCGCCGCCGGTCTCGGCGTCGCCGACACCGACGGCGTGGACTGGGGGGAGTGGCTCATCCAGATCGCCCTGGCCGCACTCGGGGTGGCCGCGCTGTCGCGGGTCAAGGTGCGCCGCTGAGCCGGTTCCTGACGCTTCACCGCCGATGCCGCCGATGTTCGATGCCGCCGATGTTCGGTGTCGCCGATGTTCGGGCCGGGCTCCGGAAGGCGCACTCGCGCCCCGTGGCCCGGCCCCGCGCGCGCCCGCGCCCGCCTCGCAGGAGGCGGGCGCGGGCAACGGTGCTTGAGGCGGTGCGTCGACGGAGGCGTCAGTGGCTGCGCAGCGCGAACGTGTGTCCGGCGGGGTCGGAGTACAGGCGTTTGTCCTGACTGCCGTGCGGGTTGTTGTCAACGGGGCGGGCGCCACGCGTGATGATCTCGCGCTCGGCGGCGTCCATGTTCTCCTTGGACACGAGAAGTTCAAGGTGCGTCTGGTGCGCGTCGTCGGGCCGGGGCCAACTCGGTGGTGTGAAGCCCGTGTCCTGGCGGAAGCCCATCCGCGTACCGGACTCACTGATGACCTCGAACCGGTCCGACCGCGGATTGAACTCGCTCTGCCCGCCCAGCAACGCGCGGTAGAACTCGGCCAGTTTCTCGGGTTCTCCACAGTCGAGAACCACGATGCCGGCTTCGACGATGGTCATGGTCGCCCTCCTTCCGTCGTGGTGCCACATCCTCCGGCTCCGTGAACCGGGTTCGGGTCGTGTACCCCGCCTGCCGCTCTTGAGCCGCCCGAACCCTCGGTAGCCCGCGCGTCCCGTCTCGACGTGCACAGCCGCCGCAGCGCCGAACGGCCGCCCAAAGCCCGGTCGGTCGGGCGCCTCCGTCGGCAGCGGGGACGCCCGGGGGCGGAGCGTGCGCGGTCCCGGTCCCGGACGGCGGCGCGCCCGGGACCGGGGGAGTGCGTCAGTACAGCTTGTTGACGGCCGTGGCGGTCGTCTTCTTGAAGTCGGCGACCTGCGCGTCGGCGAAGCCGCCCATCTGGCCCCAGTGGACGAGCGTCACGGTGTTGCCGTCACGTCCGACCGAGTACAGGTTGATGTCGGAGGCTCCCCAGGAGGCCTCGGTGTGGACTCCGTAGACGTGGGCGCCCTCCTCGGCGTCGACCTTGCCGTAGTACTTCTGTGCCGCGGTGACGTCGGGGTACTGCTGCATCACCTTCTCCGCGCAGGTCGCGAGGTCCTTGCGGAGCAGCTCGGCGAAGTCCTTCGCCCGCTGTGCGCTGCGCTCGACGACGGTCACCTGGAGGGCCCCGGCGTCCAGGTCGGTGCGGTAGGCCCGGTGCACGGAGATCGACGGCAGCGCCGCGCCCCCGCACATCGGCAGCGGGTCCGGCTGCCCCGGCGTCACCGGCCCCGCGGACCAGGCCGAGGACGCGTGCGGCGGAAGTTCGGACGGCGCCAGGAAACGCGGGGTGCCGGTGGCGGCGGCGGCCGCAGGAACGGCGCCGAGCGCGACACCCGACGCGGCCACCGCGGCGGTCAGCGCCAGCAGCTTCACCAGCCGACGACCGCTCGTGCGCGAAGCCGTGCGCCCGGTCACAGATGTGGTCACCCGTGCAGTCATACGTCTCATCTCCCCATGTCCGGTTCGCTCCGCCCGCGGCGCGTGTCCGTCCGGGCGGATCGAATCGCCCCCAAGCGGCGACTCACGCTCCTTACGACCCCCGACACGGCGGACCCGTTGTCCGCACGCGTGTCACGGCTTCGTCCTGCATGTCGCGGAATGGCAACGGCCGCTTCGGGGAGGGGAGTTCGAGCAGGTGGGCGCCGTTCAGCGGGTTCCATGGGTGGGGAGCGCACAGGCGCTGTCGATGCCCAGTACGTGGTTGAGCCTGCCGAACGCGAGCCAGGAGCCGATGCTCATGGTGAGTTCCACGATCTCGGTCTGGCTGTAGTGCGCCGCCATCCGCGCCCAGAACGTCTCGTCGAGTCCGTGGTGGTCGAGGGCGTACCGCTCGGCGTACTCGGCGGCGAGGCGGGTGCGGTCGTCGAAGACCTCGGTGGTGCGCCACCGGGTCCCTCGCGTTCGGTGCGCCAGTCGAGGCAGAGGGCGCAGCCGTTGAGCCGCGCGGTCCGCAGGCGTGCGGCCTCGAACTCGCGCAGACCGAGCGTGCTGTGCTCGTAGACGGCCAGCGAGAGGTTCGCGGCGGCGGCACCGATGCCGGGGACCATGTCGCCCCACACATGTCCGAGGGGTTCCTGGCCTTCCGGACGCCGCCGCGGAGCCCGGGCTCTACGAGCGGTTCTCGCCCTCGTCGGACGCCTCGATCGTGACCTCGATGCGCGGGCGGCCCTCGATCACCACCCGGTGCGCGCCGTCGCCGTCGGGGGGAGCGGGCCACTCGGGGGCGCAGGACGCGTGGATGCGGGTGATGTGTTCGCTCACGATGCGGGGCTCGCCCGCGACGATGCCCCGCACCTCGAACCGCACCGCGCCCTGGGTCCCGGCGTCGAAGCTCCCCATGGTCCTGGTGCTCACCCTCGCCGTGAGCGGGCGCCGGTCCACCGTCTCGCGGACGGTAGTCCAGGGGATGGCCCATGCCGACCAGATGACGGACCGAGTCCGTGACGGCGATACCTCGCACTTCCCAGGGGTGCGACGCACTTTCTCTGACGGTGCGTCAGCAGTTCAAACGGCGGTATTGAGCTTCGTACTGAGCAGTACAGGGCCATTCAGGTGTCAGAAACGAAGACGCGGGCACTCAGTGACTGAATCGAGCCAAGGAAAAAATCCGCATAGTTCCTGCTAAGTCACTATCCGTGAGGGTTCTGGTGGTGGTCGGCGGCGAACCGGCGGAGGGTAAAAACAGGCGCCCTCTCGTGGGCTCCGAGCGACGGGAGATGCCTAATGAGCGCGGAGACGAGTGCGGAGATGAGTCCGGAGATAGGTGCGGAGACGCATCCGCAGCCGCTGACACACACGTGCGCGCCGTCCGGAGCCGTGCGCCTCGCGCGCCTCCTCACGCTGCCCGGTGTCTACGCACCGCAGCACGACACGGACCTCCTCACCCGCTGCCTGCGGCGCGAGGCCATCGACGAGAACACCACCGTCGTGGACCTCGGCACCGGCTCCGGGGCGCTCGCCGTCGCCGCGGCCTCGCTGGGGGCCGAGGTGACCGCCGTGGACATATCCCGGCGCGCGGTGCTCACCACCCGGCTGAACGCCCTGCGCAACGGGCTGCCCGTCAGGGTGCGCCGCGGCGATCTGACCGAGGTGCTCCCGGACGACTGCTGCGACCTCGTGGTCAGCAACCCGCCGTACGTACCCAGTCCCTCCGCGCGGCTGCCGCGGCGCGGCGCGGCGCGCGCGTGGGACGCGGGCACGGAGGGCCGGGTGATCGTGGACCGCGTGTGCGACGCGGCGCCCCGCGTGCTGCGTCCCGGCGGCACGCTGCTGATGGTGCACTCCGGGCTGTGCGGCGTCCGTGCGACGCTCGACCGGCTCACCCGGCTCGGAATGACGGCCCACGTCGTGGAGCGGGCGTACGTCCCCTTCGGCCCCGTCCTGAAGTCCCGCAGGGCCTGGCTGCGCGCTGCGGGGCTCATCGACGACGCCGAGACCCAGGAAGAGCTGGTGGTGATCCGTGCCCAGCTCCGCTGAATCCGTGCCGGGCTCCGCCGAGCGCCCCCGTGAACGCCCCCGCCGGGTCACGGTCGACCGTGAGGGGCCGCTTCTGGTGGAGGGGCCGGTCGAAGTGGTCTGCGACGACGGCAGCGTCGCCGTGTCGGACCGCTTCACGGTCGCGATCTGCACCTGCCGCCGTAGCCGCACCTACCCATGGTGCGACACCAGCCACCGCCGCAGGACCCGACAGAACACGGCGGACGCTTCCGGCTCCGGCACCGGCCCGGGCCCCGGCGAGGGCGCCGACACGGGCCCCGGCCATGAGGGCCCTGTAGACACCAAGAACACCAAGAACACCGAAGACGCCGACCACGCCGGAGACACCTCCACTGACCGGCAGACCAAGGAGGAGCCGCCGTCATGACCACCGTCCACGCCGAGCCGTCACCCCACCGCGGCCCCGGAGCCCCCGGCGACACCCCCGAGTCCCGCCTGCGCAGCCCCGAGCTCCCCGCTCCCCGCGGCGAGCTGTCCGGCGCCGTCATCGAGTCCCTGCGGCACGGGGGCGGCCCCTTGCCGCAGTCGGCGCCCGAGCACACCGATCCGTACGGCGACGACCTCCAGCTGGCCCTCTACGTCCTGTACGAACTGCACTACCAGGGCTTCGCCGGTGTGGACGAGGACCGGGAGTGGGACCCGGAGCTGCTGGCCCTGCGCCGCTCACTGGAGCAGCGCTTCCTCACGGCACTGCGTGCCGACGCGAAGGGCCCGGAAAGCGCCGAGGAGGCGATCGCCGGGCTCCTGACCGAGCCCGTCGGGTACGACGAGGCGAGCGTCAGCCATCACCTGCAACGCGACGGCGAGCTGTGGCAGGTGCGGGAGTACGCGGCCCTGCGGTCCCTGTACCACCTCAAGGAGGCCGATCCGCACGCCTGGGTCATACCGCGGCTGCACGGGAGGGCCAAGGCCGCCATGGTGGCCGTGGAGTTCGACGAGTTCGGTGCGGGGCGCCCCGAGGACATCCACGCACGGCTGTTCGCGGACCTCATGGCGGACCTGGGCCTCGACACCTCGTACGGACACCATCTGGACGCCGCTCCGGCCGAGGCCCTCGCGGTCGTCAACCTGATGTCCCTGTTCGGGCTGCACCGGGCCCTGCGCGGGGCGCTCGTCGGGCACTTCGCCGCCGTGGAGATCACCTCGTCGCCCGGTTCCCGACGCCTCGCGGCCGCCCTGCGGCGGGTCGGGGCGGGCCCCGCGGCACAGCGGTTCTACGACGAGCACGTGGAGGCGGACGCCGTCCACGAACAGGTGGTCCGCCGCGACGTCGTCGGGGGGCTGCTGGCCGCCGAGCCCGCGCTCGACGCCGACATCGCCTTCGGCGTGCACGCCACCGGTCTCGTCGAGGACCGCCTGGCTGCGCACCTCCTCGACGCCTGGCGTGCGGGACGCAGCGCTCTGACCGCCCCGGCGGCATAGTCCCACCCGTCGGGGGCGCCCCCGATAGTCCCACCCGCCGGGGGCGCCCCCGACGGGCGCTGCTCAGGGCGCGTCGTCGAGCGCGCCCTGAGCAGTACGGCTATGGGGAGGTGTTGGCTGCGGGAGGTGTCCAGGTCCGCGGCCGGTTCCCCGGACAACGGCGAGGACCGCGTCCGCGGGCACGGCGACGCGACGGCGGCGCGGCACTCCACGCGGACGCGGTCCTCGCGGCACAGGACCGGTTCAGCGGCCGAGGGCCTGCTTGAGTTCCTTCTTGTTCATCGACGAGCGGCCCTCGATGTTCTTCTTCTTGGCCTCCTCGTACAGCTGGTCGCGGGTCGGACCCTCGGCACCGCTGTGGGAGCGCTCGCCACCGCGCTGGGGCGCGGACTTCTTGTCGCGCGTGGAGGTCTTGCTCGCGGTCTTGGACTCGCCGGCACGCGCGCGTTCCTTGTTGACGGTGCGGGCGGCGATCTCCTTGGCACGCTTGGTGGAGGCGCCCCGGTCCTCGGCGCTGTCCTTGATGTGCTCGTACTGTCGTTCACGCTTCTTGCTGGATCCAGCGGGCATGGAGCAGAACCTTTCCGATCAGTCGCTCTGTGAGTCCTTGCTTTTCCGTGTGTCCGTGTGTCCGTGTTTCAGTCGACCACCGCCTGCCACCGCGTGCCCTCGCGGGCTACGGGGTGACGCCCATCGCCTCGGCGCGTACCTGACTGCACGACTTGGTGATGAGGCGCGAGACGTGCATCTGTGAGAGGCCCAGCTGCTCGGCGATGCCGCTCTGTGTCATCCCGCGGAAGAACCGCAGGTAGAGGATGGTCTGCTCGCGCTCGGGCAGATGACGCAGGCCCGCCCTGGCGGTCTGGCGGTCGATGACCAGGTCGTAGCCGGGGTCGGGGGCGCCGAGGGTGTCGGCGAGGTGATAGCCGTCGTCCGACACGGTGCGCATGTCGGCGTCCAGGGACAGGGACTGGTAGGCCTCGAGGGCTTCGAGGCCGTCGTGCACCTCCTGCGCCGTCAGTCCGGTGTGTTCGGCGAGCTGGGTGACGGTGGGTTCGGGGCTGCCCGGTGTCTGGGTGAGCTCGCGGCGCGCGTAGCGGATGCGGTTGCGCAGGTCCTGGACGCGGCGGGGGACGCGGACGTCCCAGGTGTGGTCGCGGAAGTGGCGGCGCAGTTCACCGGTGATGGTGGGCACGGCGTAGCTCTCGAAGGCGCCGCGCCCCGGCTCGTAGCGGTTGACCGCCTTGACCAGGCCCATCGCGGCGACCTGGCGCAGGTCGTCGAGGTTCTCGCCGCGGTTGCGGAAGGTGTGGGCGATGCGGTGGGCCATCGGCAGCCAGGCGGCGACGAGTTCTTCGCACAGCAGCTCGCGTTCGCGCCCCTCGGGCAGCCCGGCGAGGTGCTTGAAGGCCTTCTCCGTCTCCGGGCGGTCGTGGTGAGCGCGCCGGGACGCGCCGGAGGAGGTGGTGCTCGGCATGGGGATCGCTCCTGGGCCGTGACGACGTGTGTGTGATGTCGCGGCACGGCCTCGCGCCCGGCCGGACAGGGGGCCGCACGCCAAGCGGCCCTGCCGCTCCGCTGCCGCGCCTCCTGTCCGAAGCACGGTGTATCGCCTGCCCTTCCACTTTCCTCGCAAAGACACGGGTCCGCAGCTCGGGAGGAGCCGCACGGGTCCGTACGGCTCACGTCGTCACCGGCGACCCGGTCCTGCGGGTCCCCCGCGCGGTGTCAGTCCAGGCCACGCACGATGTTGACCTCGAATATGTAGTCGTCCCGGTCGGCGGGTTCCATGGCGGAGGGCAGGGCGGGCACGCATGTGCGCACGGCTCCCGCGTCCTTCGCGGGGGACACCGGGCCGGTGACGGCGCTCCTTGCCTCCCCGAGGCCGCTGGGCGGTTCAAGGAGCGTGGTGCGCGGCAGTGACGGTGCGGCGGGTTCCGTGGCGGACATGCGGCCTCCTCAGGCGTCGTTGGGTACCGGGTGCCTTGTACGGCGCGCGTCATGCATGGAATCGGCCGACTCGTGTCGTCCTGGGTCACAGCGGCCGCAGCCACACGGTCGCCAACGGCGGCAGAGTCACCCGGAGACAGCCCTGCCCATCGCCCTCGCCGCTGCTGCCGCCGTCCCTGTCGCCGTCCCCGTGGGCGTCCGGTTCGGGCTTCAGGGCCCCGGTGTTGCGGACGTCGCTGCCGCCGTAGCGGGCGGCGTCGGTGTTGAGGACCTCCTCCCAGGCGGCGACCGCGCCCGGCACCCGCAGCGGGTAGCCGTGCCGGACCACGGGGGAGAAGTTGCACACGGCGAGCAGCGCGGTGCCGTCCTTGGCGTGGCGCAGGAACGCCACGACGTTGTCCTGCGCCGCGTCCACCGTCACCCAGGTGAAACCCTGCGGCACCGTGTCCTGCTCCCAGAGGGCGGGCGCGCACCGGTACCGGTCGTTGAGGTCCCGCACCAGCTGCTGCACGCCCTGGTGCTCCGTCCACGCCGGGTAGGCCGCGTCCAGGAGCCCCCAGTCCAGGCCGTGCTCCTGTGACCACTCGGCGCCCTGGGCGAACTCCTGGCCCATGAAGAGGAGCTGCTTGCCGGGGTGGGCCCACATGTAGGCCAGGTAGGCGCGGTGGTTGGCGCGCTGCTGCCACCAGTCGCCGGGCATCTTCGACACCAGGGAGCGCTTGCCGTGCACCACCTCGTCGTGCGAGAGGGGCAGCAGGTAGTTCTCGCTGTAGGCGTACACCATCGAGAAGGTCAGCTCGCCGTGGTGGTAGGCGCGGTGCACCGGCTCGTGCGCGAGGTATGCGAGCGAGTCGTGCGACCAGCCCATGTTCCACTTCAGGCCGAAGCCGAGCCCCCCGAAGCCGCCGGGTCCCGTGTGGTGGGTGGCGCGGGTGACGCCGTCCCACGCGGTGGACTCCTCGGCGATGGTGACCACCCCGGGGCAGCGGCGGTACACGGTGGCGTTCATCTCCTGGAGGAAGGCGACGGCGTCCAGGTTCTCCCGGCCGCCGTGTTCGTTGGGTGTCCACTGGCCGTGTTCGCGGGAGTAGTCGAGGTAGAGCATGGAGGCGACGGCGTCCACGCGCAGGCCGTCGATGTGGAACTCCTCGCACCAGTAGGTGGCGTTGGCGACCAGGAAGTTGCGCACCTCCTTGCGGCCGTAGTCGAAGGTGAGGGTGCCCCAGTCGGGGTGCTCCGCACGCAGCCGGTCCCCGGGTTCGTAGAGATGCTCCCCGTCGAACTGCGCGAGTGCCCAGTCGTCGCGGGGGAAGTGGGCGGGTACCCAGTCCATGAGGACGCCGATGCCTGCCTGGTGGAGTGCGTCGACGAGGTGCTTGAAGTCGTCGGGGGTGCCAAGGCGTGCGGTGGGCGCGTAGAAGCCGGTGACCTGGTAGCCCCAGGAGCCGCCGAAGGGGTGCTCGGCGACGGGCATCAGCTCTACGTGCGTGAAGCCCAGGTCGGCGACGTAGGCGGGGAGCTGCTCGGCGAGCTGGCGGTAGGTGAGGCCGGGGCGCCAGGAGGGGAGGTGGACCTCGTAGACGGAGAACGGTGCCTCGTGCACGGGTATGTCACCGCGCCTGCGCAGCCACTCCTCGTCCCGCCACTCGTGCCGCGACACGTCCACGATCGAAGCGGTCGCCGGGGGGACCTCCGCGCGGCGCGCCAGCGGGTCCGCGCGCAGGGTGTGCGTGCCGTCGGGGCGGGTGATGTCGAACTTGTAGCGGACGCCCTCGCGAAGGCCGGGGACGAACAGCTCCCACACGCCGGTCGAGCCGAGGGACCGCATCGGGTACGCGGCGCCGTCCCAGTGGCAGAAGTCCCCGCACACCCGCACCCCTCGGGCGTTCGGCGCCCACACGGTGAAGCGGACGCCCTGCGTGCTCTGATGGGTCATGGGGTGCGCCCCCAGTGCCTGCCACAGCTGCTCGTGCCGACCCTCGCCGATGAGGTGCAGGTCGAGTTCGCCGAGGGCGGGCAGGAAGCGGTAGGGGTCCTGGACCGCGCTCTCCTCGCCGTCGTAGGTCACCCGCAGCTCGTACTCGGGCACCGCGGCGAGCGGCAGCACTCCCGAGAACAGGCCGTCGCCCGTGTGGTGCAGGCGCGTGGTCCGCCCGTCGACGACGAGGGCGACCGCCCGCGCGTACGGCCGCAGGACCCGGAAGGCGACACCCCCGGGCACCGGATGCGCACCGAGCAGCGCGTGCGGGTCGTGGTGCGCCCCGGACAGGAGACGCCCGCGCTCCGCCGCGTCGAGCGGTGCGTCGGGCGCCGCGTCGGGGGGACGTTCGAGGAGGGCTGCCGCGGGGTCGGGAGCGGACGTGTCGATGCTGGCCACGGGGTGGGCTCTCCTCTGCTGGACGGGGACGGCTGACGGTGGGGCTGACCGTGGGAACGGTCGACGGTGCGGGCGGCTGACGGTGGGAACGGTCGACGGTGCGGAACGGCTGACGGTGGGGGCGGACGACGAAGGGGGACGGCGGGGCCGTGCGGGGCGCCGAAGGGGACGGCGGGGCCGTGCGGGGCGCCGAAGGGGACGGCGGGGGCGGGGGAGGGGCCGGGTCAGCCGTCCTCCGCGAGCCGGGCGAGGGCCGCCAACGGCACCGGCAGCCAGTCGGGGCGGTGCCTGGCCTCGTACAGCGCCTCGTACACCGCGCGGTCGGTCTCGTGGGCGCGCAGCAGCGCGGCCTCCTCGCGCGGGTCCCATGCGGCCACCGCGGCGTAACCCGCGCAGTACGCGTCCCGGCAGCGCCGCGCCCACTGCGGCTGCCAGGGGCGTTCGGAGTGCGCCGCGTAGTCGAACGAGCGGAGCATGCCCGCCACATCGCGTACGGGAGCCTCGACCCGCTTGCGTTCGACGAGCGGCCGGGCCGGTTCGCCCTCGAAGTCGATGACGAACCACCGCTCCAGGTCCCCGGCGCGAAGGACCTGGCCCAGGTGCAGGTCGCCGTGGACGCGCTGGTCCGGCCGGTCGCCTGCGCCCGCGGCGAAGGCGTCGTAGGCGGCCCGCAGCCGGGACACGTACGGGACGAGCGCGGGCACCTGCTGTGCGGCGGCCTCCAGACGCCCGGTCATAGCGGCGGCGAGCCGGCTCCGGCCGCTGTGCTCCAGTGCCGTCGGCGGGAAGACCTGCGCCAGGGCCAGGTGCACCTCCGCGGTGGCCCGCCCCAGTTCGTACGACTCGGCGGTGAAGTCCTCGCCGGAGGCGAGGGACCGCAGCGCCAGCGTCCAGCCGTCCGTCGCCCCGCGCAGGAAGGGTTGCAGCACGCCGAGTGTCGTCCTGCGCGGCTGCGTGGTCCAGAACCAGGCCACGGGTGCGGGCACGCGCGCACAGCCCGCACCGGCGAGCGCCCACGGCACCTCCAGGTCCGGGTTGGTGCCGTACTGGATGCGGCGGAACAGTTTGAGGATGTAGCGGTCGCCGTACACCAGCGAGGTGTTGGACTGCTCGCCTTCCAGGAGCCGGGGGGCGAGCCCGGAGGGCACGGCGGTGCGCCCGTCACCCTCGAAGCGCAGCGGCCCCGCCTCGCCCGGCGTACGGAGCCGTTCCAGGAGCAGTCCCGCCGACCGGGGGTCCACAAGCGCGTCGTACACGCTCAGTCCCGCGAGGGGGCCGGTGCGGGGGCGGCCGATCAGGGCGTGCCGCAGCCGCGGTGGCAGTTCCTCGCGGATGCCGACGACGAGTTGGTAGCAGTGCGCGGACGTCGCGCTGTGACTGGTCCTGATCAGCAGATGCAGGCAGCCCGGGTGGAGTTCGGTCATCGACACCACGGAGAGGTCCGCGATGGGCCAGCCCTTCGCCGCGAACCACCGCTGCCTCGGCAGCCACTCCCGGAGCGGTCCGGCGAGCGACGCGAGGAGCAGCGGAGGGCTGACGTCGGCGTCCGTGTGCGGTGCGGTCTTCAGCATGTCTGCGGCACGTCCCTTCAGAGGCGGACGGCGGTTTCCGCCGGGCGGGGGAGGTGGAGGTCGTCGCGCAGCCGGAACCAGTAGAAGCCGTGCCCCGCGAGGGTCAGCAGATAGGGGAGTGCGCCGACGGCGGGGAAACGGACGCCGCCGGTCAGCTCCACGGGGTGGCAGCCCTCGAAGACCCGCAGGTCCAGCTCGGTGGGCTGGGCGAAGCGGGAGAAGTTGTGGACGCACAGGACCAGGTCGTCCCGGTACTCGCGCAGGAAGGCGAGGACGGCGGGGTTGGAGGAGGGGAGTTCGGTGTAGGAGCCGAGTCCGAAGGCGGGGTTCTGCTTGCGGATCTCGATCATGCGCCGGGTCCAGTGGAGCAGGCTGGAGGGGCTGCTCATGGCGGCTTCGACGTTGGTGACCTGGTAGCCGTGGACGGGGTCCATGATCGTGGGGAGGTAGAGGCGGCCGGGGTCGCAGGAGGAGAAGCCCGCGTTGCGGTCGGGGGTCCACTGCATGGGGGTGCGTACCGCGTCGCGGTCGCCGAGCCAGATGTTGTCGCCCATGCCGATCTCGTCGCCGTAGTACAGGATCGGTGATCCGGGCAGGGACAGCAGCAGGGCGGTGAACAGCTCGATCTGGTTGCGGTCGTTGTCCAGGAGGGGCGCCAGGCGGCGGCGGATGCCGATGTTGGCGCGCATGCGGGGGTCTTTGGCGTACTCGGCGTACATGTAGTCGCGTTCTTCGTCGGTGACCATCTCCAGGGTGAGTTCGTCGTGGTTGCGCAGGAAGATGCCCCACTGGCAGTTCCTGGGGATGGCGGGGGTCTTGGCGAGGATCTCCGAGACGGGGTAGCGGGACTCGCGGCGTACGGCCATGAAGATGCGGGGCATGACGGGGAAGTGGAACGCCATGTGGCATTCGTCGCCGCCGTCCTGGAAGGAGCCGAAGTAGTCGACGACGTCCTCGGGCCACTGGTTCGCCTCCGCCAGCAGAACCGTGTCGGGATAGTGCGCGTCGATCTCCTTGCGGACCCGCTTCAGGAACGCGTGCGTCGTCGGCAGGTTCTCGCAGTTGGTGCCCTCCTCCTGGTAGAGGTAGGGCACGGCGTCCAGGCGGAAGCCATCGATGCCCAGGTCGAGCCAGAAGCGCAACGCTGCGATCACCTCCTCCTGGACGGCTCGGTTCTCGTAGTTGAGGTCCGGCTGGTGGGAGAAGAAGCGGTGCCAGTAGTACTGCTTGCGGACCGGGTCGAAGGTCCAGTTGGAGGCCTCGGTGTCGACGAAGATGATCCGGGCGTCCTGGAACTGTTCTTCGTCGTCCGCCCACACGTAGTAGTCGCCGTACGGGCCTTCGGGATCCTTTCTGGACTCCGTGAACCACGGGTGCTGGTCGCTGGTGTGGTTCATGACGAAGTCGATGATGACGCGCATGCCCCGCTGGTGGGCGCTGTCGACGAACTCCACGAAGTCGGCGAGGTCCCCGAACTCCGGCAGGACCGCGGTGTAGTCGGAGACGTCGTAACCGCCGTCGCGCAGCGGGGAGGCGAAGAACGGGGGCAGCCACAGGCAGTCCACGCCGAGCCATTGCAGATAGTCGAGTCGCGCGGTGAGGCCCTTGAGGTCGCCCACGCCGTCGCCGTCGCTGTCCTGGAAGGTGCGTACCAGGACTTCGTAGAAGACGGCGCGTTTGAACCATTCCGGGTCCAGGTCCTTGGCGGGCGTGTCCTCGAAGGTGTCCTGGACGGGCTCGTTGACGGTCATGGTGTGGGTGACCCTCCGATCTGCGGTGAGGACGGTCGCAGGACGAGTACGTGCGCGGGGCGCCGGCCCGGTTCAAGGCGCACGTAGTTGGTCCTGCCCCAGTGGTAGGTCTCGCCGGTGAGCTCGTCGCGCACCGGCACCGACTCGTGCCAGCCGAGGCCGAGCCGTGGCATGTCCAGGGACACCGTGGTCTCGCGCACGTGGTGCGGGTCGAGGTTGACCACCACTAGGACCGTGTTGTCACCGGCGCGCTTGCTGTAGATGAGGACCGCGTCGTTGTCGGCCTGATGGAAGTGCAGGTTCCTGAGCTGCTGAAGGGCGGGGTTCGCGCGCCGGACGCGGTTGAGCGTGGTGATCAGGGGGGTGATGGTGCGGCCTTCGCGCTCGGCGGCCGCCCAGTCGCGGGGGCGCAGCTGGTACTTCTCGGAGTTCAGGTACTCCTCGCTGCCGGGCCGTACCGGTGTGTTCTCGCACAGCTCGAAGCCCGCGTACACCCCCCAGGTCGGCGAGAGCGTGGCGGCCAGGACCGTGCGTGCCTCGAAGGCGGGGCGCCCGCCGTCCTGGAGGTAGGCGTGCAGGATGTCGGGGGTGTTCACGAAGAAGTTCGGCCGCAGGAAGTGCGCCGTCTGCGTCGACAGCTCCGTCAGGTACTCGGTCAGCTCAGCCTTCGTGTTCTTCCAGGTGAAGTACGTGTACGACTGCTGGAAACCGGCCTGTGCCAGCGCCCGTACGACCGGTGGCCGGGTGAAGGCTTCGGCGAGGAAGAGGACGTCGGGGTCGGTGCGGTGGATGTCGGTGAGGACCTGTTCCCAGAAGACGACGGGTTTGGTGTGGGGGTTGTCGACGCGGAAGACGCGGACGCCGTGGCCCATCCAGAACCGCAGCAGGCGGACGGTCTCGGTGACCAGCCCCGGCAGGTCGCGGTCGAAGGCCAGGGGGTAGATGTCCTGGTACTTCTTGGGCGGGTTCTCGGCGTGGGCGATGGTGCCGTCGGCGCGGTGGGCGAACCAGTGGGGGTGCTTGTCCACCCAGGGGTGGTCGGGCGAGCACTGGAGGGCGAAGTCCAGGGCCACTTCCAGACCGAGGCGCCCGGCCTCGGCGACGAAGGCGTCGAAGTCCGCCAGAGTGCCCAGGTCGGGGTGGACGGCATCGTGGCCGCCCTCGGGGGAGCCGATGGCCCAGGGCACGCCTACATCGTCCGGGCCCGCGGACAGGGTGTTGTTGGCGCCCTTGCGGAAGGTGGTGCCGATCGGGTGCACGGGCGGCAGATACACGATGTCGAAGCCCATCGCGGCGATGGCGGGCAGCCGCCGGGCGGCGGTGCGGAACGTGCCCGAGACCGGCGCCTGCCCCTCCCGCACCACCGCGCCCTCCGAGCGCGGGAAGAACTCGTACCAGGAACCGAACAACGCCCGCCCGCGGTCCACGCGCAGCGGGAAGGCGGCCGAACGGGTGACCCGCTCACGCAGCGGGAAGCGGTCGAGCACCGCGGTCACCCGTGGCGTCAGCGCGGCTTCGAGACGTGCGGCCGGAGACCGCAGATCGTCCTGCAAGGCGTCCGCGGCGGCCAGCAGGACGCGGCGCTCCGCCCCCTCGGGCACCCCGTGGGCGGCCCGCTCGTACAGCGATGCGCCCTCTTCGAGCATCAGGCCGACGTCGACGCCCGCCGGGATCTTCGCCCCCGCCGCACGCCGCCACGCCGCCACCGGGTCCGCCCAGGCCTCCACGGCGTACGTCCACGAGCCCTCCGCGTCCGGTGTGACATCGGCCCCCCAGCGGTCGCTTCCCGGGGACAGCTCACGCATGGGCGTCCAGGGGCCGGGCCGACCCTCCGGGTCGAGCAGCACGACATTGGCGCCGACCGCTTCGTGTCCCTCTCCGAAGAGGGTCGCCGTGACCTCGAAGGTCTCGCCTGGCACCGCCTTCGCGGGACGGCGGCCGCCGTCGACGGCGGGGCGGACGTCCATGAGGGGAAGGGGCAGCGCGGTGGCAGGGGGCGTCACCGGCAGAGGCGCGGCGCCTCCTGTTCCCGGCAGTGGCATGCCGGAACCCGTCTCCGGTACCGAAGCCATCGGTTCCTCCTCCACAGCGCTCGGATGCGTGCGGCCCCTGCTGGAGCCGCGCTTCGCCCTCACCCCCGCCGACCGGGGGCGGTCACCCCCGGACCTCGGGGGCCGGCCGTGGCCGGCGCGACGCGCGCGGGTGCAGGTACTCCTCGGCCGCGTCGGCGGCGACGCGGGCCGTGCACTCGCCCATCAACACGCACAGGGTGTACGCGGTGTTCTCGAACTGCGTCCGTACGGCGCGGTCGCAGGGGTGGGCGATCAACAGCCTCTCCCACGACCGATAGAGCTTCAGATGCCGCGCGACCTCGGCTTTTGCGGGCAGCAGCACCACACTCGTCACCTTCTTGTGTGCCAAGGGCGCGGCCGGGGCGACTGGTGTGGCGAAACCGGTTCCGCACCTCGAGGGACCGTCGGCTCGCGCCGCCGGGCTTCCCGACTCATGGTGCACGGTCGGACACGCAGCGTCTTGTTGGGTATTCAACCACCAGGTCGGGATGCCGCTGTGTGGCGTTCGGGGTGCTCCTGTTGCGCGAATGGAGTAGTGCTCCCACGCTGGTACTGACTCAGGAGCGATCAATGCTCACGCTTCGTGTTCGGGGCCCGGCCGTGCGGCCGAGAGGGAGCGGGAGCTTCGCCGAGAGGAGCCAAGCACGATGAAGTCGGCAATCCCCCGCTACTACCACGTGGATGTGGTGATCAGCCCGGAGAAGATCGACCAGGTCGGCCGCATCCTGGCCGCCCACCTCCGGCACTGGGGTCTGGAGATCCTCGTCGAGCCCGTCAGCCACTGCACCCGGGTGCTGCTGCGGGCCATCGAGGAGCACGGCACGGACAAGAAGACGGCCATCGAGATGTGGTGGAACGGACAGCACCTCATCACGGGTGTGTCCGACAACGACCGCGACCTGCCACAACCCCACTACGGGCCGCAGGGCTGCCTGGCGCAGATCGCCGCCCTGAGCGACGGCTGGGGCAGCTGCCCGGCGACCGACGGGAAGATCATCTGGTTTTCGTGCCGGGCCAGGGCCCCCGAGCACATCCCGCTCGCCTCCCTCCTCCCGGTGCCCGGCGAGCCCACCGCGCTCCAGCTGCCGCGCGAGGAGAGCGTGGCCGCACTGGCGGGTTCGACGGACGGGTGACGGCACGCCGGGGCGGCCGTCGCGCCGAGAACCACGGCCGCCCCGCCCCCCCACGACTCCTCGCGAGGAAGGCAGACGCTTGCGCACCTGGACCGGATCCCCGTCCCCCCTCGGCGCCACGTTCGACGGCGAAGGCACGAACTTCGCCCTGTTCAGCGAGGCCGCCGAGCGAGTCGTCCTCGTCCTCTGCCACGACGGCGGCACCCACGACGACGTCACCCTCACCGAGGTCGACGGCTTCGTGTGGCACTGCTATCTGCCCGGAGTCGGACCGGGACAGCGCTACGCCTACCGCGTGCACGGACCCTGGGACCCCGCCGCGGGCCACCGCTGCAACCCCGCGAAGCTGCTCCTCGACCCCTACGCCACCGCCGTCGAGGGGCAGATCGACAACGACGCCGCGCTGTACGAGCGCGCGGCGCAAGGGCCCGACCGCACCGACAGCGCCGGGCACACCCCGCTCTCGGTGGTCACCGACCCGTCCTTCTCCTGGGGGGACGACCAGCCGCTGCGGCGGCCCTACGCCGAGACCGTCGTGTACGAAACCCATGTCCGCGGCCTCACCCGCAGGCACCCCGAAGTCCCTCCGGAGCTGCGCGGCACCTACGCGGGCCTCGCGACCGACGCGGTCATCGGCCACCTCACCTCCCTCGGGGTGACAGCTGTCGAGCTGATGCCCGTGCACCAGTACGTGCAGGACGGCTTTCTGCGCGACCGGGGCCTGTCCAACTACTGGGGCTACGCGTCCATCGGCTTCTTCGCCCCCCACAACGGCTATGCCGCGCACGGCACCCGCGGCGAGCAGGTCACCGAGTTCAAGTCGATGGTCAAGCGGCTGCACGCGGCCGGGCTCGAAGTGATTCTCGACGTGGTCTACAACCACACCGCCGAGGGCAACGAGAACGGCCCCACCCTCGCGTTCCGCGGCCTGGACAACGCCTCCTACTACCGGCTCGCCGAAGACGATCCGGCCCACTACTTCGACACCACCGGCACGGGCAACAGCCTGCTCATGCGGCACCCCAACGTCCTGCAACTGGTGATGGACTCACTGCGGTACTGGGTCACCGAGATGCACGTCGACGGGTTCCGCTTCGACCTCGCGGCCACGCTCGCGCGGCAGTTCCACGACGTGGACCGGCTCTCGGCGTTCTTCGACCTGGTCCAGCAGGATCCGGTGGTGGGCCGCGTCAAACTCATCGCCGAGCCGTGGGACGTCGGCGACGGCGGCTACCAGGTCGGCAACTTCCCGCCGCTGTGGTCGGAGTGGAACGGCAAGTACCGGGACGCCGTACGGGACTTCTGGCGCAGCGAGGACGGCACGCTCGCCGAGTTCGCCTCCCGTCTGACCGGCTCGTCCGACCTCTACCAGCACGACCGCCGCCGGCCGCGCGCCAGCGTCAACTTCGTCACCGCCCACGACGGCTTCACCCTGCGCGACCTGGTGTCGTTCGACGAGAAGCACAACGAGGCCAACGGAGAGGACAACCAGGACGGCGAGAGCGACAACCGCTCCTGGAACTGCGGTGTGGAGGGCCCCACCAGCGACCCGTGGATCCTGGAGCTGCGCGCACGACAGCATCGGAATTTCCTCGCCACCCTCATGCTCTCGCAGGGCATCCCGATGCTCGCCCACGGCGACGAGCTGGGCCGCACGCAGCACGGCAACAACAACGCCTACTGCCAGGACAACGAGGTCTCCTGGGTCGACTGGGACCTCGACACCGAGCGGCGCGAGCTGATCGACTTCACCCGGCGCGCCATCGCCCTGCGCGCCGCGCACCCGGTGCTGCGCAGACGCCGCTTCTTCCGCGGTGAGGCCCCTGCGCGCGACAGCAGGCCACTGCCCGACCTGGTGTGGCTGCGGCCCGACGCCCACGAGATGACGGACGAGGACTGGCAGCGCCCCGACGCCCACGCCATCGGTGTCTTCCTCAACGGTGACGCCATCGCGGAACCCGACTACCAGGGCAGGGCCGTGGTGGACGACTCCTTTCTGCTGCTGTTGAACAGCTGCGGCGACCAAGTCGTCTTCCGCCTCCCGGACACCACGTACGGTGAGTGCTGGCAGACCCGGCTCGACACCGCGGACCCGCGGGGCCTGTGGGACGAGACGGAACACAAGGCCGGCAGCGAGGTCCCCGTCGGACCGCGCAGTCTGCTCCTGCTGTCCCGCCCCTCGGAGGTGACGCCATGACCGCCCACGAAGCCGTGCTGCGCGAACTGCTCGGGACCGCCGGGCAGACCTACGCCGCGGAAGCCGGCATCCGGGCGGCCGACACCCCCCAGCCGCTCTACCGCACGCTCGTCCTCGCCACGCTGCTGAGCGCCCGCATCCGGGCCTCCGTCGCGGTGTCGACCTCGCGCGCGCTGTACGAGGCGGGCCTGCGCGGCCCCCGTGACATGGCCGACGCCACCTGGCAGCAGCGGGTCGACGCCCTGGGACGCGGCGGCTACCGGCGCTACGACGAACAGACCGCGACCCGCCTCGGCGACGCGGCCCACCTCGTGCTCGACACCTGGCACGGCGATCTGCGCGAACTCCGCGAGGAAGCAGACGGCGACGCGGCCGCCGCGAAGAAACTGCTGCAACGGGTGCCGGGACTCGGCCCCACCGGAGCGAACATCTTCCTGCGCGAGGTACAGGACGTCTGGCCCGAGTACGCGCCCTACGTCGACAGCAAGGCGATGCAGGGCGCGGAGCGCCTCGGGCTGCCGCAGAGCACGTCCGCGCTGCTGAGGCTGAGCGACCGGCGGCCGGGCGTGGTGGCCGCCGCGCTGGTCCGAGCCGCCCTGGACCGGAAGCTGGCGGAGCGCTGCCTGGAGCGGGCGGGCGGCTAGGGCGTGGCCTCCCGGGCGGCTAGGGCTTGGCCTCCGGGGACTCGCGGGGTTCCAGGGGGTGGGTGGCGGGGCCGTGCAGGACCGTTCCGTCCGTCGCGAAGCGGGAGCCGTGACAGGGGCACTCCCAGGCCCGCTCCGCGTTGTTGAAGTGCACCAGGCAGCCGAGGTGGGTGCAGCGGGCGGAGACCGCGCTGACCTTCCCGGACTCATCGCGGTACACCGCGCACCGCTGGCCGTCCAGGCGCACGACGGCGCCGCTGCCGGGCGCGATGTCGGCCACGGAGTCGACGTGACTGGTGCGCAGCCGGTCGCCGACAAAGTGTTTGGCCACGGTGACCTGCTGGGAGGCGAGGGTGCCCACATTACGGACCGGCGGCAGGCGGCGCGGGTCGTACAGCTCGGTCCAGGCAGGCCGGGGACCGCCGACGATGTGGGCGGTGAGCAGGCTGCCCGCCATGACGCCGTTGCTCATGCCCCAGCCGCCGAAGCCGGTGGCCACGTAGAGGTGCTGTGTGCGCGGGTGCGCGTGCCCCACGTACGGCACGCCGTCGACGGAGTCGTTGTCCTGGGCGCCCCACCGGTAGACGTCGTGCGCCTCGGCGAAGTGCGGCAGGTGCGTCCGCGCCCAGTCCTCGAGCCGCTGGAGCCGTTCGCGCACGTCTCCCGTGCCCGGCTCGAACGACTCGCCGGTGACGACGAGCAGCCGGTGCTCGTCGTCGTAGGGCGCGCTGCGCAGCGAACGCTTTCCGCCCTCCGGCGTGATGTACATGCCCGTGGGGGCGGCGGCCGACGGCACCGGTGCGGCGACCACGAGTTCGCGGTGCGGTTTGAGCTGCGTGAAGAGCAGAGTCCTGTCGAAGATCGGGTAGTGGGTGGCGACCACCACGTCACCCGCTTCGACCGTGTCCCCGGACTCGGTCGTCAACCGGCAGCGCTTGCCGTCGTGCAGATCGGTGACCCTGCTCCGCTCGAAGATGCGTCCCCCGGCCCTGGTGATGTGCTCGGCGAGGGCCAGCAGGAACTTCCGCGGATGGAACTGCAACTGATCGGCGACGCGCACCGCGCCCGCGATGTCGAAGGGCAGTTCGGTGCTGGTCACGAAGGAGGCGTCGAGCCCGGCACGCCGCGCCGCCGCCGCCTCCTCGCGGACCTCGTCGACCCGGTCGGGGTCCTGTACGTAGGTGAAGGCCGCGGCGCGTTCCAGATCCGCGTCGATGCCGAGCTCCGCGCACAGCGAGGCGGTACGCTCCACGGCGTCCTGCTGCGAGAGCGCGTAGAGCCGGGCGTCGTCGCCGCCCTTCTTGGCCTCCAGCTGCGCGTACATCAGGCCGTGGGCGGCGCTCATCTTCGCCGTGGTGTAGCCGCTCACGCCGGCGGCGATCCGGTCCGCCTCGAGGACCACGACGTCGACACCGGCGCGCACCAGGTCCCAGGCGGTGCACAGGCCGGCGATGCCGCCGCCGACGACCACGACGTCCGCGGTGAGATCGGTGTCGAGGGCCGGGTAGTGCGTGGCCGGGGTGGTGGCCATCCAGTACGACTCGTCGATGCTCGAGCGGGGCTGTTCGGTCATGTCTTCCTCTGCATTCCGCTGTCCGCCCGGCCGGCGCCGGATGCGGTGCCGGGTACCCGGGAAACCTTCGAAGCCACACGTCCCGGCGTGCGAGTCCTTGAGGGCCGACTTACGTTGAAGCCGGAACATTCCCCTTTCGGCGAGGAGGAGCCATGGCGGGCAAGGGCAGCGTGGACAAGGCCAAGGGCAAGGCCAAGGAGATGGCGGGAAAGATCACCGGCAATCGCGAACGGCAGGTCCAGGGCAAGGTGGACCAGGCCCGCGGCGACGCCAAGAGGGCCATGCACGACGCGCGGGAACGCGCCCGCAAGGCCGATCCCTCCCTGGGACGTGACCAGGGCTGACGCCGCCGAAGCCGGGCGGGCACGGCTTCCGCCCCCGCCCCGCCCCGCCGGGGGAGCCCGCCGCCCCCAAGCCTCACCACTGCGGCCGGGAACCGCACCGGAACCTCACCGCCGCGGCCGGGCACTCACGATGAAGCGGGCCCCGTCCGGATCCCGCAGGATCGCCTCTTCCATGCCGGTCCCCTCGTACACGGCGCTGCCGCCGTTGGCCTGCGCGGCCCGGACGCAGGCGGCGACGTCGGCGACCGCGAAATGGATCTCCCACCGCGGCCGGACCGTGGGGTCGGGCGCGGCCTCCACGGCGCCCGAGTGGATGCGGGCCACGACGTCGCCCTGACTGCGCAGCACGACCTCGTTGTCCTCGTAGCGCACTTCGCAGCAGCCGGTCTCGGCGGACTCCCAGCCGAGGACCTCCGCGTAGAAGATGGCCGCGTCGAAGGCGTCCCGGGTGTGCAGCTTGACGAACACCGGCGCCGCCCGGCGCCAGTCCTCCCAGCCCGACACCAGCTCGCCCTCCCAGATGCCGAAGACGGCACCGTCCCGGTCGGCGAGGAGGGCGGCGCGGCCCGGGGGGAACGAGAGCGGTCCCACGGCGGTCGTCCCGCCGCGCTCCTGGCTGCGGGCCACGGTGTCGTCCGCGCTGCACACGGCGAAGTACGGGGTCCAGGCCACGGCCATCCGCCCGACGCTCTCCACCGCCGCGACCCCGGCCACCGGCACTCCGTTCACGCTCGCGAACCGGTACTGCTCGCCGAGCCTGCCCGTGCGCCACTCCCAGCCGAGCACGGCGTGGTAGAACGCCTCGGCGGCCGCCAGATCACGTGTGGTCAGAGTGACCCAGCAGGGTGCGCCGAACACCGAGTGGCTGGCGACGACCTCGCTTGCGGTTGTTCCGTGGCTGTTCATGCGCAGTACCCGTTCTGCGGTCGATGTCTGGCGGCCGGGCGGAGGTCGCGAACCCGCGCGACGCCGCCGCCCCTGTGGTCACACGCGGTCGCCACGCGGATGGTGCGCGCCAGGCTTCCGGGGCCGGCCGGCACCGTGGGCCCGTGGCCCCTCGACACCCATCATCCCCTCCCGTCGCGCCCCGCGCTCCGCAGAACCCGCTGGCGCGCCGATCCCCTTACGCAGGCGCCTGTCACCGGGCGGCCGGGGGCGTCCAAGGGCGTCACCCGGGCGGCCCAGTTCCACGCCGTGCGCCGCCGTCACCGCCGCCAGCCCGTCACCGGTACCGCCAGCCCGCCACCGGCACCGTGACCTCCCACGACGCCGTCGGGGCGTCATCGACGTCCACCGGGACGCGGACGGCGGCCGCCCTCCCCGTGCTCGACCTGCGAGCTCGTCCGCGTACGCGGTAGTACGTACGCGGGCGAAGGGGGAGGGCGGGCGCCGTGATCACGTCACCGTGGGAGCGGGGCCGGTCAGGCGACGATGCCGCTGTCGTCGATGACGATCTTCTTGGCGGTGGTGCCGGAGCGGCTGCCGAGGGCCTCGATAGCCTTGACGACGTCCTCGCCCTCGACGACCTCGCCGAAGACGACGTGCTTGTTGTCCAGCCACGGGGTGACGACGGTCGTGACGAAGAACTGCGAGCCGTTGGTGCCGGGGCCCGCGTTGGCCATGCTCAGGAGGAACGGCCTGTCGTGCTTGAGCTGGAAGTTCTCGTCGGCGAACGTCTCGCCGTAGATGCTCTTGCCACCGGTGCCGTTGCCGTTGGTGAAGTCACCGCCCTGGAGCATGAACTCGGGGATGACGCGGTGGAAGGGGGAACCCTTGTAGCCGTAGCCGTTCTGGCCGGTGGCCAGCTCGCGGAAGTTGCGGGCCGTCTGGGGGACGACGTCGTCGAAAAGGCGGAAGACGATGCGGCCGAGGTTCTCGCCGTTGGCCGACACATTGAAGTAGACGTTCTCACTCATGGCCCTGATTCTCCATGACGCGTCCGCGTGCGTCGAAACAGCGTCGCCCGCGAACCCCTCCGTGCCGCGGATCAGCCCGTCCCGCCCCCCTTTTCCTTCAGGTCCGACGGGGTACCTCGGCCCTGTGACATGTTCGAGTCGACGTCGGGCCGGCACACGCCCGGGACGGGAGCGGTGACGGTGACGATGCGGACCATTCCGCTGGTGGACGGACCCGTGGAGCTGCGCGGGGCGCTGGATCTGGAGCGGACACCGACAGGAGTGCTGCCCCGCCGACTGCCCGCGTGGACCAAGGAGCAGTACCAGGACCCCTCGATGGACGGCGTGACCATGATGCCCGGGGGCGTACGCCTGGTGTTCCGCACCGACGCGTGCGAGCTGGAGCTGGAGGTCCTCACCTGCACCGGACAGCTCGAGAGCGATGAGGCGCCGCGTCCCACCGGGATGCTCGAACTGCTCGTCGACGGCGTCCTGGCCGGCCGCCGGCAGGCGCCCGTGGGCCATGTGATGCGGAGGGCGGGGCCCGGGGGCGAACAGCGCCTGGTCCCCGGCGAACCGGGCGTCGTGCGGTTCACGGGGCTGCGGCCCGGCATGAAGCACGTCGAGCTGTGGCTCCCGCAGCAGACCCCCACGGAACTGGTGGCGCTGCGCGTCGACGGCGAGGTGCGGGCGCCCCTGCCGGACGGCCGCCGCCGCTGGGTGCACCACGGCAGCTCCATCAGCCACTGCGTCGAGGCCGAAGGACCGACCGGCACCTGGCCCGCCGTGGCCGCCGCGCTCGGGGGAGTGGAGACGATCAACCTCAGCCTGGCGGGCAACTCCGTCCTCGACCCGTATGTGGCGAGGACGATCCGCGATCTGCCCGCCGACCTGATCAGCCTCAAGGTGGGCATCAACATCGTGGCCCTCGCCGCCTTCCGGCTGCGGACGTTCGCGCCCGCCGTGCACGGATTCCTCGACACGATCAGGGACGGGCACCCCGACACCCCGCTCCTCGTGGTGTCACCGGTGAGCTGCCCGGCCCTCGAACACACCCCGGGACCGGCCACGACGGGCCGGGACGGCGGGATCGTGGCCCTGGGGGACCCGGACGACGTGGACACCGGGGCCCTGACGCTGGCGGTGGTGCGGGACGAGCTGGCGCGCCTCGTGGCCGCCCGCGGGGCGCACGACCCGCATTTGCGCCACCTCGACGGACGCGAGCTGCTCGGCCCGGACGACGTGGGCGGCCTGACGGACGGCCTGCATCCGGACGCCGCCGCGTACCGGCGGATGGGCAAGCGCTTCGCCGCCGTCGCCTTCGCGGACGGCGGACCTTTCGGACGCGGGGCCGCCCCGCGCCGCCCCACCGCACGCCGCTCCGCGTGAGCGTCCCGGCGGCCTCAGCGGCCGTCACGCGTCCGCGCAGGTCGCGGTGGCCTCCAAGGCGACGGAGGGCGCGTCCCCCGCACCGTCCGCGCCGTGCGAGGATGGCTGTCATGAGCATCCTCCGCAGGAACAACGTGACGGTGTCCGGCCCCGTCGACGGGCCGGTGGTGGTGCTCGCGCACGGCTTCGGCTGCGACCAGAACATGTGGCGCCTGATCGTGCCCGCGCTCGCGGAGCGGTACCGCGTGGTCCTTTTCGACTACGTCGGGTCCGGCGGCTCCGACCTGTCCGCCTGGGACCCGGAGCGGTACGCCTCGCTCGACGGCTACGCCCGTGACGTCGTCGAGGTGTGCGAGGAACTCGGCCTCGAACGCGCGGCGTTCGTGGGGCACTCGGTCAGCGCCATGGTCGGTGTGCTCGCCGCCCGCACGGCGCCCGAGCGGATCGGGGCCCTGGTGATGGTGGCCCCCTCGCCCCGCTACATCGACGACGACGGCTACCGGGGCGGCTTCAGCGCCGAGGACATCGAGGAGCTCCTGGAGTCCCTGGAGGCGAACTACCTCGGCTGGTCCTCAACCATGGCGCCGTTGATCATGGGCAATCCGGAGCGGCCCGAGCTGGGGCAGGAGCTGACCAACAGCTTCTGTGCGACCGACCCCGACATCGCCCGCGTCTTCGCCCGCACGACGTTCCTGTCCGACAGCCGCGAGGACCTGCCCGGCGTGTCCGTGCCCACGCTGGTGCTCGACTGCACCGAGGACATGATCGCGCCCCGTGCCGTCGGCGCCTATGTGCAGGCCGCCGTGCCCGCGTCCCGCCTGGTCACGCTGAAGGCCACCGGGCACTGCCCGCAGCTGAGCGCCCCCGAAGCCACCGCGGAAGCGATCCTCGACTTTCTGCGCACAGTGCGGTGATGGGCCGAAGGGGCCAAGGAGCGGAGCCGTCGGGCACCGGGGACGACGCGGGCGTGGACGTCACGTTCACCGCGCTCCTTGAGGACAGCGCCGAGGAGCTGTACGAGTCGGCTCCCTGCGGTTACCTCTCCACGATGATGGACGGCACGATCGCCAGGATCAACGCCACCCTGCTCGGCTGGCTCGGCCTCGACCGTGCGGGCGTCGTGGGGCGCAAGCACTTCGCCGACCTGCTCACCGTCGGCGGGAAGCTCTACCACGAGACACACTTCGCTCCGCTGCTGCGGATGCAGGGCGAACTGCGGGGCGTCGCCCTGGAGATGCGGACCGCGGCGGGCGGCAGGCTGCCGGTTCTCGTCTCCTCGGTGGTCAAGCACGGCACCGAGGGCGAGCCGATGCTGATCCGCACCACCGTCTTCGACGCCTCCGACCGCCGCTCCTACGAAGAGGAACTGCTGCGCCGCCGCCGGGACGCCGAGCAGGCGCGCGCGGAGGCCGAGCGGGCACGCGCCGAGGCCGAGGAGGCCCGGCGGCAGGCGGAGGCCGACCGGGCCCGCCTCGCCGACGCCCTCGCCGTGCTCCAGCAGTCCCTCGTGCCCGCCTCGCTGCCGCCGGTGCCGGGTCTGGAGACGGCCGTCTACTACCACACCGCCTCCGCCGACCGGCTCGGCGGCGACTTCTACGACCTGTTCCCCCTCGACGGCACCCGCTGGGCGTTCTTCCTCGGCGACGTGTGCGGCAAGGGGCCCCAGGCCGCCTCCCTGACCTCGCTGACCCGCTACACCCTGCGGGCCGCGGCCCTGCACGACCCCGAACCCACGGCGGCGCTCACCACCCTGAACGCCGTCCTGCACGAGCGGTACGCGGCAGGCGGCGACCCCCGCTACTGCACGGCCATCTTCGGCATCGTCGAACCCGGAGCCGACGGCGGGGCCACCGTGCGCCTTGCCTCCGGCGGACACCCCCCTGCCCTGGTGCTGCGCGCCGACGGCAGCGCCCACTACCTGCCGACGCCGGGCGGACTGCTCATAGGGATACTCCCCACCGCCCCCATCGGTACCGTCGAGACCACCCTGGCCCCCGGTGAGACGCTGCTGCTCTACACCGACGGCCTCACCGAGGCCCGCACGGGACCGGGGCGCGACCAGCTGTTCGGCGAGGACGCGCTGCTGGCCTTCGGCGCCGGTCAGGCCCCGGCCGCGCCGCAGGACACGGTCACCGCGCTGACCACGCTGCTGCGGGGCTTCGGCGACGGCCTGGACGACGACACCGCACTGCTCGCCCTCGGCGTCCCCGCCGCCCGTCCGCACCCCCGCCCCGCAACGGACCCACCCTCATGAACCCGTTGAACATCACCCGCAGCGACACCGCCGCCGGACCCGTCCTGCACGTGGTCGGCGAACTCGACTACGACCAGGCCGCCGCCCTCCGCCACCAGGTCGACCGACTCGTGCTCGAGCCGGGCCAATGGCTCGTCATCGACCTGTCCGGCCTGGAGTTCTGCGACTCCAGCGGCATCACGGCCCTCCTCGCGGCCCGCCAGCACGCGCACGCCGCGGGCGCCGACATCGCTCTGGCGGCGGTCCCCGCCAAGACGATGCGGGTCCTGACCATCGTCGGCCTAGACCGGGTCTTTACCATCCGCCCCGACGCCGACACCGAGTGACGTCACCGGTGCCGAACACCGAGTGACGCTCCCGGTGCCGACGCCGCGTGACATCCCCGGCGTCGAGACCGGTGACGTTCAGCGGTGCGCGTTCGGACGCCGGTGCGGCGGCTGGTCCAACGCGGGGCGCGGCTTGAGCTCCGGGATCTCCCGGCTGCGCGACTCCTCGGCGGCGAGGGTGAGCGGCTCGCCGTAGTGGTGGATCGTCAGCTCCTGGCCTGCCAGCAAGGTGTAGGTGGCCGCCGTCGCGTGGACCTCCACCTTCAGACACCGCCCGAGCACCTGGAGCTTGAAGGAGACGCGGCTCAGCCGCTCCGGCAGGCGCGGCGTGAACTCCAGGGTCTCCCCGCGCCGCCGCATGCCGCCGAAGCCGGCGACCAGCGCCGTCCACGTCCCGGCGAGCGAGGCGATGTGCAGCCCGTCGCGGGTGTTGTTCTCCAGGTCGTTCAGATCCATCAGGGCCGCCTCGACCAAGTAGTCGTAGGCGAGGCCCAGATGGCCGGTGCGCGCCGCGATCACGGCCTGGCTGCACGCGGAGAGGGACGAGTCGCGGACGGTCAGCGGCTCGTAGTAGGCGAAGTTGCGCGCCAGGTGCTCCTCGTCGAAGAACTCGGAGCAGGTGTACATGGCGAGCACCAGGTCCGCCTGTTTGACGACCTGCTTGCGGTAGAGGTCGAAGTAGGGGAAGTGCAGCATCAGCGGATACTGGTCGGGCCGTGTCGCCGCGAAGTCCCAGCGCTGGTGCCGGGTGAAGCCGGCGTGCTGCTCGTGCACCTGGAGCTCGCTGTTGTACGGGATGTGCACGGCCTCCGCGGCGTCCCGCCAGGCCGCGCTCTCCTCGTCGTCGACGCCGAGCGCGGCGGCCTGCTCGGGATGGCGCTCGACGAAGTCGGCCGCCGCGAGCAGATTGGTGCGGGCCATCAGGTTGGTGTACGTGTTGTCGTCGGCGACGGCGCTGTACTCGTCGGGTCCGGTGACGCCGTCGATGTGGAACGCGCCGTGCGCGTCGTGATGGCCGAGCGACCGCCACAGCCGGGCCGTCTCCACGAGCAGCTCGACGCCCGCGTCCCGGGCGAACCGCTCGTCGCCGGTGGCACGGACGTAGCGCACCACGGCGTCCGCGATGTCGGCGTTGACGTGGAAGGCGGCGGTGCCCGCGGGCCAGTACGCCGACCCCTCCGAGCCCTCGATGGTGCGCCAGGGGAACGCCGCTCCCCGCAGGCCCAGCTGCGTGGCCCGCTCGCGCGCCGCGGGCAGCGTGGCGTGGCGCCAGCGCAGCGCCTCGGCGACGGCGTCCGGCGCGGTGTACGTGAGCAGCGGCAGGACGAAGGTCTCGGTGTCCCAGAAGGCGTGGCCGTCGTAGCCGGAGCCGGTCAGCCCCTTCGCCGGGATGGCCCGCCGCTCCGCCCGGGCCCCCGCCTGAAGGACGTGGAACAGCGCGAAGCGGACGGCCTGCTGGATCTCCTCGTCCCCATCCACCTCGACGTCCGCGTGCCCCCAGAACGCGTCCAGGTAGGCCCGCTGGTCACGCAGGAGACCCGCCCAGCCGGTGTCGGTGGCCGCCGCGAGGGCCGCGTCCACCTGGTCGCTCACGGCGGGCAGGGAGCGCGTGCCCGACCAGCCGTAGGCCACGAACTTCTCCAGGCGGAGCCGCTGCCCGGGCTCCAGGACGGAGGTGACGGTGAGCCGGGCGACGTCGTCCCCGGACTCGCCGCTCACCCGGGTCCTGTCGGGCCCGTCGACGGTGTGGTCGGCTGCCGCGGCGACCCGCAGGCCGCTGCGCCGGGTGCGGTGCACGAGCCGCAGCCGCTTGTTCCCGGCGTGGTGCTCCTCCGGGGCCAGGGGGCAGTCGAGGACGGCGGCGGCGCGGGGGTCCTCCGGCGATCCCGGCAGCTGCTCGTTGGCCACGAGCTCCGACTGGACCACGACGCGGACCTCGCTGTCGACGGCCTCGACCTCCCAGGCGACGGCGGCCACCGACCGGTGGGTGAAGGACACGAGCCGGGTGGAGCGCACCCGCACGGTGCGCCCGGCCGGCGACGTCCACTCGCAGGTCCGGCGCAGCACGCCCTCGCGCAGGTCGAGGACCCGTTCGTGGGAGACGAGGCGGCCGTAGCGCAGGTCGAAGGGCTCGTCGTCCACCAGGAGCCGGATGACCTTGCCGTTGGTCACGTTGATGACGGTCTGGCCGGACTCCGGATAGCCGTAGCCGGCCTCCGCGTAGGGGAGGGGGTGGATCTCGTGGACGCCGTTGAGGTAGGAGCCCGGCAGGCCGTGCGGTTCGCCCTCGTCCAGGTTGCCGCGCCAGCCGACGTGGCCGTTGGACAGGGCGAACACCGACTCGCTCTGCGGAAGGACGTCGAGGTTCAGGACGTTCTCGCGCAGGCACCAGGGCTCGACCCCGTAGGACGCGTGCGTGATCATGCCTGCCCCCCGAGGTCCGCGAGGTCCTGTACGACGCGGTCCGCGCCGTGGGCGCGCAGGGCGTCCGCCTGGCCGACGCGGTCCACGCCGACGACATAGCCGAAGTGGCCCGAGCGCCCCGCGTCCATGCCCGCGAGCGCGTCCTCGAACACCGCGGCCTGCGCGGCCTCGACGCCCAGGTCGGCCGCCGCCGCGAGGAACGTGTCGGGCCGCGGTTTGCCCGGCAGCTTCCGCTCGACGGCGACGACCCCGTCGATCCGTACGTCGAAGAGGGGTTCCGCGTCGATCGCGCGCAGGACGTCACGGCAGTTGGCGCTGGAGGAGACCACCGCCGTGCCCAGACCCGCGGCCCGCGCCGCCCGGACGTAGCGCAGGGTCCCGTCGTAGGCCTCCACGCCGCCGGAGCGGATCTTCTCCAGGAGCAGTTCGTTCTTGCGGTTGCCGAGCCCCTGGACCGTCAGCCGGTCCGGCGGGTCGTCCGGGCTTCCCTCGGGCAGCTCGATGCCGCGCGAGGCCAGGAAGGAGCGCACTCCGTCCGCGCGCGGCTTGCCGTCCACGTACTCGTCGTACTCGCCGACCCGGTCGAACGGCTGGAAGCCGTCTCCCTCGCGCTCGCGCAGGAACGCGTCGAAGGCCTCCTTCCAGGCGGCCGCGTGGACGACGGCCGTCTTGGTGATCACCCCGTCCAGATCGAAGAGGCAGGCCCTGATGGTGTCGGGGAGGCCGAGATCGGCGCGCTCGGTGCGGTGCGGGTCATGTTTGGCCATAAAAGGCACCTTCCCCGTCAGGCGCTGATCAACAACCCACAGCCCGCCCCCGTGACCGGCGGGCACGCCCCGGCGCGCCGGTCACGGGGCCGACCGCCGCTACAAGAGGTCCCGCGGCACCGTCTCGTTCCAGGTGCGCGAGAACACCCGCTTGCCGTCCTCGTAGCCGTCCAGCGTGGCATCGACACGGAAGTCGGTCCTGTCGCAGGTGAGCACGGTGCGGGTCTCCACGCGCACATCCCAGTCGTCGCGGTGGAAGCTCATCGTCCAGGCGGATTCGCCGCTCGCGGAGGTGAAGTCGTCGGCCACGGAGGTGTAGCGCTCGTAGGCGCGGCGGCCGACGTCGAGGTCGATGTCATCGATGTGGACGACACCGCGGTCCTTCACGATCTCCAGTTCGGCCGCGTAGTCCACGAGGTCACGGGTGACCCGCCAGCGCTGCTCGGGGGCGGTGACCTGGGTGCTCGGCGGGGGCTCGGTCCCCTCGGGATCGCCGAAGGGGTCCTGCGGCGACTCGTCGTTCCCGGCCGTCGGCCGCACCGGCAGCGTCAGGACGCTTGAGGTGTCGTGCACGGTCAGGAGCACCGGCTCGGGCGGCGGCCAGGCCAGCGGCCAGTAGGACGTGGACAGGGAGAGACGGATGCGGTGACCTGCGGGGAAGGACTGCGCGACGCCGTTGAGCCGGACGGTGACGCGGTAGCGGCGGCCGGGTTCGAGGGGCTCGGGCGCGTCCTCGCCGCCGTCCCGGCGGGTGAGGTTCAGCAGGCCGTAGGTGACCCGCGTCGCGGATCCGCGCGGTGCCACGTCGGACAGGCGGGCCGCGACCATGGCGACCGGCTCACTGACCGAGACGTCGAGTTCGACCGTCGGTGAGCCGAGGATCTCCACGCGTTCGGTGAGCGGTTCGGTCTCGAAGACCAGGGAGCCGCCGTCCTCCTCGCGCTGGTCGTAGGGCAGGTCCGGCGGGGCGTTGTAGGAGGCCCATTTGCCGGCGAACTGCCCCACGGACAGCGGCGACTGGACGGCCATGCCGCCGTCACCCCTGCCGTCCCCGGCACCCTTGCCGTTCCCGCCGCTCCCGGCGCCCTCGTCACTCCCGGCGCCCTCGTCACTCCCGGCGCCCTCGTCGCTCCCCGTGCCGGACCCGGTGGCCTCCGCCTTCAGACCGCCACCGGACATGCGGTAGTCGACCGGGGTGATCCGCGAGGAGGGCCAGTCGGGTTCGGCGACCCACCGGCCGGGGCGTTCCTCGTACGAGGTGGAGGGCGGCACGCTGTCCTGCATCCACGCCCACAGCATGGGCCCGTCCATCACGCCGTTGTCGACGCCCTTCAGCCAGTGGTCCCACCAGCGGACGACCTCCTGGAGGTAGCCGATGGCGGGCCCCGGCTCGCCCAGGTGCGGGAACTTGTGCGACCAGGGCCCGATGAGTCCCTTGCGGGGCACGTCGAGACGGCCGAGGAGCCGGGTCACGGCGTTGGAGTAGCCGTCCGCCCAGCCGCTGGAGGCCAGGACGGGGCAGCCCACGGCCCGGTAGTCCTCGCAGACCGACGCGTGCCGCCAGTAGTCGTCGCGGCGCTGGTGGCGCAGCCATTCGAGGACCCAGGGCCGGGTCCCTTCGAGGCGTTCGTGCCACATCTCGCGCCATTGTGGGCCCACGACCGCGGGGTCGGGCGGGCAGGTGCCGTAGGCGAACATGGTGCCCGCCTCGCCGAGGTTGTCCGAGAGGAGGGCTCCGCCCATGTAGTGCATGTCGTCGGCGTACCGGTCGTCGGTGAAGGACGAGATGACGATGGCGCCGAGGCTCGGCGGCCGGCGCGCGGAGACCTGGAGGGCCGCGAACGCGCCCCAGGAGAGCCCCATCATGCCGGTGGTGCCGTCGCACCAGGGTTGTGCGGCCAGCCAGGCGAGCACGTCCTCGGCGTCCGTCTGCTCCTGCTCCAGGTACTCGTCGCGCAGCACGCCCCCGGAGTCCCCGGTGCCCCGCACGTCGACCCGCACGCAGGCGTACCCGTGACCGGCCATGTAGGGGTGGTGGATCGCGTCGCGCTCCGCCGTCAAATCGCGTTTGCGGTACGGGATGTACTCCAGGATCGCCGGTACGGGATCACTGTCGGATGAGGTGGGCCGCCAGATGCGGGCGGACAGCAGGGTGCCGTCGGAGGCGGGGATGGTGACGTGGTCTTCGGTCTTGATGTCGTACGGGAGGTTGCTCACATGACGCATCGGGCGCTGTCGCTCCTTACTGGCCTTGCTGGTGGTGCCTGCCGCGGATCACGGGTTCTTCGTGTCGCGGCTGCCCGGCCGGGTCTCGTCGAAGGTCAGGCCGAGGGCGGCCACACACTTGTCGTACTTCTCCCGCAGGTCGTCCTCGCTGTCGCCGCCGGTGAAGATGTGCGCGAGCTCGTAGCTGTAGCTGTCCTGCTGGGGCAGGTCGGACAGGCGCTGCCCCTCGTGGGGCGAGACGTCGATGCGGACGCCGGGGATGCTCTCCTCGATCCGGTCGAGGTCCTCGCGGCTGGGGACGTCGTGCACGGTGGCGTCCGCGAACCAGCGGTGGTACCACTTGGCCGCCATGCGGTACCGGCCCTGGTGGTGGGGGAGCCCCGGGTCCTCGCCGCGGGCGAGGCGCAGCATGCAGTGGTGGTTGGGCACGCCGTCGACGTACTCGAACATCTCCGCGTGGGACTGGGAGTGGCGGGGGTTGATCTCCAGGATGTTCACGGCGTCGGTGCCGGGGTCGTAGAAGAACTCGATGCTGAACGTCGCCGAGTCCATGCCGATCTGGCGTATCACCCGCTCCGATATGTCCCGCATCCGCCGCTGCACCGGCTCCGGCAGGGCCGAGGGGTACTGGTGGCGCAGGAAGCAGGGCGAGCCGGGGTAGTTGATGGAGTCGAGGATGCCGTACACCGTCACCTCGCCGTCGCGGGCATAGCCCTCCACCGCGGCCTGCACACCGGCGAGGGCTTCCTCGGCCAGGCACACGGCGCCGCCGACGTCGGCCATCTCCGGCGGCAGGTCGAGCCGTTCGAGGACGTACTCGAAGGGCTTGCCCACGCGGTCGATGCCCGCACGGATCCGGGCGACGGCATCGGCGAACTCCGCCTGGTCCTTCACTCCGTAGGCGAGTTCGGACGAGTACGAGAGGGCGGGCTTGAGCCACATCGGGAAGCGCACGCCCTCCGGGGGCCGCGGGTCGGCCGCGTCCAGGTCCACCCGTCCGAAGCGGGGATGGGCGTCGGTCACCTTCTGCTGTTCCAGCCGGCTCCAGTACTTGTGCTCGCACTTGACGATGGATTCCAGGCTGGTGGTGCGGGTGCCGTAGCGCTCGCCCAGGATCGGGACGAGCGTGCTGACGGGGAAGTCCCAGTAGCCGACGATCGCGTCGACGGACCCGTCGAAGCCGTCGAGGATCTTCTGGGCCTTGGCGATCAGGTCGGGCATCGAGACCTCGCCGTGCTGCAACTCCTCGATGGTGAGCAGCTGGTGGAAGCGGTAGCGGTCCGCGTCCGGCACGGCCGACAGGGTCGGCAGATTGGCCTCGTCCAGGCCGCAGACAAAAATGTTCTCTGTCACGTGGGGTCCCAACAGCTCGAAAGCGTACGGAAAAAAATGGATCGAGGTGGCTGGGTACCCGGGCCGCGGGGCCCGAACCCCGCTCAGCCGGCCACGTCGGCCGGGGCCGCGGACCGCGCGCCGTCCTCCTGGGCGTGCAGGTGGTACACGTTGAACGCCCGCCGGATGACCGGCTGCGCCACATTGCGCACCGGCACGCCACCGCTGGTCATGCCGTGTTCCGTGCCCGCGTGCGCGTGGCCGTGCACGGCGAGGTCGGCGCCCGCGGTGTCCATGGCCTCGGCCAGCAGATAGCTGCCGAGGAACGGGTAGATCTCCAGCGGCTCCCCGGCCAGTGTGTCGGGTACGGGGGAGAAGTGGGTGAGTGCGATGCGCGTCCCGCAGCCCGCCCCCGCGAGATCGTCGAGAGCCGTCCGCAGCCCGTCGGCGCACCGGCGGGTGTACCGGATGAACTCCTTCATCATCGGTTCCCCGAACTCGCTGCCGCAGCGCCCGACGAACCCGCCGCCGAAGCCCTTGGTGCCGGCGACGCCGACTCGCGTCCCGTCGATGTCGAGGATCGTCCCCTGCCCTTCCAGGACCTGTACGCCGGCGTCCCGGAGCACGTCGGTGACCTGCTCCGGCTGCTCGTCGTGGTGGTCGTGGTTGCCGAGGACGGCGACCACGGGCACGCGCAGGCCGGACATCTCGCGGGCGACCACCCGCGCTTCCTCCGGGGTGCCGTGCCTCGTCAGGTCACCGGCCAGGAGCAGCAGGTCGGCGCATTCGGGCAGGGTCTCCAGGGCCGGCCTGAGCAGGCCCTCGCTGTCGAGCCCGAGGTGGATGTCTCCCACAGCCGCGACGCGGATCATGTCACTTCCTCCGGACGGTCCGGGGCCGCTGTCTCGGCCACGATGACGTCGTACCGGACGGTCAGTCCGGTGAGTTCCTCGTCGATGGTGCGCAGGAGCTGCTCGCGGCACTGGGCGGTCGGGACGGTCCCTGTGACCGTCACCCCCGGACCGCGTGCCTCTATGCGCACCCCCAGTTCGCCGAGTTCCTCCGCCGCGAGACGGTCCTGGAGGTGGGCGATGCGGTAGTCGGTGTTCGGGGCGGTCATGAGTGTCCTCCCTGGGGTGCCGGGCGGCCTGCCCGCTGCGCCGAGGGGTCCTCCTGGGGCTCGATGACGTCGAGGCGCTCGAGGAGGTAGAGGAAGGCGGCGGGCATCGGCTCTTCGCCCCGCTCGCTGCGGATCTGCTCCCAGTCGACCCTCTCCCGCAGGAGCCGGGCGATCGGCAGGACGGCACCGAAGTCGCAGTGGTGCTCGGAGAAGGCGCCGATGAGGCTCCGCAGCAGATCGGTCGGCGCGAGGACAGGCATGAACACGGAGTCCACGGGCAGCTCCGCCGCCCTGTCCAGGAGTTCCGCGGTGACGGGTTCGCCGCCGAGGCGGAAGATGAGGTCGATGTCCTGCCCGAGGCACTTGGCCTTCAGGAGCCAGTCCTCCGGCGGCGCGTACACCTTCAGGCCCGACTCCCGCAGCGTGAGGGCGACGGCGTCGGCGTCGTCGGGCCTGACGCAGAAGTCGGCGTCGTGCTGGAAGTTGCCCGTGCCGCCGTGGGCGTAGACGGCCACGCTGCCCGCGAGCGCGAAGTGGTGACCGTGCTTCTTGAGGAGGGCGCCGACCTGCTTGGTCGCCTCCAGGATCGCTTGGTTGCGGTCGGGCGGCAGCGGTTCCGCTAGCACGTCGTGCCGCCGGTGCCGCTCGGCCTGCCCCGCGACCGCGCGCAGGTCGGGGGTGTGGCCGGCTTCGTCGCGTGCGGCGTCGTCCGCGGCGGGCATCACCGCTGCTCCGCCGGGGAGGGAACGGGGCCGGGTGCGGGATAGGGGTTCGGCCGGGGGGTCGGCGGCACGGGGTCGGGCTCGGGGCGGGGCGGCGCCGGGGGGACCGGGTCGGGCCCGGGAGCGGGGACCGGCCCCGGGGCGGGCCCGGGCTGCGGGTCCGTCGGCCCCGGCGCCGGGGTGGGACGGGGCGGCGTCGGGTCGTTCGGTGGCGTACTCATCGGGCCCCTTTCCGGAACGGACTCCTGGGCCTGCGAGAACGGACGGGACGGGTTCTCCGAGCCTCGGGAGTCGCTGGTGTCTGGGTGTCTTCGAGACGGGCTGACGGTGTGACGAGTTTCCCGTGCGGGGCGTCCCAATCACGACCGCACGGTGCCGCCGCGCGGAGGTGGGGCAGGCCGGGCCTGCTCGCGGGGGCCCGTCCCGCCGCTGCGGCGTGCCGGGCCCCGGGCGGGCCCTCTCGTGGCCCGCTGGGCCGAACGGGTGACACCGGCGCTGGGGAGCGAGGGTGTGCCTCCGCACCCTTTCGCCGCTGGAGCGCCGGGTCACCCGGGTACGCACGGCTCGGGGTGAGGGGTGCGGGGTGAGGGGTGAGGGGTGAGGGGTGTGCGGCGGCTTCCGGCGAGTGGGCCGACGACGGCTGCCCCGGGGCCTCACCCCCGTGCCCGCCCGCTACGGCAGCTCGTCGTCACGCACCTCGTGCATGGCCGCCTCCTCGGCGCCCGCCGCCCCGCCGTCGATGCCCGCGTCGTCGGCGATGAGTTCCTTCGTGGTGTCCGGGTGCGCGCCCTCGTCCGGTGCCACCAGGCGGCCGGAGCGCTTCGCCCCGGTCTCCGGGTCGAGCGGTTCCCCCTCGCCGCCGGGCAGATCGCCGATGCCGTCGCCCGGGAGCGGTTCCGTGTCGGGCACCTCCTGGCGGAGCCGTTCGTCGAGGCTCTCGCCCTCGTGCTGTTCCGCTGCCGTGGTGCCGGTCTTGGTGACACCGAGGGGCTTCTCCGGGGGCGAATACCCCTCGTCGAGCATGTCGTCGTACGTACGCTCGTCCACCGCGTCCTGGAGGTCCAGCGGTGCGGCGTCCTCCTGCTCCTCGTTGGTCCCGGTGGGCTGGTAGGCGTCGTCTGCCATGTTCTGGTCGCTCATGACATGTCGCAGTGCCCGGACAAACATGTTCAAAACATGGTGCCCGGGCACCGGCCCGTGCGCCCCGCTCGGCGCCCGGCGTCAAACGCGGTGCGGGGAGCGGGGCGGAGGGCCCGGCGACTCACAGGTTGTCGCCCCAGCCTCCCTGGATCATGGTCTGGAAGGCCCACTGCCCGTCGCGCCGGACGAGGATGTCGGCGTAACGGAGCTGCTGGCTCTCGCCGTTCGCCGTCATCGTCGAGTCGGTGAAGACCACCGCCATCGCGGGGGAGAGGAACACCGGGGTGCGCACGGATTCGAAGGTGATGTCCTGGGAGCCCTCGCCCATCACGTGGGTCATGGTGCCCACGAACTGCTCGCGGTCCCACTGTGCCGACCGGCCGTTGCCCGCGGAGTCGTCACTGACCAGGTTGAGCGGGAAGACGGCGAGGTCCGCCATGGCCTGGACGTCGCGCTTGGCGCTGTGCGCGTCGTATGCGGCGAACCAGGCGTCCAGGCTCGAGCGGTCCTCGTCGGTCGGGACGTATCCGGTCTCGGGGAGGAAGGTCACGCGGACTCCTGTCGCAGAAGAAGAAAGTGAAAGTAGTCAAAGTTGATTACGACGAGGACTCTATGCCCGCCCTCACCCAATAGTCAAACTTGATTAGCTGTGATGCCGCTCACACGTTCCATGGCGCCGTCGCCGACGGGCACGGGGGAGGAGTGGTGACGGTCCGGAGGAGAGGTCAGACCTTTTCGAGGGGCCGGTGCGGCTCGTCGGGGAGCAGTGCCTCGATCCTGTCGCCGGGGCGCACCACGCCGCCCGTCCGCACCACGCTCATGATGCCGGTCTTGCGTACGAGGTTGCCGTCCGCGTCGCGCCCGACGACCCGCTTCAGCAGACCGCCCTGGAAGGCGTCGATCTGCCGGCACGGGTTGCGCAGCCCCGTCACTTCGACGACGGCCTCGTCGCCGATGTGCAGCAGGGTGCCGGTCGGCAGGCCGAGCAGGTCGATGCCGCGCGTGGTGATGTTCTCGCCGAGATCACCGGGCGTCACGGTGAACCCGTCGGCGCCTACCTCCGCGAAGAGCTCCTCATGGATGAGGTGGACCTGGCGCAGGTTCGGCTGGGTGGGGTCGTGCGCGACCCGTGAGCGGTGCTTGACGGTCACACCGGCGTGGACGTCGCCCGCCACCCCGAGCCCGGCAAGCAGCGTGACGCTGTCGCGGTTCGGCTTCGTGAAGGAGTACGTGCCGTTGCTGCTGACCGCGGTCACTGTTCCGCTCATCCGTGGACCCCCTCCTCGGTGACAAAGATCAACCACCACTCTAGACCTGGGGTCCGGGGCACGGGTCGTGCCGGTCACGGGGGCAGCACCTCAAGACGGACCCGACCTCGGGACGGACCTGACCTCGCGACGGACCCAACCCCGGGACGGACCCGCCGCGGTCGAGCCGCCCGTCAGCGCCGCGTCAGTGCGCCGGGGCAACCTGATGTGCGTCAAGGGGAACGGCCCGGAGCACACCCGGACCGCCCCCGAGACCGGGAGAGGTGCCCGGAGTGGTTTATCGGGGACCGGAGTTCGCTTCAGTCGGGCGCAAGCCCACGCAGGTTCGAATCCTGCCCTCTCCGCAACGAAACACAGCGCGTCCCGCCGAGGGACTCCACCCGGACCGCCACGGAGACGGCGCCCACCGACCGCGGGAACAGGGTTCCGACGAAAAACCCGTGCAACCCGAGCGCCTCGGGGGCGACGTCGATGACGCGGCAGGCGTCGGCGAGGGCGGTGAGCCCGTGGTCCCGGTCGCTGGCGCGGGCCCGCAGCCCCAGTTCGAGGTCACTACCGAGAACGCGCTGCCGTCCCCGCCCTGGCTCAGGAAATCAGACCTTCCCGGAAGAACCGGCGGCGCGGTAGCCCTCCCGGCCCCTGAGCGGTAGCCCTCCCGGCCCCTGACGGGCTGCGGCCCGGGACGCGGGCGGTGATGCTTCGTAGAGGGCGCTGACGGCGCGAGCGACGCGGACGGCGTGTGCGTCGGGGAGCCGTGGGAACAAGGTGCCTCAGCGCAGGCCGGTTCCGCGGGGCGGACGGCGTGGGCCCTCGCAGGCGCGCGAAGGAGGCTGGCATGGCAAGGGGAGACCGCAACGGGAGCGCGGATGCCGCGACCGGCACGCTCACGACCTCCGTACCGGCACGGCTCGACCGCCTGCCGTGGTCCCGCTGGCACTGGACCGTCGTCATCGGGCTCGGCACCGTCTGGATCCTGGACGGACTCGAGGTCACGGTCGTCGGCAGCATCGCCGGCCGGCTCTCGGAGGAGGGCAGCGGACTGCCCATCACCGCGTCGCAGGTGACCGGTGTGGCCGCCGCGCTCTATGTGGCGGGCGCGTGCGCCGGAGCCCTGTTCTTCGGCTGGCTGACCGACCGCTACGGGCGCAAGAAGCTCTTCCTGATCACGCTGGCCGTCTATCTCGCGGCCACGGCGCTCACCGCGGTGTCCTTCTCCAGCTGGTGGTTCTTCGCGTTCCGCTTCCTGACCGGCTTCGGTATCGGCGGTGAGTACGCGGCCATCAACTCGGCCATCGACGAGCTCATCCCGTCCCGGTACCGCGGCCGCGTCGATCTCATCATCAACGGCAGCTTCTGGCTCGGTGCGGTCGGCGGCGCCCTGCTCTCCGTGCTCGCGCTGAACACGGACGTCTTCGCGCCCGACGTGGGCTGGCGGCTGACGTTCGCCCTCGGCGTGGTGCTCGGCCTCGTCATCCTGCTCGTACGCCGCAACGTCCCGGAGAGCCCGCGCTGGCTGTTCATCCACGGGCGCGGGGACGAGGCGGAGGATCTCGTGCGGGGGGTAGAGGAGAAGGTCACCGAGGAGAGGGGCGAGGCGCTGCCCGAGCCCGCGGGTGAGATCACCATCCACGCGCGCAGGAGCATCGGCTTCGGCACGGTGGCGAAGACCGTCCTTTCAACCTACCGCAAACGCTCGGTGCTCGCCTTCTCGCTGTTCATCGGGCAGTCGTTCCTCTACAACGCGATCACCTTCGGCTTCGGTGCCATCCTCACCACGTTCTTCGACGTCCCCAGCGGATCGACGGGCTACTACTTCGCGGTGATGGCCGTCGGCAACTTCCTCGGACCGCTGCTGCTCGGCCGCCTCTTCGACACGGTAGGCAGGCGCATCATGATCTCCGGTACGTACATCCTGTCCGGCCTGCTCCTGTTCGGCACCGCCTGGCTCTTCGACGGCGGGCACCTGACGGCGAAGACCCTGACGGCCTGCTGGTGCGCGGTGCTCTTCTTCGCATCCGCCGGCGCGAGCTCCGCGTATCTGACGGTCAGCGAGATCTTCCCGATGGAGACCCGGGCGATGGCCATCGCCTTCTTCTACGCCATCGGTACGGCGGCCGGAGGCATCAGCGGCCCGCTGCTCTTCTCCGAACTCACGGAGACGGGTGTGGTGTCCGACACGGTGCTCGCCTTCCAGATCGGCGCCGGCCTGATGTCGCTCGCGGGCCTGGTGGCCGCCGTGCTCGCCGTGCCCGCGGAGCGGCGCTCGCTGGAGGACATCGCCACACCGCTGTCGGTCTCGGCGCCTGCGGCGCCCGCGGGGAGCAAGGGGTAGAGTCCGCCGGTCCGCCCCTGGTCAGCGCTGCGAGTCCTCGGGGTGGGCCTGCGTCCGCAGCTGCCAGTACTCGCCCAGGCAGATCTCGGGCAGCGGCGGGAACCGGTGGCCTCGTACGTCGGTGCTCCAGTGGTGCTCGCCGCCGCAGTCGCACTCGTAGATCCCGCTGTCGGGGACGATCTCACCGGGATGCCATGACGTCTGTTCATCGCTCATGACTCAGGTCTACGACGACCTTCCGCGCATCGCTACTGTTAGTCACCTGAACGGCTCCCCGCTAACATGATCCGCCTCACAACGATCGCCCTGATCGCTGGTCCTCCACCGGAAAACCATGCTATCTAGCGCAAAGTGAGACATATAGCCAATACATAGACGATATATAGCCCATATCTAACAAAACGGCCAAACCATTGATATCTATAGCATCGCAAATGTTTTCCAGAGAAAAATGTGCATCTGTGTTCGCCGCGTGGCGTCAACCACGGGCGATGCTGTGGACAGCGGCGACCGTGGTGGCCCTCGGCTTTCTCATCGCCCTGGAGATCGCCGCGCGTCATTACGGCCTCCCGGGGCCGATCGCCAATCAGGCACGTGAGGTGATTTTCGCCCCCGCCTCGGGGCCGCTGCTGTATGCCGGTATGGCGTTGATGATGGTGGTGCTCACGTGGCGACAGCGGTACATCGCTTTTGGTACCGCGGTCGGAATCGATGTCGTCTTCGCTCTGGTGCGGTGGCCGCTCGACGCGAAGATGATGTTCGGCAACGGCGCGCTCTGGGTGATCCTGGGCTGTGCGGTCATTGCCGTCACGCGCCGCACCGGCGCGGAACGCGTCCTGCTCCTGAAGGGCGTCGGCCTCGGCCTGCTCCTCGTGGCGGGCCGCAAGACCGGTGACGCCTGGCTGCTCATCACCTCCAAGACCCGCCCGACGGTGCTCGACCCCTACCTGGCCACCGCCGACCACGCACTCGGCAACCCCTCGTGGGTGGTGGGGCGACTGGTCAGGGCCACCGGCCCGGCCGGCTCCCACTTCCTCGACTTCGTCTACGTCCAGCTGGCGGTCGCGGCGGTCCTCGTCGCCCTGTACCAGCTGCGCAACGTGGCGGTCGAGCGCCGCTTCCCCGGTCATCACCTGGTGCGCACGTTCCTGGTGATCGGCCTCCTCGGACCGGGCATCTACATGATCTTCCCGGTGGTCGGGCCGATCTTCGCCTTCGGCTCCGACGGGGGGCAGTGGGCGATCGCCGACCTCTGGCCGGACACGCTGCCGGCCCACGCCCCGAACCCGATGCCGTTCGACGAGATCACCCCGCGCAACTGCATGCCCAGCCTGCACACGGCATGGGCCACCGTCATCTTCATCCATTCCCGCAGGGGGCCGCGGCTCCTTCAGTACGCGGGTGCTTTCTGGCTCCTCGCCACGCTCGGCGCGACGCTGGGATTCGGTTATCACTACGGCGTGGACATTGTCGCCGGGGTGGTGTTCGCGGTCACGATCGAAGCCGCGATGCGCTCGCTGGACCGCGGCTGGGACCGGTCGGGAATTCAGCTGGTCGTGCACGGCACGGTGGTTTTCGCGGCGCTTCTGGTGTCCTATCGCTATCTGCCGATGGAAATGGCCAGATATCCGTGGGCGTTCGGGCCCCTGCTCATTCTGGCCATGGCTTCCGTGATACACGGCTACGTACGGACCACCCGGCAGTGGGAGCCGAAGGCGGTGCCGGTGCCGAAGCCGGAACCACAGCCCGAACTCGTCTGAGTGGTGAGGGGCCAAGGGGCGCCCTACCGTGAGAGGAAGCAGGGAAGGGGCGTGCATCCACTGGGTGCGCGCCCCCTTACGCCCTCTGCATCCGAAGACCTCGAGGCAGTCCGGAGGTTCGCCATGCCCCGCCCCGTGTGGTCCGGCGCCATCAGTTTCGGCCTCGTCACGATCCCGATCAAGGTGATCGCCGCCACGGAGGACCACTCCATCCACTTCCACCAGTACCACCTGGAGGACATGGGGCGGATCCGCACCCGCAAGGTGTGCGAGATCGAGGACAGGGAGGTCGGCCAGGACGAGATCGGCAAGGGGTACGAGGTGTCCAAGGACACCCTCGTCGCCGTCTCCGACGAGGAGCTGCGCGAGATCCCGCTGCCGACGGCCAGAGCGATCGAGATCGCCGCGTTCGTCCCCTACGAGAGCATCGATCCGATACGGATCCGGGAGGGCTATTACCTGGAGCCCGACGGTGGCGTCGCAGCGAAGCCGTACACACTGCTGCGGAAGGCCCTGGAGCGGAACGCGAAGGCGGCCGTCGCCAAGTTCGCCTGGCACGGCCGCGAGCGCCTCGGACTCCTGCGCATCCGTGACGACGCCATCGTCCTGCACGCGATGCGCTGGCCCGACGAGATCCGCTCCCCGGAGAGCCTCGCCCCCAAGGACGTCGACATCGACGACAGCGAGATCGACCAGGCCGTACAGCTCATCGACTCCATGACGCGCGAGGAAGGCATCGAGGGCGCGGAGTGGGCCGCGGACCGGTACACGGAGGCGCTGGAGGACGTCATCCACGCCAAGGCGGAAGGCAGGAGGCCGCCCCGCGCGGAGACGGAGGAGGCGCCGTCCGGAGAGGTCGTGGACCTCATGGCCGCCCTCGAACAGTCCGTGCAGCGGGCGCGCAGGACCCGCGGCGAGACAGGTGCCGACGCGGATGTGCACGAGCTGAAGCCGAAGAAGGCCGCGGTGGCCCGGAAGCAGACGTCGGCGAAGAAGTCCGCGACGGCGAAGCCCAAGTCGTCCGCGGCCAAGTCGTCTACAGCTGAGTCGTCCGCGGCCAAGAAGTCCACAGCCGGTAGGAGCACGGCGAAGAAGTCCCCGGCGAAGAAGTCCACGGCCAGGAAGTCCCCGGCCAAGAAGTCCACGGCGAGAAAGTCCACGTCCGGCGGGCAGCGGCGGAGCGCCTGAGCAGGGCTGTGGCCAGCGGCAGAGCGCCTAAGCGGGACGGTGGGCAGCGGCAGAGTGGCTGAGCGGGGCGGTGGGCAGCGGCGGAGCGGAGCTGGCGGCGGCCGAGCGCCTGAGCCGGGCGGCCACCGCGCCGTGCGTACGCGCTGTTTCCTAGGCAGCGTGCACCCGAAGCCCCCCCACACACACAACATCGGTACCGCCGCCGTAGGGCCAGGCCCCCCGGCCCGCATCAGCTTCGGCGTTACGACCCACGGCGTCCGTCCGCCAGCCGGTCCACGCGGCCTCCCGGGCCCAGCGGACCGCTGCTCCGGCGGGGCGCGGCGGCCTCCAGGCGGGCAAGCCGATGGCGGGCCACGCGCAGCACGACCGGAGGCAGGGCGGCGCGCAGCGGCTGGACGAGACGGAGCCAGGCGGGGGCGTACACGGCGGTGCGGCGGCGTTCCACGGCCCGTACGAGGCGTGCGGCCACCGTGTCGGGGTCCGAGACACCGCGGGCGGGCGGCGGCATGCTCGTGCGCAGGCCGTGCAGGAGGCCGTGCCGATCGAGCTCGCGCACCATGCCGGTGTCCACCCAGTTGAGGTAGGCGACGCCCACGGCGACACCCCGGTGCGCCGTCTCGGCCTGCAAGGTGTGCGCCAGCGCCTCCACTCCCGCCTTGGAGGCGCAGTAGGCGCTGAGCAGCGGGGCCGCCCCGATCGCCGCCAGGGAGGCGACCTGGAGGTAGTAGCCCGAAGTGGCGAGCAGGTCGGGCAGGAAGGCGCGGGCCGTGTGGGCGCTGCCGACGACGTTCACGTCGATCACGCGCCGCCAGTCGTCCGGGTCCGACGCGAGGAAGGGCCCGCCCTGCGCGACACCGGCGTTGGCGATCACCGCGGACGGGGGCGCCAACCGCGTACGGACGTCGTGGGCCGCGGCGTCGAGCGCGGCGAGGTCGGTGACGTCGACCTCGCGGACCAGGGTGGCGGTCGGCAGCGCCGCGGCGACGGCCTCCAGGGCCTTCTTCTCGTGACCGAGCAGCGCGACCTTGGCTCCCCGCCGCGCCAGTTCGTGCGCGAGGGCCTCGCCGATCCCGCGGGCGGCGCCGGTCACCACGACCGTCCGGTCCCTGAGCGGTCCGGTGCCCACGAGCGGCCCCCTCCCGCCGAGGCTCTTGTCGGCCCGCTCGGCAGCCCCCACCCTCATCGTTTGCGTCCCGTGCGGTCCCGGCGGGCGAGCAGGCGCTGCGTACGGCTCATGGCAAGGACCCGGTGACGGCGCAGCGCGGCCCGTGCGGCGTTGGCGCCGGGCGCACCGTGCACACCACCCCCGGGGTGGGCGCCCGACGACGCCAGGTACAGGCCGGGCACGGCGGTCTCCGGGCGCCCGGTGCCCGGCACGGGGCGGAAGAAGAGCTGCTGGTGCAGGGCCGTGGTACCGCCGTTGATGGCGCCACCGACGAGGTTGGCGTCCATGGACTGCAAGGTGGGCGGCGCGAGGACGCGCCGGGCGCGGATCAGGGAGCGGAACCCCGGTGCGAAACGCTCGACCTGACGCTCGACGCGTTCGGCCATCAGCTCCTGTTCCTTGGCGTCCCACGCTCCGGTGACGCCCTCGTCGGCGGCGTCCGCGCGGATTTCCTGCGGCACGTGGGTGTAGGCCCAGGCGGACTCGGTGCCCACGGGGGAGCGGGTCGGGTCGGCGGTGCTCATCTGGCCGAACAGCAGGAAGGGCCGGTCGGGGACCAGGCCCATGGCGATCTGGGCGGCGAAGCGCGTCAGCTCGTCCATGCCGTCGGCCAGGTGGACGGTCCCCGCCCGGGAGGCCTGCTCCGCCTCCCAGGGCACGGGGCCGTCCAGCGCCCAGTCCACCTTGAAGGTGGCGAAGTCCCACTGGAAGCGGCGCAGGTCCTCGAGGAGCTGGCTGGGCAGATGCTCCGCTTCGACGAGTTCGCCGTACAGGGCGGGCACGGACACGTCCGCGAGCACCGCCCGGTTCGCGGTCACCGTGTCGCCCGCGGTCGTGCGCACCCCGACGGCCCGCCCGCCCCGTACGACGATCCGGTCCACGCGCTGCCCGCAGTGCACGCTTCCGCCGCGGGCGTGCAGCCGCCCGACCAGTGCCCGGGTCAGGGCGCCGGACCCGCCGACCGGCACCGGGAAGCCGTAGGTCTGCCCGAGCATCGACATGAGCCAGCCGAAGCCGCCGCTGCCCGCCGCCTCGGGGGCGAGGTCGGCGTGCAGGGCGTTGCCCGCGAGGAGCAGCCGCCCGCCCTCACCCCGGAACTCCTCCTCGCCGAGGCGGCGCACGGGAAGTACCAGGGATCGCGCCATGCGCAGGCCGCCGCCGGCCCGCAGCCGCAGGGCGAGCCGCGCTCCGGCCCGTACGGGTGGGAAGGGAGTGAAGAGGGCGTCGATGAGCGCGGGCCGCAGTTCGTCCCACACGCCGTGCAGCCGGGTCCACGCGGCGCCGTCACCCGGCGCGAAGGCGTCGAGGGACGCGGCGGTCCCGTCGACGTGCCGGTCGAGCACGGCGCAGCTTCCGTCGGTGCGCGGGTGGGCGAGCACGGCAGGGGCGTGGGCCCAGCGGAGCCCGTGGTCCTCAAGACGCAGACCGGCGAGCACCGGCGAGGCGGCCGCCAGCGGATAGAAGGAGCTGAACAGGTCGTTCACGAAGTCGGGGTCGACGCCGTGGTCGTGGCGCACCGCGCCCCCCGGCTCCGGCTGGGCCTCGAGCACCTGCACGCTCCACCCGGCGTCGGCCAGGAGGTTGGCGGCGACGAGCCCGTTGGGGCCGGCCCCGATCACCACGGCGTCAGGCATGGGCGGCGCCCCTTCCGCCGTTCGGCGAGGTCGCGGTCCCGGCGCGGGCGCCGGCCGGCTGCTCGCTGTGCCCGCCGTCCTCGCAGAGCCGGGCGAGGCGGCTGAGCATGGCGCGGTGCCGCAGCTGGATCAGCGCGTCGAACCCCACGTTGTGCAGCCGCCCACCGGCGCCCTGCAACGGGTGCTCGTCGAGTATCACCAGACAGTGCTCGCCCCAGGTGCGCAGCTCGATGGCGATGCGTGCCGTGCCGAGCGGTCCTGCGTGCGCCTCGAGCTCCAGGACGGAGCCCTCCTCGCAGCGGCGTACGACCGTCTTGTTGTGCAGCCGGACCGGCCCGAGACGGATCTCGTAGGAGATGACCGCGCCCCGCTGCGGCCAGCGGCCCTCCATCTCGTGGGACTCCGAGGTCCCCACGACCCACTCGGCATACTTGTTGCCGTCGGCGAGGACGGCCCAGACGTCGTCCGGCCGCCGTTTGATCAGTCGGTGACGAACAGCCACGACTACCTCCTGTGTCGTCCCCCGCTTGGTGGATATTCCGCCGTGTGCCCCTGGTGAACGGGACCAACCCCCGCCCGGCCGGGGCCGCGTCCGGCGGGGACCGGCTCGCAGCCGTCCCGGATCTTCCGCCAGGTGTCGGTACGGGGGTCGTGCGCGACCAGGCCGAGCCGGGCGAAGTCCGCGAGCCACCCCTTCATCGGCCAGTCGCCCCAGCGCCTCTTGAAGACCGCGCCGTTGCGCAGGATGTCGTCGAGGTGCTCGACCGGCGGCCTGCTCACCGGGTGGTGCTGGTGGTAGGCGGGCGCACCCCCGACCCACCACAGTCCGACGCCGCGGGCGGCCGCCGTGCGGGCGAAGTCGGTGTCCTCGCCGCCGTACCCGGTGTAGTCCTCGCAGAAGCCGCCGACGGCGCGCCAGGCGGGCGCGGTCAGGGCGAAGGAGAGCGACCAGAAGAGGTCGTGGTCCCCGTCCCGCAGGACCTGCGAGTCGCCGGGGACGGGACGGCCGGGGTGGGGCGGCGCGAGGTCCGGAAGGGCGCTCAGGCGGTAACCGCCTTCCGGTGGGGGCGGCAGGTAGGCGACCGTGCCGCACAGCAGCGTGCCGTCGGTCGCCGTCGTGGCGTAGCGGGCGAGCAGGTCCGGGCCGGGCACGCAGTCGACGTCCAGGAACACGAGCAGGTCGGCCCCGGCGGCGAGCGCCCTCGCCGCTCCCGCGTTGCGGGCCGCCGCCAGGGGCAGAGCGCCGGTGGCGGCCACCGGGACGGGCACGGTCTCGGCGGTGGGGCGCCTGCCGCCGAGCACGGTCCGCGCGGCCGGGTCGGCCATGGTCACCACCACGTAGTGGTCCGGCTGCCGCGTGTTGCCCGCCAAGCCGTCCTGCTGGAGCCGCAGGTGGCGGTGGCGGCCCGCGACCAGGGTGATCACTGCGATCCGCACGACGCCCCCTCGGTCCGCAGGGGGCCCTGCCGGGTCGTCGTGTGCGGGGGCGGTGCCGACAGGTGCTCCAGGAGCCTCGCGGCTCGCCGGGCGCCGTCCCCCGGGGCCCAGGCGGCCCAGCGACCGCCGGGGCGGCGCGCCGTCCGGTCGAGGAGGCCCTGCCACTCCCGCGGCGCGGGCCAGGACATCCGTACGGTCGCGAGGTCCGCCGCGGCCAGCGCCTGCGCGGTCGCCCGCTGTTCGCCGTGGGGCCGGTCCTGCGGGATGACGAGGGCGGGGGTGCGGGCCGCGGCGCACTCGGCGACGGCGTTCTGGCCGGCGTGCGTGACGACGGCGTCGGCGCCGCACAGCAGCGGCCACGGATCCTCGGCCCACTGCCCGTGCGGGCCGCCGAGGAACGTCCAGGTCCAGCCGGTGGTGCTCGCTTCGGCCGCGCGGAGTGCCGCGGCGTCGACATCGGTGCCGCCCGCACCCAGCAGGACCACGACCTTCCGCGGGCCGGGAGCGGGGTCGCCCGCGGGAACGCGGGACCGGCCGTCGTAACGCGAGAAGGCGCCGGTGTGCACGGTCTTGGCCCGCCAGTGCCGCGGCCAGTCCGGCTCGGGGACCACCGCGGGCCAGGGCGCGAGCAGCGCGTCGGCGATGTCGTACCCCAGGCGGTGGGCGCGGTCGAAGCGGTCGCCGCGCATCGCGGCGACGACCACGGGGGTGCCCGTGAGGCGGACGAGGAGCGCCACTTCGACGGAGACGTCGCTGACGAACAGGCGGGGCCTGGCCCGGGCGATCCAACTCGTGATCGCGTCCATGCGGTGGCGCAGCCCCTCGTGGTGCCGGGGCGCCCAGTGCAGTGCGCCGCCCGCGGTCGGATCACCGGTGTCCCGCGGCCCGTCCGTGCGCGCGGCACGGTCGTCCCGCGGCCCGCCGGTGCCCTCGTCCGCGTCGAGCGGAAGCCGGATCCAGGTGCCCCTCCAGCCGGTCGGCCTCGGCAGGGAGGAGAAACCCACGACGGGGACGCGGAGGTGGCGGGCCACGCACACGGCCCGGTGGAGGTGTCCGCGCCCCTGGTGGTGCACGTAGTAGCCGATCACGCGGCCACCTCCCGGTGCAGGGAGGCGTAGCTGTCGGCCATGGCGTCCAGGGAGCAGAAGCGTTCGGCCCGTTCCCGGGCGGCGCGGCGGTCGAGGCGGGTGACCGGTTCGATGAGATCGGCGAGTGCGCCGACGTCGTCCGGTGGGGCGAGGGCGCCGCACTCCGGGGTGAGTATCTCGCTGAGGGCGCCGCGGTCCAGGCCGCACACGGGTGTGCCGCAGGACAACGCCTCCGCCACCACCAGGCCGTACGGTTCGTCCCAGCAGGGGGTGACCAGGGCGGCCGCCGCGCTGCCGACGAGAGCCGCGAGGTCGCGGCAGCCCAGGTGGCCGACGTAGGTGATGTCCCCGCCGAGCAGCGGCGCCACGCGCTCCGCGAAGTAGCGCTCGTCGCCGACCGGACCGGCAAGGCGCAGCGGCCGGCCCGCCTCGCGCGCCGCCTCGATCGCCAGGTGCGGCCCCTTCTCCGCCACGATGCGGCCGAACCACACCAGGTGCCGGCCACCGGGGCCGACGGGCCACCGGTCGGTGTCCACGCCGTTGTGGATCACCCGGGCGGCGGGGACGAGGGGACGCCAGGCGGCCGCGGTGTGCGCACTGACGGCGGTGAACGTCACCGGGCAGCGCTCGCCGGTCTGGATGGCCGACTCCAGCCAGGGGGTGGGAGGCGTGTGCAGGGTCGTCACGACCGGCGCGCGGACGGCCGGGGCCATGGCGATCGGCAGGTAGTGCAGGCTGTTGTTGTGGACCACGTCGAAGCGGTTCCCGTCCTTGCCCGACAGGTCGAGCATGAGCCGCAGGTACGCGTGGTGCTCCTGCATCCAGGCCGCGTCCAGCGGCATGCTGACGTCCGACCGGGCGGCCCCGCTCAGCGACGCCCGGTGAACCGGCAGCTCCACGACGTCGAGGGCGGGGTCGGAACCCGGGGCCGCGAAGAGCTCCACGTGATGGCCCCGCGCCCGCAGCGCGCGGGCGAGCGACCAGGTGTGCGCCTCCAGGCCGCCGGTGAACGGCTCCCTGACCGGGAAGCGGGCGGAGGCGATGAGCGCGATGCGCAGGGGCGCGCTCATGCGAGGAGCCCGCGGTAGACAGCCCGGTGCGCCGCGGCCACGCGGGCGCGTTCGGCGGTGCGCTCGGCGGCGGACGCGCGCCAGTGCGGGCGGGTGCGGTACGCCTCCCGCACGGCCGATGCCAGGGACGCCTCGTCGAGGCCGTCCTGCTCGGTGTGGCCGTACGACAGGCACGGGCGCTGCTCGGCGTAGAAGCCGCACGACGGTGCCGCGACGGCGGTGCCGAGGTCGTGGCACGCCTCCAGCCAGCCGGAGTGCGTGCCGAAGGTGTACGGCAGGACGGACAGGTCGAGCCCGGTGAGGTAGTCCCACAGCTGGTCGTCGTCGAAGTAGTCGTGCTCGTGCAGCCGCAGCGCGCCGCTGTCGGCGAGGGACCGCAGCTCGCTGAGGACGTCCGGGGCGTAGGCGTGCGCCTGCGGGTCGCCCACCTCGTGGTGGATGTTCACGTGCAGCTCCGCGTCCGGGAGTTCCGCGGTGGTCCCGGCGAGGGTGCGCACCACCGGCAGCAGGGACATGTTGGGCCGCAGGCTCTTGGCGTGCACGCCGACGCGGAAGGCCGTGCGTCCGGGGCGGGGCCGCGAGAGGCGGGGAAGGTCGACGACGTGGGGGTGGGGCAGGACCGTGGCCGTGCGGTTCCAGCGCCGCAGGATCTCCCGGGCGGCGCCGGGGGTGAGCGTGATGAGGTGGTCGGCCGCCGGTATCAGCACGTCCAGGGCGGCGGCGTGGGGCCGGGGGTCGGGCTGGTGGGGGTTGCGGAGGTCGTGCACGGTCTGGACGAACGGTTTGCCGTACCGCCGCAGGGCGGCCACCAGCGACGACAGTTCCTCGGGCGACTGGGCGTCGAAGCCGAAGTGCAGATGGAACACGTCGAAGTCCTGGTGGTGCGCGTGCACCCAGCCGGGGTCGAGCATGACCGGCGGCCACCACCGCTGGGAGGTGCTCGGCGCCCCGTTCGGGCGGGGGTCCGCCAGCCGGACGACGCCGTCCGCCTGCTGCTCGTCGGCGCAGTGCCGTACGTAGACGTGTCCGGCGGGGACGGACGCGACCCGCAGGGGCACGACGGAGGCGGGCGCGGCCCGGGGCAGCGGTGTTGACAGGGTCGTCGGATCATCCATGGCCGTGGTGCTCCCGTGTCGCTGCGCGTGGCTACAGGTGCCGCTCCTGACCTGACGGCGCCTCTCTGGCCCCTCCCGTGTCACCCCGAGTATGTGTTCCTAATCGTGAACTCGCATGGCGGAGATCCGAGGGGTTGGGTACGCCCACACGGGCTACTCGCTGGGTATGGCGAGCACAGACAAGCAGGAACACGCTTCCGAAGAGTCGCAGACGTCCCGCGGGGAGCCGGAGACGGCCGTCGGGCCGGGGTCCGAGGTGGAGCGGAACGCGCCGAAGGGCCCCACGCATGTGCCCGCCCGCGCCTGGGGGCAGGTGCTGCGGCGCACCGGCAAGGAGTTCCTCGAGGACGATCTCCCCGACCGGGCGGCGGCACTGACGTACTACGGGGTGCTCTCCCTCTTCCCCGCCCTCCTCGTCCTGGTCTCGCTCCTCGGGGTGGCCGGGCAGGAGGCGACCCGCTCCATCGTGGACAACCTCCAGCAACTCGCCCCCGGCGCCGTGCGCGACATCATCAAGGACTCGGTGACACAGCTCCAGCGCAACAGCACCACCGGCGGAGTGCTCGCCGTCGTCGGCCTCGTCGGGGCGCTGTGGTCCGCTTCGGGGTACGTCGCCGCGTTCACCCGCAGCGCCAACGCCGTGTACGACCTCCGCGAGGGGCGGCCGGTGTGGAAGCTGACCCCGCTGCGGCTCGGCCTGACCGTCGTGCTGATGCTGCTCGTGGCGGCCAGCGCGGTGATCGTGGTGTTCACCGGGCCGGTGGCGAAACGGGCGGGCGACGTCCTTGGCGTGGGCGACGCGGCACTGACCGTGTGGGCCGTCGCCAAGTGGCCGGTGCTCGTGCTCCTGGTCATCCTGATGATCGCCCTGCTGTTCTGGGCCGCCCCGAACGTGCGCGGCCGTGGCTTTCGCTGGGTGAGTCCCGGGAGTGTCCTCGCGGTGCTGCTGTGGCTGGTCGCGTCGGCGGGGTTCGCGCTGTACGTGGCGAACTTCGCCTCGTACAACAAGACGTACGGCGCCCTGGCGGGTGCCATCGTCTTCCTGGTCTGGCTGTGGGTGTCGAACCTGTCGATCCTCCTCGGCCTGGAGTTCGACGCCGAGCTGGCCCGCGAACGGTCCATCGAGGGCGGCCTGCCCGAGGGGGAGGAGCCCTACGTGGAGCCGCGCGACACCCGCACCTGGCCCCAGGAAGAGACCGGTTGAGTTCCACGCCCCCGCACACATCAGCCCGCCGCCGACCAGCGCGAGCCGCATCTCGCTGCCGAAGCCCTGCGGCACCATGACCTCGTTGAGCCGCAGACTGTCCCGCTCCTCCCGTACGCCGGAGCCGAGCACCCCCACTTGCGAGGCGCCGCGCCACAGATCCCTGAACGAGTGCCGTTCGCTCACCTCGCACTCGCCGAGCAGGACATGGCGCAACAACGGGTAGCTGTAGGTGTGTTCGCCGCTCAGGAAGCAGCAGACCCGGGAGAGGGGTCGAGTCCGGAGAGCATGAAGCCGTCGTGCGGCACCAGTCCGCTCAGCGCGCGGGAGAGCTCACGCCCCAGCTCCCCCACGTCGACGGCCTCGCCGCCCACTCCTTCGATCCCGCTGACGGCCCGCTCCACACCGCTCGCCATGAAAGGAGTACGGCAAGGGGCGCCTCGCGGCACCCGCGGATCGACCGGGCGCAGTCCCGGCGGTCAACGACCCTGTCGATACGCCCCCTTGACGCCCCTCTGATCTGCGACGATGGCACGCGGCAAATTGACTTTACGTGACCTTTACTGTTGTCTGCCGCCATGAACAGACGCATCCGCACCGCCGTGTGCACCCTCGCCGCCGCCGGACTCGCGCTGACCCTCGGCGCGTGCTCCGAGGCCGAGAAGAAGGCTGTCGACGCGGTCGACAAGGCCGTCAACGAGAAGTACGAGGTGACCTACGAGGTCTCCGGCAAGAATGTCGACGAGATCGAGTTCTCCGCCGGCGAGGGGTCCGCGACCGAGCCGAAGCTGGAGCGGGAGACCGACCCGAAGCTGCCGTGGAAGAAGACGGTGACGCTGCGCGGCATCATGCCGCCCACCGTCGTCCCGATCTCGACGGACCCCACCGGCGCCGACCTCACCTGCAAGGTGATCCACAAGGGCAAGGTCATCAAGGAGGCCTCCGGCGAGAATGTCGTCGCGGGTTGCATCGCGATCTCACCGATCGGCAAGTAGGCCGCGGGGACGGCCCGGACGGCGCGGTCGGGCAGTCCACCTACTCCGTCGGCGCCCGCCCCGTACGCAGCATGTGCAGAACCGCCTCCTCGGCGGGCCCCTGCGTCGCCGGGGTGCCATACGTTCCCTCGGTGCCGAGGCGCGGCAGGACCGCCGCCACGGTGACGCCCTCGTCGTACAGCTCGATGACCTTGGGGTTGATGTACGAGGCGCGGCAGACCGGGGGAGTGTTGCCGAGGTAGGAGGCGACCTCGCGGACCGCGCGGCCGACGGCGCGGCGCCGGGACGTCTTGCTGTGCCCGGCGCCCTGCGACACGGCGAGTGCCACGGCGGCCATGACCGTGGCGTGCCAGGTACGGAAGTCCTTGGCGGTGATCCGGAGTCCGGCGAGCTCTTGCAGATAGGCGTTGACGTCCGCGCTGCCCAGCTCGTGCCACTCCCTGCGCTCCCAGTAGGCGAACAGCCGGTCGCCCTCGTTGCGGCGCCGCAGAAGCGCGGTGATGTTGCGGCACGTCGGGGCGTCGACGGTCGCCTGGACCCGGTCGATGCCGCCTTTGGCGGGATAGGAGAACACCACCTCGTCGCCCTGGCAGCGGGTGTGCTCACGCAGCAGGGTGGTGAGGCCGTAGGTGTTGTTGAGATCGGCGTAGCGGTCGCTGCCGACCCGGAAGAACCCCAGGTCCAGGAGGCGGACGGCGGTCGCGAGCACCCGTTGCCTGGTGAGTCCGCGCTCACCCAGGTGGGCCTCCACCGCCGTGCGCACCTGGGGCAGGCGTTCCGCCACGTCCAGGACGTGCTCGTGCTTGGCCTGCTCCTGCTCGGCGCGGAACTGCGGGTGGTACAGGTACTGGCGGCGGCCCGCGTCGTCGGTGCCGACGGCCTGGAGATGGCCGTTCGCCCTGCGGCAGATCCAGACCTCCTGCCAGGCGGGCGGGATCACCAGCGCCCTGACGCGCTCCAGCTCGTCGGGGTCGCGCAGGGGACGGCCGTGCGGGTCGAAGTAGCGGAAGCCGCGCCCGTGCCGCTTGCGCAGATATCCCGGCTCGGTGGGGCGGCTGTGATAGAGGCGCAAGCGGACCCCCTGGGGCGCGGATCGGTGCGTGTGCCGGTGTGTGACGCACGTGGTGGTGCCCAGTACCCGGAATGGAGCCCAGCACACCGGACCGGTGTGCTGGGCCCCGCGGCCGGTGCTCGGCCGGCCGCGCTGTCGACGCGCAGCCGACGGAGCCCCGCGGCCGGTGCTTCAGCCGGCCGCGTTGTCGACGCGTAGCCGCACCTGCTCCTCGAGGCGCTGGAGACTCGTGTCCAGGGCGTCGTGCACGGCCTTCTCGCCCGGGTCGTGGCTGTCGTCGAAGAACGACAGGTGCACGGTCACCTCGCTGACGCCGCCGTCCGTCCCCGCGACCTGGAGCCAGCCGGTGTAGTTGCCCTGGTCGCGGGTGCCCCATTCGAGCCGCATCTGCTCGGGTCGGGCGCGCAGCACGGCGGACAGGTCCTCGTCGGTCCGGTCCTCGTGCACCGTGACCGCGGGCAGGTCGCCGGGCCGCACGTGCAGGGCCTCCGGCAGCCAGGTCTCCAGCTGGTCGACGTTGGCGGCCTGGTCGAAGACGTGCTCGGGCTGCGCGGGCATGGTGCGCGAACGTTCGTACTCGGTCATCGGGCTCCGTCCTCCGTCATCCGAGGCCGCCGCTCCCGAAACTGCCGCCGCGGCCCTTCTTGTGGTCGTCGGGGTCCTGCGAGGGGCTGGGGTGCGTACGGGAACTGCCGTACCCCCCGTGGAGTTCGTGCGGCAGGCGGCGACGGCCGTCCTGCGGCATCTCGTCCGGGTCGCGATACTCCCGCTCTTCCCGCACGGGACCGCCCTCCGGCATGTGGGGCTGGTCCTCCGGTCGCGGCTTACTGGTTTCCCTGGCCTGCGCGCGGCGGCCCCAGAAGAATGCACCGAGAAGAACGCCGACCACAGCGAGACCGGCAATCCACATCAGCAGATGCGTCCCTGACGAGGCTGCGATTTCCATGGTGTTCATAGGACTGGTGTACCCGCCTCCGGTCGAAAGATAGCCGGTCATGTACGCCTCCCGAGTTCATCCAGATATCCCACCGGAGGGAATTCGGCGCCATTCGGCTCCAGCGTCTGTGTGCTGTACAGCTGTGTGCTGTGCCGTGTGCTGTGCAGCGCCTGCGTGCTTGTGCGGACGCGTGCCCTTCCACTGTCCGGGCAAACAGGCGGAACCGCACCGTGGGCGGTCGTCCTCGTCGTCCTGGGACAGCTTTTACTCCCACCAGGTGTTCCCCAGGTTTACCGACAGATGTTCGGGTACTCATGCGACGCAGAGGCGGGGGCCGCGGCCCCACGCCACACTCGACCGTTGGGAAAGTGATGAGCGAGAAGAACCCGATCGAGAAGGTGGCGCAGAAGGCCACGGACGCCTTGGCCGGGAGGCAGGCACCACCCGACATCCCCGGCAGGCCCGGACCGGAACCGGCACCCTTCGCCGAACCGGTCGAGCCGAGGGAACCCCTGCCGCCGAAGCCCGACCAGCGCGCCCCCGCACCGGTGAGCCCCACGGGTCGCCCCACCGGCGCCGACGAGCACGTCCGGGCACAGGGCGGGGAACGCCTGACGACCGCCCAGGGCAACCGCCTCTACGAGACGGACCACTCCCTGAAGGCCGGGCCGCGGGGCCCCGTGCTGCTCCAGGACCACCACCTGCGGGAGAAGATCACCCACTTCGACCACGAACGGATCCCGGAGCGCGTCGTCCACGCCCGGGGCGCGGCCGCCCACGGAATCTTCCAGGGCTATGGCACCGCCGCCTCCGTGAGCAAGGCGGCCTTCCTCGCCAAGGACGTGGAGACCCCGGTCTTCGTCCGCTTCTCCACGGTCCTCGGTTCCCGCGGTTCGTCCGACACGGTGCGTGACACCCGTGGTTTCGCGACGAAGTTCTACACCGGCGAAGGCACCTTCGACCTGGTGGGCAACAACATCCCGGTCTTCTTCATCCAGGACTCGATCAAGTTCCCGGACATCATCCACGCCGGGAAGCCGCACCCGGACCGGGAGATCCCGCAGGCGCAGAGCGCCCACGACACCTTCTGGGACTTCGTCACGCTGCACAGCGAGGCCACCCACCACACCCTGTGGAACATGTCCGACCGGGGCATCCCCCGCTCGTACCGCATGATGGAGGGCTTCGGCGTCCACACCTTCCGCCTGGTGAACGCCGAGGGAGCCACCACCCTGGTGAAGTTCCACTGGAAGCCGAAGCTCGGCGTCCACTCGCTGGTGTGGGAGGAGGCGCAGCTCGTCAACGGCATCGACCCCGACTTCCACCGGCGCGACCTGGCCGACGCCATCGAGTCCGGTGCCTACCCGCAGTGGGAGCTCGGCATCCAGACGTTCCCCGACAACCCCGAGCAGACCTTCGAGGGCATCGACCTGCTCGACCCCACCAACATCGTCCCGGAGGAGCTGGCACCGGTGCAGCCCATCGGGCTGATGACGCTGAACGCCAACCCCACCAACTACTTCGCCGAGACCGAGCAGGTCGCGTTCCACCCGGGCCACCTCGTCCCCGGCATCGACGTCACCGACGACCCGCTCCTCGCCGGACGCCTCTTCTCCTATCTGGACACCCAGATCAGCAGGCTCGGCGGCCCGAACTTCGGCCAGCTCCCGATCAACCGCCCGCACGCGCCCGTGAACGACATGCTGCGTGACGGCATGCACCAGACGGCCGTGCACTCGGGCGTCGCCCCCTACCGCCCCAACTCCCTCGACGGCGGCTGCCCGTTCCTCGCCGGCGCGGACACGGGCGCCTACATCGAGACGCCGGTGACGGTGCCCGAGGCCACGAAGGTCCGCAAGGCCCCCGAGTCCTTCTCCGACCACTTCAGCCAGCCGCGGCTCTTCTGGCAGAGCATGAGCGCGGTGGAGCGCGAGCACATCATCGCCGCCTACACCTTCGAGCTGGGCAAGTGCTACGAGCAGGCCATCAAGGAACGGGGCCTTCAGATCCTGGCCAACATCGACCCGGAGCTGTGCCGCCCGGTCGCGGCCGGCCTCGGCCTGCCCGCTCCGGAACCCACGGTGGCGATCGAGTCCGTCGGTACCAGTCCCGCGCTCTCCCAGCTGGGCCGGGTCTGGCCGACGGAGGGCCGTGTGGTCGCCATCGTCACCGACGGCGTCGGCGACCTGGACGGCGTGCGGGCCGCTCGTGACGCCCTGTCGGCGGCGGGCCTCGTGCCGCTCGTGGTCGCCCCCACGGGCGGCAAGCTCGACGAGGGCGGCGACCCGGTCACCGTGCAGCGGAGCTACACGACCGCGCGCTCGGTCGAGTTCGACGCCGTGCTCCTGGCGGGCGCGCCCGGCCCGGGCAGTGACGCGTACGGAGCCAGGGACGCCAAGGCGGGGGAGCCGGACGCGACGGGCGTGGTGGACCCGCGGGTGCTCCTGATGATCGGTGAGGCCTACCGGCACGGCAAGGCGATCGGCGGCTGGGGCGACGCCGAGGCCGCCCTCGCCGCCGCCGGTGTGCCCGTGGACGACCCCGGCGTGGTGGTCACCGCCGCCGCGACCGAGGCCCTGGACCAGGTCACCGGGATGCTCGGGGAGCACCGGGTGTGGGAGCGGTTCGCGCCGCTGTCCTAGAGCCGCCGAAGCCCGCCCGCCGCGCGCGTCAGAAGGGCGTAGAGGCCCGATGAGACGACGATGCCGGCGGGCAGGGCGAGGTCGGTGCCGCCCAGGGCGTGGGCGATCGGCCCGGTGTAGAGGGTGTCGACGCACAGGGCGGAGACGGTGACACCGCCGGTGAGGGCGAGCGCGCCCGCCATGTTGACACCGGCGGTGTACCAGCAGGGCCCGCCGGGTGTCTCGTCCACCAGGGCGGGCCCGTCGTAGCGGTTGCGGCGCAGCAGGATGTCCGTGGCGTACACGGCCGTGGCGGGGCCGAGCAGGACGACCGTGAGGCTCAGGACGTTGCTCACGGTGTCGAGGAAGTCGGAGACGAGGAGCCCGTACAGAGTCAGGGAGACGGCCGCGGTCCCGTCGGCGAGCACGCTCAGGGAACGGCGGACGCGGATGCCCACGGCCTGGAGGGCGAGCCCCGCGCTGTAGGCGGTCAGGGCGTTGAGGGCGACGGTGCCGAGGACCAGGCCGAGCAGGAAGACCGGTCCGAACCAGCCCGGCAGGATCCCTTGGAGCCCCGACTGCGGGTCCGTCATGTCGACCGCGGTCGCGGCGCAGGCCCCCAGTGCGCCCACCACGACACTGGGCACGAAGCCGCCGAGCGCCGTCCAGCCCATGACCGCCCGCGGGGACGCGGTGTGCGGCAGGTAGCGGGCGAAGTCCGCGCTGGTGGTGTACGAGAGCGGCCCGGCACCCATGAGGGTGACTCCGGCCAGGAGCACCGTCCACAGCTCGGCGCCGGTCGGCGCGGTGGCGGGCGCGTACGCGAAGTCGGTGTGCCGCAGCACGCCGAACGCGACGACGGCGAACACGGCGGTGAGGGTCAGAGTGATCGGCAGATACAACTTCATGATCATGCCGTGGCCGTAGACGCCGATGGTGAGGGTGAGCGCGGCGATGACCAGTACGACGACGACCTTGACGCCGGTGCTCGCGGAGAGACCGGCCTTCTCGACGAGGGAGAAGGCGGCGGTCGCGGCAGCGGCCAGGTTCAGGGCGAAGTAGCAGACGGAGATCATCCAGCCGACGACCGCGTTGTTCACGCGGTTGCCGCGGATTCCGTAGATCGCGCGGGTGATCACTTCGCTGGGTGCGCCCGCCGCGGGGCCGGGCACGGCCAGCAGGCCCGTGAGGATCCAGAACAGGTTGCCCGCCACGATCACCGCGAAGGCCTGCGCCAGGGTCAGGCCCATGAGGACGAGGGTGCCGCCGACCACGAGGTTCAGATAGTTCACGTTCGCCGCCGCCCAGACGGCGAACAACTGCCGCGGGTGGCCGTGGCGTTCCTGTTCGGGGATGTGGTCGATGCCGTGGGCCTCGACGCGCCCCGCCCGTCCTGTGGCCGGGGCTCCCCGGCCGTCGGTGCAGGTGCCCTGGTGCGGATCGGGAATCGTGGACGCCATGCGGCCCCTCCGGATGCTCGTAAGCCACCTGCTTGCTTATTGGTCGCACACTCAATAGCATTGATTCCATGCCGTCAAGCGCTCCGAACAAGCGAATCCGTAAATCTCCGGCCACCAGACGTGCGGAAATCGTTGCCGCTGCCGCTTCCGTCGCGCTGACCGAGGGGCTTGAGTGCATCACCCTGCGACGCGTCGCCGACGAGCTCGGCGTCCGCCCGGGGCTCATCAGCCACTACTTCCCCGCCGCCGACGACCTCGTGGCCGAGGCCTACGGCGACGCCGTCGCCTCCGAACTCGACGAACTCCTCCCGGCCGACCGGTCCGGCGCCTCGCCCACCCGGCATCTGGCGCGGTTCTTCGCCCGCGCGACGGGGGAGGCGTACGACGACATCAGCCGCCTGTGGCTCAACGCGCGGCACCTCAGCCGCTACCGCCCCGCTCTGCGCGAACGCGTCGGCATCCAGGAGAACGCCTGGCGCGACCGCCTCGAAGCGCTCATCCGCGACGGCGTCGACGCCGGTGAGTTCCGCACCGGCGACCCGTTGGTGACGGCCGTACAGATCCTCGTCGTCATCGACGGACTCGGCATGCTCGTCAACGGCACCGCCAGGGAGGAGGACCCGCCGGCGGTGCGGCGGTTGCCCGTCGCCACGGCGGAGCGCGAACTGGGGCTCGCCGCCGGTACGTTGGACGCCGCCCCGGCCACTGTCCTGGCCGAGGAGCGGTCGCCGTCCGGGAGCCGCACCGGCTGAAAGCCCCCCGAGCGCGTCGGCCGACCAACGGTCGACGACTGACCCCACGGCCCCGGGGCCCCGACACCGCCCCGCCCCGTCGAACCGCCCCATCTCGGCACCCACCCCGCACCGAGCCGCCCAAAGGAGCCCCCGTGCGCACCTCCCTCGTCCTCCTCTCGGCCCGCCTGCTCGACCCGGTCACCGGCGAGCTGCTGCCCCACACCGCCCTCGCTGCTGCCGACGGACGCATCACCGCTCTCGGCGACGACGCGGAGGTCCGCGCGCTCGCGGACACGTCGACCACGGTGCTCGACCTGGGCGGTGCGGTGGTGACCCCGGGCCTGGTCGACGGCCACATCCACCCCGTGTCCGGCGCCGAGCTGACACACGGCCTCGACCTGACGGCCTGCGCCGACGTGGAGCAGGTGCGCTCGGCACTCGCCCGCGCGGTGCGCGACCTCGCTCCCGGCGCCTGGCTCCAGGGGTGGGGCCTCGACCCCAACGTCTTCGCCGGGGGCCCCATCGAGACCGCCCCCTTCGACGCCGTCCTCGACGGCGTGCCCGCCCTGCTGCTGCTCTTCGACGCGCACTCCATGCTGGCGAGCCGCCGCGCCCTCGAACTGGCCGGAGTCACCGGGCCGCGCACCTTCGACCAGGCCACCGCCGAGGTGGTGTGCGACGCCCGCGGCCGCCCCACCGGCCTGCTCCTTGAGGACGCCGCCTGCGCGCTCGTGGAGCGCGCCGCCCCGCAGCCCACCCGCGAGGAGCGCCGCGAGCGCCTCGCCGCCGCACTGCGTGCCATGGCCGCCTCGGGCCTCACCGGCGGCCACGTCATGGACGCGAACGGCGACAGCCTCGCCTTCTACGGGGAGCTGGACGACACCGGGCGACTGTCCCTGCGGCTGCGGGTGGCCCCCTGGTGCCAGCCCGGCACCGGCGTGGACGGCGTGCGCGCGCTCATTGGGCAACAGGGCACGGGCGGCAGGCTGTGGGAGACCCGTGGCGTGAAGATCTTCATGGACGGCACCATCGACAACGGCACGGCGTGGCTCGAACACCCGGACTGCCACGGTGAGTCCCGGCACGCCTTCTGGCCCGACCCGAAGGAGTACACCCGCGTCATCGGTGAACTCCACCGCGCCGGGGTGCCCTCCGCCACCCACGCCATCGGGGACGCGGCCGTACGCCACGTCCTCGACGCCGTCCAGAGGGCCAGGGCCGAGGACAGCAGGCCGGTGCGGCACCGGGTCGAGCACATCGAGACCGTCCCCGACGACACCCTGCGCCGGTTCGCCGAGTTGGGTGTCGTCGCCTCCATGCAGCCGACCCACTGCTGCGACTTCACCCGGGCCGACCACACCGACAACTGGTCGCGCCGCCTCGGCGAGGAGCGGGCCTCCCGCGCGTGGCGCTGCCGCGACCTGCACGACTCCGGTGCCGTCGTCGTCCTCGGCTCCGACTGGCCCATCGCACCCCACCCGCCGCTCGGCGTCATGGCGGGAGCCCGCCACCGCCGGCCGAGCCGTGACCTCACCCTCCCGCCGCACGGCCCGCAGCAGGCGCTCACTCCCCTGGAAGCCCTCCAGGGGATGACCGTCAACGCCGCGTACGCGGCGGGCGAGGAGCACGAGGCGGGCCGCATCGCCGTCGGCCACCGCGCCGACCTGACCGCCCTCGGCGACAACCCGCTCACCACCGCGGCCACGGAACTCCCGGACCTCCCCGTCCTGCTCACCGTCGTCGACGGCGAACCCGTCCACCGGGACCCGGGTCTGTGAGCGGGCGGCCGGTGGGCAGGCCGCGCCGCGGGCCTCGGCGACCTCCCGTTCACCCGCCGGAAACTCCGGTGGGACCGCACCGTCCCGCTCGACACCCACCTCGCCAACATCACCAGCCACTCTCCCTTCCTCGTCCTCGACGCCGCGAGGACGGCGGAGTTCCTGGCAGAGGAGCGGGAGGTGCTCGGGGAACTCTTCCTGGACGGGACGGTGGAGGAGGCGTACGTGGTGGATGTGCTGGTGGTGCCGAGGCCTGCCGGTGCGGAAAGCCTGCGGCTCGGGAGAAGCCGACTCGGGAGCCTTGGTGGTGCCGAGGCCTGGCGGTGACGAGGGCCCGCGGCTCCGGAGCAGCTGACCCGGGAGGCGCCCGGAGCGTCAGTCGGCCGAGGGCGGGGCGACGGTGAGACGGCCGCGCAGGTAGGGCAGGAGGCCGCGGTCGAGGAGTGCCTGGTGCCAGGCGGCGCGGGCCTGTTCGGCTTCCGGGTGGTGCACGGTGAGGCGGTGGGCGGGACGGCGCGAGGCGTGCGGGCGTGCCGCCGTGACCAGGAGCGCGCCGAGGCCGACGCCGGTGCTGACCGCCGTCACCAGGGAGCTTGTCCACCCGGCGGTGACGAGGGCGGACGCCATGCCGCTCTCGGGTGTGGCGAGCCGGATCCCGTACCCGAACAGCAGGAAGACGGTGGCCGCGACGGCGGAGACGACCGGTGCGAGCACCCCGAGAGCGGGGAGGAGGGACTCGGCCACCGGGCCGGTACTCGGCGCCCCGCGGGACGGAGCCGAGGGCCCGGACACGGGCAGCACGGCGGCACGGGCCCGCAGATAGGCCCGGTACTCCTCGGCTGCCGGAGCGGCGATCGCGTCGGCGTCGGCCAGCGCCCGGGCCCGCAGGGCGGCCGTGCGGGAGGCGACCGGGCCCCGGTCCAGGGCGGTACGGATGTCCGTGACGTCCAGTGCCAGCGTCAGCACCCACTCGAAGTCGGCCCGGTCCTCCGGACGCAGTCGCGCGGTCACACCCGTCTCCGTTGATCGCAGTTGTCACAGTGGTCCGGCGCCCGAGACGCGCTGGGCACAGCCCCGAGCATCAGAATCTACAGCAATGTAGAACATCCGGGGGGTGGGGCGTGCGTCCCTCCGGCACCGAACTCGCCCGCCCCCGGCGGAACTCGGGGCCCCGAGAGGGGGAAGCTCGTTCACATCCGGTTCGCACCCCTCTTCGTACGGTGCCGCACATGACCAACAAGTACCTGGCGGTGGCAGCCGCGATGGCGGCGGTGGCCGCGCTGGCCTCCTGTACCAAGAGCGCCGACGCACCGGCACCGCAAGCGGGCGGCGGCAGTGCGCGGGCCACGTGCGACCCCCGGATGGACGCGGCGTTCGAGCGGTGGGAGCGGGCCGGGTTCAGCGGCTCGATCGCGGTGACGACCGGGGGGCGGGTCGACTGCCTGGCGGCGTACGGCTCGGCGGACGACGCCGCCAGGACACCGAACACCACGGACACCGTGTTCAGCATCGGTTCGGTCACCAAGGCCGTCACCGCCGCGACCGTCCTCGGCCTCGTCGACGACGGCAGGCTGCGGCTCGACGACCGGGCGGGCGACCTGCTGCCGGGGCGGCTGACGGGACCGGTGGCCGAGGTCACGGTGCGGCAGCTCCTGTTGCACACCGGTGGCCTGAAGGGATCGCACGGCGAGGACCACGAACCGCTGGGCCGCGAGGCGGCGCTGAAGGCGATCAGCCGTCTGGAGGTGGCGTTCCGGCCGGGCAACGGGTACGCGTACTCCAACGCCGGGTACACCCTGCTCGCGCTGATCATCGAGAAGGTGTCCGGTACGACGTACCGCGAGCACACGGCGTCGAAGACGCTGCGGCTGCCGGGCGGACGCGTCGCGGGGGGCTTCTGGGACGGGAAGCCGGCCCCGGCCGGGCCCCGGGCCACCGGGTACCTGGAGGGCGGGCGTACCGGCGAACGGGGCGACTTCGCAGGCCCGCACTGGGCGCTCGAGGGCAACGGCAGCCTGGCGATGACCGCCGGTGACCTGGCGGCCTGGGCCCGGGCGCTGTTCACCGCCAAAGTGGTCTCGGCCGAGTCGGTGAAGGTCATCAGCAAGCCGGGGCACGACCTGGGGGACGGCCGCGCGGAGACACCCGGCTGGGTCGCTTTCGACGCGTCCGTGTACGGCAAGCCGTTCCTCGCCAGCTCCGGGGGCGGCGGCCAGGTGGGGCACGACGCCGTCGTCCTGTGGATCCCCGAGGACCGGCGGGCGATCGCGATCACCTCCAACAAGCCCAAGATGTCAGCCGAGGACCTGCTGAAGAAGGTGGGCCCCGCGCTGATCGCAGGGAGACCGCTTCCCACCCCCAGGGCGCCGAAGGCCCCCGACCCCGGGTCCGCCGCCGCCGTCGGGAAGTACGAGCTGCGCTCCGGCGGTTCCTTCGACGTGAGGTCCGCCCGGGGCGGGATCACGGTCTCCGCCACCGGCACCGACGCCCTCACCGCACTCTTCCCGCCGAAGCCCGAGCCGAAGGCGGGTACGGGAAAGGAACCGGGCGGCAGCGCCGGTGCCACGGCCGCCGACTTCCGGGCGAACGAGCGGCGCGTCCGGGACCTGCTCGACGGGAAGAGCCGCGAGGGCCGCACGGAACGCGCCGCCCTTGAAAGCGACTTCGGCCCCCTGCGCGGCTTCGAACTGGGCGCCACCCTGTTCCACGGGGGAGACATCCGCACCTATGTCACCCTGACGACCCGGACTCGGACGATCACCGGCTGGTACTCGCTGGACGCCGTCGGCGGCATCGCAGCGGCCGAAGTCCCCACCAAGCCGCTCTCCCTGGCCCTCGTCCCCGCGGGCCAGGACCGGTACCGCCCGGACGACCCGGCGGGCACGGGGCCCGGGGTGAGCGTCACGTTCCGCGCGGGACGCATGAGCGTCACGGGTCCGCGCGGGACGACCGTCGCGGCCCGCGCCGACTGAGGGTTGACTGGGATCATGCGGATCCTGCTGACCGAGGACGACCCCGACCTCGCCGACGTCGTCGCGCTCGGCCTGCGCAACGAGTCCTACGCCGTCGACGTCGCCCCCACCTGCGCCCACGCCGAGGAACTCCTGCGTCTCACCACGTACGACGTCGCCTGTTTCGACCTGGGGCTGCCCGACGGCGACGGCCTGGAGCTCATCCGCCGCCTCGCACGGGAACCGGAGCTGCGCAGGCCGCGCCGGTCCCTGGTGCTGACCGCCCGCGACGCCGTGGCGGACCGGGTCGCCGGGCTCGACGCCGGAGCCGACGACTACCTGGTCAAGCCGTTCCACTTCGCCGAACTCGTGGCCAGGGTGCGGGCCCTCGGCCGACGCGGCGAGGAGCACGGCTCGACGCTGCGCGTCGGTGAGCTGACCCTCGACCTCGTGGCGCACACGGCCCGGCGCGGAGACACCGAACTCCGGCTCACCGCCCGGGAATTCTCGCTCCTGCGGTACTTCATGCACCACCCGGGAGCAGTCCTCTCCGCCGAGGACCTGCTCGAACACGTCTGGGACGCGCACGCCAACCCCTTTACCGCCTCGGTACGGGTCATCCTCAGCCGACTCCGCAGGAAGCTCGGCGAGCCACCCCTCATCGTGACGATCACCAACGTCGGCTACCAGCTCAAGGAGCGGCCATGAGGCGCACGTCGGGCGTGGCGCCCTTCCGTGGGGCGCCGCCGTGGGGCGCGCGGGCGCGGACCGCTCCGCGGTGGGGTTCGCTGCGCGTGCGCCTCGCCCTGCTCGGATTCCTCGCCAGCTACACCCCGGCGCTGCTGCTGTTCGGGGTGGTCCTCGCCACCGACACCGAGACGACGAGGGACGAGCCGACGGGTGCTCCGGCCGTGGAACGGACGGTCACGGACACCGCCACGGGCACCGCGACGGACACCGCCACGGGCACTACGACGGACACCGGCACCCACCGGTCCGCCGCCGCGATCTGGACCGTCGTCGCGCTCGCCCCCGTCGCGGGCGGGCTCGCCTGGTGGTGGGCGGGCCGTGCCGTGCGGCCGATCGACCGGGTGCGCGCGGTCGCCGACGACATCCAGGGCGCCGACCTCGGCCGCCGCATCGCCCTGCGGCACGGCCCGACCGAGGTCGTCACCCTCGCGGCGAGCTTCGACGGGATGCTCGACCGCCTGGAGCAGGCCGCCGAGACCCAGCGACGCCTCGTCGAGGAGACCAGCCACGAACTGCGCATGCCCCTGGCCGTCCTGGTGACCAACGCGGAGGTGCTCCTCGCGCACCCCGAGCCCACCCTCGACGTCTACCGGCAGGGCCTGGAGCGCTCCCGGTCGGCGGCCGTACGGCTCCGAGCGGTCATGGACGAACTCCTCGTCGACGCCCGCGGGCGGGCCCGCACGCTCGACCGGCGACCGGTCGACCTGATGGCTGTCGTCACCGCCGTGGTCGAGGACACCGACGTGCACGCGGCGGCGAAGGGGACCCGGCTCTCGGTGTCCGGGCCGCAGGCCGCCGTCTGCCCGGTCGACGAGCCCACCGTGCGCCGGGCGATCGGCAACCTCGTCGACAACGCCGTCCGGCACGCGCCGGGAGGCACCGCGGTGCACGTCCGCGTGGAGACCACCGGACCCGAAGCGGCGGTCGTGGTGACCGATCACGGCCCCGGCATCCCCGCCGACGACCAGGCCCGCGTCTTCCAACGCTTCTGGCGCGGGCGCTCCGAGGCCCCCGGCACCGGCCTCGGCCTGGCCATCGCCCGCCAGGTCGCCGCGGCCCACGGCGGCGCCCTCACCCTGACCTCTCCCGGCCCCGCGGGCGACGGCTGCGAATTCCGCTTCACGGTACGCCGCTGAACTGCCGTTCCGGGGAGCGCGCGGACGCGGGGGGCGCCGAGTACGGCGTCGGCAGCAGCACTTGACTCCCGCAAAGCCGTGATCAGCGGCTACGGTGCTGCTGTGGAGATCACAGGGGAGGACGCGGCGCCGGGAACCGTGCTGCTGGTGACGGCCGCGCCCACGGGCAGGAACTGCCTGGTGGACACGGGCAACGTGACCAACGTGCTGGCCGCCGTGGCGCCCGGTGCCTGGACGGGCACCGCGGCGGCGAGCCTGGTCGAACTCGCCGACCCCGTGGACCCGCAGACGGTACTGACCCGCGTCAGAGGTGTGGCGGCCACCCCCGGCCCGCTCACCGTCGTCCTCTCCGGGCAGTTGCACAGAGACCGCCGCCAGCACCACATCCACCTCGCCCTCGCCAGGACCACTCCGGCGACCGTCCGCTACACCGCGCTGCCCTGGGCCTGGTTCGTGCACGAACTCCAGCAGCGCCGACCGGGGACGACCACCGTGTACGCGGACCTGGTGGCCGACGCCGAGACCTGGCAGCACCTGCACACCACGCCCCTGGACCCGGGCCGGGGCACGCGCACGTACGGACTCGTCGCCGCCCCGCCGAAACCGCGCAGGACCGTACAGCCCGCCTACACGCTCGCCCTGGCGCAGATCCTGCGCAGCGGTCTGCGGCTCGCCCCCGAGCGGCTCCACCAGGAGGCGTTGCAGCAGGTGGACACGAGCGCCGCCCTGGTTCTCGGGCCCGCGCGGGCGCTCGACACCACGGGGTACGTGCCGGGCCCTACGGCCCCGGTGCCCGCAGGTGACCCGCACACCGAGGTGTTCGCCGCGGCGGCCGCCGGACGGCACACCGAGGCGGCCGGTCTGGCCGCGGCCCACGAACAGCAGGCGCTGCGCGCCCACGGCCCGGCCTCGCCCCAGACCGTCCACTGGATCGAGGTGCAGGCCGAACTGGCACGCCAGGCCGAGGACCCGGCTCGGGCGAGCCAGCTGTGGATGCGGTCCGCCGTCCTGCGCCTGACATCCGGCCAGAGCCCCGCACACCCCGACGTGGCAGCCGCCGTCGACCGCGCCCACCACTGCTGGCACCGCGTCACCGACCCGCGCACGGTGCACGACCTGGGCGCGGAGCTGGCGGCCCTGCGTTCGCAGGTCGCGGGCAAGAACGGCGCCCGCGAGGACGTGCGGCGCCGCCTCGCGAGGATCGCCCCGGCCCCCAGCGGCTGACCGCCCGGCGCAGTGAGCTGAAGCCCCGTCAGACAGGCCCCGCCGAAAGCTTCTTCGGCCCGAGCGGCCACCTGTACGAGGGGGAGCGGTAGGCCAAACAGATCATGTGCTGTTTCCCCGGTGCGGTCACGCGGTGAGGCTCGGACGGACGACTTCCCCTCATCGGTCGACTTCTGCTCCTCTGGAGGCAAGCCCATGCGTAAGCACACGATCCTCGCCGCAGCCGCCCTCGCGGCCGTCACCGTCGCAGGCGGCACCAGCGCGGCCGTGGCCACCCCCGGCCCGGGTGGCGCGAGTGCGGTTGCCAAGGTGGCGAACTCTCCCGGAGTCCTGAGCGGCAACGCCGTCCAGGTCCCCGTCAACGTCGGTCTCAACGTCTGCGGCAACACCATCGACGTCATCGGTCTGCTCAACCCCGCGGCCGGCAACAAGTGCAAGAACAAGTGATCACCACCGCTCCGGCGTCCACCGTCAGGCCACGCCCCACCGCCTGACGCACATCATGTGCCTCGCCTGCGCGCAGCCGCGGAGGCGAGGCACATCGCGTCCACGCCCGGCCGGCGGGTTCGAGCCACGACCGGGCGTGCCGCCCACCGGACGAGTTCCGCCCCTCCCGAGGCGAGGTCCGCGCACGCGGGGGAGCTGTCGGGTGAGCCGCGTCTCACCTGCCCGGCGCCGCTTGTCTATGCAACTCGTTGCATAGAAGGATTCGGGTATGGCGCTTGAGCACGCGATTCTCGTCTCCCTGCTGGAGCAGCCGGGCTCCGGCTACGAGCTGGCCCGGCGGTTCGACCGGTCCATCGGCTACTTCTGGGCCGCCACCCACCAGCAGATCTACCGCGTTCTCAAGCGCATGGAGAGCGACGGCCTGATAGGCGCCCGCACGGTGGTGCAGCAGGACCGGCCCGACAAGAAGGAGTACTCCGTCGGGCCCCTCGGCAGAGCCGCGCTGTCCCAGTGGCTGCACGAGCCGATCGAACCCGAGAGCGTCCGGCACGAGCTGGCCGTGAAGATCCGCGGGGCGGCCTTCGACGATCCGGCCGCGCTGATCCAGGAGGTCGAGCGCCACCGCCGGACGCACGCCGACCGGCTCGCGCACTACCTGGCCGGTGAGCTGCGCGACTTCTCGGGACCCGAGGCTCCCGCACCCCTGGACGCCGGGCAGGAGCTCCAGCACGTCGTACTGCGCGGCGGCATCGCGTACGAGCGCATGACGCTCGCCTGGCTCGACGACGTGATCGCCACCCTCCGGCGCCTTGGCCCCGAGCGCTGACGAAGCCGTGCCCGGCCGTGAGCGGCCCTCCCCTTCGCTTCCCCGCTCTCCTCCCCTCTCTTCCCTCTCTTCCCTCTCTTTTCTTACTTCCCTTCCTCCCGAACCCGAGCCGGAAAGGCGAATCGCCATGGCCGACCCGTTGCTGTTCAACCCCACCACCTACGACCCGACGCACTTCGACCCCGAGACCCGCAGGCTGCTGCGCGCGACCGTGGACTGGTTCGAGGCGCGCGGCAAGCGCAAGCTGATCGAGGACTACCGTTCGCGTGCCTGGCTCGCGGACTTCCTCGCGTTCTCCGCCGAAGAGGGACTGTTCGCGACCTTCCTCACCCCGTCCGCGGAGACCGGTGGCGAAGGCGGCGCGGACAAGCGCTGGGACACCGCCCGCATCGCCGCCCTCAACGAGATCTTCGGCTTCTACGGGCTCGACTACTGGTACGCCTGGCAGGTCACGATCCTCGGTCTCGGCCCGGTGTGGCAGAGCGACAACGCCGCCGCCCGCGCCCGCGCCGCCGAGCTCCTCGCACAGGGGGAGGTGTTCGCCTTCGGCCTCTCCGAGAAGAGTCACGGCGCCGACATCTACTCCACCGACATGCTCCTCGAGCCCGACGGCGACGGCGGCTTCCTGGCCACGGGCTCCAAGTACTACATCGGCAACGGCAACGCCGCCGGGCTCGTCTCCGTCTTCGGCCGCCGCACCGACGTCGAGGGCCCCGACGGCTATGTCTTCTTCGCCGCCGACAGCCGCCACGCGTCGTACCACCTGGTCAAGAACGTCGTCGACTCGTCGAAGTACGTCAGTGAGTTCCGCCTGGAGAACTACCCGGTCCGGTCCGAGGACGTCCTGCACACCGGCCGTGCCGCGTTCGACGCCGCCCTGAACACCGTCAACGTCGGCAAGTTCAACCTCTGCACCGCCTCGATCGGCATCTGCGAGCACGCGATGTACGAGGCCGTCACCCACGCCCACAACCGCATACTCTACGGCCGCCCCGTCACCGCCTTCCCGCACGTGCGCCGGGAGCTGACCGACGCCTATGTGCGGCTCGTCGGGATGAAGCTGTTCAGCGACCGCGCCGTGGACTACTTCCGCTCGGCGGGCCCCGACGACCGCCGCTACCTCCTCTTCAACCCGATGACGAAGATGAAGGTGACCACGGAGGGCGAGAAGGTCATCGACCTGATGTGGGACGTCATCGCGGCCAAGGGCTTCGAGAAGGACACCTACTTCGCCCAGGCCGCCACCGAGATCCGCGGCCTGCCCAAGCTGGAGGGCACGGTCCACGTCAACCTCGCCCTGATCCTGAAGTTCATGGGCAACCACCTCCTGAACCCGGCCGAGTACGCGCCGGTTCCCACCCGCCTCGACGCGGCCGACGACGACTTCCTCTTCCGGCAGGGACCGGCCCGCGGGCTCGGCGCCATCCGCTTCCACGACTGGCGCACCGCCTTCGACGCGTACGCCGACGTGCCCAACGTGGCGCGCTTCCGCGAACAGGCCGACGCGCTGTGCACGCTGGTCACCACGGCCGCCCCCGACGAGAAGCAGAGCCGCGACCTGGACCTGCTCCTCGCCGTCGGCCAGCTGTTCGCGCTCGTCGTGCACGGCCAGCTGATCCTGGAGCAGGCCCGGCTGACGGACCTCGACGCGGACGTGCTCGACGAGCTCTTCGCCGTCCTCGTACGGGACTTCTCCGCGCACGCCGTCGAGCTGCACGGCAAGGACTCCGCCACCGCCGACCAGCAGAGCTGGGCCCTGGGAGCGGTCCGCCGCCCGGTTGTCGACGACGCCCGCTCGGCACGTGTCTGGGAGCGCGTGGAGGCGCTGTCCGGTACGTACGAGATGGCTCCGTAGCGACGCCCCGATTCCCGGGCCGTGCCCCGGAGTCCGGCCGGGAGGCCGCCGTACCGTCAGGGCACGGCGGCCTCCCGGCCGGTGGGTCAGTACACGTTCACGCCGTACGCGGTCAGGGCCTCGCGCACCGGCTGGTGGATCGCGGAGCCGTTGGTGCCCGTGCAGCCCGAGCTGCCGGAGTGGATGCCGAGGGCGACCGTGCCCGCGAAGTGGGCGCCGCCGCTGTCGCCACCGGCGGAGCAGGCGGTGGTGCGGACCATGCCGTGGACGGGCCCGTCACCGTAGTTGACCGTGACGTTGACGGCGGTCACCGAGCCGCTCGTCACCTTGGTGGTGGAGCCGCTCTTCTTGATCGCCTGGCCCACGACGGCGTTGGCGGCGGAGGAGATCTCCTGGTAGCTGCCGTTGTAGAGGTTGACGTTGCCCGCGGGCGAGGAGCCGTTGGTGTAGCGGACGATGCCGTAGTCGTTGGTGGGGAAGCTGGTGCCCTCGCGCACCCCGACGGCCGCGCCGCCGGAGGTGGCGGACCAGTTGGCGCTGAGGTTGGTGCAGTGCCCGGCCGTCACGAAGTACCGGGTGGTGCCCTTGGAGACGTTGAAGGCGGCCGAGCAGCGTGAACCGCCGCCGTAGATGGCGTCGCCGCCCGCCACCTCGCGCTTGAAGGTGCCGGGCACACGGCTGACGCGCGCCGCGCCGTCGAGGGAGTCGACGACGCGGTGCAGCCGGGCGAGGTCACGGGCCGACACCGACCGGTCGGCCTGCACGGCTATCTGGTTGGTGCGCGGGTCGACGCCCCAGGACGTGCCGGTTATCTTCGCGCGGGACTCCAGCGTGTCCATGGCGGCGGCGAGCTGGGCGGCGCTGCGCGACACCCGCTCGGGCGTCGCCCCGGCGGCGCGGACGCGCTCGGCGGCGGACTCGCTGGTGACGGTGACGACCAGCTTCCCGGTTCTGCGGTCGAGGTAGGTGCCCGCGCTGTCGTCGCCCAGCTGCCGCTCGACCCGCGCGTCGAGGGCGTTGGGGGCATCGGCGGCGGAGGGGGCGGGCGTCGGTTCGGCCTGCGCCCCGGCGGGGGCGGTGCCCAGGGCGAGGGATCCGGTGACGAGCAGGGCGGAAAGACCCAGACGCGTACAGAAAGTGCGTCTCATGTGGGGGGCTCCTTTGACGGTGACGTGATGTGGGACGTACCGCGGTACGTGGGGGACGTACCGAGCAAGGAAAGTGGCATGCTCGCGACAATCACGCAAGGGTCCGGGGCTCCTCTCGCGGGATCTTCCGGTCGGGAACCGCCCTCAGGGGTCGCTCGTTGAGGAGGGGGAAGGGCAGGGGGAGGGGCTCAGCCCGGCGCCTCCACTCCCAGGCGCTCGGTCAGGAAGGCGATGATCTCGTCGCGGGCCCGCACGGTGGGATGTCCCTCCCGGTCGACGAGATGGGCCGTGACCACGCTGTGGGCGCAGCCGACGACGTCGCGGAAGAAGGGCGGCGGGTCGGTGTTCGCCGTCCCGGCCGCCAGGACGCGGCCGTCGAAGGCGTCGCCGAGCAGCGCCCGGTAGGCCGCGAACCGCCGCCCCGTGCACCAGGTGTCGTTCTCGAAGCGGTAGGCGAGCACCTTCAGCCCGTCGCGCTCAACGCGTCCGGCCACGGCCGCGGCGTCGTCGGCGCCGATCTCCAGACCGGCGGGGTCGTCGAGGGGGAGGGAGGGATGGTTGACCACGGGAGCGACGACGGCGGGCTCAAGGGCCATGGTCAGGGCGAAGTTGCCGGTGAAGCAGAGCCCGACGGCGCCGACGCCGGGCCCGCCGCACTCGGTGTGCGCCAGCCGGGCGAGGCCGCGCAGCCAGGAGACGACGGGGCTCGTGCCGCCCCCGGCGAAGGCCCGGAACTCCGCGCTGACGCAGGCACGCCGGGCGACCCGCTCACCCGCGTCGGCGCCGGGGTACGCGCCGTCGACACCGAAGAGGGACGGCAGATAGACGCAGAGCCCCGCTCCGCGCAGCCAGCGTCCGAACCGCGCGACGTCGGGGCTGATCCCGGGCATCTCGGGCATGAGGACGACGGCGGGGCCCGAACCGGCGACGTACACGGTCTTGGTGACACCGCCGATGTCGACGACCCTCCGTACGAAGTCGTCCAAGGGATCGTCCCGGTCGTCCCGGCCGTCCCTGCCGTCCCGGTCGTCCTGATTGTCCCGGCCGTCCCGGTCGTCCCGCTCTTCCGGCAGATGGTCCCGCGGCTCTCGTGTGGTGGTCATGACCGAGAGGATGACGTCCGGACAGTGCCTCCGAAGAGGGTCGACATCGCCACGTAGGGCGGTAATATCGCCAGCCTTCCACAGGGCGGGGGAGCCGTATGAGTCCGTTGCGCGTCAGTGTCCTCGCCCATCCCGGCTGCTTCGCGTCGGAGGTGTTCGGCGTGCCCGACCTCCTTACCATGGCCACGCACGTGACCGCGGCGCAGGGCTCCCCCCAGCCGTCGTACGAGGTGTCGGTCGTCTCGCCCCGCCGACGGGTGGCCGCGTCCGGCGGCTCCCGCGTCGACGTCCGCGCGGTCCGCCCGGCGGACGTGCTGATCGTGCCGGGCTTCGAACTCTCCCCCGCACTGGACCTGGACGCGGCACTCGCGGGCCTCGCGCAGGAACGTGCGGTGATCCGCTCGCAGGCCGCCGCCGGGGCAGCCGTCGTGTCGATCTGTGTGGGAGCCTTCCTCGTGGCCGAGGCCGGGCTGCTCGGGGGACGGGAGGCCACGACGTCCTGGCTGTTCGCGGACCGGTTCGCCCGCAGGTACACCGATGTGCGCCTGCGCGCCGACAGCCTGGTCGTGACCGACGGCGGCGTGACGACCACGGCGGCGTTCAGCGCGATGTACGACTTCGCCCTGCGCCTGGTCCGTGAGCACGACGGCCCCGACGTCGCCCGCAGCACCGCGCGCATCGCGCTGGTGGACGACGCGCGCTCCACCCAGGCACCCTATGTCGACACGCGGCTGCTGCCCGCGGTGGGCCGGGGGTTCTCACTCGGCGTCAAGCGCCGGCTCGACCAGAACCTGGGGGACCGCTACGACCTGCCCGCCCTGGCCCGGGAGTTCCGGGTGAGTACGAGAACCATGCTCCGCCGCTTCGGGGACGAGGCGGGCGAGACACCGCTCGCCTATCTCCAGGGCGCGCGGGTGCGGCGGGCCAGACGTCTGCTGGAGACGACCGACAGGACCGTGGCGAGCATCGCCGCGGACGTCGGGTACCGCGACGCCGGGACGTTCAGCGGCATCTTCACCAGGCACACCGGCCGCAGGCCGGGCGAGTACCGCGCGGCGTTCCGCCCCGCCGACGACCGGTGAGCCCACCCTCCGCACGACCCGCTTCCGACCGCACCGCGCTCAGCCACTGAGGGCCTCACCGCGCACGGAAAGGAGCGCCGGGCCGGCGTGGCTGCGTACGGACAGCGCCTGCGGCTCGGCTACGCGCTCGCGCACTCCGGATGGCCCCAGCCCTGGGCGTTCTTCGCGATCTTGGTACCGGCCGCGTAGGTGCGCCCGCAGCCGCCGCACGTGCCCTTGAACTTCGCGGAGATCGTCCGGGAACCGGACCGGGCGCGAGCCGGGCCGGAACGGGTGGCGGGGCGGCTCTGCCGCGGCGCGCCGGACCCGGTCGCCGACTGCGCGGGCACCTCGGGGACGTCGCTCGCGCCGTGGGCCGTGCCGTCCGGTTCCTGGGACTGCGCGGCCTGGCTCGCGGCGTGGTCCGCGATCGCGTTCAGGGGGTCGCCGTCGACCTGGTGGGCGGGGACGTACACGAATTCGACGCTGCGGCCCTGGAGCCGTTCGTCAATGGCCTCGACGAGCTCCCGGTTGGCCACGGGCTTGCCGGCGGCGGTCTTCCAGCCCTTGCGCTTCCACCCGGGCAGCCATTCGGTGACCGCCTTCATCGCGTACTGCGAGTCCATGCGCACCTGGACCGGCACGCCCGGCTCGACGGCGTCGAGGAGCTGGTGGAGCGCGGTGAGCTCGGCGACGTTGTTCGTGGCCACGCCGAGCGGTCCGGCCTCCCAGCGCACGGGGACGCCGTCGGTGTCGGCAAGGACCCAGGCCCAGGCCGCGGGGCCGGGGTTGCCCTTGGACGCTCCGTCACATGCCGCGATCAACTGCTTCGTCATGTCCCCGATCATGCCAGGTGACCGGAGGCGGTCGCTCCGCGGTACGTCACCGGCGCAGGGCGGCAGGATCGCCGGGGGGGGGCGGATCGTGGGCGACCTCTCAGTCTGCGTGCGCGGCGCGGCTGTTGAACCCAGAATCAGCAAACTGGTCTACACCCTTGACTGGTATAGACCAAGAGGGTTGACTGCGCGCAATCCCACTCGCCCCAAGTGGCTCGCCGCCGCATCGAGGAGTGAAGAGAGTGAACGAGCGCAAGCACGCCCGTCCGGTGTACTCCCCACGCCACGACGTCCACCACGCGTCCACGCCTCCCGCCGCGGAGGCGAGGCGCTCCGGTGCACAGCGCCTGCGCCGAGGTGTCAGACGCCTGCGGCCGTTGTTCTCGTCAGCCGCGCTCGCGGGAGTCGCGGCGCTGCTCTTCGCCGCCGTCCCCGCGGCGCCCGCCGGTGCCGCGCCCGCCGCCGCGCCCAAGTCCGCGGCTCCGGCCTGCGCGACGGCCTGGAACTCCGGTGCCGTCTACACCAAGGACGCCACCGTGTCGCACGGCAACCACAACTGGCAGGCCAAGTGGTGGACGAAGGGCGAGACGCCCGGCTCCACCGGGCAGTGGGGCGTCTGGGCCGACAAGGGCGAGTGCGGCACCGGGAGCGGCAACCCCGACCCCTCGGGCTTCGTGGTGAGCAAGGCGCAGTTCGAGCAGATGTTCCCGAACAGGCAGCCCTTCTACACCTACGAGGGTCTGGTCGACGCGCTGAAGGCCTACCCGGGCTTCACCAAGACCGGCACCGAGGAGGTGCGCAAGCGCGAGGCCGCCGCCTTCCTCGCCAACGTCAGCCACGAGACGGGCGGACTCGTCCACGTCGTGGAACAGAACCAGGCCAACTACCCGCACTACTGCGACAAGAACCAGCCGTACGGCTGCCCGGCCGGGAACGCCGCCTACTACGGCCGCGGCCCGATCCAGCTGAGTTGGAACTTCAACTACAAGGCCGCCGGTGAGGCGCTCGGCATCGACCTCCTGAACAACCCCTGGCTGGTCGAGCGGGATCCGTCCGTGGCCTGGCAGACCGGCCTCTGGTACTGGAACACCCAGAAGGGCCCGGGCACCGTGACGGGCCACCAGGCGATCGTCGACGGCCACGGGTTCGGCGAGTCGATCCGCAGCATCAACGGCACCCTGGAGTGCAACGGCGGCAACCCGGCACAGGTGCAGAGCCGGATCAACCGCTTCCAGCAGTTCGTGCAGATACTCGGCACCACGCCGGGCGACAAGCTGAGCTGCTGACGTCCGGCACGAGCGACGGGGGGCGGCCGGGCCCGGGGGAAACCCCGGTCCCGGCCGTTCTGTCACGACCCGTACCCCCGGTGACCGGCGAACTCCCGACAACTCATGGCCGTAGGGCAGCTGTTCGGGCACTGGTCCATCGCTGTACCGTCTGGCACGACCGCACCGCCCGGCACGTCCGCCGACGGGGCAGCGGTCGGTGAGCCGTCGGCGGCGAGGAATGGAGCGACGCGATGACCAGCCCCCTGGACCGGGTCGACACGACGAAGGCGCACTCCGCGCGGGTGTACGACTACATCCTGGGCGGCAAGGACCACTACCTCGTCGACGTCGAGGCGGGCGACGCCATGTGCAGGCACTGGCCCTCGCTGCCCGTGCACATGCGGGAGAACCGGCGCTTCATGCACCGTGCCGGGCGCTTCCTCGCCGAGGAGAGGGGGATCCGGCAGTTCCTCGACATCGGCACCGGTCTGCCCACCGCCCCCAATCTGCACGAGGTGGTGCAGGAGGTGGCACCGGAGTCGCGCGTGGTGTACGTCGACAACGACCCCATCGTCCTCACCCACGCCCGCGCGTTGTTGCAGAGCACACCCCAGGGCGCCACCGCCTATGTGGACGCCGACATGCACGACCCCGACGCCATCCTGAACAGCCCCGAGTTCGCAGCGCTCCTCGACGTGGGCGAGCCCGTGGGCCTGATGATCATCGGCGTTCTGCACTTCATCCTGCCGCCCGACGACCGGCTTCTCGTCCAGCGCCTCCTCGACCCGCTCCCCGCGGGCAGCCATCTCGCGATGACCATCGGCACCGCGGACTTCGCCCCCGAGGAGGTCGGACGGGTGGCGCAGGAGTACGCGCGGCAGAACATGCCGATGGCCCTGCGCGACCTGCCGACCACCACCTCGTTCTTCGACGGCCTGGAACTCGTCGAGCCCGGCGTCACCCAGGTCCACAAGTGGCGGCCCGGCGCGGCCCAGCGCCGGACCGCCGACCGGGACATCGCCATGTACGGGGCGGTGGCGCGCAAGCCCTGACACCGCCGTCCGCCCCGGCAGGCCCCATCCCTCCCCGCACTCCCCGCTCCGGACGGAGCGGGGACCCCCCACAAGTGAAGGGACAGCAATGGTGCACTACATACGGCTGGGAATAGCCGGCACCGCGGTAGCCGTCGCCCTGACCGCGGCACCTGCGGCGAACGCCGTGTCCGCGTCGCAGTCGGCCGTGGAGAAGAAGACCTCCGCCGCCGTGACGCTCCGCTACGACGACAGCCGGGCCGCCGGCTGGGAGTCCGCGATCGCGGCCGGTGTCGCCTCGTGGAACAACAACGTCGACAACGTCAAACTCGTCGAGGCCGCTCCCGGTACCCGCGCCGAGATCCAGATCGTGGCCACCAGCGGCTGGCCGCAGGCCACGATCGGCCCGGTCCGCCCGGGCGGCCAGGCCAGGGTCGAACTCGGCAGCCAGGCGGTCACCCAGGGCCATGACAAGACCCGCATCGCCGCCCATGAGATCGGCCACAACCTGGGCCTGCCGGACACCAAGCCGGGACCGTGCTCCCAGCTGATGTCGGGTTCGAGCGCCGGCACCAGCTGCAAGAACGCGGTGCCGAACGCGGCCGAGCAGGCCCGGGTCGAGCGCGCCTACGCGGGTGGCGCCGCGTCCCGCACGCCCGCCGACGGCCGCGTGCTGGTGGACGCCCGCTAGTCCGCCGGGCGACCGCTGTGCGACGGTGCCTGACCGTGACGCGCGGTCAGGCACCCACACGCCCGCCCGCGGGGCGTGAAAGGCGGGCGGCGCTGAGCCGGTGGGGTGGCTCGCGCCCGAACGGGCGTCCGTGTGGCCTACGGAGCCGTGTTTCGGTGCGGAGCAGGGGGAACACGGCCCGTATGCCGATTCTCAGGAAATTCGCCCGGCCGATGCTGGCCTCCGTATTCGTCACCAGCGGTGTCAACCACCTGCGGGCACCGGAGCATGTCGCGCCCGCCGCCGAGTCCGTCGCGGTGCCGCTGGCCAAACGGGTGCCCGGATTGCCCGAGGATCCCACGGAGCTGGTGCGGATCAACGCGATGGTGCAGGTGGGAGCGGGGCTGCTGCTGTCCATCGGGCGCTTTCCGCGCCTGTCGGCGCTGGCCCTCGCGGGCTCCCTCGTACCGACCACGCTGGCCGGGCACGCGTGGTGGAAGGAGGAGGACGAGGAGAAGCGGGCCGCGCAGCGCATCCACTTCATGAAGAACCTCTCCCTCGTCGGCGGCCTGCTCATCGCCGCGGCCGACACGCACGGCAAGCCCTCCCTTGCCTACCGCACCCGGCACGCCGCCCGCGACGCGAGCCGCGCCACCCGTCACCGGGCCCACGATTCCGCCGCCGCGGTCCGCACGACGGCCGCGTCGGTGCGCGACCACCTCCCCACCACCTGACCCCACCACCCGACGGCACGTGGCCCGGCGCGCGACATGCGCGCCGGGCCATCGGCGTCTTCGGTGGTGGCGGCGCGAGGACGGCGGTTCCGAAGCGGCCACGCGCCCCAGTCGCTACGGTGTGCGCAGCCGGACACGGAGCGAAAACCGTCCGCAAAATTGACATGTATGCGTCATATATCGCGGTGCGGAGGGGGAGCGGTGAGGTACCAGCAGGTACCTGCCGTTCACATGTGGCGTTGCTCGCCCCCGCCCAGGCTCGTTGAGCTGATCAGGGGAGCCCCCGGAAGACGAACGGAGACGTCGCTGTGCACATGACCGACATCCAGCGTTGCGAGGTGCGGCCCGGCCTGCTCGTCGAGTGGACACTCCACCCGGCGACCGTCGAGGCCGCGGCCGACCTGCCCGACGATCCCCGACCACCCGCGTATTTGCAGGAGTCGCACATCAGGACCGCCCGGTCCGTACGCGAGAGCGGCCAGTTCGTGCCCACGTGGCTCGGAACCTCGTTCGACATCCCCGGCCTCGTCGACCTCGACGTGCTGCAAGGGGCCCTGCGGAGCTGGACCCTGCGCCACGAGACGCTGCGCAGCGGCTTCCGCTGGGCCGGTGAGGACATCCGCCGGTTCACCCTCGAAGCCGACGCGGTGGCCCTGTGGCGCGAGGTGATCGGCGACTTCACCGACGCGGAAACGCTCGTGCGGTACCTCCAGGACCGCTTCGACGCCGCGGCGGACGCGTTGACCTGGCCCAACTTCATCTACGCCGCGGTCGTCCGGGACGACTGCACGAGCGTGTACATGGCTTTCGACCACAGCAACGTCGACTCGTACTCGATCCTGCGCATCCCCGCGGAGATCCACGAGCTGTACGCGGCGGGCATCGAGGCCCGCGTCGTCGAGCAGGCCCCGATCAGCAGTTACATCGACTTCTGCGAGATCGAGAGGGAGAGCGCCGACCAGGTCGACGGCACACACGCGATCATCTCCCGCTGGCGGGAATTCATCCGGCGATGCGACGGCAGGCTGCCGCCGTTCCCCGTCGACCTCGGCCTGGAGCCCGGCGGAAAGCTTCCTCCGCAGAAGCTCATGCAGGAACGGCTCGTGGACGCCGAGGACGCCGCGGCGTTCGAGGCCTACTGCCGCCCCTACGGCGGCAGCATGACCGGCATCCTGGCCGCGACGAGCCTCATCGTCCACGAGATCGGCGGGCAGCCCGTCTACCGCACGGTCGTGCCGTTCCACACCCGGGCGAAATCGCAGTGGCAGGACTCCGTGGGGTGGTACGTCGGCGGCGCGCCGGTCGAGATCCCCACGGCGCAGTCGCCCGACTTCCAGAGCGTCCTGGAGATGGTGCGCGCCGCCCTGCGCGCCAACAGGCCACTGGCCCGCATGCCCATCGCACGCGTCCTGCGCCTGCTCGGCGCGGACTTCCGTCCGACCTCACCGGATCCGTGCTCGATCGTCTCGTACGTCGACACCCGCGGCATCGTGGGATCCGAACGCTGGGACGAACTGAAGGCGTACGGCCTGATCAGGGTGTCGTACGGCGACCAGGTGTGCGTATGGGTCAACCGGCTGCACGCGGGCCTGCAACTGGGGTGCCGCTACCCGGACACCGACGTCGCGTACAAGAACATGCGGCTGTACGTCGAACAGCTGCGGGAGACCATCGTCTCGGTGGCGCGGGCCGGAGCCGCCAAAGTGCCGGTGCAGTCGTCCGTCTGAGGTTGCTCCGTCCGGGGTCCGTTCGAGGCCCGTTCGCGGCGCTGTCGGCTCGGAGGTCCCCGCGGAAGCGCAGCCGGTCTCCAGGCCAGGCCCGAAGGGCGATCGCCCGACTGGCGGGCCCCCGGGGGATTGTGCGGGCCGCGCGAGAGTGCCTCGGGTCGCGCCGGGTACTCGGGGCACGCCCTTCAGTGACGGGGGCACGCCCTGAGTACTCGGGGCACGCCCTCGGCGAGAACCGCGACAGAGAGGACATGGTCATGGCAGCCCATGCCGAAACCGGTGACGTCACCGGTACGCAGGACAAGGACTACAACCTGGTCTGGTACGTCGAGTCGTGCCTCAGCAACGTGCTGCGACTGGAGAGCTACATCCAGGACGCGGAGCGCGAGAAGGACACCGAGCTCGTCGAGCTGTTCCGCAAGGCGCAAGCCGACAGCCGCAAGGGCGCCGACCTGGGCAAGAAGCTGCTGCGTGCCCGGCTGAGCGACTGACCGGTCGACGCTCGACAGCCGGAGGCCCTCACGACGCCGATGCCGACGCCGACGCCGATGCCCGATGTCGACGCGACACCGACGCACCGACGTCGTGAGAGGCCCCCGGCAACCACCGCGACAGCCCCGTAGAAGGGCACATCCACCATGAGCCGACCCGCAGGGCGGGCGCGGTCCGCACCGTCGGGCGACGCCCGCGACCCCGGTGAATCAGTGCGGCCACAACCGCGGACGCGCAGGTCGCTGCTCGTGTGCGCACTGCTCGGAGCGGCCGGAATGGCGGCGGTCGACGAGATCGTCTTCCACCAGATCCTGCACTGGCACCACTTCTACGACCGTTCCAGCAACGACGTGAGCCTGCTCTCCGACGGCCTGTTGCACACCGCCGAACTCCTCGGCCTCGTCGCGGGCTTCTTCCTCCTCGCGGATCTGCGCCGCCGCCGCGCCCTGTCCACCGCGCACGCGTGGGCCGGGTTCTTCCTGGGCCTCGGCGCCTTCCAGCTCTTCGACGGCCTCGTGGACCACAAGCTCCTCCGCCTGCACCAGATCCGCTACGGCGTGGACGTCACCCCCTACGACCTGGCATGGAACGCGGCCGGAGCGCTCCTGCTCGCGACCGGCACCGTCCTGGCACTCCGGGCGCACCGCCGTACCCGGGGGCGACCGCGGCGGACCCCGTGACGTCGGCGCACATCCATCCCGCGCCCGCCGGCGCGGGCACGGCGGGCCCGGTCGTCACCGTGGCCGTGCTCCTCGTGGCCGCCGCCTATCTGCTGGCCGCGTCCCGGCTGCGGCGCCGGGGGGACCGCTGGCCCTGGCCGCGGGACGTGTCCTTCGCCGCCGGGAGCGCGGCGATCCTGTGGGCCGTGCTCGGAGCCCTGCCGGGCGGGCCGTTCACCGTGCACAGCGCACGGCATCTGACCGTCGCCATGGCCGCGCCCCTCCTGCTGGTCCTCGCCCGCCCCCTGACCCTGGCCCTGCGCGCCCTGCCGCCGGGCCGGGCGCGGAGAGCCCTGCTCACGGTGCTGCACGTACGGCCCGCGCGATGGCTGCTGTTCCCTCCGCTCGCGGCGCTCCTCGACGTCGGAGGCCTGTGGGCGCTGTACCGCACACCGCTGTTCGCCGCGGCCGACAGGCCCGTGACGCACGCGTTGGTGCAGGTGCACACCCTGGCCGCCGGTCTCCTGTTCACCTTCGCCGTGTGTCAGCTCGACCCCGTGCGCCACAGGTGGGGAACGGCCCTGCGCGGAGCGACCCTGCTCGCCGCGGGTGCCGCCCACGCCGTCCTCGCCAAGGGCCTGTACGCCACCCCGCCGCCCGGCACCGCCTTCACCACGGCCGACCTGCGCACCGGCGCCCAACTCATGTACTACGGCGGCGACCTCGTGGAGGTCGGCCTCGCCGTCACCCTGGCCGTGCGCTGGTACGTCGCGGGAAGCCGCCCGGCGGGGCGACCCCGCGCCGTGCCAGGTGGCCACGACCGACGAGGTGCGGGCGAGCGCGACCCCTCCGCGCTCGCCCGCGTACCGGCCACGCACGGGGGCCGCCCCGCGGGATCGGGCCCGCGGCCCGCTGGGTTCACCGACCGTGCCCCGGAAGGAACTCCTGGACCTTGGCCTTGATGCCCTGGCGCACCATGGCCGCGCGGTCGCTGTCGCCCTTGAGGACGGCTGCCGCCGCGGCCTCGATCTGGTCGAGTGAGGCGTGCGGGGGAATGGGCGGCACGGCCGGGTCGGTGCGGAAGTCGAGGACGAAGGGCCGGTCGGCGGTCAGCGCCGCCTCCCAGGCGCCCCGGACGGCCTCCGGTGTCTCCACCCGCATGCCATCCAGGCCGAGCGAGCGCGCGAACTCCGCGTAGGCCACGTCCGGCAGCGCCTGCGAGGGCAGGAACTGCGGGGCGCCCGACATCGCGCGCATCTCCCAGGTGACCTGGTTGAGGTCCTGGTTGTTGAGGACCGCCACCACCAGACGCGGATCGGCCCACTCCTTCCAGTACTTCGCCACCGTGATCAGTTCGGCCATGCCGTTCATCTGCATCGCGCCGTCACCGACGAGTGCGATGGCCGGACGGTCGCCGTGCGCGAACTTGGCGCCGATCACGTACGGCACACCCGGCCCCATGGTGGCGAGCGTGCCGGAGAGCGAGCCGCGCATCGCACCCCGCAACCGCAGATGGCGCGCGTACCAGTTGGCGGCCGAACCGGAGTCCGCGGCCAGGATCACATCGTCGGGGAGCAGGTCGTTCAGGGCGTGGACGACGTGCTCGGGGTTGACCGGGTCGGCGTCCACGGCGGCACGCCGCTCCATGACCTGCCACCAGCGGGCCGTGTTCTTCTCGATCGTCCTGCGCCAGCTGTCGTCCTTGGCCGGACGCAGCTGCGGCAGCAGCCGACGCAGCGTCTCGCGCGCGTCGCCGACCAGATTGATCTCGAAGGGGTAGCGCAGCCCCACCATGTGCGGATCGATGTCGATCTGCACCGCACGCGCCTGGTCGAACTCGGGCAGGAACTGGGTGTACGGGAAGCTGGACCCGACCACCAGCAGGGTGTCGCAGTCCCGCATCAGCTCGTACGACGGCCGGGTGCCGAGGAGGCCGATGGACCCGGTGACATAGGGCAGGTCGTCGTCGAGCACGTCCTTGCCGAGCAGTGCCTTGGCCACACCCGCGCCGAGCAGCTCGGCGAGCTCCATGACTTCCGCACGGGCACCGCGCGCCCCCTGCCCGACGAGGACGGCCACCTTCTCACCGGAGTTGAGGAGGTCGGCGGCGCGCTCGATGTCGGGGTCGGCCGGCACCGGCGCGTACCGGGACATGCCCAGGCTGGACGGGACCATCTTGAACGCGTGCTCGGGGGCGGAGTAGTCGAGTTCCTGCACATCACCGGGGATGATCACGGCCGTCACCGTGCGGCGGGCCATGGCGGTGCGCATGGCCCGGTCGAGCACGTTCGGCAGTTGCTCGGGGACCGTGACCATCTCGCAGAAGTCGGACGCGACGTCCTTGTACAGGCTCACCAGGTCGACCTCCTGCTGGTACGAGCCGCCCATGGCGCTGCGGGCGGTCTGCCCGACGATGGCGACGACCGGCACGTGGTCGAGCTTCGCGTCGTACAGGCCGTTCAGGAGATGGATGGCCCCCGGGCCCGATGTGGCCGCGCACACGCCGACCTTCCCGGAGAACTTGGCGTAGCCCACGGCCTCGAAGGCGGACATCTCCTCGTGCCGGGACTGGACGAACCGCGGCTTGTTGTCGGCCCGGCCCCACGCGGCGAGCAGTCCGTTGATGCCGTCACCGGGATAGGCGAAGACGTACTCCACCTCCCACGCGCGCAGACGTTCAAGGACGTGGTCGGAGACCTTCATCGACATGTGCTGAGCTCCTTCGGGTCGTACGCGGGCCGTCGGTCGGGGGCCCGGCCACCCGAGTACCCGTGCTCGTGGCGTCCAAGGGGGCTCCTTTCGGGGGACCCGGTGCCCGGTACCTGGCGTTCGGGGTACGGGGGCCAGGGCCCGGCGGTGGGGCGGGGGAGCCGGAGCCCGCGCAAGTGCTGGCTAAGGGGTTACGTAAAGTAGCCACATGTCAAAGGACACGCTGACCGTGGACGAGGACGGCTGGCCGGACGTGTCCGGTGACACGGCGCTCACCATCAGGCTCCCGGAGGCCGACCCGCTGGTCCGTGCCGGGTCTCCCGCCCATGTGACCGTGCTCTACCCCTTCCTGCACGAGAGCCGTATCGACGACGGCGTCCACCGTGAGCTCACCGACCTGTTCGGCGGCCACGACGCCTTCACGCTCACGCTCGGCGCGTTCGGCCGCTATCCCGGCGTGCTGTACCTGGACCCGTGGCCGCACGATCCGGTCAAGGCCCTCCAGAAGGACCTCGCGCGGCGCTGGCCCGACGCGCTGCCCTACCGGGGGATCTTCGGCGCGGGACTCGACCCCCATGTGACGGTCGCGAACAGCGAGGGCCCCACGACCCAGGACGCCGCGTACGACGCCCTCGAGGCCGAACTCGCCCCCCCCTGCTGCCGCTGACCTGCCCGGTGGATGCGGTCCACCTCGTCGCCCGGGACGGTACGCGGTGGCAGGAGCGGACCGCGTACCCGCTCCACCGGGCAGGTCACCCGGTCACAAGGTGCGTTCGATGCGGTCGGCCATGAGCTTCACGAACCGGGCGGGGTCGCCCGGCGTGCCGCCCTCGGCGAGCAGGGCCATGTCGTAGAGGAGTTCGGCGGTCTCCGCGAGGCCGTCGTCGTCGGGGCGCTCGGCGCGTGCCGTGTTGAGCCCGCCGACCAGAGCGTGCGACGGGTTGAGTTCCAGGATGCGCTTGGTGTGCGGCAAGGACTGGCCCATGGCGCGGTACATGCTCTCCAGGGCAGGCGTCACGTCATGGGTGTCGGAGACCAGGCAGGCGGGGGACACCGTGAGGCGCGAGGACAGGCGCACCTCCTTGACGTTCTCCTTCAGGTGCTCCGTCATCCAGGTCAACAGGTCCGCGAACTGCTCCTGGTGCTGCTTGCGCTCCTTCTCCGCCTCCTGCTTCTCCTCCTCCGTGCCGAGGTCCACCTCGCCCTTGGCGACGGAGCGCAGCTGCTTGCCGTCGTACGCGGGCACGGAGTCCACCCACACCTCGTCGACGGGGTCGGTGAGCAGCAGCACCTCGATGCCCTTGGCCCGGAACGTCTCCATGTGCGGAGAGTTCTCCAGGGCCTGCCGCGACTCACCGGTGAGGTAGAAGATGTGCTCCTGCCCCTCCGGCATGCGCTCCACGTACTGGCGCAGCGTGGTGGGCGCGTCCTCGTCGTGCGTGGTGGCGAAGGACGACACCTCAAGGAGTGTGTCGCGGTTCTCGTAGTCGCCGATCAGACCTTCCTTGACGACGGCGCCGAACTCCCGCCAGAAGGTGGCGTACCGCTCCGGGTCCTTGGTCCGCAGGTCCTTGACGGTGGCCAGGACCTTTTTCGCCAGGCGGCGGTTCATCAGCTGGATCTGCCGGTCCTGCTGGAGCATCTCGCGGGACACGTTGAGCGACAGGTCCTGGGCGTCCACGACGCCCTTGACGAAGCGGAGGTAGGACGGCATCAGCGCGTCGCAGTCCTCCATGATGAAGACCCGCTTCACATACAGCTGTACGCCGCGCTTGTAGCCCTGGTTGAACAGGTCGTGCGGAGCGTGGGAGGGCAGGAAGAGCAGCGCCTGGTACTCGAAGGTGCCTTCGGCCTGGAGGCGGATGGTCTCCAGGGGGTCGTGCCAGTCGTGGCTGATGTGCTTGTACAGCTCGTGGTACTCCTCGTCGGTCACCTCGTCGCGCGACCGCGCCCACAGCGCCTTCATCGAGTTGAGGGTCTCGGGGGCGGCGGGAGCCTCCGCCTCCTCGGCGGTGGTGCCCTCCTCGCCGGTGCCGTCGGTGTCCGCGTCGGCGCGGGGCTCGGGGGCCATGCGGACGGGCCAGGTGATGAAGTCCGAGTACCGCTTGACGATCTCCCTGATCTTCCAGGGCGCGGCGTAGTCGTAGAGCCGGTCCTCGGCGTCCTCCGGCTTGAGGTGCAGGGTGACCGCGGTGCCCTGCGGCGCGTCGTCGACCGTCTCGATGGTGTACGTGCCCTCGCCGGTGGAGGTCCAGCGGGTGCCCTGGCTCTCGCCCGCGCGCCGGGTCACCAGCGTGACCTCGTCGGCGACCATGAAGCTCGCGTAGAACCCGACGCCGAACTGGCCGATGAGCCCTTCGGCCGACGAGGCGTCCTCGGCCTCCTTGAGTTCCTTCAGGAACTGCGCCGTACCGGAGTTGGCGATGGTCCCGATGAGCTGGACCACCTCCTCGCGCGACATGCCGATGCCGTTGTCGCGCACGGTCAGCGTGCGGGCCGCGCTGTCGGCCTCGATGTCGATGTGCAGGTCGGAGATGTCCGCGTCGAGGGAGCTGTCGCGGAGGGCCGCGAGCCGGATCTTGTCCAGTGCGTCGGAGGCATTGGAGATGAGCTCGCGGAGGAAGACGTCCTTGTTCGAGTAGATCGAGTGAATCATCAAGTGCAGAAGCTGGCGGGCCTCCACCTGAAACTCGAACGTCTCGGTCGTCTCAGTCGGCATAGTCCGTGAATCCTTCTCAGATCACCAATGGCGGCAACTACTCGAAGAAACTTTAGATGAGCTGGTCGGGCTGTGGGGAAGGCACTGGACGATGTCACCGCCCCGCGCAGCCCGCCGACACCGCTGACACCGCCGACGCCCTCGGCCGCTCCGGCCGCGACGGGAGACCGAAAGGCCTCCGGCCGACGGAAGCGCCGTCCGGAAGACCGACATGCCTCCGGCCGACCGGACGGATCCGGTCGGCCGGAGGCGGCGGCCGTGCGCTCAGCGCGCCAGGTGCTTGATCTTCTCGAACGGATAACCGGCCACGACCACCACGACCAGACCGTACGCCGCGACGACGAGCAGCTCGGCGGTGCCGATCGCCCGGTCGCCGTCGGCGAGCAGGACCCTGACGATCGGCACCAGCGGCGCGAGGCTGAGGATCGCCGCGCCGGTGCACCAGTGCGCGACGAGCTGGTTGGCCCTCGCCCGCAGCGCGGGGTCGCGCTTGACCTCGTCCGGTACGTCGTACCCGATGCTGCGGTCGCAGACCTGACCGCGACGGCCGACGCGGGCGGCGAGCAGGGTGACCACCGAGAGGAGGACGAAGCAGCAGATGATGAAGACATAAGCCATGAGAGCGCGGACCCCGGATGTCGATGTGCGTGCGACGCCTAGCGGATGTACTTGATGATGAACGCGGCCACCATGGCGACGGCCTTGTTCTTGACCCAGCCCGGCAGGAACTTCCAGACCACACCGCCGATCTCGCCGCCCAGGCAGCCGATGATGGCGTTCTTGACGTAGGTGCCCCTGCCGGAGAACTTGCCGTCGGCGACGTCGCTGAGCACCGAGGTGGGAATGCTCGCCACGGCGCCCTTGGCGCACCAGGCGGCGGCGCCGATGGCCACGGCGGCGATCGGGAAGGCCCGCGGTCGGATCTCGCCGTCGGCGCCGCCCTCGTTCATGGCGCGGGTCAGCTCGGCCATCGCCTCGGGACCCATGCCGTCCTCGATGAAGCGCCGCTGCTCCGCGGTCAGCTCGGGCATCCCCTCGGCGGCCGAGGCCACCGTCCTCGCGGCGCGGGACTCGGCGGCGTGGGCGGCCAGGGCCGGGGCGGCGCCCGCGAACAGGGCACTGGCGGTGAGTGCGGCCACGCCCACCAGCGAGGCACGGCGGATCGCGGGGTGGCGCTGCTGTGTCGTCATCACTTGGGTCTCCCCCTGCCGCACCGTCGGTACGGGCGGCGTCGTCACGGTCGTCACGGCGGGCGGGATGTGCTCGCCGGCGGCGGCCACCGCCTGGTCCTGGCGTCGTGGCCGGGAACCATGCTGGCCGGGACGCCCCCCTGCCCGTAACCGTCCACCGGCCCCCTCCGGGTGGAGGGCCCCGGGCGTCTCCGGCGCCGGACCGGGCCTCACCGCGGCAGCACCGCCCGTACCGAGAAGCCGCCGTCCGCGGTCGGGCGTGCGGTGACGCTGCCGCCCACCAGGGCCACGCGTTCGTGCAGTCCGGCGAGGCCGTGGCCCCCGGCGGGCAGGGCGGGCGCGGACCGGTCGGCGGTCGGCGGCCCGTTGCTGACCTCGACGACGAGCGCGCGCTCCCCTTCCGGCGCGAGGACGGAGACCTGCACCGGTGCCCCGGGCGCGTGCTTGCGTACGTTGTTGAGGGCTTCCTGCACGACGCGGAAGGCACACGCCTCCAGGGCGGGGTCCCAGCCGGACCCGGGCGCCACGGCGATGTGCACGCTGACGTCGAGCAGGCTCTCGGCGGTGAGCCCGTGCAGGTCGGTGAGGCGGGTCCGGCCTGCCGCGGCCGCCGCCGCGGGATCGGCGCCGCGCAGGACGCCCACCATGTCCCGGAGTTCCTCCAGGGCCCGCACGCTGTGCTCGCGCACCACCTCGATGTCCGCCCGTCGCTCCGCGTCGGACTCGGTGGCGCTGAGCACCCCGGACTGCACGGCGATGATGCCGACGTGGTGCGAGACGGTGTCGTGCATGTCGCGCGCCAGGCGGGATCGCTCCCGTGCCACCGCCCGCTGGGCCTCAAGACGCCGCTCCCTGTCCTGGGAGGCCGCCAGGTCCGCCAGGCGGTCCTTGAGCTCGTCGCGCGTGGCCAGGAGGCGGCCGAGGACGATCGGTCCGAGGCTCAGCAGCCCCGCGCCCTCGATCATGGTGAGGACCTCGGGCCGTGAGTGGTCGAGGAGCGCGGCCGGCGGCCACGGAACGAGCGCGGCGACGAACAGCAGCGCCCCGCAGCCCGCGATCACCCGGTGCGACGCCCGGCAGGCCACCACGAACATGGCGAGCATGGCGGGGAGCCACAGGTATTCGGTGACGGTGGCGGGCAGCGTCGCCGCGAGGGTGCTCAGCGGGAAGCGGCGGCGCAGGGGTAGGGCGAGCAGAGCGACCGAGCAGACGGCGAGGCCGAGGGGACCGAAGGTCCCGGCGACGGTCAGGAGCTCGGCACAGGCGAGCAGTGCCACGCCACGTTCGGCGGTGCGGCGGTCGAACCTCATCGGTCGGCGGCGTCCCCGGCGAGCGGGTCCGCAGGCACAAGCCCGAGGCGGTGGGCGTGCACGGCGGCCTGCACGCGGTTGCTGACCCCCAGTTTCACCAGGAGGGCACTGACGTGGTCCTTGACGGTGGTGGTGCCGATGAAGAGGCGGTGCCCGATCTCCGCGTTGGAGAGGCCGGCGGTGAGCAGTTCGAGCACGTCCTGCTCACGGCCGGTCAGCTCGGGAGCGGGGGAGCCCGCTCGGGACGCGGCCGTCGCCGGGCCCGGTGCGCCGGTGCCCGCGTAGTGGCGTACGACCGTGCGGGCGAGGCGGGGCGCGAGCACGCTGCCGCCCCGCGCCAACTCCTTGATCGCGTAATCCAGTTGCGCCGGGGGAGTGTCCTTGAGCAGGAAGCCCGCCGCCCCGCCGCGCAGGGCGGCGGACAGGTGCTCCTCGGCGTCGAAGGTGGTCAGGAGGGCGACGGCGGGCGGCGTGGGCAGCGCCCGCAGGTCGGCGAGGACCGTCAGGCCGTCCCGGTCCGGCATCCGCAGGTCGAGCAGCACCACGTCGGGGCGGTGCAGCAGAGCCTGGTCCGCGGCCGCCGCCCCCGAGCAGCCGGCGACCGCCTCGACGCCGTCGAAGGTCTGCAAAATGCGCCGCAGCCCCTCCCGGACCAGGTTCTCGTCGTCCACCACCATCACCCGCACGACTGCTCGCTGCACTTGCTCGGCCCCCTTGTTCACGTACAAGAAACCCCAGCATAACGGTACGTTTTTACGCGGATTTTAGGGTGGCCGCCGGGTCAGGTGTCCTTCGGCATCCCGGTCCAGTACTTGATCCGCGCCAGCAGATGGTCGGGGTCGACCGGTTTCGTGACGTAGTCCGAGGCTCCCGCGGTCATCGCCTTCTCCCGGTCGCCCTTCAGAGCCTTGGCGGTCAGGGCGATGATGGGCAGCCGCGCGTACTGCGGCATCGCGCGGATCGCCGACATGGTCGCGTAGCCGTCCATCTCCGGAATCATGATCTCCATGAGGACGATCGCGACATCCTCGTGCCTGCCGAGGATCTCGAGGCCCTCCTGACCGTTCTCCCCGTAGAGCACCGTGAGGCCGTGCTGTTCCAGGCTCACCGTCAGGGCGAAGACGGTGCGGATGTCGTCGTCGACGATCAGTACCTTCTCCCCGTCGAAGCGGGGCGGCGTCCGCCCCGCGCGGGCCGTCGCCGCGGGCGCCGCGGACAGCGGGGGAAGGAACTCCGAAGGACCGTCGAACGACGGCACCGACACGTGCGGCGGCTGATCGAGCGAGTGCAGCGGCAGATACAGCGTGAACGTGGAGCCGTGCCCTGGTTCGCTCACCGCGTGGATCTCGCCGCCGAGCACGCGCGCGACCTCCCGGCTGATCGCGAGCCCGAGGCCCGTACCGCCGTACTTGCGGCTCGTCGTGCCGTCCAGCTGCTGGAACGCCTCGAAGATCGACCGCATCTTGTCGGCGGGGATGCCGATGCCGCTGTCGGACACCGAGAACGCGATCAGGCCGTCCTGCGGGGAGTGCAGCGAACCGGCCTCCCGCAGCTGCTCCCGGATCGCGTCGGGCACATCGGCCCCGCCGGGCAGGACGGAGAGCCGCACCGCCCCGCTGTCGGTGAACTTCACCGCGTTGGACAGGAGGTTGCGCAGCACCTGCAACACCCGGCTCTCGTCGGTGTGCAGCGTGGCGGGCAGCTCCGAGGACAGGCGTACGGAGAAGCCGAGCCCCTTCTCCTCGGTCAGCGGCCGGAAGGTGGCCTCCACGTAGTCCACGAGTCGCACGAGCGCGATCCGGGTGGCGCTGACGTCCATCTTGCCCGCCTCGACCCGCGACAGATCGAGGATGTCACTGATGAGCTGGAGCAGGTCCGAGCCCGCGCCGTGGATCGTCTCGGCGAACTCCACCTGCCGGGGCGTCAGATTGCCCTCGGCGTTGTCGGCGAGGAGCTTGGCGAGGATCAGCAGCGAGTTCAGGGGCGAACGCAACTCGTACGACATGTTCCCGAAGAACTCGGACTTGTAGCGCATCGAGACCACCAGCTGCTCGGCGCGTTCCTCAAGGACCTGCCGGGCCTCCTCGATCTCGGTGTTCTTGATCTCGATGTCGCGGTTCTGCCGCGCGAGCAGCTCCGCCTTGTGCTCCAGCTCGGTGTTGGACGCCTGTAGCGCCTGCTGCGAGGCCTCCAGTTCGGCCGAACGCTGCTGGAGTTGAGCGGTCAGCTCCTGGGACGCGCTCAGCATCTGCTCCGTACGCTGCTGCGCGGTGATCTCGTCGCGGCTGAACTCGATGAGGCGGACGACGGCTTCGGGGATGTCGGCCGCGCGCTCGCCCAGCCAGCGGTCGGCCTCCGCCAGGCGCGTCGCGGACAGCAGGTCCGCCTCCGTCGCGCGCTCCTCGACCACGGCGAGCCACTGCTGGAAGTCGGCGTCCTCCTCCACCCAGGCGGCGAGCCTCGCCCACTCCCGGATCAGCGCCTCGTGCGCGATCTCAGCGGTGTCGGGCCCGCCGCTGCCGAGGACCACGAGGCGCTGTTCGGGATCGGCGAGGAGCTGTGCGATGTACCAGTCCTTGCCGAGGTGCGCGCGGTGGACGGTGACACGGACGGCGCTGGTGGCTCCGCCGCGGGCACGGACCATGGACAGCAGGACCCGGCGGATCCGGGGCTCGTCCAGGTGCTGCGCCAGCAGGCTGTAGGCCTTCTCCGCGTGCTGGTTCAGCGCTCCCGAGACACCGCCGAGGCTTTGGTAGCTGTCGAAGCTGAGCCGCCGGTCGTGCTGGAGGGCCCACAGCTCCGTCAAGGTGAACTCCAGGAGCGGCAGGCTGCCCGCGGCCCTGCTCGCCTCGGCGGCAATGGCCTCGGCGAGCCCGGGCGTGAAGGTGACCCCGGCCACCGACGCCGGTTCGACGATCACCCGGATGAGGGCCGCCTCGTCCAGCGGGGACACGTTCAGCTGCCGGTCCTGGAGGCGGGGCCCGATGTCCGGCAGTTCGAGCAGGTCGGGCAGGAAGTCCGCCCGCAGGGTCGCGACGAGGCGGACCCCGGGGTCCTGTGCGACGTCCGCCGGCGGGAGCAGCCGCTCCAGGAACTCCAGCTGCTGCGCCCGGTCGGCGCTGCCGCTCAGGACCTCCTCGAACTGGTCGGCGATCAGCGCGAGGCGGCGCCCCGTGAGCACCCGCAGCCGGGAGGCGACCGTCCAGAAACCCTCCTCCCGCAGGGCGCGGGCCCGGTGCTCCAGCTCCTCCAGGCTGGGGGTCCGCCGCGGGTGCTCCAGTTCGAGGAGGGCGCGGGCCACGGCGTCGAAGGGGGACATCCCGGGCCGGAACGAGGCGACCGCCCACCCCTCCGTCGCGAGCTGGGGTTGCAGGCCCGCGGCCACGAGGGACGACTTGCCCACCCCCGAGGGCCCCGTCACCATCACGAGCGGCTGGGTCTTGACCATCGTCCGCAGCCGCTCCACCTCGCGCTCCCGGCCGACGAACACCCCCGCGAGCGCGTCCTCGGCGCTGAACGCCTGCAACCCCCGGTAGGGGCACGGCGGCAGCACACCCCGCCCCAGGGCCTCGGGCCAGGCGGCGGAGACCTCCGACAGCGGTACGGCGTACGCGTCATGGGCGGCGCCCTCACGGCTGGCGAGAGCGAGCATGCCGACGACGGCGTCACCCCACCGGTCCGTGATGATCACGGGCGATCCGCTGTACCCCGGCTGGGCCCGCAGCGCGGACTCGCTCTCCGCGTCGAGCTGCACGAGGCCACCGCCGACCGCGCCGCGCAGCACACAGGTGCTCCAGGCACCGTTGGCCTTCCTGGGGGGATTGCCCGGGTAGCCGAAGGCCTTGACCCGGGTGTCGCCGACCAGGCCCGTGCGGGCGTCGATGAGCCGGGCCGCGCCCGCGCTGACGGGCAGCGTGTCACCGCCGACGAGCACGAGCCCCGCCACGTCCCTGCCCAGGGCGCCGTCGCCGGGCGGCGGGTCCCAGGAGCCGATGCGGCAGTGCCGCAGCGGTGCTCCCTCCGCGTCGCCGAGCAGCACGAACTCCACCTGCACCCGGGCGTCGCCCGCAGGCCGCTCCACGCAGCCCTTCTGTCGCCCGATGGCCACATTGACCACATGGGCGCAGGTCACGATCTCCTTGTCACCGACGACGAAACCGACGCCGACCGGCGCACCCGTCGCCGTGTCGCGGACCTTGACGACGAATCCCTCGCGCTGCGCTCCCATCGGGTCAGGGGCGGTTCCACGTCAGCCGGACGGAGAAGTTCACTTCGGCCGTCCCCTTGGCGATGATCACACCCGTCTCACCGCCCATCTTCAGACCGAACTCCAGCTCCGCGGAGTCGGGTCCCAGCTCGCGCAGGGTGCCGGCGACCTTGGCCAGCGTCGGCTCGATCCGGCCGAGAGCCTCCTCCAGCGACACGCGTGCCCGCGCGACCACCCCGCCACCGGCCGCCAGATCGAGGTCGGTGGCGCCGGTGTCGACACCGCCGTCGACGTCGACCTCGAACACGGCGACCTCCTCCGTGCCGTCACCGAGCCGCATGGTCAACTGCTGTGGCACAGCTCATCCCCCCACCCAGGGCCGTACGCCCGAACGACGACTGCCGACGCCGTCCATCCTCGGGGAACGTGCCCGCGCCCCGCAGCCACATGGAGGGATCCACCGTGGCGGCGGAGGAATCGCGGGGAAGAATCACCTGGCCACCGACGCCTGCCCCGGCGGTTCCCGCACCGGGATGATCTAGCGTTGCGTTATGTCTGATATTCCCGGAAGTTCGCCCTCGTCTGACGCTTCGTCCGGCGCGGCGCCGGATGTGCCACCCGGCGCGTCGTCCGGCGGGGCCCACCCGCGGCCCCCGCACGGAGAACGACCCCCGCACGGAGAACACGGCCGGAAGCCCGGCTGGCCCCAGCGCTGGGCGGCCTTCAAGGAGTCACCGTTCCTGCCGGCCACCGTGCTGCTGTTCATCCTGGCCGCGGCCGCCGGTCTCTTCGCGGGCTCCTATACGTACGCCATGGCCAACCCCACCCCGCGCCAGGTGCCCACAGCGGTCGTCGGAGCGGGGCACGGCACGCGGGGCGAGGCCTTCCTGACCGGCATGGAGAAGGCGCTCGACGCCTCGGTGGAGGTCCACCGCTACGACACGGTGGGCGCCGCACGCGAGGCCGTCGAGCAGCAGGAGGTCTTCGCGATCCTCGACGCCCGCGAGGGCGAACGCATCCGCTTCGACGTCTCCGCCGCTTCCGGCGCCTCGGTGGCCGACCTGCTCGCCGAGACCGCGGCGAAGGTGGGCCGGACCCTGAAGGTCCCGGTGACCGTCACCGACCTCAACCCCCTGCAACCCGGGGACCCGCGGGGCCTGGCGATCTTCTACATCTCACTGGCCGCGGTGATCATCGGCTTCGTGGGCGCCATCCAGCTCAGTGTGCACGCCCGCGGGCTCAACCCCGCCGAGCGCATCGCGTTCACCCTCGCCTACGCCCTCCTCGGGGCCTTCGCCATCGCGGCCGTGGTCGACTGGTGGCTGGGCGCCCTCGATCTGCCGTTCGTCCAGTCCTGGCTCGTCCTGGCCCTCACCCTGTTCACCTCCGGCATGGTCTTCACCATGTTCAACACCCTGGTCGGGCGCTGGTCGATGATCCCGACATGGGGCCTGATGGTGCTCCTTGGCAACCCGTCGTCGGGCGGCGCCGTGTCCTGGCCGCTGCTGCCGTCCGCGCTCGGACACATCGGCCGCTGGCTGCCTCCGGGAGCCTCGGTCAACGCCCAGCACACGGCCGTGTACTTCAACGGCCACCAGCACCTCTTCCCCTACCTCGTGCTCGGCGGCTGGGCCCTGGTGGCGAGCACGGTGTTCTGGGTGTGGCGCCACCGCCACCCGGGAGGGCGGGAGAGCCGCCCGAGCCGCCCTGCCCACGCGGCGACCTGACGGACCGGCATAGGGTCACGAGGCAGGTGACCCACCGGGCGACCCGCCCGTGCCCGAGCCGTCGAGGAGAGCACAGCACATGACTGACCAGCCGTCGGGAAGGCTCCCGCGCCGTTCCATACTTCGCGCATCCGTGGTCGGGGCGACGGCGGTCGCCGCCGGTGTCACCGCGGGGACCGGGGCCGCACCGGCCGCCGCTTCCCCCGCAGGTGCCCCCGCCGCGCCCGCCAAAGCCCCCGTGGCGCTGCCCGCGCCCACGGGCCCGTACGCGGTCGGCACCCGGGCCTGCCACCTCGTCGACGACCGCCGTGACGACCCGTTCGCGCCCACCAGGACACCGCGCGAACTGATGGTCCAGGTCTGGTACGCGACCGCCGCGCCCCGCGGTGAGCGCGCCCCGTACCTCACGCCCGGCCTCGAACCGGTCGTCGAGCAGCGCTTCGAACTGCCCCCGGGCTCCCTCGGCCGGGTGCGCACCGACGCCTGGCGGGACGCCCCGGTGCACCCCCGCCTGCGTGCGGCGCCCGTGGTGTTCTTCGGCCCGGGCCGCCAGGACCCGGCGGCCACCGGCACGACCTTCGCCCAGGACCTCGCGAGCCACGGCTACGTCGTCGTCGCCGTGAACCACACCTATGACGGCCCGACCGAGTTCCCCGACGGGCGGGTCGTCCCGCAGAACCCCGGCACCGGCGATCCGGCGGTGCTCCGCAAGTACTCCGACGTGCGTGCCGCGGACCTCAGCTTCGTGCTCGACGTACTGACGGGGAAGCGCGCGACGCGGCTTCCCGCGGACATCATGAGGTCGGTACGGCGTGGTGGTGCCGGAGTGTTCGGCCACTCGCTCGGCGGTTCCGCGGCCGCCGAGGCGCTGCGCACCGATGCCCGGTTCACCGCGGGCGTGTGTCTGGACGGCGCGCTACAGACGGACGCGGTGCTCAGCGGCCTGCGGCAGCCCTTCCTGCTGTTCACCGAGCCCATGGAACTGCCGACGTGGACCGACTTCATGACCCACCACACGGCCTGGGGGCGCCGTATGGTCCTGGCGGGCGCACGGCACTACAGCTTCAACGACCTGGCGACCCTCGGCGTCGAGCTGAGGCTCGACGAGGTGTGGACCGCGGAGCGCTTCGCCAAGTTCTTCGGCACGGCCGAGGGGCGACGCGCGCACGCGGTCACGGGTGACTACGTGCGCGCCTTCTTCGACCACTGGCTGCGCGGCCGCACCACGACGTCACCGTCGCTCGACACCGCGGACGCCGCCTACCCCGAGGTCACCATCGGGTGGAGGGCCGGCAGCTGAACCCACGGGCTCCGGCCCTCCCCGCATGCGCCGTACGCGTACCCGTACATGTCTCACACGCCTACCCGTACATGTCTCGCACCGCGTACCCGTACACACATACGGGCTGGGTCAGCGGACCTTGCCGCCGTATACGTGGGTGACCGCCATCGTCATGAGCACCCTGCGGTCGGCGACCATCACCGCGCGGTACTCGTCCCAGTCGGGGTGCTCCCCGGCGGCGGCGCGGTAGTAGCGCACCAGGGCCTCGACCTCGGGGCCGTGCGGGTCGCTGCCGGGGCCGGTGAGGGTCGCCGTGCCCTCGGCCGTGGCCCAGGCCCAGCCGTCGGGCCTGGTGACTTCGAGGGTGGCCCGCGGGTCCCGGCGGAGGTTCACCGTCTTGGCCCGCCCCTCGGTCATCGACACCTGGATGACATCGGCCCCGCGGTCGTAGAAGGGGGTGACGGGGGAGAGCTGGGGGCGGCCGTCCGCCTTGATCGTCGCGAGCACACCGAGCCGGCTTTCGGCGAGCAGGGCGCGTGGGTCGAAGGGTGTGTCAGTCATGTCTGAAGCCAATGCTCGACGGACGCCCCCTATTCCGCAGGTGTCACCCTCGGCGGGACGTCACTCGCCCTGGCCGGCCTCGGACTTGGGCTGGACCTTGTCCTTGTCCTTGGCCTCGGGGGCGGCGGCCTCGTCCGGTGCCGTGTAGAAGACCGACGTGCCCTGCTTGGTGCGCTGGGCCCGGTTCTTGGCCACCAGGTTCTCGAGCGTGGTGCGCACGACCGTGGTCTTGATGCCACGCTCGGGGTGCGCCTTGCCGAGGTCGGTGGCGACCTCGGCCGCGGAGCGCGGTTCGGACTGCGCGGCGAGGTGACCGCGCACGAGGTCCACCAGGGTGGGCTCGGCGGCCTTGGCGGGCGCGGCCTTGGCGGTGGCGGGCTTGGCAGCGGCCTTGGCGGGCGCGGCGTCGGCTGGGGCCGTCTTGGCGGGCGCGGTCTTGCGGGTCTGCTTCTTGCCCGCCGGGCGCCGCGCGGCCGGTGTCTTCTTGGCCGCGGGCTGCTTCTTGGCCTTGCCGGACGTGGTGGATCCCTTGCCGCGGGGGGCGGGGATCACGGCGTCCTGAGGTGCCTGCTCCGACCCGGCGGGCGCGGACGGGGTGTCCAGCGCCTGGCCGATGTTGGTCAGCACCGTGTGGTCGTGCAGCAGGGCGCTCAGCTGCTCCTGGAGCGTGTCGATCTCCGTACGGATACGTTCCTGCTCCTTGATGTTGCGTTCGAGGTCGCTGGTGACCTGCGCGGCGTACTGTGATGCCAGTGCCGTGGCGGTGGTCGTGGATTCAGTCATAAGGTCGGCCCTTTCTCGGTTCTTCTTCGGCCTTGGCGGCGGACAGGGGGAACGCCCGCGACGCACCATGTTCATGTTTCGCATAACTGGTACGTGTGGCCGAGAATAGCTCTTGCTCAACACCCTGGCGTACCGATTGACCGTATGAGGTGGCCTTGCCCGGACGGTGAGCCAGACGGTCGGCAACAGCGGCTGCACTCATGGAAGTACCCACCTTGGCACAGGTGAGTGATGTGCGGGAGTCACCGGAGACCGTCGAATGCCGACCCCGACGTCGTGGGAAGCGGAGGTGTGAACTCGTCAGGAGGGAAAGGTTCTTGAGACCGAGGAGCACTCACGAGAGTGAACTTCGGCCCCGTTCACGGCGAACCGCCTCATGGTGGAGAGGCATTGGGCGCAAAGACGGAAGGTGACTATGACTCGCTGCCTTCACGCCCGCACGGAAGACCTTCACAGGAAAACCCCGTGGGAGCACAATCCCCGGGCAGCCCTTCGCGGCAGGCACCGGGGAGCACTCAACCGCGACCCTGACCACCCGGCAGGGCTCCGGCGCCGGAGGGGCCCGCGGTGCCGGAGTGGCGGGCGTGGACGTAGAGCTCGGCCAGAGCGCGGACATGGGTGCGCAGTGACCACGGGTCTATGGGCTTGAGGAGGAACCCGCCCACGCCGAGGCGGTAGGCCCGCTCGGCCACGGCGTCGTCACGCCCGACTCCGGTGACCAGGACCACGGGCAGCAGCCGCGTGTGCTCGAGGCGGCGCAGATACGTCACGGTCTCCAGCCCGTCCATGCCGGGCAGGAGCAGGTCCATCACCACCACGGCGATCTTCTCGCGCAGCACGCAGCGCAGTGCCTGCTCGCCGCTGCCCGCCCGGAACATCCGCCGCCCCAGCGGGGTCAGGGCCTGCTCCAGGGCGAACAGGTTGTCCTCGTGGTCGTCCACGAGCAGCAGGCCGTAGTCCCCGTCGGCGCCCGGTGCGACGGGTTCGGGCGGGGACGCGGGGCGCGCTGCCGGTAGCACCCGCGCGGAGGGCGGTTCGGCGGGCCAGGCGACGTTCAGCGGCTCACTCATGGAACCCCTCGGACTCGATGGTTCACTGCGGCCGCCTGCCTGACCGTGCGCGTCCAGTCTATCGGTCACCGACGCGCCACGACAGAGTGGCCGGGAGGCGCGGGTGCCGAAGGGCATCCGGTGGCTGGAAGTGCCCGCACGGGGCGTACCTGCCCGGGTGGTTGGTTGAAGTCATGGTCTATACCAGGCATGTGTGTCCCAGTATTCTCATCCGCAGCCAGTAGCACACCGTCCCCCCACCCAGGTTGCGTGCCGGCACGGACGACACCCCCTTCACCTCTGTCCCGAGCAGCCGGGTGACCTTCCCCTTCGCCGCCTCCAGGAGGATCACGGTGAACGTTCGCACCAGAAGCTCGGCGATCATAGGCGCCCTGTGCCTCACTGCTTCCCTCGCCCTGACCACGGCGTCGGCCGACGAGTCCGCCGCCCCACGGCAGACTCCGAAGGTCCAGCTGACGAAGGTGGCCACGGCCAAGAACCCCATCGCGGGCACCGCGGGCCCCGGCGGCACCGTCTGGATCGCCGAACGCGCGGGCACCGTACGCGTGTTGAGCCCGCGCGGCCTCAGTGATCCCGTCATCGACATCTCCGCCGAGACCACCACCGACGGCGAGCGCGGCCTGCTGGGCCTCGCGTTCGACAAGAAGTTCGCGCACGTGTACCTCTCCTTCACCGACCTCGAGGGCACCAGCACCATCGACGAGTTCGCCGTACGGCACGGCAGAATCCGGCCGGAGAGCCGGCGCACCGTGCTCACCCAGACGCAGCCCTACTCGAACCACAACGGCGGCGACATCAAGTTCGGCCCCGACGGCTACCTCTACATCGCGTTCGGCGACGGCGGCGCGGGCGGTGACCCGCACGGCTATGGGCAGAACCTCGACACGCTGCTGGGCAAACTGCTGCGGATCGACCCGAGGGGCGGCAAGCCGTACGCGATCCCGAAGGACAACCCGTTCGTGGGCGACCCGAAGGCCAGGGACGAGATCTGGTCGTACGGGCTGCGCAATCCGTGGCGGTTCTCGTTCGACGCGGGCACCGGCGACCTGCTGCTCGGGGACGTCGGCCAGAGCGCGTGGGAGGAGATCGACTGGGCCCCGGCCAGGAGCAAGGGCGGTGAGAACTACGGCTGGTCCCAGATGGAGGGCACCCATCCCTTCCGTGGCGGCACGGAACCCGCGAACCATGTGCCGCCGGTGTACGAGTACGACCGCAACGGCCTCGGCTGCTCGGTGACCGGCGGATACGTCTACCGGGGCAAGGCCGTCCCGGCCCTGCGGGGCCAGTACGTGTACAGCGACTACTGCGACGGCACCGTCCGCGCCCTGCGGATGAAGGACGGCAAGGTGACGGGCGTCAGCGACCTCCAGGTCAACGGCGGCGAGGTCGTCTCGTTCATCCAGGGCCCGCGGAACGAGCTGTACGTCCTCGACATAGGCGGCAGCGTCCACCGCATCGACCCGGCGTGACGCCGGTCGGCTGACGCGGCCCGCCGCCCCGCCGGACCGGCCGGTCAGGCGGGGTCGGCGGGGTCGTGGGTGATGAGGTCTCCCGGCTGGCACCGGAGGACGTCACAGATCCTCGACAGGGTGGAGAACCGGATGGCCCTGGCTCGCCCGTTCTTCAGCACGGACAGGTTGACCACGGTGATGCCCACCCGCTCGGACAGTTCGGTGAGCGTCATGCCGCGCTCCGCGAGGACCCGGTCGAGGTGGATCCGGATCGAGTGGAGTTCCTCGTCGGGCATCAGATGGTCCCTTCGAGGTCCTCTCGCATGCGTACGCCCTGACGCATGATCTTCCCCATGACCACGGCGGCGAGACCGGCGAGGATGAGCACCTGCGGCCCGGTGAACGTCGGCCCGGACCCCACGGTGGGCGCCATGCTGTCGACGAGCCAGGAGTGCGACCAGCCGGCCGCGAGGCCGGCCAGCGGGGTGCCCACGGCGACGAACCAGCCGAGCACCGTCAGCCGCTGAGACACCGCGTCGGTGAACGGACCCCGCAGCAGGACGGTGTCGAGCAGCCGGGAGAACAGCAGCAGGGCGAGGCAGGCGAAGAGGAGCCAGGGCAGTTCGCCGCCGAGGTCGGCTGCCCGCTGCCCCATCGAGGGATCGTCCCGGCAGAGGCGGGTGGTGCTGCTCGATGCCTGCACGCCCGCGGCGACCGGCAGGCTGTCGGGGGCCAGTGCGGCGTTCGCCCAGAAGCCCGTCCGCGCGCAGATCGCCCCGTCGTCGAGCACACGCATGGCCCCCTTGCCGAGGAACGCGAGGCCACAGACCATCGCCAATGCAAAGGTGACCGAGGCCAGGATCCGTATGAGACGTGTGTTCACCGCGCGCCTTCCTATCGTTTTTCGATATGTCCGAGCGTAGTGCGCCCTATCGATAATCGACAATTCCGCAGCTGTCGGCGCGGCCGTCGCGGAAGGTGTCCGGTGGCGCGACCGCACGGGTTCCCGGCCCTGTCGGCTGGTTTCTGGGTGCTTCCTGGGTGCTGCCGCGTTCCACCCGGTCGTTCCAGATTGCTGCCATTTCCCCTGCTCAAGTGGTGCCTTGTCGTTCCAGCGTCCCGAACTGCCCGGCTTTCTTGGCGGCTGGGAGGGGGCGCGCCGCAGGCTGGAACCGTGCTCGTCCGAGAGATCCCCACGCCCCGTACCCAGAACGCCACTTGATGCGGCGCGGCGAGAGGGCCGGACTTGAAGCACGGCCGAGCAGCAAGGAGACAAGGAGTTCGCAGATGCTTCGCAAGCGTTCACGTCTGATCGCGGCGCCGGTCGCGGCCGTCGCCCTGCCCCTGACCGCCGCCGGATACCAGGCAAGCGCGTCCGGCTCGCCGGCCGCGGACGGCGGGGAGCGGTTCGGCAAGGCAGCCGCGGTGACCCCGTGCCTGGCCGGTGCGACCACGCTGGTCGGCGACCTCGACGGTGACGGCCGCCCGGACAAGATCACGAACCCCGACCTCGCGATCCTCAACAACGACGGTGACGGCGTGTGGGAACGGGCCGTGCGCCCGACCGAGCCGGGCAGCGGCTCCGGGAAGTACAGCTACGAGGTGCAGCAGCGGTACGGCGCGAGCGGCACCCCCGCCCAGCCGCCGTCGATGCCCACCAGCGGGTGGAAGCACTTCTACAAGCCCTGCTCCTGATCACGGCCGGGCGCCGCAGGACCACCGGCGGCGCCCGGCGCGGCCCCGGGCCGCACCCACCACCGACCGGGAGCAAGGGATGATCTGCGCCGAACGCCGCAAGCACACCAGGAACAGCGACGAGCCGACCCCCGCCACGGACACCGGCGAGGACACTGTTATCGGCGCGGACGCCGACGCCTGCCGTGACAGCCGCCCTTGGGACGGGCCCGTACAGGTGGCCGCACTGCTCGACGACGATCCGGCGGTGACACCCGAGGCGGTCCGGGAGCGCATCGGCGTCTCCCGCGACGCTGCCGCAAGGGTCCTGGCGCGGCTGCGCGGCGAGCACATCGCCGACCTGCTCCAGACGGAACCCACCCTGAGCCCGCAGGAGGCGGCCACGCGCCTCGGCTACCCGGCGGCGGCGCGGCGCACGGCCCTGGTCAGCGCGGCGACCGAGGTGCGCACCCGGCGGATCCGGCCGTACCTGCGGCGCGTCACCGACGTCCTGGTGGACGCCGGCCTCGCCGTGGAACAGGACATCCGCGTACAGCGCCTGGACGGCGACGTGCTCGCCGCGGCCGTCCTCCTGGACGGCTCCGGCACGCCCGCCCTGGTGTGGGACGAACGCTACGGATGGCGGACGGCCGTCAGCGAGCGGCATCCGATCGGCGCGGAGACCGGCACCCCGCCGACGGGCGACGGCATCCGCTACCTCAGCGAGGACCGGCGCCCCGACCCCGCCGAACTGCTCGCCGCCCTCACCGACCGCAGACGGGGTTCCCGGCAGCCCAGGACCCTGCACCCGAGCTCCGCGGGCCGGTTCGGCTGAGCGGGACGGCCGCGGCGGCGTCGACGACGAGCAGGCCGAGGGCGCGCGGTGCCAGCCGGTCACGCAGTGCCGCGATCTGCTCGGGCTCCCCCTCCCGTCCCGTGCCGCGGGCTCGGTCAGATGGTGCCCATCGGGGTCCCGCCGTCGAAGCGGTCGCCCAGGTTCGTGCGGCCGCTGATCGCGCCGTCGGCGCCCTGGACGACGAGGTCGGCCTTCACGTCCCCCAGCACCTGGGCGAAGTGCAGCCGTCCTTGCCCCGGCATGCCGAGGTAGTCGGACCAGTTGTTGCTCCAGGGTGTTCCGCCGTCGAAGTGGTTGCCTTTGTTGGTGCGGACGCTGACTTCGCCGTCGGTGCCGTGGACGATGAGGTCGGCTTTGGCGTCGCCGTTCATGTCGGCGAAGTAGAGGCGTCCTTGTCCTGGGTGGCCGAGGTAGTTGGACCAGCTCCTGCTCCACGGTGTTCCGCCGTCGAAGTGGTTGCCTTTGTTGGTGCGGACGCTGACTTCGCCGTCGGTGCCGTGGACGATGAGGTCGGCTTTGGCGTCGCCGTTCATGTCGGCGAAGTAGAGGCGTCCTTGTCCTGGGTGGCCGAGGTAGTTGGACCAGCTCCTGCTCCAGGGTGTTCCGCCGTCGAAGTGGTTGCCCTTGTTGGTGCGGACGCTGACTTCGCCGTCGGTGCCGTGGACGATGAGGTCGGCCCTGCCGTCGCCGGTCACGTCGGCGAAGTACAGGCGCCCCTGCCCCGGCATGCCGAGGTAGTTGGACCAACTCCTGCTCCACGGCGTCCCGCTGTCGAAACGGCTGCCGAGATTCCGCTGGACGGAGACGACGCCCTCGGTCCCCAGGACGACGAGGTCGGCCCTGGCGTCGCCGTCGACATCGGCAGCCGTCACCACCGGCGCCCGCGGGCCCTCCGCCGGATCGTTGCCCGTCTGCGGCTGACGCTGGCGGAAGGCGGTGCCCGTGCGGCCGTGGCAGTCGGTCAGCCCGAGCGGCGCCCCGTGCGCGTGCGAAGCCCCGGCCACCTCCAGGCACTTGGCAGGCGTACCCACCGACGGCTGGACCCACGCGTACGTGCCCCGGTCCTCGAAGCGGAAGTCCGCGCCCTCCTGCCCGCCGCACTCGGCCTGCCGCGCCCGCACCACCCCGGAAACGTCCCCCAGCTCCAGGCACAGGCCGCTCAGCGCGTTCACCACGTTCACGGCCCCGCCGCCCGAAGCGGCAGGGCGCAACGTCCACAGGGCGCCCGCCTGCCCGGCACACTCGGCCTGGACGACCGGGGCACCGGGAAGCTGCGACGAGCCGTCGACCGCCACGCACTTGCCGCTGTGCACGGCGATGATGTTGATGGCGGAGGGCGCCGCGGCCACCGCCCGGCCCACCGGCGCCACCGCCACCACGCCCACCCCCACCGCCGAGGCCGCCAGCAGCCCCAGCCATCTCCCGTACCGCCGTAACGGCCCGCACACCGCCATGAAGCACCTCCGAAGCCACCCGAACCAACCCCGCCCCTGCTGGCGGGGCCGGGGGAATTGAAGCACCCCACGAGGTGGACGGCGCCCGGCCTCAGGACGGCTTCGAGTGCCCCTCCGGCGAGCCGGAGCCGCCAGATGGGTACGTCGCTCGACGCCGGGAGCATCACCGGGAACCAGGGGGCAGCCCGACGTGTCAGCCGCGTATCAGTGACGAGTGCCAGGGTCGGCCCTCGCTGTGCAGCCGGAGCGGGGAAGAGGGGGCTGGTCGTCATGAGGGTCGGTGGTCGAAGAGGGTCGGCAACGGGAGCCGGGCGTGCCTACGGAGGGAAGGCCCCGGGGCGCTGGTGTGTGGTCCTGGCGCTGGGCGTGCTGCCGATGTTGGCCGCGGTTCCGGCACCGGCCGCCCCGGGCACAGGCGTTACGGCCGGAGGGGGTGCGGCCAGGGGGACCGCGACTACGGGGACCGCGGCCATGGGGACTGCCGTCACGGGGACCGCCGCCACAGGGACCGCGTCCGCGAGGACCGCGTCCACGAGGACCGCGCCCCTGGGAGCCGCGTCCACGAGGGCCGCCTCGGCGGGAGCCGCCGCCCTCCGCACCTCGGCGGCCGGCCCGCGCGGCGTGGACACCCCGATCAACATCCTCAACGTGGGCAGCGGCAGGTGCGTGGAGGTCGCGGCATCCTCGACGGTCGACGGAGCACCCGCCCAGCAGGGCGACTGCGCGGGTCACCCCGGAGCGCGCTGGCTCATCCGGCCCTCGTCCGCGGGCGGCGGCGCGGTCCTGCTGGTGAACGCCCACAGCGGCAAGTGCCTGGCGGTGGAGACGCGGACGGTGCCGGGCAGGCCCGCGGGTCCACGGGTCGAGCAGTGGGGCTGCGCGGGCCACCCCGGGGTGAACTTCCTGCTGGACAGCAGGGAGGAGCACGCGTGGATCCGGACCACCCTGCCGCTGGCGGCCGCCCCCTGCCTGGAGGTGGAGAACGCCGCCACCCGCAGCGGTGCCCCGATCGTCCTCGCCGCCTGCGAGGAGCAGAAGGGCATCGCCTTCCGGCAGCGTCCGGACCGCGCCGGCAACGAGGTCCGGCAGGACGACCTGAACGCGCTGTACGGATACGACGACGGCGCCGTGACGCTCTTCAGGTTCGCGGCGAACCAGGCGGGCGGCTTCGAGGTGTCGGGCACCCCGTACCTCTCGCCCACCGGTACCTGGGACCTGCGGGAGAGCGGCCTCACCACGGGTGACTTCAACGGTGACGGCTACCGCGACACCGCCCTGTTCAAGGGCGCCGCGGACGGCTCGGCCGCGCTGCTCACCCTGCTCGGGCAGAAGGACGGCGGGTACGCGGCGCCGGTCAAGACGTGGGAGCGTCCGCCGGGCAACTGGTGGGGCAGCCAGACGAAGCTGACGGCAGGGGACTACGACGGGGACGGGCGCGACGAACTGGCCGCGTTCTACGGCTACTCCGACGGGTCGGTGTCCCTGTGGCGCTTCGAGACCACGGCGCAGGGCGGCTTCCTGTCGCCCACCGTCCAGTGGAGCGCGCCGAAGAACACCTGGCACTTCGACGAGAGCCACTTCGTCTCGGGCGACTACAACGCCGACGGACGGCAGGACGTCCTGCTCTTCAAGGGCACACGGGACGGCTCGGTGACCTTCTCCACCCTCCTCGGCACGGACGGCAGCGGCTTCTCGGCGCCGCACACCTCCTGGTCCAGGCCGCCGGGCAACTGGTGGGGCCACGAGGCGAAGCTGACGGCGGGGGACTACGACGGCGACGGGCGTGACGAGGTCGTCGCCTTCTACGGCTACGGGGACGGGTCGGTGTCCCTGTGGCGCTTCGCGGCGAACGCGCAGGGCGGCTTCGAGGTCCCGGCCGTGGTCTGGAAGGCACCCGCCGGCACCTGGACCTTCCGGCACAGCCACATCGTCTCCGGCGACTACGACGGCGACGGGCGGCAGGACATCGGCCTCTTCAAGGGGGAGAACGACGGGGTGGCGGCCCTGCTCACACTCCACGGCAAGGCCGAGGGCGGCTTCGGGAACCCGTTGAAGTCCTGGGAACGGCCTCCGGGTTCCTGGTACGGCGACCACGTGAAGTTCCCCGGTTCCTGACTCCCGGTTGCTGACTTCGGGTCCCTGACCCCCCGTTCCTGATCCCCGTTCCTGATCCCCGGTTCCTGACGGGGCGCTGGCGGCGGCTCCTGCGACCGGGGGTGACGAGGCTACGGCGTGCCGGTTCCGGCGCCGCCCGGCTTGTCGAGCACCAGGGCGGAGTAGCGCACGCTCCGTCCCACGGACCGGTGGGCGGCCAGGACGTCGACGGTGTGACTCCAGTCCGCCGCGGTGAACTCCCGCAGACCGGGCCGGGCCAAGCACAGCAGCCCGCGCCCGGTGCGGGAGCCCGCGAGGTGGGTGAGGACGGTGCCCAGGCGCAGCGAACGTTCGACGACCGGCCGGGTCCAGTCCAGCGAACGCCGGACGAGGAACCCGGCACGGGCGGCGTTCGTCAGGTGGCGCTCCAGGGGCTCGAACCCCTCGATCTGCCAGGAGGCGCGTGCAAGGCCCCGCGGATCGAGCCGCCGGATCTCCTCCGGGTCCGCGGTGGCCCAGGTGAAGTCGACCAGGACGAGACGGCCACCGGGCCGCAGCACCCGGTAGGCCTCGGTGTGCAGAGCCCGGCGCCCTTCGGGGGACAGGTGGAAGGCCGCCTCCAGGCAGTGCACCCGGTCGAACGGCGTCTCCGCCACCGCGTCCCCGTCGGCCCGCCGGGGGAGGCGGGTGACGTCGGCCACGGCGAAATCGGTGTTCGCGGCGTGTGCGTAGCGGGCGCGGGCCTGGGCGATCTGCCGGTCGCTGATGTCCACGCCGACCGCCTCACAGCCCGCCGCACCCAGCCGGGCGGTGGTGTGCCCGCGGCCGCAGCAGGCGTCGAGGACCCGGTGCCCCGGCCTGGCTCCGAGGAGCGCCAGGCTGTGCGTCTCCAGGCGGCGCTGGAAGAAGGCGAGGCCGCCGATGAGCGCGGGCAGGGTCGGAAGGGTGTAGTACCCGAGGTTCACCAGGTCGCCCCAGCCCAAGTGCCGGAACAACCGGAAGAACGCGTTGGCGTCACTGTAGGAGGCCGCCAGCCTGTCCTCCTCCATCTCCACCGCCCTTTCCCCAAGCCCCAGTCCCGGCCCTAGTCGGGCACGGCGTTCCCCGAGGGAGCGTCACCGCGTCCGTAGTGGTGCGTGGTGAACATGTACACCAGTCCCGCGAACACCACGACGCCGCCGCTGAGCAGCACGATCCAATTGTCGTACCAGGGGGCTTCGGGGGTGCGGGGCCAGGCGATGTTGACGACGGCGAAGACCCCGTACGCGAGTGCCCCGACGTTGACCAGGATGCCCCAGCGGCCGAGCCGGTACGCGCCGCTCGGCTTCCAGCCCTTGAGGCGGGCCCGCAGCGCCGCGAGAACGACCATCTGGAAGGCGGCGTAGATGCCGAGGATCGCAAACGACACGATCTTGGTCAGGGCGTCTGTGGAGATCAGCGAGCCGACGGCGATGAGCGCGGGCACGACCGCCGCGATGAGCAGGGCGTACGGGGGGACCGCGCGCGCCGCGGAGAACTTCCGCAGCAGCCGGTGCCCGATGATCATCTCGTCGCGGGCGTAGGAGTAGATCAGCCGCCCGGCCGCGGCTTGCAGACTGATCGTGCAGGACAGGAAGGAGATGAGGACCACGGCCATCACGGTCCGTGCGCCCGCCTCGCCGAGGGCGTCGAAGAGGACCCCGACCACCGGGTCGCTGTCCTTGCCCGAGATCACCGCCCGGTAGTCGACGACGGCGAGCAGCAGCGTCAGGCAGGTGAACGTCGCCGCCGCCCCGCCGACGTAGATGGTGCGGCGCATCGCCTTGGGGATCACCTTGCCGGGGTCCTTGACCTCCTCGGCGACGTCCCCGCAGGCCTCGAAACCGTAGTACTGGTAGAAGCCGATGATCGCCGCGCCGAGGAAGACGGGCAGATAGGAACCGTCACCGGCGGCGCCGAAGTCGTCGAAGAGGACGCCGAGGCCGTGGAAGCGGTGGGTGGTCAGGAGGATGACTCCGACGACGAGCGCGCCGAGCAGCTCCGCGCTGAACCCGATGAGCGCCGCCGTCGACAGGGCCTTCGTACCCGCGTAGTTGATGAGTACGGAGATGAGGATCAACGCGACCGTGCACAGGACGGTGGTGTGCACGGTGGGGCGGAAGCCGAGCAGGATCGCGATGTAGGGCCCCGCGCCGTACGCGACGCTGGTGATCGTGACGAGCAGCGCCCACATGTAGACCCACCCGGTCATCCACGCCCAGCGCTTGCCCCACAGCCGCCGCGCCCACGGATAGACCCCGCCCGCGACCGGGTACTGCGCGACGACCTCGCCGAAGACGAGCGCGACGAGGAACTGTCCGCAGCCCGCCATGACGAAGGCCCAGATCATGGGCGGGCCGCCGTCGGCGAGGGCCGTGCCGAAGAGGGTGTAGGTGCTCACCACCGGCGAGAGGTAGGTGAATCCGAGGGCGAAGTTCGCCCACGGACCCATCTCCTTGCGGAACTCCGACTTCTCCTCCCCGGGGGCCGCGGCCGCGGTGTCGTCCGGTGTCCCGGAAGCGGTCACCGGCCCGTTCCCTCCGTGCCCAGCGGCACGGGAGCGGGCCTGGCGCTGATGAGGTCCGCGGCGCGCTCGGCGGCGAGCAGCACGGTGACCATGGGGTTGATGGTCGGCATGGTGGGGAAGACGGACGCGTCCACGATGCGAAGGCCGTCGTGCCCGCGCAGCCGCAGCTGGGGATCGACCACCGCGAGGGGGTCGTCCTCCGCGCCCATCCGGCAGGTCCCCGCCGGGTGGTAGACGGTGTGCGCGGCCCGGCGCCCGTACTCGGACAGGTCCGCGTCCGAACGCACGTCGGGGCCCGGCGCCACCTCGCGCAGCAGCCAGTCGCTGAGCGGCGCGGTGGACGCCACCTCGCGGGCGATGCGCAGGCCGTCGACGATCGTGCGCTCGTCGTACCCCTCCGGATCGGTGAAGTAGCGGAAGTCCAGGGCGGGTTTGACAGTCGGGTCCGCGCTGCGCAGCCACATGCGGCCCACGGAGCGGGCGCGGGGCACATTGGGGGTCATGCAGACGCCGTGCTCGGGAACGGGGTAGCCGAGGCGTTCGGTGTTGGTGGTGAACGGCACCTGGTAGAAGTGGAACATCAGGTCGGGACGCGGGTCGCCCGCCGCGTCGCGGCGCAGGAAGAGACCGGCGTCGGAGTCCATCGCCGAGTTGGGCGGCAGCGGCCCGCGGGTCTCCCACACCATCACCGACTCGGGGTGGTCCAGGAGGTTCTCCCCGACCCCCGGCAGGTCCGCGCGGACCTCGATGCCCAGGTCGCGCAGCTGGTCGGCGGGCCCGATGCCGGAGAGCAGCAGCAGCCGGGGAGTGTCGATGGCACCGGCGCACAGCAGCACCTCCGCCTCGGCCTCGAGCGTCGACACCGAGCCGTCGGGGTTGCGGACCTGTACGCGGGTGAAGCGGCCCTCGCTGTCGCGCAGGAGCCGGTAGGCCCACGTCTCCAGACGCAGCGTCAGATTCGGGCGGTCCATGACGGGATGCAGATACGCGACCGAGGCGGAGGAACGGTTGTTGGTCGCCGGGTCGTAGGCGAGGGAGAAGAACCCGGCGCCGTCGGTGAACGGGCGGGCGTTGAAGTCCTCGACGACGGGCACGCCGAGCCCGGTGCTCGCCGCCGTGACGAAGTCCTGCGCGATGGCGTTGCGGTCGGCCGCGCCGACGGGCACGATCGTGTTCTGGAGCCTCGACCGGTACGGCAGGATCGTCTCGGGACCCCAGCCCTCGCAGCCGCTGCGCACCCACTCGTCCAGGTCCTGCGGGAAGGGCAGGAAGCTGATCAGGGTGTTGTGCGAGGAGCAGCCGCCGAGCACCCGGGCCCGGGAGTGCAGGATGTGGGAGTTGCCGCGCGCCTGCTCCTCGGTGGTGTAGCCGTAGTCGAACTCGGAGCCGAGCAGATTGATCCAGTTGCGGAGCTTCAGGATGCGCTCGTCACCGACGTCGCTCGGCCCGCCCTCCACCACGCACACCCGGCAGGCGGGATCCTCGCTGAGCCGCGCGGCCAGTACGGAGCCCGCCGTACCACCGCCGATGATCAGGTAGTCGTAGGTCGTCGTCTCGTCGTCCATGCTGTCGCCCTCGCCTCGCACCCGGCCCTGTCAGCCCTTGTCCTGTCGGCCCTGTCCCGTCGGCCTGTTCCGTCAGCCCTTGAACCAGCCGCCGGGGGCCGGCCGCAGGTTCTGGTAGATGTGCTTGGCCTCCTGGTACTCGCGCAGGCCCGTGGGCCCCAGTTCGCGGCCGAAGCCGGAACGGCCGAAGCCGCCCCACTCCGCCTGCGGCACATAGGGGTGGAAGTCGTTGATCCAGACGGTGCCGTGCCGCAGCCGGGCGGCGACCCGCTGGGCGCGGCTCGCGTCGTTCGTCCAGACGCCGCCCGCCAGGCCGTAGCGGGTGTCGTTGGCCAGTTCCACGGCCTCGTCCTCGGAGCGGAACCGCTCCACCGTCACCACGGGCCCGAACACCTCCTCCTGCACGATGCGCATGGAGCGGTCGCAGTCGGCGTAGACGGTGGGAAGCAGGAAGAAGCCGCGCGACAGTTCGGGGTCGTCCGGGCGCCGGCCGCCGCACACCAGGCGGGCGCCGTCGCCACGGGCGATCTCCAGATAGCCCTCGACCTTCTCCCGGTGCTCCGCCGAGCTGAGCGGCCCGCTCTCGGTCCGCGGGTCGAGCCCGTCGCCGAGCCGGATCGCTCCCGCGCGGGCGGCGAGCCGCTCCACGAACCGGTCGTGCAGCGAGTCCTCCACCAGGAGCCGGGACCCGGCCGAGCAGACCTGACCCGAGTGTAGGAACGACGCTTCGAGGGCGTGGTCGACCGCGGCGTCGAAGTCGCAGTCGGCGAAGACCACGTTGGGGTTCTTGCCGCCGAGTTCGAGGGCGAGGTTCTTCACACCCGGCGCGCACGCCTCCATGATCCGACGCCCGGTGGCCAGACCGCCGGTGAAGGAGACCAGGTCCACCTCGGGGTGGGACGCCATGGCGGCGCCGACGGTCGCACCCGGGCCGAGCACCAGGTTCGCCACCCCGGCGGGAGCGCCAGCCTCGGCGATCAGCCGCATCATGTGGACCGTGGACAGCGGCGTCGTCTCACTGGGCTTCAGCACGAAGGCGTTGCCCGCTGCCAGCGCCGGTGCGACCTTCCAGGAGGCCTGGAGCAACGGGTAGTTCCACGGCGCGATGAGCGCGCAGACACCGATGGGGTGGTAGGTGACCCGGCTGAGCACATCGGGGCCGACGTCCACGACCCGGCCGCCGTCCTTGTCGGCGATCTCACCGAAGTAGCGGAACGCGTTCGAGACGTCCTCGACGTCGATCCGGGCCTCGGCGAGCGTCTTGCCCGTGTCGAGCGTTTCGACGTGGGCGATCTCCTCCTGGTCCCGCAGCAGGAAACGCGCCACCCTGAGCAGGACATCGGCCCGTTCCCGGGTGGGCGCCGACGACCAGTCGCCGCGGTCGAAGGCGCGCCGCGCGGCCCTGACCGCGAGGTCGACGTCCGCCTCGTCGGCGTCGTCGACCTGCTGGACCACCGACGCGTCGAACGGGTTGACCACATCCCGCCGCGCAGCGTGGACGGCCCCGGTCCACTCGCCGTCGACGAACAGTTCCGGCATCGCGGGCTCCCTCGCTCTCGTACCTGTGCCTGCCGAGGTCACCCACCGGCACGCACACCGGGCACCAACATCGTCCGGACGGCAAGCACCGGCCAAGGGGACGCACCGGCCGGGGGAGGGTTGGGCGCCGATGTGACCTGGTTGGGCTAGGGAGTTCCGCGAGGCGGTGAAGCCGCAGTGCCCCAGAACTGCACCTCCCGGGGCAGGGACCCTTGCGCCGGCCCTGCCCCGGGAGGGGACTGCGTGTCCACGCCCGCTCGGGGCGTGGTGCTGCCTGCTCTGCGAGCGCGGTCGTCAGCGGGGCTGGTGACCGTGGCCCTTCTTGTCGTGACCCTTGAGCGTCGACCAGACGATGCCGAGCTGACCGCCCACGCTGTCGTAGGTGCGGTCGACTCCCTGGTGGTGGTAGCTCTGCCCGACGGGCGGGTTGTAGCGGTCGTGGTCGTCGGCGACGGCCGCGCCGGCCCCGACAGCCAGGACGGACACGGTGAGAGCGGCGGCGAGGATGGTGGAACGAACACGCATGAGGATATTCCTCCTGGAATATGCAGCTACTGTCGCTGTATCACCTGCCGCGACAGCCGGGCCGCGTAACGTGACAGCGCGCGCTCTCCACTCGAACAGACGCAGACGACAGCTCTATGAGCGGATGCCGCCGCGGAGCGCAGCGGGTTCCGCTTGTCCCCGCGGCCCCGTCTTCGCGGCTCACCGCGACGCGGGCACGGTGGGGAACGCAACGAGAAACGGCCCCTCGGGCGAGGGGCCGTTTCTCTTGGAACCCGTTCGTGGACGCGGGTCCTCGCTCCGACGCGGATCGGTCAGAGGTGGAAGTTGTCCGCGACGGTCGCGCCCATCCCCGACCCGTTGCTGCCGACGAGGCCGTAGTGCGAGAGCTGCTCGTCGTCCACGTCCACGGGTGCGGAAGTCGGGGCGGCGGAGGCGCTGGTGGCGCCGCCGAGGATGGCGACACAGGCGAGGGCGGCGGCCGCGGTCAGCGTGCGAATACGCATGGAGTTTCTCCCAGGTGGAGTGAGTACGGCTGGTCACCACCGATTGCACCCCAGCTGTCCGCACTCCGCATCCACGGCTACTCCGACGGTGCGACCGCTGCTCCGACGGTGCGAACGCGCGGGCGCCGTGCGCGGTGGCGGTCGGGTGGGGATGGTGGTGACGGCTCGCTGCCGTAGGCGCGGGCGCAGCCGTTCTCGGTGCCGACGAGGGGGTCGACGACCGGCAAGTGGCGGTCCCGGAACGGGGTTTCGCGCGGCGCGCCGATGAGGAGCGGGGAGCGTCCCCCGCGCCGCCGCCCGCCCGCACATTTCACCGGCAGTCAGGAACCGTACGCTCGCGGGGCTCTACCGCCGCCTCCAGTGCCAGCAGGATGCAAAGGACGCTTGGCAGCGGAGGTGGCGTTCACCGCGGCCCCGCCGAACAGGTCGAAGGCGTCCACCCCGAGCGCGGACCAGCCCGCGCCGACCGCTCCCGCCCCGGCGAGGACACCGCCGAGCACGGCGGTCGCGTACCCGGCCAACCGCTCGGCGGGTCGCGCCCCCGGCCCGATCGGTCGCTCGTCCACCCCCTGGACGGCCCCGGCCATCACCCCGCCTCCCGGGTGCGCAGTCCCTCGACGCACAAGTCGACGATCGTCGTCGAACTCCAGGCAGGACCCAAGGCAAGGCACCGTGTGGACGGGTCCCTGGCATCGCGCGGTCGGGAGTGTGAGATGTCCCTCGGTTTCATGGCCACGGAGGCGGGAAAGGCTCCCTAGTTCCAGGGAAGAAACCCGTTCCGTGCGTTATGTCCGGAGCCGTCGGTCGATTCGGTGGTTGCACGACACACCCGGCATGCGGGACCGTACTCGAAGATCGGTTCTCTGCTGTCTTCGCTGAGTGAGGTGTGGGTCCACGCGTAGGGGCCCCTTACATGACTTCTACCCCGGCCGGGCCCCGCACCAAAGCCGTGCGCACGGTGAGCGTCACCTCCGCCCCGTACCCGGTGCTGGTCACGGAGGCGGACGGCCGTGTCGTGGAACTCAACGACGCCGCCGGTGCCCTCCTTCCGGCCGCCCGCATCGGACAGTTCCTGACGACGCCCGCCTGGCTCGCGGACGCGGACGGCACGCACCCGGCGCCGGTGCGCGGCGCCGTGGGGGACCGGGTGTTCTCGGCGTGTCCGGTGGCCCTGGGGGACGGCGGCACAGCGTGGTGGCTGACGGAGGAGACCGCCTACCACGCGGCGGTCGCCGACCTGGAGGCCGAGCGCGGGCGCACCCGATTCCTCACCGAGGCCTCCAGCGCCCTGCTCGCCTCGCTGAACCTGGACCGGTGCATGGAGGTCACCGCGCGTCTGGCCACGGAACACCTGGCCGACGCCGCCGTGGTCATCGCGCCCACCGCGGCCAGGAGTCTGCCGATGGTGGGCTGCGACCACCAGGGCGTCATCACCCGCGGCGAGGCCTTCGAGGCACCGGACGCCGTGCCGGGTCTGGCGGAAGCCCTCCGGGGCTTCCCGCCGGTGCCCTCGCGGTGGATAGACCCCGCATCGGCTCCGGACTGGCTGGTCCCGGCCGGGTTCGGCGAGGTCGGCTCGCTGGCGATCACACCGCTCCCTGGCCACGGCGTCCCCGCGGGGGCACTGATCCTGCTGCGCCGGGCCCAGCAGGCCGCCTTCAGCGAGGCGGAGGAGTCACTGGCCGGCCTCTTCGCCGCCCGGGCCGGGGCGGCCATGTCCGCGGCCCGCCTGTACGCGGAGCAGAACACCATCTCCGACACCCTGATGCGTGAGCTCCTGCCGCCCACCCTGCGGCAGGTGGAAGGGGTCGAGTTCGCGGGCGGGTACCGGGCGAGCGCGGACACGGAACGCGTCGGCGGCGACTTCTACGACGTCCACCCGCCCGGCGAGGACTGCCCCGAGACCCTCGCCGTCCTCGGTGACGTGGCGGGCAAGGGCCTGGAAGCCGCGGTCCTCACCGGCAGGATCCGCACCACGCTGCACGCCCTGCTGCCCATGGCCGACGACCACGCCAAGATGCTGCGCCTGCTGAACAACGCCATGCGCGGCAGCCGCCACACGCGCTTCGCGACGCTCGTCCTCGCCTCCGTCCGCCGCGCGGAACGCGACGTGCTGCTACGGCTGACGTGCGCCGGGCACCCCGCCCCGCTGATCGTGCGCGCGGACGGCACCGTCGAGGAGGCCGACACCCACGGCTCCCTGCTCGGCGTCCTGCCCGCCGTCACCTCCAGGACCACGCAGGTACGGCTCGCACCGGGGGAGACGTGCCTGCTGTTCACCGACGGCGTCACCGAGGCCAAGGGCGGCCCGCTGGGCGACACCATGTTCGGTGAGCAGCGCCTCAAGCGCGCCGCAGCCGAGTGCGTCGGCCTGCCCGCCGAGGCCGTCGTGGAGCGCGTACAGATGGTCACCTCGCAGTGGATCGGCGACGGACACCACGACGACATCGCCGTCATGGCCATCACCGCGCCCCGCGGTCCCCACCCGGCGTCGTGAACGGGCCGACCCGGGGCAGGTGTACGGGATGACCGGACCCCTCATCGATGACACCGACGACCACGCGGCGCCGGACCGCCGCGCCACCGGCACCCGCACCGCCCCGCGGCGCGACGACGGCACGGCCGGCCCCTGGGCGGACAGGCTGTGGACCGCGGTACGGGCGGGAGACGAGTACGCGGCCGTCGACACCGTCACGGCCGCGCTGGACACGGGCCTCGCGCCCGAAGCGGTACTCCTCGACGTCATCGGTGCCGTGCAGCGCAAGGTCGGCGTCGAGTGGGCCGCCAACCGCATCAGCGTGTCCGACGAACACGCAGCCACCGCCATCAACGACCGCGTCATCGCCACCCTGCCCAGACCCAGCCCCGCGGCCGACCGCGGCCGGATCACGGTCGCCTGCGTGGACCAGGAGTGGCACGCCCTGCCCGCACGCCTGGTCGCCGAGACGCTGCGGCTGCGCGGCTGGCGCGTGGACTACCTCGGCGCGCAGGTCCCCACCGCCCACCTGATCAGCCACATCCACCGCACCGGCCCCGACGCGGCGTGCCTCTCCAGCTCGCTGCCCACCCGGCTGCCCCTGGCCCACACCGCGATCACCGCCGTCCAGGCCGCGGGCACCCCGGTCATGGTCGGTGGCCTCGCCTTCGGCGCCGACGGCCGCTACGCCCGCATGCTGGGCGCCGACGCCTGGGCGCCCGACGCGCGCGCCGCCGCCGACCGGCTCGCCGCGGGACCGCTGCCCCAGCCGACGCCCGCCCACCAGAAGGCCGACGACCTGCGGCACCTGGCCGACCAGGAGTACACCATGGTCGCCAAGTCCACGACGCGTCTGGTGCGCGACAGCTTCCGGAGCATGGAGCAGCGCTTCCCCGCCATGCAGGACTACACCGACGAGCAGCGTGAGCGCACCGCGGAGGACCTCGCCCACATCGTCGACTTCCTGACCGCGGCCCTGTATGTCGACTCCGACGACGTCTTCACCGCGTTCCTCACCTGGACCGCCGAAGTCCTCACCGCACGCGCCGTCCCGGCCCGCTTCCTGCTCTCGGGCCTCGACCTGCTGGAGGAGCAGCTGCGCGACTTCCCGCGCGCCCGCCGCCTCCTGGACGCCGGACGCGCCGCACTGGCCTCCTGCCCCTGACCGCGGCACCTCGGGGCAGCGGCACCTTCGGGGCCGCGACACCTCGGGGCAGTGGCGAGCCACCTGCATCCCGGCCCGGGGTCACCGCAACTCCCGCTGCGCGTGCGACGCGCGCGTGCGCGCCCGACGCCCGTTACGTCAGTGGCCGTCCACCGTGCGGACCGTGCGGGTCTTCGAGGTCACCCCGGGCAGGGCACGCTCACCCGTCAGCAGCCCCTCGTTCGTGGCGTCGCCCTTGAGCTGCTTGTCGAAGAAGGCGGTGGCGTAGGCCGTCAGGGCGTTCTGCTGCGGGGCGGGGCGGAGGCCGCGGTCGGGACAGGTGCTGTCGTCCTCACCGAGCTGGGCGGGAGGCGTCCACTGCGTGTTGTAGAAGTTGTGGTTGCCGTCGCGCAGCGACACCGAGTACGCGGGCTCCCGGGTGCGCCCCTCCACGTCGTCCAGGTACTCCTGGCCCGCCTCCTCCACGGCCCCGTCACAGCCGGAGGTCACGACGGCCACGGACGACCGCGTGACGAGGGCGTCGCTGTTGTCGCCGTCGGGCCAGTCGAACTTCACCGGTGCGAGGGCGAGGACGGCCTTTCGAGCACCCTGACACCGTCGGGAGCCTCGGCCCGGTGCTTGTCCGACGCCTGCCACATCACACCCTTGCCGCCCCGGGAGTGTCCGACGGTCCCGACGCGCCGCATGTCCAGGTGCCCGCGCAGCGCGGGCAGTCGCCGGGCCAGCACACCGCCCCCGGAGGAGAGTTGGCTCAGGAGCCGCAGGTGCTCGTTGACGAGTCCGGCGCGGTCCCCGTAGTCGAAGGACGTCATGTTGATGCCGTCGGCGCTGAGCGAGACGACGGCGAACCCACGCGCCGCGAGGGCCCGGCCGAGGTAGTCGTAGCCCCGGTGACTGGGGTACGGGCGGCCCCGGTCGCACGGCCACGCCTGCGCCTCGGGGTCGGTGCACGCGTACCAGGCGCCGTGCGAGAGCACCACCAGGGGCAGTTTGCCGCGCACCCGGCTCGGGCGGTGCACCACCGCGCGGATCTCACTGACCGTCCCGCTCGCGGGGTGGGTGAACGCGGTGTCCCCCAGGTCGTAGGACTCCGTCACGACCCCGGTCCGCCCCGCGGCACGGGTACCGGCCGCACCCCCGTCGACGTCTCCGGCCGTGGCAGCCGCCCCGTGCGTGCCCGTCGGGCTCGCGACCAGCAGCAGCGCGGCGAGCAGTGCTCCGGCCGCGGTGCCCCGGGCTCTCGTGTGCGGGTGTACCCGTCGTCTCATCCTGGCTCTCCAGTCCTCGGCCGCCGCTCGACGGCCGTCGTGTTTGCGGACGCCGCGGCGGGGCGTCTCCCGCCGCGCCCGGGAGGACGGAACGGCGCATCGCCCGGTTGTCCCGTGAGTTGTCAGGAGGATGTGAGGCCGAGGGACCCGGCGGGCGTCGTGCGGCACCGTGTTGGCGACGCCGTGGTCCTTCTCCAGCTGTTCGGGGACGGCCTGGCCCGGGCCCCGGCCCCGCTCCGACTCCCGTGTCACGGGAAGGCGGCCGTGCCGTCCGCCGGAGTGAGCATGATCCAGCGGGTGTCCGGTGCGTCGCACGGGACGCAGGCGGCGACGCGCACCTCCGTCGGGCGCGGCGAGAACAGGGGGAGGTACATGGGGTGCGGGGTCCCGAGGGGGAAGGTGCCCGTGGGGGTGTGGGACTGCCACAGGCGTTCGGTGTCCGGTGCCCGGCGGACGGTGCGGACGACCTCGTCCAGGCGGGGGTTCGGGCCGCCGCCCTGCCAGGAGAGGCGGAGCTGCCCGAGGAGTGGCCCCGCCCAGTGGCTCTGCCACTCGCGGAGCTGGTAGCGGGACGCGTCGGAGAACGCCCAGACCATGACGTTGGCCCCCGGTCGCACGAGCCAGGGACAGTGGCGGGCCGCGATGTCGTTCGCGTGGACGACGTCCCAGGCCGCGTCGCACAGAAAGCTGATGCAGTGCTGCCTGCGCACCAGGTCGAGCAGCCCGGGCGCCGGACGCGTGGGCCCCGGCCGCGGCGGCGAGTGGCCGGTGCCCCGGTGCAGCGCGGCGGCCTGAGCGGGGCCGAGTCCCAGGACGCGTACGACACCGTCGATGAACTCCCGGCTGTAGGGCCGGTCCTCGCCGCTCTCCAGGGCGCGGTACCAGCGCTCCGAGACGCCCAGGAGCAGCGCCACATCGAGCTGCGTGAGGCGGGCGCGCCGGCCGCGGCCCGGCACCAGGCCCGTGACCGCCTCCGGTGGCCGGGCCGCACGCCAGGCGCGCACCATCCGTCCGAGATCCTGACGACGGGCGTCCATAAGGCAAAACTCCAGTAAATTCAGCGGTGCGCCCGGGCGGAGGAGCGGAGGAGTGTGCTGGTCGCGGGCGTGGAAAGCACACGGGTGGCGCCGGTGAACCGACGCGGTACAACCGGAACTGGAGAGTACCGGAACTGTAGGGTTCCGGTGGCGGCCCGTCGTCGGCGGTCATGGTGGGGCCGCAGCGGTGCCGGGCCGAGCGGTCACCCCACCGCCCGGGCGCACCGCATGTGCCTGCCCGCACGCCCTTGGAGGTTCCTGCCATGACGTACTTCCTGCCGGAGACGGACGCGGTGTCGACCGCGGCCCGCGGCCTCGCCCTGACCCACCCGGACACGATCGCGGTGCACGACGCTCCGCTCCACCTCACCGCGCGCTCGCCCCACCCCGACCGGCGCGTGGCCCTGGTGTCGGGCGGCGGGTCGGGTCACGAGCCGCTGCACACCGGCCTGCTCGGGCGTGGCGGCCTCGACGCGGTGTGCCCGGGACAGGTCTTCGCCTCCCCGCACAACCGGCAGATCTACGAGGCGAGCCGGGCGATGGCGAAGCGGGACGGCGTCCTGCTCATCGTGAAGAACTACACCGGCGACGTCATCAACTTCCGGATCGCGGCGGAACGCCTGCGTCACGACGGCATCCCCGTGGCATCGGTCCTGGTCGACGACGACCTGGCCACCGACATCGCGGACAGCGCGACCGGCCGCCGCGGCACCGCCGCCACCGTGGTGGTGGAGAAGCTGCTCGGTGCCGCCGCGGACCGCGGCGCCGCCCTGGAGGAACTCGCCGCGCTCGGTTCCCGGATCGTGTCCCGCTCACGCAGCCTGGCCGTCGCCGCCCGCGCACAGACCTCCCCGACCACCGGCGTACCCGCCTTCGACCTGCCCGCCGGCATCCTCGAGTACGGCGTCGGCATCCACGGCGAACGCGGTGTCCGCACCATGGCCCGCCCGCCCGTCGACACCCTCGTACGCCAGATGACGGACGAACTCCTCGCCGCGCTCCCGCCCGGTCGCGACGAGGTGCTCGCCCTCGTCAACGGCCTGGGCGCCACCACCGGCCTGGAGCTGCACTCCGTCAGCGCCCTCCTTGTGGACCTGCTCGCCGAACGCGGTGTACGGACCGCCCTCGTGGTCCCCGGCACCTACACCTCCGCCCTGGACATGGCCGGCTTCTCGCTCACCCTGACGCGGCTCGAAGAGGGCTGGACGGATCTGTGGGACGCCGACACGGGCACCCCCCTCACCTTCCCCAAGTGCGTCGGCGCCGCGGACCCCGGCCCCGCCGTGCAGCCGCCGACCGCCGCCCCGGCCGCCGCCGAGCAGGGGCACGGCAGCCGTGCGGTGCTCGACCGGTACGCGCTGATCGTCACGCAGGTCCGCGACAACCTCACCAGGCTCGACCAGCTCGTCGGGGACGGCGACTTCGGCGACAACCTCGCGGGCGGTGTGCGCCGCGCCGTCCGTCGCGCCGACGAGACCGGCGTCGAGGGGACGGCCGCGCTCGCCCATGTCTTCCTCGACGAGGTGGGCGGCACCAGCGGGCCGCTGTTCGGGCTGCTCTTCCAGCACCTGGCGGCCGTCTCGCCCGCCGACGGCCGGGCGCCGGCCCTGCCCGCCCTCGCCGACGCGACCTCCGCCGCGCTCGCCGCGATCCGCCGGGTCGGTGGCGCCGCCCCCGGCGACTGCACCCTCGTCGACGCCCTCGCCTCCGCCGCCGACACCCTCGCGTCCCCGCCGCCGGAGGCCGCCGACGCGCCCCTCACCTGCGCCGCGGAGGCCGCCGTCCGCGGTGCCCTGGCCACCGCCACGCTGCGGGCCCGCCGGGGCCGGGCGAGCTACGTCGGAGACCACGCCGTCGGCGTCCCCGACCCCGGCGCCCTGGCGGTGGCGCTTCTCTACACCGTGCTGGCCGACGTCCACGAACCGGCCACGGCCACGCGGCTTCCGGCACCCGGGCACATCACCGCGCACTGAACCCGGACGGCGCCCGCAGATGCCGCCACCGCACCGGATCACGCGCGTCCGCGCCCGGTCGTGTGGCGGGCAGCGGCCCGGGGGCGGCGGTGTCGAGGACGAGGACCTCGTCGCCGCCGGGCTGGAACGCGTAGCCGACCCGGTCCAGACGCGACGGCACGCCCAGGGCGTCCAGCGCGTTGCGCAGCCGGTCCAGGGCCGGATAGCGCTCATCGCTCGTGTGCAGCACGACCGGGAAGAGCCGCACCTCACGGCGTGCCACCCGCACCAGCTCGATCAGTGCGCTCAGATGGAAGTCCTCGCCGAGCTGCGCCCCGTAGGAGAACAGCAGGTGCGAGCTGAGGACGAGGTCGAAGGAGCGGTCGGGGAAGGGCAGGTGCGGCAGCGCGCCCGCGACATAGCGGTCCGGGCGGGCCGCGATGTCGGCGGTGAAGGCGCGCGCCGACTCCGCCCGCAGCCGGGTGTAGCGCTCGGGGGTGCCGAACCAGTCCCAGACGAAGTCCCGCGCGCCGGCGGCCACGTCCGCGTGCTTGTGCTCGATCTCGCGCTGGGCGAGGGCGCCGAGCACGTCTCGTTCCTGACCGTACAGCGGGTCGACGGCGACCGCGTCGACGCCCCGGGCCCCGGCCTGTGCCACGAAGCTCGCGGCCCCGCCGGGGCAGTCGAGGACACGCTGTGCGAGGTCGTCGTCCGAGAGCGCGAACATGGCCCGGTACTCGTCGAAGGACCGGGAGCTGACCAGCATCGCCTCACCCCCTTCCGATGTAGGGCATGGTCGTGGGGAGCACCGTCAGGGACTGCACGTTGGTGCCCGGCGGCATCGACGCCATCAGCAACAGGGCGTCGGTGAAGCGCTCCACCGGGATGGTCGCCTCGACGGCGCTCGTGCCGTCGCCCTGCATCGAGGGCGGCTGCGGGCTTCCGTCCAGCGGGGTCACGTTGCCCACGTCGATCTGTCCGCAGGCGATGTCGTAGGGGCGGCCGTCCAGGGACAGGCCCCGCGTGATGCCGAGCACGGCGTGCTTGGCCGCGGTGTAGGCGATGGCGTGGGGACGGGGCGCGTGGGCGGACGGCGCGCCGTTGTTGATGATGCGCCCGCCCCGCGGGGACTGGTCGCGCATCATGCGGAACGCCTCCCGGGAGCAGAGGAACGTCCCGGTGACGGTGGTGGCGATGATGCGGTTCCAGTCCTCGAGGGCCACGTCGGGGACCGGTCTGCGCGGGACGGCCGCGCCCGCGTTGTTGAACAGGAGGTCGAGCCGGCCGAAGTGGTCGCCGACCGCGCGGAACAGCGCCGCGACCTGGTCGGGGTCGCCGATGTCGGTAGGCACCGCGATCACCCGGTCCGCGGCGGCGCCCGAGAGCGCCGCGGTCTCCTCCAGCGTCTGCTTGCGCCGCCCGGCGAGCGCGAGCGACCAGCCCCGGTCGAGCAGGGCGAGCGCGGCGGCGCGGCCGAGGCCGCTGCCCCCACCGGTGACGACGCCGATCCTGCCGTGGTCGGCGCTCACCGCTCGTTCATCCAGGCGCGCAGGATCCGGCGGGCCCCCGGCCCGGGCACGTCCACGTAGGGGGAGCGCCCGTGCAGCACACGGCTGTTGCGGATCATCAGCAGATCCCCGGCGCCGAGCTGGAGCCCGAAGGCGATCTCCGGCCGGTAGAGGACCTCGTCCAGGTAGTCGAGGGCGTCGAGGCGCCGCGCGTCGAGCTGCGCGGACGCCCGTACCGTACGGGTCTGGTAGTAGCAGCCGACCGTCCCGTCGTCCTGGGTGAACAGGATGGGGGTGGTGACGATCTGCTGGCCCGCGCGGCCGGTGCGGTCGAACCGCCACTCCTCCTGCAACAGGGCGAGGACGTCCGGGCGTTCCCGTTCGATGATGTCGTGCACGTGCCGCGCGCTGGCCAGCTTGGTCATGCCGCCGCCGTCGGCCGCGGGCCGCAGACACAGCAGGACGAGCAGGTCACAGGTGTCGCAGTGGAAGCCGAGCTCGGTCGCGCCGTCGCCGTCGCGGTCGCGCAGGATGGTCCACAGGTCGCCCTGCGCGTTCTGCGGGATGGCACCGCCGATCTCGTCGAGGACGAAGGAAAGACCGGTGATGAGGTCGGCGTCGGAGGCGTCGGGGGACATGACGTTGCGTACGTTCACGAACCCGACGGCGTCGAGGCTGTCACCGATGAAGGAGCGCACGGCCGTGTACGCGGCCCCGCCCGCGCCCCACCGCCCGGCGAGGGCGTCCGTCCACAGCAGCCGCCGGTCGTCGTCGGCGACCGACAGCGACCAGACGTCGCGCGCGGACTCCAGGTACTCGCTGGTCCAGCCGATGTCGTCGATCGTGGTTCCCGTCATGGCGTGTTCGGTCCCTTCTGAAGGCGTACGGAGATGGGGGCGGTCCCGCGCGACTCCCTCACCGGACCGCCGAGGCGAGGGCGGCGGACCACAGCGAGAGGGCCTCGTCGATCTGCTCGGCGGTGACGACGAGCGCCGGGATCATCCGCACGACGTTGCCGTGCACCCCGCAGGTCAGGAGCAGCAGTCCCCGCTCGGCTGCGGCGCGCTGCGCCTCCCGGGCGAGTTCGGCGTCCGGGGAGCCGTCGGGGCTGCGGAACTCGCAGGCCAGCATCAGGCCCGTACCGCGTACGTCGGCGACGGCCGGGACGTCGGCGGCGGTCTTGCGCAGGCCGTCCGCGAGGCGGCGGCCCTGCTCGGCGGCGTTGTCCACCAGGCCCTCGTCCCGGATGACGTCGAGGGTGGCGAGGGCCGCGGCGCACGCCACGGCGTTGCCGCCGTAGGTCCCGCCCTGCGAGCCCGGCCAGGCGCGGCCCATCAGCTCGGTGGGCGCGGCGATCGCCGACAGCGGGAAGCCGCTGGCCAGGCCCTTGGCGGTGATCAGCACGTCCGGTGCGACACCGGGGGAGTGCTGGTGGGCCCAGAACCGCCCGGTGCGGCCGAAGCCGGTCTGGATCTCGTCGAGCACGAGGAGGATGCCGTGCCGGTCCGCGCGCTCCCGCAGCCCCGCGAGGAACCCTGGCGGCGCGGGCACGTAACCGCCCTCGCCCAGGACGGGTTCGACGAACATCGCCGCGGTCTCGGCGGGCGCGCTCACTGTGGCGAGGACGTGGTCGAGCCCGCGCAGCGCGTGCTCGACGGCCGCCTCCTCGCTCAGCCCGAGAGCGAAGGCGTGCGGGAACGGCGCCACCGCGACGCCCGGCATCAGCGGGCCGATCCCGGCGCGGAACCGGATGCCCGCCGTGCTCAGCGCCGCCGCTCCCATGGTGCGCCCGTGGAAGGAGCCGTCGAAGACGATGACGTTCTGCCGTCCGGTGGCCTGCCGGGCGAGCCGCAGGGCGGCCTCCACCGCCTCGCTGCCGGAGTTGAGGTAGAACAGCGCGTCGAGGTTCTCCGGAAGCACCTCGCCCAGGCGCTCGGTGAGGGTGAGCAGCCGGTCGTGCAGCACGGTCGTGTACTGGCCGTGGATCAGCTGCCCCGCCTGCTGCCGCACCGCCTCGACCACCCGGGGATGGCAGTGGCCGGTGTTGGTCACGCCGACGCCGGCGGTGAAGTCGAGGTAGCGCCGGTCGTCGGCGTCGTACAGGTACATCCCCTCGCCGCGGGTGGCGACCACGGGTGTGGCCTGCTTGAGCACCGGGGAAAGCTGGGGCATCGCGTCACTTCCTAGGGAGTCGTCGGCTGTCCGCGCGGGGGCGGGGCCGGGTCTGAACGGGTGGCGTCCGGGTCGGCGGACACCGCGGGCCGGGGGAGCGGTCACAGGGCGGGGTCGGCGGGCACCGGGCATCTGTGCGGCAGGAAGCCCTGGTCGGCGGCCCAGGACAGCGCGGCCGACCACCACTCGGCGGTCGGTTCGGCGAACCGCACCCCGAGCCGGTCGAGCACCGACTGGGTCCACGCGCTGTCGACGACGACATTGCGGTCGCCGAGCTGCGACCAGGTCGAGGCGAGCCGGGCCACGGTCGGATGGTGCCGCTCCGCGCGGGCGAGGGCCGCGGCGAACGTGGCGTCGTCCGTGAGCCGGACCGGGTAGCCGTGCCGGACCATCCACGCCACGAGATCGTCGTGGGCGACGGTGTGCGGCGACTCGACGTGGTAGACGCCCGGCGCCGCGTACGGATGGACCGCGAGCGCCGCGATCCCCGCCGCCACCGTGTCGACGTGGGAGAACTCGAACGTGGTCGAGGGCCGGCTCGGCGCGGCCCCGGCGAGGACGTAGCCGCGCACGGTCTGGTAGATCCGGTTGTCCGCTACGTTGCGCTGGAACGCCCCGGTCAGGCTGTGCGCCGCGATGTGGCCGCTGCGGTGCACACAGGCGTGCCGTCCCGCGGCGGCCCAGGCGCGCACGGTCTCCTCGGCGTGGAACTTCGCCCTCTCGTACGGGGTGCGGAAGCCCTGTCCGATGCGCAGGTCGGCCTCGCTGAAGCGGCGCGCGGGCCCCTCCACCTCCCCCGACACGGCCAGCGTGGAGATGTGGTGGAAGCGGGCGCCTGGGGTGTGGGTGTCGACCCAGTGGAGCAGCCGCCGCACCGCGGTGTGGTTGGTGTCCTCCAGTTCGGCGGGCGAGGCGACGAGGCGTACGTCGGCGGCGGCGTGCACGACGACCTGCGCCCCGCGGGCCCGGGCGAGCCCCTCGGGGGTCAGGCCGAGGCCCTCCGCGGTGATGTCTCCGGCCACCGCGTCCGCGCCCCCGATGCGCCGGGCGGCCTCGGCGTCACCGGACCCGCGCACCAGGCACGTCACGTGCGCGCCCCGCCCGGCCAGTGCGTCGAGCACATGCCCGCCCAGGTAGCCGGTCGCCCCGGTCAGGAGCACCGAGACCGGCTCGCGCACCACGCTCCAGCGGCCCCGCGAGGGCGTGGCTCCGGTGTGCAGCAACTGCCCCGACGTGGACACCGGCACCCGAACGTACGGGGCCGGTTCGGCGTCCGCGGCGGCGGCGACCGCGCGGGAGAACGCGCCGACGATCCGCTCCGCGCTGTCGTGCGAGAGCCGGGGCCAGGCGTACACCAGGTCGGTCACGAGGCGGCCCTCGACGATCCGGGCGGTCAGCCGCAGCCGGTAGAGGGAGTCACCGGTGTGGCAGCGGGCCGCCCCCGCCTGCTCGTCGGCCACCGTCCAGTCCAGGGACGGCTCGTCGGGCAGCCGGAAGGTGCCCAGGAAGTTGAACGCCGCTTCGGGGCGCGCCCCTTCGACGTCCATGGGCAACTGCGGGGCACGGCGTACGAGGTCCTCGACGGCCGCCACGTCCCGGCTGCCGTCGGCGGCCGGGACGGCCAGCCACTTGACGGCGGTGAACCAGCCCACCGTGTCCAGGTACTGCCCGTCCGCGCCGTCGGTCCCGCGGCCGTGGGTCTCCACCTCCACGCCGAGGCCGCGTCCGCCGCTCCAGGCGAGGGTGGCGTCGGCGAACGCGCCGAGCAGCAGGGCCTCCAGGCCCTGTGCGCGGCCGTGGCGCTCGGTGAGGCGGCTCGTGGCCCGTTCGTCGAGGCTCCAGACGAGGGTGGCGGGTTCGGTGCCCGACGTGGCGTCGTCCACCGGGAGCCGGGGCGCGACCGCGGACTGCGCGGCGCCGGACCGGGGCGCGGTCGCGGCCCAGGCGTAGAAGTCGGCGGTCGGCGGGAGTTCGGCCCGCCGCCCCGCCGACTCGGCGCGGTAGGCGGCGGCGAGGTCGTCGAGAAGGATGCGCCAGGACAACCCGTCCACCACGAGGTGATGGGCGATCAGCGCGATCCGGTCGTCGACACCCGGCCCGCCCGCGAACAGGTGCACCCGCAGCAGCCGCCCGGCCTCCGGGTCCAGGGAGCGGTGCAGCTCGGTACAGACCGCGCCGACCGCCTCGGACGGCGGCTCCTGCGCACGCACCCGCGAGTGGCTCACCGCGTCCAGGTCGCCCGCGGCCCGCAGCGGACCGAGACCGCCGGGACCGACCGGTCTGCGCAGCGCGGTGTGCCGGTGCAGCACGGCCTCGACCGCCCGTGCCAGGGCACCGGCGTCCACGCGCGCACGGCACCGGAGGAGCACCGACTGGTTCCAGTGCCGCGGCTCGTCGACGGGCTGCCGGAACAACCACCGCTGGGCGGGGGCCGGATGGTGCGGTGCGGCGGCCGTCGTTCCCGTGCGCGGCTGGGGGCGCCGCCCGGACGACGCGGCGACCGCCGCGAGGCGCGTGGGCGTCGGATGCTCGTAGAAGTCCTCGAACGCGACACGGTGACCGCGGCGGCGCAGGAAGGCGACGGTGCGCATGGCGAGGATCGAGTCGCCGCCGAGGCTCAGCACGTCGGCGTGCGGGTCCACCACGGGCAGTCCGAGGGCGTCCGCCCACAGCTCGCACACGGCGTGCGCGAGGGAGGCGGCGGTGCGGTCGGCGGGCGAGAGCGGTGTGGACGGCTCGCGCCGCGCGGTGCGGGCCCTGGACTCGATGAGACCGGACACGATGCCGCTCAGGCGCACGCGGTCGAGCTTGCCGTTGGCGCCGAAGGGGAACTCCGCTAGGGCGAGGACCGGCTGGGGCACCGAGTAACCGGGTAACCGGTCGTGCAGATGGGTGCGGAGCGCGGCCAGCGTCTCCTGCTCCTCGCACCCGGCGGCGAGGCGCACGGCGGCCAGGAGCTGGCTGCCCGCCGGGGTGGAGCGCACGATCACCGCGCCCTGGCCGACGCCGGGGAACTCCTCGATGGCCCGCTCGATCTCGGCGGGGTCGACGCGGAAGCCCCGGACCTTGACCTGGCGGTCCGAGCGGCCGACGAACACGAGGCTGCCGTCGGGCCTGCGCCGGCACACGTCACCCGTGCGGTACATCCGCCGCCCCTCGTGGGCGACGAAGCGGCGCGCGGTCTCGTACGGGCGGCCGTAGTACCCGGCGCTGACGCCCTGGCCGCCGATGTACAGCTCGCCCTCACCGGCGTCGGGCACGAGCCGCAGTTCGACGTCGCCGATCGCGGTTCCGATGGGCACGGTGGGCTCGTCGGCGGGCAGCTCCGCGACGGTGGCGGCGAGGAAGCAGGTGGCGCCGACGGTGGTCTCCGTCGGCCCGTAGTGGTTGGCGACCCGGGCGGCCACCCCGTCCGTGAGCAGACCCGCGGCCAGCGACCGGGGCAGCGCCTCCCCGCCGAGCAGGACGGTGTGCAGGGCGGGCGCGTCCGACGGCCGTCCCGCGAGCAGGGCCGTCAGATGTGAGGGCGTCGTCTTCAGCACGTCGACCCCGGCGTCGCGCAGCGACGCCCAGAACGCCTCGGGGTCGCGCGTGCGCGCGTCGGGCACGACGTGCACCGAGCCCGCGGTCGCGAGGGCGAGCAGCCACGCGGTGTGCCCGAGGTCGGCGGCCAGGGTGGTGACGTGGGCGACGCACGGCGCGTCGGCGTCGGTGAGGCCGAGCCGCCCGCGCAGGGCGAGCGCGTAGTGCACCGCGTTGGCGTGGGTGACCGCGACGGCCTTGGGCTCCCCGCTCGACCCGGAGGTGAAGGACAGATACGCGAGGTCGTCCGGTGCGCAGGGGTGCGCGGGGGCCGCTTCGTCCTCGGCGCTCGCGGGCAGCGCGTCGACGTCCACGTACTCGGTGCCGTACGGCTCGGGGGCCCGCAGGTGCACGGCGGTGCTGAGGACGTGGCGCACCTTGACGGCGTCCAGGCGCCGGTGCACATCGCGCGGGCTCCACTCCGGGTCGACCAGGACGGCGGTGGCTCCCGCGCGGAGCACGCCGTGCAGCAGCGCGCACATGCGGGCGTCCCGGGGGCCGAGCAGCGCCACCCGGTCGCCGCGCGCGGCGCCGAGGCGGGCGAGGCGGGCCGCGATGTGCGTGGCGGCGCCGTCGAGCCCGCGGTGGTCGAGGGTGCGGGTCCCGTCGCCGACGGCGGGCCGGTCCGGGTGGTCGCGGGCGTTGCGCGCGAGCAGGTCGGGCAGGGTGGTCAGGGGTTGTCCGGGAGGTGTGGCCCAAAGGGGTCCCGGCAGCGGGGTGTCGGACGGCGAGGCGGTGGAGCGCATCGCTCGCGTCATGGGCGTGGACCTCCGGTGGTGGCGTTCGGTGCGCTGTCACTCGTGGTGGCCGGGGCGAGGCGGGTGAGGTCGCCGGCGATGTAGGCGGTGAGTTCCTCGCGTGGCGACAGGCGTCCGGCCAGCTCCCAGGCGAGCAGGCGGTGCAGGCCGTCGAGGTGGACCAGGCCTTCGTCGGTGGGCAGGCCCGCGTAGTGGTCGTGGGGGATGGGACGGGTGGTGAGGTAGATGGAGGAGAGCGGGTGGGTGCGGAACAGGGTGAGCTTGGCCGTGCACACCGGGTTGGCCGCCGCGAACTCGGTTTCGTGCGCGCGCAGCAGGCCCGCCGTCTCACCGACCGTGAGGCCGGTGGGCGGCACGAGTTCGCGTCCGCCGCCGCAGCCGATGTGCCAGGGCAGCAGCACCGAGCGGACGTCGTCGCGGGACAGCCGTACCGCCGACCAGGTACGGAAGGTGGTGTCGGCCAGGAGCAGCGCGCTGTCCGCGTCCGCGTTGGTGTTGACGTCGTGCTCGCGTGCGACGGGGTGGTCCCGGTGGAAGTGGGCTTGTACCTCGTCGAAGGTGACGGGTCCGATGATCTGCATGCGCGCTGTCCTTTCTCACGCCGGCCGGGCGTACTCGGTGAAGTGCCGTTCCGCGAAGAGCTCGGGCCAGCGCCCGCCGTCGAGGTCGCGGTCGCGGGCGGCGGCGAGCATGTGCCGCCAGTACGGTTTCACGGGCCGCCAGCGTGCCCCCGTCTGGCAGTACGACGCGTCGACGAAGTAGCGCGGCTGGGCGCCCGGCGGGCTCGTGGTGGGTCTGCGGGCGTGCAGCAGCGCGGAGTTGATGAGCACCGTGGAGCCGGGCGGCAGCGCGTCGATGACCACTTCGCCGGGCAGTTCGCAGGTGTCGAGGTGGGCGAGCGCGGACTTGCTCCAGGGGCTGCGGTGGGAGCCCGGCACCACGGTGAGGCTGCCGATGGTGCCGTCCAGACCGCCGAGGTAGTGCAGGGCGTGCACCATCACCAGGCCGGGGTCGTCGCGGTCGTTGGGCTCGTGGTCGTGGTGCCACGGCTTGCCGGGGGCTCCGGGGTTGTGCCGGTCGCTGTGCAGGTGGTGGAAGACGAAGGGGGCGTCCATGAGGTCCGCGATGACCTGGAGCAGCGGTTCGTGGGTGAGGAGTTCGCCGTGTGCGGGCAGCTCGAGCTCCATCACGGGGGGCGGGTCGTCGTCGGGGCCGGGCTCCAGGCAGGCGGCGATCGACCGGGACCGCAGTCCGTCGTCCACCCACAGGTCCACCTCCGGCACGAGCCGGTCGAGCAGTGCTGCGGGGAGCAGACCCGGCAGGACGAGATAGCCGGCCTCCGCGAAGTGCTCCCGCTGTGCGGACACCGTTCCGCTTCCCTCGAAAAATAATGGCATCAACTCACACCTTTCCGTGACCGATAACGGCGAACAATGGCGGACTTGACGTGCCCATGATATCGGCGCGAGCCGCCCGTACGGAGTGCGGACCGGACCTCAGGGCTGCTTATGCGACATGCTGCGCAGTCGGCGTTTCCGGTGGCCGGGCCGCACCGGAACCCGGTGCCCTGGATCGCGCCGCGCCGGATTCCCCCGCGTGGGACTCGATCGCGGCGGATTCGACCGTCCCGGATTCCGGCGCCCCCTCCGGCACACCGGAACCCGTGGCTCTGGATCCCGCTGCTCCGTATCCGGATGTGGCGGCGTCGTCGGCTCTCCCCAGCGGTGAGAGGCGGGTGCCGAGCCAGACGAGCGCCTGGACGGCCGCGATGGCCGTGAACAGCGCGGTGACCCCGAATTCGACGACCAGCCAGCTGCCGAGCAGAGAACTCACCGGAACGGCTGAAAAAGGGATGGCGCGCTGCAAGCCCACCACCCGGCCGAGGAATTCCGGATCGACCGCTCCCTGCCGATAGGTCCGCCAGGGCACGATGAACGTGGAGGTCGTCACCCCGACGACGAACCAGCACAGGGTCAGCGATCCGACGCCAGGCCGGAGCGCGGGCAGCGTGAGGGCCAGCGCCTTCACGCCCATGGCCGCCACCATCAGTGTGCCCGGGGCGAACCTCCGCAACAGCACGGGCGAGACGGCGGCGCCGAGCGCCGCGCCGAGTCCCTGGGCGGCGGCTATGACCGCGAGCGAGGCCGGAACGTGCCCGTCGGGCCCGGCCACGATGTAGACGAGATTGGCCGCCGCGGCGGGAAAGGTGAAGTTGGCCAGGGTCAGCAGGACCGTGGCCCACCACAGGGCGCGCTCGGCCCGCACCATGCGCAGCGCCGCGACGGAGTCCGGGAGGAGGGAGCGGCACGCGGCGCGGATCGACGCGAGCAGCCGCGGCCCCGCCCCGAGGACGGCGGTGGCCCCGATGAGCAGGGCGGACACGGTGAACGACGCCGCGTTCACGAAGCTCGCCGCGGTCGGCCCGAGGAGCGTGACGACCGCGACACCGGCGACCGGGCCCAGCATGCCGAGGGTGCCGTCCGCGCCCTGCACCCAGGCGTTCATCGCGGCCCGCCGCTCCTTGGCGACGCGCTCGGTGATGAACCCCTGGAACGCGGGGAACGAGAACGGCCGCACACACCCCAGCAGGAAAGCGGCCACCATCACCAGGACCGCGGGCGGATCGACGAGGCACAGCACGCCGATCCCGGCGACGATCGCCGCGGAGACCACATCGCACGCCATCATCAGCTTCCGCCGGTCGGCCCGGTCGGCGACGACTCCGCTGAACAGGCCGATGACCACGAACGGCACGAACTCGACCGCATAGGTCAAAGCGGCCGACGCGGCCGAGCCGGTCAGCTGGAGAACGAGGACGGGTAACGCGAACCGGAATATCCAGTCCCCACTGCTCGAAATGATGAACGCCGCCCGTAACAGCCTCTCGTCCCGGCGTCGGACATCAAGCTCCGATGCGGATTGCCGACACTTCGCACAGGCGGCGCGGGAGGAGCGCGTGATGCATAAATGTCGCCCGTTCCTGCGAACGGCAATCACATGTCCTCCCTTGCAAGGAAACACAAAGAAACCGCTAGAAAACCGTAGCGGAATCCTTGCTTCGGCTCGGCTCAGAGAAGCACAGACGGCCAGCTGCTCGCCATCCTCGTCCTGCCATCTGAGACGATTTCATCATGTGCAACGCCGAGATTTCGCCATGCGCAACGGAGGCATTTCAGCATGTGCAACGACGGGTATTCCGGTTGGTGCTTGGCGGGGGAATCTACTCTCGCCCCGAAAGGTAGGCAAGATGTTGACCGTGCACCGAACGAGGAGTACGGTCCAAAGCACTTCCACGGGGAATGTGCCGCGAAGTGCTGCCCGTCCGAGCGTGCGAATGCCGGTGTGCCCCGAACATTACTCGCGGGTTTTACCGCGGGGTCAGGAACGGCCCTCCATGAGCTTCGCCCGAGGCCGTCGAGCCGTACGGTTCTCGGCTCCGCGAGCCGTACGGCTCTCGGCTCCGCGGCGCCCGCCGTGGTCATGCCTCTCCCATGAATCCGTCATGACCGTCCCATATCCACGGGGAAGCGGCGGCCGTCCCGGCGCGGCAGGCGTGAGACTGACGGGGGAGGGGCGCATGACCAAGACCGTCGCTGTGATCGGGGCGGGCCCTTACGGCCTGTCGACCGCCGCACACCTCAGGGGGCATGGTCTGCACGTCAGGATCTTCGGCTCGCCGATGGCGAGCTGGGTCGAGAACATGCCTGCGGGCATGCTGCTGAAATCCCCGCCGGGCGCGTCGGTGCTCTCCGCTCCGGAACCCGGCTTCACCCTGTCCGACTACTGCCGCGAGGCGGGGGAGACCCGCCTCGACGGTGACGACCGCGTGCCCGTCGAGGTGTTCGTGCGGTACGGGCGCTGGTTCGCGGAGGAAGCGGTGCCCGGGGTCGAGAACGTGCGGGTCCTGCGGGTGGACCGGCGGCCCGGGGGCTACCGCCTGGGGCTCAGCTCGCAGGAGGAGGTGTCGGCCGACGCCGTGGTGGTCGCCGCCGGGACGCACGGGTTCGCGTACGTGCCCGCGCCGCTCGCGTCATGGGTGGGCGAGGGGCTCGTGTCGCACAGTTCGCGCCATGCCGACCCGGCGAAGTTCGCCGGGCAGGACGTGGTCGTCGTCGGCGGCGGCCAGTCAGGGCAGGAAGGCGCCGTGCTGCTGCACGAGGCGGGTGCGCGGGTCCGGCTCCTGGTGCGAGCGCCCCACCTCGTCTTCGGCCGGGCCCCGTCGCCTCCGCCGCACTGGCGGCCGACAGGTCCGCTGGGGCGCTCGTGGGGTCTCTACGCGCTGCCGCGGCACGCCGCCGCCTTCCGCCTGCTGCCGGCGGCGGCCCGGCTTCACCTGGCGAGGCGTGCCGTCGGCCCCTTCGGCGCCTGGTGGCTCCAACAGCGCCTCGAACGCGCGGTCCCGGTCTTCCTCGGCCAACGCGTGACGGCCGCCAGGCAGGACGGCGGGAGCCTGGTCCTCACGCTCAGGGACACCGCCGGGGAGACCCGGACTCTGACGGCCGGACACGTCATGGCGGCCACCGGCTACCGCGTCCGGGTCGACGCGCTGGACTTCCTGGCCCCTCATCTGCGGGCGGTCCTGGCCCGCGTCGGTGGCTACCCCGAGCTGGACGAGGGCTTCCAGTCGTCGGTGCCCGGGCTGTACTTCATCGGTGTCACGGCGGCCGCGACCTTCGGCCCCCTGATGCGGTTCACCGCCGGCACCCGGTTCGCGGCGCCGAGGCTCGCCGCTGCGGTGGCCGCGGGGCGCTGAAGCGGACGCGGACAGGGGGTCTTTGCTCAGTCACTGAGCGGGCGCGGCGCCGGAGCGGGACGGGCGCCGCTACGGCGCCGGTGCGCACGCAGGTGCCGCCCCACCCGCGTCGGGTGGAGCGGCACCTGTGGCGTACGTCAGCGGTTGTCGTCGTCGCGGTCACTCAGGGAGTCGCGGACGCCTTCCGCCTTTGCGCGCGCGTTGTCGGTGGCGTCGCGCACCTTGCCCTTGGCCTGGTCCGTCTTGCCCTCGGTCTTCATCCGGTCGTTCCCGGTGGCCTTGCCGACCATCTCCTTGGCCTTGCCCTTGGCCTTGTCCATAGCGTTGTCGCCCACGGTAACTCCTTTGATGCGGTTTACAGCTGTTTGTCACGCTAGGGGTGGTGCGCTCGGGGCGCATCTCGGGTGCTGCCGTGCCCGCCCGGGGGCGGCCCGGACCCTCGATGCCCCACGCTCCACTCCCCTCCGGTCGCTCCGACCGTTCAGCGATTCCGTTCAGCGCTCTCTTCGGTACGGCTTGCCCCGACATCCGCTGTCAAACGTGGCATTTGCGTCCGCGTACGGATTCCGTTCGGCGTCCTCGGACCCGGCGGCCCCGTGGATTCACAGCTTCAGCCTGGCCGCCACCGGCAGGTGGTCGCTGTCGGTGGCGGGCAGCGTCCAGGACGAGCGCGGGTCCACGCCGCGCACCAGGATCTGGTCGATCCTCGCTACGGGGAACGACGCGGGCCAGGTGAAGCCGAACCCGGCGCCCGCCTCGGCCTGGGCCGAGCGCAGCCGCGAGGTGACGGCGGACAGCGCCCGGTCCTCGAAGACGCCGTTGAAGTCCCCCATGAGCACGGTGCGGGGAAGCGTCTCGGCACTCAGCGCGGCGCCGAGGCGACGCGCCGCCGCGTCACGGGCGTCCGTGGTGAAACCGGACGCGACGGTGAAGCGGACCGACATCAGGTGCGCGACGAGAACGGCGACCGGACCCTTCGGGGTGCGGACGGTGGTGCGCATGGCGCGCACCCAGGGCGATATGTCGACCGGTCGGGCGTCGGCGATCGGGTACTTGCTCCACACGCCGACCGTGCCCTGCACCGAGTGGTGGGGGTGGGTGCGGGTCAGCGTCCTGACGTACTCCGGTATCGCCGTGTCGCCCAGCTCCTCGAGCGCCACCACGTCGGCACCGGAGACGGCGAGGGCGCGCGCCGTGTGCGCCGGGCGCGCGTTGTGCTCGTTGACGTTGTGCGTCACGACGGTGAGGTCCCCGCCGCCGGTCCGCTTGTCGACGAGCGTCCCGCCGAACAGTGCGCACCAGGTGACCGCGGGCAGCAGGACGGCCACGGCGGCCGTCGCCGACCGTCGGAGCAGCGCGCACAGCAGCAGGAGCGGCACGGCGAGACCCGTCCAGGGCAGGAAGGTCTCGACGAGGCTGCCTAGGTGACCTGCCCGGTTGGGGATGTGGGGGTGCGCCCACATCACCGAGGCGGCGGACAGCGCGAGAGCGGCGACGATCCGGCCGCGTCGCCAGACGCCCCTGCCGGGACCGGCGCCGGCGCCGCTGCCGCTGCCGTCGCCGGAGCCAGTGGTACCAGTGCCGCTGCCGGGCTCGTCCTCAGGACCGGCCCCTGGCTCGGCTACGGGTACGAGCCCCGGTGCAGAGGAGTGCGGCGGTGGCACGGGAGGAGTACCGAGCGTCGTCGCCATCGTGTTCACCGCCCCCCGGGCCCGGTGGCCCCCAGCCATTGCCGCACGCCCTTGATCAGCGCGCTGCTGTGGGTGAAGGCGGCTTCGAGGCCCTGTCGGGGGCTGGTGTCCGGCTCCTGGCGGAGCACGACGCCGAGGACAAGACGGTCACGTCCGCCGCCGTCGGGCGCGGTGGCCGCCCACATCAGGTTGCCGCCCGCGGGGGTGCTGGAGCCGGTCTTGACACCGATGACGCCGTCCGTGCCCAGGAGCGCGTTGGAGTTGGGGATACGGCCGGACCGGTCGGGAGCGACGGTGTCCGGCATCGCGACGATGGAGCGGAACGTCGGGTCCCGCATGACCTGCCGTGCCAATGTGAGCTGGTCGGCGGACGTGCTGGTGGTCGTGGGTTCCAGGCCGCTCGCGCCGGTGTACGTGGTGCGGCGCATGCCGAGGGAGCGGGCGGCCCGGTTCATCTTGTCGGCGAACGCTTCCTGCGAGCCCGCGTCCCAGCGGGCCAGCAGGCGGGCGATGTTGTTCCCCGAAGGGATCAGCAGGAGTTCGAGCAACCGCCGCTCGCTCAGCCGCTGCCCCTCCCTGACGGGCACACTCGACTCCACGCCCGACACGGACTCGTCGGCCGCCTGCTGGTCGACGGTGATGTCGGGGCCGTGCTCGCCCGCCCGCAGGGGGTGGCCGCGCAGGATGACGTACGCCGTCATCACCTTGGTGACGCTGGCGATGGGCACCGGCGTCTGCGCGCCCCTCGTACCCAGGTCACCACGGGCGCCGAGGCTTCGACCAGGACGCTGGTCTGGCCGTGTCGCGGCCAGGGCAGCGACCGGGCGGAAGAGTGCACCGAGCGGGCGGTCGTCGAGCCCTCGCCTCCGGGCACGAGAGAGGCGCCGAGGACGGCCACGAGGATCACGACCATGGCGCAGGCGGCGAGGAGGGCTGGTCTCATGTGGCGGGGACCACGCGAGCCAGGAACACGGACAAGGCACATGGGGCGGCACTTCCAAGGTGGTCGACGTGCGGCGTTCGTACGTCGACCACCTTGGCCGGGAAAGATCTCCGCGAGCCCGTCGCCGTGGGTCAGGCACCGCTCGGGCCGTCATCCGCCGTGTATCGGTTCGAGGGCGGCCGTCGGTTCGAGGGCGGCCGTCGGTTCGAGGGCAGCCACCGGCTGAAGGGCAGCCTTCGACGCGAGCCGCGAGCCGCGAGCCGCGAGCCGCTGCCCTCAGCCCGAACGCAACCGGAGCGTGGCGACGGCGCCGCCGTCCGTGGCGTTGGCGAAGCTCAGCGACGCGCCGATGACGCGCGCCTGCCCCGCGGCGACGGTGAGCCCCAGGCCGTGGCCGTGGCCGCGCTCGGCCGAACCCGTGCGGAAGCGCTGCGGCCCGTCCGTCAGGAGGCTGTCCGGGAAGCCGGGGCCGTGGTCGCGTACGACGACCGTCGTGCCGTCGACGCCGACGTCGACCGGAGGGCGGCCGTGCCGATGGGCGTTGACGACGAGGTTGGCGAGGATCCGGTCGAGCCGGCGCGGGTCGGTGTCGACGTCGACGGGCGCGCCGCGGACCGTCAGCCGTGCTTCCAGACCGGTACGGGCGACCGACTCCGCGACGAAGTCCGCGAGGGGCACGGGCCGCAGCTCCGCGTGTTCCACGCCCGCGTCGAGGCGGGAGATCTCGAGGAGGTCCTCGACGAGGGTACGAAGGACCCGCACCCGGTCCCTGACCAGGTCGGTGGCCTCGCTCTCCGGGAGCAGTTCGGCGGAGGTCACCAGGCCCATGAGCGGCGTGCGCAGCTCGTGCGCGACATCGGCGGTGAACCGCTGTTCGTTCACGAGGCGGTCCCGCAGGCTGTCGGCCATCGAGTCCACGGTGCGCGAGATCTCGGCGATCTCGTCGCCCGCCCGGCCGCGCATCCCCGTCCTGGCGGCCAGGTCGCCCGCCTCGATGCGCCGGGCGGTGCGTGCCACGCGCCGCAGCCGCCGGTTGGGCAGTTCGGCGGCCAGGGCCGACAGGGGTACGACGAAGGCGAGGACGAGCAGGGAGTACTTCCACATGTGCCGGTCGAGGGCGGCGCGGCTGAGCTGGTCGGGAGTCATGTCGACGGACACCGCCACAAGGCGACCGTCGGGCAGCTTCCGCCCGGCCCACATCCTCGGCCGATAGTGGTTGCTCTCGTCGAAGACATGGGCCTCCCCGCGGGCGCGCAGCTCCCGCACCAGGTCCGGCGGCATCTCCTCGGGGGTGTGGGCGAGGCCGCTCACGTCGTCGGGGCCGGTCGGGGCGAGGGCGGTCTCCAGGGCGGAGTACGCCTTGGCCGCGCCGTCGTTCACGGACCGCTCGTACGTGCTGCGGTGCACCAGGAGACCTACGGTCAGCGCGATGGCGCCGCACGCGACGGCGACGAGCAGGGCGATCCGCCAGCGCAGCGAACGCCAGTGGAGCAGACCTCGTACGGATGCCACGTCAGCGGCGCAGCTTGTAGCCGAAGCCGCGGACCGTCTCGATCCGCTCGGCCCCGATCTTCTTCCGCAGCCGCTGCACGCACAGGTCGACGACGCGGGTGTCGCCGTCCCAGCCGTAGTCCCACACGTTGCGCAGCAGGGTCTGCCGGTCCAGGACGATGCCGGGGTTCGCGGCGAACTCCAGGAGCAGCCGCAGCTCGGTGGGTGCCAGCGCGACCCGCTCGCCGGACAGGGTCACTTCCAGGCCGCCGGTGTCGATGGCCAGCTCCCCGAAGACGAGCCGGGCAGGCCGCGGGGCCCGGCCGGGCGGACCGGGTGGACCGGAGAGGTCGGGCTCGGCGGGCGGGGCGAGTCGGGCCACGGAGTCCGCCCGGTCCGGACGGCCGGTCGGGCCCGGTCGAGCAGGGGCTGCGGCAGCCGGTGCAAAGGTGGCCCGCCGCAGCAGTGAACGGATCCGGGCCACGAGCACGGCCGTGTCGACGGGTTTGACGACATAGTCGTCGGCGCCCGCCTCCAGGCCGGAGACGACGTCCAGCGCGTCGCCGCGCGCAGACATCAGCAGGATCGGGTCCGTGCCGGTCTCCCGGATCCGGCGGCAGAGGCCGATGCCGTCGAGGCCCGGCAGCATCACGTCCAGGAGCAGCAGGTCGTGCCGTCCGTCACGGAACAGTTCGAGGCCGGTCAGACCGTCTTCGGCCGTGACGACGCGGTAGCCGTAGCGCTCCAGGGCCATCGCGACCGACCTGCGGATCACCTCGTCGTCCTCCACGAGGAGGATCGTGACGGGCGCGGGAGCGGCAGCGCCCGCACCGGCGCCTTGAGCTGAGTGGGACATCGTCTCCGGCCTGTTCGAGGGGGTGGCAGGGGCCTCCATCATGCCGTCACGGTCCTGCGAGGCCTCCGGTGCCTCCCGGCCGGGGTGTCCTGGCATGCGCGGGGCCCTTCCGCCGTACAGTGCGCCGCGCCGACGCACCGGGGCCACTCTGCGCGATGCCGGTTTCCGCTGGGGCGGAGCGGTGCCTCCGTGAGGGCTCGGCCGTGTATCAGCCGCGTATCAGCCGCGTATCAGCACTCAGTACGCCTCCACCCGCGGGAACTCGTGGTTTTCCGCGCGAGCGGGGAGAGGCGTCAGCGGTGCGGAACAGGAACAGCCTGCCGCCCGACTACGCCCAGAAGAGAATGGAACTCGCGCTGTCGTCGAAATTGTTGTTGATGAGGCTCTTGTCCTCGCTGTGCGCCTTGGCCAAGTACGGCGTGCCGGTGTAATTGGCGTGCGGATACATCTTCACCGCGTGGCCCGTGTTGTTCTGCATGGAACTGACGGAGTCGTCCCAGCCGATGTTCCGGAGATCCGGATCGTTGCCCTCGAAGCAGCGCGGCTGGCCGCCGAAGTCGGGGTGCGGCCAGACGACGAACACGCCGGTGGAAATGGCACGTGGAGTTCCGCGTTTCGTAGTAAAACATAGAGCAATGGGATAGGGCAGAGGAATGTTCCGTCTGTCCCGATGATGACTGTTATGAACTCTTGACGGCCCTTCCCGCTCTTCTCTCCGTCGGCCGACGTGATCGGACCCCGGACTTTGCTCGGGCACTGGTGACCCCGAGTCACCGCAAATCCGCCACTTTGCAACGCGGCCGTCCCGCTCCCGACGCGGGAAACCTGCGGTAGCGGGACCGCGTGAGCGGGTGCCGACCCACGCGGCAACGAGCGTGGGTCGGCACCCTGGGGCTCCGCCCGCCCCCCGGGCGGGCGGAGCGGTGCGGGTCAGAACTGCAACGACCAGGCGTCGACGTAGCCGGTGTCGTTGGTCCAGTTGTCGCTCACCCGGAGCTTCCAGCTGCCGTCTGCGGTCTCGGCGGAGGCGTCGACGCGGTAGGCGGCCTGGACGTTGTCGGCGCTGTCGTTGCTGTTGTAGTCCTTCAGGAGGTGGGCGGTGCCGTCGGGGGCGACGAGCTCGACCTTGAGGTCGCCGCGGAAGGTGTGGCGGATGTCGACGGTGACGGCCAGGTCGGAGGGCGCGTTGCCGGTGACGCCCGTGACCGTCAGGGGTGACTCGACGGTGGCGTTGTCACGGATCTGGTGGTCGTCGGCGTTCTCGAACTTCTTGCCGGTGGGCGGGTTGGTGTCGCCACCGCCGGTGTGCAGGAGCTTGTTCGGGGAGCCGGAGCGGGCGTCGGTGACCTTGCCGGAGGTGGCGTCCGCGACGAGCTTGTCGCGGACCTGGGCCGGGGTCCAGGACGGGTTGGCGGAGAGCAGCAGCGCGGCCGCGCCGGCGACGTGCGGGGAGGCCATGGACGTACCGCTCATGGACTGCGCGGTGCTGTCACCGGAGTTGGACGAGGAGGTGATGCTGTCGCCCGGGGCGAAGATGTCCAGGCAGGAGCCGTAGTTGGAGCCCTGGCCGTTGCTCCAGCCGGTGGCGCGGGCGTCCCGGCTGTTGGTGGCGCCGACGGTGATGGCCGCGGGGGTGGAGGCGGGGGAGTAGGAGCAGGAGTCGGCGTTGTTGTTGCCGGCCGCCACGACCCAGGTGACACCGGAGGCGATGGAGGTCGCCACCGCGTCGTTCACCGACTGGGTCTTGCCGCCGCCGATGCTCATGTTGCCCACGGCGGGCTTCACCGCGTTCTTGGTGACCCAGTCGATGCCCGCGAGGACCGGCGCCCAGGTGCTGCCCGAGTTGCCCTGGCAGTTCAGCACCCGCACGCCGACGAGCTTCACCCCCTTGGCGACGCCGTACGAGCCGCCGCCGACGGTCCCCGCCACGTGAGTGCCATGCCCCTGACAATCAGAGGCGTTGGAGTCGTTGTCGATGAAGTCGTAGCCGCTGACGGCGCGGCCGCCGAAGTCGCGATGGCTCATGCGGATGCCGGTGTCCAGGACGTAGGCGTTCACGTTGGACGCGGTGGTGCCGTACGTGTACTTCCTGTCCACCGGCAGGTCGCGCTGGTCCACCCGGTCGAGGCCCCACGAGGGGGGATCGGTCTGGGTGTCGACGGCGTACGCCGCGGCGTCGGCCTCCACGCGGGCCACCGAGGGGTCCGCGGCCAGCTTCTCGGCCTCGCCCTCCGACATCCGCACCGCGAAGCCGCGCAGGGCCGCGGTGTAGGTGTACCGCAGGCTGCCCTCGTGCCGCGCGGCCAGCGACTTCGCGGCGCCGGGTATGTCCTTGCGGGCGACCGAGTCCTCGAAGGTGACGATGTAGGAGCCGTCGACGGCGCCGGGGCGGTCCGCGCCGACGATACGGCCGTCGCCGTCGCCCGGCGGCACGGGTGACGCCGCGGCGCCGACGGTGGCTGCGACCCCGACGAGCAGGGCGGTACTGGCTCCGACGGCGAGCACACGCCGCAAGGCGCGGACGTCTGGCTTCATGGTTTCTCCCTTGAGAGCTGTCCGGGCCCGCCAGGCGACTGCCGGGCACGGGTGTGGGGGTGGGAACGGCGTTGCCGGACCGGCCAGAGCTTCGGCCACGCGGGCCGGGCCCAGCAATCCGTACGCGCTACCCAAAGAGTGGGCACCGCGGGGCGGCGGTATTGCGTAGGTGGTGAACCCCTATTGCGACGGGGGCAGTCCGAGCGGTAGACCACGTACGCACCACACACCGCAGGGTGGGAGGCACAGCCGTGGAGAAACTCACCCCGACTGCGGGAGGCGGCACGCGCGACGACGGCACGCGCCACGGAGGCACGCACGACGACGGCACACACCACAACGGCACACACGCGCGCGGCACACCCACGACCCGCTGGAACGGGTTCGTCGGACGGCACGAGGAGGCCCGGCGGCTGCGGCGGGCGCTGCGGGAAGGGCCGGGCCTAGCGGTGGTGCGAGCGGAGGCGGGGGCGGGAGCGTCCCGGCTGGTCGACGAGGTCCTCGGCCAGGCGGAGTTCGTGGGATGGACGCAGCTGCGCGGACGATGTCCCCACACTGCGGACCCCGACGCGGAGGACGTGATTCCGTTCGGGCCCCTAGTCGACGCGCTGGCCGGGCTGCCCCACCGGCCCGGCGTTCCCGGCCCCGGACTCCCGTCCCTGGCCGGGGTCGTGGGCATCGTCGTACCCGAAATCGCCGACCGGCTGCCGCCCCCGCCCCTGTCGGCGGCCGACCCGGAGGTGTGGCGCGGGCTGCTGCCGCGCGCCGTCGGGGCGCTGCTCGCGGCGTGCGGCGACACCGTCCTGGTCGTGGAGGACGTCCACCGCGCGGACCCCGCCACCCTCAGCCTGCTGCACCGCCTCCTGGGCGCGATGCCACCGGGGCTGCGCCTGGTCGTCACCGAGGACACCTCGCCCGGCCTACCGGTCCTCGCCGCCCCGCCGCGAGCAGTGGTCGAGGAGATCCGCGTCCGGCCCTGGACCCCGGCGGAGACGGGGGAGTTCGTACGGCGCTGGATGGAGGCACACCTCCCCGCACACCTCCCCGAGCACACGGACCTGGCCGCCCCGGTGCACGAGCTGACCGGCGGGCTGCCGAGAGCGGCCGCGGCCCTGTTGCGGTCCGCCGCGGAACTCCTGCGGGAGAGCCGTGCGGAGGCCGCGCCCTATCCCGGCACACCGGCGCCGGGGAAGCACGACCCGGGGGCGGAACCGGTAACAGTGCTGGCAGCCGTGCGGAAGGCCGGCGTACCGCCGCGCGTGCGCCGCGAGTTCGCCCACCGGTACGAGCGGCTGACCGAGGACGCCCGGCGGATCGTGGACGCGGTGGCCGTCGTCGGCCTCGCGGTGCCCGTGGAGGTGCTCGCCGACGTGGCGGGATTCGAGCCCCTGCGGGCCGAGGCAGCCGTCGAGGAGTGCCTGCGCGGTGCGGCACTGCGGGTCGAAGGCGCCTGCCCCGCCTTCCGCAGCGCCCTCGACCACCGGACCGCGCTGGCACACGTGCCGGCGCCGCGAAGGGCCCGGCTCGGTCTGCGCGCGGCGCGGGCGCTGCACCACGGGGGCGCAGGACCGCTGCCGCTGACCGACCTGGCCCGGCTCTACCGGGAGGCGGGACGGGTCCGGGCGGCCCTGCGCTGTCTCGTCGCGGCCGGCGACCGGGCGGCCGCGGCAGGCGACTACGCCACGGCGACCAGCCTCTACACCCAGGCCGTCACCGAGGACCCACGCGCCGACGGCCGTGTCCGCGCCGCCGCGAAGCTGGCCCGCACCGCCCAACTGGCCCGCGCGGGCGAGCAGGTGGTGGCCGCCGTACGGCGGGTCCTCGACGAGGACGACCCGCCGCCCCGGCTGCGCGGCGAGATCCGGCTGCATCTGAGCGTCGTCCTGCGGAACCAGAGCGGAGGGGCCCTCGACAGCCTGAACGAGGTGGCCCGCGCCATCCCCGACCTGGAGACGTCCGACCCGCAGACCGCCGTCCGCGCCATGGCGGTCGCGGCCATCCCCTCCCTCAAGGGCTGGCCCATCGACCGCCACAAGCACTGGCTCGCGCGCTGCGAGCAACTCGAAGGACAGGTCGTGGAGCCCGCCGCGCGTGCGGCCGTCGCCGCCAACCGGGCCACCGCCCTGATGCTGTTCGGCGACCGGCGGGCCTGGGCCGCCGCCGAGGCGCTGCGCCCGTTGGCCGCGACGGCGATGGAGGCCGCGCACCAGACCCGGGGCTGGACCAACCTGGCGCACGCGGCCGCCGCCCTCGGATACGGCGAACGGGCCCACGAGTTCCTGGACCGGGCCGCCGCAGGGCTCGCCGACAGCAGCAGCCCGTACCTCGAAGGCCTGCACCGGACGGGTGGTCTCGTGCTCGCCTGGCACGAGGGCCGCTGGGAGGGACTGCACCGGGCCGCCGACCTCACCACCCGGCTCTACGAGGAGATACCCGACCTGACCGCCGAGGCCATGCTGGTCCGCGGTCTGACCGCGCTGCACGTGCTCGGCGACGTGCCCCGGGCCCGCCACGACCTCACGCGGGCCGCCCGCATCACCCGCTACGACACCGGCGTCATCCTCACCGCATCCGCCGCGGCCACTGCCCGCATCCACCTGGAGGCGGGCAGGCCGGGGCAGGCCTGCGAGGCCCTCGGGGAGACACTGGACCTGCTGGAGCGCACCGGCGGCTGGGTGTGGGCGGGGGAGGTGGCGCCCACCGCCGTGGCGGCCCTGCACGGCAGCGACCAGACCGCGCGGGCCAAACGGCTCGTCGCCGCCTTCGCGGCCGCCACCGAGGACCGTGACGCGCCCGCCGCGGCGACGGCCCTGACCGTGTGCCGGGCGCTGCTGGCCGAAGCCGACGACCGGCCGGACGAGGCCGCCGTCCTGCTGTCCGACGCGGAGGCCCGGTGGCTGAGGCTGGGCAGGCCCTTCGACGCGGCCAGGGCGGCGGAGGCCCGCGGGCGCTGCCTGCTCGACCGGCACCGCGAGACCGCGGCCGACGACATCCACCGGGTGCTCGCGACCTATCGGGAGCTGGGCGCACGCTGGGACGTGGCGCGCTGCCAACGGCTGCTGCGCCGCCACGACATCGTCGTCACCCACCGCCGCGGCCGGCTCGGCTACGGCAGCCAGCTGTCCCCACGCGAACAGGAAGTCGCCCACCTGGTCGTCCAGGGCCGGGCCAACCGGGACATCGCCGAGAGCCTGGTCCTCTCCACCCGTACCGTCGAACACCACGTGGCACGCATCATGCGGAAGCTGAACGTCACGTCCAGGACCGACATCGCCCTGCACTGAACGGCCCCGCGAGGGCGGTCAGGTCGCCGCGGAAGCGTCTTGCCCGGCCTCGTCGCCGCGCTCGTGGCCGCGCCGGGCGTCGCGGTCGAAGATGCCGAGGATCTCGCACGGTCCGCCCTCGGCACCGATGGCGTGCGGGAGCATGGTCGGGAACTCGGCCGCCTGGTCGGTCTCCACGCGCAGCCGGCGGTTGCCGAGGAGCAGGGTGGCGGTGCCGGAGAGGACGACGAGCCATTCGCGGCCGGGGTGGGCGCGCATGCGCGAGGGATCGTCGGGCGGCGGGTCGGTCATGTGCCGCCGTACGACGGTCATGCCGGGCTCCGCCCTGACGGGCCAGCGCATCAGGCCGTGGGCGGTGTCGACCACCGGGTGGCGGACGACGTCGTCGGCCGCGGTCTCGACGAGCTGGTCGAGGGTGGTGTCGAGGGCACGCGCGAGGGTCACCAGCTGGTCCAGGGCCAGGCGGCGCTGCCCGTTCTCGATGCGGCTGAGCGTGGACTGGCTGAGCCCGGCGCGCACGGCAAGCTCCTCCAGGGACCAGCCCTGGGCCACGCGCAGCGCGCGGATGCGTTTGCGTACGAGGCTGTCGAGCTCGTCGGCGCCTTGCGTCATGGGCGGCACCCTATGCGCACCCGGCACATCGCGCTCGGCGGAGCCCGCCCGCCCCGGCCGGTACGGCTCCGGACCGGGGCTGATCGCGCAACGAGGCGTTCCGCCCCCCGGCCGACGACCGGCGGCAGGCGCAAAGCTCCCTTGTGGGCGCCCCGGCGATGCGGTTGCGTCGAGGGGCCCGCCACACCGGCCTCGCGGGTCGTGGCGCAGGGCCCCTGACGGCATCGGCGAAGGGGATACCGCCGGTACGTCGCGCACACCACGGCCGCCTGCGCCACCGGCGAACCGGACTGCCGGGCCGCGGTCCACCTGCGCGACCCGCGGCGGCAGGGGCCCGCAGCGAACCGGCGGGTCAGTGTCGCCGCGGACGGCGGCTTTCCCGACCACGGGGCGGACGGCGCCGCCCCGGCCAGGGGCGGATGCCAGGTGGCCTTCGCGTCGGACGCCACGAACCTCGTACCCCGGCACCCGCGGCGTGTCACCGACATCTACCTCAGGCACCTTTGCTGACCGACACCCGCATGGGACACACTGCTCGGGTGGCAGGACGGGCGGACCGAACGGGGCGGGAACTGTTCGCCGCCGTGCGCGAGGGAGCCGACGTCGACGAGCTGGCCGCCGTGCTCTCGCGGTGGATCGCCCCGATCGTGCCGCACGACGCGTCGAGCCTGATCGCCACCAGCCCCGTCATGGGCCTCGGGATCCCCGCGTTCAGCTTCTGGCACCGCGTCGAACCCGGTCTCGGACAGGCCCTGATGCACCGTTTCTACGGCGGACAGGACCCGTTCCCCGCCCACCTGCTGGCCCGGCTGGCGCTCCCCGTCGGCGTGGTGGGGGCCACCGCTGCCGCCGAGCAGGACCCGTCACCCCACCCCACGCCGGCGGCCCTCGGTGTGGGCTGCGAACTCCGGGTGCTGCTCCGTGACGCGCGCGGCGGCGTCTGGGGGCTCCTCGCGCTGCTGCGCTCCCGAGGAGGCCGGACCTTCGACGAGGACGACATCCGCCGCGCCGCCCGTCTCGGTCCTGTCGTACGGGAGTTCCTGCGCGCGTACGTCATCGGCGGCCCGCTCACCCCGGCCGCCCCCGCCCCGCCCCCGGGCATCGTGATCGTGGGCCCCGACGGGGGCGTCCGCGCCGGCACCCCGCAGGCCGACGCCTGGCACGAGCGGCTGCGTGCCTGCGGGGTGCCGGAGTGGGCCGGGCCCCCGTTCCTCGCGGGCCTGGCCAGTCACGCCCGCGCCCACGGGCGCGGCCACGGCACCGGTCCACCACTGCTCATCGGCCCGGCCGCCCCCTACGGAACCTGGATCGGCTGCCACGCCCAACTCCTCGATGGCGAGGGCCATGGCGAAGGCGAGAGCGAGGGCGAAGGCGGCGACGGCGACGGCGACGTGGCCGTCGTACTGCACGCACCGGCGCGCGAGCATCTCCTGCCGTCGTTCTGCGACTGGTACGGCATCACCACCCGCGAACGCGAAGTCGTCCACCACCTGTGCGACGGCACGCCGCCCAAACAGATCGCCCGCCGGCTGTCCCTGTCGGCGCACACCGTCAACGACCACATCAAATCGGTCCTGCGCAAGACCGGCGCCGCCGGACGTGACGAGCTGTTCACCGCACTCACGTGACGACCCGCTCAGGACTGCGGACCACGGCAGTCCTCCCGTCGGCATCAACGCTGCACGGCGACCGGGACGTCGAGGAACCCGGCGCGCCCCTCGGTCATGCACAGGCCCGGCGCTGCCCGGGCGGATGTGGATCCAGCCCCCCTGGAGCCCCCGGAAGTTCCCCTGGACAAAGTTCGCGCCGGGCTGGCGGTCGCACGTCCACTGGCGCAGCGCCGTGCCGTGCCGGGCTGGTCACCGCAGTCCGACTGCACCACGGCGCTCCCGTTGCCGGCGCCGGAGTCCGCCACGGCCATGCACGTGCCGCTGAGGACGCTGACGATCTGCACCGCCCCGCTGTAGGCCGACGACACCCTCAGATACCACAGTGCCCCGCCCGGCGGCCCGGGCCCCCGGCTCCGCCCGCCGGGACGCGGGCATGACGGCGCCAGATGCTCCCCGCCGCCGCTGACACCGGGCTGACGGCGGCTCGCACCGGCAGCCGCTGCCGACGTCCGGATACGCACCCCGCGCGGTGCCCCGGGCGCTTCGGGTTCCGGTCAAGACGCTAGCCTCCGTACGCATGACCGATATGCAAACCCACGACCAACTCGTGGTGGAGCGCCCGGGACTGAGGGCCCACCGCGTCCTGCGGGCAGCCGCGGGCGCCACCGCGGCGTTACTCGTCGCCGACCTCGCCACGCGCGCCTACCACCACTACGACCCCATACCTACCGTCCGCGAATTGGTGAACGTCGACGTCGAGGCCAACCTGGCCACCTGGTGGAACAGCACGCTGCTGCTGGCGGTGACGGGGATGGCGCTGACCGCCGCGCTGCTCAGCGGGCGCGACGTGCGCCCCGGCCGGCTTTCCTGGCTGGGGCTCGCCGCCGCGACCGCGCTGCTCAGCATCGACGAGACGGTCTCGCTGCACGAACGCCTCGGCGAGGTCGGCAAGTCGTGGAAGGAGTGGGCGGGGGGCTCGCTGCCCACGCACGCCTGGGTGCTGCCCGGCGCGGTCCTCGCCGTCGTCGGCACCGTGTGCGCGGTGCTGTGGGCGCGCAAGCTGCCGCGGGACCTGCGGTACGGGCTGCTCGGCGCCCTCGCCGTGTATCTGGGCGGAGCGCTCGTGATCGAGGCGATCAACGGCTGGTCGCACGCGAACGGCCACAGCACCTCGCTCATGCTGGGAACGATCGTGGAGGAGGGCTTCGAGATGAGCGGTTGCCTCGTCGCCCTCGCCGTCCTCAGCCGCTACGTCATGCTGGAACGTGATCCGGCGTCAGGACGCGCGACGGTCCGCCTGCGGGAGGGCTAGACCGCCAAGTCGCGTCCTGTTCCTGTCTCTTTCGACCGCGGCGGGGGAAGCCGAGACCGCCTCCGGCCCTGCCGAACAGGCCGGAGGCGCAGTGGCGCGTGCGCTGCCGCGGCGGCCGCGGCGAAGACGCCGAGGGGTCTGCCGCTGGGGGATGCCGTGGTCCGCGGGCTCACGGAGACCGGACTCGGCAAGGCCCCGGCTGAATGGCGCCCGGTCACCGGCGTCTCAGCTGAACCTCACCGACTGGGCGACGGTCAGGGGCACGCCGTTCCAGGTCCCGCCGTTGGGGTCGATGTCCTGGATCTTCCCGGAGCCGCAGCCGGGGGATTTGTAGACGGTAGCGGTGAAGGCCGTGCGGTTGCTGGCGTTGGCGGCCCCGCCGGGGATCGACTTGCAGCCCGCTGAGGGGTCGGAGATGGTGTCCGGGCGGTTGTTGTCCGCCCTGAGGTACTCGAACTCGCCCGGAGCCGCCGCTTGCGGGCTGAAGCCCAAGGAGCCGAACAGGAGCAGTGCGGCGCCGACGGCCAGGCCGGTCTGGCGGATCCGTGCGGAAGTCTGCGACATCGGGTGCTGTCTCCTTGCTGTGGGTAGGGCCCGCCCGTTGCTGCGGGCAGGGCCGTCCGGTCTTCGTCACCACGCCGAACAGGGCATGCCCGAGGCGATGCGTACCAATCGGGACTCACTCGAGTGGGGTACCGAGTTGGTGTTCGGGGTGCCTTGTGCGGCCCCTGTGGGTGACTGTGCGAGAAAGCAGCCCGCCCGGAGCGCACGGACGCCCCCGGCGGTGCGCGTCTACTGGTAGAACCGTGTGAAGCCCCGCAGGATCTCCCGCCCGTCGGGCCGGTACTCCAGATGGGCCTGGGAGCCGAGGAGCCGGCCGTCGTCGGAGCGGAGGAACTCCACGGGCGCCTGCGCGGAGCGGCCGATGACGCGGAAGCCCTCGGGGGCCCGCCGTACGTACAGGGTGTGCCGCTGGAACAGCGTGACCGTGGGCCGCACGTGCGTGAACAGGGGATCCTCCATGTCGACCGCCACCTCGCTGCGTCCGACCCGTCCCGGTCCCACCGAGAGCCGGCCGCCCGCGGCGACCGCCAGGACCTGCATCCCGCCGCAGATCCCGAGCACGGGCACGTCGGCGGCCATGACGAGGTCGACGACGGGCCTGTAGTGCTCGCGGTCATGGGCGCGCACCTTGGCGCCGCTCAGCACGATCGCCTGATGGCGGCCCCGGAGCCGGGAGGGCACCGACGCCGCGTCCACGATGTCCGTGTGCGATCCGAGGTCCTCCAGGCACCGGCGCAGCTGTGGGAGGGACAGGGTGCCGTTGTCGACGAGCAGGACGCGGGGACGGAGCATGTGTGCGCTCCCTAGCCTCGGGTGATCAGGGTTCCGGTGCGGGCGGCGAGCAGGGCGGTGACGGGCGCGTCGCCGATGACGACCCTTCCCACACCCTGTTCCAGGGCTTCACACGCGGCCCGCAGCTTCTTGCGCATCCCGCCGGTGGTGACCGTGTCGCGCAGGTCAGCCGCGGCCCTCTCACCGAGGCGCTGGACGGGCCTGCCGTCGACCACGAGGTGGCTGACGTCGGTGACCAGGACCAGGTCCGCGGCACCGACGGCACCGGCGACGGCGGCGGCGGCCCGATCGGCGTCGGTGTTGACCTCCCGTCCCGCCGGGTCGCGTGCCAGCGGGGTCAGCAGGGGGATGTGACCAGGGCGTGCGTGCCGCAACGGCGCGGTGTGCACGCCGGTGGGGGGACCGACGAGGTTGTCGAGCTCGACGAGTTGCCTGCCCCGCCACCACAGGCGCTCGCCCGGGCCCGCGCTGATCAGCCCCTCGCTGCCGAGCAGCCGCTCCGTGGTGACGGCGCGGCCGTGGAGCCGCTCCGCGACCTGCTCGCCCAGCGCCGAGCTGACGGCCTTGATGTCGTCGAGGACCTGCGGCGTCGTCCAGCGGCTCTGGTTGCCGTACCGGTCGCGCAGGATCGCCGAAGGGCCGCGGTGGCGGGGGGCGAGCCGCCGCAGCGGGCGGGACCAGCCGTGTACGAGGATCAGCGGCCGCTCCCGTGCGAGGCGGGCCAGATCGTCCCACCAGGGGTCGTCCAGGGTGTCGAGGCGGCTGCCGCCGAGTTTGATCACGCAGAGGGTCGTCCGGCGCGGCGTCGCGCTCATGCGGGCATCACCGGCTGCATCGTCAGACCCGTCTCCTCGGGAAGCCCGAACCGCCGGTTCGCCGCCTGCACGGCTTGGCCCGCCGCCCCCTTGACGAGGTTGTCGAGGGCGGCGAGGACGACGAGGTGGCCCCCGTCCTCGTCGACGAAGGCACTCACGTCGCAGAAGTTGGAACCCAGCACCGCCTGCGGGTCGGGCACCGGGATCCGCGTCTCGGTGTGCCGCCGCGCTCTCACGAACGGGTGCCCTCTGTAGAAGCGGAGGTAGGCCCGCTCCAGCTCACGTCGGTCGACGGCCCGGTCGGTGAACACGTACAGACTGGCGAGCAGACCCCGAACGGTGGGGACGCCGTACGCGGACATGGTCAGGGAACCGACCGCGCCGGGTCGCGTCCGCCGCAGGAAGTCCGTGACTTCCGCGGCGTGCCGGTGCCCGTTCGGGGCGTACGGGGTGATGGCGCCGCTGCGCAGCGGATGCAGACCGGCGGCACGCAGGCGCAGACCGCCGCCGCTCGAACCGCCCTTGGCGTCCACGAGCACCCGGTCCGCCCGCAGGCCCATACCGAGGACCAGAGGGGCGAGGCCCAGGGTGATCGCGGTCGCGTAGCAACCGGGCAGGGAGATCAGCGCGGCCTCGCGCAGCTGATCGCCGACCAGTTCCGGCACGCCGTACACGAAGCGGTCCACGAGGTCCTCGGGGCGTTCCACCTCCGGGTACCAGCGGTCATGGAGTCGCCGGGCGCGGATCCGGAAGGCGCCGCTGAGGTCGATGACGACCACGCGGTCCGCGAGCAGCGCGGCGCACCGCGCGGAGACGGGCGCGGGTGTGGCCAGAAAGACCACGTCGAGCCGGTCGGCGATGTCCGCGGTGACGTGCCGCACGGTCAGGCCCGGATGGATCCGCAGGCCGGGATGGAGTTCGCCCATGCGCATGCCGACGCTGGCCGCACCGCCGAGGAACGCCGGCTCCAGGGCGGGGTGCTGGGCCACGAGCCTGATGAGTTCACCCCCGGCGAGCCCGGAGGCGCCGATCACCCCCGCCCGGATCACGCGAGGACCTCCCGGAGGAAGCGGGCGACGGCCGAGGGGACGTCCACCCCCGTCGCCGAGGCCAGCGCCCTGAAGCCCGGCGCGTGATTGACCTCGTTGACCACATACCCGTCCGGTGTCCGGAAGAGGTCGACGCCATGGACACCGGGCCCCAGCGCGGACACCACACCGCCGAGGATCTTGCGCAGGTCCGGGTCGTGGGCCGCTGGGCGGGCCCGGGCGCCCAACGCCGCGTTGGAGCGCCAGTCACCGGCGTCGCCGGTGAACTCGACGGCACCGAGCACCTCGTCGCCCACGACCAGGCAGCGCACCGAGGTGTCACCCAGGTACGGCTCCACCAGACACGCCTGTTCGAAGGCGTGCCCGAGGTCCTCGACGTAGTCGTACACGGACGGGGCGGTGTCGGCGTGCCGGAGCAGGGTGACGCGTCTGCCCATGCCGCCGAACACGGGCTTGAGGACCAGCGGAAGCGGCAGTTCCGTCAGGCAGCGTTCGAAGTCCCCGCGGGAGAGGACGAGGCGGAAGTCCACGACGGGGATGTCCGCGGAGCGCAGCACCGTGCGCAGAGCCGCCTTGTTCTGGCAGATGCCGATCGCACGGGCGGTGTTCAGCGTGCGGATCGCGGCGGCCTCCGCCAGCGTGGCGATCAGGCCGCCGCGGGTGTAGCTGCGGCTGCGCACCAGCAGGGCGTCGTACCCCTCGAGCGACGGCACGCGCGGGTGGCCCAGGCACATCGACTCGTCGTTGACCCACTCCAGACGTAGACCGAAGGCGGGGGCGACGGCGATCAGCCGGCGTTCCTCCCAGCCGATCCGGCGACGGCGACGGCGACGGCGACGCCGACCGATGGCGGCATGTCACTGGCCCCAGTCGCGGAGCCGGGTCTCGACCATGCGCAGGGTGATCCGCCTCCCGGAGACGTCCTCGACGCGGAGCGTGAGCATGCACTCGGGGCAGGCGAGGGTCTCGCCCTCGACCATCGTCGGTACGGTCAGGTCCGTCTCGCACTCGGGGCAGGTACCGGCGAGCGTGTCGCTCGGCATGGGGGAACCTCCGTCGCCGGTGGGGTGTCAGGCGGACGAGTAGGCCGCGGCGGCCGTACGGATGGCGTCCCGGTCGAGCGCCGGGTTGCCGTCCCGCTCCTGCTGCTCGCCGAGCCATGTGGTGAAGGCCTCGACGTCCACCTCGATGCCCGAGCCGGCCAGCGCCCAGCCCACCAGGGTCGGGGTGAGGCGGCTGCGCACGCGCAGGGTGCGTTCGTTGCCGAGGAGTTCGGCGGGCACTGTCTCGTAGGCCTCCGGGTGGCTGAGCTGGCCCGCCAACTCGTAGGCGAACGCGTGGCGGGTGGCCGGACCGGGCTGGAAGGCGTCCCCGAGGCCTGAGCCCCGCAGCGCGAGGCGGGACAGCTCGGTGAGGTGCGTGAGGTCGAACCGGGTGTCCGCGTACAGGACGCGCAGCGCGGTGAGCAGTTCGGCCAGCGGCGTGTTGCCGCCGCGCTCGCCGATGCCGGCGACGGTGGTGGAGATCCACCGGGCACCCGCGCGGGCGGCGGCGAGGGAGTTGGCGACGGCCATGCCCAGCATGTTGTGCGAGTGGACCTCGATCTCGCGGTGGTCGCTTCCGGGGTGGTCGCTTCCGCGGCGGTCGTTTCCGGGGCGGTCGATCGCGCGGTGGTCGTTCCCGCGGTGATTGCTTCCGCGGTGGTCGCTTGCGCGGTGGTCGATCGCCGCGAGTCGCGCCGCCAGCTCCGCCATCCGCCAGGGCGAGAGGCAGGCGACGGTCTCCGCGAGCCGGAAGCGGTCGGCCCCTGCCCGGAACCCGGCCGTCACATAGGGCACGAGCCGTTCGGTGGGGGTCCGCGCGCCGTCCTCACCGCTGAACGTGACGTGGAACCCGCGGTCCTTGGCCTGGGCGACGGCCGAACGGGCAAGGACCTGGAGGAACGCGAGGCTGGTCGAGCCGAGTTTCAGCGCGGCGTGCCGCTCGGAGGTCGGGATGGAGCACATGATGTTCCGCACGCCGAGGCGCGCGGCCTCGTCGAGTGCCCTGGTGACCTGCCGACGGTCACGGACGACGACGAGCGTCATGCTGCGCTCGGGTCCGACCGCCTCGTGGGTGGCGAGGACGAGGCCCGCGTCCTTGCTGTCCGGGCCCGACACCATGCCCACCTCGACCCGTTCCACGCCGGTCCTGACCAGCAGGTCCGCGATGGCCGCGGCGTCCTTCGGGCGGAACTCGACCCCCGCCATGTGGGCGGCGTCCCGCAGGGTGGCATCCGATATGTGCGGCGGCCGCGGCATGCTCTCCGGCATCTCTGTTGCCATGTGCTGCCCCTTTTGTCTCGGACGGTGCGACGGGCGGGGCCGTTAGGCCTCAGTCCCAGCCCATGAGGGACTCAAGACCCACGGTCAGCCCCGGGACCGAACCGACGCGGCGCACCCCCAGCAGGAAGCCGGGGGTGAAGCAGGCACGGTCCGTGGAGTCGTGCCGGATCGTGAGCGTCTCGCCCGTGCCGCCGAAGACGACCTCCTGGTGGGCCACGAGGCCGCGCGCCCGCACGGCGTGCACCGGAACCCCTTCGACGTTCGCGCCACGAGCGCCGGGCAGCGCGGTGGCGGTGGCGTCCGGCTGCGCGGCCCTGGCTGCCGCACGACGAGCTCCGGCGATGATCCGGGCCGTCCGCACGGCGGCCCCGCTCGGGGCGTCGGCCTTGTCGGGGTGGTGCTTCTCGACGACCTCGACGGAATCGAACCAGCGGGCCGCTGACCGTGCGAAACGCATGGTCAGCATCGCGCCGACGGACAGCGGACCCACGAGCACGCCGGTCCCGGGAGAGCCGGTGAGCCAGCCTCTCACGGTGTCAAGGCGCTCGTCGGTCCAGCCGGTGGTACCGACCACCCCGTGGATGCCTTGGCCCACGCAGAACTCCAGGTGGGCCATGACCGCGTCGGGGTGGGTCAGCTCGACGGCGACCTGGACGCCGGCCCGGGTGAGGCGGTCCAGCTCGTCGGCGCGGCCGAGGGCCGCCACCAGTTCGAGGTCGTCGGCGGCCTCGACGGCCGCGACCACTTCGCGGCCCATGCGGCCGCCCGCGCCGATCACTCCCACTCGGATGGCGCCCATGCTGCTCCTTCCGACGGCCCGACGGCTGTCCATGGCGCGAGGGCCCGTCGGTGGGGACCTGCCGATCGGCAGGTCGCACCGCAGAACGACGGCCGCGGGGAACCTTCCCGTCACCGGGCGAGATCACCCGACGTCTGCGGAGCTGCGGCTGGTTCCTGATGCCGGTTGTCAAAAAACGCGGGCAGTCCCGGAGCGGACGCACAGGGCCGGGGGCGCCGCCGGGCGGGACGGGCGGGGCGGGGCCTGTGGCGTGCCGGGCGCCGGGTCCGGTCCCGGTTGCGGTCCCGGTCCCGGTCCCGGTCCCGGTCCCGGTCCCGGTCCCGGGATGAGACACAGGCGTGCCGGTGTGACACTGGCGAAGTGACCGACGACGAACGACGCGCGGACAGCGAACGGCGCGCGGACAGCGAACGGGACCCGGACGACGAACGGGACCCGGACGACGAACGGGACCCGGACGACGAACAGCGGACGGCCGGTGAACGGCGGACGGACCGGCACCTGGAGCGGGCCATCCTGGAGTTGCTGGAGCACCGCGACCCGGCCGCGACGATCTGCCCCTCCGACGCCGCCCGGGCGGTGTACTCGGGGGACGACGACGGCTGGCGCGCCCTCATGGAACCGGCCCGCCGCGCGGCCCGGCGCCTGGTCACGGCGGGCGAGGTGGACATCACCCAGGGCGGCCGCCCGGTGGACCCGGCGAAGGCGCGCGGCCCGATCCGCATCCGCCGCGCCCGCTGACGCACCCCCGGACCCGCAGGCGCGGACGCCGTACGTGTCCCGGGTCGCGCGTCCGTGCCCGGCGGCATCGGGAACGAGGCGGCCAGCTCACAGCCGCCCCCGCCGCGTCAGACTCCCGGATCGGCCTCGACGGGGCCGGGGTGCAGGGCCCTGGCCGCCTCCAGCTGGGCCGCGAAGGACAGGCCAAGGAACAGGGCGATCGAGGTCAGATAGGCCCACAGCAGCAAGGACATGAAGGCGCTGAGCGGTCCGTACACGGTGTCGAAGGAGCCGCTGACCGAGAGATAGAGGCTCAGCAGGCCGGTCAGGGCCGTCCACAGCAGGAGGTAGACCGCCGCGCCGAACGCCAGCCACGTATAGCCGGGCTGGCGGCGCCGGGGTGAGCGCCGGAAGATGATGCTCGCCGAGACGAGCGCCAGGACGAAGCCCAACGGCCAGCGCACCACACCGAACACGCTGCTCACCTCGTGCCCGACGCCGAAGACCGTCACCGCCGCGGCCGCCAGGTCGCGGCCCGCCACCATGACGATGAAGCCGAGGCCCAGAGGCAGACCCGCGGTGGCGGCCATCACCAGACCGCGCAGGTACTTCCGGTGGAAGGGCCGGTCGCGTTCGTTTCCGTAGATCCGGTTGGCGCCGCGCTCGATCTGGCACATCGCCGTGGTGACGTTGGCCAGGGAGAACACGAGCCCGAACCAGAGAGCGACCTGCGTGCCACCGCCCGCGGTCCGGCGGCTGCGGGCCAGCGCCTCGTCGACGACATCGGCGCTCGGCCCCTGGGCGATGCGGTGGATGACCTCCTCGGCGAACCTGCCGATGCTTTGCGTGTGCAGCACGCTCGACAGGCCGACGAACACGATCGCGAGCGGCACGACCGCGAGGACCGTCTGTAGCGCCAGCGCCCGGGAGTGACTGAACCCGTCGGCGTAGCGGAACCGCACGAAGGCGTCGCGCAGCAGCCTCCAGCCCCCGTAGTGACGCAGCGCCACGAATGCCTCGTCGCCGGAGAGTTCCTCGCCCTCCATGTCCCGCGTCTCGGGAACCGCCGTCGCCGTGCCCATCCCTTGACTCCCGATCTGTCCGTTGCGCGTCGGCAGGAAGTTCCTGCGTACCCGTGCCCGGTGCCCCGAGGCCGCCGCCGCAATCCCACTGCGGCGCGATCGGCGGGCAGGCCGGGCCGGGCACGGTGCCCGTGTGCCGGGTGGCGCCACCGGAAGGGGAGTGGCTCAGCTCAGGGTGCGTACGAAGACGTCTCCGATCAGATTGGTGTCGTCAGGGACGAGATGGGGGTGGTAGGAGTCGAAGACGGCGGTTGCCCCGTCCGCGCTCAGTGCCGCGCGGCCCACGGTGACGGGCTTGCCGTCCTGGCCCGGGGAGAGCAGTTCCTCGTGTCCGGTGCGCGGATCGCGCAGGACGAGGCCCAGCGTCCTGCGGTCCGCGTCGGCCGTGTTGAGGAGCAGCTTCGAGCCGTCCGCCGAGAGGTCCGACACCAGGGTGGCATCGGCGGGGGAACGGCCGTCGTGCCGCTGGAGGGCGCCGGTGCGCAGGTCGCGGACGAAGGCGTTCCAGGACGTGCTCGTGTCCCCGTTGGGGTCGGTGCCCGGGACCAGGTTCGTGGCCACCGAGTTGAAGCCGACCTTGGAGCCGTCGGCGCTCAGGACCGGGGAGAGCGCCGACCTGTCGGCGGGCGCCCCGTCGTGGGTGGTGTCCGCCTGCACCGTCCGCCCGGTCACACGGTCGTACACCAGGATGTCCGCCTCGTCGCCGTCCGACGGCCCCGAATAGCCCACCCGGTACGCCACCTTGCGGCCGTCGGCGCTCATGGAGACGTCCTGGCAGTCGCGGTCCGTGGCAGGACCGGCCCGCCACACCCGCTGCGTCCGGCGGTCCAGGAGCACGACCCGGCAGCGGGACCTCCCGTTGTCGTCGGCGGCGGTCTCGGCCACGAAGGCGACGTACCGTCCGTCGGCGCTGAGCGGGGCGGCGCCGTAGTCCGCCCGGTAGCCGCCCTGAAGTGCGGGCGCCACCGGTTCGACCCGTCCGGTGCGCAGGTCCAGCACATGGACCGAGTACTTCTGGGTCGTGGCCGAGTACGAGGTGAACGTCAGATGGCGGCCCGAGTCGGACACCCTCGGCACCATCGTCGACTCGCCAGGCACCACCACGCGCTCGAGGGGCGCACCAGGAGCCGTCCGGTAATAGACGCTGGTGGGCACGTCCGTTCCAGGTATCAGATTGGTCGCCGACGACATGAAGGCGACGACGCGTCCGTCCGCGCTGACGGTCGGATCCACCGAGTGGTGGTTGCCACCGGTGCCGTCCGGCGCCACGCTGATCCGCTCGGTGCGCGGGGCCCGCTCCTCGCCCGCCGCCCCCGCCGCGGTACCGGTGAGGCAGGTGAGAGCGGCCGCCACAGCGGCGGTCACGGAAACGCGCGCGGAAGGTCTCATCAGGTGGTTCCCCCTTCGGCCGAGGAGGACCACGGTCGCCCCTCATGCCTTCGTGCCCGACGACGCCCCCGGCACGGTGCGTGCGGAGGACTCCCGCGATGAAAGCGCGGAGTACGTCGTGGGTCAACGCACGCGTGGACAGCTCCAGGGGCGGCTTCCGGACAAAGAATGGCTTGCACGAGGGCGTTCGGCGGAGGGCAACAACCTTCTCACCCGGACCAGGCGTTCTTAGAGGCGGGTGTGCCGGTGTGCCGCACACCCGTATGCCTGCGCGCCCGCGCGCCTGCGCCCAGAAGGGACCTTCGCATGACCGCACGTCACCGGCGTATCACTGTCGCCCTCGTCTCCGCCCTCCTCGTCGCCCCCGTGGGGATGGGGCTCGCCGGGTGCGACCCGGGCGACGCGGTGGACTGTGTCCGTGCGGCCGACGCGGCGTCCGACAGCGTCGGATTGCTCAGGAAGGCCGCGCAGGACGCGGTGCTCTACCCGAACGAGGACGACAGGGCCTTCGACCACATAAGGGACAACCTCGGTGAAATCAGGGACAAGCAGAGCGACAAGGACGTGATAGCGGCCGTCGACGACATGGAGGAGGCCGTGAACAATGTGGAGGACGCCGTCGACAACGGCGACAGGACTCCCGATCTGACTCCGATCGTACGGGCGGCAGGGAAGGTCACCAGGGCGTGCACGCCCTGAGTGCACCCCGCGTCCTCCGAGAGCGGAATGACAGTTGCTCTCTGGTGGTGCGTCCTGTCCCGGTGTAGCGTCGTTGCTGGATGTCGTGGTTCGCAGTTCTGCCCACGCGGTGGCGTGGGCTTTTTTGCTGTGCAGTGGCTGCGGACGAGGACGACACCTACGGGTCCGCGCGGTGCGGGCCCGATATCGACTGAGAGGTACCGGCGTGGCCAGCGGAATCGTGAAGTGGTTCAACTCCGAAAAGGGCTTCGGCTTCATCCAGCAGGACGGCGGGGGTCCGGACGTCTTCGCGCACTACTCGAACATCAACAGCACCGGCTATCGCGAGCTCCAGGAGGGCCAGGCGGTGACCTTCGACATCACGCAGGGCCAGAAGGGCCCGCAGGCGGAGAACATCACCCCCAGCTGACCACGCGGCCAGGTGAGCGTCGGGCCCCGGAGCGAATCCCGCTCCGGGGCCTCGGCGTGCCCGCCCCAGGGTGCGCGCCGGGTGACGCCCGGCTCAGCCCGACTCGGGCCGGATCCAACGCGACTCGGCCCGAACTCAGCCCGACCCGGCCCGAGGGCCAGGCCGCCGGGGCAGCCAGGCCGCCGGGGCAGCCGCCCGGTGGGGAAGACGGCCCTCACACCGGTTCCGGCAGGCTCATCAGCGCGAGTTTCGCCGGGTCGATCACGACCGTGACGGCGGCGATCCGGCCGTCGGCGACGGTGAACGCGAGGACCGAGAGCGGGGAGCCGTCCTCGCGCCAGGAGACGACGCCCGGCAGGCCGTTGACGAGCACCGTCCGCCCCTGTGCGGCCGCGTCGGCGGACAGTTGCGCCCCTGCTGCGACCTTGGTGGCGCCGAGGGTGACCACGACGCCGGAGGGGGTGTCGACGGTCAGTTCCACCTCGGGGTCCAGCACCCGCAGCAACCCTTCGAAGTCGCCGCGTCGAGCCGCCCTCAGGAAGGCCTGGACGACCTCCCGCTGCTCCTGCCCCGTGCCGGACGGCTGTCGGCGCGCCCGCACCTTCCTGCGGGCGCGGCTGGCGAGCATCTTGGCGGCGGCGGTGGACTTGCCGAGGATCTTGCCGATCTCGTCGAACGGCACCGCGAACAGATCGTGCAGCACGAACGCCAGCCGCTCGCTCGGCCCGAGCGACTCCAGGACGACGAGCAGCGCGAGCCCGACCGAGTCGGCGAGCACCGCGTCGTCCTCCGGAACGGGGCCGTCGTCGAGCGTCACCACGAACTCGGACAGACGGTCGTCGTAGGACGCCTCCGGGCGTGCCTGGCGCGAGCGCAGGAGATCGAGGCTGATCCGGCCCACCACCGTGGTCAGCCAGCCGCCGAGGTTGTGGATGGTCGAAGCGTCCTGGCGGGAGAGGCGCAGCCAGGCCTCCTGGACCACGTCCTCGGCGTCGGCGTGCGAGCCGAGCATGCGGTGGGCAACCGCGCGCATCCGGTCGCGCTCGACCTCGAACGCCTCGGCCAGCGGGTCCTTCGTGCTGCTCTCGGACATGTTGTTACCTTCCTCGGCGCTGCTCCGTCATGGGTGATGACGCGCTCGGAAGCGCGAAGGTAACCGACGACGGACCGCTGGCGGACCGATGAAGGAGCAGCACCGATGGAAGCACGTATGACCAGTCCGGCCGATCCCGATGTGACCACCGCGATCCAGCACCTCTACAAGGCGATTCACACCGGGGGCCTCGACCCGCACCTGCTCGCGCTGATTCATCTGCGGACCAGCCAGATCAACGGGTGCAGCCCCTGCGTCTTCGCCTCGATCGAGGCGGCGACGAAGGCCGGTGAGACGCCGGAGCGGCTGCACAACGTCGTCGCCTGGCGCGATACGCCCTTCTACACCGAGCAGGAACGGGCAGCACTCGCCCTGACCGAGGCCGCCACCCGCATCCAGGACGGCGCACCGGGAGTGACCGACGCCATCTGGGACGCCGCCGCCGACCACTTCACCGAGAAGGAGCTGGGCACGATCATCCTGGAGATCGCGACGACCAACTTCTTCAACCGGATCAACCGCACGCTGCGCGAGCAGGCAGGCAAGACCTGGTGAGCCCTGCGGGGCCCCGCCCTCGGTGTCGGGGTCAGCGTGCGGAGGAGGCCGCCAGCGCCCGCAGCGCCTTCTTGTCGACCTTCCCCATCGGGGTGCGCGGCAGGTTCGGCAGCGGCACCAGCCGGTCGGGGATCTTGTAGGTGGCCAGGCCGCGTTCGCGGAGGAACTGCTTCATGGCGGAGGCACGGACCTCGGCCTCGGTCAGGACGACGAACGCGTACGTCCGCTCGCCGAGGACGGTGTCCGCCACCCCGATCACGGCCGCGTCCCGTACGTCGGGGTGGGTGCGCAGCTGACGCTCCACCTCCTCCGCCGAGACCTTCTCACCGGCCCGGTTGATGACGTCCTTGATCCGTCCGACGATCACGATGTTGCCGTCCGGGCCGCGCCGGACGAGGTCACCGGTGCGGAAGAACCCGTCCGGCGTGAACGAGCGGGCGTTCTCCTCGGGGGCCCGGTAGTACCCGCGGATCGTGTACGGGCCCCTGACCTGCATCTCGCCCGCCTCTCCCGCGGGCACCGGGTCCCCCGACTCGTCGACGACCCGGACCTCGTCCAGGGGTGACATCGGTCGGCCGTCCGTGTTGACGGCCACCTCGTGCGGGTCGTCGAGTCGGGTGTAGGTGAGCAGCCCCTCGCTGATGCCGTACCACCGCTGGACGCGGCAGCCCAGGACGCGGCCCGCGCGGTCGGCGAGCGCCGGATCGAGCGGGGCGCTGCCGACCTGGACGAGGAGGCGGGACAACTCACCGGGCGGCCTGCCGGAGTCGGCCCACAGCCGCAGGACCGAGGGCACGAGGGTGGTCGCCGTGACGCCCTCGCGCTCGATCAGCGGGAACACCTCGTCGGGCCGCACACTCGAGGTGAGGACCGCCTTGCCGCCCAGGAGCAGGGTGCCGAGCACCCCGGGGCAGGCCAGGGCCGCCTGGTGCGCCACCGGGTTGACGGCGAGGTACACGCCGTCCCTGTCCACCTCCATCGCCTCCGCCGTGGCCCGCATGACGTACGCGTAGTCGTCGTGGGTCCGCGGGATCAGCTTCGGCAGCCCGGTGGTGCCACCGGAGAGCAGGAACAGCGCCGGTTCGGACGGGTCCACCCGCGGCAGGGCGACGCCTCCCGCCGCGTCCCGCGATGCCAGGGACCCCTGGGACTCCAGGGACTCCAGGGACGTGAACTCCTCCGCGTCCCCGCTGACCAGCACACGCGGAACCCCCGGAACCTCCCGTGCGATCCCGCGGTAGTCGAACCCGCCGAACCGATCCTTCACCACGTACGCCACCGCCCCCGAGTGGGCGCACAGATGCTCGATCTCGGCTCTTCGGTGCCCGGGCAGCGCGAGCACCGGCACGGCCCCGGCCCGCAGCAGAGCGAAGACCAGGACGACGAACTCGGGGATGTTGGGCAGGTGCACGACCACCCGGTCCAGCGGTCTGATGCCGAGGCCGATCAGGCCGCCCGCGAGGCGGTCCGCGCGCAGGGACAGCTCCGCGTACGTCATGCGGTGCCCGTCGCAGACCACGGCCACGCGCTCGGCGTTGCGTCCGCACGACTCGTGCAGCAGGTCTCCGAGGGGCCGGCCGCGCCAGATCCCCGTGCGGCGCAGGTCCGCCGCGAGGTCTTCGGGCCAGGGCACACATCCGTCGAGCATGATCACGTTCCCTTCCAGGGGCCGTCGGGGCTGGTCCTGTCTCCTCCCGCATGGTCATCTCCGGGGCCCCGCGCCCCCTCGATCTCTTGCCGACATCTGTCTCGTACACCGCGAATCGCCAGCGAAGGGAAAAACATGGGAACGGTGAACCGGGGGCCGACGAGTGGGACGAGAGAGGCGGGGCGATGAGCCGGATACGGGAACGTGGCTGGGTGCGGTCGCTGACCGACGTCGACCGGCCCGACGTCCGGGTGGTGTGCTTCCCGCACTCGGGAGGCTCGGCCATCGCCTTCGGCCCGTGGTCCGCAGCGGCCCCGGCCGGCGCGGCGCTCCTGGCCGTCCAGTACCCGGGCCGCGGCGACCGCTTCGCGGAGCCGCCCGTCGACGACGTGGCCGCGATGGCCGGGTGTGCCTCGGCGGAGCTGCTGCGCCTGCCACCGGGCGACCGGATCCTGTTCGGGCACAGCCTGGGCGCGCTCGTCGCCTACGAGACCGCCCTGTTGCTGCGGGACGCCGGTGAGGAGCCCCTGGCGCTCTGCGTGTCGGCGGCGCTGCCGCCCGGACAGATGCGGGACCGGGACATCCACCGGGCGCCCGACGACGAGTTCTGGGCCAAGCTGTGCGCACTCGGCGGCATCGAACCCGGTGTCGCCGACCACGCCGAGCTGCGCGAGCTCCTGCTGCCGACGCTCCGCTCGGACCTGCGGGCGCACGCGACCTACGAACCCCGCCCCGGTGCCCGCCCGCTGTCCTGCCCGGTGCGCTGCTACCACGGCACGGGCGACCCCCTGGTGGACGAGGCGCAGCTCGCGGGCTGGTCCCGCGTCACCTCCGGCGCGTTCGGCCTGACCGTACGGCCGGGAGGGCACTTCCACGTGGCGACCGACACCGCGGAACTCGTCGCGGACGTCCTCGCCCAGGGCCGGAGGTGAGGCGGCCTTGACCACCATCGCCGTGATCCCCGGTGACGGCATAGGCCCGGAGGTCACCGCGCCGGCGCTCGACGTCCTCGACGCCCTCGGGCTCGGTGTGCGCACGGACGTCCTCGACCACGTCAACGCCGACACCTACCTGCGCACCGGCCACGCCCTGTCCGAGGCCGACCTGGACCGGATCAGGCCGTGCCGGGCGACGCTCCTCGGCGCGGTGGGGGACCCCCGGCTCGGCGACACCGCGTACGTACGCTCCATCCTGACCACCCTGCGCGTGGAACTCGACCTCTACGTCAACTACCGGCCCGCGAAGCTCTGGCACGACCGGCTCAGCCCCCTGCGCGACGCCGCCCGCAGGGCGATCGACTGCGTGATCGTCAGGGAGAACACGGAAGGGCTCTACAGCGGCATCGGCGGCAGCACGCGCACCGGCACCGCCCACGAGGTCGCCATGGACGTGGACCTGAGCACCCAGCACGGGGTGGCGCGCGTCCTGGACTACGCCTTCTCCGTGGCACGCACCTCGGTGTGCCTGGTCGACAAGGCCAACGCCGTCCGCAACGGCGGACAGCTGTGGCAGCGCTGCTGGCACGAGGCACTCGCCCGCCATCCGCACATCGCCACCTCGCACCTCTACGTGGACGCCGCGGCGATGCGCATCGCCACCGACCCGACCGCGTTCGACGTCATCGTCACCAACAACTCCTACGGCGACATCCTCAGCGACCTCACGGCCGCGCTCGCCGGCGGCCTCGGTGTGGCGGCGTCGGCGAACCTCAACCCCGCCACCGGACAGGGCCTCTTCGAGCCCGTGCACGGCAGCGCCCCGGACATCGCTGGCACCGGCGCCGCCAACCCCTTCGGCGCGATCCTCTCCGTGGCCCTGCTCGCCGAGCACCTGGGGCGCGCGGACGCGGCGGACGCGGTCCGCCGTGCCGTCGCCGCGGCCGTGGCGGAAGGACACGTCACCCGCGACCTCGGCGGGACCCTGGGGACGAAGGAGGCGGGCGCCGCCGTCCTTGCGGAACTGGAGCGGCCGTAGGGGGCGCGGGCACCGAGGCACCGCAGCGCCCGAGCACGGACGGGCGAACGACCGGCAGTCGGAAGAACGGACGAGGGGCGGGGATCGCCATGCACGGACACGACACAGGACGCACGGACGGGAACCCGGAAACCGTCATCGTCGGGGCCGGTCTGGTGGGCGCGGTCACGGCGCTCTACCTCGCCCCCCGGTTCGGCCCCGTCACCCTCCTGGAGAAGAGGGCGGACCCGAGGCGGGGAACCGGCGGACAAGGGCGCTCCCTCACGGTGATGCTGTCGGCGCGCGGCTGGCGCGTCCTGTCGGACCTGGGCGTCGCGGACGCGGTGCGCGAGATCTGCGTACCCCTGCACGGCCGCTGCGGGCACACGCCCGACGGACGGAGCCACGTCACCCCCTACAGCAGGGACCGGCAGCCGATCTGGTCGGTGGAGCGCGAACGGCTGCACCGCATCCTCCTCGACGCCGCGGAGGCGCTACCCGGCGTGCATGTCAGCTTCGAGCAGCGCGTGCGCTCCGTAGACCTGGACGACCCCGCGGTCCTGGTGGAGGACCGGCACGGACGGCGCCGCGTCGGCTGCCGCAGGATCCTCGGCTGCGACGGCGCGCACTCCGCCGCCCGGGCCGCCCTGGAGGCCCGCGGCGCCCGCGCCGAGCTGCGCAAGCTCGAACTGGCCTACCAGGAGATCGACGTGCCGGGAGGCTGGCTCGACCGGGCCACCATGCACTACTGGCCCACCGGGGACGCGATGTTCGCCGCGTTCCCGATGCCGTCGGGGGAGTTCTCCGGCTCCCTGTTCATGCGCCGCGAGGGACCCGCCCCCTCCTACGCCGCCGCGGCGGCCGGCCAGGACCTGTTCGACATGTTCGCCGCCCACTTCCCCGAACCGACCGCGGCCATCCCCGACATCGCAGGACAGCTGGCCGCCAAAGCGGTCTCCACCCTCTCGGTCGTGCGCTGCGACCGCTGGGTCTGGCAGGACACGTTCGCGCTGCTCGGCGACGCCTGCCACGCCATGGCCCCCTTCATGGGGCACGGCATGAACTGCGGCTTCGAGGACGCCCGGATCCTGGTCGACTGCCTCGACGCGGCCTCGGACTGGGCGGCGGGCCTCGCCGCGTACGAGAAGTCGCGCACCGAGGACGCCGACGCGATCTCCCACCTCTCCTACCGGCACTACTTCACGATGGCCAACCCGCCCCGCGAGGAGACCGCGGCCGACGTGCTGCGCGGACGGCTCCTCGACCTCTTCCCCGACCGGTTCGTACCGCTGTACGAGAGTTGCGCCTTCACCGAGGAGAGCTACGCCTCGGTGCTGCGCGACGACCAGCACCTCGACCACCTGGTGGCGCGGCTCCTCGACCGCCACGGCGCGGAGCTGGCCCCGGCACCCGACGACCGGCTGCGCGCCTGCGTGCTGCCCCTCATCGCAGCCGCACTCACCCCGAGCGCCGGCACCCGGGACGCGGCCACCTCGCACACCGTCACCTCGAACGCAGTCACCCTGGAGGACTCCGGATGTTCGTGATCCTTTTCAAGTCGCGCCTCTCCGAGCACGCGGGCGAGGACTACTACGCCACCGAGGACCGGATGCGGGAGCGGGTCCGTGAGATCGCGGGGACCGACCTCGTGGAGGTCAAGCACTACACCGGTGAGGACGGCGACCGTCTCGCGGTCGTGATGTGGGAGAACGCCACCACCCTGGAGGAGTGGCGGACGGACCCCGAGCACCAGGTGGCGCAGAAGCTCGGCAAGGACCGGTGGTATTCGGCCTACGAACTGACCGTCGCCGAGGTGCTGCGGACCAGCTCCCACGAGACGGGGACCGCGGCCGCGGAGGCCGGGGAAGCGCGTTAACGACCGCGGTGACCACGCGTGCGACCGCCGCCCTCCCGCGCTGCGGCGGAGCGGGGGACCGATCCCGGGCCGCTCGGCGCGGGCGGGGTTGCGCCTCCTGCCGGACAGAATCCGGCTCCGCTCGATATGGCGAGGACACACCGGGTGATGGCCAATTCCGTTTCCTAGTCTGGCCAACATCTTTCACCCCGGTTCCCGGGGCACATGCCCACGACAAAATTCGGCACGGCGAGTGGCCGTTGACCTGGAACCACGCTTGCTGGGGGGAAACCTGCATGGGTTGTACCGGCACCACATCCGCGCAAGAAGCCATGTGGCTCGCGCAGGAGCTCGCTCCGTCCGCTCCGAACAACGTGGTGACCCTGTGGGACATCGAAGGCGACCTGGACACCGGTCTGCTGGCCGCCGCCCTGCGCGCGGCCGTCGCGGAGGCCGGGGCGCTGACGGTGAACTTCCGCAGGCACGACGACGTGCTCCGGTCCCGTGCCAGGGACGCCGGGACGTGGCAGCCCTTCCACCTCGACGTCACCGGCGCCGCCGACCCCGGCGCCGCGGCCCGCGACGTCGTCGCCGACCTGGTGGGCCGCCCGTTCGACCTGGCCGAGGACGCCCTCCTGCGGATCGGCTCGATCCGGGTGGGCGAGGACCGCCATCTGCTCGTCCTCGTGTTCCACCACATCCTCACCGACGCCTTCGGCGTCCTCACCCTCCTGTCCCGGCGGATCGCGGAGATCTACCGCGCGCTGCGCGCGGGCTCGCCCGTGCCCAAGGGCGCCCCGAACCCGCCGGGCGACGCGGTGGCACAGGACGCCGCCTACCGGGCATCGGCACGGTCCGCCGACGCCGAGCGGTTCTGGCGGGACTACCTCGCCGGTGAGCCGCCCGCCGCCAGGCTGCCCGCGGGCGTCCGCCCGCCCGCCGGCACGCCCGCACCCGCGCCCGGGTACTGGGACGCGCTCACCGCGTGCCAGGGCATGGCCACCCGCACGGCGACGGTGCCCGCGGCCGAGCACGCGGCCTGGGCCCGCGCCGCCGACGCCGCGGGCAGCACGGTGCCCGAGCTGATCGCCGCGGCCGCCACCGCGTTCCTGCGGCACCTGTGCGGCCTCTCCGAGCCGCTGCTCACCATCACCGTCAACCACCGCGTCGGCGCCCTGCGGCGCTCCCTCGGCCTGCTCTCGAACCGCGTGCCGCTGCGCCCCCGCGTGGACCCCGCGGCCGACTTCGTGGCCCTCGCCGAGACGCTCAGCGAGGAGCGGCGCCGCGTCCTGCGGCACGCCCGGCACGACGTCTCCCTGATCAGACGGGCCATCGGCCGCACCGCCGAGACACGCGGTCCCTTCGGCGCCGTCGTCAACGTGATCCCCTTCGTCGAGGCGCTCGACCTCGCGGGGGCCACCGGGCGCTTCGCCGGCGGCACCTTCGGCGTGGTCGACGAGGTCATGGTCTGCGTCTACACCGACGGCCGGGCCGACAGCGATCTGTACATCCGCTTCGACGCGCCGCGCGCGGAGTACGACGAGAACGACGTGGCCGGGCTCACCGACCGGTTCGTGACGTTCCTGCGCACGGCCCTGGCCGACCCGCGCACCCCCGTCGGAGACGTGTCCGTGCTCGGCACCGCCGAACGCCGCGCACTGCTCACCGAGTACGCGGGACCCACCGTCGACCTCCCGCCCGTGACCCTGACCGACCTGCTCGACCGCCAGGCCGACGCCACCCCGGACGCCGTCGCGGTGGCCTTCGGCGACGCCGGCCTCACCTACCGCGAACTCTCCGAACGGTCCGGGCGCCTGGCCCGGCTCCTCGCCGAGCGCGGCGCCGGGCCCGAACGCTTCGTCGCGGTCGCCGTACCCCGCTCCCTGGACCTGGTGGTCGCCCTGGTCGCGGTGCTCAGGGCCGGGGCCGCCTACGTCCCCGTCGACCCGGACTACCCGGCCGCCCGCGTCGCCCTCATGCTCGCCGACGCGGACCCCGCGCTCCTGGTGACGGACAAGGACACCGCGGACCGGCTGCCTCCCACGGACGTCCCCCTGATCACGGTCGACGAGGCCCCGCTCACCGAGGGGCCCGTCCCGCGCGCCGCGCGCCGCGCCGAGCACCCGGCGTACATGATCTACACCTCGGGGTCGACGGGACGGCCCAAGGGCGTCGTCGTCACGCACGCCGCGATCGTCAACCGGCTGCTGTGGATGCAGGACCGCTACCGGCTCGACGGCTCCGACCGGGTGCTGCAAAAGACCTCCGCCTCGTTCGACGTGTCCGTCTGGGAGTTCTTCTGGCCGCTCGTCACCGGCGCCACCCTCGAGGTCGCGAGGCCCGACGGACACCGGGACCCGGCCTACCTCGCCGAACTGATCGGGCGCACCGGCGTCACCACGGCGCACTTCGTTCCCTCCATGCTGGCGGAGTTCGCCACCGCGGAGAACGCCACCGCCGAGTTCGCCACCGCGGAGAACGCCACCGCCGAGTTCGCCACCGCGGGGAACGCCACCGCCCGCACCCCCCTGCGCCGTGTCGTGTGCAGCGGCGAAGCCCTCCCCGCCGACCTCGCCGCCCGCTTCCACGAGACGTTCGGCGTGCCGCTGCACAATCTGTACGGGCCGACCGAGGCGGCCGTCGACGTCACCGCCTGGCAGTACCGGCCGGGGGCGCGCACCGTCCCGATCGGCACGCCGGTCTGGAACACCGCCCTGTACGTCCTCGACGCCGGGCTGCGGCCACTGCCGCCGGGGGTCTTCGGCGACCTCTACATCGCGGGCGCCCAACTCGCCCGCGGCTACCACGAACGGCCCGCCCTGACCGCGGAGCGGTTCGTGGCCTGCCCGTTCGGCCCGCCGGGGCGGCGCATGTACCGGACCGGCGACCTGGCGCGCTGGAACGCCGACGGCGAACTCGAGTTCGCGGGCCGCGCCGATGACCAGGTGAAGATCCGCGGCTTCCGGGTCGAACCCCAGGAGATCGAGGCCACCCTGGCCGACCACCCCGGGGTGCTCCGCGCGGCCGTCGTCGCAAGGACCGGCCGCGGCGCCGACGGGGCCGCGCAACTCATCGCCTACGTCGTCCCCGCGACGACCGGCGCCAAGACCGATCCCGGCACCGACTGGGATCTGCACGCCGGGCTCGACATCGCCGAACTGCGGGGCTTCGTCGCCGCCCGGCTCCCCGCCCACCTGGTACCGGCCGCCTTCGTCCCCCTGGACCGGCTGCCGCTTTCGGCGAACGGCAAGCTGGACCGCTCCGCCCTGCCCGAACCGCAGTTCACCGCGGGCGTCCACCGGCCGCCGCGGACCGCGGACGAACGGCTGCTCGCCGCCGCGTTCGCCGAGGTGCTCGGACTCAGCAGGATCGGTGTCGACGACGACTTCTTCACGCTCGGCGGCGACAGCATCCGGGCGATCCAGGTGGTGGCCCGCGCCCGCGCCGGGAAGCTCGCGTTCAGCCCGCGCACCGTCTTCGAGTGCCGCACCGTCGCCGCGCTCGCCCTGGCCGCCACCCGCGACACCGCCCCGGCGGCACTCGCCGAACTCGACGGCGGCGGCGTCGGCCTGCTGCCCCTGCCCCCGCTGGCGAGGCTGTACGCCGAGCGCGGCCCCGGCCTCGACCGGCTCGCCCAGTGGCTGGTGCTCGAACTGCCCGCGGGAGCGGACCCCGAGCGCCTCACCCGCGTCCTGCGCGCCGTCATCGACCGGCACGACGTGCTGCGCTCACGGCTCACGGACGACGGCCTCCTCGTGCTGGAGCCCGGAGCCCTGGACGCCACCGCCCTGGTCAAGCACGTCGACCGCACCGAACACCGGGGCCCCGACCCCTGGGCCGGCGACACCTGGCAGGCCCTGCTGCGCGCCGAGGCCGCCGAGGCCGTGGGGCACATCGACGCCCGGGCGGGCCGGATGCTGCGGTTCGTCCGGTTCGAGGCGGCCCCGGACACCGCGGGCCGGTTGCTGGTCGTGGCCCACCACCTGGTCGTCGACGGTCTTTCCTGGCGGGTGCTGCTGTCCGACCTGGCCACGGCCTGGCAGCAGGTCGAGGACGGCGCCACGCCCGCGCCGCCCGAGGTGGGGACCTCCCTGCGGCGCTGGCTGCGGGCCCTGGGCGACGAGGCCGCCCGGCCCGCACGCACGGCCGAGGTGTCGCTGTGGCGCGACCTCCTCGCCGCACCGGTGGCACCGGTCGGCTCCCGGCCGCTCGACCCGCGGCGGGACCTCACCGCCGGCACGGACACCGTCAGGGTCCAGCTGCCCGCCGATCTCACCGACGCCGTCATGACCTCGATCCCGGCCGCCTACCGCAGTGGCGCGGACGACGTGCTGCTCACCGCCCTCGTGCTCGCCCTCGCCCACCGGCGGCGGGGCGTGACCGACGGCGCCACCGTCGTACGCCTCGAAGGCCACGGCCGTCAGGACGAGCTCGTGCCGGGCGCCGACCTGTCGCGCACCGTCGGCTGGTTCACCACGGTCGTCCCCGTCCGCTTCGACATCTCCGGGATCGACGTCGACGACGCCCTCGCGGGCGGTGCCGCCGCCGGAGAGGCTCTCCAGCGGATCAAGGAGCAGCGGCGCGCGCTGCCGGACCAGGGCATCGGCTACACCCTGCTGCGCTGTCTCAACGAGGACACCGCGACGCTGCTGCGCCCGTACCCGGCGGACGAGATCGGCTTCAACTTCCTCGGGCACTTCTCCTTCGGCCCCACCCGACGCCCGGCGGGGCACGGTCAGGACACCGTCCGCGGCTCGGCGTGGACCCCGGCGCCCGAGTGCGCAGAACTGGTCGCCGCTCCCGCCCCCGACATGCCCGCGCCCAGCGCCCTCGAACTGAACTCCCTGGTGACCGGCGCGGGCGCCGACGCCCGCCTCACGGCCCTCTTCACCTTCGCCACCGGCGTCCTGAGCGCCGCCGAGGTCCGTGCCCTGTCCGACACCTGGTGCGCGGCGCTGCGCGGTCTGCACCGCCGGGTCGCGGACGGCGGCCACGGCCTCACCCCGTCCGACGTCCCCATGGTGCGCGTCCGTCAGGACGAACTGGACGACTGGCAGCGGCGTTTCGGACGCGTCGGGGACGTCTGGCCGCTCACCCCGCTCCAGGACGGCCTGCTCTACCACACGATGCTCGCGCACACCGCGTCCGAGGCCTATCAGACGCAGTTCGTGTTCCGGCTCGAAGGACCGGTGGACGCCGCTCGTCTGCGGACCGCGGGCCAGGCCCTGCTCGACCGGCACCCCAACCTGCGGACGGCGTTCCTGCCGAGCGCCGGCGGCGAGCCCGTACAGATCGTCGTGGACGGCGTCGCGCTGCCCTGGCGGCACGTGGACCTCAGCGGCGAGGCCGGGGCCGAAGCACGCTTCGAGGCGGTGATCGCGGAGGAGCGCGAGACCCGCTTCCGGCCCGAGAGCCCGCCGCTGCTGCGCCTCACCCTCGTCACGCTCGGCCCCGGACGCGCCGAACTGGCCCTCACGGCCCACCACGTGCTGCTCGACGGCTGGTCGGTGCCGCTGATCGCACGCGAACTCATGGACCTGTACGCCGCCTGCGACCACGCACGGGGACCGGCCTCGGGAACGTCCGCGGAACCGGCCGCGGGTCCAACCGTGAGTCCGGCCGCGGGTCCGGCCTCGGGTCCGGCCTCGGGTCCAGTCATGAGTCCAGTCGCGGGCCCCGCCGCCCCGCACGGCTACCGGGACTTCCTCCGCTGGCTCGCGCGGCAGGACCCGGGGGAGTCCGCCCGGGCCTGGTCCGAGGAACTGGCAGGCGTCGCGGAGCCGACCCTGCTCGCGCCCACGGTTCCTTCGGCCCGCCGCGGCGGCCACGGCAGCGGGCAGCTCGACGCGGCGCTGACCGGCGAGGTCGCCACCGCCCTCGCGCGCAGGGCCGCCGAGTGGGGCGTCACGCCCAACACCCTGGTGCAGGGTGCCTGGGCCGTGGTGCTGGCCGAGCTGACCGGGCGTGCGGACGTGCTGTTCGGCGCCACGGTCGCGGGCCGCCCCTCCGGGCTCCCCGGTGTGGACAGCGTGATCGGTCTTTTCATCAACACGGTGCCGGTGCGGGTGCGGTGCGACCCCGGGGACCCGGTTCCGGATCTCCTCGGCAGGCTCCAGGAAGCCCAGGCGAGGCTCCTCGACCACCACCACATGGGGCTCGCCGACATCCAGCGGGCCACCGGTCTGAGCGCCCTGTTCGACACGCTCGTGGTGTTCGAGTCGTTCCCCGTGGACAGGTCGTCGGGGCGCGCGGCGGACGGGACGGCCGTCCCGGTGGTGACCGGGATCCGCCCGTACGCCCCGCCGCACTACCCGCTCACCGTGATCGCGGCGGCCGACCCGCTGCTGCGGATCTCCTTCCAGTACCGGCGGGACGTCTTCGAGCGGGCCGCCGTGGAAGCGGTCGCAGGCCGTCTCGTACGGGTCCTCAGGGCGTTCGCCGCCGAACCCGGGACAGCCGTCGGCGCGATCGACGTCCTGTCCGAGGCCGAGCGCGAACAGGTCCTCGAGGGCTGGAACGACACCGCGGTCGCACCGCCCGAGCAGACCGTTCCCGAGTTGATCGCGGCGCGGGCGGCGGCCACACCGGACGCGGTCTGCGTCGACTTCCACGGCCACCGCCTGACCTACCGGGACCTCGCGGACCGGGCGGGGCGGCTTGCGCACTGGCTGGCGGGGCAGGGCGTGGGCCCGGAGTCGCGGGTCGTGGTGCTGCTGCCCCGCTCGGTCGACCTGGTCGTGGCCCTGCTCGCGGTGTGGCAGGCGGGTGGCGCCTATGTGCCGGTGGACCCGGAGTATCCGGCCGCGCGGGTGCGGGCCGTGGTCGAGGACAGCGCACCGGTCCTCGTCCTGGACGCGGAACGGCTGGCCGCGGCGAACCTGTCCACCGGCTCGCCCCACGCCGGTCGAGACCCGCAGACGGCGGTCGGCGACGGCGCCCCGCAGCACCCCGCTCACGGCCCCCAGACGGCGGTCGGCGACGCCGCCCCGCACGGCCCCGCCCACGGCCCCCAACTCCCAGTAGGCGCCGACCACGCCGCCTACGTCATCTACACCTCCGGATCCACCGGCAGGCCCAAGGGCGTGGTGATCAGGCACGGCTCCCTCGCGACCCTGCTCGCCGGTATGCAGGATCGGTTCTCCCTGACGCCGGAGGACCGTCTCCTCGCCTGCGCCACCGTCGCGTTCGACATCGCCGCCCTGGAACTCTTCCTGCCCCTGCTGTCCGGCGCCCGCCTGGTCCTCGCCGCCAAGGACGACCTGACCCGGCCCCCGGCCCTCCTCGACCTCGTCGAACGCGGCGGCGTCACCGTCATGCAGGCCACCCCCGCGCTCTGGCAGACCCTGGTCAACCACGCGCCTGGCTGCCTGACCGGACTGCGGGTGATCTCCACGGGCGAGGCCCTGCCCCTGCCGCTAGCCGAAACCCTGTGCAAACACGCCGCGGAGGTCACCAACCTCTACGGCCCCACCGAGACCACCGTCTACGCCACCGCCGCCCGGCTGCTCCCCGGCACCCGCGGCATGCCCCCGGCCGTCGGCGGCCCGGTCCCCGGCACCCGGATCCTCATCCTGAACCGCGCGCTGCGCCCGGTACCGCCCGGTGCCACGGGCGACCTCTGGATCGCCGGTTCGGGCCTGGCCCGCGGCTATCACCAGCGCCCCGGGCTCACTGCCGAGCGCTTCGTGGCCTGCCCCTTCGGTCCGCCGGGCACGCGGATGTACCGCAGCGGCGACCTCGCGCGCTGGACCGCGGGCGGTGAGGTGGAGTACCTCGGCCGCTCGGACCACCAGATCAAACTGCGGGGCTTCCGGATCGAACCCGCCGAGATCGAGCACACCCTGTCCCGCCACCCCGCCGTCCGCCGGGCCGTCGTCATCGCCCGCGAGGACCGCCCGGGCGACCACCGCCTGGTGGCGTACGTGGTGCCGGAGCCCGGGGCGAAGCCGCCCGCGCCGGAACTCCTGCGGGCGAGTGTCGGGGAGCGCCTTCCCGCCTACATGGTCCCGGCCGCGTTCGTGACGCTCACCGAGCTGCCCCTGACGCCGAACGGCAAGCTGGACAGGTTCGCGCTGCCGCGCCCCGAGTTCGGCGGTGACGGCTACCGGGCTCCCCGGACCCCGCGGGAGACGGCCCTGTGCGCACTCTTCGCGGAGGTGCTCGGCGCCGAACGCGTCGGTGTCGACGACGACTTCTTCGCCCTGGGCGGGCACTCCCTGCTCGCCACCCGGCTGGTGGCCCGGGTCCGCGCGGAACTGGGTGTGGAAGTCCTGATGCAGACCCTCTTCACCGCACCCACCGTGGCCGAACTGGCCGCCCGCTGGCAGGAGCTGTCGGCGACCTCCCGCAAGCCGCTGCGCAAGATGACCGAAAGGTAGTGACCATCATGATTCCCCTGTCGTACGCGCAGCGGCGGATGTGGTTCATCAACCGCTTCGAGGGCCCTTCCGCCACCTACAACATCCCGCTCCTGCTGCGCTGCCGCGGCCCGCTCGACACGGCCACGCTGCGGGCCGCCTTCCAGGACGTGATGGCACGTCACGAAGTGCTGCGTACGGTGTTCACCGAGGTCGACGGCCAGCCGTACCAGCGCATCCTGGACCCCGCCGACCTGGAGCTGCCCTGGACCGACTGGGGCCGGGTGGCGCCCGAGCGCGTGTCCGGTGTGATCGCTTCGGTGACCGGGAGCTGGTTCGACCTGGCGGCCGACGTGCCGCTGCGCGGGTGCGTCGTGCGCAGTGCCGACGAGGAATTCCTCGTCGTCCTGGTCATCCACCACATCGCCGGAGACGGCGGCTCCCTCGCGCCGCTGGCCCGCGACGTGTCGGCCGCCTATCGGGCCCGCGTGTCCGGCACCGCCCCCGACTGGCCCGAACTTCGCGTGCAGTATTCCGACTACGCGCTGTGGCAGCGGGAACTCCTCGGCGACGAGAACGACCCGGACAGTGTCGTCACGGCCCAGACCGCCTATTGGCGCGAGGAATTGGCCGGGATATCCCGGCCCCTTCCGCTGCCCCTGGACCGGCCGCGTCCCGCGGTCGCGAGCTTCCGCGGCGAAACCGTACCGGTCGGTCTGTCTGATTCGCTGTTCGCCGAGGTCGAGGAGTTGGCGCAGGCGCGGGGTGTGACGGTTTCCATGGTCCTGCAATCTGCTCTGGCGGTGTTGTTGCATCGCCTGAGTGGGCAGGAAGACATAACCATAGGCTCGCCCATCGCGGGCCGAACCGACGAGGCACTGAACGATTTGGTGGGATTCTTTGTCAATACCTGGGCGCTGCGCTTGAAGTTGAATTCGGAACGGACCTTCGGATGGGTTCTCGAACAGGTCCGGCAGAAAGCGATTGCTGCTTATGATCACCAGGACGTGCCGTTCGAGCGGCTCGTCGAGTTGCTGCGCCCGGAGCGGTCCACCGCGCACCACCCGCTGTTCCAGGTGGTGCTCGCCTGGCAGAACAACACCCCGCCGCGACTGGACCTGCCGGGTCTCACGGTGACGATGGAGCCGCTGCCCACCCACAGCGCCAAGTTCGACCTGTTCTTCAACCTGGCGCCCGACGGTGCCACGGGCTCGGCCGTGGGCGAGATCGAGTACGCCACGGACCTCTTCGACCGGTCCACGGTGGAGGAGATCGCGGCACGGTTCGTGGCGGTCGTCGACGAGGTCGTGGCCGACCCCGGCACCGTCGTCGGCGTACCGGACGGGGGCGGGTCCGGCGCCCGGCTCGACGACGCCGAACGCCGCAAGGTCCTCGTCGAGTGGAACGACACCGCCCGCGCCTTCCCCTGCCCCGGCCCGGTCCATCTGCTGTTCGAGGAGCAGGCCGCACTGCGCCCGGACGCGATCGCCCTGCGCTGGGCGGGCGGCTCCACGCTGACCTACGGCGAGCTGAACCGGTGGGCGAACCACATCGCCTGGGACCTCAAGGAGCGCGGCGTCGGCCCGGAGACGGTCGTGGGCATCGGCATCCGCCGCGGCCCGGCCATGATCGCAGCCGTCTTCGGCGTCCTGAAGGCAGGCGGCGCCTATCTGCCCCTGGAACCGGCACTGCCCGCCGACCGCGTGGCCGGGATGCTCGCCGACGCCGGGTGCGCCCTCGTGCTGTCCTCGCCGGACACCGAGCGCTGGGGCGTGCCGGACGGCGTCGCCCTGGTCGAAGTGGCCGACACCTGGGCCGAAGCCGCCGGCACGTGGGCCGAGGCCACCGGCACGGGCCCGTCCGGCGCCGACCAGGATCCGCAGCCGCACGCCGCACCCGGCCGCACCCCGGAGCGCCGCACCCCGGAGCGCACCGCCGCGGACCGCAACCCCGAGCCCACCGCCGGCCCCGACAGCACCGCGTACATCATCTTCACCTCGGGCAGCACCGGAAAGCCCAAGGGCGTCGCCGTCACCCACCGCCCGGTGCTCAACCTGCTCCACTGGTGCTACCGCACCTTCGCGTTCGGCCCCGACGACGTCGCCCTGTGCGTCACCTCGCTCGGCTTCGACCTCTCCGTCTTCGACGTCTTCGGCCTGCTCGGCTGCGGCGGCGGCCTCTACATCGCGGACGGCGTCCAGCAGCGCGACCCCCAACTGCTGCTCGACGTCCTGCTCACCGAGCCGATCACCTACTGGGACTCGGTGCCCACCACCCTCAACCAGGTCGCGTCCCAGTTCACCGACGGCCACACCTACCGCGGGACCGACAACCTGCGCCTGGTCTTCCTCTCCGGCGACTACACCCCGCTGTCCCTGCCCGACGAGGTCCGCCGGGTGTTCACCGGGGCCGAGATCGTGAGCCTCGGCGGCGCGACCGAGGCGACGGTGTGGTCCAACTACTTCCGGGTCCGCGAGATCGACCCCTCCTGGCGCAGCATCCCGTACGGCAAACCCATCGACAACGCCCGCTACTACGTGCTCGACGACGACATGGAGCCGTGTCCCGTCGGCGTCGAGGGCGATCTCTACATCGGCGGCGACTGCCTGTGCGTCGGCTACGTCAACCGGCCCGAACTCACCGCGGAACGCTTCGTCCGCGACCCCTTCAGCGCGCGTGCCGGAGACCGGCTCTACCGCACCGGGGACCGCGCCAGCTTCTTCCCCGACGGCAACATCTGCTTCCTCGGCCGCGCCGACAACCAGGTCAAGCTGCGCGGCTTCCGTGTCGAGCCCGGCGAGGTCGAGCACACCCTGGTCCGCCACCCCGCCGTCCGCCAGGCCATCGTCACCGCGCGCGAGGACCGGCCGGGGGACCTGCGCCTGATCGCCTACGTCGTCCCCGACCCCGGCGCCCCCGTGCCCGCGGGCGGCAGCGACGACCAGGTCGCCGAATGGCAGGAGGTCTACGACCAGGCGTACTCCGACGACGGCGGCCACGGCTTCGGCGAGGACTTCACCGGCTGGAACAGCTCCTACACCGGTACGCCGATCCCCCTGGAGGAGATGCGGGCCTGGCGCGACGCCGCCGTCGACAGCGTCCTGCGGCACTCGCCGCAGCGCGTCCTGGAGATCGGCGCGGGCTCAGGCCTGCTGCTCGCGCACCTCGCGGGACACGTCGCGCAGTACTGGGCCACCGACCTCTCCCGGGCCGCGGTCCAGCGGCTCCGCGCCCAGGTCGACCCGGCGGGCCTCGGGGACCGGGTGCGGCTGCGCCACCAGGCGGCCGACGACGTCACCGGGCTGCCCCCGGGCGGCTTCGACACCGTGCTGCTCAACTCGGTCGTGCAGTACTTCCCCGACGACGGCTACCTCGCCCGGGTCCTGGACGGCGCCTGGGAACTGCTCGCGCCGGGCGGCCGGATCGTCCTCGGCGACCTCCGGCGGGCCCGTTCCCTGCCCACCTTGCAGACGGGCGTCCAGCGGGCCAAGCACCCCGACGCGGCACCGGACGTCCTGCGCACCACCGTGGAACAGGCCGTCCTCCTGGAGAAGGAACTGGTCGTCGACCCCGAATGGTTCCTGAGCTGGGCGCGGCGGGCCGGCGCGGCAGGCACCGACGTACGCGTCAAGCACGGCACCCACCACAACGAGCTGACCCGGCACCGCTACGAAGTCGTGCTGCACAAGCCGCGCGGACCGGAACCTGGGGGCGCCCCGCACCCGCTCGCCGACATACCCGCCCTGGCCTGGGAAGGCGACCTCGACCGGCTCGCCGACCGGGTGCGCGGGACGGGCCGACCCGCGTTACGGATCACCGGGGTCCCCAACGCCCGCCTCACCGAAGAGGCCGCCGCCGCCCGCGCCCTCGGGCTCGACGACTCCGTGCCGCCGACGACACCGCCCCTCGACCCCGCGGAGATCACCGCCTGGGCCGCCCGGCACGGCTGGGAGGCGGTGCCGACCTGGTCACCCGACGCGGTCGACCTCCTCGACGTCGTCGTGCTCCGCGAGCCCACGGCGGGGACCGCCCTCACCGGCACCTGCCGAGCCGCCACGGACGAACGCCCCCGGGCCAACGACCCCGCGGCCGCCGCGGCCGTCACCGCGCTGCTGCCCGCCCTGCGCACCCACCTGCGCGAGTCCCTGCCCGAGTACATGGTCCCCGCCGCCGTCGTGCCCATCGCCACCGTGCCGCTCACCGACAACGGCAAGCCCGACCGGCGCGCCCTGCCCGCCCCCGACTACACCGCCGGCGCGGGACGGGCCCCCGCCGATGCCGCGGAGGAGTCGCTGTGCGCGCTGTTCGCCGCGGTGCTCGGACTCGACCGGGTCGGCGTGGACGACAACTTCTTCGCCATCGGCGGCCACTCACTGCTCGCCACCCGCCTCGTCAGCCGCATCCGCGGCGAACACGGCGTGGAGATCCCCATCCGGGTCGTCTTCCAGTCGCCCACCGTCGCCGAGCTCGCGGACCACCTGACCACCCTCAGCGACGTCCGCCCGCCGCTCGCACCCCGGGAGCGGCCCGAGCGGCTGCCCCTGTCGTACGCCCAGCAGCGTCTGTGGTTCATCCACCGCTTCGAAGGCGCGTCGGCGACCTACAACATCGCCCTCGCCCTGCGCCTGCGCGGCGACATCGACGCGGCGGCCCTGCGCCGCGCCGTGCACGACGTCGTCGTACGGCACGAGTCGCTGCGCACCGTCTTCGGCGAGGCGGACGGACAGCCCCACCAGCGGATCCTGGAACCGGCGGCCGTCACGGTGCCCTGGCAGGAGCGCGAGGTCACCGAGGCCGAACTGCCCGGCCTCCTGCGGGAGGAGGCGCGCCGCCCCTTCGACCTGTCCGCGGAGATCCCCTTCCGGTCCTGGCTCCTTCGCACCGGCGAGCACGACGCGGTGTTCCTGATCGGCGCCCACCACATCGCCGCCGACGGCTGGTCCGCCCTGCCGCTCGCCCAGGACCTCACCACCGCGTACGAGGCCCGCCGCGCCGACCGGGCGCCCGGCTGGGAGCCGCTGCCCGTGCAGTACGCCGACTACACCCTCTGGCAGCGCGAACTCCTCGGCGACGACGCCACCCCCGGTAGCCGCTACCGGCGCCAGCTCGACTACTGGACCACCCAGCTCGCCGGTCTTCCCGAGACCGTCTCGCCGCCCGCCGACAGGCCCCGGCCCGCCGTCGCCTCGTACGCGGGGGACCTGGTGCCGCTCGCCCTCGACCCCCGGCTCACCGACGGGGTGCGGCGGCTGGCCCAGGAGCACGGCGCCACGGTCTCGATGGTGCTCCAGGCCGCCCTCGCCGCGCTGCTCACCAGGCTCGGCGCGGGCACGGACGTACCGATCGGCTCGCCCATCGCCGGACGCACCGACGAGGCGCTCGGCCGTCTCGTCGGCTTCTTCGTCAACACCTGGGTGCTGCGCGCGGACACCTCTGGCGACCCCGCCTTCACCGAACTTCTCGGCCGGGTCCGCGAGAGCAGCCTGGCCGCCTACGACCACCAGGACATCCCGTTCGAGCACCTCGTCGAGGTGCTCAACCCGGTCCGCTCGCCCGCCCACCACCCGCTGTTCCAGGTGTGCCTGGCGCTCCAGAACAACGCGCGGCCCGAGTTCGACCTGCCGGGCCTTACCGTGAGCGAGGAGCCGTTCGCCCTGGGAACCGCGCGCTTCGACCTGTTCATCAGCCTCACCGAACACGACGACGACGCCGCCGCGCCCGCGCGCATCGAGGGCTTCGCGGAGTACGCCACGGAGCTGTTCGACGCCGGTACGGTCACCGCGCTGCTCGACCGCTGGCTGCACCTGCTGCGCCAGGTGGTCGCCGCCCCGGACACGCCCATCGGCGCCGTCGACGTCCTCGCCGGGCACGAGCGCGCGGCGCTGACCCGCTTCGGCGGCCGGGGCCGTGACGCCCGGTTCGCCGCGGGCACCCTGCACGAACGATTCGCCGCCACGGCCGCCGCGAACCCCGACGCCACCGCGCTCGTCACCGCGGATGCCACCCGCACCTGGACCTACGCCGAGCTCGACCGCTGGGCCAACCGCCTCGCCCACCACTTCCGGGCCCGGGGCGCCCTTCCGCACAGCAGGGTGGCGCTCGTCCTGGAACGCTCACCGCTCCTGGTCGCAGCCGTCCTCGGCGTCCTCAAGGCGGGCGCCACCTATGTGCCGGTCGACCCCACGCACCCGCCCGAGCGCGTCGACTTCCTGCTCGCCGACCTCGACCCGGCCCTGACCGTGGACGAGACCCTCACCGAGGCGGACCTCGACGGGCTGCCCGCCACACCGCCGGACACCGCGGGCGTCGGCGAGCACGCCGTGGCCTACGTGATGTACACCTCCGGTTCCACCGGCCGCCCCAAGGGCGTCGAGGTGACCCACCGCAACGTGGTCGACCTCGCCCTCGACGACTGCTTCGCCGGGGATGCCCACCGCCGCGTCCTGCTGCACTCGCCGCACACCTTCGACGCGTCGACGTACGAGATGTGGGTGCCGCTCCTCGGCGGCGGCACCGCGGTGGTCGCGCGCGCCGGACGGCCGGACACCGCGGAACTCGCGCGGGCGATCACCGAGCGCGGGGTGACGGGGCTGTGGCTGACCGCGGGCCTCTTCGCGGTGATGGCCGAGCAGCACGCCGCGTGCTTCCGCGCCGTGCGGGAGGTGTGGGCGGGCGGCGACGTGCTCTCGCCGACCGCGGTCCGCGCGGTCCTCGACGCCTGCCCCGGCACCACCGTCGTCAACGGCTACGGCCCGACCGAGACCACCACCTTCGCCTCCCGGCACCGGGTGGCCGCGTCGGCACAGTGCACCGACCCGCTGCCCATCGGCACCCCCATGGACGGCAGCAGGCTCCTGGTGCTCGACGACCGGCTGCGGCCGGTGCCGCCCGGCGTCGTGGGCGAGCTGTACATCGGCGGTGACGGCGTGGCCCGCGGCTACGCGGGCCGGCCGGGGCTCACCGCCACCCGGTTCGTGCCGGACCCCTCCGGGCCGCCCGGATCGCGTACGTACCGCACCGGCGACCTGGTGCGCTGGGACGCCGCCGGGCGGCTGCACTACGTCAGCCGCAGCGACGACCAGATCAAGCTGCGCGGCTTCCGCGTCGAGCCGGGCGAGCTGGAGACGGTGCTCCGCGACCAGGACGGCGTGGCGAACGCCGTGGTCGCCGTGCGCCGCGACCGCCTCGGCGACCGCGGCATGGTCGCCTACGTGGTGCCCGACGGCTCCGCCTCCACCGGCCGCGACGCCGCCGAACAGATCGGCGAGTGGCGCGAGATCTACGACACCATGTACGGCGGCACGACGGTCGAGGCCGACGGGGTGGGCGAGGACTTCACCGGCTGGAACAGCTCCTACACCGGCAGCCCCATCCCGTTGGAGGAGATGCGGGACTGGCGCGAGGCCGTCCTGCGGCGGGTGCGCGCCCTGCGCCCGCGCCGGGTACTGGAGATCGGCGTCGGCTCCGGTCTGCTCCTCGGCCCGCTCGCACCGGAGACCGAGGAGTACTGGGGCACGGACTTCTCCGCGCCCGTCGTCGAGCGGCTGCGCGCCCAGACCGGGACCGACTCGCGGCTCGACGGCCGGATCACCCTGCGCTGCCAGCCCGCCGACGACCCCGAGGGGCTGCCCGCGGGCCACTTCGACACGGTCGTCCTCAACTCGGTCGTGCAGTACTTCCCCGACGCCGACTACCTCACCCGGGTGCTGGACCTCGCGATGGACCGCCTCGCACCCGGGGGCCGCGTGCTGATCGGCGACGTCCGCAACCACCGCACCCTGCGGGCGTTCAGCGCCGCCGTGCACCGCTGCCGCAGGCCCGACGACGGACCGGCAGCCGTGCAGGCCGCCGTCGAACGCGCGGTGCTCGGCGAGAAGGAACTCCTCGCCGACCCCGGCTTCTTCGTCCGCTGGGCCGAGGCGAGGCCGGACGCCGTCGCCACCGACATCCGCCTCAAGCGGGGCACCCACCACAACGAACTGACTCGCCACCGCTACGAGGTCGTGCTGCACAAGGCCCCCGCGTCCCCGCTGCACCTCGGCGAGCTGCCCGAGGCGGTGTGGGGAGCGGAGGTCCGCGGCCTCGACGGCCTGGAAGCCGCCCTGGCCCGGCACGGCGGCGGCCTTCGCCTGACCGGGATCCCCAACGCCCGCCTTGCCGGTGAGGCCGCCGAGTGGGGGGCCACCCCCGAACTGGGCGGCACCCTCGACCCCGCGGACCTGGAGGAGTGGGGCGCGCGGCGCGGGATCGCGGTGTACTGCACCTGGTCGGCCCGCGCAGGCGACTGCTTCGAGGCTGCCGTCCTCCCCGACGTCGACGCGGTCTGCTGCGACGGCCTCTACCGGCCCGCCGGCGCCCCCTCGGCCCGGCAGACCAATGTGCCCGCGGTCTCCCGGCGCGTGTCCCGGCTGCCCTCCGTGCTCCGCGAGCGGCTCGCGAGCCGGCTCCCGGAGTTCATGATGCCCGGCGAGATCGTCGTCCTCGACCGGCTGCCCCTCACCGAGAACGGCAAGGTGGACCGTGCCGCGCTGCCCGCACCGGACCCGGTCGGCGGCGACCACCAGGCCCCGCGCACCCCGCGCGAGGAGGAGCTGGCCGCGCTCTTCGCCGAGGTGCTCGGCCTGGACCGGATCGGCGTCCACGACGACTTCTTCGCCAGCGGCGGCCACTCCCTGCGCCTGACCCGCCTGGTCTGGCGGATCCACGAGGACCTCGGTGTGGACGTCCCCATCCGTACGGTGTTCCAGTACCCGACCGTCGCCGAACTCGCCGTACAGATGTCCGCCGACACCGAGGCGGCCTTCGAGGACCCGTTCGCCGTGCTGCTCCCGATCCGCACCGAGGGACACCGCCCCCCGCTGTGGTGGCTGCACCCGGGCGGCGGACTGAGCTGGCCCTACCTCGGCTTCGCCCGCCAGGTGGACCCGGACTGGCCGATGTACGGCATCCAGGCGCGCGGCTTCGACGGGACGACGCCGCCGGCCGGGTCCATCGACGAGATGGTCGAGGACTACCTCGCGCAGGTGCTCGAGGTCCAGCCGAACGGCCCCTACCACCTCCTGGGCTGGTCCTTCGGCGGCACCCTGGCGCACGCCATGGCCGCCGAGCTCCAGCGCCGCGGACACGAGGTGGCGCTCCTGGCGCTGCTCGACGCCGCGCCCTCGCGCCACTTCACCGACCTGGAGGCCCTGGACGAGGCCATGGTCCGCCGCTTCCTCGCCAACTACATGGGGCATCTGGCCGGGATGGAGGAGTACCCCTCCCTGGTCGCCACCGCGTCCTCCATCTTCGTCGGACAGATGGAGCAGATGCGGCGGTTCACCTCACCGCGGTACCGCGGGGACATCGTCTTCTTCAACGCACTCCTCGACCCCGAGACCCACGACAAGCGGGAACTCGAGGAGGAACTCGAGGTGCTCTGGCAGGAGCACGTCGACGGACGAGTGCAGCGCGTCGACATCGCGTGCGCGCACAACGAGATGTACTGGCCGCGGAATGTGGCGGAGATCAGCCGCACCCTCAACCGGATTCTGCGGACAGGCAGCCACACCGATTCGACCGAGAACGGTGCCGAGAGAACCGGAGGACATGGGTGAGGAAGACCAGCCTGGGCCGTTCCCCGCGGAACGCCGTCTGCATACGAAGACACTGACCGGACATGCGTGGTGACGGGGAGGCGTGTGCTGTGGGAGGCATCAACAAAGATGTCATGTTTGTCCGTTGGCCGGCACAGATCGACTTGAGGAACCGATGTAAGAGGGACGGTGTACCCCGCCTCCTCGTGGTCGAGGGGGGTGCCCGTCCGCCGATCTGCAACGATCCCTTCGAGGACTGGGTCCGCGCGCCCATTTCGCGCGACGACCTGGACGCCCGTGTCCGGGCGCTCCAGAACCGGCTCGACAGCCGTCAGGTCCCGACCCTCGACTCGGCCGGAACGCTGTGTTTCGGCCCGCATTCGATCACTATCTCGAACGTCCAGACCGAATTGATGGAGTTGCTCATCGAGCACTTCGGGGAGGTGGTGTACCGGCACGAACTCACCCAACGACTGGCGGAACGCGTGCAGAGGCCGACGCGGAACTCGCTCGACCTCCACATCATGCGGCTCCGCCGGCGTCTGTCCCGTATCGACCTCGTCATCCGTACGGCCTGGGGCCGTGGCTATGTGCTGGAGACCGACGTCGGCTAGCCGCCGCCCGACGCCAGGGTCTGTTCGCCAGGTCGGGCAGACCCTAGGGGTGGTGCACCTTCCCGCGCAGCCGACGCAGTTCGGGGAAGGGCCTGGTGACTCGGCGGGCGAGGAAGTCCACACCGCTCGACCTGCCGGTACCGCCCTGTTCCCCGACCATCTTGGACACCAGCGCCAGGTGCGCCACTTTCCAGTGCCAGTACCCGTTCCCCATGTCCACGAGCGCCTCCGCGAGGCGGTGCAGGACACCCGCCTCCACCCCGCGCCGGCACACCCCGTCCACCGACTGCCCGTGGTACGCGGTCGCCGCCGCGAACGCCTCGTACAGACTGCCCGCGTGGTGCTCGTTGCCCAGGAGCACGGTCAGCCGCCGGAACTGCGCCGACTGCGCGCCGCTCGCCGTGTCGAGGCGGGGCCGGAAGTCGGCGAAATAGCGCAGCGGGAGTTTCTCGAGGACGAGTACCTGCTCCTTCAACACCTTCAGCAACTCGCAGGACCGCAGCAGGAATTCAAGGCCCAGCTCCAGGTCGTGCGGGTCGCAGGGCGGTACGAGCGCCTCCGCGGCGGCGTCCAGGTCCGCGCCGAGCTGCTTCAGCCACAGTTCGCAGGACTGATGGGTGATGATGAAGAACTGCTCGGCCAGCACCACCGCACGGCCTGCGGTGGCTGGGGTGCGCGGCTCTTGCAGCGAAAGCAGAGTCTCCATCCGGAGATAGTCCGCATACGTCAGAGTGCTCAAGACGCCGCCTCCTCGTCAGGGGTGTCCGGTCGGCAACCGCCGGTTATTCCGGTGCGTCCAGCGACCGTATTCAGGAGCATGCCACGGAAATGAACGGGCTGATCAGCAATCTTTCCTCTCTCATTCAAGAGGAAAGACCTGGGTAAGAAATCCGCGTCCCGGCCGCCGCCGTTGTCACGATTTCCGCATGACCATGCGGACCGAACTGGACCTGACCGACGCCACCGCCTTCGTACGGCACGACGCGCACGAGTTCTGGCGCGAAGTGCGGATGTCCAGGCCCGTGTACTGGCACGCCGGGGACCCCGGTTTCTGGGTCGTCGCCCGCCACGCCGACGTGCTGTCCTGCTACGCCGACGCGGCCTCCTTGAGCTCCGCCCGCGGGACCGTCCTCGACGTGCTCCTGAGCGGCGGTGACTCGGCCGGCGGCAAGATGCTCGCGGTCACCGACCGGCCCCGCCACCGCGAGCTGCGCAACCTGATGCTGCGGGCCTTCTCCCCACGGGTGCTCGGCGCGGTCGAGAGCGGGGTGCGGGCGCGGACGTCGCGGCTCATCGAGAGCGTCACCCGGCAGGGCGACTTCGACTTCGCGACGGAGGTCGCCGAGCACATCCCGATGAACACCATCTGCGATCTGCTCTCCATCCCGGAGGAGGACCGCGGGAAGCTGCTGCGCTGGAACAAGCTGGCGCTCTCCGCGCACGACGCGGACGCCGACCCGCTCGACTCCCTGGAGGCCCGCAACGAGATCGTCGGCTACTTCATGGACCTCGCGGGGCAGCGCCGCGGCGACCCCGGCGACGACGTCGTCAGCATGATCGCGACAGCACGGGTCGGCGAAGGACCGCTGACCCTGGAGGAGGTGGCGCTCAACTGCTACAGCCTCGTGCTCGGCGGCGACGAGTCCTCCCGGGTGTCCGCGATCTGCGCGGTGCGGGCCCTCGCCGAACACCCCGCGCAGTGGCGGGCGCTGCGCGACGGCTCGGCAGGCGTCGACGGGGCCGTCGAAGAGGTGCTGCGCTGGGCCACGCCCGCCATGCACTTCGCGCGCACCGCGGTCCGGGACCTGGAGATCGGCGGCCGGCGCGTGCGCGCGGGCGACATCGTGACCCTGTGGAACACCTCCGCCAACAACGACGAGGAGGTGTTCGACCGGCCGCGCCGGTTCGACGTGACCCGCTCGCCCAACAAGCACCTGTCGTTCGGCCACGGCCCACACTTCTGCGTCGGCGCCTTCCTCGGCCGTGCCGAACTGCGCGCCCTGCTGGGCGCGCTGATCGGGACGGTCACCGAGATCGAGCTGTGCGGTCCGCCCACGCCGATCTACTCCAACTTCCTGAACGGCTACAGCAGCCTGCCGGTCGCCTTCCGCTGACGGTCCTCGACAGCCGCGGCGAGATCGGCGATCGTCGCCGCCTCCAGAACGGCCCTGATCGGCAGCGCGACCTCGAACCGCTCCCGGATCCGCGTCGCCAGCCTGGTCGCCTGCACGGAGTGCCCGCCGAGCCCGAAGAAGTTGTCGCCGAGCCGCGCTTCCTCGATGCCGAGGACGTCCCGCACGATCGCGCAGACCTCCGCCGCACAGCCGTCCGCCCCGTCGCCCGCCGGTTCCTCGGCGTCCGCCCGCCGCAGGGCCGTGTCCGCTCGCGCGCCCAGCGCCGCGTCCGCCCGCGGGCCCACCGACACGTCCGGCACCGGCAGCGCCTCCCGGGCGATCTTCCCGTTGGCCAGCGTGGGGAACCGGTCGAGCACCGCGACCTGGGCCGGCACCATGTGCGCGGGCAGCGCCGCGGCGACGTGGGCGCGCAGTTCGCCGGGCTCGACCGGCGCGGCCGCGGTGACGTAGCCGACGACGTGCGCGTCCGCGAGCTCGCCGCGGACCACCGCGACGGCGACGTCCACGGCGGGGTGGGAGGCCAGCCTGGTCTCGATCTCGCCGAGTTCCACGCGGAAGCCGCGCAGCTTCACCTGCCCGTCCGCCCGGCCCGCGAAGAACAGCTCGCCGTTCCGCTCCCTGCGGCCGAGGTCTCCCGTGCGGTACATCCGGCTGCCGGGCGGCCCGAACGGGTCGGCCACGAACTTCGCCGCCGTCGAGGCGAACCGGTCGAGGTAGCCGCGGGCGAGGCCACTGCCCGCGATGTACAGCTCGCCCTCCGTCCCGTCCGGCACCGGACGCAGTCGCTCGTCGAGGACGTGCACCTCGTTGCCGATCCACGGCGTGCCGATCCCGACGTCATCACCGGCGCGCACAGGACCGCCGACGGTCGCCCCGACGGTCACCTCGGTCGGGCCGTAGCCGTTGTACATCCGCCGTCCCGGCGCCCACTTGCGCACCAGCGTCGGTGTGCAGCTGTCGCCCGTGGACATGACGGTCCCGCCGGCGAGGACGTCCTCGGCCTCTGTCTCGCTGAGCGCGACCGGGGGCAGCACGGCGTGCGTGATGTCGTACTTCAGCAGGGTGTCCCGCAGCGGGCGGCCCGGCAGCAGGTCCTCGGCGGGTGCCATCACCAGGGTCGCGCCGGAGAGGAGCGCCAGGGTCACGTCCCAGAAGGCGGCGTCGAAGCTGATGGACGCCCACTGGAGCACACGGTCGCCAGGTCCTGCCCGCAGTACGTTCGCCTGGGTGGCCGCCATGTCGCGCACGCCGCCGTGCGGCACGGCGACCCCCTTGGGCGTTCCGGTCGACCCCGAGGTGTAGATCACGTACATCAGGTGCGCGGGGCGCAGGACGGCGAGGCGCTCGCGCGGGGTGATGTCGTGCCCGGGCAGCGCCGCACACGCGGCACGGAACTCCGGGTCGTCGACGACGAGTTCCGGTACGCGCGAACCGAGGGGCGCCACCGCGGACGGCCGCAGGAGCAGCACCGGCCGGGCGTCGGACTGCATGAACGCCAGGCGTTCCGCCGGATAGCCCGGGTCGAGGGGGAGGTAGGCGCCACCGGCCTTGAGTACCGCCAGGAGTGCCACGACCAGGTCGTTCGACTTCGGCATCGCGACCGCGACCAGGGTGTCGGGGCCGACGCCGCGGGCGATCAGGGCCCGGGCGAGCCGGTTGACCCGGGCGTTCACCTCGGCGTACCCGAGCGTGCCCGCCTCGTCGACGAGGGCGGGTTCCGTGCCTCGCTCGGCGACGGTCGACTCGAACAGTTCCACCACCGTGTTCAACCGCCATCAGCTCCTTCGGGAGAGTCCCTGATCGACGGCGAATCTAGCCCCGTTCGTCCGGGTTGCCCGGCGAATCCGTCCCGTTCCTGTCAGTCCGCCTCACCCGGCGGCCCCGGGCGCGGCGGGGCCGGGGCCGCGACGTCCACCAGGGCCAGGTACCCGGAGAGCCTCGCGGCCGCGTCCAGCATCGCGACGCCGCGGGCGGTGAGCCGGCGCCGCCAGTCGTCGAGGGCCGCGGACAGCGCCTGCGTGCCGCCCGCCGTACGGATCTGCACGACCACCGTGCGGATGTGCTCCAGTGGGTAGCCGCCGCGCCTGAGCAGATGGGTGAGTTCGGCGTCGCGGACGTCCTGGGCGCCGTACGAGCGGTGTCCGGTGACCGGCTCCCTGGCCGGGGCGAGGATGCCCGCCGCCTCCCAGTTGCGCAGGGTCGCCGCGGTGACGCCGAGGCGCCGGGCGAGCTCGCCGATGCTGAGCGGCGCACCGCCGAGCGGCGCGTGCTCGGCGGCCCCGGTGCCGGAGGTCAGATCCGCCACGGCCTGCCCCACCGCGTCCAGCGTCCCCCGGTCGCGCAGCAGTTGGGCGTGGCCGCGGTCGACGGCCGTCAGCGCGGCGTCGAGTTCACCGTCGTTGAGCGCCCGCATGATCTGACCCCCGACGGCGTAGCCGTGCGCCCGGACGAGGGCCAGATAGGCCCGCAGCGCCGTCGCGTGGGTCTCGGTGTAGGTCCGGTAGCCCGAGGGGGTGCGCCCGGCCGCCGGGAGGAAACCGTCCCGCTCGTAGTTGCGGACGGCCTGCGTCGAAATGCCGTGCTCGCGGGCCAGATCGAAGGGGCGCAGGTACTTCATGGTTGGAGACTTTAACCGAGCGAAACCCAGCTCTCGCGGGAAAAGTCTCAACCGAGTTTGCAGGTATACGCTTGAGTCATATGAACCGGGAAGTTCAAGAACGGGAAGTCCAGGAATCCGTCACCCCGTCGTACGGACAAGACATGTCACACGCGCTGCACGGGAGGGGCCCCATGACGGTCGTCAACGGCACGGTCGCCAACGGCACGGACACCCCGGGGCCCGCGCCGCGCGCCGCGAACCATGGCCTGATCCGGGTGCGGGGGGCGCGCGAGAACAACCTCAAGGACGTCAGCGTCGACATCCCGAAGCACCAGCTCACGGTCTTCACCGGAGTGTCGGGATCGGGTAAGAGTTCCCTGGTGTTCGACACGATCGCCGCTGAGTCGCAGCGGCTGATCAATGAGACGTACAGCGCCTTCATCCAGGGCTTCATGCCCACCCTCGCCCGCCCCGAGGTCGAGGTGCTCGAAGGCCTGACCACCGCGATCCTGGTCGACCAGCAGCCGATGGGCGCCCACGCCCGCTCCACCGTCGGCACCGCGACCGACGCCGGGGCGCTCCTCCGCATCCTCTTCAGCAGGCTCGCCAAGCCCTACATCGGTACGCAGAAGGCGTTCGCGTTCAACGTCGCGTCGGCCGACGCGTCGGGCGTCCTGGTCGTCAACGGCAAGAGGATCGAGAAGGGGTTCAGCGTCGTCGGTGGCATGTGCCTGCGCTGCGAGGGCATGGGCACGATCTCCGACATCGACCCCGACCAGCTCTTCGACGACTCCAAGTCCCTCGCGGGCGGGGCGATCACCGTGCCCGGCTGGAAGCCCGACGGCTGGGTCGTGCAGTCCTTCACCGAGTCGGGCTTCCTCGACCCCGCCAAGCCGATCCGCGACTACACCGACCAGGAGAGGCACGACTTCCTGCACCGGGACCCCGTCAGGGTCAAGGTCAAGGGCATCAACACCACCTACGAGGGCCTGCTCGCACGGGTGCGGAAGTCCTTCCTGACCAAGGACAAGGAAACGCTCCAGCCGCACATCCGCGCCTTCGTGGAGCGGGCGGTGACGTTCGCTGCCTGCCCCGAGTGCCACGGCACCCGGCTGAGCGAGACCACCCGGTCCGCGAAGATCGACGGCGTCAGCATCGCCGACGCCTGCGCCATGCAGATCAGCGACCTCGCCGTCTGGGTGCGCGGCCTGACCGACCCGTCGGTGCGCTCGCTCATCTCCGTCCTCCTCGGGACCCTCGACTCCTTCGTCGAGATGGGCCTCGGCTACCTCTCGCTCGACCGGTCGTCGAACACGCTCTCGGGGGGTGAGGCGCAGCGCACCAAGATGGTCCGCCACCTCGGCTCCGCGCTCACGGACGTCACGTACGTCTTCGACGAGCCCACGGTGGGCCTGCACCCGCACGACATCCGGCGCATGAACGACCTGCTGCTGCGCCTGCGCGACAAGGGCAACACGGTGCTCGTCGTGGAGCACAAGCCGGAGACCATCCTGATCGCCGACCACGTCGTCGACCTCGGACCGCGCGCGGGCACGGAAGGCGGCGAGGTCGTCTTCGAGGGCACCGTCGAAGACCTGCGCGCGTGCGGCACCCTCACCGGGCGGCACCTGGACGACCGGGCCCGGGTGAAGCCGTCGGTGCGGAAGCGCTCCGGTGCCCTCCAGGTGCGCGGCGCGAACTCCCACAACCTGCGCGACGTCGACGTCGACATCCCCCTCGGCGTCCTCACCGTCGTCACCGGCGTCGCGGGCTCCGGCAAGAGTTCCCTGATCCAGGGCTCCGTGGCAGGCCGGGACGGCGTGGTCACGGTGGACCAGTCACCCATCAAGGGCTCCCGGCGCAGCAACCCGGCCACCTACACCGGCATGCTCGACGCCATCCGCAAGACGTTCGCCAAGGCCAACGGCGTCAAGCCCGCCCTCTTCAGCCCCAACTCCGAGGGCGCCTGCCCCGCCTGCAAGGGCGCCGGAGTCATCTACACCGACCTGGCGATCATGGCCGGGGTTGCCACCACCTGCGAGGACTGCGCGGGGAAGCGGTTCCAGGCGGAGGTGCTCGAGTACCGCGTCGGCGGCCGGAACATCAGCGAGGTGTTCGCGATGCCCGTCGCCGAGGCCGCCGAGTTCTTCCGCGCCGGGCCCGCGCGCACGCCGAGCGCGTGCGCCGTCCTCGACCGGCTCGCCGAAGTCGGCCTCGGCTACCTCAGCCTGGGCCAGCCGCTCACCACCCTCTCCGGCGGCGAGCGGCAACGGCTCAAGCTCGCCGGGCACATGGCGGGATCGGGCAGCGTCTACATCCTCGACGAGCCGACCAGCGGTCTGCACCTGGCCGACGTCGAGCAACTGCTCGCCCTCCTCGACCGGCTCGTGGACGCGGGCAAGTCGGTCGTCGTCGTGGAGCACCACCAGGCGGTGATGGCCCACGCCGACTGGATCATCGACCTCGGCCCGGGCGCCGGTCACGACGGCGGCAAGGTCGTGTTCGAGGGCACCCCCGCCGACCTCGTCGCGGCCCGCTCCACGCTGACGGGTGAGCATCTCGCCCAGTACGTCGGAGCCTGACGTGGCCCGGTGGCCACGCACCTGAACGCGCCCCGCTCCCGTCCTTCCCCCGGCGACGGGGGCGGGGCGTCCGCCGGGAAGGCGTGGTCCGGCACCTCCGTGCGCGGGCCGCGGCGACCCCGCGACTTCTGGCGCACCTCTTTCACCCGCACCCCTCCGTCACCGCGGCCGTGACCACAATTCCCGCGGGCGGGGCGTGTCCGTCCCGCCCGCAGGACCTGACGGAAGGGACCACGCCCGATGCCCTCACCCACCGACCAGACCACCGTCATCGTGGGAGCCGGACCCGCCGGGCTCGCCGCCGCCCTAGGCCTTGCGAGGTACCGCCACCCGGTGACCGTCGTGGACAGCCCCCGGGCGCCGCGGAACGGCGCGTCGACGGGAGTGCACGGCCATGTCGGCATGGACGGTGTCACGCCCGCCGAGTTCCGGGCGCGCGCCTGGCGCGAACTCTCCCGGTACGCCACCGTGGAACGGCTGGAGGCCGATGTGGAGCAGGTGCTCACCACCGGGGACGGCGGCTTCCGGGTCGTTCTCGGCGGTGCGGCGGCCGTCGGCGGCGCGACGGCGGAGTCCGTCGAGGCGCGGACCGTTCTGCTCGCGACCGGTGTCGTCGACGAGCACCCGGCAGGCGTGGACGGGTTCTCGGAGTGCTGGGGCCGCTCAGTGATCCACTGCCCGTTCTGCCTCGGTGAGGAGAACGCCGGGGGGCGCTGGGCGACGGTCGCCGACAACGCGCAACTCGCGGGCCTCTCCGCTGTGGCCTTCCGCGCCTGGAGCAAGGACACGGTCGCGATCTGCGAGGAGTCCATGCCCGGCCTGGACACCGCCCGCGCGACCGCGCGAAGCATGGGGGGCGACGTCGTCACCGGTACGATCCGTCGCCTGCACCACGTACAAGGAGCCCTGAAGGCCGTCGAGTTCGACGACGGCCGCACGCTGGAGCGGGAGACGCTGGTGTGGACACCGCGCCAGCGGCAGCAGCCGGTCGTGCGGCGGGCGACCGACGAGCTGGGGCTGACGGTCGACGACGCGGGCTTCGTCGGCGTCGACGACTCCCGCTGCACCTCCGTGCCGGGCCTGTACGCGGCGGGGGACCTGGCGGACCGCTGGAAGCAGTCGATCACTGCGGCGACCGCGGCGGGCGCCGCGGCCGCCGACGCCATGCACATGGCGGCCCTGCTGGGTGCCGTCCGGCACTGAACCCGAACCGGCGACGGCCTCGTACGCGGCGGCCTCGGCCCGGGTGCGGGCGCACCTACGAGGAGGCGCCCCCGGCCTGCCCGGGGGCCTGTCCCGGGGCTGCGGTGCCCCCCGGCGCGAAGATCACCGCGCGGGAGAGCGATCCCTGCGGCGGGTTGTGGTTCGGGTCGTACGGGCCCTGCGCCAGGTCGACTTGGGCGCCGGAGTAAAAACCCACGGTGTGGTCGTACTGGACGGTGACGGTACTGGGAAGTCCCGCTTTCCCGAGGACGGAGCCGGGGCCGAGGCCTCGGTAGCCATGTCCGCCGTACCAGTCGTTGTTGATGGTCATCAGCCAGCCGCTGAGACTGGCCTGGTAGGTGACCCGGAATCGCGCGCTGCCCAGGCTGGACCAGAGGTAGGCGGTCTCGATCGAGTGGGCCGGAACGTCGTCGTAGGCCTGCGCGCTTGCGCCCACCATGATGTCCTGGGTGTCCGTGGTGGCGTCCCCCCACTCCTTGGTGAAGGTGAAGCTCCCCTCCCTGGAGACGTCCCCGATGCCCTCGATGCCGATGCCGAAGCTGATCGTGGTGCCCACACCGATCGATGTGCTCGACGATATGGTGTGGCTGACGCTCTCGGTTTTCGTGACCGACATGTCCGCGGAATAGGTGGCGGTGTGGTCGAGTTCGTTGTCCCACTCGACGTGATAGGCGATCACGGGATTGGTGTCGACCCCGAGCCATTCGGCCTTCACCGGACGCAGGGTCACCGTGACGGGCGTCCAGCCGAAAACATCGTACGCGTTGTCGTACCGATGGTCACCCGGATTGGGGTGCGGCTTGGTCGGGTTGTGCAGGAACCACTCGTCCGGAGCCTCTCCGATGATGTTTCCGCAAGCCCGCCTGATCCTGTCGTAGTCGTCGAATCCGAAGGCCTTGCTTTCCGTGTCGTTGATCGTGTGGATCTGCTCCCCGGTGGCCGTTATCCAGCACTTGCTCGGTTCCTGGCTGGCTGTTATCTGCACAGTGAAAGTGGCCATACCTCTCCCGATCTGTGAGTGGTGGATCGAGGTGGAACGGGTCGTGCCGCCCTGCGTCGCTGCGGCGTCGACGACGGGCGGCACGACCGTCGGCCCCTGAAGTCTCCGCCCGTGCTGAGATGCGCCGCAATACGTGTCCTGGCCATTGTCGACCGGGCGGAGCGGGGGAGTGATCGCCACCTCGGCGTACGCGCGCCCCCGCGTCCGACCCGACGGCACTCGTGCCGCGGTCCGTCGAGCCGCCTGCTGGTCCGTGCCGCGTTGACTGAATTTAGCGCTGTTGTCCGCCAGTCCGGCATTGGAGACTCTCGGGAAAGCCAACTGCGGAGCTGGAGAGGGATCATGGGCGGCGAGGAAAAAGGAAAGAAACCCCCGGCCGAACCCGAGGTTCCGGCGGAAAAATCGTCGGTACCGACGGAAGAGTCTTCCACCCCGGCAGAAGGCCGTTCGACCCCCGCGGGAGACCCTTCGGCCTCTGCGGAGAAATCCACGGATGCCACCGATGATCTGGTGGGAGCCGCCGAGGACCTGTTCGAGCCGGAAGAGTCGGGAGAATCCGGCTCGCCGACCGGAGAACAATCAGGCGACGACGCGACCGGGCGTACATTCGGCAAACTGGTGGGCAGCAGGGACAGGCAGCGAAGGGAGAACGGGTAAAACCGGTCGATGCTCCGCTTTCATGTGCGCCGCGATGACCTGAAGCGGTTGTGGCAACCGACCCCTGACGGCTGGTCGGCCGGCCGCAGCCGGCTGAACCCCCTGCGCCATCCCGCCCTGGAGGAAGTGGCGAGCCGGGGACCCGGCAGGTTCCTCCTGACGGTTCGGGAGCGCTGCGCCGGTACGCCGCCGGACCTTCCCTCCCGCGGGGTCGGCGTCGCCGTTTCCGTACCGGAGTGGGACAGGGCCCTGGCAGCGGCCCTGGCATGGCCGCTGCAATCGATGACGGTCGTCGTCCGGGCCGGGGACGACGGCGGTTCGCCGGGCGCGCTCGACGTGCACTGTGGCCTGTGGGGCACCGGTTCCCTCTACGCCGCCGCCGAGGGCGAGGAACTGCACGCCGACTGGGATCCGAGCCGGCTGTACCACCTGCTCGCCCGGGACTGCCTCGACCCCCTGCGCGCCGCGGCATTCCTCGCCTGGTCCGAAACCCCGTACTCGCGCCGCACGCTCCTGCGTGACCTGTGGCTGCTCACCGCGGGCTCGCGCGGCACCTGGCCGACCGGCGGGAACCCCGCGCAGCCCCTGTCCGTCACCTATCCGCCGCCGGTGAACCTGCCCCGCACCGGCCGGACGGCGCCGGGCGCCGACGTGCCCCACGCCTTCTGGAGGGCGCTCGGGGCGTCCATGCGGCGCTGGGTCGGGTCCGGTGGCGCCGCCGACGGGGCCCCGACGGCCTACGAGCTGAGCGGCGGCCTGGACTCCTCCCTGGTCGCCGCGTGTGCGGCGACCCTGACCGGCCGGCCGCCGCGCACCTACGGGCTCACCATGCCGGGAGAGCAGCGGGCCGGGCAGCGCGTCCGGCGTGCGGAGTTGATCGACCGGTTCGGCGCGGTGGACACCACCCGTGCTCTCGCCGCCGACCCGCTGCTCTCGCCGGGCGGCGCCAGAGCACACGCGCGGGGCGTCGTCCCCTGGGAGGAGTGCTACCACGAGTCGGTCGGCGCCCTGTTCAGGACCGCCGCCGCCGACGGCGTCCGGTCCCTGTTCACCGGATTCGGCGGCGACGAGCTGTGCGCGCCGCATCCCCACGACAAGCTCACCGGGCCGGGGGACGGGCCCACGGGCAACGGGCCCACGGGCAACGGGCCCACGGGCAACGGGCCCACGGGCAACGGGCCCACGGGCAACGGGCCCACGGGCAACGGGCCCACGGGCATTGGACCCGCGGGCAACGGACCCATGAGCACGTCCCCGGGGCCGGACCCCGTCCCGGGGCACCTCTCCCGCACCGCGAAGGAGCTGCTCCACGACACGACGGCCGACCAGGAGTCCGCCTTCGACCTGGCCCCGCGGGGACACGTCGCGGACTCCGCCATCGAGTCGGTGACCTCCGGCTCCGCCCTCTACCTGCGGCACGGCATCTGGCCGATCCACCCGCTGTGCACGCCAGAACTCGCCCGGCTGTGCCGTCGCCTGCCGGGGGAGTGGCGGTCCGGGCGCACCGTGCAGCGCGAGTTGCTCACCGCCATCGGCCTGCCCGCCATCGGTCGCCCCGGCGGAACGGACGACTTCTCCCCGGCCATGGTCACTGCCCTGCGCGGCCCCGCCCGTCCCCTGCTGACCGACCTGTTCACCGCTCCGCTGCTCGCCGACACCCGTCTCATCGACCAGCGCGTCCTGCTCTCCCGCTACCTGGCGTGGGCGGACGGCGGGCCGGGACACGAGATGGAGTTCTACTCCGCGGCGATACTCGAGCTGACCCTGCGGTCCGTCGAAGCGAGCCGACGGGAGCACGCGCTGTGACCTCCCCCGCCCGCGTGGCCACCTATCTGCACGACGACCCGCTGCCCGCTCCCGGAGCCCCCGCCGGGCGCTCCGTCTACGGTGCGCGCGTCGCCGTCGACGCGTTCTGGCCCGCCCTGCTCCGCCACGGCGCTCCGGGCCGCTACTACGTCTTCCACGACCGCGCCACCGCCGCGCGCTCGCGTCTGCGTGCCGCCCACGACCGGCCGGGGAACGAGCGCGACCGGCCCGGGACCGAGCTCACCGTCGCCGAGTTCCCCGCACTGGTACGGGACTTCGCCGGGCACCCCTTCAGGATCTGGCACGACGCCGACGGCGACCTGGCCACCGCGGTGAAACTCCGCGCCCGGTATGCGGCACGCCGCTATCCGATCACCGCCACGCCACACGTACTGAGCTACCCGGAACTGGCGCACGAGTGGGCCCTGAGGCTGCTCCTGGCCGACACCGCCCCCTGCGACGCGGTGATCTGCACCAGCGAGAGCGCCCGACGGTCCGCGCACAACCTCCTGGAGGCGGTGGCGGCGAACCTCCGCACCCACCACGGCGCGGACCTGGGCTTCCGCGGCCGTCTCGATGTCATCCCCCTGGGAGTGGACACCGAAGCGCTGCGCCCGGGCGGCAGGGAGGCGGCCCGCGCCGCCCTCGGCGTGCCACCCGACGCGTTCGTGCTGCTGTGGCTCGGCCGGTTCGCGTTCGACGACAAGGCCGACCTGCTGCCGCTCGTCACCACGTTCCGGCAACTCGTCGCCGACCACCCCGAGCGCGAACTCCTCCTGCTCCTCGCCGGGGGCGGGCCGCCCCGGTGGGGGAGAACGCTGCGCGACTGGGCCGCCAGGCTCGGCGTGGCCGACCGCGTACGGATCGTCGAGCCCGTGCGCCCCGCGGACCGGCGGACGTTCTACGCCGCCGCGGACCTCTTCGTGTCACCGGTCGACAACGTACAGGAGACCTTCGGCATCACCGTGGTCGAAGCCATGGCGTGCGGCCTCCCCCACGTCGTGTCGGACTGGGACGGCTACCGCGACACCGTGGTGCACGGCAGGACCGGCCTCCTCGTGCCCACCTACTGGAGTCCGACCGGCGACGAGGCCTACGCCCGGCAGGGTCTCTACGACAGCGGTGACCTCCCCGAACACCTCCTCCTCGCACAGTCCACCGTGGTCGACCCGCAGGCGCTGCGCGCCGCGCTGCACACGCTGATCAGTGACGACGACCTGCGGGCCCGGATGGGCGAGGCATCGCGCCGCCGCGCTCTGACCCACTACTCCTGGCCCCGCGTGATCGGCGCGCACGAACGGCTGTGGGCCGAACTGGAAGCCGTCGCCGACCGGCTCCCGTGGGCCGGACCGAGGCGGACGGACCACACGATGATCGACCACAAGGCGGTGTTCGCCCACTGTCCGACCCGGACGCTGGACGGCACCACCGAGGTGACCGTCACCTCCTACGGCGCCGCGGCGGCCTCGGGCGCGTTCCCCGTCCCCGCGTATGTCACCGCCATCGGCGTGCTGCGCCTCGAACTCCTCAGGACGGCCCTGTCCGTGGCGGTGCGACAGGGCCCGCTGGCCCTCGACGAGCTCACCGACGTCGTCGGCGAACGCACCGGTGAGCCCGCGGCCCGGATCACCGACCACCTCTTATGGCTGCTCAAACAAGCCATGCTGCGACCGCGGGACGGCTGAGCGAAGGTCTCCGCGCCGATGACAGAAGTCCGCAAGAACCCGGGGGCGCGTACGACGGCGAAGCAATCATGGGGACCATGACTGAACCTGCCGGCCCGGCCGACGGAACCGACGTGATGACCGAGGTCTTCGACGCCGTCTACCGCGGCGAGAGCCCGTTCGGCAAGCGACCCCCCTGGGACATCGGGGCGCCCCAGCCCGCCTTCGTCGCCCTGGAGGAGGCGGGGCTCATCGCGGGCGCGGTGCTCGACGCGGGGTGCGGCACCGGAGAGGACGCCCTCCATCTGGCGGGCAAGGGCTACCGGGTCACGGGGTTCGACCTGTCGCCGACGGCGATAGCCATCGCCCGTGACAAGGCCGGGGAGCGCGGGCTCGACGCCGCCTTCGAAGTCGCCGACGCCCTCGAACTCGTAGGACACGACGGCCGCTTCGACACCGTGATCGACTCCGGTCTCGCCCACACCTTCGAGGCCGAGCGGCTGCGCGCCTACGCGGCGGCCCTGCACCGGGCCTGCCGCACCGGCGCGGTCGCCCACATCCTCTCGATCAGCGACCGCGGCGCCGCCCGGATGCAGGCGCGGCTCGCCGAGGCCATCGAGGAGATCCCGGCGCGGCTCCCGGACGACGACGCGGCGGCACCAGACATGGAGCGCTCCGCCGAGCATCTGCGCACCGGCTTCACCGACGGCTGGACGGTCGAGTCCCTCACCGAGACCCGCATGCGCGGGATCGTCCCCGCCACCTCCGAGGTGCTCGACCTGCACGCCTGGCTCGGCCGCTTCCGACGCGACTGAACCCCGGGCGGCCCCCGACACCTACGGACACGGACACATCCGCCCCGAGCCCCACGGACACGTCCGCCACGGCTCCTGCGAAGGCGAGGAACGATGAAGGTGCGAGTAGGCAAGTGGCTGCGGACCCTCGCGTCCTCACCGGTGACCCGGGCGGCCGGAGGACCGGCCAACCGAGCCATCCGACGACGAAGGGGCCTGGCGGCCGGAGTCCCGCCGACCCTCCTGCCCACCGGAGTCCCGCCGACGGCCCCGCGCTGGAGCGGCGCCACCCGGACCGCCTTCCGCTTCGGCTTCGTCTACGCCGGTGTCTACTGCCTGACGACCCCGCAGATCTACCTGGCCCTGCGCGGCGGCGGCATGGGACGGCTCCAGGAGGCCGCCGACACGTGGGCGAAGCGCTGGACGGTCCGCCCCGCGCGCGCGTGGATGGCCACCCGTGTCCTGAACAGGGAACTCGGCGACAACCGCTTCGACGGCGGAGACGACCCGTACACCTGGGCGGGCCAGCTCTGCTGGCTGGCGGGAGCCGCCGCGGTCACCCCCGTCTGGTCCGTCCTCGACCGCCACCGGACGGACTACGCGACACTCGACAAGTGGTTCCGCCTGGCCGTGCGCTTCTGCCTCGCCGGGCAGATGTTCTCCTACGGCGCCGCCAAGGCCGTACCGCTCCAGTTCCAGCTGCCGCCGTCCAAGCTCGTCCAGCCCCTCGGCGACCTCAGCCCGATGAGCCTGCTGTGGGCGCAGACGGGTTTCTCCAAGCCGTACCAGATCCTGCTCGGCTGCGCGGAGATCACGGGCGGACTGCTCCTGATCGTGCCCCGCACGGCGGCGCTCGGCGCGCTGCTCTCGGCGGTGGAGATGACGCAGGTGGTCATCCTCAACATGACCTTCGACGTGCCGGTCAAGGCCCACTCCCTGAATCTGCTCCTGCTCAGCCTGCTGCTCCTCGCCCCCGAGACGGCCCGTCTGGCCGGGGCCCTCGTGACCGACCGCGCCCTCCCATCGGCCGCCCGCCGCGACCTCTTCCGCTCCCGCGCCGCGAACCGGGCGGCCGCGGCCCTCCAGATCGGTGCGGGGCTCTGGCTGCTCCGCGCGCAGCTGCGCAACGACTGGGAGTTCTGGAGGACGTACGGCGGCGGGCAGGAGAAGCCCGAGCTGTACGGCATCTGGGAGGTCGAGGACTTCTCGGCCGACGGTGAGCAGCACCCGCCCCTGACGACCGACGGCAGGCGCTGGCGCCGCCTCGTCGTGGACTCGGCGAACGCGGTGACCATCCAGCGCATGGACGACTCGCTGGACGCCTGCATGGCGGTGATCGACATGGCCGCGGGCTCGATCGCGCTGACCAGGATGGCCGACCCGACCTGGCAGGCGACCCTCACCTTCCGGCGTCCCGCGGCCGACCGCCTGACCGTGGAGGCCAAGGCCGACGGCTCCGACCTGCGCCTGCATCTGCGCCGCCGCGCCCTCGACACGGTCCCCCTGGTCAGCCGCGGCTTCCACTGGGTGCAGGACACCTCGTACCTGCGATAGCGGAGCCCGGCCGCGGGGTCCGGCCACCTCTTGCGAAGGGTGTCCTGGTCGGCGTGGAGGACGAAGTGCCGCACCGGGATGCCGTGCGCGGCGAGGCCCGCACTGATCTCGCGCCAGTACTGCTCGACCAGGGAGCCATACGATCATGAGATCCGACGCCAGTGCGGCGCGGACCGCGGGACGGTGCCGAGTAGGTCAGGGAACGGGCACGGTACAGGACCGGTACCGGGTCACCCGGGTTACTCCGATGGTGGGGGCCCGGCGAACAAATTCCGGATCGCCTGGGTGAGGGGCCCGTACCCGTGGTACTCGCACCATGCGGACCACCGGGTCCGCCGGTCCACGCGCGGCGCCAGCGGCACGTGGACCTGGTGCGGTACGACAAGGAGGACAGATGGCTCGGCAGGTACGGGACGTCATGACCGGCCACCCCACCGCGGTGGAGCCCGACACCCCGGTGCACCAGGTCGCCACGGCGATGCGCGACGAGGGCATCGGCGCGGTACTGGTGACCGAGGACGGCAGGCTGCGGGGCCTGGTCACCGACCGGGACCTGACCGTGCGCATCCTCGCCGACGGCGGCGACGTGTCCGGCCGTACGGTGGTGGAGGCCTGTAGCGGTGAACCGGTCACCGTCGCCCCCGACGACGACGTCGACGAGGCGCTGCGCCTCATGCGGGCCAAGGCGCTGCGGCGGCTGCCGGTCGTGGACAACGGGAAGCCGGTCGGGATCGTCGCCCTGGGAGATCTGGCCGTCGAACGCGATCCCGAGTCCGCTCTCGGCCGGATCAGCGCCGCCGACCCCAACGCCTGAGGCGCCCGGCGGCGTCACGCCGGGCGGTCCCGCTCACGCCCCCGGGCGTTTGCCCGTGTCCTCGATGAAGTCGAAGGCGAGCCCGCTCGAACCCTCCCCGCGGCCCGTGCCGCGCCGGGCGCCGAGCCAGACCGAGACCCGCCCGTCGCGCCAGCGGGTGCGGTGGTAGGCGACGTCGACACGGGTGCCGGTCTGGGGGACCTCCTCCTCGTGCACGTAGTACTGCCGCTCGTCGTCGGGCACGGGAGGTCGCCGGTCGTCGTCCAGATTCTCGCGGAGCAGTGCGGTGCGCGGCAGGACCGGCTCGCCGTCGACGACGCTCGGCATGGCGGCGCGCTGGAGCCGCACCGCCCGCTGCCTGGGCGGTACGTGCACGGGGATGAACGGGATCCAGTGCTCCGGCACGGAGTTCATGGCCCGGTACGCCACCGCCGCCACGGGGTCGGCGGGCCGGGTCGGCGGATGCAGGCGCAGCAGATGGGCGCGCGCCTCGGCGGAGATCTCCCCGCCGCGCCGGGAGTCGCCCGTCGCCGTCCGCACGGTCTCCTCGACGCCCCACACCATGTTGGCGGTCTCGTCGCGCAGGAGGGCGACCTCCTCGAGCACCGGTCCGACCGCGACCTTGGGGACGCTCGGTGGCAGCAGCAGACCGGTGTCCGCGGGGACGTCGTCCTCGCCGACGGTGTCGAGCGTGAACATGGACCAGCGCTGCCAGTCCTCGTCGCTGCCCGTCCCGGCCGGAGCGATCCACTGCTGCTCACCGAACACATCGGTGATCACCAGGCCGCGGATCGTCGCGAACGTCCCGGCGGGCAGGTCGCACGGCAGCTGGTACCAGTCGTTGCTGTAGACCAGCGCGAACTCCAGGAAGACGAGTCGGGCGAGGTCGGTGCTGTCGGGCGAGACCGCGGCGAAGTTGGTCTGTCCGTCCTCCACCGCCCACCACCGGGCGAGCGGCATCCCTGAGAACCGCACCGGCGCGGGGAAGACCGTCCGGTGGAAGGTGGACGCCGTGGGGGAGGCGCCGCCGACGACGGTGTCCGGGTCCAGGGAGAAGGCGTGCCAGTCCAGGGTGCCCCCGGGATACTCCTGCGCGGTGAGCACCTTCTCGCCCGCTCCCGGCACGGCGGCCGCCACCGAGAAACGGTGCTCCAGCCGGGCCGGGTCCCAGGCGGAGTTGACGGCTCGCCCCTCCTCGTCCGTGGAGGGCTGCTCGAACAGCTGCCGGTCGAACCAGGTGACAAGGCGTGCCGCGAGCGGGACCAGGGCGTCACGCTGTGCCCCCAGGAGGTCCGGGATGCCCCCGTGGGCAGGGCCGCCCTCCTTGAGGTGGCGGTAGAACTCGTACCCGTCCATGCGGCGGCCCGCCACCGCCTGCATCGCCGCCCACACCTCGGGGTGCGCCACGCGGGGGGTGTCGGCGTCCGCCTCGGGGTCGGGGAGCGCGATCGGCCAGCGGTCGACGAACTTCTGCCGCACGAGCACACCGAGCAGAGGGTCGGTGTCGAGCAGCTTCATCCAGCGGCGGCCGATGGCGAGCCGCAGGTCGAAGGCGATCCGGTCCTCGCCGAAGGCGAAGGGCAGGGCGCGCCGCTCGGCGACCGCCTCCAGGGGCCGGTCGCCCGGCAGGGGTTCGGCGAAGCCCCCGGCGGGGCGGAACCGGCTCGGGGTGGTGGCGTCGACGGAGTAGGCCGCGGTGACCGGCGAGCCGGCGTCCGTGCCGCGGAACTCGCCGAGCTGCCACTGCCGCGTGAGCATCCACAGCGCGTCACGCGCCTCCACCCGCAGCGCCCGCGCGAAGTCGGTGGTGCGGGGCCGCCCTTCGAGGCGGTTCCACAGCCCCACCGTCGGCGCCTCGCGGCCGTCGAGGGCCGCACGGAGGTTCTCGATACGCGGCTCAGTCATGGGCCTCGGCCTTCCAGCGCAGATTGGACACGGCCAGATCGGTGGAGAGGGTGATGGGCTGCCGTGTCGCGGGCAGCACCGTCGCCGGGAGGAGGTGCGCGTACGCCGTGTCGTCGAGGTGGCCCGGCTCCACGGCGCGGATCCTCGCGAGGTCGTACGTCTCGTTGACGGCGGCGAGCAGGTCACCGGTGTCCCAGCCGCCGGGGCGCCGCACGGGCGGTACGACGAGGAGCAGGGCCTGCGGCGCCTCGGCGTCGGGTCCGTCGTAGTGCACGGCGATGCCGGTGGTCTCGCGCTCGGCGGGGACCACCTCGGTCCACTCGTCGAGGAGCAGCCCGCACCGCTGGGCGGACAGGGGCAGCGGCCCGTCGGCGTAGTGCGCGGTGAAGAGCAGCTTGTCCTCGTTGATCTCGGTGCCGCGCCGGAACTCCATGGCGAGCCAGGCGTCGTCCCTGCGGTAGGGGAACTGCACGGGAGTGAGCTGGGGCTCCTCCCAGCCGGTGAGCACGCCGAAGGGGCTGCCGGAACTCCGCAGCGCGTCGCCGAGGTGGATCGCCTTCTCCCACAGCCGCGGCTTGTCCCGTACCCGGGCGACCCCGTGCACCCAGTCGTCCACGGGGAAGTCCCGGTGGAAGTCCGCGGTGAGGTGCCCGACCAGGCGGGCACTGTCGTCGCGGGCCTTCTTCCACTCGGCGGCCAGTGCCGTCGACGCCGTGAACTCGGGCACCACGAGCACGTCGTCGCCGAGCATCGCCGTGAGCGCGTCCCGGGCGCACTGGACCCGGTCGGGCCCGGTGACCGCCGAGTCGTACGCGGTCAGCGCGGCATCGGCGTCCTTGACGCGGCAGGCGATGTCGGCGTCCAGTGACGTGGCCCGGGTGAGCAGCTCACGGCCCTGCGCGACGACACGGTCCTCGAACGGGCCCGGGTCGAGACCGAGGGCGTCGAACTCGCTCAGCGGCAGCAGCGCACGGACCTGGGCGAGCAGCCCGCTGAGGGTGGCACGCCCGGTGTCCGCCACTCCTTCGAGACCACCGAGTCGGCTGTCGAACGACGAGCGGCGCTGCGCGACGGTGGCACGCAGCAGGGCGGGGTGTTGCGGCCGGGGGCTGGTCGGCTTGGTGGTGAGCAGCCGCTCGGCCTGTTCGAGCAGGGTGAAGCGCTCCTCGTCCGGGGCGGAGTGCGGCAGCGCGTCATGGCGGCCGATGAACCCGTCGGCCTCGTCGAGCGCGCGCCGCATCCGGGCTGCGGTCTCGGCCACGGCGGCGAGCACATCGGTGAACACCGCGCGCCGCCACTGGGTCAGCTCGCCCCACCCGCTGCGGAGCATGCCGAAGGCGCCCGCCCTGGTGACAAGAGTGGCGTACGTGGTGAGGAAGGCGTCGATCCCGTCGAGCACCTCGGCGCGGCGGGGTGGTGCGGGCTCGGGCGGGTAGAGCGGTGCGAGGTCCTCCAGGAAGGCGGCGACATCCTCGCCGAGGTCGCTCAGCGCGTCCCGTACGGCCAGCGGCCGGTCCTTGGAGATCGTCACGGCCTCGTCGGCGCGGCGGTCCACGGCCGTGCCGCCCGCGGCCGGCACGAGGTCGGTGGGGCGCAGCGGGCGGGACGTGGTCACAAGCGTGCGCAGGGCGTCGACCAGGGGGGACAGCTCGAAGAAGGTGACCTTGTCGTCGACGCGTACGGTGTAGTTGACGGTCAGCTCGGCGTCCGGGCGCGGCTGGTCCCGGTCCACGACCGCCCCGACGATGCGGTCGTCGAGGTCGCTCATCGCGGCCTCGCCCGCCGGGCGCAGCGCCCACAGCAGATCGATGGACGAGAGGTCGGCGTCGCGCTGGCTGACGACGCGCTCCCGCGGGCGCTTGCTGACCGGGTCGGTCCAGGTGACGAGGGCGACCACGTCCTGCGCGGCGGGCAGCAGCGCGGGCAGCCAGTCCTCGACGGCGGGCTCGGCCCGGGCGCGGGGGCTGTCGGTGAGCCCGGGGGACAGGCCGGGGGTGAGGCTCAGGGCGAACCGGTGGGTGAGCGTGGTGCCGCCGCGCGGGGTCTGCACCACCGCGGGGTCGGGCGGGAACCCCTCCTTGGCGTACGCGTCCAGGGTGGCGGAGGCGCGCTCGGGGTTGCCGAGGAGAGCCTGGTGGGTGCCTTCGGCGACGGCCAGGTCACCGAGGGCGTCGTGGAGGGCGAGGAGCTTCTTCAGCTCCTCGTTCATGGCGCTCGCCTCGTCCGGGGTCGCGGCGGGCATGTTCCGTGCGCCGAACGGCCAGGTGGCGGCCTTGGGCGGGCGGGTGGCGCGGCGCACGAGGGCGAGGCCGTCGACGACGTTGCGGGCCTCCACCACGTCCTCGGTGCCGTCCGGCTGCTCCAGGACGTGCGACAGCTTCCGCGCCCGCAGCGGGAACGCGGCCCGCAGGGCGGGAAGGAACTTGTCCAGCTCTACGTCGGGGTACCGCGGGTGCCCCTCGTGCAGCCCCCGCTCGAACCGGTAGCCGAGGAGCGCGCCGAGCGACTGCCCCTGGCGCAGCCCGTCGAGCAGGGACAGCGCCGCCCGCACGCGCTCGGAGCTGAGGTTGACCGCGAAGGCGTCCGGGTCGCGCCGGGACCCGTTGGCGAGGTACCCGGCACGCAGTACGGCGGCCGTGCGGGCGTGGGCGGGGGACGGCGTGTGGATGTAGCCGCCGTTGCCGCTCTCGTGCGGGACGGCAGGGGTGCCGAGGACCTTCGTGAGCTCGGGGCCGAGGCGGACCTCGGTGGTGGGACGGCACCGGGGGCGGACCTGTTCGAGCCAGCCGTACGCGCCGACGTGGACGCCCTGCTTGGGTGCGGCGGTGCCGTCGGCGCCGTACCGGAGCTGGTGGAGCCTTTCGTTGGCGAGGCCGAGGCGCCAGGCGTCCAGGCGGTAGGTCGCGCAGTCCAGGTGCTCGGCGAAGAGCCGTTCGAGGCGGGCGGTGGGCAGATCCGCGAGGTGCGCGACGGCGTCGAGCTGCTCCTTGAGGCGGGCGGTGGCGGGGCTGGAGTCGAGGACGGCCGGGATGTGCTGGTGCAGCAGGAAGGACGGGTCGGGGTTGTGCGTGAGCTCGGGGTCGGGGGCGTACAGCTGCCGGTAGCGGCTCTCGCTGGGCGGCGGGTGCGGCTCGCCCGCACGCCGGGTGCGTACGTGGATGAAGAGCGGGTCGACGGCCGGGGGCACGGTCCGGCCCGCTGCCGCGGCGAGCCGGTGCCCGGCCTCCTCCCAGCCGAGCAGCACCGCGTGCCGCAGCAGCAGGTACAGCAGCGCGGCGGGTGCCCGGCCCCCGTCGAACCCGTTCTCCAGGCGTACGGTGTCCAGGTCCCGGCGGCCGTGCCGCTCCAGCCAGCGCAGGTAGTTCCAGGCTTGGGGCGCCGCCGTGTAGGCGCGCACGGGTTCGGTCTCCGACAGCGGCCGGTCGTCCACGAGCGGGCCGAGCAGCGGGTGCTGCGCGCCGGTGAACAGACGCCTGACCAGGTCGGGGTCGGGGACCGTCGGCGGGGCTGCGGGGTGGCCGAGGCGGGTCAGGAGCGCGCGGATGGGCTGCGGCATGCGCAACTGCTCCTCGAGCGCGGCGATGACGGCGGGCCCGGTCGCGCCGAGGTTCTCCTGGTTGTAGATGTCCTCCACGCTGCGGGCGTATCGCTGGTGGTACTCGGCGGACGTCGGATGCAGGGCGAGGATGTCCAGGAGCCGCTGGTGGGGGTCGTGCCCGGGGGGAGCCTCGGCGGGCGGCACCACGTGGGCGACCTTGGCGGCGGCCTTGCGCCAGTCCTCCTGGACGGCGTCGAGCACCTTGGCGAGGGCGCGCCGGTGCGTGGCGTTCTCGGGCCAGGTCAGGCGGGAGAAGGCGGTCGTGGGCAGGACACCGTACGGCTGCCGGCCGATCCGCACGGCGGGCACCGGGCCCCGCCCCGACACATGGCGCAGGAAGAACTCCCGGGTCTGCTCGACGGCTTGCGGGGTGAGGACGGGGTGGAGGGCGGTGGTCAGATAGCTGCCCCAGGTGGCGGGCCACAGGGCGGTGTCGGCGGCGCGCGCGTCGCTCTGGTCGGTGCCGTCCGCGTGCGGCATGCCGGTGAGCACGCTCGGGTCGAGGCCGAGGAGTTCGGCGAACCACTGGCCGTCGGACTTGGCCGCCCCGTCACCGGCCGCGGCAAGGGAGCCGGCCGCCGAGCGGGCGCGCAGCGCGGCGTCGGCCTCCTCGCGGGGGCCGGTGCCCGCGGGGGCCTGCGCGGTGTTGTTGGTGGGGGTGCCCTGCGGCAGCAGGGCGTAGCCGGAGGGGCTGTGGAGCTGGCGGGTGATCAGCTCGCCGAGTTCGCGGGCGGTGTCCGTGGCCTGCGGGGTGCGTTCGCGCAGGCCGATGACCACAAGGCGGTCGAAGCCGTCGCGGGCGGGCCCGGTGCGCGGGATCCGCAGGCCCATCCCGATCCGGACGGCTTCCCGGAACTCGGTGAGCCACTTCAGGTCGGCGGGGACGGTGAGTTCACCGGTGTCCTCGTCGAGGCGCATCCGGTCGTTGGAGCTCGGGTCGGGGCTGACGGCGAGGCGCTCGGGGACGGGTTCCCCGGTGACGGTGAGGACCTGCTCGTCGCCGTGGTAGCCGACGACCGTGAACCGGTCGGGCAGCAGGTGCGCGACGGCGGGCGTCGTCCATGAGTCGGGGGTCGTGCGGGCGGGGGCGGGCAGCACGAGCACGCTCACGAGGACGGCGTCCGACTCCGATCGGGCCGCGTCCTCGACGCCGACCGGTGTGCGGGCGCGGATGGCGCGGGCGCGGGCGGGCCCCACGGCGGTGAGGAGCGCCGCCTCCGCGGCACGCAGCTTCGCGGGGTCGCCGTGGGCGCGCCAGACCGCGCTCCAGTGGACGACGGTGGGCTGGACGTCCGCGGGCGCCAGCGCGGTGGGCGTGACGACGACGAGGACGGTGGTGCTGCCCGGCACGCCCGTGGGCCTGTCCGCCAGGTTCGCAGGCCGGTACTGGTCCGCCAGCCACACCGCGCGGCCCGCGGGGACGCGGGTGGTGAACTCCTGCCACGCCGCCTGCTCGGCGGCCGCGCGGCCACCCGTCCGCCACAGCCCCGTCCAGTAGGCGCGCAGGGCGTCGGCCTCGGCCCGGCTCGGCAGCGGTTCGAACTTGTCGATGGCCCACTCGTCGGGGAAGATCCGCACGAGGAGCTCGGTCTCGGTGAAGCGGGTCTCCACCCTGACCGGCCCGAGGAGCACCGGGTAGTCGTCACTCAGGGGCATCGTGCAGCATCTCCTGTGCGTGGGCGGCGATCAGGACGGGGGCCTGGAAGAGCATGTAGGCCACGTCGGCTGAGCTGAGCCTGTGGTCCCACAGGGGCAGGGCGATGTCCTCGCGGCGCTGGACCTCCTTCTCCGGGTCGTCCTCCGAGCCGTCGAAGGGCACGAGCGGCACCTGGATCGCCGGATCGAGTTCGAGGAAGCGCCCGTTCGGGGCGATGTCCTTCCAGGACAAGTCGTTCCACACCTCGACGGCCGTGCCTTCGCCGTCGTCGGCGCCGAAGCGGGGATCGCCGGGGCGCTCCTTGATGACGAAGAACCAGCCGGGTTCGGTGGGGATGTGGCCCCGCGCCGCCTCCTTGGTCAGGTCGAAGCCGAGCAGGGTGATGTCCGGTTCGACCTTCGCCTCGTACAGGGGCAGCTTGACCAGGTGGGCGGGCGGGTGCTCCTCGTCGGCGACGCGGGCCAGGACCCGCTCGCGCTCGGGGTGCGGGGTGCCGTCGTCGTCGCGGGCCCAGTCGGCCTTGTGGGCGTAGACGACGGCCGTGGGGTACTTCTTCAGGAGTTCGCCGCGGATGACCAGGACGAGTTCCTCCTGCTGTGCGCCGCCCCGGTCGCGGTTGTCGTGCGCGCCGAGGAGCGAGTCGGCGGTCCAGGAGGCGATCGGCGCGATGTCGTAGAGCCGCTCCTGCCTCTCCGCCGCGCTCTCGCCGGGCAGCGACAGCGCGGGGCGGGGGTCCCAGAACTGCCGGAAGGGCGTGCCGTGCTGGTCGGTCGGGTACTCGCGCCACAGCAGTTCCCGGCCGAACTCGTGGTTGAGGCCGGTCATGTAGGCCTCGATGAACTCCTGGTCGCTCTCCAGGAGCGTGATGCTGTCGGGCGGCACCAGATGGAGGTGGGGAACGAAGGTGTCCACCGACATGTCGATCAGGGACTGGTACATCGGCAGGTCGATGACCGGGTGGGCCATCGCCTCCAGGAACGCGTCCGCGAAGTGCGTGAGCCGCTCGGGCAGCCGTACGGAGGTCAGCAGCGACCGCGGCACGGTCGCGTCGGCGGCGAGTCCCGCGAGGGCCTCGCCGGTGGCGCGGGGGACGTCCAGACGCTCACGGACGGGCGCCCTGCCGCCGACCGCGGCGTCGCCGTAGGCGCGGTGGACGTCGCGCAGGGCCTCCTTGAAGCGCAGTGCCTCCTCGCTGTCGGCGCCTCCCGTCGGCGGGACGACGCCCTCGCCGGGCAGGCTGATGACGAAGGCGCTGCTGGTGGGCAGCCGTGAGACGGGGTCGTCCTGCTCCGCCGCGGGGGCGTAGGGCTCCCCCGGGGAGCCGTCAGGGCCGGGCGTCCGGTGCCGGTCCGCCGACGGCACCGGGCCGCCCGCCGCGTCCCCGGGCGAGACGTCCGTCGCGACAGTGTCGGTGCGGGCGCCCGGGCCCGGCGGGTGCAGGACGCCGTCGAGTTCCTCCGGTGTGACCACGGCGGCAGGTACGGCCTTGGCCGGGGCGGCGGTGACCGGCGCCGTCGGCAGGTCCATCTTGGCCAGCAGGGTGTCGAGGACGGGCGCGCCCGCGGGCACGGCCCGGGTGAGCCGGGCGCCGGGCCGGGTGATGCGCCGCATCTCGGGCGAGAGCGGCGCCGCGGCCATGGTGCTCCCGGCGACCTGGAACGCGACGGCGTCGCCCGTCCCGTCGAGGGCGCCGCGCAGCGCGGCGCCCCGCGCGGCGGCGGTCACCCGGGACAGGGCGGGCGCGGTCAGACGCAGGGAGCGGGCCGGGCGCGTCCCGTCGTCGGCCAGGACCCCCGGCGCCGCCGGCGGATCGAGGTGCTTGCCGTGGAGCACGTGCCCGACCTCGCGGGCCAACTGGGCGGCGCGGATGCGGTTGTTGGCGTCGATCACGTCGCCGACCTGCTGCCAGGCTGCGGCCATGAACTCCTCCTGGCGCGTCTGGACGACCTGGGTGCCGAAGTTCGCCGCGACCCTGAAGCGGGGGTCGAGATTCAGGCGGTGCACCCAGTTCCGGTTCTCCGGGGCGGGCACCGGTGTCCCGTCGGCCCTGCGCAGGACCCGGGAGGTGCGCGCGTGCCACTTCCCGTACAGGGGCGGGGTGACGACCGGAACGGCGCGGCCCGCGAGGTAGTGCGCGTCGGGCGCCCCGGTGAGGGTGGCCAGCTTCCGGTGCGCCTGGGCCGGAGGGGTCTCCAGATAGGCGTCGGCCAGATTGATCAGCGCGGCGAGGGCCTCCTGGAACGCGTGCGGGTAGGTGGGCGGCGGATCGCTGGGCGCAGGGGGCGGCGGCGGGAACCGGGCATCCCAGTTGTCCCAGATGTCCCGCCTCCGGCCGGGGACCTTCAGGGCTCCGCCGAGCCGCAGCACCCCGCCGAGCTGCGCGGGGGTGGTGATGCCCGGCAGGGCGGGGCCGGGTTCGTTGCGTACGTCGATGTCGCGCCGGCCCACCCGCAGATCGGGCCTGCGCGGGCGCAGCAGCCGGACCAGGTGCTCGAAGTCCCCCGCGGGGCCGGTGCCGAAGAACCAGCGGTAGTAGTAGGGGAGTTGCCCGGCGGCGGGCCGATCCGGGTACGCGGGGCCCCAGCTGGAGTGCAGTGCGCCCGCCTCGCGCCGGGCGGCGAGCTTCGGGTCGAAGCCGAGACCGGCGAGCCGTCCGGTCTCGAAGGCGGGTACGAGGAACGCGTGGTACGGCTTGTCGGGCAGCAGCTTGCGGGGACACATCAGGCGTGAGCAGGCGAGGTCGGGGTTGGCCCGCAGGACACCGCGCAGCGTGGCCAGGGCGCCGGGCAGCCGCTCCTCCTCGGACAGGACGACGTCGTCGAGGGCGCCGTTGACGTGGACGTGGGCCCAGGCGCTCAGGTGCGCGGGGTCCGGCAGTGTCGTGGCCGGGTCGAGGACGGTGATGTAGGGCAGCGGCCGTCCGGGCAGCGTGCCGTCCTCGAACTCCGGTCTGCTGTCCTTGGCGGGCCCGGGCCCCTCCAGGACGATCAGGGCGAGCCAGGGCGGCAGCCGTCCGGTTTCCGGGTGCTGGCCCGTGGGGGAGTACCGCCAGGGCAGGTCCTCGTCGTAGAACTCGATGTGGGCCAGGTAGTTGGGCTCGGCGTTGGTGACCCAGGGGCGGGGTTCGGTGCGGGAGACGGCCTTCGCGTCGATGCCGACGATGTCCCCGGGACCGTAGAGCTGGACGGGCCGGTCCACGGTGCGTTCGAGCCGTCGGGTGCCCTCCAGCGGGTCGCCCGACACGACCAGCTTGACGGCGAGGGACGCGCGGATCTCTTCGGTCCCCGGCGCACCGGTGATCTTCGTGGAGATGCCGGTGCGCAGCCACGGCAGGAACGAGTACGCGTTCGCGGTCACGAGACACCTTCCGCGGTGAAGATCTCGCTGGTGGCGGTGAGTTCGCTGCCCTGCGGGTCGCCGCCCGCGACACCGGAGGCGACGACTCCGCCCGCGACGAGGACCTTGCCGGTGCCGAGGGGAGCTGCCGCGAACGCCCACCGGCCGGTGCCGAGGCCCGCGGCCGTGTCCCACTTCCGCGTCCCGTCGTCGTAGATCACCGCACTCCGGTAGCCGACGCCGTCGTCCCGGTCGGCGGTGCCGCCGACGACGAGGAACCGCCCCGCGCCGAGCGGGGCCACCCGGTGCAGGCCCCGGCCGCCCGCCGTCGACGGGATCGGCGTCCAGACACCGCTCGGCAGGTCGTACTTCTCGCCGGTGAGGGCGTGATACGCGTCGTAGGTGCCGTCACCCGCGATGCCGGGTGTGGCGCCGCCGACGACGAGGACGGTGGTGTCGGAGACCAGGACGGCGCGGTGTCCGCTGCGGGGGCGCGACAGGCTGCCCGTGGGCGTCCAGAGCTTCCGCTCGGGGCTGTAGAGCTCGCAGAAGGCGAGGGCCGCGGAGCCGCCGTCGGAGACCGGCGCGGACCCGCCGGCGACGAGCACCTGACCGCCCTTGAACCGCAGGGCGCAGTGCCCGGTGCGGGCGTCCGTCATCGGTGGGGCGTCCGACCAGGTCCTGGCCACCGGGTCGTAGACCTCCGCCGAGGACAGCGCCCGCACCGAGCCGCCGGAGCGCGCGCCCGTGCCGCCCGTCACCAGGACGCGCTTGTCGGCGAGGAGCACCGCGCTGTGACCGCTGCGCGCCTCACGCAGGTCCCCGACGGTCTCCCAGGCGGGCCCGGACGGACCAGCGGGGTCGTACAGTTCGACGGCCGTCAGCGGCGGTGACAGCGGGCCCGCGCCGCTCGTGCCGCCGACGACGAGGACCTTGCCGTCGTCGAGCAGGGTCGCGGTGTGCAGCCTGCGCGGGAACGACAGGGGCGGACCCGCCGTCCACTTCCGGCCCGCGGGGTCGAAGACCGCTGTCCTGCCGGTCGCGGCCGAGGAGACGTCCACGCCCGCCGTCAGCAGGACCTGCCCGTTCTTGAGGACGACGGCGCCGTCTTCCTGTCCGTGCCAGGCGGCTGCCGCGGGCAGGTCACCGGCCTTGGTCCACGCTCCGGTGGCCGCCACTGCGGGACTTGTCATGGCGTCGATCCCTTTCTGGGGTGCCCCTGATCACGGGGTGAGGATCTCGGTCGATCACGGGGTGAAGATCTCGGTGGCGGCGGTGCGGACGTCGGCACCGTCGGGGGTCGCGGGACCGGAGCGCTCGACGCCGCCGCAGGCGAGGACGCGGCCGTCGGCGAGCAGGGCGGCGGCGAAGGAGCGCCGTCCGGTGGCGAGCGCGCCCGTGTGGCTCCAGACGCCGGTGGTGGCGTCCCGTACGAGGGCGCCCCGGTACCCGGTGCCATGCGCGCTCTTGGCGCCGCCCAGGACCAGGACCCGGCCGTCCCGCAGCAGCACGGCCCGGTGCCCGGTCCTGCCCTGCGGCAGGGGCGCGGCGGGCTCCCAGCCGGTCGCGGGGGTGAAGCGTTCGGTGGCCGTGAGGGCGTCGGCCGGGAAGCGCCCTTCGGTGGGGGTGCCGGTCGGCTCGCCGCCGGTGACCAGGACGGAGCCGTCGGCGAGGAGCGTGGCCTCGTGACCGGCACGCGGTGTGGTGAGCGTCGGCGCCGCGCTCCAGACGCCCCGGTCGGGGTCGTAGAACTCGCAGTACGCCAGCGGGGCTGGCGCGCCTCCCGTGGCCAGGGCCCCGCCGACGACCAGGACACGCCGGTCCCGCAGGACCACGGCCCGGTGGCCGTGGCGGGCGTCGGCCATCGGCGTGCGGGTCGCCGTCCAGGTGCTGTCCGCGGGCCCCGTGGGCACGGCGGCCCGCGGGTTGAGGAGTTCGGCCGACGCCAGCGCGTGCTCGCCCTCGCCGCGGGCCCCGAGACCCCCGGTGACGAGCACCGCCCCGGTGGGTAGCAGGGTCGCGGTGTGCGAGTGCCGCGCGGTGACAAGGGACTTGACGGCGGTCCAGGTACCGGCGACCGGGTCGTGGATCTCGGCGGACGCGAGCGGCCTGCCGTCCGCGCCCCGGCCCCCGGTCACCAGGACCCGGCCGTCGGGAAGGAGGGTGACGGTGTGCAGGGTGCGGGCCGTGATCAGGTTCCGTACGGGCGTCCACACGGCCCGGACCGGGTCGAACACCTCGGTCGTGGCGAGGGCGGCCCCGGTGCTCGCGCTGCCTCCGGCGACGAGGACGCCGCCGCCCGCCAGGAGCACCGGGTCGATGTCGGCGCGCGGCCCGGACAGGGGCCCGCACGCCGTCCAGCCGCCCGGCGCGGGCAGCGGCCCCGCGGCGTCCGACTCCGGGATGACGTGCAGCTTCCCGGCCAGCCGGGGATCCCCCTCCACCCAGTCGGCGAGCGCGTCCTCGGCCGTCGCCCGGCTGCGGAAGGTCGTCGTGCCCTGCGTGGTGCCCGCGGTGGGCGCGAACGCCTGCACGTTGTTGCGTACGTGCGCCACGACGAACCGCTGCCCCGTGATCTGTACGGTGTCCTCGGCCGCGAAGGGCTGCTTGGCGCGCGCCTGTCGCTGCGAGAGCGGGGAGCGGCTGGTGCTGCTGCCGTCGAGCAGCCGGCGGAAGACGGCGGTGCCGACGTCCTGGAAGCGGCGGGGGCCGCTCGCCGGGGCGGCGGGGGTCTCCGCGAGGGCCGCCGGGGAGCCGTCGCCGGTGGGGCGGCTGTCGATGATGTGCAGCTCGTAGCGGGCGCTGCGGCGCACGGCCCGTACCGAGACGAACGCCCCTTTGTCCGCGGTCAGTTCGAGCCCGGCGTCCTGGTCCTCGTAGGCGGGCCTGGACAGCTTGGCCGCGTCGTCCATGTCCTGGAACTGGGCCATGGCGAACTTCTCGTCGGGCGTGGAGACCTTGACGAGCCCGCTGTCGCGGTGCGGTTCGACGGTCAGGCGTCTGATGTCGCTGGGGCGCTGCGCGCCGACGCGGTCGATCCGCACCCCGAGGGGCAGCGAGCGCTGGCGCACGAACAGGGTCCCGAGGGGGTGCAGCACGAGCTCGGTGCCGGGAGGCGTCCGCAGGGTCACCAGCGGGTCGGCGCCGCCGGTGGGGAGCCGCGTCTGCCAGCCCTCGGTCTTGCCGATCTCGCGTTCGAGGACGGGCAGGACCTCGACCGGGGGGAGCGTGGTGTGGTGCTCCTCGCCCCAGGTGATGTCGAAGTCGGCGGAGATCTCGAAGAACAGCAGCGAGATCGAGCCCCGCCCGTGCGCCCGCCAGGGGGAGGGCCCCTCGAGCTGGAAGCGCAGATCGATGCTGAACAGGCCGACGCCGAACGCCTTGAGGCTGACGCCCGCCGAGATGCTGATGACGAACGCGAACGGAGAGAACCGGAACAGGGCGTCGAAGGCGAGGTGCCCCTCGATGCCGAAGCCCGCGAACATCAACCGCAGTTCCGCGCGGGCACCGAACTGGACGTTGTTGCTGGTGACCGCGAAGTAGCCGGAGACTCGGATGAGTCGCCCGGGGCTGTTGAGGATGTCGATCGACAGCCGGTCGGGTACGGGGAAGGGCAGCGGCGGCGGGGTGAAGGCGGGGTGGAAGCCGCCGACCGTGAGCACCAGTTCGGGGTTGTCGCCCCAGGCGACGAGGAGCCCCATGCCGCCGTCCAGCGTCATGAAGAGGATGCGGGAGTCGAAGAGCTCCGCGTAGAACCACACGCGTGACTTGTCGAACTCGAACGCGCCGATGAAGTTGACCTGGAGGAGCAGCAGGGGCAGCTCCTTGTTGGGCAGGGCGCAGGTGAGGACCCCCAGCACGGCGATGTTGCCGGGGATCTCGATGATGACGCCGAGCGAGACGGTGATGAGCGCGGGCGTGCCCCAGCCGATCTTCGCCATCGGCCCGATCAGGAACGTGCCGTCCTCGGGCGGGAAGAAGGCCCGCAGATCGCTCAGGATGCGGGGGGCGTTCGCGACCACGTCGTCGGGGAACATCACCGACTCCACCCGCCCGGTACGCACACCCTCCGCGAGCGCGGTGAGGTTCATGGAGCGGTTGAGGCCGATCAGACCGCCGACGGCGAGCAGCGTGAAGCCGTAGCCGAGCTGGATGCCGGTGCCGAACTCGGTGGTGATGACGATGAGCAGCGAGAAGCCGTCCGGCTTGTCGGGCAGCCGGGTGCTGATGAGGCCGATGGCCTTCAGCTCGACGAGACCCGCGAACTCCAGCTCCAGGGCACCGGCGTACTCGCCCCGCTCGGGGTCGGCGTACAGATAGCCGCCGCCGGAGATCACACCGGCGTCGACGGAGAGGCCGACCCCGCTCGGCGGTTTGAAGGCGAAGCCGAGGTCGAGGGGGCCGAGGTTGCCGCCGCCGTCGTCGCGGAAGCGGGCGGTGGCGATGACGCCGACCCGGTCGACGGTGGCCTTGACCGGGCCGAGTTCCGTGGTGAAGGCGCCGGAGACCTCCAGAGGCAGTGCGCCGCCCTCGCGCAGGCCCGCGCTGAGGTAGAGCGTGGTGATCTCGACGGGGCCGAGTTCGAGGTGCACGGGCAGCGCCAGGTCGAGGGAACCACTGCCCTGGAGTTGCAGACCCGTCGAGGGCGCCCACAGGGCGCGCAGCGAGAAGGCCGACTCGATCTTCACGCCGCCGGCGACGGTGGAGATGAATCCGTCGCCCGACGAGAGGTCGACGAGCAGGTGCCCCCCGTCGATCTCGATCCGGGCGGACGGCTCCACGGTGGCGCTGCCGCCGGGGCCCGCCTGCGCGCTCAGGCCGAGCGCGGCGGCGAACCGCCCGATCTCCAGGCGTGAGCCCTTGGTCTGCCCGAGCAGCAGCATCGGCCTGCCGTCCGCCCGCTCGGCCTTGAGACCGGCCGACGCGCTCAGGAACAGCGGTGCCCCGGGCCGCAGTTCGACGCTGAACGGCGGTACGAGGCGCGCCTCCACACCGGGGGAGAGCCGGGCCTCGGCGTCCAGCCTGAACGTCCACAGCGGCCCGAGCGCCACGGTACGGGTGAGCTTCTCGCCCGCCAGCACGTCGAGCACACCGCTGAGCGCAGGGCCCGAGGGGCCTTGCAGGACGCTCAGCCGCGCCAGGTACAGATCCAGGGTGGGCGGCGTGCCGGGCGGCGCCTCCGGCGGGCCGGTGTAGTGGAAGGTGCGGCCGTGCTTGATGAGGTGCTCCGCGACGACGCGGAACAGCTTACTGCCGTCGAAGGCCGTCGAGCCGAAGTCGAAGACCTCCCGCAGCAGTTCACCGGGGTCGGTGAAGAGGGTCAGGAGCCGGTCGAAGTGCAGGATCCGCCTGCGCACCGGCAGCACCGTGGGGTCCTGCGGGTCGATCGTCGGAGGCAGGTCCTCGATGATGCCGATGAGGGTGAGGGCCTCGACCACGGCGCCGCTCCTGCCCTCCAGATAGGCGATGAGGCTGTGGTCGAGCAGGCGTTTGGGCAGCTGCTCCACTTCGGTGCGCAGCCGCGCCCGCTGGGCGTCGGTGAGGCCGCCCGAGCCGGTGACCGCCGCGTCGAGCGCGGGCTCCAGGGCCGAGATCGCGGAGAGCACTCCCTGGAGGGCCCCCAGCAGGGCGGCGCCCTCCTGGACGATGAGGACGGGCTTGTCGTCGCGGATGGCGTCGCTCAGGCGCGCGACGATCGCGGGAAGGCCCCCTGCCTGGAGTGCGATGCGCCCGGCGGCCTCCGCCGCCGGGGCGAAGCCGCCCGGCAGCCAGAAGCCGAGTTCCTCGAAGAAGTCGTCCCTGCGGGTGGCCTCCAGGTGCTGGGCCAGCGGGCTCAGGGCCCGCGCGATCTCACGGGCGACGAGCTCCACCGTGCCGGCTGCGGCCATGTCAGCTCACCTCGTCCGTCGCGGGGGTGTCGGTCGCGGGGGTGTCGGTCGCGGGGGCGTCCGGCGCGGGCCTGTCCCGGGCGGGGCTGTCCGCCGCGGAGCCGTCCGCCACGGAGCCGTCCGGCACGGAAGGGGCAGCCTCTTCGTCGCTCTCGTACGGCGCCGTGTCGAGCCCGGAGAGCCGGGCCCCGGGAAGGGCGAGGGCGAAGTCCCGGTAGGTGGCGACGTCGGCCCTCAGGGCCGGGCTGCCCGCGCGCTCCAACGCGTCGAGGAGCCGGGCGAGGCCGTCTGCCAGGGGAGTGCCGCCGAGGCTCCGCGGCAGCGGTACGTCCGGGTCGAGGTCGCTCAGGAGCAGTCTGCGCAGGACGAGCGGCCCTTGCGCCCGGTGCCAGGCCACCAGGACCCGCCGGTCCCGCGCGGTGAGGCGGCGCGCCTCGTCGTGGTGCGCGGCGATCAGCCGGACGGCGAGCCGCCCCGCCGCGCTGCGCTCGGCCCGCTCGCGCACCTGCCGCAACCGCACGGCCGTCGGGAGCCGGGCCGCGGGGTAGGCGGCGGGCGGCAGCACCACCGGCTCGCCGTCGCGCACCTCGCCCCCGACCGCCGCCTCGTCGGGGCCCGGTCCGTCCCCGGCCGCCGCCTCGTCCGCGCGCGACCTGCCCCTGATGGCGTTGACGGCACGCTCGGGGTGCACCCGGCCCCCGCCCCAGCCGTCGTCGAGGCTGCGCGGCGGCGGTGGTTTGTCGCAGGTCTCGACGAGTGTGCCGACGATCGTGTCGTGGTCGGTGTTCCTGTTCGCCTGGAACATCAGCGCGACGACTCCGGCGACGTAGGGAGCGGCCACACTGGTGCCCTGGGTGACCGTGTACTGCGCCGGTGCCTGTGCCCCGCTCAGCGCCGCGGTGATCTTCATGCCCGGCGCGCACACCTCGGGCTTGAGCCGGAAGTCGGTGGTGGGGCCGCGGCTTGAGAAGGGCGCGAGCGAGTTGTCGTCGGGGTGGTACGCGCCGACCGTGAGCAGGTGCAGGCCCGCTCCGGGGGTGGCGATGGTGCGGGTCCTGTCCTGGTCGCAGCGGAGGAACCGGGCGGGCGGGTCGCCCCCCACGGTCTTGAGGGACCAGATGTCGAAGGCGGTCTCGAACCCGGCCGTCTCCCGGAGCGTGAGCGTCCAGGTGCCGATGGCGATGTGGCCGTGGGGCGGAGGCACGATGGACAGCGTGAGGTGCCGCTTGTCGTGCGGCTCCGTGGTCAGCAGGTAGTTCCATCGGATCGTGTGCTCGTGGGCGCTGTCCCCGGGGGGCCCGAGGCGCGCCCGGTGGCTCCCCCCGCCGTTGTTGGGGTCCGGGTCGAGCGGCGCGGGCAGGGTTCGCGTCCCGGCGAGGTTCGGCGGCGGCACCAGATCCACCTGGAGCACCCCCGGACCCGAGTACCACAGGTGCAGGTCGTTCTCCTCGAGGTCGGCGAACTCGACGACGAAGCGCCTCTGCAACGCGGGCCCCCGCGCGGGGGCCCGGCCGAACGCGTGCAGTCCGCCGCTAGGCTGCGCCTTGGGGATGACCAGGGGTCCCCCCGGGGTGGCGAAGGTGTGGAAGTCGCCCTCGTTGCCCGCCGCGGCCACGATCGACCGCCGTGTCGAGCCCGCGAGCCGGTCATCGAGCATCACCTCGAACGGGTCGGTCCCGTCATGGGCGGTCTCGGTGCCGCCGAAGCTCATGTTCACCACGACGCACTTCTTCGGCGCCCCGGGGGCGAGCCACGGCTGGGCGAGGATGTACTCCACTCCTTGCGTGTCCTGCGAGTAGCTCAGGTTCGTGTGGACGACGACGAGATCTGCCTGGGGTGCGACGCCCAGGGGCCGGTTGGAGACACAGCAGCCTCCGACGATCGTGCCGGTCCCCGCGGCGACGCTCGCGACCTCGGTGCCGTGCAGGCGGGTGTCGCGGGAGGGGAACGGGGGGCGCGTGGGTGCCTGAAGTGCGGCGTTGATCTCGGCCTCGGTGAACACCCGGCCGCGGGTGACCTTGACCTTCGGGTCGGTACCGCCTTCCAGGGCGGGCAGGTATCGGATGTCCTGGATCGTCTCGCTCTCGATGCGCGAGCCGTCGTAGTTGCCGGTGAACTCGACGACCAAGGGCTGGGCGGGCAGGGGGCCGCCCGTCACCTGGACATCGCCGGCCGCGATGGAGGCGAAGGCCTCCAGAGCGGTCTGCAACGTGGCTGCTTGCACCGGGAGGAAGAGCGGCGCGGTCAACTCCTCCGGCATTCCGGGTGCCTCCCAGGTGAAGGCGATATCCCCGCCGGTCGGATTCCCCGTCACCGTGATGGTCTGGCGCAGGGTCACGTCGAACAGCGAGACGATGCGGGTCTGCGGGGGGACTCCGCCCGTTCCGGTTCCCGCTTTGAGGAAGGCCGGGTGGAAGATGTCGATTCCGGTGTCGATGATGCCGACCACCACGTCCTGGCCCGTATATCCGGCGGGCAGCGGCGGGAGTGCCGTGGCGGCGCCGAGATCCTCCCCGGAACTCCCGGATCCCCCCGCCCCGGGGCTCCCGGGCTCCCCCACCCCGGGAGCCCCTGAAGCCTCCCCCGCGAGGAGCGGACCGGCCGGAGGCGTCCGCGCCCCCGCCAGCGGCCGGGCGACACGGTCGCTCACGACCGCCACGACGCCCGGAACCTCGGCGAGACGCTCCAGGTCACCGACCGCGACGGTGCCCATGGCGCCTCGCGCCGTGTGGATGTGCGAGCAGAAACCCGCCGCTTCGAGGGGCGCGAGACTTCCCTCGTACCGCAGCAGCACCTTGATGTGCTCGCCGAGCCTGCGGCGCTCGTCCCCCGGGTCGCGGAAGGACGCGCCTTTCAGGGCCTGGACGCGCGCGGCGAGTTCCACGTCGAGTTTGGCGTGTGCCATCCGGCACTCCCATCCCTGCCTGACGGTTTCTCGGCGGGAGGCGCGCGAAATGCGGCGTCAGGTCGCGTCACGGCATTTCCCGGTGGCCGCTGCTCAGAATGGTGGGCGGTGAACTCGGCTGTCAATGACCGGCACCCAAGCCATATCTGCACACTTGTCACCCATGCGTACGGGAACTGGTGTGCGCAGAACTCCTATGCGAATACCGGCGTCATGCACCGAAAGGATTCAGCCGCTGTGAATTGTTCCACCTTCTTGCGGGATTGATGCCTCGATTGTCGCCCGGCCGCTGGGGCGGACGGCCACGCCGGCTGCGTGGCCGTCCGCGCCGGGGTGGGCTCAGGCGGTGGTGCGGAAGGGGCCCGTGACCTCGTAGGTGATGCCACCGGACGAAGAGCCGGACGTGCCGCGCTGGCTGGAGAAGTACAGGCGCTTGCCGTCGGGGGAGAAGGCGGGACCGGTGATCTCCGAGCCGGACTGACCGGTGATGCGCAGGAAGGGCGCGACGATGTCGGCGGGGGTGAGGATGCAGATCTCCATGTTGCCGCCGTCCTCGGCGACGAACAGATCGCCGGAGGAACTGCCGGTGACGTTGTCGACGCCGGTCAGGGGCGCGGCGCCGTTGGTGACCAGGTTGTCGTCGTAGGCGAGTTCATAGGTGTGGGAGCGCAGATCGAGCTTCCAGACACGGTTGTCGCCCTTGGTGGTGAACCAGACGGCGTCGGTGGCGTAGTGACAGCCCTCGCCGCCGTTGAAGATCTTGGCGCCGGAGACCTGGTCACGGGTCTGGGTGGGGGAGCCGTCCGGGTCGGGCACGTTGGTCCAGGTGAAGGAGCCGGAGGTGGCGCTGCCCGCCACCAGCACCTGGAGGGTGCCGGAGGAGAGGTCGCCCCAGGTCGTGGGGATGAACCGGTAGAAGCAGCCGTCCGACTCGTCCTCGGTCAGGTAGATCGCCTTGCGCACCGGGTCGGCGGCGGCCGCCTCGTGCTTGAACTGGCCCATCGCGTTGCGGCGGACGGCGGCCTTCACACCCCACGGGTCGGTCTCGTAGACGTAGCCCCGGCTCACCTCCTCGCAGGAGAGCCAGGTGTTCCACGGGGTGGCGCCGCCCGCGCAGTTGTTCCGGGTGTTGGACAGGATGCGATAGGCGCCCGTGACGGCACCCGAGGAGTTGAACTTGACGGCGCCGGCACCGCCACCGGTGGCTGTCTCGGAGTTGGAGACGTATATCCAACCGGTTCCGTCGGCGAAGCAGGCGCCGCCGTCGGGTGCGCCGTGCCAGGTGTACGAGGTGCCGGGAACCCGCTGGCTGGAGCGGGCGATGACGCGGCTGCTGAAGCCGGACGGCAGCATGATCCCGTTGGCGTCCGCGGCCGAGAGGCCACCGTAGGGGCTCGCGCCGTTCTGGGCCGGGGCCGCGTAGGCGGCGCCGTGCATGAGCGTGCCACCGAAGACGGCGGCGGAGGTGCCGATCACCGCGCCACGCAGGAAATTGCGACGTTCCACAGGTACTCCCTCACCGATGAGCGAATGATGACTTTTGGGCGTCGCCGACTGGTCACAGGGACCGTAGGGGGCCCGGACGGGCAGGAGCAGGGACCGGTCGGCCAACTCTGTTCGGCCAATCGGTGCGCCCGTACGGTGCGGAATCCTTCAGTCCGGTACCAAGTGAACGGTTGGGGAACCTTGGTGGACGAAGTGCGGGAGATTTCGGACCACCGGGCGACAGCGGCCCTCGGCACGGTGACGGGCTCCGGCGAATCCCTGCGTCACGCGTGACCGAAACACTACCCTCGGAACACGCTCGGCCGCGGACGACATGACGTGGCGTCAACTTGCCGCGCCCCGGGCGGATTTGTCGCGTACCTAGGGGGAGCACGTCGGATGGCCAGTCATGGGGAACCGCAGGACAGGGACGACAGCACGTACCGAGTGACGGTCCGGAACGTCACCGGGCACACGACCGTCGGCCGGAACAACCGCGTCGTGGGCGGCATCGGAGCCACGGCCGGGCAGTCGAGCGAGGTCACGGAAGCACAACGGGAGGAGCTGCGACGCGAGTTCGCGGGCGTACGGCAGCTGATCGAGGACCTCGACGGTGTGAGCGAGCGCGAGAAGGGCGCCGCCGTGGACCGCCTCGAAGAGCTGGAGGCGGCAGCCACGGACGACGAACCCGACGTACGGGCCATGGGAAGGGTGCGTGCCTGGTTCGCGGAGAAGCTGCCCGAGATGCTGGAGACCGTCACCGGCCTTCTGCTGCACCCGACGATCGCGCTCCTCGTGCAGGCGGCGGGCGACGAGGCCGCCGCCGGATTCCACGGGCTGACGCAGACTTTCGGGTCTTTCGCCTCCGGTGAGGGCTGATGCCGGGACCGGTGTCGTCCGTGGAGATCCATGACGTCCGGGGCAACGTCACCATCGGCGACAACAACATCGTGGTGTCGGGCGACCGCTCGTACGTCCAGGTGGTCAACGCGGCACAGCGCCCCGTCCCGGCCGTGCGCGAGGACGTGACGCTGCTGCCGCGGCGCCCGCGCGCGGCCGTGGGGCGGGAGCGGGAACTCGAAGAGATCGTCCGGGGGCTCGCCGACCACGACGCCTGGCAGGTGCACGGCCCGCCCGGCATCGGCAAGAGCACCCTGCTGCGCCTGACCGCCCACCGGCTCGCCGACGAGGACCGTCCGGTGCTGTTCGTGGACGCGGCGGGCCGCGAGACCGGCGACGTGCTCCAGGACGTCTTCGAGGCCTGCTACGACGCCCCCGGCTACCGGCCCGCACCCACGGAACTCCGCCGCCTCATGGCCCGCGTCACCGTGGACGTCGTCCTCGACGACCTGGAGACCGGGACGGCCGGCCTAGACGGCGTGCTCGACGCGCTCCCCTCATCGGTGCTGCTGTGCGCGAGCGGGCGGCGCACGCTGCTGGGCGGGGGAAGGGCCCTGGCGCTCGGAGGCCTCGGCCACCAGGACGCCCTCGAGCTGCTGTCCCGGAGCCTCGGGCGCCCCCTGACCTCCGCCGAGGAACCGATCGCCGAAGAGCTGTGGCGGACCACGGCGGGCGCCCCGCTGCCGCTGCTGCGGGCGGCGGTGCCGGATCGGCTGAGAGCCGCAGCCGAACTCGACGGCCTGCTGCCCCAACTCCTCGCGGCACTGTCGGGCGCGGAGCGCGACGTCGTCGAGATCCTCGCCGTCGCCCGTGACGGCGGGGTGAGCACCCGTCTGCTCACGGTTCTGCTCGGCGGAGTCACCGGACTCGCCGCCGTGTGCGACCGGCTCGCCGCCCGCGGCGTGCTCGTGGCCACCGAGCACGGCCATCGCCTCGCGCCGGAGGTGGGAGGACGGCAGCTCACGGCCCTGCGGGCCGGGCCCGCGGAGCTCGCGGCACTCGCCCTGCGACTGACGCAGTGGGTCTCGGCGACGGGCACGGAGCCCTCAGCCGTGGCCCGGGACGCCGCGTTCCTCACGGCCGCGATCGACGCGGCCGCCGCGGCGGGGCGCCCGCAGGAGGCCGCGCGGCTCGCGCGTGCGGCGTCCCCCGCCCTTGCCTGCTCCCTGCGTACCGGAGCCTGGGGGCGGGTCCTGGAGCGCGGCATCGAGGCCGCCGAGCGCGCGGGTCTGCGGGACATCGCGGCCTACCTGACGCACGAGGACGGCGTGCGCAAGCTGGTCACCGGCAAGCGGCTGCTCGCGGCGGCCGCCTTCGCCGCGGCCGCCGCCTACTGGCGTGAGCTGGGCAGCGGGGAGCACGCCGCCGCGGCGGACGACGCGGCGCGCGCGTGTGGAGGTGACCCTGCCGGTGGAGGTGACCCTGCCGGTACGGGGGACTCCGCCGGTGGCGGGGACCCGGGCGGAGCTGGAGGCCCCGGCGCTTCCCCGGACGGCGGGACGCAGCCCGACCCCGGCGTGGACTCCGGCGCCGACGCCCTGGTCCCCGGGGGCCAGGGTTCCGCCGACCCGGGCTCCGCGGCGGACCTCGGGCACGAGTTGACGTCGCAAGTCGTCTCCTCGGCGCCGCCGTTCGACCCGGGTTCCATGGCGGTGGCCACGAAGGGCGGGGTGGCCGCCAAGACCGGCCTTGCCGCCAAGACCGGGATGACCATGTCCGCCAAGGTGGTCATCGGCGGCGGCCTCGCCGCGTCGGTCACCGCGGGCGGAGTCGTCATCAGCCAGCAGGCCGACGCGGACACCGTGCCGGTCAGGGTGACCGTGGCGACCCGGGTCCTCGAGGCGACGATGCCCGGCGACCCCGAGGGCCGCTGCGTGGTGAAGGGCGGGGCGACGGACTGCACCAGGGTCGTCGAGTCCAAGAAGGGCGAGTCGGGCCCGGTCTCCGTCGACCCCGCCCAGCCGCTGCCCGCGGGGGTCAGCCTCGTCTACTGGGGCTGCGACGAGGGCCCGCAGGCGGAGTCCTGCTCGGTCACCGCCGACGGCGAGCGGCATGTGTGCGCCACCACGACCAGCGCCGAGGACGAAGGCGCCCGAAGACGGTGCGCGAAGCTCACGAACTCCGCCGCCCCGACCGTCGCGTTCCGTCCGCTCGCCTGGACGACGCAGACCCAGGTCAAGGTCCTCGCCGGGCCGAACGCCCGCCCGCAGGTGCTCGCGTCCCTGAGCAGCGGGCAGCGGCCGGGCCAGGTCGTGTGGTCCGAGGACGCCACCAAGGTGGCATGGACGCAAGTGCGGACCGCGGCGCCAGAGGACTTCGGGGACGACACGACGGTCAAGCTGCGCGACCTCAAGACCGGGAAAGAGCGGTCGTGGACGTGCTACTCGTGCACGATCGCCTTCGTGGACGGGGAACTCGTCTCCGGAAGCCTGGACATCCGGCACCACCCCGCCGACGGCGGTGAGCCGAGGACCAGGGACCTGCCCGAGATCCCGGCCGGTCCCGCACACGACGGACCGCCCAACATCACGCTCCTCACCTCCTGGAACGGCTCCCGTCTGCGTACGTACGCCGTGTCCAGGGTGGGCACGGTGGGGGAGCGGACCCTCCTGTTCGAACTGGACTCGCCCACCCGTGCCCGGCAGGTCGAGGAACTCCCGCGGCTCGACTACGCGGGCGGGGTCTGGGCGGTGAGCCCGGACGGTGGGAGGGCCGTCATCGACCCGCCCGCCGGGCAGGCCGCGTACAACTCGTGCGGAGAGGCCAGCTACCCCATGGCGGGACTCGACATCGCCTCCGGAGCCACGGACCCGCTGAAGGGCCCCGGCGCCGGGTGGCGTGTCCACGAGACGTGGTTCGACCCCGACGGCACGGCCCATGTGGTCTACCGGGCGGAGAAGAGGGCCACCGGAACGGCGACGTGCTCCGTCGACACCAGCCGCGCACCGGTCCGCTACACCCTCGCGCCGGGCGCCGAGTCCTGGAAGCGTTCGGTGAACGAACCCTCCCGGACCCTGGCCGTAGGCGGCGGGAAGCGGATCACACGCACGGCCGACGGAGGCGCGTTCACCCTGGCGGTGGATACGGGAGGGAAGCAGCGCACGCTCGACACCGGAGTCGAACGCGTCTACCCGTCGGCGGCCGCCACGGGGCGCTCCTCCTGATCTCCGGGCCCCCGCGTGGCATCGAGACGGACGAAGGGGATGGACCGTGCCGCCTCGCGGAACGCTTCCTCGCCGCCGTCGGTGGGGAGTGCGGTGAAGACACCCAGAACGCGTGCCACCACGGGGTGCCGGGACTCGTAGCGCGCCATGACGTCGGCCCCTTCGTCGGGGGACAGGAAGGTCGCGGTGACGGGATGGCGACGGTTGCCGCACTGGATGACCGTGTGCGGTTCCCGGCGCAGATTCCGGTACCACTGCGACCCGGGCCCGAAGCCGGACGCGACGGTCCAGCTGCCGCGCCGGGAGTCATGGGCGACCACTTCGAGGACCACCTGGCGGCGCCTGCCACTCACCCGTCCGGTGTGGTGCAGCAGGAGCAGCCGCTTCCCGAAGACCGGCCCGAGCCCCGCGCGGAACATGCGGATCGGCAGCCGCGCCAGGGTGCGACGCCACCCTGTGGGCGGCTGTGAGAACTGCGGTGTGCCTTCCCGGTGTGCCATCGTCGCCTTCCTGGAGACGCGGGGGAGCCTAGCGGTCCCGGTGCTCGACGCGTGGGGCGCTGTGCCCCGACCAGTGGCGGGTGCCATGCGCGGGGCCGGTGGAAACGTCACCGCCGCGAGGTGTCGATCCGGCGGCGGCAGGGGCCGGCGGCGGTGCTCCCGTCCCGAGGCGCCGTACGGATTCGGCGCGTATTCTGATCGGGTAGGAACATTCGGGTAGGAACACAGCGCGCGGCCGACGGCACCCACCGACAGAGCCCGCCCCTGAGCCCCGTCCCGCTTCCGACGAGGCCCGTGGCCCGCTCCGCACCGCTCGGCCCCCGACGCCGGAGCCCCCAGCGACGGCGCCCCCAGCGACAGCGCCCCGGCGCCCCCGCCGCACCGTCTCCGGAGCCGTGCCCGACCCGGACCCGCTCACACCCGCAACCGCCTAGTTGGAGGTGGCAGCAGTGACAACGTCCCCGAGGTCCCCGTCCGAATCCGCGTCCTCGATGTCAGGGGCCCACACCCCGATGTCAGGGGCGCCGTCCGGGGGACCGTCCTCCATGGACACGCACCCCGACATCGTGGACATGCGTGCCCGCCACGTGGCCGCCGAGCGTGCGGCGAGCACTCCCAAGGTGCAGGCCGTCGACGCACTGGCCTTCCTCACCGGTCTCTACCTCGCCGCGTCGCCCTGGATCGCGGGCTTCAACGGCCTGACGCGGCTGTCGGTCGTCAACCTGATCGTCGGCCTCGCCTACGCCCTCCTGATGAGCGGCGGCTTCGGCCGGGCCTACGACCGCACGCACGGCATGGCGTGGGCCGCGTGTGCGCTGGGCCTCTGGACGATCGTCGCGCCCTGGGTCATAGCGGGTGACATGAGTACCACGAGGACCGTGGTCAGCAACGTCATCACCGGCGCAGTGGCGACGATCCTCGCCCTGGCCGCAGGCGCGGCCGCCCGGGCCAAGGACTCGTCCGACGCGTCCCACAGGTAGATCTGAGGCGTCCGACAGGCAGAACGGCACAACCGGGAGGACAGAGGCAGGCACCACACCAGGGCGGCGAGAAGCCCCCGTCCACACGACCCCGCCCCCGCGGCTCGTACCCGCGGGGGCGGGGTCGTTTCCGGTGTGCGCGTGCGGTGCTGTGCGGTACGGACTGCCCGACGGCAGGGGGTGCACGGACGGCGGGTGGACAAGCGCCAACTCCTGGGGCCTCGCGACGGAACCATTTCGGCCGGCCAGGTATCTCATCACCTGGAAAGTCTGTCCCCCCCGTTGAGAGGAATCGTTCCGCATGGTGCGTCGAGTCCAGGTGCTGCTGTTGGCCGCCCTGTTGCTGCTGTCGGGCTCCGTGATGTCGAGTGCGCCGGCCGCTGCCGTCATAGGCGGGTCGAAGAGCACTTACGGTCCGTGGGCGGTGCGCATGTTCGTCGACGGCAAACCGGCGTGCACCGGAACGGCGGTCACGAGCCGCTGGATCCTCACCGCCTCGCACTGCTTCTACGAGCAGGCGCGGCCGGTCGCCGACCGGCGGATCTCGTTCCGCGTCGGCGACCTCGACGTACGCAAGGGCACCAAGGTCCGGCCGGTCGGTAAGCGCGCGGGCAGCGCGCACGCCGACATGATGCTCATCAAGGTGTCCCGCATGAACGTCAAGACGGCCCGCCTGGCCACGGGCCCGGTCCGCCTCGGTCAGAACGTGCGGCAGTACGGGTGGGGCGCCACCTGCACCGGGGACGAGAACGCCTGCCAGTCCCGCGTACTGAAGCAGTCGAAGCTGCGGGTCGTGTCGCCGGACACCCCCCGCTGCAAGGGCTACGTCATCGAGGGCGGTCCGGACTTCTGCATGAAGCGGGTGTCCGGGATTCCCGCCGGCGGCGATTCCGGAGGCCCGGTGATGAGCGTCGGCCCCCGTGGTACCGAGACCCTCCTCGGCGTCTTCAACGGCTCCGACCGGGAGAAGGTCGCCCAGGCCGGGGAGATCTCCCAGCAGCTCGCCTGGATCCGTTCCGTCACCCGGCGATAGTCCTGGTACGCGTCGGGCCGCCGTCGGGGCGGCCCGACGGTCCGGTCCGGGGGTGGCCGCGACGAGCCGTTGCGGGGGCGCCCCGGCAAGCCGTTGCAGGGGTGGCGCGACGAGCCGTTGTCGAGTTGGCGCGAAACCACCCTTGACCGTGGTCTGCCAAAGTCTATGGTCCAGACTAATCGGCCGTCGCGAACATCTGGCCCCTCGGTTCGACTCCACCCCCCACGTCACTCTCCCCCCGCCCCCCCACCACCACGAGCACTTCACGCCCCCCCGATGCACCGCCGTGAAGGAGTACGCATGGACAAGAAGCGCAAGACGGCCGCCGTGATCGGTGCCGCACTGGCACCGGTCCTCGCCCTCACGCTGCCGACCGGTTCGGCCAGCGCGCACGGGTACGTCAACGCGCCCGCGAGCCGCCAGGCGCAGTGTGCCGCGCGCACGGTGGCGTGCGGCGACATCAAGTACGAACCGCAGAGCGTCGAGGGCCCCAAGGGTCTGCGCAGCTGTAGCGGCGGCAACGCCAGGTTCGCGGACCTCGACAACGACAGCAAGGGCTGGAAGGTCAGCGACGTCAGCAGGACGCAGACCTTCACCTGGACGTTCACGGCGAGGCACCGCACCCTGAACTACGAGTACTTCGTCGACGGCACCAAGGTCGCCACCGTCAACGGCAACAACCAGCAGCCGCCGTCGACCGTCTCGCACCAGATCAACCTCGGTAACGCCACCGGCAGGCACAAGGTGCTCGCGGTGTGGAACATCGGTGACACGGCCAACGCCTTCTACGCGTGCATCGACGTCAACATCCGCTGACCGATCCAGGGAACGGCGCCTGACGGGCGAAGCCCGGGTCAGGCGCCTTTCCGTGCGCCCTGGGACCGGCGCCGCAGATGCAGCGGCAGCGCGTACCAGCAGATGGCGAACCACAGCATCACCCCGCCGGCGAGGGCTTCGGCGAGCGGGCCGGGGATGACGATGCGCAGGATTAGGAGCAGGGTGCAGCCGATGGTCAGCGCGAGCAGGACCATGCCGCACATCATCAAGCGGCCGGCGGTTTCCACCACTTCGTCCTTCATGCGCTGACCCGACAGGAAGCGGTGCAGGGAGACGGGGGCTATCAGTGACCCCGTGGCGGCCGCCCCCAGAACCACGGTGATGACGTAGACAGTGCGATCGAACGTGCCCAGATCCCGGAACAGGGGGGTGAAGGCCACACTGAGCAGGAACCCGAAGAGGATCTGCACACCGGTCTGGGCGACCCGCGTCTCCTGAAGGATCTCGTGCCAGCGGCGATTGGCCCGCTCACGCGCGCTCTCCGGCTCCTCGGCGCCCTCGGCGCCCTCGGCGCTCCGGACATCCGCGCCATCGTGGCCCCCGGCTTGTGAACCGTGGTCGTTCTGGCGCAGGCAGTCGGCGGTGTCCTTCTCCGCCGGCTCGGCCGTCCGCTCCGTCATGGTCATGGCATCCTCTCCGTCACAGAGGGATCTGATGCCCCGTACGGACCTTCCCATGCAGGTCCGAGACGCGCGGGAGCCGACTGCGACACCGGGGGAGGGTCGTCGGCAGCGGCTCTGTGAGCAACCCGGAGTCCGGAGTCACTCCACCTGGTCCTATATTCATACAAACCATCCGTGCGCGGCCCTGCTGCGATGAACACTGGGTAGGACCGCAGTGGTTGACACCGACAGAACCACACCAGCCCCGGTGGAGTCCCGCGCCGCTCGCAAGGCGCGCGAGAAGGCTCGGAAGCGCAAGCGCCTGGGCGCCGGCGCGGCCGTGCTCGTCCTGGGTGGGACCACCACCGCCTACGTGCTCACGCTCGGGGACTCGTCGGACGGCAGCGGCGGCGACCCCCGGCGCGCGGCACCCACGGCCATGCACAACGCCGCCGAGGGGGCAGGTGCCGTGAAGCGTGCGAAAAAGGACGACGAGGAGGACTGGGACGGCAAGGTCCGGGTCCTAGGTGACGGCTCCACCTCGTACGCCGGGCCGCAGACCGGGCAGCTGAAGCCGAAGAAGCTGAAGCCCGGGGAGAAGCCGCCCCAGTTCGTGGTCTTCTCCTGGGACGGCGCGCTGGAGGGCGACGACCGCCGCTTCTCCCACTTCCGCAAGGTGGCCAGGGAGAGCAACGCCCACATGACCTTCTTCCTCACCGGCATCTACCTGCTGCCGGAGAGCAAGAAGCAGCTCTACCGCCCGCCGCAGCACAACCCGGGGTCGGCCGCCATCTCTTACCCGACCGTCCCGCACGTGCAGACCACGCTCGCGCAGCTGCGCGGCGCCTGGAAGGACGGCAACGAGATCGGTTCACACTTCAACGGGCACTTCTGCGGCTCCAAGGGCGGCGGGGACTGGAGCCCCGAGGAGTGGAAGAGCGAGATCAACCAGACGTACGCGTTCATCAAGAACTGGAAGACCAACACCGGCTTCACGAGCGAGGCGCCGCTGCCCTTCGACCCGGACCGGGAGATCGTCGGCGGCCGCGCGCCCTGCCTGGAGGGGCAGAAGAACCTGCTGACCGCTATCAAGCCGTTCGGCTGGCGCTACGACGCTAGCTCGGCGGGGGACTTCCAGATATGGCCGTCCAAGATGGACGGCATATGGAATTTTCCCCTCCAGCTCCTGCCGTTGCAGGGCAAAGAGGTGCAGGTCCTCTCCATGGACTTCAACTTCCTCTACCACCAGTCCGGCGACAGCACCCAGGGCGACCCGGCGAAGTTCCCGGCCTGGAAGGAACAGGTCCGGGCCTCGTACCTGAACGGCTTCAACCGTGTCTACAACGGAAGCCGGGCGCCGATGTTCATCGGCAACCACTTCGAGGACTGGAACGGCGGCATCTACATGGACGCCGTGGAGGACGTGATGCGGGACGTGTGCCCGCGCGAGGGCGTCCGCTGTGTGTCCTTCCGGGAGCTCGCGGACTGGCTCGACGTCCAGGATCCGAAGGTCCTGGCCCGGCTGCGCATGCTCGACCCGGCGCAGGCGCCGGACTGGAAGTCACTCGTCAAGTAGCGCACGGGCCGATTCCGAGTCCGAGTCCGATTACGGTTCCGGTCCCGGTTCCGGTTGCGATTCCGAGTTCGGGTCCGGGCCGCCGGGCGCCGCCTACTCCACCGCCTTGATGTAGTCGGCCCACAGGTCGACCGCACGCTCGCTGCCAGGGGTGTCGGGGGAGTCGCCGCCGAGGCCCCGCAACGGCAGCGGCACCAGGTCGGTCAGCGACATGCGGTAGACGACCACGGCCGTGGTCTCGGCCTCGGTGCCTCCCACGAACCAGCCCGCCGTGTTCGCGGTGGTCGTCCCGGTCTTTCCCACGGCGCCGGGGTGCGCCCGCCCGGCCGCCGCGGCCGAGCCCTCGGTCATCGTGGCCCGCAGGGCGTCCGTCACCGCGAGGGCGGTCCGCCGGGACACCGCCCGGGCGGGCTTCGGCTTGTCGAGCGGCACCGCGGCCCCGGCGTGGGTGACCGAGCGCACCGAGTACGGCTCGGTGTGCGTGCCTCCGGCGGCGAAGGTCCGGTACGCGCCGGCCATCCGGATGGCGCTGGGCGTCGAGTTCTCCCCGAGCGCGAACGACGGGATCCGCTCCCCGAGGCTGGATTCGAGCAGCCCCGCGCGCAGGGCGTGCGACTCCACCCGGTCCAGGCCGACGTCGAGGCCGAGTTGCAGCATGGGCGTGTTCACGGAGTCGGCGACGGCCTGCCGCAGGGTCACCGGCCCCCAGTCGCGGCCGCCCTCGTTGCGGCCCCGCACCACCTTGCCGCTGCGGTCCCAGTACGGGCCCTCCGGTGTCCGCACGGCGACCCGGTCGTTGCCGTCGTACACGCTGGTGGGGGAGACGGGTGTACGGGCCGCTCCGCGGGTGCGCTGGACGCCTTCGTCGAGCGCGGCGGCGTAGACGAACGGGGTGAACGCGGAGCCGGCCGGTACGGTCGTCGCGTTCGCCTGGTTGAAGCCCTGTTTCAGGTAGTCGGCGCCGCCGTACATGGCGAGCAGGCTTCCGTCCCTGGCGACGGACGCCGCCCCGATCCTGGCGTACTTGTCGGTGCGGGGCCGCCGCTCGGCGTCGAAGTCCTTGTCCGCCTTGTGCACGGCGGCGGTGAGGGCCTTCGTGCGGGCCCGGTCGAAGGTCGTGCGGATCTGGTAGCCGCCGAGGTCGTAGTCGGCGGCCTCGATGTGCCCGGCCCTGATCGCGTGCCGCTTCGCCAGCTCCACCAGGTAGCCGGTCTGCGCGCCCGGGATGCCGCCGGTGCCCGGCCCCGTGGGCTCCGGGAACTTCGTGTACGTGGCCCGTTCGGCACGCGTGAGGTGGCCGGTCTCGACCATGCGGTCCAGGATCCAGCTCCACCGTTCGACGGCCCGCTTGCGGTTCGCCTCGCTGATGGCCGGGTCGTACAGCCCGGCCCCCTTGAGGAGGGCGGCAAGGAAGGCGCCCTCGCTGGGGTTGAGCCGGGAGACGTCCTTGCCGTAGTACGCGTGCGAGGCGCGCTGGATGCCGTAGGTGCCGCGCCCGAACCAGCTGGTGTTGAGGTAGTTCCGCAGGATCGTGTCCTTGCTCGTCCGGTTGTCCAGCTTCACGGCGAGCAGGAGTTCGGTGAACTTCCGGGACAGGGTGCGGTCCTGGCTCAGGTAGACGTTCTTCACGTACTGCTGGGTGATGGTGGACCCGCCCTGGGTCTCCCCGCCGGTCACCGCCGCGCTCACGGCACGCAGGACACCCGTCGGCGAGACCCCGGCATCCGAGTAGAAGCTGGCGTTCTCGGCGGCGAGGACGGCGCCCTGGACCTTGGGCGGCACCTTGTCCAGGGGTATCTCCTGCCGGATGACCCAGCCGGTGCGGGCCATGACGGAGCCGTCGGCCCAGTAGTACACGTTGTCCTGTTGTGTGGCGAACGAGTTGAGGTCATCCGGTATGTCCGTGGTGGCGTAGGCGAACGCGACGAAGCCGGTCAGACCGACGGTCACATACAGGAAGGCACCGAGGGACTGGCGCCACGAGGGCACCCATCGCTGCCATCCGCTGCGGCCCGGGCGGGGGTACGCGGGACGCAGGCGCCGCAGTTGCCTGCGCACCGCGCCGAGCGCGCCGGACATGCGGCCGGGTGTGCCGCCGCCGGACCAGAGCCTGCGCCGCTGCCCGGGCTTCCTGCGCCGCCCCGTCGGCCTGCCGCGGCCCCCGAACGCCGCCCACCGGCCGCTCGGTTGCCCCCCTGTGCCCGTGTTCCTCCCACCCACTCCGCATGCCTCCTCCGCTGCCCCTTTGGGCACACCCTAGAGGTACGTGGAAGGGGGCGGGACGGGGCACTGGCCCGGTCCTTCGACGGTCACCGCACCTCAGGCGGGGCGAAAGGATCTACAAAAGGGCCGAGTTGTGCGACGATTCCGTCCCCCGGCCTTGGTCGACCGGGCAACAAAAGAGGAAACAGAGTGATATCGAAGAGATGCAGACCCGCCGTCGTCGCCGGTCTGACCGTGGCTGTGATGTCCGGCTCCACGCTCGCGTACTCCGCGCACGCCGACACCGCCCCCGCCGCACCGCGCAAGGCCGACCGTGAGACGGTCGACACCTTCGCCCGCATCGCCGAGGACGTTCTTTCCCGGCGCGCCGAAACCCTGGTCCAGGGGCGCGGCGCCAAGGACGCAGGCGCCTCCACGCCACACCTGTCCCAGCGGCTCAAGAAGGACGAGACCGCCGCGCTCAAGTCGCTGCGGGCGCGCAAGTCCAGGTTGGCGCAGCTCGGCGAGGCCTACACGGACGCGGACACCCGCGTGGTCGTGGACCGCGCCACCGTCACAGGAAGGACGGCGACCGTCCAGGTCACCGCGTCCTCGACACTCACGTACAAGAAGCTGCGCGGGGACGAACCCAGGACCACCGCCTTCTCGACGCGCCAGGAGCTGAAACTCACCGGCACCAGCGGCGGCGGCTGGGAGCTGACCTCGATCGCCTCCCGGGACACCGGCCCCGTCGCCGTCGCCGAGCCGCTCGCGGCCGGGACGAAGACCGTCAAGGACGACGGCAAGCAGTACCCGGACGGCACCCCGGCCTCCACCAAGGTCCCCACGAGCCCGACGCCGAGGAAGACCGGCGGCAGCTACAACTACGCTGCCATGGCGCGGTACGCGGAGAAGTACTGGCGCGACTACAACCCGGCCTACGCGCGGTTCAACGGGGCCGGCGGCGACTGCACCAACTTCCTCAGCCAGGCGCTGAAGGCGGGGGGCTGGAAGCACGTCCCCGGCTCCGCGTCCGACTACCGGAACTGGTGGCACGACGGCACGCGCCAGAGCACTTCCTGGGTCGGCACGAACGAGTGGGCCTGGTTCACCCTCTCCAACCGGCGGGCCCCCAACCTGACGAACGTCTACCAGCTGGACGTCGGTGACGTCCTGCAAATGGACTTCGACAAGAACGGGTCCAAGGACCACTCCATGCTGGTGAGCTACCGCAACAGCCGCGGCATGCCGTACCTCACCTACCACTCCACCGACACCTACCGGCGGTCGCTCGCGAGCATCATCGCGTCCTACCCCACCGCGCGCTACTTCGCCTACCGCACCTGACAGGCCGAAGGCCCTCTCCGCACACCGGCCACAGGCGCGGCCGGGGAGGGCCTTCGGGCCTGCGGGTTCCTCCGCCGAGGTCGCACCGGCCCGGCTCATCCTGATGGCACACCACAACGGCCTGCCCAGGGGGCGGACCGGCCGGCGATCGGCGGCGCGGCGCCGCACCCGAACTCGACGGCCCACTACAACCCGCGGGGCACCTTCCCGCGTCTCCTGTTCGTGTGCGCCGACCCCGGAGGAGACGACCGTGCCCGAGCTGCCCCGCCCCTGCACCCGCACCGAGCTGCTGCGACCGGACGGCGCCCGCCTCAGCCTCTACCTGCACGGGACACGTGAACCCGACCTCGTCCTCGTCCTGGCGCACGGCTGGCAGGCCACCGCCGCCATCTGGGACAAGACGGTCGAACAGCTCACCCGCCCCGGAACCCTGGTGGTCCGCTACGACCAACGGGGACACGGCGGCTCCTCCACCGGCACCGCACGGCCGGAGATACCCCTCCTGGCCGACGACCTCGCGGCGGTCATCTCCGCCACCGCGCCCGGGGACACCCCCGTGGTCCTCGCGGGTCACTCCATGGGCGGCGCGGCCGTCCTCGCCCTCGCCGCGAGCCGGCCCGGCCTCATCGGGGACAAGGTCAAGGCGGCCCTGCTGGTCGCATCCAGCGGCGGAGGACTCGACCTCGCCGCCGCGGCACACCCGCCACGGACGCGCCTGGTCGGCCTGATGCGCCACGCCGTGGCAAGCCTGTGCATCCGCGCGCCCCGCACGGCGCACCGGCTCCACAACCTCTGGCAGCCCCGGCTCGACACGCAACCGCCCATCGACGTCGCGGCCCACTGGTTCAAAGCACTGATGCGGCACGACGTGACTCAGCACCTGGGCGTCCTGGAGCGCATCCCGGTGCATATCCTGGTGGGGGAGGACGACCCGACCATCCCGCCGCTGCACTCCCACCGCCTTGCCGCCGACATCCCGAACGCCCGGCTGCGCGTGGTCCCGAGCGGCTGCCATCGCCTGCCCACCCGCCACTCCTCGAAAGTCGTCACCGCGGTCGAGGAGACCTGCGCCGACGCGCTCCGGCACGCGGGCGGCCCATCGCGCGCGACCCCGGCCCCCACGCCGGACGCGCGCGGGTGATAAAACCAGCCATGATTAACGAAGAAAAGCTGCAAAAGACGCGAGAGTGACAGGGTTGACGTCTCCCGCGCAGGAGTGGAAGCATCACACAGTAAATTATTCGATCACGAAGTGAGATCACGAAGTGGGATCGTGGACTTCGCTCACCGAATGAGATCACGAAAACCCGCAGATCATGAAACCCGCAGATCACGAAAACCCTTTGCAAGGAGTGATCGTGACAGCTCTGCCCCCAGCGCTCCAGGAACACGAGTCGACGCCTGCCATGGCGCGTGCCTACCGCATCGTCAATGTCGGCCCGGCGGAATTCGCCTTCACGGACCTCACCAAGACGCGCATCGGTGACGAGCAGAACAGATTCTTCCGGCTCTTCGTCCCGGTGAAGCAGCAGCGCATGCGCCTGCCGACCGCCCTGCCCGAATTCCGTACGCTGCGGCACTTCGCGAACCTCTCGGACAGCCCGGTCACGGCGGCGGCCCGCCTCGGCGGACGCTGGTCCGACTACAACCTCGCCGCCATCACACAAGTGGCCGCCTGCAACTTCCGCTGCACCTACTGCTACGTGGACTTCCGGCACCTGGCGGGACACGACGCGTTCACCGCGACACCGGCCGACGTGGTCGACGAATTCCTCGTACTGCGCAGCCGGTTGCGCGAGCAGGGGCGCACCCTGGCGATCCTCCGGATCAGCGGCGGCGAACCCCTGCTCGCGCCCCGGCTCCTGGTGGGTGTCCACGGCGAACTCGTACGACGGCAACTGCTGCACACCAAGGTGGTGCTGAAGGCCGAGAGCAACGCCAGCGCCCTGCCGTTCGCCATGAGCCGCATGGAGCCGAGGGAACGGCAGGCGCTGCGCGCCGCGGCACCCGACATCACCCTCCATGTGACCCTGCACTCCCGCCCGGGCGGCCGGGACTGGGACTCCGTGGTCAAGGGACTGGCGGCGGCCGTCGAACTCGGCTTCGACGTGTATCCGGCCATCGGCGGCGCCGACTGGCCCCGCGAGGACATGGTGGTGCTCTTCGAGAGCCTGCGCGGCATCGCTCCCGGCCTTCCCCTGCGCCTCGCCGTCCGCCCGTTCATCCTCTCGTACGAGATCCTGCGTGACCGGCGCAGTCTGCCGCAGCTCGACGAGAACTCGGACGCTCCGTCGCTGCTCTGGGAGGGAATTCTCCAAGAACGCCTCGGCGTCTCCTATATGGAGCAGCCCCGGCACGCCGTCGCACTGATCTGACAGCGGACGGAGGAAAGGAAGGAAACCGCCGTGCGCATAGCCATCCCGAGCGTCACAAGCCGCCTCCACGAGGGAGTTCTCACAGTTCTGCTGGACGCCTTCGGAGACATGGACCTGGAATTCACCCGGCGGACTCTGACCAGATCCGTCGCCCCGGGTGTCGATCTGCTGTTGTGCCGGGGGACGGACGTGCCGCGGCTGGTGTCACTGGGTGTCGCAGACGTGGGTATCACCGGCTATGACATGGCGGTCGAATGGTCGCTCGCGTTGGGCACGGAACTGGACATCAGGTCCCTCGCGCCCGCCCGTACCTCCTTCGTCACCTACGCCACCGTCCAGGGCCGCGAAGTGCACCGCATCTACACCGAGTACCCGCACCTCACCAAGGCGTGGGCAGCGGGCAGCACTGAGCACGCCCACTGCGAGACAGTCGTCCTGCACGGCTCCTCCGAAGGGGTCATCCGGGTCGACGAGCAGTCGGCGGGAGTTCTCCTGGTCACCTCGGGGCGCACCTCGGCCGACAGCGGACTCGACCTGACGATTCCGCTCCTCGAGACCGACGCCGTCGCCGTCCGCAGGCCCGGCCACGCCGTCCCCCTCGGCAAGACCGAACTCGAGACCCGGCCCGTTCTCCCCCTGCCCTCCTTCGTCACCGGCTGAGACGGGCTCGGCGGCAGGATGCGACACGGGGGAGAGGGCGGGGGAGCAGGCGGGGCAGGACGCGGGGCGGGAAGGGCCGGTGAGACGTCCGGACAGTGGGTCACGGTGGGCCGCCCGGGTCGGCTGGGGCGGCGCCGTGACGAACTGGTCGGACGCTGGACACAGGAGTACGGGCCCGGTAACTGGCGCCTCGCGTGGCAGGCAGGGCCCGTCTGCCACGGCCTCGACGGCGCCCTGGCGCTCTATGAGGACGCGTACTTCGCCGCGCTCTCCCAGGACCAGAAGCTGCTCGACACGCTGGTCGGATGCGCGCGCGACGTGTACGACGAGGAGGAGCGGGACACCGCCTCCGGCCTCGACTACGCCGTACAGGCCTCCCCGGCCACGCACTTGCAGGACATCTCCGTGCGCCGGGTCCTGGTGCGCCTCGGCCGCTGGTTCGAAGGGGACGCTCTGCTGCGCGTGCGCGCGCCGGGGCAGGGCGAGGAGGACGCGCCGCACGGGAGGACACGAGCGGCCCTTGACTCCGGACGGCTGCCCTTCCACCGGCCCGACCTCATCGTGCGCCCCCTCCTCACCGGCTGGTGGCAGCCCTTCAGCGTCGAATGCTTCTACCAGTCCAACAAGCTGCTCCAAAAGCGCACGGCATGACGGAACAGACTCGGTGACGTACGGACAGGACCGAACGCGGCACGCAAGGACACGACCCGGTGGGAGACCCGCATGACCGACGGCCCCGACTTCTCCACGCTGCGCCTGCCCGGCAGCGGCGACGGCGGGGACCACGAGGGCCGGTCGAGCCCGGAGCGGCTGCGGCAACGTCTCGACTTCCTCGTCGAGGCACACCGGCTCGCCGGGATCTACCGCCTGAACCGGCTGCTCGACGGCGAGCGCGGCGAGTCCAGCGCGGAGCACAGCTGGCACCTCGCCCTGATGGCGATGGTCCTCGGCGAGGCACTGGCCCCGGACGTGGACCTCGCGCGGGTCGCCGCCATGCTGACCCTGCACGACCTCGTCGAGATCGAAGCCGGGGACGTGCCCATCTACCTGGACGACGAGCGTGCCGCCGCCCGCGAGCGCGAGGCCGTGGCCGCCGAGCGTCTCTACGGAAGGCTCCCCGGCGACCAGGGCGGCCGGCTGCGCGGGCTCTGGCAGGAGTTCGAGGACGCCACCACCCCGGAGGCACGCTTCGCCCGTGCCGTCGACCGGTTCCAGCCCGTCCTGATGCACTGGGCGGCGGGCGGACAGGTATGGCGGGAACGAGGGGTGAGCGCCGCGGAGGAGCGCAGGGTCACGGGCAGCATCAGGACGTTCTGGCCCGAGCTGTGGCCCCTCACGGAGGCGCTGATCGAGGACGCGAGGCGCAGGGGGATGCTGAGTGGCCCGGGGGTGTCGCGTGACTGAGGCCTGTCGCCTGGTGCGGCACGCTCTCTGTCCCGGTTCTCGCACCGGAGCACGGGCATCGACGCACAGGCGTGCGCGGGCGACGACCCACCGACGTGCGCGGGCAGCGACGCGGGACGTGCCGTGAAGGTCACTTTGGTGTTCGTCGCGGAGCCCGAGCAGGTCGGGCGCGCCTTGTGGACGGCGCCCCTGACCACCCCCCTGCTCGCCGAACGGCTGGCGACGGCGGGCCACCAGGTGGACCTGCTGGACACGCGTCTCCTGGAGCATCCGCCGGGAACACCGCAGTGGGACAGGGCCCTGGCGGACCGGCTGGCGGCGACGGACGGGGACGTGGTCGGCATCAGCTTCATGTCCCACTCGCGTGCTGACGGACTTCGGGTCGCGGAGCTCTGCCGCGCCGCGGGCCGCCGCACTGTCGCGGGCGGACCGCACGCCACGGTACGGCCGGGCGATCTGGCGCGTACGGGGCTGTTCGACGTGGTGGTGCGCGGTGAGGGGGAACGGGCACTGATCGACGTACTGAACGAGCTGCGGCACGCACGGGGCGACAGCGACAGCGGCAGGGTCGTGGAGGGCGAGCCGTTCGTGCTCGACCACTACCCGCCGCTGCGCGACGTCGCGCTCTACCGGGAGGTCTACCGGCCGCCCGAGACTCTGACGATGCCCAAGGCGGCCCGCCTGGCAGGACTGCCGGAAGGCGACCTGCGGCACCTTCTGGGCGTCACCGGGGAAGCTGCCGGGCCGACGCGGAAAGCCATTCCCGTGAGCGAGCTGCACCGCCTCGCGCCCGAGCTGTTCCCGCTGCGGCGGGAGTTCCGCTCGATCTACCTGGAGCTGGGCCGCGGCTGCCCCTTCCGTTGCCGCTTCTGCACCCTCCAGAACGACTGGTTCTCGCCGAAGCGTCCGCGGCACCGCCCCTTCGACGCCGTGCGTGACGAGATACGCCACTACGTGGAACGGTTCGGCACCAACTATGTGATCGTCGTCGACTCCATCGCACCGGCCTACACGCACTTTCCCCGGTTCGTGGAACTGATGAAGACCGAGTTTCCCGCCGTCGAGTTCAGCTTCAACTCCACAGCCGTCCACTTCACCCGGGAAGTGGCGGACCTGCTGGAGGGCGCCAACTGCCTGGTGTGGTTCGGCCTGGAGACCGCCTCACCGCGCATGGCCCGGCGGCTGCGGAAACCCGGCCATGCCCGCGGCAACCGCCGCACGGCCCGGATGTGCAACGAACGGGGCATCCGCTTCGGCGTGAACCTCCTCATCGGCGTTCCCGGTGAGACCCCGGAGGACCACGAACTGACGTTGCGCTTCCTGAGCGAGGCACGCCCCTACAGCCCCAACCCCAACATCCTCACCCCACTGCCCGGCACGGCGCTGTACGACGAGTGCGCGGCGCCCGGGTCGCTGCGGGCCCCCGACGACTTCCACAGCTGGACGGCGGCCGAGGTCCGGCGCACCGGGCAGGGACCCGTGCTCGGCGTCGACTACGCCGCGGTGCTCGACGTCTACGACCGGATGCTCGGCTTCGACCGTACCGGAGAGGTCGTGCACGTCGAACGCAACTGCCACCTGAAGCCGTCCGTCGCCGCCTCGGCCGCGCACGGAGCCGCCTGACGACCCTGCCCACCCCGCCTGACGACCCTGAGGGCCCCGCCAGGTCGGAAACCGGCGATCGCTAGTCGGACCAGCGGAAGAGCCACAGCGCCGCGGCGAAGCTCCCCAGCGCCCACAGCGCGAGCACGGCCACGGGAACAGCCACGTCCGCCAGGGTCTGCCCCTCCAGCATCACTCCGCGCAGCGCGTCGTTGAGCGTCGTCAGAGGCAGGGCCTGGACGAGCCCTTGCAACGGGTCCGGGAAGCGGGACGCGGAGAAGAACACCCCCGAACCGACGTACATCGGCATGCTGACGACACTGAGGATGCCGCTGACCGTCTGGAAGTTGGTGGCCCTGGCGGCCGCCAGCAGGCCGATGCCGGCGAAGACGAACGCCCCCAGGGCCGTGAGCAGCACGAGCAGCGCGAACGACCCGACCACCGGAGTGTCGAAGACGAGCGCACCGAAGCCGACCAGGAGCGGCAGCTCCAGGAGCAGGAACGACGCCCGCACCACGACGAAGCTCAGCAGGAACTGGCTCCGGCGCATGGGGGTCGCCACGAGTCGCTTGAGGACCTTGCGCAGCCGGATCTCGGCGATCGAGAAGCCCACGCCCCACAACCCGCTCGACATCAGCCCCATCCCGATGAGCCCGGGGATGAGGAAGTCGACGTACCGTGAACCGGGCGCGCGCTCCGCCACATCGATCGCGATGTCCACCGCAGGGCCCGGAAGTACCGTGGGTGTCTCTCCCGGCGCCGTGGCGGGCGCCTCGGAGCGGCGGGTGCCAAGCGCCGTGCCGGCGAGCTCCCGCGCGAGGCGGGACTCCGTGCGCCGGGGGTCGTAGTGGAACTCCGGGGGGTCGCCGGGGACGACCACCAGGGCCACCGCGCCGCTGCGCAGGTCCGCGGCGGCCGCCGTGCGGTCGAGCGTGCGCGCCTTCAACTGCGGATCCGCGTCGAGCAGGGAGACGGTCCGCCCGGCACCGGGAGCATCCCGTACGGCGACGTCGATCGGCTCGGCGGGCCGGTCCGTGAAGGCCACTCCGAGGACCAGGGCGAGCAGCACGGGCGAGAGGAACGTCCAGAAGACACTGCCGGGTTCGCGATAGTACGTACGCAGCCTGGTCAGCATCAACTGCGCGGCGGGGGAGGGGCGTTGGCGCATGACTGGGGATCTCCCGCCGCCGTGGGGACAACTCGCCGGTCAGCTTGCAGGCTGGGCCGCCACCGGTCAAGAAGCGTCCGCCGCGGCCCTGCGGCGACGCCTGCCCGCTGCTAGTTTCCCTGCGCATGGAAGGCATGGCGGTGGCCCTGCGCGGCCTGGTCAAGGAGTACGGTGCGGTCCGTGCCGTCGCCGGGGTCGATCTGACGATCCCCCGGGGCGCGTGTTTCGGCCTGCTCGGCCCCAACGGGGCAGGCAAGACGACCACGATGGAGATCGTCGCAGGCCTCCTTGAGCCCACGGCGGGACAGGTTCGGGTGCTCGGCAGGAGCTGGTCCTCACAGCGGCGGGAGCTGAGGGAACGCGTCGGCGTCGCGTTCCAGCAGACGCATCTGCCGGAGAAGCTGACGGTCGTCGAACTGCTGCGACTGTTCCGGTCCTTCTACCGCGAGGGCCCCGACATCGACACGGCCCTGGAGGCCGTGGCCCTCACCGGGAGCCGCACCGTGCGCTACGACCGTCTCTCCGGCGGCCAGCAGCAGCGGGTCGCCCTCGGCTGCGCCCTGATGGGCAGGCCGGAGCTGCTGCTGCTCGACGAGCCGACCGCCGGGCTCGACACCCAGGCCCGCCTCCAGCTGTGGGAACTGCTGCGGCGGCTGCGCGCGGAGGAGGGCCGCACCATCGTGCTCACCACCCACTACATGGACGAGGCCGAGCGCCTCTGCGACGGCCTCGCGGTCATCGACCACGGCAGGATCGTCGCGCAGGGACGACCCGAGGAGCTGATCTGCGAGGTGGCGAGCGACGGAGTGATCGAGTTCTCCGCCCCCGGACCGGTGCCACTCGACCGGCTGGCCGCCCTGCCCGGCATCCGGTCCGCGCGGGCCACTCCCCACGGCTGTGTCTTGCGCGCGGCGGACGTACCGGCCACCGTCCAGCGCGTACTGGCCTGCCTGGAGGACGCCGGGACGCCACCCTCCACGCTGTCGATCCGCCGGAGCACCCTCGAAGACGTCTTCCTCGCCCTCACCGGTCGGCAGCTGCGCGACTGAGGGGCTCCCCTGCCGAACTGCCCGTACCCGTACCCGACACGGATCTAGGCCGGAATCCACCGACCGCGAAGGCCCGGCACCGGCCCGTCGTTGACCCTCTCGCGCGCGTCCCGCAGCATGTCTGGCAGCAGTGGCCCGAAGGCGCGCACCCATACGCACGGCGCGGCGCCCGGGCCGGCCGGCTCGTGCGGCGCGTGCCCGGGAGAGGCATTGAGGTACGGGGCGAAAGCAGGCAGCGGCCGCGGTCGCCGGGACGGCGACGTCCGCCCATGGCGCCACGTCCTCGTGATCTGGGCCGCGGGCGTCCTCGCGGCCGTGCGCCTCGGCGCGGTCGCGCCCATCAGCTCCGTTCTGCGGGACGAGACGGGACTGTCCCTCGCCACCGTCGCCTGGGCGACCTCCGGCATGACCGCCGTCAGCGCTGTCCTCGGGGTGCCCGCGGGCTGGTGGATCCTGCGGGTCGGCGCCCGCCGAGCGGTCTGCGCGGGTCTCGTCGTCATCGCGTCCGCCGGCTTCGGCGGTGCCCTCCTCGCCGGGGTGTGGCCCGGCCTCCTCACCGCGCGCGTCGTCGAAGGCTTCGGCTACCTCCTCGTCTTCGTCGGCGGGCCCATCGCCGTGACCCGCACGACCAGCGGGCACACCCGGTCGGTGGCGCTGGCCCTGTGGGGTACCTGCATCCCGGTCGGGCTCGCCGTCGCGAGCGGCCTGGGCGGCGCCGTGGCACCGGATCTGGGGGTACGCGGCTGGCTTGCCGTCACGGCGCTCGCCCCGCTGTCGCTCGCCCCGGCCGTGGCGCTCCTGCTGCCCCGGTTGGCACCCGCGCCGCCCACCCCGAACCCGCGGCCCACGGCGGTCTCCTGGCAGGGGCCGCTGACTCTGGCCGTGGCCTTCGCCTGCGTCAGCCTCATCGCCGTCGCGGTCGTCGTGCTCCTGCCGACGTACCTGACCGAGCAGCGGGACGTGTCCTCCGCGGCCGGCGGCGCCGCCACGGCGGCCGTCTCGTTGAGCAGCGCCGTCGGCAGCCTCCTGGCCGGATGGTCCCTGCGCAGAGGCGCCACGCTCGCCCGGATGGTGCCCCTGGCAGCGGTCATGCCCGTCGCGGTCCTCCTGACCTTCTCGGCCGCCGTGCCGACAGCGGTCGGCACGGTCCTCGCGTGCTGCGCGCTCGCCGTCAACGGCCTCCTGGTCTCGGCGATGTTCGCCGCCGTACCCGGTGTCTGCCGCCGTAGCCGGGACGTGGAGGTCGCCAACGGCCTCGTCGCCCAGACGGGCAGCCTCGGCACGTTCCTCGGACCGCCCGCCTTCGGAGCGGCCGTCACCGGCGTCGGCTGGCCCGGCATGGCCCTGGCGACGCTCGCCTTCACCACGGCGGGCGCCACCCTGCTGTGGCGGTCCTCCCACACCGACCGCACCGCCGGCCTCCAGCAACACCAGCACCAGCGCCGACAGCAGGACACACCACGGCCCACGCCCGGAGGCGTCCATGAAGACCGGAGATGACAGGGGCCGCGCCCCCGTCCCCCACGGGCCCCGCCCGCACCCCCGCGCACAGACCGGTTCCCCGGCGCGCGCCGGCCCTGACGCCCACCCAGGGGAAACCCCCGCCTACGTCTACGACTTGGCCGAGGTCAGGAAGGCGCACCGGCAGCTCACCGCCGCCCTGCCGCAGCCCAGCGTCCTGTACTACTCCCTCAAGGCCAACCCGCACCCGGCGGTGCTGCGCCAGCTCGCCGCACTGGGCTGCCGCGCCGAGGTGAGCTCACCCGGCGAACTGCACGCGGCCCTCCACGCGGGCTTCCGCCCCGGCGAGGTCCTCTACACGGGCCCCGGCAAACGCGATGCGGACATCTCGGGAGCCCTCCACGCGGGAGTCGCCGAGTTCTCCGTCGACTCGCCCGTGGCCCTGCGCCAGCTCGCCGGGATCGCCCGCCGACACGACGTACGGCCGCGCGCGTTGCTGCGCGTCAACCAGCCGCTGCCGCCCGAAGGAGCGGGACTGGCCATGACCGGCGGACCCTCCCAGTTCGGCGCCGACCTGGCATGGATCCGCGAGCGCCCCGAGCAGTTCCAGGGCGACGCACACGCCCGGGTGCGGGGCCTCCACCTGTACATGGGCAGCAATCTGACGAGCCGGAGCGCCCTCCTCGCCACCTTCTCGTACGCACTGGACACAGCCCGGCAGGTCCGCGAAGCACTGCGGCGCGACCTCCCCGTCACCGACCTGGGCGGAGGGTTCGGAGCTCCCTACGCACGGCCGGGACCGCTCGGTGACTTCGGCGGACTGCGGGAGCCCCTGCGGCGTCTGCTCGACGACAGACGGCCCGGCTGGCGCTCACCGCACCGGCGCGTGGCCTTCGAATCCGGCCGCTACCTCACTGCCGCATGCGGACGCCTGGTGACCAGGGTCCTCGATGTGAAGGTGTCCCACGGCCGCCGCGTCGTGGTCGTGGACTCCGGAGTGCATCACCTCGGCGGCATGTCCGGGCTCAGCAGGGAGCACGAAATCGAGCCGGTACTGCGGACCACGGGCTCCCGCCCGCCGCACCCCGGGCCCACCCTGGTGGCCGGCCGCCTCTGCCATCCGCGGGACCGCTGGGCGATCGGCACCAGCCTGCCGGAGGTCGTGGAGGGCGACCTGCTGGCGGTCGAGAACGTGGGAGCGTACGGACTGCACGCCTCGCTCACGCTGTTCCACGCGCACCCGATGCCCCTGGAGATCGTCGTCGACGGCGGCCGGGAGCTCGAGCGCAGCCGCATCGGCGTGCACAGGGAACGGTGCTGAACCGTGGCCGCCGTGCGGGTACGTTCCCTGGCCCCCGACCCGGGATCACTCCATACGATGGCGCCGCCGGCACCGGCACCGGCGCCGTTCACCGTCGTCATGCGCGACGACACGCACTACTGCGTCCGCCGGCTCACCGCCTGGATCGCCCGGGACACCGACTGCGCCGCCGCCACGCTCGCCGCCGCCCTGACGACGGGCTACCAGCGCTTCCAGGCGGAGGTACGCGCCGCCCTGCACGCGGCCGCCGACCGGCCGGAGCGGGCCGAGTTCCACCTCGTCGACGCGTCCGCGCTCGAACGCGCCGTGCGGCACAGCGCGGGCGGCGGCGGGAGAGTGATCAGCCTCGACCCGCTGGTGCGGCGCGCCGTCGCCCCGCTGCGGCTCTCCCGCGGCTTCCTGCTCGGCGGTACACGCTCCGTCGGCCTCGTGGCGAGACCGGGAGCGCGCGCCATCGGCGAACAACTGGGCGCTCTGCGCGCCCGGTGGGGCGGTGGCAGCTGCACGCTCCTCGACGACGACATCTGCACCGCGGAAACCGTCGGCGCGGCGGTGCGGCTGCTGCACACGGCCGACATCACGGTGAGCAGGATCGTCTCGGGCATCCAGTTCGGTACCACGGAGCGGCTGCGGCGAGCCGTCACGGGAGTGCCCGTCACCCCCGTCATCGCCTACCGGTACCCCGATGAACGGGAGGGCGCCGCCGCCCGGATCAGTCTCGCCGATCCGAGGAACTTCCTGCTCGGCGTCTCGGGACTTGCCGTACTCCTCCCCGACGGCACCTGGGGGCGAGCCCCCTACTGGCTGCCCTTCGTGCGCACCGCGGCGCGTGTCGGCCTGCGCGACGCCCACCACGACCGCCCCTTCGCCCTCGCGATGCTCACGGCCAACGCCCGCTTCTACGCACGCGTCGAACGACAGCTCCGCGTCCCCGTACGGGTACGCCACCTGAACCCCTCAGTGGCCCGCCTGCTGTGCTCCCTGGACATGGCCTCGCCGGACACCCCCGTCCTGACAGCCGTCGACACCCTGCGCGCCGGTCTCGATCGCTACACCGAGACCGCCCGCTCCTGGGAGGCCGCGCACGCGCGTGCCTCCGCGAGGAGGCTCCTGCCGTGACGGGCCCGGAGAGCACACCGGGCGGCACCGTCGTCCTGCTCGACGTTAACGGCACCCTGGTCCCGCACGACACCCCCGGGCCGCCCCCGCCGCGCACCGCCGACCGCCTCGCCCGCGCCGTCTCGCTCGCACACGGGGCGGGGGTGTGCGTGGGACTGTGCTCGGACTCGCCGCTGGAACAGTTGCTGGCCCTCGGCCACCACATCGGTCTGGGCCCGCCCGGCCGGTTCCCCGTCGTAGCGGAGAACGGCGCCGTCGTCGCCTGGGACGGGCGCCTTCGGCCGACGCGGCCCTTCCCGCACCGCGCGGCCGTCCGCGCGGTGGTGTCCCGCTGGGCGCGGGTGGCGGGACTGCGGCAGAGCGAGGACGTCGTCGGGCCCGAATTCGGCGGTGGCAGACCGCCGGGGGACGCGTGGGCCTTCGGGGCGAACCGGCGGTCGTCCGTCAGTGTCTTCGCGCCACCGGACCCGGTGACCGCCTGGGCCCGGTCCCTGACCTGCTGGGGCCGCCGTGCCGGGGCACGCCTCACCGTCGACGCGGCACCCTGCCACTCCTATCTCGGCGTCCACTCCTGTGTGCCGCTGCGCTCCGGCAAGCGCCGCGTGCTGGCCGAACTCGCCCGTGCGGGGCACCGGGTCGTGATGGTCGGGGACTCCCTGGCCGACTGGGTGCCGCCCGGCACCGGGGTCCGCTGCGCGTTCGTCGCGGACGCGAACGTGCCCGCCGCCGTACGTGGCGCCTGCTGGCACGCCGCCGCCCGGCCGGGGGCGGCAGGAGCCGAGGAGGTGCTGCGACGCGTGGCCACGGAGGAGCGCCCGCCGGGCAGCGGCGACGGCACGGGGAGCCGCCGCGACACGGGCGGCCGCCGCGGTACGGGGAGTCACCACGACACAGGGAGCCGTCACGACACGGGCGGCCGCCGCGACACGGGCAGTGGCCACGACCCCAGCAGCGGCGGCGCCCACAGCAGCGGCGGCGACGAGCGATCCGGAACGGAGGGGCGATGACGCGAAGGGCCCGCGTGGGTGTCGTCGGCTGCGGCATGATCGCGCAGCTGATGCACCTGCCGTATCTGACCGAACTGCGGGACCGCTTCACGACGGTCGCCGTGTGCGACCGGGTGGAGGACCTGGCGCGGCGCGTCGCAGCGCGTTTCGGGGTGCCGCACACCTACGGGTCGTGCGAGCGGATGCTCGACGCCCACCCCGACATGGACGCCGTCCTCGTACTCGACCGGGACCACTTCGAGGTGGCGCTGACAGCGCTGGAGCGCGGCAAGCACACCTTCACGGAGAAGCCGCTGTGCTACACCGAGGCGGAGGCCCGCCGACTGGTGGCCGTCTCCCGGCGCACCGGGGCGAAGCTGATGGTCGGGTACATGAAGCGCCATGACAGCGGCGTGCGGCGGGGTCTCGAGGAGATCGGGCGGATCGAGAAGCCCCTGATGGCGCGGGTGCACATCGTCGTCGGACCGGACCACGGCAACTGGATCGTGCCGCAGGTCGCGACCTTCGACCGCCCGGCGGAGCCCGTAACAACTCCCGAAGCCGACGGGCGGCGACCGAAGGTGCTGCGCGAACTCGGCCCGCTCGGCGACACGGTCTTCACCGCGTACATGAACATGTTCGGCGTGTGGAGCCACGACATCAACCTCTACCGGGCGGCGTTCCCCGGCTCTCCCGACTCCATCAAGGCGCATGTCTCGCCCGACGGGAGCGTCTTCGGCGCCCTGCTCCAGTACGAGGACGGCTTCCGGACCGTGGTCCAGTGCGGGGCCACGTCCGTACGGCGGTTCGAGGAGGAGCTCACGGTGTGGGGGACCGACAGGATCGTCGCGGTGAACGTCTCCAACCCCTTTCTCCGCCACACGCCGTCGACGGTACGCGTCACCCATGACGACACGGCCGCGGCGGTACGTGACGCAAGCGACGGCACGGCCGCGGCGGGGCGGGCGTGCAGCTCGGCGGCCGAGACCCTCGGGAGCGTCGTCGAACAGACGGTCAGCGGTTCCTACGACGAGCCGTTCCGGGCCCAGCTCCGGCACTTCCACGACTGCGTCACCACGGCCGCCCGACCGGTCACCAGCGGTGCGGACGCGCTGGCGGACATCCACCTCATGACCGACATGATCAGGGCAGCGACACCGGGAGCGCCATGACCACGAGCAGCGGGATCGCCACGACCATCGGCGGCAGGGACCGGATGTTCCTCGCCTTCGACACGCCCCGCACCCGCCAGCACGTCGCGTTCGTGGCCACGCTCGGGCTGCCGCACGGCGCCGAACCCGGCCACCTGGGACGGACACTGTGGCGGATGCGTGCCGCACAGGCCGTCGCGCCGCCCTTCAACTACCGCCTCCCGCGCCGCCGCGCACCGTGGCTGGCACGCGCCTGGGAAGTGGTGGCGGACAGCGCGATCGACCTCCGCCACCACGTGCGGTGCCACACACTGCGCCCGCCGGGCGACATGAACGAACTCGCACGCGCCGTCTCCCTGCTGCACTCGAGCCCGCTCGATCCGGCGCGCCCCCTGTGGGAACTGCACCTCATCGGCGGACTGAACGCGTCGGCCGACGAGCACTTCGCCCTGTACTTCAAGTTCCACCACGCGCTCCTGGACGGCGAGGGCTGCTTGCGGAGGCTGCGGTACATGCTGAGCACCGACCCGGCGGACGATGCGATGCGTCCCTTGTGGGGTGTGGTCCCGACGCCCGCACCGGCCGGGTTGCCGGACGAGGCGCCAAGGACGGTCACCGCCCCGCTCCCGGGCGAGCCGGACGAGAGCCCCGGCCGACGGCGGCGACGGCGGCGCGTCCTGCCCTCGGCCGCCACACCGTCGGTCCTGAACGGCCGTATCGGCCCCGCGAGGACCGTGGCGATGAGCAGCTACGACCTCGACCGGCTGCACACCGTGGCCGGGGCCGGCGGAGCGACCGTCAACGAGGTCCTCCTCGCGGTGTGCGGCAGCGGCCTGCGTGCCTACCTGGACGGCCGGGGCGACCTGCCCAGGCACAGCCTCTCGGCCGGTGTCCCGATGTCGGTCCGCGAGCCGACCGACCTGCGCGCGGCCAACGCCTTCACCCTCATGGTGATCGACCTGGCGACCGACGTGGCCGACCCCGTCGAACGCCTGCGCCGGATAGCCGGGGCGAGCGACAGGGCCAAGTCGGACCTGCGCGCCATGTCGCGGTCCGCGGCCGAGCGCCACGGAGCACACATCAGTGTTCCCCTGGCCCTCCAGCACCTCGTCGGTCTGGCGGGCCGGGTCCCACCCCCGTACAACGTGGTGGTGTCCAACGTGCCGGGCCGCCGACGGCCGTCGTACTTCCTCGGCGCGCCCCTCAAGGCGGTCTACGCCCTCGGGAGCCTCTGCCACGGAACGGCGCTCTTCATGGCCGCGTACTCCTCCAACGGCCGCCTCCACCTGACGATCACCGCGGACCGGGACACGTTTCCGGACCTGCGCAGGCTCCGCGTCCATACCGATGAAGCGCTGGACGAGCTGATGCGCAGGGCGGGGTGACCGCCGAGCACGGACCGAAGGCCCGCGCTCGTTCCTTCCCCCGCCCCAGGGACCGACAGGGAACACCGAGAGCAGGCGCGGGAGTAGCGACGGAGGAGATGACACGACATGCGAGCGATCGTGATGCACGGTGCCGGTGACGTACGCGTCGAGGAGGTGCCCGACCCGAGGATCCAGCATCCGGGCGACGCGGTGGTGCGGGTGCTGCGCGCGAGTGTCTGCGGCAGCGATCTGTGGCCGTACCGCTCCATGCCGGTCTCCGAGGAAGGCACGCGCATGGGCCACGAGTTCCTCGGCGTCGTCGAGGAGACCGGGGCCGAGGCCGACGGACTGCGCCGAGGGGACCTGGTGGTCGCGCCCTTCGTCTGGTGCGACAACACCTGCGACTTCTGCCAGGAAGGACTACAGACCTCCTGCCGTCACGGCGGCCTGTGGGCCGCGGACGGCGTCGACGGCGGCCAGGGCGAAGCCGTGCGGGTGCCGCAGGCACGGGGCACACTCGTCAAGCTGCCGCCGGGCGCGGACACCGCGCTGCTGCCCTCCCTGCTGACCCTCACCGACGTCTTCCCCACCGGTCACCACTGCGCGGTGACCGCGGGCGTGAGCCCCCGTACGACGGTGACCGTCATCGGTGACGGAGCGGTCGGTCTCTGCGCGGTGCTTGCCGCGAGGCGGCTCGGCGCGGAGCGTGTCGTCCTCATGGGGCGCCACCTTGGCCGCACGGGCCTCGGCCGCACCTTCGGCGCCACCGACGTGGTCGCCGAACGCGGCGCGGAAGGCGTCGAGCGGGTCCGCGAGTTGACCGGCGGCGACGGCACTCACACGGTGCTGGAGTGCGTCGGCCTCACCGAGGCCGTCGACACGGCCCTCGCCGTCGTCCGCGACGGCGGAGTGGTCAGCCGCGTCGGTGTACCCCAGTACGCGCAGGTGGCGTCGGGCGCCCGCGACTTCTTCCGGAACATCACCCTCACCGGCGGTGTCGCCCCTGTCCGTGCCTACATCGACGAACTGCTCCCCGACGTCCTGGAGGGCCGCGTCGAGCCCGGCACGGTCTTCGACCACACCACCGGCCTCGACGGGACACCCGGAGGCTACCGCGCGATGGCCGACCGCGAGGCCCTGAAGGTCCTCGTCGCTCCGTGACCCCCGTTCGTGAGCCGGACAAGCCCTCCGCCTCGCCCGCTCCTCCCACACCCCCTCGCGATTCCGCCACGATGTCACGTGATCACAGAAAGTGACCACCGCACCGAACTGGCCGAATGATCCAGCGTCTCGGAAGCCGTCACCGCAGTACCGGTGCACGCCGGAACACAGAGGTCCCGTACGACCCTGCACACCCTCGGCACACCGCAACGTGCACAACTCGACCACCGCAGAAGGGGCGTTACGGTGATGTATCGCCGGGCGATGGTGCGGCGTCGCCGCCCCGAGGAGGACCGCCGCAGGGCATCCCGCCAACTCGACGGCGCCGACGCACGATCTCGCCGCCCGACCCCGCGGCCCTCACCCGTGCCGAGGAATCGCGGTCCGGCCAGCCCGAGCGGATCCGGCGCCGCCGCGGCGCGCCGTCCGAGTGCTGTGCCCGAGGGGTCCGGTCACGGATGGCGACGCTCGCCCGCCGCATGGCCGAAACCCACGCCCGAGCAACGGGACAATCTTGGGATTCTCTGGTCATGCGCCTCTCCAGGCACTTAAGTACCTGTCAGGCATTCGCACTAGCCAAGGGCGACGGCCGCAGCCGGATGCTGCACCGGCGGTCGTCTCCGACCTGCCCGTCAGCCCGTGCAGCTGTCCTTGGCACGACCGTGCCACCCTGTCCCATCTGTTCGAGGGGTCCTCCACCTATGGCCGCCAGCGCACACCGTTCGGTGTCGTGCTCAGTGAAGGCGCCCAGGGCGTCAAGACGCCGCGCGCGGAAGGGTCGGCCCTTCGGCGTGAGCCTCCGCGGCCTGCCGCGCCGTACCGTGCGCCGCCGGGTGCGTTCCGCCCCGTGCCCGACCGGCCGAAGGGGGCACTGATGGCGGGTGCGAGCCCCGCAGGCCGGGACAGGGACCTCTATGCGGCCGTGCAGGACATCCAGGCGGGTTACTGGATGCAGATGCGTCAGGTCCTGGCACGGACCGAGAGCTGGCCGCAGTGGACGTCCCGCACCCAGGTCCTCGGCGTCGCCGCCGCGCAGACCAACGTCGTGGAGCTGTGGCTGAAGGAGGAACCGGGGAGCCTCGCCGCCCGGGTGATGTACGCCAGGGTCGCCACCGAGCGGGTCCTGCAAGCCCACCGCAGACACGGGACCCACGACACCCAGCACGCGCGGGACCTGGAGAAACTGGCGGACCGGGCCCGGCAGGCCTGCCACAGGGCGGCGGAGGACAACCCCCACGACTCGGTGCCCTGGCTCTGCCGCCTGGCCCTCGCCGAGACGGACACGACGGAACGCCACCCGGAGCATCACATGGCTCCGCCACCGCACGAGTACCTGCTGCCCCGCGGCCCGTGGGGGCTCCTCGGCGAAGTGCACCGCCGGGATCCGTTCAACCGCGAGGCGTGGCACCGCATGTCCCAGGCGCTCCAGGCCCGCCCGGGTCCCGCGGGCCGCCAGGCGGTCGCGGTGGACTTCGCCCGCTGGACGGTCTCCTTCGCTCCGTCCGACTCGCCGCTGCTCCTGCTGCCCCTCTACGCCCGGGTGCAGGAGCACCGCGAGCGCCGGGACAAGGGCGCCGAGGTCGCGCTGAACCTGCTGTGGACCAGAGAGGACACCACCCGCGCCATCACGCGAGCGTACGAGGGGTGGTTCCAGCAGTGCGATCCGGCTGCCAGTTCCCAGCAGGACCTCAACTACCTCGCCTACACCCTGACGAGGGGCGGCTTCCCCGGGTGGGCGACCGAAGTGTTCGACGCCATCGGCGACTTCGCCACGCCCGCCCCGTGGCAGTACGACGCCCGGTATCCCAAGGACCAGTGGCGGAAGGCATTCGAGGAGGACCGCGACGCCTGTCTGAGATCCCACCCGCGGCACACGGGGAAACACACCTGACTGCCGGCCCGGCCCCACGGGCGGGCGCCCAGGACGTCCCGCCGACGGCCCGGCAGCCACCCCGCCCGCACCCCTTCTTCCAGCTTCCCTGTGCGGAGAACCCATGACTTCGGCAAGAACACAACACCAGCGACCGATCCCCGCCAACGACGACGGGGAGGACGCACGCATCCTCCAGTCGCTGGGCTACACCCAGCAACTGCACCGCCGGATGGGGGCGTTCGGCAACTTCTCCGCGTCCCTCTCCGTCATCTCGATCATGTCGGGGACCTTGCTGCTGTTCGGCTACGGCCTGAACTCGGGCGGCCCCGCGGTGATCACCTGGGGGTGGCTCGCTGTCGGGCCGCTGGTGCTGTGCCTGGCCGCTGCTCTCGCGGAGATCACCTCCCGCTACCCCACCAGCGGCGGCCTGTACTACATGGCCCGTCAGCTCGGGGGCGAGCGCTGGAGCTGGTACACCGGCTGGCTCAACCTCCTGGGCCTGCTCGGCGGCATCGCCGCCCAGGACTACGGCATCGCGACCTTCACCGCCGCGTGGATGAACCTGCAATTCGGTTACACGCCGACCCCGGGCTCCCTGCTCGCCCTGTACGCGGTCATCCTCGCCCTGCACGCGGTCCTCAACCTCTTCGGCACCCGGCTCATGAACATCTTGACGTCCCTGAGCGCGTGGTGGCACCTGGCGGGAGCCGTCGTCATCATCGGCTCCCTGGCGCTCACGCCCTCCCACCACCAGTCGGCCGGTTTCGTCTTCACCGAGTTCACCAACAACACCGGCTGGAGCGCCCCGGTGTACGTGATCCTGCTGGGCATGCTCCTCCCGGTCTTCGCCCTGGCCGGCTACGACACCTCAGCCCATCTGAGCGAGGAGACCCACCACGCCTCCGTCGCCGCGGCCCGCGGGGTCTTCCGCTCGGTGGCGGTGTCCTGGATCGCCGGCGGCATCCTGCTGACCACGCTGCTCTTCGCCATCCAGGACTACACCACGACCTTGGACGGCCCGACCGGTGTACCCGTGGCGCAGATCCTCCTGGACGCGCTCGGCATGGCGGCGGCCAAGGCCCTGCTCCTTGTGATCATCGTGGCCCAGTTCCTGTGCGGCTACACCGTGACCGCCAGCGCCAGTCGGATGATCTACGCCTTCGCCCGGGACGGCGCCCTGCCCGGATCGGGGCTCTGGAAGAAGGTCAGCCGCACCGCCATCCCCGCCAACGCCGTCTGGCTCGCGGTCGCCGTGGCGTTCGTACTGGCGCTCCCGTCCCTGTACTCCTCCACGGCGTTCGCGGCGGTGACCGCCATCTCCGTCGTGGGGTTCACCTCGGCCTACGCCATCCCGGTGTTGCTGCGACTGCTCCACCGCGACCGGTTCACCCCGGGGCCCTGGCACCTGGGCCGCTGGAGCCGGCCGATCGGCTGGGTCGCGGTGGTGTGGGCGGCCGCCGTCACGGTGCTGTTCCTGCTGCCGCAGAGCAGCCCGGTCACCGCCAGCACCTTCAACTACACCCCCGTAGCCGTCGTGGTGGCCTTCCTCATAGCCGCCCTGTGGCGGCGCTTCGGGCGCGGCTCCTACCATGTGCCCCGCTCCAGCTCCCCCACCGAGGACAAGCAGTTCGAAGGCATCATCTGACGACGGCGGCACGGCGGGCCGCACGTACGCTTCCCGGCGGAGGGCGCCGGAACCGCCCGACCTCAACGACCCGACCATCCATGGGAGTACGGTGTCCGACCTCACGGCATCCATCGAATCGGCACAGCAGCTCGCCGTGGCCTGGCGTGCCCTGGTGCTCGACCGCGACGCGGACGCGGATGTGCGCGACCTCCCCGGCATCGCCGTCCGCTGGGCCGACTGCCGGTTCGCGTTCTACAACTGCGTCACCCTGACCGACACGGGGGCAGGGGCCGATCTCGTCGCACAGCGCCTGCGCGAGACAGCCGACATCATGCGCGGAAAGAAGCACCCGGGCTTCCTGTGGCTCTTCGAGGACCTCCTGGACGCCGAGGCTCGCGCCGCGCTGGCCACGGCGGCCGAGCGGGCAGGCCTGCAATACGCTTTCCCCGGGCGGGGCATGGCCGGAGACCTGCTGCCGATCCCCGACCCCGTCCACCCCGACCTGACGTTCGTACGCGTACGTACCGACGAGCACCTGCGGGCCTACGCTGACCTCCAGTCGCGCGCGTACGGGTTCCCCGTGGAGGAAGGCCGCGACGGCCTGGTCGGATCCGCGCACTGGAAGAGCGAGATGTACGCCTATCTGGGCATGCGGGGCGACGTCCCGGTGGCGTGCGCCGCTACGGTCGCGGTGCGGGGGTGCCTCTTCGTCGCCTTCGTGGCCACCGACCCGGAGTGGCAGCGCAGGGGCTACGGCGAGGCGGTCACGCGCAAGGCGCTGCACGAGGGGGCGCGTGCCACCGGGCTGACCCGCGCCACTTTGCACGCGACCGTCGCAGGGGCCCCCGTGTATCCGCGTATCGGGTTCAAGTCGAACTCACCGATCCACTTCTACTGCCTGAAGGAGTGAGACTCCGCTCGCCCCCGGCGTGCCGCCCGATCCCGGTGCGGTGGCAAGCGGGGGACTCGTCGAGCGCTGGAATCACCCGGGGGCCCGGTAGCGTTCATGGGGAAAACGGCATGTGAGCGACGCGGCGTTGGAGCTCTTCGACTGCTCCGGTCAGGCCTCTCACACGATCGAAGGGAACGCAGTGGGTCCCCATGAGAGCAACCTGCACGCCGACGGACTGACCCGGACAGCCGTTTCGGAGGCGACGGCCGGCCTGCCCCACAGCGCGTACGTCCAAGCTGTGGTCGAGGCACTGGAAGCCGCTCACCTCCGTGTTCGCGCCTGCCCCCGGGCCTGGGGGTGCCCGGACAAGGACTCGCACGGCTACCTCTACGCCGAGATCAGGGTCGATCCGTGCCCGGCGCACGACCGCGACGGCCCGTCCGCGCCGCCCAGCGGGGAGTGGCCCAACGGTCTGGATTTGATCTGGAGATGGCTGGCAGACGGCCCGGAGAGCGGGCCGCTGTGGCAGTGCAGCGAGCCCAACGACGACGGCAGCCTGGCGCGTGAGTACGCGCTGCCGGTCAGTGGCTGTGCCGCACCGGCCGCCGTCGCTCGCGCCGCACTCGAGATCGGCCGGAGCAGGCGATCCGGTCCGGGTACGGGCCGACGCTCCCTGCCCGACGGCACCGGCGACCTCATCGGCGGCTCCTGGGACCGGGCCGATGCGCTGACCGCCGCGTGCACGGAATGGTTCACCCGCTGAAACGCCCCCGGCCCGGGAGCCGACTGCAACGCCCGTCCGACCCGAACTCCCCACACCCCTGGGCCACATGCCTCTCGCTGAGCGTTTCGGACAGGAGGCGGGCTCTCGCCGAGCAGTGCCTCCGTTCCCCGCGTGGTGCAGCCTAGGTGACCGGGTCATCGAAAATTGGTTGGAGTAAGTCGCAGACATGGGCATCCGTGCCGCCGACTACCGGATAGGGCTCGCACCCGATCCGCTGTGCTGCTCCTGGGCACCGAGCGGGGGCAGAGTTCCGAGCCACGAAGCCTCGAAGCGGACCCGCGGAAGTCCGGCCGACTACTTCCCGCGCGGGAACGCGCACGCAATCAGTGTGGCATCGTCCGGGTCCTCGGTACGGCCGGGGCACGGCAGAGTTTCACTCGGGTCCGGCCATACCGAGGACCTCACCGGTGGACGGCTCGGCTCGCTCGCTGTACTGCCACTGCCCTGGAGATACAGCGTCAAGAGCCCGCCGGACAGCACGACGACGGCCCACACGGCGGCGATCAACCGCCGCCACGAACCTCGACGCATGCGCCACCCCCTGTTCGCGTATGCCGCGCATCAACCCAACTGTCCGGTACGGACGGCGTCGAGGCGGCGCGCTGGGGTCCGGCAGCGTTCCGTCCGAACTCAGCGCGTATCGACCAGCGGCTCGCCGCGCCGCCCGAAACCGCCGGGCACCCGACCCCGGCTCGGCTGCGCGCCCTGGTCGGGCAGGACGTGAGCCTCGCGCTCACCCGCTTGCGCCGGTGGGGACGGCTCCTCACCGCGCTCGCCGACCTGCCGAATTCGACCGCTACCCTGGCCGCAGCCACCGCGGGTTCCGCCGACCAGGCCCATCGTGTCCCCCGGTTCGCCCGCTGGATGTGCTGCTTCAGTTTCCAGAGCCGACGATGGCGGTGACGCGGATCTCCACCCGCATGGCGGGGAGGCCGAGGACCGTGACGCCGGTCTCGGTCCAGATCGGCGCGCGGCCGTCGAGGCGACGGCGGAACTGCTCGGCCATGACGGTGTTGTGGTCGTCGCCGATGGCGTCGTCTCCCGGTGCGACCTTGTGGTAGGAGTTGACGTGGATGACGTCCTTCCACGTCGCGCCGACCGTGGCGAGTGTGCGCTCCACGTTGTCGAAAGCAAGGACGATCTCGTCCGCCAGCGAGTCGGGGACGACCAGGTCGTCGTCCACTCCGGCCTGACCGGAGATCTCGACCCGGTCGCCGACGCGGACGGCCCCGCTGTAGCCGAGGGCCTCGTGCAGCTTCTCGCCGAAGCCCGGAGTGATGCCGAAGGTAACGGTGCTCATGATGCTCCCTGTTCCTGTCGATAGAGGCGCGCTTCCTCGCGTATGACTTCACGCGTAAAGTGAAGCTAGCACGCAATGACTTCAACCGTAAAGTGATGACAGGTGTCGCTGGAGAGGCGGGAAGATCCACGATGAGTAAGGGAGATCCCATGAGCGGGACAGGCGTACGCGCGGACGATACGGACGTTCACGTACGTGGGGACGATACGGGCGCACACGAGGGAGATACGGGCATACGTGAGGACGACGACGAGGAGCTGCGGTGGCTCGACGAGCAGGAGAAGGCGGCGTGGACGGGGATGATCTCCCTGGTCCTGCTGCTGCCCGGCAAGCTGGAGTCGCCGCTGCGGCAGGAGCACGGCCTCACCCTGTTCGAGTACCTCGTACTCAGCCACCTCTCCGAGGCCCCGCAGCGCAAGCTGCGGATGGGAGAACTCGCCTTCCTCGCCAGCGGATCGCTCTCCCGCCTGTCCAACGTCGTCAAACGCTGTGAACAGCGCGGCTGGGTCGTACGGACACCGGACCCGGCCGACGGCCGTTACACCCTCGCCGAACTCACCGACGCCGGCTTCGACACCGTGCACCTGGCGGCGCCCACCCACCTGCGCGCCGTACGCCGCGTCGTCCTCGACTCGCTCAGCACCGCCGACCAGAAGGCGCTCACGCGCATCGCGCAGAAACTCCGTATCGTCCCCGACGACTTCGGCTGAGAACCGTCCGCCGTCGGTGACGTGCGGCAAGGGGTGCTCACAGCGCGGTCACGGCCTGGAACGCTGCCTTCAGCGCGAGGTTGTTGTGCACCGTGAGGTAGGGCTGGGCCGTCAGGACGCCACCGGGGACCGTGTGCCGGGCGGTGGGGAAGGTGGTGACGCCTGGGTGTGTCGCGCTGTCGCCGGAGAGGCGGGCGGGCCGGATGGCGGGGCCCGGTGCGTCGTGCGGGGTGAGGTGGATGTCCCATACCGCGTTGCGCTTGCGGTGGTGCTCGGCCAGGCGGTGCAGGGGCAGGTCGGCGTGGAAGGCGCCGGTCCCGTCGGCGTGGCACGAGGTGTGGACGCAGAGGTCGTCGCTGCCGCGCAGGCGGGCCGTGAGCCGGTAGCGGTTGGAGCGGACGCCGACGCCGTGCAGGGTGCCTTCGAGCGCGATGCCGTCCGGGGTGGTGGCGACGGTGTGGATCTCGGCGTGCTCGGGACGGTGCCAGGCGCGCAGCGCGAGGTAGCCGTTCTTGGTGACGTACGGGATGACGCCGACTGAGCCCGCTCCGGACGGGTGCGGTAGGGGGGAGTCGAGGAGACGGCTGGTTTCCACCAGGCCGGCGTGGACGCGTCGGATGCGGCCGTCGGTGCCTTGCTGGAGGTGGACGTCCCAGCGGCCTTCTGTCAGCGGGGGGCCACTGCGCTGGAGGACCAGGTTCGCGGCGGGGGCGGCGTCGGCGGCTCTCTCGGGTGCGGAGCTGTGGCGGAAGGGGAGTCGCATCTCCGTATCGAGCGTCTCGTCGCCGCGGAGCCGCAGCACCAACTGCCAGGGCCCGCCCGGGAGATCGCGGGTCGGGGTGCGGAAGAGCAGCGAACCGTCCGGGGCGACGCGGCAGTCGACCGTGGTGGGGGGCAGGGACTTGCCGAGCCGGGCGGCGACACCGAGCCGTTCGGCGAGGACTCCCGCTCGCCGGCGCAGCGTCCGGGCGGTGTGCTCGGGGCGAGGGCGGGAGGGCGGCGGGGTGGTGCTTGCGGTGAGGCGCGGGCGCAGGTCGGCGAGGAGTGCCTCGTACTGGCGGGCGATGTGGTCGGGGAGGTAGCGGCGGGCGGAGTGGCGGGCCGCCTCGGCCATGCGGAGGCGTTCGGTGTCGTTCTCGATGAGGCGGCTCAGGGCGTCGGCGATATTGTCCTCGACCGACCCGCTGGTGGGGACGAGGACGCCGTCCACGCCGTCGTTGATGATCTCCCGGGGGCCGTAGTCGCAGTCGGTGGAGACGACCGGGACGCCCAGGAGCATCGCCTCGACGATGGTCATGCCGAACGACTCGGTGGAGCTGGAGACGGCGGCGATGGCTCCCTTGGCCCACTCGGTGTCGATGGGGGTGTGGGGGCCCATCAGCAGCACGCGGCCGTGCAGGCCGAGCTCGTCGACGCGACGGAGGAGCTTGGCGCGCTCCCGGCCGCGCCCGTAGATGCGCAGGGTCCAGTCGGGGTGCTGGGCGGCGACCTTGGCGAAGGCGGTGACGAGGCGGTCGTAGCGCTTGACGGGGATCAGGCGGCCCGCGGCGACGACGGTTCGGGAGGCGCCGGTGGCCGCCTCGGCGCGGGGCGCGGGGCAGCAGTTGGGGATGTGGGTGAGCCGGGTCGGGGCGTTCGGCAGGGCGGCCCGGTAGGCGTGTGCGTCGCCTTCGGAGACGGTCACGAAGGCGTCGAGCTTGGCGATGGCGGCGTCCTGGTCGCTGCGCAGCTTCTCGCGGTGGAAGGCGTGGGTGAGGTGTTCCTGGCCGATGCGCAGGTAGGAGCCGGTGCGAGCGCGGTCGGCGAGGAAGCAGACCAGGTAGGGGCGGGTGGCGATGACGGCGTCGCTGTCCGTGGAGTGCAGGAAGTCGGCGAGCCGCTGCTCGCCGAGCCGGCTCGGCGGTGTCTTGCTCGTGTACGGCGCGTCGTGCGGGCAGACCGTGCCGGGGAGCCGCTGGTCGCTGTCGTCACCGGCGTAGTGCCGGGAGGTGGGCCGCAGGTCCACGAGGTCGTGCACGCGCACGCGGGGGTCGACGGGCAGGCTCATGCGGTCCGCGGTGCGGTAGCAGGAGACGATCTCCACCTGATGGCGTTCGGCGAGGGCGCCGGCGAGGTTGGTCGTCGCACGGATCGTGCCACCGATTCCGTAAGCGTTGTAGAGCAGGAAGGTGATCTTCATCGTGTGCCTCGTGGTCGGCGGTGGTCAGGGGCTCTAAGTCATCAACGATCCGGGGCCGTGGTCGGGCTTTCGCCCACGCGCCCGAGGGTGTCGCAGTGGTCGGCGACGGAGTCCGATGCCTCGGCCCGAGCGGCGCATTCCGCGTACGCGGGCCCGTCACCGCCCCGGCTGAGGCCACGGCGCACGGGATTGTGGCCGCGGGAGTGTCGCGGCGGGACGAATGCGCGGAGCCACGCGCTCTGGGCAGCATGGAATGGTGTGCTTTCTCTTTTCGTGCGTGCTTGGCGTACGGGCGAGGGCACTGAACAGAGGTCACTTGTCTGGTGAACAAGATGGTGTTGTGGCCCCGTAGGTTGCCTGAGTGAGTTTCATCACGGTTCATCCCGCGTCCACTTGAGGGACGTGGTGCGCGCAACCGTGGCTTGATATGGCGGTTGACGCCGACCCTTCGAGACCGCGTCGGCTCTGTGCCCCGGACGGCTCACCACCTCGTAGGGTGACCGGCTCGGCGGGTGGTGACGGCGCGCGTGGCAGCTCGCGTCTCACCGGATGCCGGATGCCGGGTGAGCGCCCCTGGGCGTACTGCTCAAGCGCAGTACGCGCATGGGGTTGTACCGAACCCTGACCGTCGGCCTGGGGGAGACGGTGGACCGGGCTGGTGCGCGGCGCACGCGACAAAAACCCGGCGACGCCGACGATCACCCCAGGGATACTGATTGCCCATGGATGAGGTCGAAGTCATCGTCGCCCATTCCGAGCGCGCGACGCTGCGCGTCGGCGACGTGTTCCTGAAGGTGGACGCCGATCAGGCGCGCATCGACGTCGAGGTCGAGGCGATGGCCCTGGCGCCGGTCCCGACCCCGAAGGTCCTGTGGCGCGAGCCGCCGGTGCTCGCGATCGCCGCGGTTCCGGGGACGGTGCTCGGCCGCCTCGGTGAGCCGTCGACCGCCTCGCCGACGGCGTGGGCCGCGGCGGGTGCCGCCATCCGGAGGTTGCACGACGCGCCGTTGCCGCCCTGGCCGGGCCGGGGCCTCGACGAGTTGGCGGCGGAGCTCGAGAGCGAGTGCGAGTGGCTCGTGACGAACGGCGTCCTGCCCACCGACCTGGTCACCCGCAACCGCCGGATCGCCGAGGCCGTGCTCCGGCCGTGGACTCCGGTGTTCACGCACGGCGACCTTCAGATCGCGCACGTGTTCGTCGACGGCGACGAGGTCACGGGCATCATCGACTGGTCCGAGGCGGGCCGGGGTGATGCCCTGTTCGACCTCGCCACCTTGACGCTCGGACACGAGGAGCACCTCGGCGACGTCGTCGCGGGCTATGGCGCCGACGTCGACCTGGAGGTGATCCGCGCGTGGTGGTCGTTGCGAAGCCTGCTGGGGGTTCGGTGGCTGGTCGAGCACGGCTTCGACCCGTCCGCGCCGGGCTGCGAGGTCGACGTGCTGAGATCCCGGATGTGAGAATCCGTCAGGTCGACGTGCTGAGATCCCGGATGTGAGTACCCGTCACGCCGCCGTGCCAGGATCCAGGATGTGGCCGCGCCTCAGGCCAACGAAACAGCTGTCGCACCGCAGCTAATCCGGCGGGTGTCGCGGTAGGCCCGGCCCTCGGCCATGAGTGCGTCGAGTGCGTCGCGGGTGCGCCGCAACTCCTCGATGTGGTCGGAGAGCCGCTCCCGCTCCTGGAGCATGCGCTCCATCGCGATGTCGGAATGGTCGTCGCTGGGGGAGTCCACGCACGGCAGCAGTTCGACGATGGTGCGGCTGGACAGCCCCGCCGCGTACAGGCGCTGGACGAAGGCGACCCGCTCGATCTCGGCCTCGGTGTAGTGCCGCTGCCCACCGGCGCTGCGGGTGCTCCTGAGCAGCCCTTGCTCCTCGTAGTAGCGCAGCGAGCGGATGCTGGCTCCGGTCCGCGCCGAGAGTTCGCCGATCCGCATCTCGCACTCCTGTCCGTGACCTCGGTCACACGGCTTGCCTCTCACATTGATGTCAGGTTCTAGCGTACCTCTCGGGCCCTTCCGTGAGGGCCTCCCCACCAGTGCGGACCAGTGCGAGGAGTACCGGCATGACCACGTTGTTCGACCGCCACCGTCTCGGCGGTCTGGAGCTGCCCAACCGCGTCGTGATGGCCCCGATGACCCGGGGCAGGGCCGCGGCGGAGGGGCTCGCGACCCCCTCCATGGCGGTCTACTACGCCCAGCGGGCCACTGCCGGACTGATCGTCAGCGAGGGAGTGCAGCCGAGCCTGGTCGGCCAGTCCAACCCGGGCACGCCGGGCCTCTACACCGACGAGCAGGTGGCTTCCTGGCGGCCCGTCACCGACGCCGTGCACGTCAACGGCGGGCGCGTCTTCGCCCAGATCATGCACGGCGGCCGGGTCTCCCACCCCGACACCACCGGCCTGCGCCCGCTCGGCCCGTCCGCGGTCGCCGCCACGGGAACGGTGTTCACCCCGACCGGGCCGCAACCCGCCCCGGTACCCCGCGCCCTGGAGACCGCCGAGGTGCCCGAGCAGGCGCGTTCGTACGCCGACGCCGCCCGGCGCGCCGTCGATGCCGGCTTCGACGGTGTCGAACTGCACGGCGCCAACGGCTATCTGATCTCGCAGTTCCTGTCCTCCAACGCGAACCTGCGCACCGACTCCTACGGCGGCCCAGTGACCCACCGCATACGGTTCGCCGTCGAGGCCGTCGCCGCCACGGTGGAGGCCGTGGGCGCTGCCCGCACCGGGATCCGGCTTTCCCCCGGCGGCACGTTCTGGGGCGTGCAGGAGACGGAGATACCGGAGTTGTACGCGGCCCTGCTTACGGAGCTCGCCCGTTTCGACCTCGCCTATGTGCACCTGGAGGCGACCGCGGAGGAGGAGGTGCTGGTCGAACTGCGCCGCGCCTGGCCCGGCAACCTGATCGTCAACCCGGTGCTCCCCATGGGACCCAAGCAGACCGACCGGACCGCAGCCGACCACTGGCTCGGTCTGGGGGCGGACCTGGTCAGCTTCGGCCGTGCCTACATCGCCAACCCCGACCTCGTCGAACGCCTCCGCACCGGCCTGCCGATCGCACCCGCCGACGAAGCCACGTACTACGAGGGCGGCGACCTGGGCTACCTCACCTACGCGGCCCACCAGTACACCGCCTGAGGACCCCGCATCCCGCACGTACTTCCGCCTGCCGACGGCTGTGCGAAAGCCAGGGGGTCCGAGCGGACGTATGTGCTCGGGCCCCCCGGCCGGGAGTGCGGTCGGCCGTCATGGCACGCCCCGGGGAGATAGGGCGACGGAGCCGCCGTGCCACCGGATACTCGATTCCCAACACGCCCATGACGTGCGAGGGTCGGCGGGTGACTGCATCGAGTGACGAACCCACCCCTCGGTACGCCGTCGACCTGCTGCGTTGGCAATTCGACCTGACCTGGGCGCTGTTCGAGTACCACCTGGAGAGACTCCAGGCCGACGACTTCCTGTGGGAGCCCGCGGCGAACTGCTGGACGCTGCGCCGGGCCGACGACGGAACGTGGGTGCCCGACTGGGCGGAGAGCGAGCCCGACCCCGTTCCGGTGCCGACCATCGGCTGGTTGAGCTGGCACATCGGCTGGTGGTGGAGCGTGGCTGTCGACCACGCCCGCGGCAGAGCGCCTCGGGAGCGGAGCGACATTATGTGGCCCGGTGCGGGCGAGCCGACTGTCGCGTGGCTGCGAGGACTTCGTACGGAGTGGCTGGAGGCTTTGGACCGGTTCACGCGCGCCGACCTGGACGCCACCGCCCCCTTCCCGTGGCAGGACGACCCTCGCCACACGGTGGCGCACATGGTCGCCTGGGTGAACGCCGAGCTGATGAAGAACGCCGCGGAGATCGGCCAACTCCGCCTTCAGCGGGCCGCCGGCCGCGGGTCGACACACACGGGCTGACGGCAGGGTCACGCGGGCACGGCACGACGTACAGGAGGAAGGCAGGTCTGTCACACCGAAGGGCAGTCGGCGCCGGTCAACACCGCTTTTCCTCCTTGGCGGGCAGGAAGACGATGTCGAGGTCGTGGAGTCGGTCCGGGTCGGTGTCGACGGCGATGCGGGTGATCTTTCCGCCGTACGTGGTGAACGTGAGGAGGGCCTTGGGCCGGCCGCGGTGTGACCAGACGGCTGCCGGGACTCCGTCGACCAGGGCAAGTCGGGCGGCCTGAGCGCGTCCGGCGAAGAAGGCCGCCACCTCGTGGGCTCCACGGATCTCCACGGCCACGGCGTCCGGGTCGAGCAGCTCCAGGAGGGCGGTGAAGTCCCCGCCGCGGGCCGCGGCGAGGAAGGCCTCGACGATGTCCCGCTTGGGGGAGCGCGCGGCGTCGGACGCGTCGGCCGTTCCTCGCACGTGGCGCCGGGCACGGCTGGCGAGTTGCCTGGCCGCGGCGGGGGAGCGGTCGATGATGGCGCCGATCTCGGCGAACGACACGGCGAAGACGTCGTGCAGGACGAACGCGAGCCGCTCGGCGGGAGTCAGCGTATCCAGCACGACCGTCAGGGCCACACCGACCGAGTCGGCCAGCAGCGTCTCTTCCTCCGGGTCGGCCCGGCCGCCCAGCCGGGTGCTCGGGTACGGTGCTGCCGGCTCGGGCAGCAGTTCCCCGACCGGCTCCTCGCGCCGGGCCCTGCGTGCTTCGAGGATGTTCAGGCAGACCCGGGCGACGATGGTGGTCAGCCACCCGGCCGCGTTCTCCACCTGCTCGGTGTCGGCGCGGGTGACCCGCAGCCAGGCCTCCTGCACCGCGTCATCGGCCTCGGCGGCGGAGCCGAGCATCCGGTGGGCCACCGCGTGCAGGTGTTTCTGGTGCTCGGTAAATCGCTGGCTCAGCCAGTCCTGCTCGGCCATCTGTCACATTCCTTCGTTCGCTCCTGTCATAACGATTGACCGGCGAACCCGCGCCGATGTGACACCCAGGCCCTGACCGGGGCCCGGCAACCGCGGGCGCGTACCTCCGAAGTACCAGGAGAAACGACATGAAGGCGCACGTCAGCTCCCTCCTCCTCGCTGTCCGGGACATGGACCGGGCCAAGCAGTTCTACCTGGAGGGGCTCGGCTGGAAGGTCAAGAACGACTACGGCATCTCGGTGTTCTTCGAGTCGGACGGTGCCTCGCCCGTCGGCTTCTACGGCCGCGAGGGCCTGGCCGAGCAGGTGGGCACCGAGGCGGGCGGCAGCGGTTTCAGCGGGCTCGTTCTGACCTATGTCGTCCGCAGTGAGGCACGGGTCGACGAGGTCATGGCAGAGGCCCAGAAGGCGGGCGCCCAGATCCTCAAGCCGGCCGGTGCCCTGCCGTGGGGCGGGTACGGCGGTACGTTCGCCGACCCCGACGGCTACATCTGGAGTGTCGGCTACAGCGCCAAGGGAGCGGATCAGCCCTACGCGGAGTAGCGCGGCGCCGCCCCGCGTCGGCACGCACGCGGTGTCACCGCGGGGCGGGCCCGTCCTGCGAGGAGCCCTCCTCGTCCTGGTCCAATCGGGCCAGGTTGCTGTTCCAGCGTTGGCGTCGCTGGGGCAGCGTCTGCTCCCACCAGGGGGTGCCGCGTTCTCCCAGCCCCGTCTTCGCGAGTTGTACGCGGGCTCGAGCGGCCTTCCGTGCCTCTTCGTCGTCGCCCGCGGCGGCGACCGCCCTGCGCGCTGCCATGAGGTGGTGGGTGAGGCGTTTCTCCACGCCCTCGGGTACGCGGGGGTCGGTGGCCCGCCATCGTCTGCCCTTGATGATGATGAAGTGACCGTCTTCGGTGTACTGCATGTCTTGTGCCGCCACACATCCATCATGACCTGCTGTACGCGGTGCATTCCCGCAAGCAGTCGGCTCGTGGGCCCGGGGAGGAGGCCCGTGGCCCGTGCTCGTCACCTCGGAGATCCGGAAGCGCCTCGGGCGTGTCCTGGTGCTCTGCCCGGCTGAGGAAAAGCAGATGCGCCCGGTCGCCGCGATGCTGTGAGATGCCGGACATGACGATCGACCTGAACGAGCCCGGCGTCGACGGGTTGGCCGGGGCCGTGGAGGCCCTCCGCGTATGGCAGGACGACCGTACGCCGCTGCAACTCCATCCGGGGGACCTCGGCTGGGCCTGGACCCTCGGCGCGGAGCGGCTGGCCGCGGCCGTCCGCACCTGGAGCGTGGCCGGACGGATCATCGCCGTCGGATACCTGGACGGCCCTGACGTGCTGCGCCTGACGACCGCGCCGGACCTGCGACAGGACGGCACCCTGGCCCGCCGACTGCTGGCGGACCTCAACGACCCGGAGCGCGGGGTCCTGCCGCCCGGGAAAGTCGGCATCGAGGTCCCCGACGGCGCCCTGCTCCGCGAGGTCCTTCTGGCGGCGGGCTGGATTCCGGACGAGCCGTGGACGCCGCTGCGCCGTGACCTCGCCGCACCGGTGGAGGACTGCGGCCTGCGGGTCGAAGTAGCAGGGCCGGGGACGGCGGGGGTGCGGACCGCGGTGCACCGCTCGGCGTTCGGCAGCCCGAGGTTCACCGAGGAGATCTGGCACGTCCTCGCGGCCGGGCCCCTCTACGCCGACGCGCGCTGCCTGATCGGCTACGACGACCGGGACAACGCGGTGGCCGCGGCGACGGTCTGGTCGGCCGGGCCCGGCAAGCCCGGCCTCCTGGAGCCGGTGGGCGTGCACGCCGACCACCGCCGTCGCGGCTACGGGACGGCGATCGGCGTCGCCGCCGCGGCGGCGCTGCGCGCCCTGGGCGCATCGAGCGCACTCGTCAGCACCCCGAGCGCGAACGCCGCCGCCGTCGCCACCTACAGGGCAGCCGGATACGAGCCGTCGCCGGAACGGCTGGACGTCAGCCGAACCGCCTGAGACTGGTTCCGGGGCAGCGCGTGCACCGGCAGCTCACCCGAAATCGACTGACGACGGGCCACGGGCGACCGTTCCCCTTCCCGGTGACCGTTTCCCGATGGCAGCAGGCCCGGGGCTTTCCCGACGGGTCGGACGGGCGGGTCAGCGCAATCGGGTGCGGAGAGGGACAGCGCACCCGCGCGAAGAAATGGATCAGCGCAGTCCGGCGAAGAGATCGTTCTCGGGCACGGGCGCGCCCGTGGTGTCCTGGACGCGGACGAAGGTCTCCATGCCCATCAGTTCACCGAACCTCTCCTTGCCCATCTTGAGGAAGAAGATGTTCTCGCCCTGACTGGCGTGCGCGGCCAACGCGTCGAACTTCTGGTCGCTGAAGGCGCTGGTGTCCACCCACGTGGAGATCTCGTCGTCGGGAAGGCCGATCTCGGCTATCGCGGCGGCCTCGGCAGGATCCGGCTCCGGCATGTCCTCACCGAACTCGCGCATGATCTCGCCGAACCGCTGCATCCCCGAACGGGGCATCGTCGTCCAGTACACCTTCGGCGTCAGCGAAGTCATCTCCAGCGCTGCCATCGTGATGCGGTGGGCCTGGATGTGGTCGGGGTGGCCGTAGAAGCCGTTCTCGTCGTAGGTGACGACCACGTCGGGTCGGTAGTGCCGCATGAGTTCCGCGAGTCGGGCCGCGCCCTCCTGCACGGGGGTCTGCCAGAAGGACCCGGGGGCGTCGTTGCTCGGCCAACCGATCATCCCGGAGTCGGCATAGTCCAGCGTCTCCAGATCACTGATTTTCAGGACGCCACAGCTAGCCTCGAGTTCCCGACGGCGCATCGACGCGACGGCTGCCGGATCGTGCCCGGGATCGCCCGGCTTGACGCCGCCCGGCCCGTCACCGCAACCGCCGTCGGTACACGTCACCAGGACCGTGCGGATGCCTTCCGCCGCGTACCGAGCGAGGACTCCTCCGGTACCGGTGGCCTCGTCGTCGGGGTGGGCGTGTACTGCCATGAGTGTCAAGGGCCGGTCAGTCATGAAACAGTCCTCCTGCAAGGATACGTCTTCGTCTTCGTCCAAGTGGCGCGGTGGCGCACCGCGGTCCTGGGGTCCGGATCCCGGTGGGGCGGACGACCGTGTGGTCTCCGTGTTCCCCGCCCGTGCGACGCCGGCCCCTCGGTCGGTGCAACCGTGCCGACCAGGCCGGTTGTTCCCGGCGCGCGGGGCCGCTCGGCCTTCTGTTGCACCTGCCGTAGCGGCATGTGGTGTGGTCGACGTACCCCGTACGAAAGGTTCTGCCTGCGATGTCGCCGCAGCTACGGTTACGAAGACATAATCCGCCTGCTGTGGATCCGCAAGGTGGCAGCGGCGGGCATCAGGACCGTCTCGACGCGGCCGAGGCCGCCCTCGACGACGGCGTCCACCCCGAGGAGCCGCGCGTCGAAGAGGCAGCTGGGTTGGACACAGCCGAGGAGGAGCTCTTCGAAACCTACGACGCTGACCGCGAGGGGGAGGAGGACACGCAGATGAGCGTCTACGAAGCAGTCACCAAGATGCCCTACGACTTCTCTGCCGCCCGGATGCGCTGCGTGGAGCGCACGGGGCAACTCGTCGCAGACGCCTACTCCGAGTATCAGTGATCGCCAGTGCGTGGCACCGATCTCGGCCGAGGGCAGCGTGTCGCGTCGGCGGTTGTCCCGACTGTCAGACAGCCAGACAGTCGGCGTTCACCACCGACCGAGCTGGCCATGTCCGCAGGGCGGTGAACCGGTGATTCTCTAGGCGAAGCGGACGAGGCGGACGAGCCACGGGGAGACTCACGAGACCATTCACGGAGGCGGCTCCGCCACTGTTCACGGAGACGGCTCACGGGCCTCCGGGCCGCGTCGCTGTGCCGGTGTCGAGGCGGCACTGGCGCTGGTGTCACCCGGCTTGGTCGAGGTCTGGGGGAGGAGGCACTCGATCAGGTAGTCGCCGGTGCCGGGGTCGAGCGTCACGCCGTGGGTCTCGCTGCGGAAGCCGGGGAAGTGCCGGTCGAAGGTCTCCAGTGCGGTGAGGTAGCGCAGCAGGGCCCCGTCCTGCGGGCCGACGCTCTCGCCCGGCATGAGTACCGGGATTCCGGGCGGAGTGACGGTGACCATGGCGGCCGCGACTCGGCCCGCCGCTTCGGCGAGGCGGACTCGTTCGGTGCCGCCGCGAATGAGGCGCTGATAACACTGTTGCGGTGGGGCGACGGGGTCGGGAAGCTGCTGGAAGGCGTCGTCCAGGAGGGCGACGAGGCGGGCGGATCGCAGATGGTCGTGCATCTCCTGGCACAGCTCGCGCAGTGTACGGCCCGCGTAACGGCTGCTGTGCTCGCCGACCAGGGTGGGCAGCACGCGGTCGAGCGGGGCGTCCTCGTCGTAGAGGGCCTTGAAGTCCATCAACGCGTCGAGCAGCGTGCCCCATTTGCCCTTGGTGATGCCCATGGAGAACAGCACCAGGGTGGTGTAGCTGTCGGTCTTCTCCACGACGATGTTGCGGCCGGCCAGATAGGCGGTGAGGACACGGGCGGGGATGCCCCAGTCGTCCATGTGCCCGGAGGCGTCGATACCCGGGCATGTCAGGGTGACCTTGATGGGGTCGAGCATGCAGTAGCCGTCGGTCAGGCCGGGGAAGCCGTGCCAGTCCGCGCCGGGTTCCAGGTGCCAGCACGAGGGTTCGGTGCGCAACAGCTCGGCCGGGGCCTCGTCGAAGGGCACTCGGGTGCCATTGGCCGGGTCCGTCACCACTGCGGGCTGCCACACACCGAAGAACCAGGGCGGCCGGTCCCCGGCGTCGTAGATCCGCCGGCCGATGCGCACCATCTCCTGGCGGAAGCGGACCGCCTCCGTCATCGCTTCGTCGATCAGACAGTGACCTTGCGCGCCGTCCATCATCGCGGTGGCGACGTCCAGGGAGGCGATCATCGGATACAGCGGTGACGTCGTGCCGTGCATCATCAACGCCTCGTTGAAACGGTCGTGCTCCACCGGGGCCCTGGGCGCGGGCCTGACGTGCACCATGGCGCTCTGCGACAGCGCCGCAAGGAGTTTGTGCGTGGACTGGGTGGCGAAGACGGTGGGCCGCTCCGGCCCGGGCATCGTGTGGTGGTCCACCGACATGCCGTAGCGTCCGGCGTACAGCGGATGGAAGCGGGCGTAGGCGAACCACGCCTCGTCGAAGTGCAGCCGGGGAGTGCTGGCGGCGAAGGACCTGGCCGCCGCGACGGCGTCGTAACACAAGCCGTCATAGGTGGAGTTGGTGAACACCGCGTACTGGCAGTCGGCTGCCTGGAGGCCCCTGGCCAGCGGATTGGCGGCGATCCGCGATGCCACGGAGTTCGCTGTGATCTCAGCCGGCGGCAGTGGCCCCGCGAGGCCGAAGCCGTTGCGTGTGGGGACCAGGAACACCGGTCGGGCACCGGAGACCACGAGGCCGTGCAGCACGGACTTGTGACAGTTGCGGTCCACCAGCGCCACCTCGTCGCGCGTGACGCTGAAGTGACCGACGAGCCGGTTGCACGTGGAGTCACCGTGCAACACGAAGTACGTGGACTCGGATCCGAACACCCGGGCCGCGTTGCGCTCGGCCTCACCGATCGGCCCGGTGTGCTCGAACAGGGACCCGAGTTCCTCGACCGAGATCGACAGGTCGCTGCGCAGGAGGCGTTCGCCGAAGTAGTCGTGGAAGGCCCGCCCCACCGGTGACTTCAGGAAAGCCACGCCACCGGAGTGCGCGGGGGTGTGCCAGGAGTACTCGTGTGCGTCGTCGAAGCGACGCATCGCCTTGAAGAACGGTGGGAGAAGCGCTTCTTGATACGCGCGCGCGGCGGTGGTGACACGTCCGGCGATGAATCTCGGGGTGTCCTCCAGTGGCCATACGTACCCGACCACGGCCTGTGAGACCCACAGAGGCAGCTCCCGCAGGCCGTCGTCGGACATCACGAGGAACACCGGCAGGTCCGTGAAACGACGGCCGATGCGGCGCAGCACCGCCGCGCCGCCGGGTTCGTCCTCCGCGCCGTGCCCGCTCGCACCACGGCCGACCGGGAGGTCCCACGCCACGAGGGCGGCGGCGAGTCCCGCCTCGGTGTGCAGCACCGCCTCGGCGTCCCGGGCGCTGACCACCCAGCGGACGCTGTGCCCCTGGGACTCGATCTCGTCCCTGATCCTGACAAGCTGGTCCACGCCTGCGCTGTCGTCCCGCGCGTGCTCCGGCACAGCGACAAGAACAATCCGGTCGGGCATACCGCCCCCCATTCCCGGGCGCCCGGTGCAGCCCCACCCAGTGTCTGCGGGGCAGGATGAAGCGGGTCGGCGGGTGTGACGAAACCACCCTGAGGGGGGAACAGCTGGCCCTCTGTTTGATCTGCCGCCCACGCACCGTTCGGACGACAGATGAGGGAGGCGGGCGTCAGACGCGACCGTCGCCGTAGTAGCCGCCGATCTGGTCGTGATAGCCGGCGTCTCCGATGTGCTTGTCCTTGTCGAACTCGGGAGCGTCCTTGATCTGGGCCTTCGTGCGGTCGATGTGGATCGTCCGGTTCTCCGTGTCGATCCGGCGCACCGTGCCCGCGGGAATCAGGACGTGCTTACCGAAGATCCACACTCCGGTGTCGACGACGAGGTAGGCGGAACCGACCTCGTCGGAGTGCTTGTCGACCTTGCCGATGCCGCCGTCGGTGGCTTCGACCTTGTACCCGATCAGGTCGACGCCCGTGCTGTAGCCGCTCGACGGCTGATATCCCCATATGTGCTCGTTCACGTTCGGCTCCTTACGTAGGCGATGTACGGACAGGAGCGCTGCGTTCCGGTGCCGGCGCTCCCTGCACCTGCGGATGCCCTCAACCCTGCCGGTAACGCAGAAGACCAAGAAAGGAGTCATACGGACGCCCGACGAGCCGCCGGCGACAGTTCGGCCGCGCGAGCCCGATTCGGCCTGCGGATGCATGGGTGCCGGATCGCAGGGCACTTGATGGTGGCACGGCAGGAATCCAGCGGCCACCGGTCATGGTCGGCTGGCAAGCCATCCGGTTCGGGTACGAAACGGATAAGAACAGGGTGGTGCGGGGCTGGCGACGCCAGGACCGCGAACACCGAAGAGTCGTTAGGTCGGAGCGGAAAAATGATTGTGCTTGGCGCGATTTTGCTGATCATCGGCATGCTGGTCGGTATTTCACTGCTCACGGTCGTCGGCGGGGTTCTCGTCGTGGTCGGAGCAGCCCTGTGGATTCTCGGTGCGACGGGTCGCACGGTCGGCCGTCGCAAGCACTACTTCTGACAGCTGGACCCGGTGCGGTCGCTCGACGACGCACCTACGTCCCTCGTACGCCCGGGGCCTGGCGGAGAACTTTCCGCCGGGCCCTGTGGCGTGCTCAGGGTGCTACGGCTCGCCACTGTCGCGACCAGTCCCGCACCGAAAGACCACGTACCACTCCAACTGGCGGCGGTAACCGGCTTGTGAGTCCGACGCGAGAGAAGTACACCGATCGGGTCGATAAGTGACATGACGACAGAACCCGCGATGCCTACGCTGGTTCCTACGGACGATCACCACTCTCGCGCCACGGAACCCAAGCGACCACAAGTATCCTCGGGAGCCCCCAGTGAGAAGTGCAAAAGTGGCACTGTGCGCTCTGCTCGTCACCGGAGCCGTCGGTCTCTCGCCAACGACCGCTTCATCGACCGCGTCGGCACCCTCGACACCGTCGGCATCCTCGACACCCCGGAACGCGTTCGCCCTCTCCAGTCCCGCATTCGTCGACGGCGGCGTCATCCCCAAGGTCCACGAGTGCACCAGCGGCGGAGGGAACGACCCCGCCAAGAGGAACGAATCGCCTCCCTTGACCTGGTCGGGTGCTCCAACCGCCGCGAAGAGCTACGCGATCGTCATGCGCGATCTGGACAACTCCCACCTCATCCACTGGGTCATCTACGACATCCCGGCGAGCACGACAGCGCTCCCTCAGAACGTCGACCACACATACCGGCCCTCGACCCCGGCGGGAGCCAGGCAGGTCTACTACCGCGGCAGCGCCAGCCTCTACGGCTACCAGGGACCGTGCTCGCCCTCGACGGTGAACACCTACGAGTTCGTCGTCCACGCGCTCAACCAGACATCGCTGACCAGGCTGAACTCCAACTCGTCGACCCAGACCGCGGCCAGGGAGATCGTCGCGGCGTCGATCGGCTCGGCGAGGATCAGCGGCGAGTCATAACACGGCCGTGCCGTCCCGCCACTCCACGTCCCGGTCCACCACGGCAGGACGGCGCGAGGCACAGCAAACAAGGCCGGTGCAGACGCGGCGGTTCCGGACAGCGGGGCGCAGACGCGGCCGGTTCCGGACTGTGCACGGCAGACGGGCCACCGTGAGACTTTACGCCAGCCCGTACGGCCATCCACCGTGCGCCGTAGGGTCCTTGGCGAAGGGTGGAGGACACATGAGTCATCGATCGCGCCGCTTCCTGGCAACGGGCGCCGTGCTGGCAGCCGCCACGAGCGCAGTCGTCACGGGAGCGCCGACCGCACAGGCAGCCACGGTCACCCATTGCCCCACGTCCAAATCCACCGCCTTGCTGCCGACCGGGCAGGGGTACTTCTTTCCCAATCTGACGGTGTCGGCGGCTGCCTGCGGCTTCGTCGACAACGGGGCTCCCTACCGCTTCACCATCGGCACGGCGACGTCGAACGTGATTGTCGGAGGGGGGCAGGTCCGCACGCACACCGTCGAGAACCTGACCACGGAGTGCACCCAAGTACAGGGCACCACCACCCTCTTCGCCTCCGGCTGCCACGCCCCCTGAGCCCGCCCGAGCATCACCGCAGCGGCCCGGAACGAAACCGCTGGTCCTACGTCCGCCGGTAGCACAGGGCGACGGCGCCTGTCGTGGGGACGGTAGTGGCGTGCGAGAGCCGCCACTTCGACGAGAAGCCCTCGGGCAGCAGACGTACTCCTCCTCCGAGAGTCGTCGGGAGCACGGTCAGGGAGAGTTCGTCGATCAGGTCGGCCCTGAGCAGCGCCTGGATGACGCTGGCGCTGTTCAGGACGAGGATGTCGCGGCCCGGACCGGCCTTGAGGGAGCGCACCTCGGCTTCGAGGTCGCGGGCGACCCGGGCGTTGGTCCATTCCGTCTTGTCCAGGTCGGACTGCTCCAGGGTCCTGGAGACAACCACCTTGTCGACGGTGGCGAGCCAGTTTCCCAGATCGCGGGTCCGGGCCGAACTGGTCGGGTCGCTGGTCAACCCGGGCCATACGGAGGTGAAGCCCTCCCAGTTGACACGGCCGACGACCGCTGTGCTCACCCCGCGCCAGATCCCCTCGTACATGATCTCGCTCTGCTCGCTGGTGATGTGCTCCATGGCCCAGCCCATGTCGTCCTCTGCGCCTGTACTGGTGTATCCGTCCATCGAGACGACGGCGTCGGCGATGACCTTGCGCTGCTGTTCGGTGTGCACAGCCATGGTGGGTCCCCTCTGATGGTTGACGTTCGCTTCATAGGACTCCCGGCACTGCGGAAACTCATCGCTCGGTAAGTCGCATAGGGCCACTCCGCTCCCGTGCCTCCCGCGCTTCGGAGGCCTGTCGGCACCGCACACCGGTCGGCGGCTATCCGCTCGCCCGAGGCTCGTACGAGACCGACGGGTCTGCCTGGACATGAGGCGATTGGCGTGCGAGCACCCTTTACACGCCTCCACCCGTTTGCCATGGTCATGCCCTCATCTGCGCACCTTCGCGCACCTATGGGGGGACACCATGTTGACCCGTCTGCTCAAGCCCTTTCGACCCGACAGACTCAGATCCACCGGCCTCATAGCGGTCGCGCTGGCCGCCGTCGTCGCCGCGCTGCTCCCGCTCGCCGGAGTCGGCCCGGCCACCGCCGCCAACGACGCGGGACCCGCCGCGGCACCCGACCCGCGGCATCCGATGGCAGCACCGCACGAGCCGGTGGTACCGGCCGACGCCATGGAACCGACCGCCCCCGTGCTCCCGAGGACCGGCTGGACCGTGTCCGCCAGCGACGAGGAGACGGCATCCGAGGACGGCCGCGCCGCGAACGTCCTCGACGGCAGCAACGCCACCATCTGGCACAGCCGCTATTCCGGCACCCCGCAGCCTCTGCCGCACAGCATCACCATCGACATGCACCGCACCGCTGTCGTATCCGGGCTCGTCTACCAACCGCGCACCGACAGCGCCAACGGCAGGGTGGGTTCGTACAGCATCCAGCTCAGTGCCAACGGTACGAGTTGGGGTTCGGCCGTCGCCTCCGGCACCCTCGGCGACGACGCGGCCGCCAAGACCCTGAGCTTCGCCGCACAGGGGACCCGCTATGTGCGGCTCACTGCGACGAGCGAGGCAGGAAACCGCGGCCCGTGGTCGTCGGCGGCCGAGATCAACCTCCTCGGCGACCCCGGCTCGCCCGCCTCCGTGGTCGACCTGCCGCGCACGGGCTGGACCGCGACGGCGAGCGACGAGGAGACGAGCAGCTCGTCGGACCGGGCCGCGAACGTCCTCGACGGCGACGCGGACACCATCTGGCACAGCCGCTACTCCGGCACCCCGCAACCCCTGCCGCACAGCATCTCCATCGACATGAAGAGCGCCCGCGACGTCTCGGCCCTCACCTACCAGCCGCGCACCTCCGGCGCCAACGGCCGCGTCGGCGCCTACACCGTCACGACCAGCACGGACGGCACCACGTTCGGGGCGCCTGTCGCGAGCGGCACCTGGAAGGACGACGACACCGTCAAGGGCGCCACCTTCTCCCGCACCGTCAGCGCGCGCTACGTACGGCTGACGGCGACCACCGAGGCAGGCGGGCGGGGGCCGTGGTCCTCGGCGGCGGAGATCCGTCTGAGCGCCCCGGCGAATCCGGCGACCTCCGGCTCCTGGGGCCGGGTCACCGGATTCCCGCTGGTTCCCGTGGCCACCGCCCTGCTGCCGAACAACAAGCTCCTCGCCTGGTCCGCGTACGGCATCGACCGCTTCGGCGGGAGCAACGGCTACACCCAGACCGCGATCATGGACCTCGGTACGGGAGCGGTCACCCAGCGGCGCGTCGACAACACCAAGCACGACATGTTCTGCCCCGGCATCGCGGTCCTGAGGGACGGCCGGGTCCTCGTCACCGGCGGCAGCAACGCCGAACGGGCCAGCATCTACGATCCGGCCACCGACAGCTGGTCGTCCACGACCGACATGAACATCGCCCGCGGCTACCAGGCCATGACCCTGCTCTCCAACGGTGACGCCTTCGTCCTCGGCGGCTCCTGGAGCGGCAACCCGGCCGCCGGCAAGGACGGCGAGGTCTGGTCGCCGACCACCGGCGGCTGGCGCAAGCTGTCCGGCGTACCGGCGACCAACACCATGACGGCCGATCCGCGGGGCCCCTACCGGGCCGACAACCACCAGTGGCTGCACGCGACGTCGAACGGCCGGGTCCTGCACCTCGGGCCGAGCAAGCAGATGAACTGGATCTCCACCCAGGGCAACGGCTCCCTCACGGCCGCCGGTACGCGCGCCGACAGCGCGGACGCCATGAACGGCAACGCCGTCGCGTACGACATCGGCAAACTGCTCACGCTGGGCGGCGCGACCACCTACGAGAACACGACGGCCACCCGGCGCGCCTACACCGTCGACCTCGGTACGGGCGGCCAGCCGCGTGCCGCGCGCACCGGCGACATGGACTACGCCCGTTCCTTCAGCAACAGCGTGGTCATGCCGGACGGCAAGGTCGCCGTGTTCGGCGGGCAGTCCTATCCGGTTCCGTTCAGCGACGCGACGTCGGCGCTGACACCGGAGATATGGGATCCGGCGACGGGGCGGTTCACGCGGATGGCGAGCATGCCCGTGCCGCGCAACTACCACAGCGTGGCCAACCTGCTGCCCGACGGGCGCATCTTCTCCGGGGGCGGCGGCCTGTGCGGCGACTGCGCCACCAACCACGCCGACGGTGCCGTCTTCACTCCGCCCTACCTGCTCAACGCCGACGGCACCGAGCGCAAGCGCCCGGTCATCACGGGCACGGTGCCCTCCCGGGTGTCCCACGGGGCGACCGTGCCCGTGACCACGGACTCGGCGGTCACCAAGTTCGCCCTGGTGCGGGCGGGTGCGGCGACCCACTCCACGGACAACGACCAGCGGCGCGTGCCGCTCACCTTCACCCGTAACAGCGCGACGTCGTACACCCTCGACATCCCCTCCGACCCGGGGGTGGCACTACCCGGCAGCTACCTGCTGTTCGCACTCGACGCCGCCGGGGTACCGAGCAAGGCCCGGATGGTCACCGTGGGCTGACCGCGTACGCAGGTGCGGCCTGCTGCCGTGCGGCCACCCGTTCCCCGGCCATGCCGGTCGGGGAACGGGTGGCTTGCTCCGGCTACGGGGACTCGCCGGCCGCCCAGCAGCGACGGCGGGCCCGCCAGGCCCAGTCGATATCCTTGCATGGTCTGCGATGACGATCGGGGCGGAGCCGGTGAGCGGAAGGCCGAAGCGTCCCCCGCGATCCTGTGGCCGTCACAGCAAGGAGGACAGCTTCTTCGTGACGGAAGAGGCGAGCCCTCCGCCCACCCCCACTACTTTGTCGATCGCTTTGCCCGGTGCGATTTTGGGCACCACGCTGAACAGACCTCGAGTGGCGAGTTGCAACGCGAACATCGAGGCGCTGGAGACGAACTCATCGCTGGTGAAACCGTGCTCGAAGCCAGTGAGGATGGTGCTGATCCCGCCGGACGCTATCGACACACAGCTGAGAACGTTCGCGAGCGCACCCAGGGGACGGAGAGGAGCGGCCAGGAAGGACACTGCTCTCAGCCCGATCGAGACCAGGCCCGCGCTCACACTGAGGGTGTGGAAGATGTCGGCCCACCGACCAGCCTGTCCCTGCGTCGGGTCCTGGCCGCCGGTGTCGGACGTGCTCCCGTGAGGTTTGATGTAGTCATGCACAGGGGATTCGGCAGGGTTGTGTTGTTTCTCCCAGTTCTCCTTGGCCTCTGCCTCTGCCTTCTGCGCGGCTTCGGCCACCTCCGCCTGGCGCTTGACCACGGCGATCTTGCGGGCTTCGCTGGCCGCTGCGGCCGCCTGAGCCGCGTCCTTGCCGGCGGCGATCGCGGACTGCCGCGCGCTCGTGGCAGCCGCCCGTGCGGTGTTGGACGAGGTCACAGCACGGCGGGCCGCGTCGATGGCTCTGTTCGCCGAGTAGTTCGCGGTGCGCACCGCACTGTGCGCGGTGCGTGCCGCAGCCCTGGCCGTGTCCGCCGATCCCCGGGCGTCGGCGGCGGACTTGTCCGCCGTGTCGGCGTGCTCGCGTGCCTTATGGGCGAATCCGGCCGCCGCGTCCGCGGACGCCTGCGCCCTGCTGGCCCACTGGGCTGCCTCGGTGGCGGCCTGCCGTGCCTCCGCGGCGGTTTGTGATGCGCGAGCCGCGTCTCGCTGCGCTTCCTGGGCGATCTTCGCCGCTCCGGCGATCGCGGCGCGGATGGCAGCGACGTGACTGGCCGCGTCGTAGTCGAGTTGCGCGGTCTCGTACTGCACCACCTCGATGAACCGCCTGCGCATCCAAGTCGGGCCCTCCATCGCCACCTCGGCGTGCGCCTTGGTGTAGGGGGCGGCGGTGGCGATGATCCGTCCGGTGGCGACCGCGTCGTCCTCACGTACCGCTTCGGCCAGCTCGTGGTCGAAGAAGTCCTGGAGCGCCTTGGCCGTGTTGGCGTCGAGGGCCGCGTTCGCCGCGGCCTTGACGGCCGTACCGGGTTTGCTGCTGAGGATGCGGAAGATGGTGACTCGGTTCTCTGTTTCCCTGGCCCCGACCACTCCCGAGGTCATGAAGTCCCCGACGGCTCGCGGGTCGCTGCTCTCCAGGACCTTGCGCGCCGCCTCCGCGACGGCCGGTTCGGCCACCTGAGCGATGTAAAGGACGGATTCCCGGTCGTCCTGGCCCTGGGCGACGATCCGATCCAGGTCGATCCACGCGAGCACATCGTCGTCGTCGGCAGCCAGCGCGAACTGGGCAGCCTCACGGGTCCAGGTACCCGTCGCGGTCAGCAGACCCGCCGCGGACTTGCGTCCCAACTCCACCGCCGTCGCCAGGTCACCGTCCTTCAGCGCCCGCTCGGCCTCGGCGATCGTCTCCTTGAGGGCCTTGTCGATCAGTTCGGCCTGTGTGCGCTTGTCCCGGTACGCATCGAGTTCCTCCGCCTCGATGCGCGCGAGTTCCCGCGCTTCCTCCATGCCTTGCTTCTTGTCCGCCTCCACACCGGCCAGTTCCGCCTCGCGGGCCGCCTTCTCCACCTTGATCGCTGTTTCGACCGTCTCGGTAGCGACGTCGGCGGCCTTGACCGCCTCGGCCGCGTGCGCGGTGGACCTGTTCGCGTAGTCAAGTGCCTCGCCCGCGTGCCGCACCGCCTCCTCGGCCGCGCCGGCCGCCCTCTCCGCGTGCTCGGCGGCCGAGTTGGCGGCGTCCCGCGAGGCGCGTGCGGCGACCCCGGCGGCACTGGCCAAAGCCTGGGCGGTGGAGGCGGCGTTGGTGGCCTGGTTCGCAGCGGTCGCCGATATGGCCGCCTGCCGCCGTGCCTCGGCCGCGTCCTTCTCCGCCTTGCCGGCTGCGGCGGCTGCCTGGGCCGACGCGCGCGCCGCGGCGGAGGCGTTGCGTGCGGCGGAGGCGGCGCCGAGGCCCGCCTCAGCGGCCTGGGAAGAGGCCACTGCCGCGTGGTCGGCCGCCGTGGCCGCCGACCGCGCCTGCGCCGCCGCGTTCCGCGCCTCGATCGCGGCGTTCTTGGCCGTGCTGGTGTGTGCGGCGTCCCTGGACGCGGCGATCGCGGCGTTGTACGCGCGGGAGGCGGCGGCCCCGGCCGACGCAGCGGCCTGCGAAGCGGCGGTGGCGGCCCAGGAGGCCCGGCGCGAGGCATCCACAGCGGCGTGGGACGCCTTGATGGCGGTTCGGGCGGCGTTCGCGGCGCCCTTGGCGGCCTCGGTCGCCTTGCGCGCCGCGTCACCGGACCTTTTGACGTCCTCCTTGGCCCTCTCGGCTTCGGCCGCCGCCTTCTCGGCCGCCTCCTTCGCCTTCTCGGCCGAGCTCTTGGCGCGCTCGGCCGCTTCGACGGCGAGGTCGGTCTGGTTCCGCGCGTGCCGCCCCTCCCGCTCGACCACCGCGACGAGTTCCTCGATCGTCGAGGCTTCCTGGTCGCGGGCCCGAGCGATGTGCTGGCCCGTGTCGAGGTACCACTGCACGTCCTCGGCCGTACCGCTGAGCGCCCGGTCGGCGTACTTGCGAACCTCCGGTCCCGCAGTACGCAGAGAACTGATGATCTCGGCCCTCATGTCCTCCGCGCGAGCGGCGTACTGGCCCTTCGTCAGGTAGTCCTCCAGGGACTTCCGCGTGCCGGTGTCCAGGGCGGCCGAGCCCTCGCGCCTGACCGCCGGGCCCGCGTTCTTCATCACGGCGAGGGTCGCGGCCCGCAGGTCCTCGAGGATGGCCGGGCGGAACCCCTCTTTGACGAACGCCGCGATGGCGTCGTCACCCTGGCTGAGGGCCTGCCCGGCCTCTCGGCGCGTGCCCGTGCCGCCGCGGGCGAGATAGGTGAGGACCGCGACGCGACCGTCCTCCACCGTCAGCCGCGGCAACTGCTCGGTCAAGAAGGCGGAGATGGCGGCCCCATCGCCTGTGAGTGCGTCGGCGGCGGCCCTCTTGACCGCGTGTCCGCCGAGCACCCAGGCCTTCACCACCTTCGCGCGTGCGGTGTCCGGAAGCGCGAACGAATCTGCCGGTTGGTCCTCGGGAACGGCGGACCGGGCGGGGAGGGACAGGATCCAGGGAGAAGAGACCGTGGTCGTGACGGCGGCCAGAGCGCCGACGAAACGACGCCGGCTCCAGAAGGTTGTCTGCATGCTAATACCGTTCACGTCGGGCCTGCCGATGAGCAGACCGGTGGCTGGCCATTGCGGCGGTGAGTCCGCACGTGCCGTCCGTGGCACCGTGGTCGGTGCGGGACGGCACACGGGCGAGGTGGGTGGATTTCTTCCCGTCCCCGTTCTCCCCGGCGGAAGACGTGCAGGCTTAGGGGGTGAAACTCGGAATGCTCTATTCCGAACCAGCCCCGAGCGAGGCGATACGAGAAGGAATTCTCACACACGTGCAGACCTCACCGGAAGAGTAGGTTTTTCCGGCCCACCGTCCGTCAGTGTTTCCGCTGGTATTCACAGTTGCTCCATGTTCAAGTGCGAGGTATTTAAGGCGAAGGGAGGTGTTATGGGCGATATATTGCTTTCAAAATCCCCCCGTATATGTCGTGATGTTCCAAGATCGGATGCGCTCGCCCCAGTAATTGCCGAGAGGCCTATACGAAACCCTCACGATGAAAAATGGTGGGAAACTGGACATGGCGAAATCATCTGCATACGTTTCTCGACTCAAGATGGCTGATAAACGTATCGAGACGGAAACGAGGTGGTTGAAGGATGGACCCACTCTCGTGGGCCGTCGAGGCCGAACCTCCGGGAGTACCTAGGCGTGCCCTGCGGCCAGTGGTCGGGAGCACCTACTGAAAGGTTCGCCATGCGTCTGTCACGATGGCTGGTCTCCGGATCGGTCGCATGCGGGGCGGTTCTTGGCGTGAGCGTGGGAATGATCGGGATGAGCAGCGCGACGCCCGTGGACGCTCCGGCCCAACCGCCCTTGGCCGTGGAGGACTTCGGCTACCCGAACGCGGACAAGATCTTCGCCGAACAGGGCATCCGCCTCAAGAGCGGTGACGGCCACATCACGCTGGCCACGTGCGACGGTGAGCCCGGCCTGCTCGAAGTCTGGGCCCGGGGCCCACGCGACAGGTACTGCTTCAAGGTGAGTGGGAACCGGGGCTATCTGAGGCTGGACCTCCCCGGCGTGTTCGGAGTCAAGGGAAACAGCTACGACACCGATGTGAACATGACCGTAGCCGGAACGACGAAGTCCTTCGACATCGAGAAGAACACCTGGACTCCGGTAGGGGAGACGAGCGACGACCAGGGGCGTCAGCACACGCTGGTGGAGATCATCAGCGTGAAGTAGGCGTCGCGGGGCGCGCACCGCCGCGTGCTCATGCGCTCACCGATCCACCCGTCGGGCCTGTCGGCGCCTCCCGACGCCCGTCCGACTGCGTTTCTCCACCGCCACGGTGGCGGTCCCCGTCCCGACAGCCGCTCGTCTTCTGAACCCGCACCGCGGAAGGTAGAAGCATGCTCGCATCCCACTCACGCTCGGCGCGGACCACCGGTGTCCTGGTCTCCGTCGCCGCCATCTCCACCGGCATGATCGGGTCTGCTCCCGTCCGTGCGGTGACCGGACCCGACGTCGCCGCCGGCACGTACGCCTCCGTGGCGAAACTGAACATCGGCGACCGGCCCGGCTCCCGTGCCTGCACCGCGGTCCTGGTCGACGAGCGATGGCTGGCCACCGCCGCCAGTTGCTTCGCCACCGCTCCGGGCGAACAGGTGCCCGCGGGAAAGCCGGCGATGCAGAGCACGGCCACCCTCAGCGACGGGCGGACCGTCGAGATCGCCGAACTCCTGCCCCGTACCGACCGGGACCTGACCCTGGCCCGGCTTGCCACCCCTGCCACCGGTATCGCCGGCGTCAGGCGCGCCGCCGCCCCCGCCGACGTCGGCGCCACCCTCACGGCGGCCGGCTTCGGACGCACCCGGACCGAATGGGTTCCGGGCAAACTGCACACCGGGGCGTTCACGGTCGACTCCGCCGATTCCACCACGCTGTCCAGCACGGGAAAGGGCACCGATGCCCTCTGCAAGGGTGACACCGGCGGGCCGCTGATGAACGCGTCCGGTGAACTCGTCGCCATCAACAGCCGCTCATGGCAGGGCGGCTGCCTCGGCACCCCTACGACCGAAGTCCGCACCGGCGCGGTCTCGGCGCGCATCGACGACCTGCACGACTGGGTGCAGCAGGCACGTGCCCTGACGCCCGGCTGGAAGACCGAGACCCTCGTGCAGGCGGGCTCCACCCTGTACCAGGGCATCCGGTTGGCCGACGGCTCCTGGACCGGCTTCGCCGATGTACAGGCCAAGGTGGGTGATATCGGTGGCATACGTACGGCCGCCGCTGCCGGCGTCGACGGCGACACGCACGTGCTGGCGCTCGGTGGTGACGGCCGTATCCGGCATGCCATCCGTACGGCACAGGGCAGGTGGGGCGGCTACGGGGACGTAGGAGCCGTCGCCGGTGTCCTCGGCGACGTCACCCAGTTGTCGGCCGTGTCCATCGGCGCCGACCTGCACGTCGTCGCGGTCGCGGACGGCAGGATCTTCCACACCCAGCGACGTGCCGACGGCACCTGGTCGCGGTTCGGCGACATCGCTTCCGTGGTCGGTCCGCTCGGCACCATCACCCATGCCGCCACAGCGAGTGTGGGAGGGCGTCTGCACATCGCCGCCGTCAGCGGCGGCAAGGCGTACCACGCCTCCCGCGACAGCGCTGGCCACTGGACCGGCTGGGGCGACATCGCACAGGTCGCGGGAGACACCGGCCCCCTCACATCCGTGACCATGGCCGGCGCGGGCAACGACACTCACTTCGTCATCGCCACCGACGACGGAAGCCGCCAGTACCACGCCATCCGCCGCGGTGACGGGAACTGGGAACGGTTCGGTGAGCTGACCGACCAGCTCGGCGGCGTCCAGGCCAAGTCCGTGAGCGCGGGCACGGTCGACGGTGAACTGCAAGTCGCCGTGACCACATCCGACAACCGCCTCCTGCACACCATCCGCCACACCGACCGCACCTGGGCCCCGACCCTCCCGGTCGCCACCGGGGGTGTCACCGGCAACTTCGGTTCCATCGCCATCACCGGCACTCTCTGAGCATCCCCGGGTCGGTCTCCGTGCGGTCGCGAGCACCGCAGAGGCCGGCCGGGCGGGGAGGCGGGCTGTTGTGACGTGATGTCACTCTCGCCTTCGGAGCGCCGACCGTTCCGTACGCAGTGCACGACGACGTCCCGCACGCCCCCGACAGGGCCGTGCGGGACGCCGGTCCACCCGCTCTCAACACGGCGACGGGCGAGGAGGTCCGTGGGCCGGGCTCACACCGCCTGGAGAAGGTAGATGTAGCCGGTCCCGATGGTGGAACAGGACAGGGTGCTCCTCGCTTCGGTGTAGGTGAACCCCTGCGGGACGGTGCAGGCCCACAGGCCCGTCCTGGGCTTCACCACGTCGTAGTAGGGGCGGGTACCGATGGTGGAGCAGGAATTGGTGACCGTCACCGAGACGTAGGTGTAACCCGACGGGACGGTGCAGGACCAGTAATTGGGGGCCTTGTTGCCGCCCGCGGTCGAAGCCGGGGTTCCGGTCACCGTCGCGGATGCCTGCGTGGTGCCCAACACGGCGGCAGCGGTGACCAGGCCGAGCAGCAGCGGCCGGAGTCTCGATCGAAACATGGGATTGCTCTCCTGGTTGGTCGTCCTTGTGAGCGGAACCGATCAGTGGAGAACGGGCCGGGCTCCGGTCCGTGCCCCGCAGAGCGCACCTCGGGAGTTTCACAGCGCGCTCGCGGACCGGCAAGCGCACAGCGTGCCGCACCGTGCGGAATCGGCCGTACCGCGCGCCGTGGACGCTGTTGCGGATTGCGCACTGGGTCTTCTTGTCCAGGTCGTACCCGACGACCAGTTCGCGGTAGCGGGAACTCTGTTCCAGTAGTACTCGACTCACCTCGGGCGGGTCGGCGCCCTCCGTTCAGGCGTCGTCCAGCTTCTTCACCACGCGGACGGAGACCTCGGCCAGGGTGCGGAGTTCGGCGGCGGTGAGGTGGTCCAGGAAGAGGGAGCGGACGGCCTGCACATGCAGGGGAGCGGCTGCGGTGATGGCCTCGCGTCCCGCATCGGTGATGACCGCGAAGGCGCCGCGCCCGTCATCCCCGCACTCCTCCCGCACCACGAGACCCCGCCGGATCATCCGTGCCAGGTGGTGGGACATCCGGCTCTTCTCCCACTCCAGCGACCGGGCGAGGTCCTGGTACCGCTGACGGCCCTCCGGGACGTCCGTCAGGTTGACCAGGACCGCGTAATCCGTGGCCGTCAGCTGGGATTCCGTCAGCAACAGATGCGACAGGCGGCCGATGAGCCGCTCATGCAGGCGGACGAAACTCCTCCACGCGTGCTGCTCCTCTGCCGTCAGCCAGTTCACTCCATCGGTCACGAGGGCGAGTGTAATGAACCGGTTGACGTGTCATCGGACCCGGCTGGGTGTCGGGGGCGTCAGCGTGCCGGGCGGGAGCGTGCCGCGCGGCAGGGCGGCCGGGGCAGGAGGGGCCGGGGGCATCGGGTCGCCCCGGTGCCCCCGGCCGTCACGCTCAAGCCGTCTGGGCGACCGGGGTGTTCAGGAGCTGCTGCTCCCAGACCGTCGCTATCCCGGTGGCACCCGTGTGTTCCAGGGCCGCGAGCTGGTCCTCCGGCGTGATGCGGTCCGTCCGGGCCCAGTCGCGCTGCCACTCGCCCATCACGGCCAGCCAGGTGATCGGCACGACCCCCGCCTGGATCATGCGCTGCACGGCCATGTCATGGGCCTCGGCCGACACGCCGCCGGAAGCGTCGGTGACGGCGTAGACATCGAAGCCTTCGCCCACCGCCTGGATGGCGGGCATGGCCACGCAGATCTCCGTCCACAGCCCGGCGATGATCAGCTTCTTGCGTCCGGTGGCCTTCACCGCGTCCACGACGACCTGGTCCTGCCAGGTGTTGATGAAGGTCCTGTTGATCGGCTTCTGGTCCGGAAAGACGTCCTGGAGCGGCTGGATCAACAGGCCCCCGCGCTCTTCCACGACCGTGGTCAGGATCGTCGGGACGCCGTAGCCCTTGGCCGCCTTGGCCAGGCCCACGACGTTGTTGGTGACCATCATCGGCTCGTGACTGTGCAGGTTGGCGAACTGGTACGGCTGGTGGTCGATCAGTACCAGGACGCTCTCCTCAGGGGTCAGCAGGGCTTCGAGGCCGGCCTTCGGCGACGTGGTCATGGAGGTCTCCTCAAGGAGTACGGGGCGTGCCCGAACCAGTATGGTTGACGTGTCATCTTTCTATATGACACGTCAACTACTTGTCCAGCAGGGGCTGTTGGAGGGTGAGTAAAAGCAGCCCTGTACGACCAAGAGAAACTTCTACGAGCCGGAAACCTGGAGCAGCACGGACAGCGGGGCCGTGCCATTACTGGCCGCGACGGCACCGTTCGCGTGCTGGTCCGGGACGGCATGCACCTGGGGGTTGAGCCGCCGGCTCACCCGAGCGCAAGCCGTCCGGTCCGGCGCGGGCGCCCACGACGCGCAGCTGGCGCTTCATCAGGCGGAGGTGGCGACCCTCGACGCCCTGGTCTTCGTGCACCCGAACTGGTGGGGCATGCCACCCGCGGTCCGCACGGGATGGGTGCGGGTGGCCCCGGCGTGCTCGCCGGGACCACCCGTTCTTGTCAGTAGCGGACCCAGAGGACGATGACGTCCGGTCTGGCGGAGCTGAGGGGCTCGCAGAAGAAGATCGGGCCCCAGATCCGGTATCCGGCCTGGCCCGTGGCCTGGCAGTCGGCGTACGAGGCGTGGTGGCTGCGTGCGTAGAAACCGGGGCCCGGGGCGGCCTCGGCGGTACCGGCGAAGCCGAGCGCGAGGACTGCGGCGGTGGCGGCGGTGGTGAGAGCGGCTGCTGCGCGACGGTACATGGCATGTCCTCCCGAAGACGCCGAGATGCCTCGGCGGAGTGTCCGACGATGCGATGTGGTGCGGTACGTGCTCGACGTGCTGGGCTGCGCAGCCGAGCATGAACGTACCGGCACGGACACCGCCGCACAATAGGTCTAGGCCAATATGTCGAGGCCGTCCTCGCCCGGGTGCCACCCGGGAACAGCCTGCTCAGACCCCGCATGGGCCTTGCTTGGATCAAGGCGGCCCCTGACGGCCGTGGTGCCGCAAGGGCCCGCTGGGCCCCAACGGTTCGGAGCCGCTCGAACGGGACTCCGTACGGCGTGCTCGATTATGCTCCCGCCAGGAGAGGCGCCGACCGGGCGGAACTCGGGGGCAGGCAGGGGAGGAAGGCGGGAGAGGAACACGCTCAGCGCTTCGCAGGGCTCGCCGCGTCGGGCCATGACGTCCACGACGAGGCCGTCTCATACGCCCCCCGTACCCTCTTCCTCCCTTCCACCTCCTCCCAGGGCCTGGAGCTACCGGCATGCCACGCGTCGTCCTTGTCGAAGATGACCCGTCCGTACGGGACGGCGTCGAGTTGGGGCTCCGCAGGCGCGGCCACGAGGTGTTCGCCACCGCGACCGGCGAGGCCGGTCTGGAAGCACTCGACGCGTTCCGCCCCGATCTCCTGCTGCTCGACCTGATGCTGCCCCGGATGGACGGCGTCGAGGTGTGCCGCCGGGTACGCAGGACCAGCCAGTTGCCGATCATCATGCTCACCGCGCGCGGCGACGACGTGGACATCGTCGTCGGCCTGGACGCGGGAGCGGACGACTACGTCGTCAAGCCCGCCCGTACCGCGGTCATCGAGGCCCGCATACGCGCGGTGCTGCGCGGCGTCGAAGCCCCGGGCGGCCCGCGGCCCGCCGTCGAACGCCACGGTGACCTCGACGTCGACCGAGCCGGGCACACCGTGTCCAAGTCGGGCCAGCCGGTCGCCCTGGCACCGTCCGAGCTGAAGCTGCTCCTGTTCCTGTCCGCGGATCCGGGCCGGGTCTTCAGCCGCCAACGGCTCCTGGAAGCAGTGTGGGACCACAGCTACCACAGCGACGCACGCCTGGTGGACGCCTGCGTACGCCGACTGCGCAGCAAGATCGAGAACCGGTCCGACAGCCCTCGGTACATCCAAACCCTGCGGGGGTTCGGCTACCGTTTCGGCCCGCTGTGAGGATACCGGGAGCGGCAGCCGCTTTCGGGGTACGCCCCCGGCTGGTGCTCGCCTTCCTGCTGGTGGCCGCCGTCAGCGCGGTCACCACCGCCGCGCTGACCTACCGCGAGGCGCGCAGCGCCGTCCTCGAACGCGCCCAGGACACGGCCGTCGCCTCCTTCCGCGAAGAGGTCGAACGGTTCGTCCCCGGCCTGCCCCTGGACCGGGAAGGGGTCCGATGGCAGCTCTACGACATCGCGGCACGCTCCAAACCCCATCCGTGGATCGTGTTCGCCGAGTACGGATCGGTACGCGTCTCCTCGGGCGACCGGGTCGTCTCCGGCGTGCTGACCGCGGAGCTGCGCCGTTCCGCGCGCACGTCGCCGCGCGGCACCTTCCAACGGGTCGTCAAGGGCGGGGACGCGTATCTGACGATCGGGATGCCGGTGATGACACGGGTCGTCGCGGGCGGCCGCGCGGTCCCCAGCGGACTGGTCCTCTACGCCGTGATGCCCATGGTGAACGAGGAGACCGACATCGACGCACTGGTGACCGCCGCCCGCGACGGAGCGCTGCCCGGCCTTGCCGTGGCCCTGGTGCCTGCCCTGTTCGCGGCGCGCAGCGTCCTGCGCCCCGTCCGCGAACTGCGGCGCGCCGCGCACTCCATGGGCGGTGGGCAGCTCGACACCCGTATCACCGTGCGCGGCAGGGACGAGATGGCCGACCTGGCCCGGACATTCAACACGTCGGCCGCCCGCCTCGAACACTCCGTACGGGAGCTGCGGGACGCCGGGGTGCGCGCCCGGCGCTTCGCCTCGGACGTCTCGCACGAACTGCGCACCCCGCTCGCCGGGATGCTCGCCGTCACGGACGTCCTGGACGAGGACGCCGGGACACTCGACCCGGACACCGCCCGGGCGGTGCGTCTGATCAGCGCCGAAACCGGCAAGCTGGCCGTCCTTGTGGAGGACCTCATGGAGATGTCCCGCTTCGACGCCCGCGTGGCGGAACTGAACACCGACGAGGTGGACGCCGCGGAGGCCGTGCGCAGCACCCTGTCCGACCGGAAGTGGCACGACCGGGTCCGTACGGAGCTGCCCGAAGGCATCCGCGTCCGCCTCGACCCGCGCCGCTTCGACGTCATCGTGGCCAACCTCGTCGGTAACGCCCTGCACCACGGCGCCGAACCGGTCACCGTACGGCTGTCGGCCCGCGCGGGCGTTCTGCTCGTCGAGGTGCGGGACGAAGGCCCCGGCATCGCGGACGACGTGCTGCCGCACGTCTTCGACCGCTTCTACAAGGCGGACTCCGCACGCTCCCGCTCGTCGGGCAGCGGCCTCGGCCTCGCGATCACCCAGGAGAACGTCCGGCTCCACGGCGGCACGATCCGGGCGCGTAACGCACCCGGCGGCGGCGCCCTGTTCACCGTGGAACTGCCCCTCGGCGGGCCCGCCCCCGGGGTCGGTGCGGCGGACGGGGGCGCGGCCGCGTACAGGGGGGCACCGGGGAACGACACCGACCGGACGGAGGCCACCGCGTGAGGGTGCGGGCGTTCCGTGCGGGCCGGGCAGTCCGCGTCGCGGTGCTGCTGACCCTTGCCGGGGGGCCGCTCACCGGTTGCGGCATCCAGGAGACCGAGGTGGTCGAGGCGGGCAGGCCCGCTTTCGGTGACCTGCTGCCCCCGCGGGAGACACGGCTGCTGCTGTTCTTCTTCTCTCCCGACGGCGAACTGCTGCCCGTGCCTCGGATCGTCGACGTACCGTGGCGCAGCGGCGGTCCGCCCTCGGACAGCGAGGAGTTGGACGCGACGCTCTCTCCCCTGAAAGCCGTCACCGCCCAACTCGACGGTCCGAGCAAGGCCGAACGGCGGGCCGGGTTGCGCAACGACCCCTCGCTGCCCCGTGCGGCGTCCACCGCACAACGGGTCGTGGAAGGCCGCGCAACCGTCGAGGTCAAACTGAACCTGCGGGTGCGGCGGCTGACCGCGGCAGCCCGCGACCAACTCGTCTGCACGGCCGCGTACGCGGCGCACGCGCAGGGGGCACCGCCCGTCAGCCTGGTCGGACAGGACGAGCGTCTGGCCCCGGCCCGCTGCTCCGTTCGCCCGGCCCGAGCCCCGGCACGCTGACCAGGGGCACACGCCAAACCGCCACGGGGCAAGCCCCTTTGGGGGTGGCGACAGAGCACCCTCCCTACGTCGGCGGCAACAGAGCGGCGGCCCGCCGGAGCCATCGCTCCGGCGGGCCGCGCTCGTCCCTCTCACCCCGGGCCGTGTGCCACCCGGCGGAGCCGCAGTCCCGTACGCGGCCGCGCGGGGCCTCGTCGGGGTCGGCCCCGGTGGTGTCTCACTTGCCGAAGTAGGCGTTGTGGATCGTGACCGTAGACTCGTTGTCGCTCTTGTCGGTGACGACGGCCCGCAGCGAGACCGCCTTGCCCTTCTCCGGTCCGCGTACGGTGATACCGCCCGCCTTGTCCGGAGCGGGCAGCCACTTCCTGCCGTCGTACGACACCAGGACGCGCAGCGACTTGAGGGCGGCGCCGGCCGCCGCACCCTGCACCTCGACGGGAACGGTCTGCGTGGCGCCCGCCGGAACGGTGGAGTCCAGCGCGAGGCGCGGCAGGAAACGGACCGTGGAGACGGGAAGCCGCGTCGGCTCGGCAGCGGTGGCCGAGGTGAAGGTCCAGGACGCGTCGATCCGGGTTCCCGTGCGGTTGACCGACGGGTCGCGGTGGATCGTGGTCTGCACCTTGTAGGCGGCGGAATCGGGCGTCAGCCTGAAGGGCCCCTGGTCGATGGCGGCATCCTTCTCGGCGTACAGCCGCCCGTCGCGGTGGATGGTGGTCTTCGCGTCGGTGTACTCGGCGAGTCCGGAGTGGCCCGCGCCGTCGCTGACCAGCGGGAACGCACCGTAGATGTCGTCGCCGTCGCGCACGATCCCCTCGTCCGCGCCCATCCGCGGCCCCAGCGCACCGACGTTGAAGGTCTCCGTGTACGTCTTTCCCGCCGCGAACCGCTGGTACCCGCCGAGGTCGAAGCTCGAGTCGAAGCCGCGTCTGCCGTCTTGGTCCGCCGCGCCGAGGATGCCCGCGACGATGTTCCAGGACGCCCCGTCCTCCGTGGACAGGTACACCTTCCTCGTCCCCGGTGCGGAACGCACGGTGTAGAGGGGCTCGACGCCGCCTCCGTAGTCGAGCATGCCGTGCGCCGCGAGGGCACCGTCGGCACCGGCCACGGACGACCCGACCCTCGCCTTCACCAGGGCCATGTCCTTGACCGTGTACGTCTTCTCGAAGCCGGTGGCCAGCTCACGGACCGGGCCGCCGGTGAGGATGTTGTACTCGGTGCCGTTGCGCTCCCAGTGGCCGGACCACTGCTGGGCGAGGACGCCGTCGGCCATCCTCGGGCCCTGGTACGCGGTGCGGAGGTTGTCGAAGCTGCTGAACTCGCCCCCCTCGATGAGGAACATCTCGGGCGTGTTCAGGCTGTACAGCATCCCGGCACGGGTGGAACGCGCGGCCGTGTCCGGCACCTTCACGTTCACGGGCCGGGTGGTCCGGGCGTCGAGGGTGACGGTGGTGGGACCGGTCACCTTCAGCTCGGGAACACTGATCAGGTCGGCACCCTTCTTCGGGGCCGCCGGGTCTACCAGCATGTCGGCCGCGAGGCTGTAGGTGCCGCGCGGCAGGCGCACCTTGGTGGTACCCGACGACAGGTCCGGGAAGAACCGCTGGCCCGCCGCGGAGTCGCGGTAACCCTTCAGATCGGCGTGCCAGCCGGTGGCGTTGCCGCCGTCCCGGCCGACGGTCCTGAACGTGACGTCGTACGACTCGCTCTCCCGGTCCACCGCGGCCGGGGTGCGCACCCTCTGGCCCTCGCCGGACGCGACGACCGTGGTGGAGTACGCACCGTCGACCGCACCCCCGAGGCGGGTGTCGGCCGTCAGGCCCACGGCGGCGGTCCCGCCCGCCGGGACCATGATCCGCCGTGCGTCGAGAGTGAAGAACTTCTCCGGGGCCGGCTTGCCGTCCCCGCCGGTGGGCTCTGCCAGCGACAGGTCGAGCGTCACGTCGGCGGTGCCGTTGTTCCGGTACGTCACCTGCCGGGTGACGGGCGTGTCATCGGTGTGCGGCCAGGCCTGGGTGCCCAGGTTGACGGAGACCGGCTCGGAGACGACGGTCTGGTCGATCGCCCTGTCGACGGCGAGCCGCCCCGCGCCCTGCTGGAACACCGTGGCGGAGCCGCCCTCCGCCGATCCCGTCAGGGCGGCCTTGAGCTGGGTGCCGGTCCATGCGGGATTCTTCTGCTTGAGGATCGCGGCGGCGCCCGCTACGTGCGGGGTCGCCATCGAGGTGCCGTCCTTGGTGGTGTACCCGGGAGGGCTCTGACCGCCGGTGCCCGCCGCCGCGGCCGCCGTGATCGCCACGCCCGGCCCGGTGAGGTCGGGCTTGACCGCCCCGTCCCCGGTACGGGGCCCGGCGCTGGAGAAGTCGGCGATCAGGTCGTCGTCGTCGACGGCGCCGACCGTCAGCGCCGCGTCGGCGCTGCCCGGGGACGCGACCGTGCCCCGCCCCGGCCCGCTGTTGCCCGCGGCCACCGCGAACAGGACGCCCTTCTCCGCCGAGACCTTGTTGACCTGGGCTTCCATCGGGTCGATCCCGGCGGTGTCGGTGTTGCCCAGGCTCATGTTGATGACGTCGGCACCCTGGGAGACGGCCCAGTCGACCCCCGCGATGATCCCGGAGTCGTCACCGACGCCGTTGTCGTCCAGTACCTTGGCGTTGATGAGTTCGGCACCGGGCGCCACGCCCTTGAACCGGGCGTCCTTGGCTCCCGTACCGGCCGCCGTGGATGCCACATGCGTACCGTGTCCGCTGCGGTCCTTGGCATCCGGGGAACGGCTGAAGTTGCGTTCCGCCACCACCTTGCCCGCGAGGTCCGGGTGGGTGGCGTCGATCCCCGTGTCCACGACGGCGATCTTCACACCGGTACCGTCGTAGGAACGGGCCCATGCCGCCGGAGCACCGATCTGACGGGTGCTGCGGTCGAGCGACGCCTTCCGTACGCCGTCCAGCCAGATCCGCGCGATGCCGGACGCCTTGGCCGCCGAGCCGTCATCGCGTCGGCTGGTCAGGGCGTCCCACAGCGCGCCCGTGCCGTCGTGCGTGGCGGTGCCGGCGCTGGTGACGGCGTCGGCGTCCAGGACCGACAGGGTCCGCCGGAGCGTGGTGCCCTCCGACGAACGCACCTCGGAGCGGGCGGACTTGGCGGCCGAGCCACGGTAACCGACGATCACCTTGAGCCCGGCCCGGTGCGCCTTCTGGCTCTCCGACGTGGCGAGCCCGGTGACGTCGAACAGCCGCCGGTCCAGCGTCCCGTCGGCGATCAGCCGCCTGGCGTCGCGCGGCACCACATAGGTACGGCCGTTCCGGGTCTCGGTGAAGAAGGGCATGTCCTCCCGGCCCTTCGCCCGCTGGATGCCGTCGGCCCGGCCGCGGGAATCCACGAGGACCCGGTCGCCGGTTATGAGGGTGACGGTGGTAACGGACCGGCCGCTCGACTTCACGTTCTTGGCCTTGGCCGGGAAGGCCGTCTCCGGGCCGTCGGTCCCCGCCGACGCCGGGCCGGTCAAGCCCGCCGTGAGCGCGACCGAGGCCGCGGCGACGAGGGCGTACGCCCGCGTTGATCTTTTTCGCAAGATGGTCCCTGGTCAGGAGTGGATCGGTGGGCGAAGCCCCCACCGCACGGGGTGCGTTCGGGTACGCGTTCGCCCCCGGATTCCTGAGTATGCCGAGGCCGATCCGACGCACTCAATGATCGTTGTGTAACAGCGGACCGCCGCGATCCGGTCTGTTGGGGGGAGCGTTCGTGCGTCCCCTGGCCCGGACTCGGACCCGGACCCGGACCCGGACCAAGCGGGGTCGGCCGGGTTCCCTACGTCGAAGCAGCCGAGCGCGGCGGCGTATGTCTCGGGGGCGTGCCTCGACCGCTGCGCCTGGGCGGACCCAGGTGACCGGGTGTCCGGGTGCCCGGGTATCCGGGTGTCGCATCGGGGTTCAGGTCAAGGCGGGGAACATGTCGCACATCGGTACGCACAAAGGCTGGTGGATGTATGACTCGGCGGCCTGTCGGGACCCAGTAACCTAGCCGGTGGCGGCATCTGCACCGGCGGTCAGCCGCATTGTCACCGGCCCGGGTGGGGTTCTCAAGGTACGCCACCGGGCACCGCTACCTCGCGCTCGGCAACTTTGATCGGGCGGCGGAGCCGCAGCGCCTCTTCATCCAGCCCCTCCAGGATGTCCTGGATGTGCCTGCGCTTGCTGTTCAGGACGCTGAGCAGCGTCGTCAGTTCAGTGTCAGCCATGGGTCGGACCCTACGCGGCACCGGCCATGGGTCCGTTCAGCAGCCATCGTTGCCGTACGTCGCCCGTTCCCAGTCTGTGACACTGCCACAGAAGCGGGCCCACTCATCGGCCTTGACCGTCTGGTACAGCTCGGTGAGTTCGGGCCCGAGGGCACCGGTGACGACCGGATCGGCGGCGAACTTCTCCAACGCGTCACCCAGTGTCAGCGGTACCGCGGTGGGTCGGCAGTCTCGAGGCATCTCGCCGTCGCCCTCCCGGGCGGGGCCGGGGTCGGTCTGGTTCTTGATGCCGTCGCTGATGGCGGCGATGAGGACGGCATGGGAGAGGTACGGGTTGACCATGGCGTCCGGCAGCTTGAACTCCAGCCGCCCGTTGGCCGACACACGGACCGTGCACGTCTTGTTGTCCATTCCCCAGTCCGCGTGCGTGGGCGCGAACTGGCCCGCGTGCCAGTATCGCTTGTAGGAGTTGACAGTCGGCCCCATGACCGCGGCCATGGCAGGTGTGTGAGCAAGAATGCCGCCGACGGCGTACCGGCCGATATCAGTGAGATGCAAGCGCGTGGTCCGAGGGTCGGCCAGCACATTGTCCTCACCGCGCCACAGGCTGAGATTGTGATGGCAGCCGTTGCCTTTCCTGTCGTCGGCGGGTTTGGGCATGAAGCTGACGGACACGTCGAACTCGCGAGCGACCTGCCTGCAAATCTGCCGGTGCACGATGAGCCGGTCGGCAGTGCGATCCGCGTGGTCGTACATCCAGTTCAGCTCGAGTTGCCCCGGATCCTCGTAGTCGCCCTCGATCATGTCCAGCCCGAGCGCCTGCCCGTACTCGATCACCTTCTGATAGATGGGCCGATACCGCTCAAGATGGTCGATGTGGTAAGCGGGACTGGTGTGTGGCCGGAAGCGAGGCTCGAGTCCTGGCCCGCTCCAGGACAACTCGGGCTCGCAGCCGCTACGCACCTCCAGTCCCGTCCGCGCGGTGAAAGCGGCATGCACGCGTTGCAGGTTGCCGCGCGGGTCGGTGGCCAGAGCCCGTCCGCCGGCGCCTCCAAGAGTGTGACCGGGTACGTAAAGACGGCAGAAGAACCGACCTGTCCGAGTGTCCCAGGGCAGTACGGCGAAGGTGTCCAGGTCGGGCATGGCCGTGAACTCGGTCGCCCCGCAACCGCCGCCCAGGAGTGTGCCGCGCCGATCGGTCAGCAGGTCCACCAGCCCGGTGCGGTGCAGCTGCACACCACCCTCAAGGCTGCGCACCAGATGCCGAGCGGGGACCACCTTGCCGATCACCCGGCCGGTGAGCGTCACCGTCTGGTAGTACACATACTCCACGCCGGCTTCTGTGAGCCGGTCCCGCACTGCCTTCACGGCCGCCTCATCGGTGTTGCGCTCGCGGTGCTGATCCAGCTCGGACAGGCCGTCAACGGTCGACATGAGTTCCTCGCAGACAAGAGGCCGTGGCTGTCTTCTCACGAATTGCCGCCTATGAGCAACGAAGATAGTTTCAACAGGTGTACCTCGCCCCTTATGCCTAGCGGAAGGGGGGACCGTATGCGGCTCGAAACCCTCGTCATCACCCAGGACGACCTCAACGAGCTCATCCGGCTCCACGGCCGCCATGAACTCATGGACCTGGTGATAGAGCGCCTACAGGAGGCCTTCCTCCTCGCCCACCAGGAGGGGACGATAACGCCCGCCCGCGCCGGCGTACGGCGCTGCCCGGGCGGCACCGGCGTCCTGGAGTGGATGCCGCACCATGACTCAGGGCGCTGCCTCACCCTGAAGACGGTGGCCTACACACCGGCTAACCCGACCTCAAGATCCCTGCCCACCATCCTTGCCGCGCTCACCCGCTTCGACGACACCAGCGGGCATCTCACCGCGGTGTGCGACGGCGTGCTGCCGACCGCGGTCCGCACGGGCGCGGCCTCCGCTGTAGCCAGTCGGCTGCTCGCTCGCCCGGACAGCGGCACGGTCGGACTGATCGGCGCGGGAGCACAGTCCGTCACCCAGCTCCACGCACTCGCGCGGGTCTTCCGCCTCTCCCAAGTCCTCGTGCATGACAGCAACCCCGTGCATTGCGCTAGCTTCGCTGAACGAACCGCCTTCCTCGGGCTCAACGTCCGCGTCGCAGCACCGCAGGAGATCGAGGAAGCCGCCGACATCATCTGCACGGCCACTTCAGTCCCCGTCGACGGCGGACCGGTGCTTGAGGCCACGCACCTCACACCGCATGCTCACATCAACGCCGTCGGTGCCGACCTGCCCGGAAAAACTGAACTGCCACTAGACTTGCTGCGCTCCGCCACAGTCGTCCCCGACCACCTCGAGCAGGCCCGCAAAGAAGGCGAATGCCAGAGGCTGAGCATGGCGGAGATCGGCCCGGACCTACCGAGCCTGCTCGCCTCACCCATGCGGGCACGGGCACTACGCAGCCAGCGCACCGTCTTCGACTCGACCGGGTATGCACTAGAAGATCACGCCGTCCTCGATGTGCTGCTGGAACTGGCCGACAAGTACGACATCGGGGAACGTGTCCAGCTGGAGCACCTGCCTACCGACGCTCTTAACCCATACGGCGCATGACCAGGCGCCCGAACGCGGACGGCGACTACGCCCAGGCTAGGGACGAGTCGCCCGTCGAACGTCCCCCGCGGAGGTACACAGGATCGCCATCGCTACGCCGACCGGTGACATTGGCCGGCGCGAGAGTGGGGTGGCCCCTTGTCTGGCCGCACCGGCAGTTGATCAACGGCATACGGTTCCGTGTACGGTCTGGTGTGCCGTGGCGGGACGTGCCCGTCCAGTACGGAACATGGAGCCGGGTCTACGACTTTTTCAGTCGGTGGCAGCGCAACGGCACCTGGCAGCGGATCCTTATTCGGCTCCAGTCCCGCCGCCGGGCAGCGCGGCGACTCGCCGCAGTTCGAGCCCGTACTGAAGAAGGTCCGCGTGCCCCGCCTCGGGCCGGGTCGGCCACGCGGCCGACCCAACCTGGCCCGCGCGGACAAGGCGTATGCCTCCCGCCGGAACCGCGGCTACCTGCGCCGTCGCGACATCCGCCGCATCATTCTGGACAAGGCCGACCAGGCACGCAACCGCAAGAAGCTCGGTCCCCTCGGTGGTCGGCCGCCCAGGTTCGACGCCGAGGACTACAAGGCTCGGCATGCCGTCGAGTGCGGCATCAACTGCCTCAAAAGGAACCGGGCTGTAGCCACGAGATACGACAAACTTGCGGGCCGTTACGAGGCCACTGTCCTCGTAACAACCATCGATGAATGGCTGTGAACAGCTCAATCAGGGACGGCGGACGGATGTCCGTGGAGTCGTGGAGGGTCAGGTGTTGATGGCGTGTTCGACGAACTGGCCGCAGGCGCGGAACCCCAGGCGGCGGTACACCGGCTCGCCGTCGGCCGATGCCTGAAGGACCGCGATGTCATGGTCTCGCTCGCGGGCAGCGTGAAGCGCCGCGAGCGTGATGGCTCCGCCGTAGCCGCGCCGGCGGTGGGCGGCCAGAGTGGAGATGTTGTAGATGCCGGCGACTCCCGCGTGGTGGAACACCTCGGCGGAGCAGACCGGACGGTTCTCCACGTAGCCCACCAGGTACCGGGCGGGGCAGGTCGCGGCCAGCGCCTGGGAAGCAGCACGGGCGAAGAAGTCACGGACGGTTGCGGCGGGTGGATTCCAGTTCGCGGCGAGGACGGTGGCGTAGTCGGCGAGCTGCTCGGGTGTGGTCACCGTTCGAATGTCGAGACCTGGGACAGAGGGAATCGACAGGGTGTCGTCCAGCTCAGCCCACATGGCCGTCTCACGCTCGGACACCGGCAGGCCGACTGCTGCCAGGCGGGTGGTGAGGTCTGTCGGTGTCGATGCAGGTCCCACCCACCAGGAGAAACCGCGGCCGGTGCCGGCCAGCGTCCCGACGGTCTCGGAGATGCGGGCCGCGGCGTCGCCGACTTTGAAGCGGGCCGCGGCGACGATGTTGAACGTGTCATCGTCCAGGCCGCTGTCCGCGACCAGGAGGTCACCGGTCTCCATGACGGTCGCACCGGACATGCTCCGGTGCAGATGGCAGGCATGTTCCGCCAGGTTCCGCTCCATCCTGTCCGTCAAGTCGGCTTCATCGAGAAAGTGATCATTCATAGGGATCGATTCCAGCACGATCCGGCGAAGACCGCATGTCATTTTTGGGCGGCGCCATGCCGACGACCAGCACTTTCGATACACGCCCTAGCAGTTTCCGCTCGCGGGCTTCCAGGCCCAAATGGTGCAGCGCGGTGCGAGGCCGCCGCTGAGGCAGGACATGGCGGACATGGTCAACGCGCAGAACAACGGGATCTACAACATCGAACCCCGTGACTCGGCCCCTGCCACCGCCACCGGCTCCCATCGGTGGTGTCAGGATGTCCAGTCCTTCGCGTGCCTCGAAGGCCCTATCCACCTCTTCAATCTGTGGGGGTTGTTCGCTGCTGGCCCATTCGTTGTCTCGGCTTGGCTGTTGTTGTTGGTGGTTACGTGTTTGGTGGCCCTCAGGTGTGGGTGGGGGCTGCCGGGTGTTGTGGGTGCCGGTGCTGCGGTGCTGCGGTGCTGGTGTGGTGGTCGTGGCGTCCCTCGTGCGCCGCGGCCTGGTGGGGGTGGTTGCGGGGTTGCGGGGTGCGGGTTGTGGGTGGGTGGTGGTCTGTGTGTTGTGGCCTGTGGTGGATGCGGGTTGGTGGGTGGGGTTAGTGGGTGGTTTGTGTGGTGGGGGTGGGTGGGGTGATGCAGTGGGTGTTGTCGGTGAGGCAGTCGGGGTGGGTGCAGTGGTGGGTGGTGGTGTGGGTGGGGTTGTGGGTGGTGGTGGGTTGGGTGGTGTGGTGGTTGGTGGTGTGGAGGTAGTGGCGGTCGTAGCGGTGACCACTGCCACCTGCAACTGTGCCTGTGCTGCTGCTCATGCCGTCGTTGCTGCCTGTGCTTGTTCCTGTGTCGTGGTTGTTGTTGCCGTTGTTGGTTTGGCTGTGGCTGTCTGCTTCGTTGTTGTTGCGGTCGCTGCCGGGGCCGCGGTCGTTGTTGCCGGTGTCGCGGTCGCCGCTGCCGTAGCTGTTGTCGTTGTCTGTGCTGTTGTCGTTGCTCATGTCGTTGTCGTGGCTGGTGTTGGTGTTGGTGTTGGTGTTGTTGGGGTGGGTGTGGGTGGTGTGGGTGGGGATGTGGTGGGTGTAGTGGGGGTGGGTGAGGGGGATGTGGGTGAGGTATTGGGGTGGGGTGTGGAGGGCTTGGGTGAGTGTTTTGAGGTGGGGGGTGAGGGTGTTGAGGGTGTTGGTGAGGGCGGTGGGGAGGGTTTGGGTTTGGGTGTGGGTGAGTTGGTTGTGGGTGAGGAGGGTGGTGGTGTGGGGGGTGAGTTGGGTGTAGGTGTAGAGGCGGTAGAGGGTGGTGAGGAGGTGTTTGGTGGGGGGGTGGGTGGTGTTGTTGATGGTGGTGAGGAAGGCGTCGGCGGCGAGGCGGTGGGTGTGGGTGTGGGCCATGTCGAGGGCGTGGGTGCTGGCGTGGTTCCAGCGGTTGAGGGGGTTGCCGGGGGGTGCGTTGCGCAGGGCGGTGCGGGCGTTGTGCTGGTGGATGGTTTCGAGGGTGAGGAGGAGGTTGCGGAGGTGGTGGGGGTCGGTGATTTGTTGGTAGGGGGTTTGGGGGGTGTGGGGTTGGGTGGGTGGGGTGGGGGGTGGGGGTTGGTGGTTGAAGAGCATTTCGGAGGCGGCTTTGGTGGTGATGACGAGGTTGTCGCCTTCGGCGGTGATGCCGCCTTCGATGTTGAGTTGTTGTTCGAGGAGGTTGTTGTAGGGGAAGAGGCCTTGGGCGCCGCAGCGTTCGCGGGATTCGATGGCGATGGTGCGGCATTGCCAGGTGGTGATGGCTTTGGTGAGGGCGATCTGGCGTTCGATGGTGTCGCGTTGGTGGGGGGTGGTGTGGGGGTTTTGGGTGTGGTGGGTGTATTGGGTGAGGGTGGTGCGGTGCAGGAGGGTGAGGGCGTAGGTGGTGGCGAGGTGGGTGAGGAGGGGTTGGTGGTGGGTGCGGTGGGCGGTGAGGGGGATGCGCTGGTTTTTGTGGGGGCCGGCGATGTGGCGGTTGTGGGCGTAGGTGATGGCGGTGGTGAGGGCGGTGCGGGCCATGCCGAGGCAGGCGGCACTCATGCAGAGTTTGCCGAGGGTGACGCGGTTGAGGGTGCGCAGGAAGCGTTTGCGGGGGTTGCCGATGGTGGTGTGGTGGGTGCCGTGGGGGTCGAGGTGGCTGTGGGGGGCCTGGAGGAGTGCGGTGGGGGGGAGGGGGAGGTGGTGGAAGGAGGTGAGGCTGTGGTCGATGGTGGGGCCGGTGCGGGTGGGCAGGGTGTGGGTGGTGATGTGGGGGTGGGGGTGGTGGTGGCCTGTGAGGGGGACCAGGAAGAGGTGGACGCCGTGGTCGTGGCCGTGGGTGCGCAGGCGGGCGGCGACGAGGGCGGTTTTGGGGCCGCCGAGGGGGCTGGTGTTGGGCATGAATTTCTGGGCGCCGGGGTGGGGGGTGTGGAGGGTGAAGCCGCCGGTTTTGGGGTTGTAGTCGGCGGTGGTCTGGAGGTTGGCGGCGTCGTTGCCGTGTTCGAGTTCGGTGCAGAGAAACGTTCCTGTTTGTTCGAGGAGGAGGTAGGGGGTGAGGTCGCCGGGGTGGGGGGCCTGCCGGTCGTTCCGGTCGTTCTGGTGGCGGTCTTGGTCCCTGCGGATCCCCTCGCCTGCCTCGTAGCCGTCGTGCCGGCCGTATCCCTCGCGCGGGTCCTGGTCCCTGCGGTTCCCGTCGTGTCCCTCGTGTCCGTCGTGCCGGTCCTGGTCCCTGCGGTTCCCGTCGTATCCCTCGTGCCTGTCGTGCCGGTCCGTGCGGTTCCCGTCGTGTCCGTCGTGCTTGTCGTAGCCGTCGTGCCGGCCGCGTCCGTCGTACCGGTCGCGTTCGTCTATTCCGCCGTGTCCGTCGTGTCTGCCGGTTCCGCGGTCTCGGCGGTTCTGGCGGTCTTGGTTGTCTCTGCTGTTGTCGCCGCTGCCACCGTCGCTGCCGCTGCCGTCGCCGTCACTGCCCCCGCTGCCGCTGCCGCTGTTGGTGTTGGTGGTGGGGGTGTGGTCGAGGAGGGTGCCGAGGAAGAGGTTGTAGTGGATGCTGGCGAGGGAGGTGAGGCCGCCGTCGACGGGGCCGAGCCATTCGTGCATGGCGGCGAGGCGTTGGGGGTCTTGGGCGAGGGTGTGGGGGTGGGGGCCTGCGGTGTTGTTGACGTGGTGGAGGCGTTGGTAGGAGCGGGTGATCTGCTGGGTGGGGGTGAGGTTTGTCTGGGGGCGGAATTCGTTGGTGGAGATGAGGTTGCGCCAGGGGGTGTGGAGGCGGTCGAAGTCGTCGCCGTCGTAGAGGAGGCGGGTGAGTTCGTTGATGGTGGCGGTGGTTTCGGGGTCCTGGTCGAGGTCCCCGGCACCAGTCCCGTCCCCAACGTCGTCCCCAGCTCCGGCACCGGCACCGGCGCTGTCCCTGGTCCCGGACCCGACCCCGACCCCGTCCCCGGCCCCGGTCCCGACTCCGGCACTGGCTCCGGTCCTGGTCCCGTCCCCGGCACCGTCCCTAACGCTGTCCCCGGTCCCGGTCCTGGCGCTGTCCCCGGCCCCGGCACCGTCCCCGGCAGCGGCCCTAGCGCTGTACCCGGCACTGTCCCTAACGCTGGTCCCGGTCCCGGTCCCGGCACCCGCCCCGGCGCTGTCCCCGGTTCCGGCTTCGGCACTGGCCCCGACTCGGGCGCTGGCCCCGCTCCTGGTCCCGTCTCCGGTACCGGGCCTAGCGCTGTACCTGGTCCCGGTATCGATCCCGGCGCTGTCCCCAGTGCTGGTCCCGGCCTCGGCCCTGCCACTGGCGCTGTCCCGGCCACCGGCACTGTTCCCGTCGGCGGTGCCGGTGGCGGTAGTGCTGTCGTCTGTGGTGCCGTGGCCCGTGGTGTGGTGGCCTGTGGTGCCGTTATCGGTGGCGTTGCGGGCGGTGAGGTCTGAACTCGCGGCGCTCGTGCCTGCGTTGCCCGTGCCTGTGTTATCCGTACCTGTGTTGTCCGTGCCCGTGGTGCCGGTTTTTGCGGTGCTGGTTTCCGGGGTCTTCGTGGTGCTGGTTGACCCGGTGTGGTGAGCAGCCGTGGTGCCCGTGCCCGTGTTGGTAGTGCTGGTGGTGTCCGTGCCGGTGGTGCCCGTGTTGCCCGTGTTGCCCGTAGTGCCTGTGGTGCCCGTAGTGCTGGTGTTCTTTGTGCTGCTGCTGTTGGTGGTGTTGGTGGGTCCGGTTCCGGTTTCTGTGTCCGGGTCGTTGTCCGGGCTGTGCTGGGGGGTGTCCGCCGTGGTGGTGGGGCCGGTGTCCGGCCCGGGGGCGGTGGCGGGGGGAGCGGGGGTGTTCCGCTCTGCCGTCTCGAGGTTGTGCTGGGCGTGGTTCTTTACGGTCAGCAGGGTCATGGACCTCTCCCGTACGGACGCCGAGTCGATGAGGACGGTGCGACGGTGCGGAGACCAAAGATACGGACCCCCCGGTTTCTTGTAAAACGTTTCGGAGGGTCTTCTCGAAGCCGCGTCCCGTGGCAAAAGCGCATATTTCAGGGGTAGTTGACCCCGTGAAAGGCCGGCCGGGGCGGGTGGGGGCGGTACGGACGGGCCGGTGGTGCCGGGTATCCGTGATCGGGAATCGTTGCAAAACCGCTCGCCTGGTTTTATTATGGGGTGTGTTGACTCCTGTTCTCTGTCTCCGGGCGGGGGGCGGGGGCGGCGGACATGTATCACCGGCCCGTCTCCTGGCGGGCTGTCCGGTCCCGTGCAGGTGGTGGTGTCCGCTGTGGCGGTTCGGCCGCGGGGCGGCTGCGGGCAGGCGGAGTTCCGGCTCCGGCTCCGGCTCTGGCCGCGGTTCGCGCTGCGGCTCAGGCTGGGGCTTCGGTTGTGGCTGTCGTTCTGGCCGCGGTCGCGGGTCCGGCTGTGGCTGCGGGTTCGGTTGTGGCCGCGGTTTCGGGTTCGGTTGTGGCTGTGTTGGCGGTTGTGGTTCTGGCTCCGGCTGTGGTTTCGGTTGGGGTTGGGGTGGGGGGGTGTGTGGTGGTCTTGTGGTCTGTGTTCTGCCCTTTGGGTGGGGTGCGGGTTGTGGGGCTGCCCGTCCTGGTCCGTGCAGCGGGGGTTGCGGAGGTGCGCCTGTGGCGCGGCAAGAGAGAGCGATTCGTACGCGGAAGGCGATTCTCGCGGCGGCGGCCGAGGTCTTTGACGATGTGGGGTATGAGGCGGCGACGATCTCGGAGATCCTGAAGAGGTCGGGGCTGACCAAGGGCGCGCTGTATTTCCACTTCGCTTCGAAGGAGGAGCTGGCGCAGGGTGTGCTGGATGCGCAGGTGGGCGGGTTGCCTGCGGTGCCGGTGCATGAGCTGCATCTGCAGATGTCCATCGATGAGGCGGTGCTGCTTGCGCGGCTGCTGCAAAAGGGCACCGGGGATCCGATCGTGCAGGGCAGTATGCGTCTGACCGTGGAGCAGGGCGGGCCCAGGGATCTGCTGGACCGGCGGGTGCCGGTCGAGGGCTGGCTGGCGCACACCACCGAGCTGTTCGAGAAGGCGAAGGCGGCCGGGGAGATCCTGCCGCATGTCGATCTGGCGCGGGTGGTGAAGGTGTTCGTGGCGGCGTTCACCGGGGTGCAGGTCCTGTCGGGGATCCTGACGGGCCGTGAGGATCTGCAGGAGCGGGTGCTGGACTTCTACTCCTATCTGATGTCGGCGATCGCCTCCCCGGCGGTGCTGGCCCGCCTGGACTTCTCCCTGCAGCGCGGGGAGTGGGTGTATGAGGAGGCGATGAGACGGCACCAGGAACAGGAGGACACCGTCCCCCTGCCCTGACCCCACCCCTGACCCCACCCCTGGCCACGGCCACGGTCACGGTTGCGGCTTGGTCCCGGGTCCGGCCACGGCCGTGGCCCGGTCCTGGCTCCGGCCGAGGCCTGACTTGGGCCGCCGGCTCGGTTTCGGCTTGAGCCACGGCCACGGCCACGGTTTCGGCCTGGTCCCGGGTCCGGTTATGCCGCAGCCTGGCCCCGGCCCACGCATCGGTCTGGGGCACGGCCCCGGCCGAGGCCTGGCGTCGGCTTGAGCCACGGCCCGGCCCGGCTCGGCGCTGGCCACGGCCCGGCCCCGGTACGGGCCACGGCCTGGTGCGGGGCTCGGCTCGGTGGGGCTTTGGCATGGTTCCTACTGGTCTGTTTCGGGCTGGGGTCCGTTCCTGCGGGCGGTGGCGGGTCAGGGTTTCCCCGGTTCGCGGGGCACGGTGCCAGGCGCATCCCTCCCCAGGGGGCCGTGCGGTGCGGGTTCTTGGGGGTGTGCGGGGCCGGGCCGGGGGGTTGGGGCTGGCTGGTGGCTGGTTCCGGTGCTTTCCTGATGTCGCCCGCGCAGCCGCGGGCAGCAAGTCCGGCCCCCAGCACGGTTCTTGACCCTCCGGGGGAGTGCGCGGCGCACCCCCCCCCGGGGGGAGGCGCGGTACCGCCGCAGCGTGCAGCGGGTGCATCGTGTCCGGTGCGGCACTGCCCGCGGCGGCACGGACACCGCGCCCGGCCCATGCCCGGCCCCGTGCCCGGCGCGTTCCCGGCCCGTGCCGGGTGCGTTCCCGGTCCGTACTGGGTGCGTGCCTGGTGCGTGCCCGGCGTGTGCCGGGTCCGTGCCCGGTCCGTGCCGGGTCCGGGTCCATGCCTGGCCCGTGCCGGGTCCGGGTCCGTGCCTGGCCCGTGCCGGGTCCGTGTCCGGCGTGTGCCGGGTGTGTGCCGGGTGTCCGGCGCAGTGCATGGCGCCTGGTGCGGGGTGTCGGGGTGTGGTGGCGGGTTCGTGCCGTCTTGTGCTGGACGGTTGTTGTGTGTCCTTCGGTCAGTGCTCAGTTCGTGTCCGGTGTCCGGTGTCCGGTGTGTGGTGTCGAGTGGATGGAGTGTGCTGATGGAGATGGCTGCGTGTCCGTATGCGCTGGATACCCGGGGGCGGCATCATGCCGGTCAGGCGGCGTGGTTGCGGGAGCAGGGGCCTGCGGTGTCGGTGCTGCTGCCGGGCGGGGTGCCGGCGTGGGCGGTGGTCAAGGCGCGTTACGTCAAGCAGTTGCTGGCTGATCCGCGGGTCTCGCGGGATCCGCGCCGGCACTGGCCGGAGTTCATCGAGGGCCGGATCACCGAGCAGTGGCCGCTGTACACGTGGGTGTACAACGAGAACATGCTCACCGCCTACGGGCCCGAGCACCGCAGGCTGCGCCGTCTTGCGGCGGGGGCGTTCACCGCGCGCCGCACCGCGGCCATGCGCCCGGGGGTGCAGCGGTGCGCGGCGGATCTGCTTGAGGGGCTTGCGGGGCTGGCGGCGGGGCAGGTGGTGGACCTGCGGGCCGCCTACGCCGATCTGCTGCCCACCCGTATCATCTGCGAGCTGTTCGGGGTGGCGCCCGCGGCGCGGGACGAGCTGTGCGCGATGGTGCACACCGTCTTCGACACCACCGCCGGTGCAGCGGAGATGAAAGCGGCCAACGAACGCGCCTTTGAGATGATGGCCGAGCTGGTCGCCCTCAAGCGGCGCACCCCGGGGCAGGACCTGACCAGCTCGCTGATCCAGGCCCGCGACCAGGGCGAGAAACTCAGCGAGCCCGAACTCCTTGGCACCCTGTATCTGCTGATCGCCGCCGGGCACGACACGGCCGCCACCCTGATCGTGAACGCGGCCGCGGCTCTGCTGGCCGACCCCGCCCAGCTGGACCACGTACGCCAGGGGCGGGCGCGGTGGGCCGATGTGGTCGCCGAGACCATGCGCACCCGCAACCCGGCCGCCTACCCGCCCATGCGTTTTGCCGTGGAGGACATCGAACTCGACGGCATCACCATCAGACAGGGCGAGGCCATCCTGGTCTCCTTCGCCGCGGCCGGCCTGGACCCTGCCGACGTCGGCCAGGACGCCGGCGTCTTCGACGTACGGCGCACCGACCGCGGTGAGGAACTGGGCTTCGGCTACGGCGTGCACCGCTGCCTGGGCGCCCCGCTGGCCCAGCTCGAAGGCGAAGTCGCCCTGTCCGCCCTGTTCGAACGCTTCCCCGACATCCGCCTGGCCCAGCCCGTGGACACTCTCGAACCGGTGGAATCCTTCATCGTCAACGGCTACGCCACCCTCCCCGTCACCCTCCACCCCTGACCCCACCCCCCCCGCACACACACCAGCCCCCGCCCCCCGACCCTCGTCCCCAGCCCCCGGGCCCACCCCCGCCCGCGCACACCCCCCAGGGGGCGGGGGAGAGGACAGGGCCAGGCAAGCACCCCGGGGGCAGGGCAGGGCCGCCCCCTGCACCCCCTGACGCACACAGCCCTGCGGCCACCCCCCGGCCGCAGGGCTGCCCCGCACCCCCCGGCCCCGGCCCCAGGCCGCCCCGCCTCACCCCCCGGCCACCGCTGCCGGATACGCGGAGCCACGCATCCCTCACCGGGGACGAAAGCGTCAACGGGCGCGGCTGCGAGGCGGATACGAGCACTTCTCGAGCCGCACGGGAGACCGTGATCGTTCAAGAGCCAAGAGCCAAGAGCCAAGAGCCAAGAGCCAAGAGCCAAGAGCCAAGAGCCAAGAGCCAAGAGCCAAGAGCCGACTGGGCCGAGAGCCAAGAGCCGACTGGGCCAAGGGCCGAGGGTCAAGGACCGGCTGGGCCGAGGGCCGAGCGGGCCGGGGTCCGTGTGGCGCTGGGCCGGGGCCGAGCGGGCCGGGAGCCGTATGGGCCCGGGCCCGGCGGGCCGGGGTCACGGGCCGGGGGCGAGGGCTGGCGGCCGAGGGGCCCGTGGGCCGGGCCGAGGGTGAGGGAGGCAGCGGTGGAGGATGTGGCGGGCGCGGACTGGATCCGTATCACGCGGGGCCAGGCCAGCGCGGAGGAGCTGGCGGCGGTGGTGGTGACGCTGCTGTCGCTGGCGGCCGCGGCGGGCGCGGGCGCGCACCCGGGCGGGGGGCAGGGCCGGGAATCGGTCAACACCGGTGCCCGTGTGCTGGGGCGCGGACGGTGGCACGCACCGGCCTACAGGGCCCCCGAGAGCTGGCAGCAGGCGTCCTGAGAGCGTTCTCGGGCGGGGGGTGGTGACCAGCCATCCCCCCACTCCATCCACGAAAACCGCACAGGCGGTTTGTTAGAATTCTGCTGGTGGTGTCCCGGGGGTACGCCCCCTTGAGGGCACGCGCAGGAAGGGGAAGGGCCATGACGACGGTGCTGGAGAGCGCCGCGCCTGACGCGCAGCCGGCTGCTGACGCGCGCGCGAGGGCGGTGGAGCTGGGCGCTGTGCGGGCACAGGCCCTCGCCGGACCGGGGGAGAGGGCGACCGAGGCGCAGCACGCCAAGGGCAAGCTGACGGCCCGTGAGCGGATCGGTCTGCTCCTGGACGAGGGGTCCTTCCAGGAGGTCGAGCAGCTGCGCAGGCACCGGGCGTCCGGGTTCGGCCTGGAGGCCAAGAGGCCCTACACCGACGGGGTCGTCACCGGCTGGGGCACCGTCGAGGGCCGTACGGTGTTCGTGTACGCGCACGACTTCCGGATCTTCGGCGGGGCGCTCGGGGAGGCCCACGCCACGAAGATCCACAAGATCATGGACATGGCCATCGCGGCCGGTGCGCCGCTGGTCTCCCTCAACGACGGCGCCGGCGCCCGCATCCAGGAGGGCGTCTCCGCGCTTGCCGGGTACGGGGGCATCTTCCAGCGCAACACCCGGGCTTCGGGTGTGATCCCGCAGATCAGCGTCATGCTGGGCCCGTGCGCGGGCGGCGCCGCCTACAGCCCCGCCCTGAGCGATTTCGTGTTCATGGTGCGGGAGACCTCGCAGATGTTCATCACCGGCCCCGACGTGGTCCGCGCGGTCACCGGCGAGGAGATCTCCCAGAACGGGCTCGGCGGCGCGGACGTGCACGCCGAGACCTCCGGGGTGTGCCACTTCGCCTACGACGACGAGGAGACCTGCCTGGCCGAGGTCCGCTACCTGCTGGGACTGCTGCCGCAGAACAACCAGCAGGCGCCCTGCCCGCTGCCCTGCACCGACCCGCCCGGCCGGAGAAGCGAGATCCTGCTCGACCTGGTTCCGGCCGATGGCAACCGCCCCTACGACATGACCAAGGTCATCGAGGAGCTCGTCGACGACGGCGACTATCTGGAGGTCCACGAGCGCTGGGCGCGCAACATCATCTGTGCTCTGGCCCGTCTGGACGGGCAGGTCGTGGGCATCGTCGCCAACCAGCCCCAGGCGCTGGCGGGGGTCCTGGACATCGAGGCCTCCGAGAAGGCGGCCCGCTTCGTGCAGATGTGCGACGCCTTCAACATCCCGATCGTCACCCTCCTGGATGTTCCCGGGTTCCTGCCGGGGGTCGACCAGGAACACGGCGGCATCATCCGCCACGGCGCGAAGCTCCTGTACGCCTACTGCAACGCCACCGTGCCCCGCATCTCCCTCATCCTGCGCAAGGCCTACGGCGGCGCCTACATCGTGATGGACAGCCAGTCCATCGGCGCCGACCTCACCTACGCCTGGCCCACCAACGAGATCGCCGTCATGGGCGCCGAAGGCGCGGCCAACGTCATCTTCCGCCGCCAGATCGCCGCCGCCCAGGACCCCGAGGCCATGCGGGCCCGCATGGTCAAGGAGTACAAGGCCGAGCTGATGCACCCCTACTACGCCGCCGAACGCGGTCTGGTCGACGACGTCATCGACCCCGCCGCCACCCGCGAAGTCCTCATCAAGTCCCTGGCCATGCTGCGCAACAAGCACGCCGACCTGCCCTCACGCAAACACGGAAACCCCCCGCAGTAGCGGCACCCCCCCCGCCCCGCCGCCCGAGAACCCCGCCCGCCACCCCCCGGCCGTCCCGGCCGCCCCCGCCGCCCCAAGACCCCCACAGCCCACACCCCGCAGTCCCCTACCGCCCACACCCCGAAGCCCCGTACCGCCCACACCCCGAAGCCCCGTACCGCCCAAGCCCCGAAGCCCCGCAGATCCCAAGTCCCGTACCGCCGAAGTCCCGCAGTCCCGGAGACCCTCTGTCCCGTACGGCCGAAGTCCCGCAGTGCCGCAGTGCCGTAGTCCCGTACGGCCGCAGTGCCGCAGCCCGAAGTCCCGTAGTCCCGTACGGGTCCCGTAGTCCCTCAGTCCCGTACGGGTCCCGAAGTCCCGTAGTGCCGAAGTTTTCGCAGTGTTGATCAGTCGCAGTGTCCACGGGGGAGTGGAGCAGGTCAGGGCATCCGGGCGGCGGCGTGCACGCCGCCGCGGTGCACCCCCCACGATCGGGAGAACCACCATGGTGCAGCAAGCGCGAGCCGCGCGCACACGACAGTTGCTGATGCGGGCGGCGGCCCAGACGTTCGCCGAGGAAGGCTTCGTCGCGGCCTCGCTCAGCACCATCAGCAGCCGGGCGGGGGTGAGCAGCGGCGCGCTGCACTTCCACTTCGAGAGCAAGCAGGTGCTGGCCCGTGCGGTGGAGGAGACCGCCGCCCGTGCCATCAGCCGTATCACCCGCCAGGCCGAGGCCAGTGACGTCAGCCTGTTGCAGCGCCTGGTGGATGCCACCCACGCGCTGATGCACAGCCTGGAGGCCGATGTCGTGGTGCGGGCCGGTTTCGAGCTGGCCGGCACCACCCCGCGCCGCAGCGAGGCCCTGGACCTGCGCGGCCAGTGGCAGCACTGGGTCGAACAGCTCCTTGTCGCCGCGGCCGCCAAGGGCGAACTCGCCGACGGCATCGGCCCCGAGGAGGCCTGCGCCGCCGTGCTTGCCGCCACCGTCGGCTTCGAGGTCCTGGGCAGTACCGACCCCAGATGGGTCGCCCGCTCCACCCTGCGCCACTACTGGGAATTCATGCTCCCGCGCCTGGCCCCCGAGGACACCCTGCCCGCCCTGGTGCCCTGCGGCACCGCCCCCGCCCCCGCTCCCGCCTGTCCCGGCGCGGGGGCCGTCTCCGTCTGTCCCCACCCCCAAGAAACCGACTGACCGGACTGTTATCCGCCCCCGGCGGGTACCGCACCCCGGCATCCGCACCCGGGTACGGCCCCGCCCCCGCACCCCGCCCTCCCGCCGCGCCGCGCCCGCCCGGACGCCAAGGACCAGGCCCCAGCGGCCCGTTGCGCACCTCTGTGACCTGCACACCAACCCCGCACGGCGGGACAGCGGCGCGGGATGCGCGGGGCGGTTGCAGGCCCGATCCGGCCAAAAAATAGAAACCATCCATGCGGTTTCATATTGACAAACCGCCTGGACTGTTTTTGAATCGTTGGGTAGGGGGACCGCCCCCGGGCAGGGGGACAGCCCCCGGCGCGGCAGCATCCACGGGACAGGGGAAACGCTGTGGACATCAACGTACTGGGCGCACTGGCGATACAGGAGCGCGGAGTCTCCGTCACGCCCAGCGCCCCCAAGCCCCGTCAGGTGCTTGCGCTGCTGGCGCTGCATGCCGACCGCGTGGTTCCCGTCTCGGCGCTGATGGAGGAGCTGTGGGGCACCACCCCGCCGCGCAGCGCCCGCACCACCTTGCAGACCTATGTGCTGCAACTGCGCGAACTCATCGCCGCCGCCCTGCGCGCCGGCCCCGCCCACGACACCGGACCCGCCCACGACACCGGTACGGGCCACGGCACCGCAGCGGGCTATGACACCGCAGCGGGATACGAGGCCGGTGACGGTGGCGGGCGGGGGCGGCGCTCGGCCAAGGACGTGCTGGTGACCACGCCGGGCGGCTATCTGCTGGCCGGGGGCCAGGGGGACAACGACGCCCGGGAGTTCGAGCGTCTCGCGGGGATGGGCTACCGGGCCATGGACGGCTCGGACTACGCGGGAGCCGCCCGGCAGCTGCGCCAGGCGCTGGCACTGTGGAGCGGGGACGCGCTGGCCGATGTCCCGGCCGGGTCCCAGCTGAAGGTGGAGATCCGGCGTCTGCACGAGAGCCGCCTGTGCGCCCTGGACCAGCGGATCGAGGCCGACTTGCGCCTGGGGCGCCACCGCGAGCTGCTCGCCGAGCTCACCGTCCTGGTCAACCGCCACCGTACGCACGAGAACCTGCACGCCCAGTTCATGCTGGCCCTGCACCGCTCGGGGCGCAGGGGCGAGGCCCTGGACGTCTACCAGCGGCTGCGCGCCACCCTGGTGCGCGAACTCGGCCTGGAGCCCTCGGCGGGCCTGCGCCGGATGCAGCGCTCGATCCTGCTGGCCGGCCCCGAGACCGCCGCCGCGGCCGAGCCCGCCCGGCCCCGCCTCACCCCCGTCAGCTGACCCGCCCGCCCCCTCGGGGTGCGCCGCCCTCCCGGGCCGCCCGCGCAGGACACCCCGCGCCGACACCGGCCCGGACACCCCGGGCCAGACAGGCCCGGGCACCCCGCAGCCGCGCCCGGCCCGGTCACCCCGCGGCCAGGGACGGCCCGGACACCCCGGGACGCTTCCCCGCACACCCCGGGACCCGCACCGCACCCGGAACCCCGCCCCGGGGCCACACCCCGCCAGGCGGCCCCGCACCCCGGCGGCATGCAACGGCCCGGGGGGCGTGCGGGGAGTGCGGCAACTGGCTGCCGGGCGGCCCGGGTGCTTTCGCGCAGGCCCGCCCGCCACCGGGTTGCCACCCACCGGGACGGGCGCAGGCAGGGGCGGCCGGTGATCGGCGTCACCCGCCGCCCCCTCAACTTCTTTGCCGCCGAAAAGCTTTGCTGCCGAAGATTATCGCGGAAAATGTGCGGGCCCGGCCCCGCTCCCGCCCCCGCCGGCCCGCACGGGCCGGCAAAAAAAAGGGGGGCGGGGCGGGGAGGAGAGGGCCGGGGAATATGTTGCTTTCACCTTGTCTCAAGGACGGCTCGAGAAGCGTCAAGGGCCCCGGGGGCTTTGGCTAATGTGCTCGCGGTGATGGCATCAGCCACTGAGAGGAACTCGACGAAGTACGAAAGGACAATTCCCGTGGAGATTCAGGTCCTGGGGCCGCTGAGCGCCAGTGTCAACGGGGGGTCGATCGTCCCGACGGCGGCGAAACCGCGGCAGATCCTGTCCCTGCTCGCCCTCTCCCCGGGACGGCTGGTACCCGTCCCGATCCTGATGGAGGAGATCTGGGGCATGGAGCCGCCCCAGAGCGCGCTGACCACGCTGCAGACCTACATCCTGCAGTTACGCCGCCGCCTTGGCACCGCGATGGGCCCCGACGCACCCGGCAGCGCCAAGGACGTCCTGGCCACCCGGCACGGCGGCTACCTGATGCAGATCGCACCCGAGAGCGTGGACGTCCACCAGTACGAACACCTCATCGTCCAGGGCCGCGGCGCCTTCGAGGCCGGTGACGACGGTGCCTCTGCCGAGCACTTCCGCCAGGCCCTTGCCCTGTGGCGCGGACCCACCCTGGTGGACGTACGCACCGGCCCCATCCTGGAGATCGAGGTGATGCGCCTGGAGGAGAGCCGCCTTGGCACCCTGGAACGGCGCATCGACGCCGACCTGCGCCTTGGCCGGCACTCCGAACTCATCGCCGAACTCACCGAACTGACCGCCCGCTACCCCCAGCACGAAGGCCTGCACTCCCAGGCCATGGTGGCCCTGTACCGCTCGGGCCGGCAGGCCTCGGCCCTGGACATCTACCGCAGGCTGCGCGCCCGCCTCATCGACGAGCTCGGCGTGGAGCCCTCACCCCAGATGCAGCGCCTGCACCAGGCCATGCTGGCCGTCGACCCGCAGCTGGACGTCGCCGCAGGACCCCGCCGCGGCTCCACCTTCGACCTCTACGCCGCCTGAGAATCCCCCCGCCCCCCGCCCCCCCCTTTTATTTTCCGGCCGGGGCGCGGGCGGCCGGGCACAACCACCCCCAAGAGGACCCAGGCGGCCGGCTCCAGGCGGGCTCCACCACCGCTTGAGCACCCTGGACGACAGTGGGCCCACTGCTGAGCCCCTGACCAAGGGCTGCCCATGACCGCTGCCGATCCCGTTGGCCTGCCGGCCCCCGCGCCCGCACCACCGCAGCCACAAGCGGCGCCCTTTTTCTCGAAAGAAGGTGGTGCCGGTGCCGGACGAGCGTGTTCACCGGGTCTCGCACGCGGTCGAGGTGGAGGCCCCCGCGGGAGTCGTCTACGGGCTGATCGCCGACGCGGTGCAGTGGCCGCTGTACTTTCCCGCCAACGTCCACGTCGAACGCCTGGACTACGACGGAGTACACGAACGTCTGCGCATGTGGGTGGTCGCCGACAACCAGGTCAAGTCCTGGACCTCCAGGCGGGTGCAGAACCCCGCCCGGCGCACCGTCACCTACCAGCAGGAGCAGCTGATGCACCCCGCCGCCTCCATGGGCGGCACCTGGTCGGTCACCGAACTGGGCCCCCGGCGCAGCCGGCTGGCCATCGACCACGCCTTCAGCGCCGTGGACGACCGGCCCGACCACCTGGCCTGGCTGGAACGGGCCACCCGCGCCAACGCCCGCGCCGACCTCGACAGCCTCCAGGACATCGCCCGCCGCTTCCTGCGCCTTCCCGAACTGGTCCTCTCCTTCGAGGAGAGCACGCGCGTCCAGGGACCCGCCGAACTCGTCTACGGCTTCCTGTACGAGGCGGCCGACTGGAGCGCGCAGGTCCCGCACATCACCCGCGTGGACCTGGACGAGACCCAGGCCGGCATCCAGAAGATCACCATGGGGGTGCGCGGCGGGGACGGCAGCGAGCAGGACGTCGAATCGGTACGGGTGTGCTTCCCGCACGCCGGCCGCATCGTGTTCAAGGAGGTCCGGCCCCGCGGCCCGCTGGCCGCGCACTGCGGCGAGTGGCTGGTGGACCCCGACGAGAGCGGGGTGACCGTGGTGGCCCGCCACCACGTCGTCCTGGCCGAGGACGCCCTCCAGCGCACCCGCCCGGCTGCCGGCGGGCTCTCCTCGGGGCTGAGCCGGGCCCGGCGCCAGATACGCGCCCGCCTCGGCCACGACAGCCGCATCCTGATGGAACTGGCCCGCGAACACGCCGAGACGGCCGTCCACCACCTCACCACCCCCCGCTGACCCGCCCCCAGCACCCCCGGCACCCCCCCGGCGCACTCCCGCACCCCCCGGGCCGCCCGTGGCCGCCCGGGGGGTGCCCGGACGCACCCGGCCGGACCGCCCCCGCCCCCCCGCCGCACTGCCGTCCCCCCTCGGCGCCCCCCGGGCGGATTGCCGTCCGCAGCCCGTGCTTTGCCGTCCGCCTTGCGGAGGCTGTCCGTATCCGGGCTGTTTCCCCCGCGGCGGATGTGTCCCGCGGGCTTGCGGGCGGGCCGGTGGGGGGTGTCGGGTGGCCCGAGGGGCGGCAGGCCGGGCTGTGCCGCTGACGTTCGTGTCAGCGCCACGTCAGGGTGATGTGGGGCCGGGGGGCCATGCTCGATCTCTGCGCTCGCAGGAGAGGAGGACGGGGCCGGCCGCCGTCGCGCAGCCGCGGCACCCGCGGTGACACGCCGGCCCCGCAGAGCCGATGACCGACGGACGCAACCAGGCGCACGGGCCGCTGACCGCCGTGCTCGACGCGGGCGCGCTCATGCTCGATGCCCCCTCCACACTGGAACTGCGCGGTCCCTTGGACCCCGCGCTGCTGGAGGCGGCACTGGCCCATGTCGCCGCCGACCAGCCGGCGTTGCGTGAGGAGCGGCCGCACATCCTGCGCCACGGCCCCGCCCACCACACCCTCGAGCTCACCGGCCTGTACCCCCTGGGGATCCTCGCCGACCTGCTCACCGCCGCCCCCCACCACAACGACCACCCCCACGACAGCGACAGCCACCGTGACCGCGGCCACGGCAGCCACGGCGACAGCCACGGCGGCAGCGACGGGGGCAGCGACGGGGGCAGTGGCCCTGCGGGCAGCTCTGCCGGGAGGAAGAGCCCCGGCGCCGGGGAAGGGAGCGGGGGGTGGCCGCGGCTGCCGCAGGTGCTGGAGGCCACCGACCTCCAGCAGGAACTGCTCGCCGACATCGCCGCCCACCCCGAGCACCAGGTGGCGCAGCTGTGCTGGCGCTGGCACGGGCCGCTGGACACCGCCCGGTTCAGGGCCGCCTGGCAGTCGGTCTTCGACCGGGAGGCGGTGCTGCGGGCGGCGTTCGTCTTCGACCCCGCACCCCGGGTGGCCCTGCACGCCCATGCCCGCGCCACCGTGACCCGCTACGCCCACCACCGGCTGACCCGCCAGGCCCTGATGGAACAAGAACGCCGGCGCGGGTTCGACCCGGCCCGGCCCGGGATGCTGCGCGCGGCCCTGCTGGAAGGCGCCCCGCCCGACCCCGCGGCCGCACCGGCACCGGCACCGGCACCGGGACGGGAACAGGCGCAGGCGGCACCGACCTTCGTGCTGCTGACCTACCACCGCGGCCTGCTGGACGCATGGAGCGTACGGATCCTGGTACAGGAGTTCTACCGCGCCTACCTGGCAGGCGGCTCCCTGCCGGGCGCCGAGCGCCGACCGGACCTGCGTGATTACCGGCGCTGGCTCAACGAGCAGGACCCCCGCGCCGCCCGTGACCTGCTGACCCGCCAGGCCGGCCCCGCCTCCCCCCTGCCCCGGGCGCGGCCCGGCGCGGTGACCGGACACAGCGGGATTGGCCGCACCCGGGCCCGCCTCACCCGCGCCGAGGCCGCCCGCCTGACCACCTGGGCGGCCCGCCACGGCGCCTCGGAGAGCAACGCGCTGCAAGCGGTGTGGGCGATGCTGCTGCACCTGGCCGGCCGGCACAGCGGCGCGGCGCCGGTCGGTTTCCACGTCACCGTCTCCGGGCGCGGCATCCCCATGGAAGGCATCACCCGCCTGCCCGGCCCGCTGGAGAGCCCGCTGCCGGTGACCCTGCACGTCGACCCCGGCGCCCCCGTCACCGCCCTGCTCCAGCAGGCCCGCGACCAGATCCTGGACCTGAGCGCCTACGAATGGCTCACCGCCGGCCGCATCCGGGAGTGGACCACCGCCCCGGCCCCCCAGACACTGCTGTCCTTCGCCCACACCCACCGCCCCGCCGAAGAGATCACCCTGGCCCTTGCCGCCCGCAGCATCCACGTCGAGGAACCCGAACCGGCCGGCGAGCACAGCGCCCACCCCATCGGCGTGCTGGCCCACCGCGACAGCGCGGGCTGCCTGGTACTGACCGCCGTCCACGACCGCGCCCGGCTGCCCGACGACACCGCCGCCGCCCTGCTGGCCCGCAGCGCCCGGCTGCTGCGCCAACTGCCCCTGATCGCGGGGGAGAACACCACCATCACCCAGGCCCTGGCCGGCCTGGGCAGCACCGCGGACACCCCCGCGGCCCTGCTGTACGACCCGCCCGCCGCCGCGGCCCCCGGCCTGGTGCACCTGCGCCCGCCCCGGCAGGACGGCGCCGGCACCGTCTGCCTGATCGCCGCACCCGGCGCCCCCCACACCTGCCACCAGGCCCTGGCACGCCACTACCCCGGCCCGCAGGCCCTGATGGCCCTGCACCCCGACGCGGCCCGCGTCCCCCACTGCCTGCCCCTGCTCGCCCCCCACCTGCACGCACACGCCCCCCTGGTCCTCGGCGCCTTCTCCGGCGCCGGCGCCCTGGCCTACGAACTGGCCCGCCACCTGGCCGCCCACTGCGGCCGCGCCCCCCTGGTCGTCCTCGGCACCGCCCAGAGCGGTGCCGAGGGCCCCGGCACGAACAGCTGCTGCGAGAGCGCCGGACGCGGCCTGGCCCACGCCATCGCCGCCGCGACCGCCGCCCGCCACACCCCCTGAACACCCCCCGGCCCCGGGGGGCCTGGTGATGTTCGAGCGCCGCTCAGGCGGCAGGCACCAGGGTGGGTCGGGCCGGGACACGGCAGGCCTCCCCCGTGCCTGCCCACCGCCGGACACCTGTCCGCCGGTCCCGGTCCGCGGCGGTCTTGCCGGGTCGTACCCCGTCCCCGGCAAGACCGCCGCACACCCCCCGCCCCGCCCCCCCTTCTGCGCTACGGCACCGGCACCGGCGCGGGCACCACCACCGCCGCCACCGCCGCCGCCGGGGCGGGGGCGGGCTGGCCGACGGCGGCTGCCAGGGCCTCGAAACGGCGCTGCAACTGGCGCTGCTGGACCCGCAGGCCCTCGATGCGGTGGTGCAGGCGCGCGATCTCACTGCCCAGACTCTGCACCGTCTCACCCGCCCCCACCCCCGCCCCCACATCCGTATCCATAACCCCGGATACACCCGCACCCGCACCCGCGCCTGTACCTGTACCTGTACTGACAGCCGTACCCGTACTCACAGCCGTACCTGTACTCGTACCTGTACTGGTGCTGGTGCTGGTGCTGGTGCTGGTGTGCAGGATCAGGCCCTGGCCCGCCGGAGCGGCCGCGGCGAGGGTGTACGCCTGGACGGCGGCGGAGGCGGCGGCGGGGGAGAGGACGGGGGTGGGGGCGCTCAGGGCGGTGTCGTGGCGCAGGATGGCTTCCATGCGTGCGCGCAGGGCCGGGCCGGGTTCCACGCCCAGTTCGTTCACCAGGCGTCTGCGGGCCCGCTCGTAGACGCGCAGGGCCTCCGCCTGGCGCCCGCACCGGTAGAGCGCGAGCATTAGCTGGTCGTAGAAACGTTCCCGCATGGGGTGATCGCCGGTGAGTTCCTCGAGTTCGCCGATGATCTCACCGTGGCGTCCGGCGCGCAGAGAGCTCTCGTGCAGCAGTTCCAGGGCGGCCAGGCGGTGTTCTTCCAGGCGGGTGGCCTCGGCGGCGCAGATGTCGCCGCCGAGGCTGCCCTCCAGGGCGGGGCCGCGCCACAGCGTCAGGGCGGCGCGCAGGAGTTCGGCGGCGCGGGCGGGATCGTGCGCGGCGAGCCGGCGGCCCTTGGCGGTCAGCTGCTGGAAGCGGCCGGCGTCGGTGCCGGCCGGGCCCAGGCGCAGGACGTAGCCCGGCGGGCAGGTCCAGATACCCGCACCCGCCCCCGCCCCGGCACCTGCGCCTGCGCCCGTCCCGGCACTCGCCCCGGCACCCGCGCCTGCGCCTGTGCCCGTGCCTGCGGGCCCCGTCGTAGGGGCGGGGGCGGGCAGGAGGCGGCGCAGGCGGGCGACGTGGGCTTGCAGGGCGTTGGCGGCGCCTGCCGGGGGGTGCTCGCCCCACAGTTCGTCGATGAGGCGGGCCACCGACACGTGGTGGCCGGCCATGGCCACCAGGGCGCCGAGCAGGGCCCGTTGTTTGGCGCCCGCGGGAAGGATTCGCCGGCCGGTGCGCTCCTCGCCTATCTCCACGGGGCCAAGAATGCGGAACTGCATGGGTTCCTCCCCCTCGTACCGGCGCGGGGGCCGGTCAGTTGGGTGCCGCCGCCGTGCGGGCCGCGGCGAGCGCCGCGCCCACGTCCGCCACCACGCGCGTGAGCAGCGCGGCGGGGTCGTCCTGGAAGTAGAAGTGGCCGCCCCGCAGCAGGCGCACCCCCATGAAGCGGTGGGTGAGGTGCTGCCAGGCGGCCAGCGCGGCGGGCTCGACGGTGGCATCGCTGCGCCCGCCGTAGGCGGACACCGCCACCGGCAGCCGCACGGCGGCCGGCCCGGTGGTGTAGGAGTCGACCAGGCGCAGGTCGGTGCGCAGCAGCGGGGCCAGGCGGGCCCACATCTGGGGGGAGTCGAAGACCTCCGCGGGGGTGCCGCCCAAAGCTTTGAGGTGGGCTTGCAGTTCGGCCTCGCCCGCGGGGTGGCGCTGCCCGGGCGCACCGTGCGCCCGGGGCGCGCCGCGGGCGGAAAGGCCCAGCCACAGCGGCAGCGCGGCGCCCCGGGCGGCCAGCTGGCGGGTCATCTCATAGGCCACGACGGCGCCCATGCTGTGGCCGAAGAACGCGAACGCCCCGCTGCGCTGGGGCGCGGTGCGCTCCAGCAGGAAACCGGCGAGCCGGCCGGCGTCGTCCAGCGGTTCCATGTCCAGCAGCCGCCCGTGTCCGGGGGCGTCCAGCAGGTGCACTTGCCAGTGCCGGGGCAGCAGCCGCGGCCAGTGCCGGAAGGTCAGGTGCGAGCCGCCCGCGTGGTGCAGGACGAACAGGCGCACCGGGACGGGGGTGGTGCTCATGTCCGTGGGCATCGCTCTCCCTTGGCCCAGCCGGCCCCGCCCGCCCCCCGGCAGCCGCTGCACCAGCCCCCCGGGGATGGTGCCCCCGGGGGCGGCTGGAGTGGTGCCGGCGGTGTGCGGGGGCGGCGGTGCCCGGCTGCTCGGCAACCCTTGCTGCACACACACTGATGAATTCCAGACGATAGACGAAATACCGGCACCGGAAAGCCGCCGCCCCCGCTATTCCGTTCGCTGTATGGCCGTCCTCGAGCCCTTTTCCGGCACGCGCCCCCGCCCGCCGCCACAAACAGCACCCCGCCCCCCGGTCCCCCCCCGGTCCCCGCCCGATCCTCATCTGGTCCCCGCCTGATTCCCGCCCGCCCCCGCCCCGCACCACCCCCCACCAATTATTGCTGCCGCAAACGCAAATGGGGTGGGGTGGGGGAGGGGTGCGGCGGTACGGAACGCGCGGTGGGGGCGGGGCGGGGAGCTGGGAGCTTGGGCCGGGCCCCGGCCGGGGTCGAGCGGTTCTCAAGACCCCTTGGCGAGGCTCGGAGCAAAAGGGGCCGTTCCAACCGGGGCGGCCCGGCGGAAGGTGGCGCAACGATGGCATCGGGGACGACGTTCGCCCTGCAAGCCGTACCAGCACACACACCGGGCACGCCCGCGTCCGCACCACGGGCGGCGGCGCTGGCCTCGGAAGCCGCGGTGCAGAAACGTACCGCCGATCTGGAGGCGCGCTTCGGCGATCCCTGGGACACCGCAAACGCGCTGGGCCACGGCCCCGTCCTTGCCGCCGACGCCCGCGGGCGGGTGCAGGCCGAGGCCGAGGCACTCCTTGACGACTTCGCGCTGAACGCGGAGTTCGTGCCCGCAGCCCTCGGCGGGCGCCTGGTGCGCGCTGACGCCCTGGCCCGCATCCTGCGGCCCGTCTTCCGCCGCGATCAGTCCCTGGGCGTGGGCTATGGCGTCTTCTCCCTCCTGGCCGGCGCCTCGGTGTGGGCGGCAGGCAGCCCCGAGCAGCAGCGCTGGGCGGCGGACCTGCTCCTTGGCGGCGGCCGCCTGGCCGTCTCCTACCGCGAACTGGCCCACGGCAACGCCTTCTTGCGCGATGAGTTCCGCCTCACCGGCACCGGCGGCCGGCTGGTCCTGGACGGCACCAAACGCGTGATCATCAACGCCGACCGGGCCCAGGGCCTGGTCGTGGTCTGCCGCAGCTCCAACGAGCCCGGCAGCCAGGCCCACTCCACCCTGCTCCTGGACCGCGGCGAACTGCCCCCGAGCCGGGTCAAGGACCTGGACCCCTACCCGATGGTGGGCATGCGCGGCTGCCGCATGACCGGGCTGGCCTTCAAGGACTGCCCCGTGCCCGCCACCAGCCTGCTGGGACAGATGGGCGGCGGTGTGGAGCTGGCCTTGCAGACCTTCGCCTTCACCCGCTCCATCCTGCCCGCCATGGTCCTGGCCGGCGGCGACACGGCACTGCGCACCGCCCTGCGCTACGCCGAACAGCACGGCGTGGGCGGCCGGCCCCTGGCCCGCAACCCCCAGGCCCGGCGCACCCTGGCCGGCGCCTTCACCGACCTGCTGATCTGCGACAGCCTCAGCCTGGCCGCCATGCGCGCCACCGGCCACCACCTGGGCATCACCGGCGTGTACGCGGCCGCCACCAAATACCTGCTGCCCATCCTCCTCAACGACGCCGTGCACGAACTGTCGGTGCTCCTTGGCTCCAGCATCTATGTGCGCGAGGGCGAGTTCGGCATCTTCCAAAAACACGTCCGCGACCTGCCCGTCACCAGCCTGGGCCACGCCGGGGCCGCCGCCGCGCTGTCCACCATCAGCCCCCAGCTGCCCGCCCTGGCCCGCCGCTCCTGGTCGGCGGCCGGCACCGGCGACAGCGCCCTGTTCACCCTGCGCCAGGACCAGCCCGCCCTGACCTTCACACGCACCGACACCGTCGCCGACGGCGATGTGCTGTGCGCCGAACTCCTTGCCGCCCCCGCCTTCCTGGAAGAACACCCCGGCCTGGAGTTCGCCGCCGTCCTGCAACCCCTGGTACGGCTCCTGGGCGCGGAACTGCGCCGCCTGCGCGCGGCCTGCACCACCCTTGCCCCCTTGAGCCGGCACTGCCTGGCCAACCCCCAGACCTACGCCCTGGCCGACCGCTACACCCTGCTGCTCTCCGCGGCCGCCTGCCTGGGCGTATGGCGCCACCAGCAACAGGGCCCCGACCCCTTCCTGGCCCACTCGGGCTGGCTGGTCAGCGCCCTGCTGCGGATCTGCACCCGCCTGGGCATCGGCCCGCTGCCCGCAGGCGCCCCCGCCGCCGAGGCCCAGGTCTTCGCCGAACTCCTGCGCCGCCACCACCAGCCCGCCAGCTTCGACCTGTACGACAGCCCGCTGGCCGCCGGCTGACCCGACGCCTGTCCGGTCCTGTCTGTCCTTGGAGGACAATCGTGAGTGAACTACTGCTGGACCGGGTCGCCGACGACGTCGTCGCGGCCCTGGAGAGCGGCCGCCCCCCGGCCAACGAGCACAGCCGCCTGTATGAGGACCTGGGCATGGACTCGCTGATGCTGATGGAGTTCATGCACCTGCTCACCGAGCGCCGCCCCGCCCTGGGCGACCTGCTGCTGTCCGACATCGTCAGCCACATGGCCGACATCGGCACCCTGACCGACCTGCTGCGCGCCGCCACCGAGGACACCGGCCACGACCCCGCGGCCCTGCTCGGCGCCGGGCACGGCACGGGCCAGGAGCGCGCGGCGTGAGCACAGCCGTGGCCGCCTCGGCGGTGCTGCCCGCCCCCGCCGCGCTGGCCCAGCTGTCCGAACCGGTCCAGGTCACCCCGGCCGGGCCCTGGGACACCGTACGGCGGGAGTTGGCCGAACACGCCAGCGTGGTGCTCTACGCGCGGCTGGGGGACTGGCTGCCCGAGAGCCAGCAGGAGGGCGACAGCGCCGAGGCCGGCGAGGCCGACTCCGCCCTGGCCCCCCTTCTGGGCCGGGACTTCGAACGCTACCGCGGCATGACCAACCAGGACGTACGCGCCCGGTTCCTGGCCTCGCGGCTGCTGCTGAAGTACGCCGCCGGCGCCGTCCTGGAGGCCCGCCCGGCCGACATCGACCTGGCCTACAAACCCGGCGGGCGCCCCTACCTGCGCGGCTGCGACCAGGTCGACATCAGCCTCAGCCACACCGCCGACCTGCTGGTCGTCGGGGTCACCCGGCGCGGCTGGATCGGTGTGGACGCCGAACTGGACAGCCGCCGCCTCCAGGGCTCGGCGGTGGAGCGGCAGATCTGCACCCCCCACGAGACCGAGCTGATCTCCCGCATCGACCCCCGGCGCCGCAACTCCACCCTGGTGCGGCTGTGGACCCTCAAAGAGGCCTACAGCAAGGCGATCGGGCAGGGCCTGCGCTTTCGCTTCACCGAGTTCGGGTTCGCCCCCGGCGCGCGGCGCATGCAGGTGCTGCGGCCCGACGGCACCCCGGGCGCCGGCGACGAATGGAGCTTTCGCACCTGGACGGTGGCAGACGACTACACCGTCAGCGTGGCCCTGTTCGACTTCGGCTTCGGCGACACCGCCGACATCGCCGCGCAGACGATGCTCGACGAAGGCATGGTCGACGCCCTGCTGCGCGAGGCCCGCCGGGCCGAGAACCAGCGCCGCACCACCCCCTGACACCCCCCGGACACCCCAAGGGGTGGGGTAGGGGGGCGGGCCCGCGGCATTGCCGCGGGCCCGCCCCTATACCCCACCCCTTGGGCGGTCAGTGGCCGCGCAGGACGGCCTGGGTCTGGGTGCTGTGCCCCACCTGCCGGCGCACCCCCTTGTCCGTCTCGTGGAACAGCTCCGTCTGGATCACGGCGAAGGAGGCGCCCAGGTGCAGCGGACGGGCGGTGGCCACCACCTCCCCGCCGCGCACCGCGGCGAAGAAGTGCGTCTTCAGCTCGATGGTCGACGTCGCGGCGCCCGCGGGCAGGTTGAGATGGGCGCAGATGCCCGCCGCGCAGTCGGCGAGCGTGACCAGGGCGCCGCCGTGCAGCACCCCCGCGGCCGTGCACCGCTCAGCCGACCACGCAAGGCGCAGGGTGACCTCCTGCGCCCCGGCCCGCTCCGCCCGCAGGCCCACCAGCGCCGCGAACGGCATCAGCGCCAGCAACTCCTGCGGTGAAGCGGCCTGTTGCGGGTGCGCCTTCATCAGCCCTCTCCTTCTGTCTTCATACCCTCAGCCTCTGCTTCCGCTGCGCGCCCCCGCCCCCCCGGCACATCTCTGCCCGGGGGGCGGGGTGCGGTGCGGGTGTCAGTGCACCAGCAGTTCCTGGAAGCGGTGCAGATGGCGGGCGAAGTCCGTGGTCACCGCCAGCGCGTGGTTGTCGATGTAGAAGTGGCCGCCGGGGAACTCGCTGTGGCCCAGATACCTTGGGCTGCGCTGCGCCCAGTGCGACATCGCGTCCGGGGCCTGCTGCAACGGGTCGGTGCTGCCGCCGTAGGAGGCCAGCGGGCAGGACACCCCGGCCCCGTCGTCGACGTACTGGGCCGAGACCCGCAGGTCGGCGCGGAGCGCGGGAATGACCAGGGCCAGCATCTCGGGGTTGTCGTAGACCTCGGCCGGGAAGGAGCCGAGCCGTTTGATCCATTGCAGCATCTCCTCGTCCGGGAGGCGGCTCTCCTCCTCGGTGGGCTGGTAGAAGCCGATCGGGGACCAGCCCGAGGTGCCAAGGACCAGCGGGGTGCGCTCGCCCTCACGCTCCAGGCGCACGGTCAGCCGGTAGGCCAGCTGGGCGCCCAGGCAGTGCCCGAAGAACGCGAAGGGCCGGTCGTCGATCTCGTCGAGGACCGCCTCGTACAGCCCCTCGAGGAGCGGCTCGAAGTCCTCGTAGGTCTCCTCCTCGTGCCGGTTGTGCCGGCCGGGCAGGGTCACCGCCTGCGCGGCCACGTCCGAGGGCAGCAACTGGCCCCAGTCGCGGTAGATGATGGCGCCGCTGCCCGCGTGCGGCAGGAGGAACAGCCGGATGCGGGCATCGGGGTCGCTTTCCACCGGGTGGAACCAGTGCCCGGCGCTGGACATGTCGGTGAAGTCGCTCACAGGACGCTCTCCTTGAGTCGGGGCAGCAGCACGTCGGCGATCTGCTTGAGCTGCGGCGCCGGATCCAGCGACCCGATCCGGATCACCAGATGGCGGGCACCGGCGCGGACATAGGCCGCCAGCGCCTGGGCGCATTCCTGCGCGCTGCCCCAGGCATAGGCCTGGAACTTCGCCATCTGCTCCAGCGAGGCCCCGTAGTAGTGGCTGATGTAGTGCTCGAGCTCCGCCCGGGCCGCGCCCGCGTCGTCATCGACGGTGATCGTGGCGTACAGGGCCGGGGTGAGGGCCCCGGGCGGGCGGCCGGCCGCGGCGGACAGTTCGCTGATGCGCTGCCAGGCCCGCCCGTAGGCCTGCGGGTCGGGCAGAAAAGGCAGCCAGCCGTCGTAGTGGCGGGCCACCCGCTCCAGCACGCGCGGGGTGTCGCTGCCCGCCAGCCACAGCGGCGGCCCGCCCCGGCGGTGCGGGCGCGGCAGCCGGTCAAGGCCTTCGGCCTGCCAGTAGCGTCCCTCGTAGCCGGTTTCGGCGCCCTCGGCGGTGGCGTTCCAGGCGCGCCGCCACAGCGCGACGATGTCGTCCAGGCGCCCGGCACGGCCGGCGAAGGAGGCGCCGACGGCGGCGAACTCCTCCTCGGTCTCCGGCATCGGGAAACCCGAGCCCAGGCCCAGGGTGAGCCGGGAGGCGCACACATGGTCCAGGCTGGAGATCATGTTGGCGCCGATCAGGGGGTGGCGCAGCGCCGGGGTCAGGGCCGCGGTGCCAAGGGTGACCCGGCTGGTGACCGCGCCCGCGGCCGACAGCACCACCAGCGGGTCAAGGCGCGGGCGCGCGGTCAGCGAGTCGCCCGCCCACAGCGAGTCGAAGCCGAGGTCCTCGGCCTGCCGGGCGAAGTCGAGCAGTGGCGCGGCGGCGAACGTGTCGGTGATGGCCTGTTCCCGGGTCGGCAGCAGGACGCCGATGCGCAGCGGGCCGGCGGAGGTGCCCATGTCGGACTCCGATCGAAAGCGAAAAGAAGAACGGGAGAGAAACAAGCACGGCGCGGGCGGGCATCCGGCTCAGGCCGGACCCGCCGGCGCCTGCCCCGCGGCGGCGGGTGCCGGCACGGCGCCCGCCCTGTCCTCCGGGCCGGGACCGGGGGCGCGCAGCTGCTCGCGCACCGCCCGGCGCAGGATCTTGCCCGAGGGGTTGCGCGGCAGCGAGTCCAGCAGGTGGTAGGCGAGGGGGATCTTGTAGTCGGCGATCCTTCCGCGCAGGAACAGCAGCAGCTGGCGGGGGCTGGCCCGCTCACCGGGGCGCAGCACGACGGCGGCGTGCACCGCCTCGCCCCAGCGCGCGTCGGGCAACCCCACCACGGCGGCGTCGGCCACCGCGGGATGCTCACTGAGCTGCTTTTCCACCTCGGCGGGATAGATGTTCTGCCCCGCCACGATGATGGTGTCGTTGATGCGGTCGCACAGGAACAGATAGCCGTCCTCATCGAGATAACCGGCGTCCCCCATGTGCAGCCAGCCCTCCACCAGCGTCGCCGCGGTGGCCTCGGGCCGGTTGTGGTAGCCGAGCATGTGCGCGGGGGTGCGGATGCACACCTGCCCGATCTCCCCGGGCGCCAGCACCCGCCCCTCGCGGTCGATCACCTTGATCTCATTGCCCGGGCAGGCCCGCCCCGCCGCCCGCAGCAGCACACTGCCCGCCCGGTGCGCCGAGGGCGGCAGACACACCGCGACACTGCCCGCCTCGGTACTGGCATAGATCTGCGCCAGCTGGCAGCCGAACACCTCAAGACACCGGTGCAGCAACCCCTCGGAGATCGGCGCCGCACCATAGGCGATCTTGCGCATGGAGGCGAACGTGGCCGCGGACACCCCGCGTTCGTCCAGCATCATCTGCAACATGGCCGGCGCCACGAAGGTGATGGTCACCTGCTCACGCTCGATCAGACGGACCGCTTCCTGCGCCGAGTACATCGGCATCACCACATTGGTGGCACCCGCGCACATGCCGTGCAGGAACCAGCCGATGCCCGCGATCCCGAAGCCCGGCAGCGACACCAGGCTGACATCCTGCGCCCGCCAGTCGATGCCCTCGTCCGGGTCCGCGCCACTGTCCTTGGTGGCCTGGGGCAGGGTGAAGAACGTGCGGTGGGCCAGCACCACCCCCTTGGGCAGACCGGTGGTGCCGCTGGTGTAGATCTGCAACACCGCGTCATCGGGGCCCGCGCTGGCCGCCAGATCGGTGTCGGGCGCCCCGGCGCACCAGGCACGCAGCCCCGCACCCCGATCCGGGCGCCCCCCGGCACCCGTGCCGTCCAGACGCACCACCGCCCGCAGCCCCTGGAGGCTGCCGCCCGCAAGGACCTGATCGGCGGTGGAGCGGAACTCCTCATCCACGAACAAAAGTTCGGCGCCCGCGTCCTTCAGGATGTGGTCCACCTCGGCCGGGGTCAGCCGCCAGTTGACCGGCACGATCACCGCGCCCGCCTTGGCACAGGCCAGGATCGTCAGGTAGTAGTGCTCGCACTCCCGGCCCAGATAGGCCACCCGGCTGCCCGCCCCGACCCCGGCGGCCCGCAGTGCGTGCGCCACCTGGTTGCTGGCGCGGTGCAGCTCGGCATAGGTGGTGCGCCGCTCCTCACAGATCACCGCCGCGTGCTCGGGCCGGGTACGCGCGTGCAGCGCCAGCGCATGGGACAGCGTCCAGTGCGCGGGGTGGTTCATGTCTGCCCCCTGATGAGATGAACGGGCGCCGCGAGAAGGGTCATCCGGTGGCCCCTGACAGCTGCGCCTGAAGGAACTCCGCGATCTTGCGTACGGAGGGATAGTCGAAGGTCAGCGCGGCCGGCAGGCCCACACCGAAGTGGCTCTGCAAGCTGCCCTTGACCTCCATGCCCATCACCGAGTCCAGGCCGAGACCCACGAAGTCCGCACCCGGCTCCACCTCGTCGGCGGACTCGAAGTGCAAAACGGCCGCGACCTTCTCGGCCACCACCCGGCTGATCAGCTTCAGCTGCTCAGGAGCGGGCCGGGCCAGCAGATCGGCCAGGTCACCGCCGCCGCCCTCGCCAGGGACGTGGGGAAGCACCCGCGCGTACAGGGCGTTGGCGGCCGGCAGCCGGCTGGCGAACTGCGGCCAGTCATACACATTCACGATCCGCTGCGCCGCGCCCTGGCGCCACAGCCGGTGCAGGGTCCGCAGCCCCCAGGCGGGCGAGAACAGCCGCACACCGCTGCGCTCGATCTCAGCGATGTGGGCGGCCTCCATCCGCGCCGACATGCCAACCCGCCCCCACGAACCCCAGTTCACCGACACCGCGGGCAGCTCGCTGCGCTCCCGCCAGTGCGCCAGGCCGTCCAGGAAGGCGAAGGCCGCCGCGTAGTGCGCCTGCCCCGCACCGCCGCGCACCCCGGTGACCGAGGCCACCGAGGAGTACAGGGTGAAGAAGTCCAGCTCGGGGAAGGAGGCGGCGGCCTCGTGCAGCAGCCAGCCGCCGTACACCTTGGGCGCCAGCTGCTCCTCGATGGCCGCCCAGTCCAGAGCGGAGATCAGGGAGTTGCCCATCGCGCCGGCCGCGTGCACGATCCCGGCCACCGGCTGCGCCCGCCGGTGCAGCTGCTCCACCAGCGCGGCCACGTCCTGGGGCCGGCCCATGTCGGCGCGCACCACCTCCACCTGCGCCCGCGCGGACAGCTCATCGAGCAGACCCGCCGCCTCCGCCGCCGGCCGCCCGCTGCGGCCGACCAGGACCAGGTGCCGGGCACCCAGATCGGCCAGCTTGCAGGCGGTGGCAAGCCCCAGACCGCCCAGACCACCGGTGACCACATACGTGCGGTCCCCGCGTACGGTGAACCCGCCCCGCACGCCCGCAGAATGGGCCCCCCGCACCGGCGGCGGGGCGAACGCCACGACCACCGGCCCCGCGTGGGGGCCGGGCGCGGCGGCGGACAGCACCCGCAGCGCCTCGTCGACCTCCTCCAGGCCGTACACCACCGGCGCCTCCAGCACCTCGGGCACCCCAGCCGTACCGGGCACCTCAGCGGTGCCGGACGCGCCGGGGGTGCCGGGGGTGCGGGCGGCCAGGGCCGCTGCCCGCGCCGGATCGAGACCCTCGGGAAGGGGGGCCAGGGCGGTGTGCGGCACGGTCACCGTGGAGGCCAGCGGCCCCGCATGACGCACCATCACCTCGGCGCCGACGGCCCACTGCCCGACGCCCTCGCCGGTGGCGGTGACGGTGCCCGCGTACGCGCTCGCCGTCACCGCGGGCTCCTCGGCGCCGGGCCCCGTACCCGAGGGCGCGGGCACGGCCGGCACGGCGGGCACGTCGGCGACGCCCAGGGCGGCCGCGGCCACCTGGATCCGCACCTGGCCGCGGCCCGGAGCGGTGTGGGCGGCCTGTGCCAGGGAGGTGTGCTCCAGATCGCCGGAGGCGGGCGCCAGCACACACACCCCCTCCGTACCCGTGCCGGCGGGGGCGGCGTCGCCGGGCAGGACACGGCGCACATAGCGCTGCCCGTCCCGGTAGGCCACCTGGTGCTCGCCGGGCCTGGGGGAGCGCCACTCGGCGAGCAGGGCTGCGGCGTCACCGCCGGCGGGCAGGTCGATCAGGGTGGCTTTCAGCTGCGGGTACTCGCCAAGGAGCACGCTGCCAAAGCCCCACACGGTGGCCGCGGCGAGCTGTTCGCCGCCATCGGCGCTGTCCGTGGGCAGCCACTGGGCGCGCTCGGTGACCAGCCACAGCCGGGGCGGCTGCTGCCCGCCCGCCGCGCTGACCGCCGCCACCACCTCGAGGAGCTCGCTGAGGTTGCGGGCGCATTCGGCGCGCAGCCGCTCCAGCGACATCGCCTCCGGCCGCGGCTGCCAGAACCACGCCACATCATGGACGGCCGCCTCGCCGCCCTGTTCAAGGGCGGCACGCACATCGGCCACCGCCGCGGCGGGCGAAAGCCTCAGACCGCTCTCGCGGGCGCCCAGATGGGCGGTGAGGGTGTCGTGGGCGGCGGGCGTGGTGCCGCACACCAGCACATGCCGCGAAGCGGCGGCGGGGGCGGGGGCCGGGGCGGGCGGCAGGCTGTGGCGCAGCCACTCCACACGGTGGGTGAAGTGCGGCCCCTGCTGCGCGCCCGCGGGCGCGGCAAGGCGCGCGCCGCGCAGTTCGGCGACCGGCTCACCGTCCTCCCACAGCACCACATCCGCCTTCAGCCCCTCGTCGGCGGGCAGCGGGATCGCGGAAAAGCGCAGGGTGCGGCCGCGGGGCTTCTTGAACAGGCGGATGCTGTCGGCTGCGTGCAGCACGGGCAGCGGGCCCGCGTCCTGGAAGGCGACCAGCGCCTCAAGGACGCTCTCCAGCAGCTCGCCGGGCAGCTGCTGCACCGCGCTGGCGCTGCGCCCGCTCACCTCGCCGCTCCAGCTGCCGTCCTCGTGGCGGGCGGCGTGCAGCACACGCGGCGCGGCAGCCTCCCCGGCCCGGCCCACCGCCCGCAGGTCGGTGGACAGGTCCTCGCCCGGCACCCGCTCCACCACAGCGCCGCCGGTGTGAGTGCCGGTGGCGGGGGCGGTGGGGGCGGGGTCGTTGGTGGCGGGCTCGATCAGGGCGCGGGCCAGCACATGGTCCTGGCCCTCGACCGTGGCCCGCACCTCGGCCCGCACGCTGCCGGGCCCGGTGGCGGTGGTGGTGCGGTGCAGGCGGGTGGTCATCCGCACCACGCCGTCCCCGCCCAGCGCGAGGCTCTGGGGCAGTTCGAGGCCGGTGAGGGCGCCGCGGGTGTGTCCGCTGAGCGCGTCCTGGGCGGCCAGGAGCAGGTCCACCAGGGCGGCCGCGGGCAGCACCGGCTCGCCGTGCTGCAACCCCGCGCCCAGCTCACCCAGGTCGGCGGGGACGAACTCGGCCGTGAACTCGGTGACCTCCCCCTGCGGGGGTGTCGGCCCCTGCTGCGCAAGGCCCGCGGGGGTGGCGGGTTCGCCGAGCAGGGGGTGGGTGAGCGGGCCGCCGCCGCTGCGGCTGGCGCGGGCGGTGGGGGTGGGCAGCCAGTACCGCTTGCGCTGGAAGGCGTAGGTGGGCAGGTCCTGGGCGGGCAGGGTGTGCCCGGCGTGGTAGCCGTGCCAGTCCACGCTCAGCCCGGCCGCGTACAGATCGGCCAGGGCGCGCAGGGTGGTGCTGGTGCCCTCGCCGGTGTCGCGGCGGCGCAGGCTGGTCAGCCACAGGTGGTCCTCGGCCTGCACGCAGGGTTTGGCCAGGGCGGTCAGCATCGCCGAGGGCCCGATCTCGATGAGGGCGTGCTTCCCGCGCCGGGCCAGGGCGCGCATGCCGGCCATGAAGGCGACCGGCTCGCCGATGTGGCGCACCCAGTACTGCGCCGAGCGCAGCTCGCGGGAGCGGGCCACCTTGCCCGTCACGTTGGAGATCAGGGAGATCGTCGGCTCGCCGAAGGTGAGGGACTCCACCACGGTGCGGAACTCGTCGAAGACCTCGGCCATCAGCGGGGAGTGGAAGGCGTGGCTGACGGTGAGGTCGTTCACCCGCACCCCCTGCTCCCGCAGCAGGGCGCTGACCTCGGCCAGTTCGGCGTCGGCGCCGGAGATCACGCACTGCTCGGGGCCGTTGACGGCGGCCAGGGCCAGCAGCGGACGCCCTTCGAGCAGGGGCTCGATCCGGTCGGCGGGGGCGCTGACGGCGGCCATGCCGCCGGCGGTGCGCACCGACTGCATCAGACGGGAGCGGGCGGCGACCAGCGTCACCGCGTCGGGCAGGGTGAACAGGCCGGCCACGGTGGCCGCCACGACCTCGCCGATGCTGTGGCCGATCAGCACGGTGGGCTTGACGCCCCAGGACAGCCACAGCCGGGCCAGCGCGTACTCCAGGGTGAACAGGGCGGGCTGGGTGTAGCGGGTCTGCTCGATGTCGTGCAGGTCCTCACCCCTGCCCAGGACCAGATCGCGCACCGAGCGCTGCACGTGGGGTGCGAACAGCGCGTCGCACTCGTCCACCACCTGCCGGAACAGCGGGAACTGGCGGTAGGCGGCCGCGCCCATGCCCGGGTACTGCGAGCCCTGGCCGGTGAACATGAAGGCGATCTTGCGGATGCCGGAGGGCTCCACCACGTGGTCGGGGTGGCTCACCCGCTCCAGGACCTTCAGCAAGCCCTCCCGGCTCTCCACGGGAGCGGCGAGGCGGTGGGTGAAGTGGGCGCGGCCCACGTTGGCGGTGTAGCACAGGCGCGCGATGTCGGTGTCGGGCCGCTCCTCAAGGAACTGACGGTAGCGCGCGGCCTGTTCGCGCAGCGCGGCGCTGCTCTTGGCGGACAGCGTGAACATCGCCGCCGCCCCCGCCCCGGCCGGCGCTCCCGCCCCGGCCGCCGCTCCCGCCCGGGCGGGTGGTGCCTGCTGTGTACCTGTGGCTGTTGCCGTACGGGTGTCCGTGGCCCTGCCGGTGCCGGTGCCGGCGGGGGTGGCGGTGGGGGCGGGGTCGGGGGCTTGTTCCAGGACGACCGCGCCGATGGTGCCGGCGAAGCCGAAGCTGTTGACCGCGGCCCGGCGCACCGGGGCGCGCCAGGGCTCGGCCGCGGTGGGCACCCGTACCGGATACACCTCCCAGGGGATGCGCTTGGAGGGGGTGGTGAAGTTCAGGTGCGGGTAGATCGTCGCCGAGCGCAGCTGGGCCAGGACCTTGATGACCCCGGCCAGGCCGGAGGCGGGTTCCATGTGGCCCAGGTTGGTCTTGACCGAGCCGACAAGGAGCGGGTCGTCGTGGCTGTGGCCTTCGGTGAACACGTTGCTGATGGCGCCCAGTTCGATGGGGTCGCCCAGCGGGGTGCCGGTGCCGTGGGCCTCCACGTAGCTGATGTCACCGGGCTTGAGGCCCGCGTCGGCCAGGGCCAGGCGCAGGACGCGTTCCTGGGCGGGCCCGTTGGGCACGGTCAGTCCCGCGCTGTCGCCGTCCTGGCCCACCGCGGTGCCGCGGATGAGCGCCAGGATCCGGTCGCCGTCGCGGGTGGCGTCGGAGAGCCGTTTGAGGACGACGACGCTGCATCCCTCGGCGCGGGCGTAGCCGTCGGCCGACTCGTCGAAGGTCTTGCACTGCCCGTCGGGGGCGAGCATCTGGGCGTTGGAGAACATCACCGGGATGCGCGGGTGGTGCAGGGCGTTGACGCCGCCGCCCAGCGCGATGTCGGTCTCGCCGCGGCGCAGCGCGGTCACCGCCAGGTGCAGGGCGGCGAGGGAGGACGAGCAGGCGGTGTCCACGCTGATGGAGGGGCCCCGCCAGCCCAGGAAGTAGGACAGGCGCCCGGCCAGCGGGAACAGGGTGATGCCGGAGGCCAGATGCCCGTCGAGGTCCTCATAGGGCAGCTGGTCCAGTTCCAGGGCGTAGTCCACGGAGCTGGCGCCGACATAGACCGCGCCGCTGGAGCGGCGCAGCGGGGTGGGGTCGATGTTGGCGTGTTCCAGGGCCTGCCAGGCCGTCTCCAGGATCATGCGCTGCTGGGGGTCGATGTACTGCGCCTCTTTGGGCGAGATGTTGAAGAAGCCGGCGTCGAACAGGTCGATGCGGTCCAGATAGCCGCCGCCCGAGGCCTTGATCTTGCCCTTGTCGTCGGGGCCCTCGGGGGTGAAGGCGGCGACGTCGAAGCGGTCGCCGGGCAGCGGCCCGATGCCCGAGGCACCGGCGCGCAAGAACGTGTCGAACTCATCGAGGCTGGTGCTGCCGCCGGGAAAGCGCAGACCCACACCGATGATCGCGACGGGCTCACCAGCGGGCACGGGCGCGGGCACGGGTTCGGCGGTGGCGGGGCGGTGGTCGAAAGACATGTCCGCGAAGGCTCCTTCTAACCGGTGGCGGCTACGGTGCGGGCTGGAAAGCGGCGGAGGCGCCGGCCATCAGGTCGGTGAGGTAGTACACGAGCTGCTCGACGGTGGGCTCGTTGAACAGCACGTTGGTGTTGATGGTCAGCTCCAGGAGCTCCTCCAGGCTCTGCTTGAGCGCGGTCAGGCGCAGCGAGGTCAGGCCGAGGTCGAAGTAGCTGACGGCCAGCGGGAGGTCCTCGTCGTCCTCCATCAGCAGAGCGTCCTTGAACAGCTCCACCACGAGGATCTCGATCTCTTCCTTCCGTTCGTGGGCGGGCAGCTCGCGCAGCTGCTCCAGGGGTATGGGTGTGTCAGACATGGCGGTGACCGATCCGTGGAGGTCCGGGCGCGCACGGGCCGCGCCGGTGAATTGAGCGCCAAGCCAACCACCGGCGCCTGACACGCCACTGACCGGGCGCTCGCCCGGCAATGGCGCCCTATCGCCCCCCCCGCGCCGCCGCCCCCGCCGGGGTACGGGCACCGCCCCTGCCGGGTGTGGGCGCCGCTTGTGCCGGGTGCGGGCAGGCGAAAGGCCGAGCCGCGGGGTGCGTCGGCTCGGCCTGGTCCGGGCGGGGGATCGCCCGTGGGCGCCGGGGTGGCCCGGCACCCCGGGTTCAGTGCGGGGCGGGTGTCTTGGCGGTCGCCTTGCGGTCGGCGCGCGGCCGCATGAACCGCACCATCACCGAGGAGGCCAGGCAGAACGCCACCAGCGGGATCAGCCCGACGTCGAAGGCGTGCGGATAGTCGCCGGGCACCGGGGCCTCGCCCAGGGCGGGGAAGAAGACCGCGCCGACGACGGCCACGCCGACGGCGACCCCGCCCTCCTGCACGGTGTTGGCGGTACCCGAGGCGGCCGCGGCGTGCTCGGGGTCGGTGCCCGCAAGGAGCGCCCCGGTCAGCGGCCCGGTGGTCATTCCCATGCCGATGCCCGACAGGATCAGCGGCGCGATGATCCAGCCGATGGACTTGTCGGTGTCGATCCACGAGGCGGTCAGACCGGTCAGCACATAGCCCACCGCCAGGGTGAGCGGGCCGGAGATGATCAGGCCGTCGCCCAGGCGTGCGGCCAGCTTCGTGGAGAGCATGGAGGAGCCCAGGTAACCGGCCCCCAGGGTGAGGAAGACCAGGCCCGACTCGGCGGGCGAGAGCCCCCGGCCCTGTTGCAGATACAGCGCCAGCAGGAAGAAGAAGGAGCCCATGGCCAGGAAGTACAGCAGCATCGCGACGAGCCCGACGGGGAAGGTGCGGCCCTTGAACAGGGCGAAGTCCACCAGCGGGCTGTCGTGCTGGCGGGCGCGCTGGTGCAGTACGAAGGCGGCGCTGAGCGGCACCGCGGCCACCAGCAGCAGCCACGTCCACAGCGGCCAGTCCCGCTCCTGGCCCTCGACCAGGGACAGCACGATCGCCGCGAGCGCGGCCGCCGAGAGCACCGCGCCCACCAGGTCCAGGCGCCCGCCCTTGGCGGCACGGGACTCCGGGATCAGCCGCGGGGTGAGCACCAGGGCGATGACGCCGACGGGCAGGTTGATCAGGAAGATCGCCCGCCAGGTCAGCCCGGCCACGTCCGCGGAGATCAGCGCCCCGCCGATGACCTGTCCGAACACCCCGGCCAGGCCGATCACCAGGCCGTAGACGACAAAGGCCCGCGCGCGGGCGGCCCCGGTGTAGACGACCCCGAGGATGCCAAGGACCTGCGGCACCATCAGCGCGGCCGCGGCCCCTTGCAGCACCCGGAAGGCCACCAGCGCGTCCGGGCTCTGCGCCAGCGCGCACAGCGCCGAGGCGAGGGTGAAACCGAGCATGCCCAGGCTGAACATGCGCCGGCGGCCGTAGAGGTCGCCGAGCCGCCCGCCGGTGATCATGCCCGCGGTGAAGGCGACACCGTAGCCGATGATGACCAGCTGGGACTGGGCCGAGGAGGCGGTCAGGTCCAACTGGATCGCGGGCACGGCGACATTGATGATGAAATAGTCGAGGACGGTGATGAAGGTGCCCACCATCACGATGGCCAGGGCTCCCCAGCCAGGTGCGGCCGCACCCTTGGCGGGCGCGGCAGCCGGTAACGTCACCGCCTCTTCGGTCCCGGCGGCGGGCGCCCCTGTGTCCGTACTCATCGTGGTGCTCCTTGAGGTCAGCTGATGTGCTGCGGGGACGCGAGCGGGCGGCAGCCCCGCAGGTGGATGCGGAGGTGCCGCCCGGCACACAGTCCGAGAAAGACGTGCGAAGGACTCAGGCGCCGGCGGGCACCTTGTCCAGGAAACCGGAGACGGTCTTGATCTTCCCGGCGCCGTCGGTGGCGATGACGTCGAAGCCGATGACGACGTTCTCGCCGCCGGCGGCGGGCACCAGCTCCCACTGGAAGCGGGCGATGTGGTGGTTGGCGTCCACCTCACCGAGGATCTTGAACTCGAAACCGGCGAACTGCTGGCGGGCACCGCTGATGACGGTGGCGATGCCCTCGTGGCCGGAGACGTCGGCCACCGGGTCGGTGTAGGTGGCGTCGGCGGTGTACAGGTCGGCGATCGCCGCGGCTCGCTTGGCCTCGTCCGGCTCGTTCCAGATGCTGATGTACCGGCCGGCCAGTTCGGTCAGGTCACTCACGCGTACTCCTTGATCGCTTCAACAACTCTGCCTGGGACAGGGCCGCGGACGCGCACGCGCCCTTGGGCGGCTCCCGGATTCCACAGTGACAGAGCCGACTCGACCTCCACTTGAGACCTGCTCAAGGCCCGCCCCCGCCGGGCTGCCGCGGTGCCGGGCGCACGGCCGGTTTCGAGCCGGGCTCAAGGTCCTGGTGCAACGTTCAACACGCACAGCACACTCCGTACCGCCCCGCCGGCCGCTTGCGGCCAGCACCCTTCAGGGGCGTTTGGCAGGGAGGAGCAAGCAGTGAAGTTCAAGGTGCTCGGTTCGGTCGGAGTCGAGGTCGGCGGACAGTTCCACAGTGTGCGCGGCGCCCAGCAGCGGGCCCTGCTGGCGGTGCTCCTGGTCAACGGCGGCCGCATGGTGCCGGCCGAAGACCTCTACACCGAACTGTGGGGCGACGACCCGCCGCTGACGGTGGAGAACGCGTTGCAGGCCCATGTCTCGCGGCTGCGCCGCACCCTGCACGAGTGGGGGCCGGGACAGGCGGCGCTGCTCGCCCGCTCCACCGGCTACGCGCTGGAGTTCGCGGCCGGCGACCTCGACATGAACGTCTTCCGGCGCCGGGCCGCCCAGGCCCGCGCGGTGATGGAGCAGGACGCGGGGCAGGCGGCGGCCCTGCTCGAGGAGTGCCTTCAGCTGTGGCGGGGCGCCCCGTTGCAGGACGCCGCCAAGGGGCCGCTGTGCCAGTCGGTGGCGGTGCAGCTGGGCGAGGAGCACCTGGTGGCCACCGAGGACAAGCTGTGGCTGGACTTCGAGTGCGAAGTTCCCTCGGCCATAGGGGAGTTGAAGCGGCTCAGTGTGGTGCATCCCTGGCGGGAGCGGATCACCGAGATCCTGATGCTGGCCCTGTATCGGTGCGGGCGCCAGGCCGAGGCGATCGAGACCTATCATGCCGCGCGCGGCCGGATGGTCGCCGAGCTGGGCATGGAGCCCTCGCCACAGCTGCGGGAACGTTTCCTCGACATCCTCAACCAGGCGCCGGTCCTTCCGGTGCAGCCGGCGCCGGAGCTGGCCCGCTCCGCATGAGCCCGCCGCCCGGCCCCGCGCCCCGGGCCTGTACGGTGCCGCCGCCCCCCGCCCGCACGCCGGCGGGGGGCGGCGGCGTGCGGGCCCGGCGGGCAGGGCGGGCACGGCGGGCGGGTGTGGGGTCAGCTGGTGGTGCCGCCGGGGTGGATGCGGGTGAAGCCGGTGTAGGGGTGCAGGGCGCGGGGCAGGGTGACGGAGCCGTCGGGCTGCTGTCCCTGTTCGAGCAGGGCGGCCAGGGTGCGTCCGATGGGCAGGGCGGAGCCGTTGAGGGTGGCGGCGTAGGCCTTGCCGCCCTTGGGGGTGCGTACTTTGATGCCGGCGCGGCGGGCCTGGAAGGTGCCGCAGTCCGAGACGGAGGAGATCTCCCGCCAGGCGCCGCTGCCCGGCAGCCACACCTCGATGTCGTAGGTCGTGCGGGCACTGAAGCCCAGGTCGCCCGCGGGCAGCATGACGGTGCGGTGGGCCAGTTCCAGGCGGGTGAGGCACTCCTCGGCGTGGGAGAGCATCAGCTGCAACTGCTCGGGGGCGTCCTCGGCGGCGCACACGCGCACGAGTTCCACCTTCTCGAACTGGTGCAGGCGCAGGATGCCGCGGGTGTCGCGGCCGTAGGATCCGGCCTCGGCGCGGAAGCAGGGAGTGCGGGCGGTCATGGCCAGCGGCAGGTCACCGGCGTCCAGCACCTCCCCGGCCACCAGGTTGGTCAGCGGGACCTCGGCGGTGGGCACCAGGAACAGCTCGCGCTCTCCCACGCGGGTGGCGAACAGGTCGTCCTCGAACTTGGGCAGCTGGCCGGTGCCGGTCATGGTCTGGCGGTTGACCAGGTAGGGCACGGAGTGCTCGGTGTAGCCGTGTTCGCCGGTGTGCAGGTCCAGGAAGAAGTCGGCCAGGGCGCGCTCCAGGCGGGCGCCGGCGCCGCGGGCGGCGGTGAAGCGGGCCCCGGAGAGGCGGGCGGCGCGGGCGGTGTCCAGGATGGCCAGCCGCTCGCCGAGGTCGGCGTGGTGCACGGCCTGCTCGGCGGGGGCCGGGGGCGGGCCGCCGCGGCGGATCTCGACGGCGTCGGCGTCGCTGTGGCCCTCGGGCACCTGCGGCGCGGGGAGGTTGGGGATGGACAGCAGCAGCGCGCTCAGCTCGCTCTCGGCGTCGCGGGCGCTGTCCTGGGCCTGCTGCACGCGCTCGCGCAGCTGCCGCATCGCCTCGCGGGCCTGGGGGGTGGGGGGCCCGCCGCGGGCGGCCTTCTTCAGCTCGGCGCGCAGGTCGGCCACGGTTCCAAGGGCTGCGGCCCGGTTCTTGTGGGCGCTCTCCAGGGCGGCGGTGTCCAGGGGGAAGCGCCGCCGTGCCAGGTGCTGTACGGCGACCTCGCCCGCCTCGATCAGCTCCCGTGCGTCGTGCATGAACTCTCCTTGGACGCGTGCCGGTTGATGGACCGCCCGCCCGTGCGGCGGCGCCGCCTGCCGTGCGCGCCGCCCGGCCACAGGGGGGGCCGGGCGGCCGCGCAGGGCGGCGGGACGCACCTGCCGTGCGGGTGGAGCGGGTGATGCGAGCCGTGCGGTGGTGCGGATGGTTCCGTACGGGTGGTGCGGGTGGTGCGGGTGGTGCGGGTGGTGCGGGTGGTGCTGTGGGGGTGGTGCGGGTTGTGCTGTGTGTGGGGGTTGTGGGGGGTGGTGTGGGGCCCGGGGGGTCAGACGGTGGCGCGGCGTTCGGTCATCATGCGGGCCATCTCGCCGATGTTCTCGGCTTCCATGAGTTCGTCGTCGCTGATGACGACGCCGTACTCCTTGTCCAGGAGCATGGACAGCTCCACGACGGCCAGGGAGTCGAGTTCGGCTTCCTCGCGGGTGGCCTGGGGGGTGATGCGGGAGGGGTCGACCTTGAGTTTGTCGACGAGTATTTCCTTGAGGGTGTCGAACATGGGGGGTCCTTTCTAGTCCACGAGAACGTCGGTGTCGGGCCAGGTGAGGGTGGCCGCGCCCCAGGAGAGGCCGCCGCCGAAGGCGGTCAGGAGCACGCGGTGGCCGCTCTTGAGGGTGCCCTCGGCCGCGGCCATGGCAAGGAGGGTGGGCAGGGAGGCGGCCGCGGTGTTGCCGACCTCGGCGACGTTGCACAGCTGCCGGGCGCTCTCGAAGCCGAGTTCGTCGGCGACGGCGGCAAGGATGCGGGCGTTGGCCTGGTGGGCGCAGAGGCGGTCCACCTCCGCCATGTCCCAGCCGGCGGCGGTGACGGCCGCCCGCGAGGACTGGCTCATGCGGGTGACCGCGTGCCGGAAGGTCTCGCGGCCGTTCATCTTGAAGTACAGGTCCTTGGGGTCCGCAAGGGCGCCCAGGGGCCCGTTCACACGGCTGCGGGAGCCGCCCGCGGGGACCTGGATGAGGTCGGCCAGGCTGCCGTCGCTGCCCAGGACCGCGGTGCCCACGGCGCCGGGTTCACCGGCGTCCCCGGCGCGCAGCAGCAGGGCGCCGGCGGCGTCCCCGAAGAGCACGGCGGTGGTGCGGTCGTCGGGGTCGACCATGGTGGTGAAGGCGTCCGCGCCGATGAGCAGGACGCGCCGGGCGGCGCCGGTGGCGATCAGACCGGAGGCGGTGGACAGGCCGTACAGGAAGCCGGCGCAGGCCGCGGACAGGTCGAAGGCGGGCACGGTGCCAAGGCCGAGGCGGTCGGCGATCTCCGGTGCGGTGGGCGGGACCTGCCGGTCGGGGGTGGTGGTGGCCAGGATGACGATGTCCGCGTCGCTGCCGGCGGCGTCCAGGGCGCGCCGGCCGGCTTCGACGGCCAGGTCGCAGGTGGCGGTGCCGGGTTCCACGACATGGCGCACGGACATGCCGGTGCGGGTGCGGATCCATGCGTCGCTGGTGTCCAGGCGCGCGGTGAGGTCGGCGTTGGTGACCAGTTTGGGCGGCAGGTAGGCGCCCGCGCCGGCGATGACGGCGCGTTTCACGCCACGGCCTTGGTGGTGGACCGCATCACCTCGAGGGGCAGGCCCATCTCGGCAAGGCGGGCTTCGGCCATCGTGTCGGTCCACTGCTCGGCCATGGCGTAGCGCTGGTCGGCGGTGGTGTCCAGCAGGCGGGTGCCGGGCCAGATCTCGTAGTCGGCGATGAGGCCGGCGTGTTCGGCCATGCCCTTTTGGAACAGCTCCTCGCGGTGCATGACGAACTTGCGGTCGTCGACGCTGTCCCACAGCTCCACGCCCGAGCGCAGGATCTCCAGCAGGCGCGGCCGGTAGGCGGGGTTGTCGCGTACGTAGTCGCGCAGGATGGTGTTGGCGACGGTCAGGTGGCGCATCTCGTCGATGGAGGTGCCCCGCGAGATCTCCCCGGTGGCGGGGGACAGCGGGGTCCACTTGCGCTCGCTGAGCTCGGCGGCCGGGGCCAGGACGCCTTCGATGACGATGGCGAAGACCGCGACGCCGCCGTAGAAGTCGCGCTGCTTCTGCACGATGTCCAGGGTGAAGTCGATGACCGGCTTGAGGACCTCGCGGCGGAAGTCCACCGCCATCTCCTCGATGTCCTCGAGCAACGTGGCCTCCGGCATGCCCAGCTCCACCAGGTGCTGGCGGAACACGCGGGCGTGGCGGGCCTCGTCCAGGAGCTGGGTGGAGTAGAACTCCATCTCCAGGATGCCCGGGGCGATCTCGACGTAGGGGGCCAGCAGGCGGGTGGCGATCTCCTCCGACAGCGCCCGCAGCCCGAATTCCAGGACCAGGGCCTCACGCAGCGGGCCCGGCGCCTTGAGGAAGTCGGGCACCTGCGCGCTCTCGTGGTGCCCGGTGACGCCCCGCTCGCGCAGGGTGCCCTGGGCGACCTGGGTGATCCAGTAGGCGAGGTTGCACTCCTTGGGGCCGATCGTCAGTTCCATCGCGCCCTCGAGCATGCCCGGAGCGGCGTCGAAGTCGGCCTCCACAGCCACGGGCTGCGGCTGCTGCGGTGTACCGGTCATGGCGGGTGGTGCTCCTTTCTGGCCCGGGCCCCGCCAAGGAGGAGGGGGGCCCGGGGGATGGCTTCACGGGGCGGGGTGTCAGCGGGCCGCGGTGGACACCGGCCGCTCTGTGTTGTTGGCCGCGGCGACCGGGGCGGGGGCGGGCAGCGGGTTCTGCGCGGGCACGGCGGGCAGGTGGCCCACCGGCTCGGGATCCATGACGTGCCCCACCGGCTTGGGGTGGGCCAGGCGCAGATCGTCCAGCAGACGCAGGTAGCCCTGCTGGCGCACCGGCTCATAGGGCAGCGCGAAGGACTTCATGAAGTTGCCGAACAGGCCCCGGTCCCCGCTCAGGTGCCAGGGGATGGCCAGCAGCGCCCACTCCGGGCCGAACCACCAGCACCACAGGCCCACGACCGCGGCCTGGGTGATCAGGGAGTGCATCACGTTGTACAGGACGTAGTAGGCCTTGGGGATGGGGCGGCCGCCGCTGCGTTTGAAGGCGATGGCGCCCGGGATGTAGCCGATCAGGTCGATGTAGAGGAACAGACCGATCCACACCCACCAGTTGATCTCCCCGAAGTGGGCGATGATCAGGGCGGTGGACACCGCGAAGCCGACCAGGTACTCGGCCCGGTGCACGGCGAAGGTCTTGGGGGTCTCGAAGGGGTTCGCCTGGTCCATGACGCTCGCTCTCCTCGTTACACGCCGACGGCGTCGGCCGGGGTGCCCAGCTCGACCTCGGTGCGCAGCTCGGTGCGCTCGAACAGGCCGGTGACGGCCCAGGCCACGGTCTCCTTGATGACGCGCTCGGCGATCGGGTCGAGGATGCCTTCCAGGCTGGGGATGCCGAAGTCGAAGTCGGCCTCGAAGTGCACGGCCACGTTCGCGCCGTCCTGGCGGAAGGACCAGGTGCCGGCGAAGGAGTCGAAGTCGCCGTCCTCCTGCTCGATGCCGATGGTCAGCGCGGTGGTGTCGAACACGTCGGTCTCGGTCCAGCGCAGCAGGCCGGAGCGGAAGTGCAGCTCCCAGCTGGAGCTGCCCCGGGTCGCGGGCAGCGCGGCGTGCACGGTGGTGGCCTGCACGTGCGGGGCCAGTTCGGGGAAGCGGTCGAAGCGCGCGACCTCGGTGAAGACCTTCTCGGCGCTCTCGTCAAGGACTACGGCGTCCAGTTCCACGTGGCGCATCAGTTGCTACCGCCTTCCGGCATCCGGGCCGAGCCTGCGACCAGGTCGAGGGTTGCTTTGTCAAAGGAGTCGAGCAGGAACTGCTCATCGAGTTCGGTCAGGGTGGCGGGCGGGGTGAAGCGCACCACCGAGTTGCCGTTCATGGAGTGGTTGGCGACGACGCCGTGGTTGAACAGCTCGATGAGCAGCTCCCCGGCAAGTCCTGCTTCGGTCAGCTCCACCCCGATGAGCAGGCCGCGGCCGCGTACGTCGACCACCAGGTCGCCGATGTTGCGCCGGGCGATCTCGGCGATCTTCGGCAGCAGCCGGGCGCCCAGGTCCATGGCCCGGGTGACCAGGCGCTCCTCCTGGATGGCCTGCACCGCGCCCTGCACGGCGGCCATCAGCAGGGGCTGGCCGGAGAAGGTCGCGGTGTGGACGTAGGGGTCCTTGTCGAAGGGGCGGAAGGCCTTGCGGGTGGCCACGGCCGCGGAGACGGGCAGCACACCGCCGCCAAGGGCCTTGCCGGCCAGGAGCACGTCGGGCACGACGTTCTCGATGTCGGCGCCCCACCACTCGCCGAGCCGGCCCATGCCGGACTGCACCTCGTCCAGGATGAGGAAGCCCTCGTACTCGCGCACCAGTTCCTCGACGCGCTTGAGGTAGCCCCTGGGCGGGATGATCACGCCGCCCTCGCCCTGGACCGGCTCCAGGATCACGCAGACCTCGCCGGGGTGGGCGCGCAGCTGCTCCTCAAGGGCGTCGGCGTCCCCGAAGGGCAGGTGCAGCACGTCGGGGATCAGCGGCCGGAACGGCTTTTGGTAGACGTCCTTGGCGGTGGCCGACAGGGCGCCCAGCGTCTTGCCGTGGTAGCCGCCGCGCATGGAGACGGTGCGCTTGAAGCCGTTGGCGCGCGCCAGCTTCAGGCCGGTCTCCACCGCCTCGGAGCCCGAGAGGGCGAAGTGCACCCGGTCCAGGCCCGGCGGCATCACCGACACCAGGGCCTCGGCGGCGCGGGCCACGGTCGGCTCCAGCAGGATGCGGGTGGCCGCGGGGTGGGTGCGCAGCTGCCGCTCCACGTGTTCCATCACGATGGGGTGGCGGGCGCCCATGATGAACACGCCGTAGCCGCCGGCGTTCAGGAAGCGTTCGCCGTCGCTGGTGGTCACCCAGTTCCCGGCGGAGGACACCTCCATGTGGCTGCCGAACAGCTCGGCGAGAGTGGCACGGCCCTTGCTGAGGTGGGCCCGGTACAGGCCGAGGATGTCGTCCTCGGTGTCGACCCTGATGTCCTGGGTCACGGTCACGGATAACTCCCTGGAAGGACGGGTGCTGAAACGGCGGGAACACGAACGGCGGGCGGGCGCGGCCCGGGTCTTGCGGCGGGCGGCCCCCCGGGGGCGGGCCGGTGGGGCCGCGCGCGCCTCACAGGGCCAGCGGGCCGCCGGCGAAGTAGCCGACCAGCGCCTCGGCGGTGGAGATGCGGCCCGGCGGGTGGAAGACCAGGGGGCGCACCGAGGCGGCGAGCATCGCGTGCTCGCGGTGGCGGATGAAGTCCACCCCGCCCAGCAGTTCCAGGCTCAGTTCGGTGGCCCGTGCCAGCGCGTCCTGGGCGGCGTAGCGGGCGACGAGAACCTGCGCCATGGCCTGCTCGCTGTCCAGGCCGCCCTCGCGCACCGCGCGGGCGCAGCCCTCCAGGAGGGCGAAGGCGCTCTCGGCGGCGACGACGACCGCGGCCCGCTCGCTGCATCCCCCGCGCTCGCGCTGAAGGACCACTTCGGCCAGGGCGGCCGCGGCCCCGGTGTAGCCGGCCGAGATGAGCATCTCGAACCAGATGACACCGGCGGCTTGCAGGTCGTCCACCCGGTGCGGGTCGTCGTCGGTGGTGCGGATGACCATGTCGTCGGGGACGAAGACATCGCTCAGGCGCACCTCCTCGCTCTCGGAGGCGGCCAGGACCTCGGTGCCCCAGAAGGGGTGCACGCTCAGACCCGGCGCGTCGGCGGGGACCAGGGCAAGGGCCAGCTCCGGGCGCCCGTCGGGGCCTGGGACGGCGATGCTCGCGGTGAGCAGCTGCATGGAGCGGGCCAGGCTGCACGGCTTCTTCGCCCCGTTGAGGCGGTAGCCGCCCGCGACGGGCTCGGCGGCCACCGAGGGGGAGAAGATGTTCTGCTGGCTCTTGCCCTCCGCCCAGCCCGAGGCCATCAGGATCTGGTCGGGCACCGCCCGGTGCAGCAGCTCAAGCTGCGCGGGCGTGAGCCGTCCCGCGCCCTTGGCCAGCGCGTAGAGCATCGACACGGTGAAGTGGTGCATCGTCACGCCCGCCGCCACCGACGGCGAGGCGGCCCCGATGGCGCGCTGGACCTGCACCGCCTCCACCGGGTCGGCGCCGAAACCGCCGAACTCGGCGGGCACGAGCAGCCCCACCCCGCCGTGGCTGCGGAACAGGCCGAGCGCGGGGCTGTCAAGGGCCTCCCGCTCGGTGAAGGGGATGGCATCGAGCGCCTTGAGCAGCCCCGGGTGGTAGCGGTCGCAGACCGCGCGGGCCGAATCCAGGGTACGCACGGGGAACACCTCCGTTTACGTGGATCGAAGCCGGTGCCCCCGCGCCGGGGGGCCGCACCCGGCCGGCGGCCGGGAGCGGGGCCCGCACCCGGGTCCCGGGGCGGGCGCGCAGGGCGGTTCAGGGGCCGAAGACGGCCTCGTGCGGGCTGATGTCATGGGCGATGGACACGCCCTGGACGTGCGAGGTCTTCAGGATCGGGTAGTTGGCCTCGCCGTAGACGCCGCCGGTCAGACCGGTGCCGCCGTGGCTGGGCAGATAGGGCAGGAACCCGATGTGCGAGTCGTTGATCTTCAGCAGGCCGCCGTTGACGACACGCTGCACGAAGGCGTTGATGACGCGGGCGGACTTCACCCACAGCGAGTTGCGCAGCCCGTACTCGTTGGAGTTGACGAAGTCGATGAAGCAGTTCAGCAGGGCGTCGTCGTCCGCGCCCTGCTCGGGCACCACGATCGGCAGCAGCGGGAAGAACGTTTCGCTGCGCACGATGTCGTGCGTGCGCGCCCCGGGAAGCCCGTTGACGCGGACCACGGTGGGTTGCAGGAACACCCCGGTCTCCGAGACCGTGCCGTCGACCTCCATGCGGTTGCCGCCGCAGATCAGTTCACCGCCGCGGTCCAGGGACTGCTTGAGCAGCGCGAAGAACTTCTCGCTGCGCCGCACCGGGGACAGCAGCACGTCCTCGTCCTCGGGATAGCCCGGGCGCACCAGCTTGATGCGTTCGGTGACCGCCTCGATGAGCTCATCGGCGATGTCGGGGTGCACCAGGACGCAGTTGGGCACCATGCAGATCTGCCCCGAGCCGTAGAAGGACTCGCAGATCGCTTCCGCGGCACGCTTGAGGTCGGCGCCCTTCCAGATGACGATGGTGTCGTTGCCGGCCAGCTCCAGGATCGGCTTCTTGCCGTTGGCCACGCAGCTCTCCTGGAAGCGCAGGCCCTCCTCGCTGCCGCCGATGTAGAAGATGTCGTTGACCAGCGGCGAGGTCACCCACCGGTCCAGGGTCTGCTTGGGGTTGGAGCACACCGCGTTCAGCACGCCGGGAGGCGCGCCGATCTCATCGAGCAGCGGGCCCACCACATCGCGCATCAGCCACATCGTGGACAGCGCGATGGAGCGCGGGGCGCGCATGACGACCGCGTTGCCCGCCATCAGCGCCAGCACCGCAAGGGCCGCGCTGGGCGCGGGGGCGTTCTGCGGCGGGTTGAAGGCCACCACACCGTCGGGCTGGCGGCGCACGATCAGACGCCGGCCCTCGTGCTCGAACTCGGTGTGCATCCGCTGCCGGTACCAGTACAGGCTTTCCTCGCTGTAGATCTGCTTCATGCAGCTCAGTTCCCAGCGCGCCAGGCGCAGCGGGTGCGCCTCGGAGGTGAGGATGTCCAAGAACTCGTCCTCGCGGCGCATCAACTCCTCCCGGAACATGGTGCCCAGGCGCATCCTGCGCTCGAGGGGCACCTCGGCCCAGGCGGACGCGGCAGCCGCCGCGGCCTCCGTGGCCAGGTCGATGGAGGCGTCGCTGGCGATCGCGCAGCGGCCCACCACATAGGGGTGGCCCGCCGCATCGGAATCGGGATTCTGCTCCAGTTCCCGCTTGAGGCTGATGCTGGTGAATACATCCTCGAGCAGCGACCGGGCGCTGACGGTGTATACCCAGCCGTCGCCTTCGACGTCCTTGCCCGCGATATAGAGCTTGTAGCTGCGGAGTTCCTTTTCAGGCATCAAAGGACCTTTCCCACGTCTGAATTCTGGCCGCGCTCAATGGCCCACCGGCACTCGATGCTGGCAGCGCCGCCTGACGGTGCGCTGATACCCGCCTCGCGGATTACCGCAGCGCCGCCTCGATCCACTCCTGGAGGTCGTCGGCGTCCATCGAGTCCAGCTTGACCGCGGCGTCGGCGACGTCCTCGGGCCCGCCGAACTCCAGGAACTTCTCCCGCATCAGCTCGGCGTGGTGGGCGCGGGTGTGCGGCCCCGCCGCGGCCAGCGGGATCATCCGCTTGCGGGTGGCGGTGCGCCCGTCGCGCAGGGTCACGGTGACACGGGCGCCGGTGGCCTTGGCGGCCGCGGCGAAGGAGTGCCTGACCGGCTGCGCGGCCGCCTCCCTTGCCAGCTCGGCGACCTCCTCGCCGCCGAACGCGCGCAGCCAGGGCCCGGCGGCCTTCCCCGCCTGGCGCACCGCCTCCCCGAAGGGCGCGTCCGAGGCGAACAGCGCCTTGGTCAGCTCCGGGTCGTGCACCAGGCGCACCCGCTCGGCCACGCTCCAGCGGGCCCGGTCGTTCAACAGCGGCGCGGCGAAGTCGTTGACGGTGAGCCCGCCGGTCAGCAGGGCGGTGGCCACCGGATAAGGGGTGTGCAGGACCAGCGCCCCCAGCGGCGAGCCGGGCCCCACCACATAGGACGCCGCCTTCTTGCCCGCGAACAGCGTGTACAGCGACGCCTCCACGACGATGTCCTCGATGTCCTCGGGCCCGAAGGAGCCCAGCTCGCGGTGCAGGGCCGCCGCGCAGTCCACCGCCGCGTCCACCCCCGGACCGCCGGGGTGCATCTTGAACGACAGGGTCTCGGTGTGCCAGCGCTCACCGAGGGAGGCGTTGATCGCATCGGGCAGCGGCACACTGGCGAACCGGTCCAAGAACCCGTCGGGGTGCTCCAGGATGTCGTACGCCCCGTGCAGGCCCGCCCGCGCCGCGTCGCAGGAGTCCATGGCGGTGCGCACCGGCGTGAAGGTGTTGAACAGCCGCGCGTCACTGGCCAGGAAGGCCCGCATCAGCGGCCAGTTGGGCATCGCGAAGGCCAGGCCGATGGCACTGCGCCACACCGCGTCGTCGGCGCCCTCGCAGTGCAGGCGCCCGCTGACCGCACCGGCCAGATGGGTGTGCACCGCGCTGTGCCCGCGCAGCGGACCCAAGGTGGCAGCGGCCGTGATGCGGGCCGCGCACTCATTGGCGGCGACCACCGCCGTCAGCAGCGCAGGACCCTCCAGACGCCGCGCGTAGGCGTAGGCCAGCGGCACCGACACCGTGGAGTTCGACAGATGGCCCGCATAGGCGGTGTCGTCCAGGTTCAGCCAGGACCCAAGGCCCGACAGGACACACGCCGAGGTCCGCGGATCGGCCTGCAACGGCGGGCCGAACCCCTCGATCAGACGCCGGCCCAGCGGATGCGCCATCCCCGCCCTGATCGAGGCGAGCTGCGACAGCAGCTGACTGCTCGCCAGCGCCCGCACGGGCGCGGGAATGTCCTCAGGACGCAGCCAGGCCGCCCAGCGGCACAGCTCCTTGAGTATGGACACGCGTCACTTCCTTCGTCGCTGCGCCCCACACCGGAAGAACGCCGGGCAGCACCTGCACCGTCATGCTGGTCCAGGAGGGCTGTTGCAGTTCACCGTCGTGCTCGAAGCACAGCGGGCGCCCGTCCAGGCGCTCCACGACGATGCGCCTGCCACGGCCGTGCACCACGCCGGGCCGCTCGTGCAGCAGCCCCGCACGGGCCAGGTCCGGCACGTCCACCGCGGCCACCTCGGCGCCCACGACGCACACATCCAGCAGACCGTCGTCCAGCTCGGAGTGGGGCAGGATCAGATACTGGCCACCGCGGTAGCGCCCGCCGCCCACGTTCGCAAGGACGGTGGCGCCCTCGTGCAGCACGGCGCCATCGACCGTGACCCGCCCCGGATAGGGCGTGAACGCGGCGGCCGCCGCGGGCAGCGCCCGGGCATAGCGTTCGCGCCCGGGCACCGTGATGGCCCGGGCGGTGATCAGGCCTTCGGCGATCAGACCGGAGCAGGCGCCAAGGAGCACCAGGGCACCGGTCTCTGCCAGCAGGCCCACATCGATACGGCGCAGCCGCGCCCGGCGGGCATCGCCCGCCAGCGTCGCCGCCAGGGCATCGGCCCAGGGGGCGTCGGCCCACAGCATGCGGTAGTCGGAGTTGCCCGTGCCCGCGGGCACCACGGCCAGCGCCGCCGGCCCCGGGGCGGGACCTGCGGCGGGGGAGGCCTGGCGGTGCACGGCCAGCAGGCCCTGCACCACCTCGCGTACGGTGCCGTCCCCGCCGACGGCCACGACCAGATCGGGCGCCGGGCCCGCACCGGAAGCGTGCGCGGCCAGGACGGCTTCGGTGGCCGAGCCCCGGTGCGTCGTACGGTGCACCGCCACCGAGGCAAGCCGTGCGCGGCAGCGCCCGACGACCTCCTGGAGCAGCTGCGGGCGGGCGGTGCCGGCCGTGGGGTTGACCACGACCAGGGCCCGCCGGGGGGCCGGGGACGCCGCGAAGGGCATGAGGCATTCTCCAGACTGACGGACCTGGCCGTGACCACCAGCGGAGAGGGCAGGATTCGAACCTGCGTGGGCTTGCGCCCGAGGGAGCCCGACCGCAACGGGCTCCGGTCCCCGATAAGCCACTCCGGGCACCTCTCCTGATGTCCGGGCAAGGAAAAAGAACTGCCGTTTCCGTCCCGGTTTCGAGACCAGTCTCCGCCCGCTCCTGATATGCCGCTGACAGCGCACTGAATTCCCCCTCGGCCCGCACCGGCGGCTCTTCCAGGGGCCATATCCGCAGTGCTCTACTTCAGGTGTCCCACACCCGAGTTCCACGCTTTCGGCTTTCCGCCCGGCGCCGGAGCGCGCCGCCCCGGCACGCGGCGGGCAGAGCCGCTCCCGGAAGGAAGAGGGCCCCATGCCCCCGACAGCCACCCCGACCACCTCCGCCACCGCCCCGGCCGGCACAACCCCCGCAGCCGGACCCGGCACCGCAGCCGGACCCGAGACGACCGCCGGTCCCGAGACCACCGGCGGTCCCGACACCGTCCTGCACGCCATCCGCACCCACACCCGGGCGGAGAACCCCAGCGCCTTCCTGGCCATGAGCCGGCGCACCCTGGCCTTCACCGCCCCCGGCCTCGACGGCGTCATCGCCTACCGCCGGGCCGGGCGTTACCTGGTCCAGCTCGGCGGCCCCTTCGCCGCCGAGGACCACTACGGCCCCCTCCTGGACCGCTTCCTGGACCACGCCCACGCCCAGGACCTGCGCGTGGTGAGCGCCCAGCTACAGCGCGCGGACGCCGAGATCTACGCCCGGCGCGGCTTCACCGTCAACCAGTTCGGCGCCTCCTGGGTGGTGCACCTGCCCGACTTCACCCTCCAGGGCGGCCGGTTCATGCGCATGCGCAACAAGATCTCCCGCGCCTTCCGCAACGGCCTCGAAGTCAGCGAGGTACCGGCCACGGACCACACCGAGGCGATCAGGGAGATCGACACCAACTGGCTGCGCTCCAAGGGCGAGGAGGCCCGCCCGCTGGAGTTCCTGGTCGGCGAGATCGGCGGCCCCGGCCAGGCGCACCGCCGCCTGTTCGTGGGCACCATCGACGCCCGCCCGGTGGGCTACATCTCCTACTCCCCGGTGTACGGCGAGCGGGCGGGCTGGATGCACGACCTCAGCCGCCGCATCCCCGAATCCTCACCGGGGCTGATGGAGGCCATCAACTCCCGGGTCATCGAGGTCCTGCGCGCCGAGGGCAGCCAGTGGCTGCACTTCGGCTTCACCCCCTTCACCGGCCTTGACCAGGCCAACGAACTGCCCGGCCACAGCCCGGCCTTCCAGTGGCTGATGCACTTCCTGTGGGACCAGGGCGCGGCCCTCTACCCCGCCCAGACCCAGCTGGCCTACAAGGAGAAGTGGGCGCCCGCGGACCCGATCCCCGAGTACGTGGCCTTCGAGGGCGACACCGCCTCCCTCGCCGCCTTCGCCCACATCTTCCGCGCCTGCAACGCCTTCTGACCCAAACCCCCTCCCCACCGGGGACGCCACCCCTTCCCACCGGGGACGCAACTCCCCACCGGGGACGCACCCGGGAAGTGCCCCCCTTTCACCCGGCGACGCGCGCCGCGGCGCACGCGGCGCAGCAAGGAGCAGCAACCGCCATGACCGACCACACCACCCCCGGCACCGACGCCGGACCCGCCACCGCCACCGAGACCGGCACCGACTCCACGCCCGCGCCGGACGCGGCCGAGGCCCTGCAACAACAGCTGGTGCAGGCCCTGATGGGCATCATCGGCGCCCCCGACGACGCCGAGACCGCCCGCGCCGCGGACACCGTCCTTCGCGCCCTGGACGCCCGCCTGGCCGGCGAGACCGCCGCCGCATGAGGCAGAGCGCGGGGACAGGCGCGCTCGAGGCACGGCACACCCGCGCCGCAGCCGCGCCCCGCCCCGGCCCGCCCGCCGCGCACGGCGGGCGGGGACCGCGGCCCCCCCCGCGCACCGCCCCCGCAGCCCCCGCACCGCGCCCCGCCGCACCCGGGCCGACCCGCGCGGCACCAGGGGCACCCCACGCGCACTCCAGCGCCGGTCCACGTACCCATCAGTGCCGCATCAGGCCCCTGACCGACGCTGACGTGTGCTCTCATCCGGTGCCTTAAGCCGCGATACGCCTGCTCAAGGAGATCCCTCAATGCAGTCTGCGAATATCCAAGAGACCAAACCAGGCTCGGTACGCACGCTCGATCCCGGACTCGCGGTCGCAACGGGAGAGGCGAGCAGCAAGGGCGCCTCCGCCACCTTCGCCGAGCTCTTCAAGCGCGTGAAGGCCGAAGGTCTCCTTGACCTCGACACCCGCTACGACTACCGCCGCCTGGCCCTGAACCTGGCCCTCATCGGCGCCGGCCTGACCGCCTTCTTCCTCATCGGCGCCTCCTGGTGGCAGATGCCGGTCGCGGTGTGGCTGGGCATGTGCGGCGTACAGAGCGCCTACATGTGGCACGAGGTCGGCCACAAGGCCATGTTCCGCGACAAGCGGGTGGGCACGTTCGTGGCCTACTTCCACGCCAACTTCTTCAGCGGCGTCAGCTACGCCTGGTGGGTCAACCACCACAACCGCCACCACAGCCACCCCAACCACATCAGCCTCGACCCCGACATCGGCCGCCGCACCGCGATCTTCGACATCAAGCAGTACGCCGCCCGCACCCCGGTCCAGCGCTTCATCGTCCGCCACCAGCGGGTGCTGTTCTTCGTCCTGCTGGTCCTCGAGGGCTACAAGATGGAGAAGACCACCGTCAAGGAGCTCGCCAAGCCCGGCACCAAGCACCGGCTGATGGAGATCGGCCTGGTCGTGCTGCGCGCCGCGATCTACCTGGGCGCCGTCTTCTACTTCCTGACCCCCTTGCAGGCCATCGCGTTCGTCCTGGTGCAGCACGCCGCCCTCGGCGTCTACTTCGGCCTGATGTTCGCCCCCAACCACAAGGGCATGGAGGTCCGCGACGGGGAGAAGGAGGCCCTGGACTGGCTGGAGCGCCAGGTCCTGACCTCCCGCAACATCCGCCCCAACTGGTGGATCGACTTCCTGTACGGGGGCCTGAACTACCAGATCGAGCACCACCTGTTCCCCGCGATGCCCAAGCGCAACCTGGGCCGGGCCCGCGAACTGACCCGCGACTACTGCGCCGAGCGGGACATCCCCTACCTCGAGGTCGGGTTCTGGGAGTCCTACCGCCAGGTCGCCACCTTCCTGCACGAGGTCAGCGAACCCACCCGCACCGGCAAGGGCCTGGACACCGCGGCCTGACCCCCACCCCCCTCCGTCCCACCCGCAACAACCGCCCGCCCCCCCTTTTTGTGCGGAAGAGGGGGCGCAGGGCACCCAAGGCCTCCGCCCCGGCACCCCCCCTGCCGGGGCGGAGGCGCACGTCACCCAAACCCCCCGCCCTCCGCCGCGCCCTGTCCCCGCCCCACAAGGAGAGACCAGCACCATGGCCGTTCAGACGGCGCCGCAGGCCACAGCCGCCGCGGCGCCCTCCATCGGTGACCGCCTCGACCGGATGCCGGTCACCTCCACGCACCGCCAGCTCACCGCCGTCGTCGGTGTGGGCCTGCTCTTCGACACCTTCGAGAACAACCTCTCCGGCACCATCTCCACGGTGCTCCAGGAGGACTTCGCCTTCAACGGCACCACCCTCAAACTCGTCCTGGCCTCGGCCTTCATCGGACAGTTCTTCGGCTCCCTGCTCCTTGGCCGCGTCGCCGACCGCTACGGCCGCCGCCGCGCCTTCCTCATCAACCTGGCCCTGTACTCGGGCTTCTCCCTGCTCGGCGCGTTCTCCCCGAACGCCGTGTTCCTGATCGTCACCCGCTTCTTCGCCGGGGTGGGCATCGGCGCCGAACAGTCCCTGTCGGACTGCTACCTGGCCGACGTACTGCCCGCCAAACAGCGCGGCCGCTACACCGCCTGGGCCTACACCCTGGCCTTCTGCGGCGTGCCCGCGGTCGGCTTCGCCGCCCTGTGGCTGGTGCCGCTGTCACCGCTCGGCATCGACGGCTGGCGCTGGCTGTTCGTGATGGGCGCGCTCGGCTCGGCGGTGGTGTGGATGCTGCGCCGCAACCTCATCGAGTCCCCGCGCTGGCTGGCCGCCCGCGGCCGCCACGAGGAGGCGGAAGAGATCGTGGCCCGCATGGAGGCCACGCTGCCCGCCCCCGCCCGCGCCGAGCTCCACACCCCCGCCGGCGGCCCGCGCCCGGCTGAGAAGGCCGTCCCGGCGGCCAGGCCGGCGGGCATCGGCACGGTCTTCCAGGCCCGCTTCCGCCGCCGTACCGCGATGCTGTGGCTGTTCACCACCTTGTCGGTGGTGGGCTATTACGGCTTCGGCGCCCTGGCCCCGCAGATCCTGGCCGCCAAGGGCTACGACGTGGTCACCGGCCTGGGCTTCACCGCCGTGTCCTTCCTGGGCTACCCGCTGGGCTCCCTGCTCTCGGTGCCGGTGATGGACCGCATGGAACGCAAACAGCTCGTCGCCCTCTCGGCCTCGGTGATGGCCCTGTCCGGCCTGGGCTTCGCCTACGCCGGGTCGGCCGCGCTCCTGGTCTTCTTCGGCATCCTCTACACCCTGGTCAGCAACGTCTTCTCCACCGTCAGCCACGTCTACCTGGCCGAGCAGTACCCCACCGAGATCCGCGCCGCGGCCACCGGCCTGGCCTACTCCCTGTCCAAACTCTCCGCCGCGGCCCTGCCGTTCGTGCTCCTGCCCGTCCTCGAGGGCCACGGACCCGGCACCATGTTCACCCTCATCGCCGCCGCCATGGCCGCCCTGGTGGTCGCCGTCCTCACCCTGGGCGGACGCACCACCGGCGTCTCCGTGGACCGCGACTGACACCCCCCTGCCCCGCCGGCACCGCGCCCGCGGGGGGCAGGGCCCGCGGGGCGGGGGGCAGGGCACACAGAAAGCGGGCGGGGGCGGGCGGGGGGGGGCCGGCCCCCCCCCCCCCCCCCGGCCCCGGGCCCGGGGCCACCCGCCCGGGGTGTGACGGCCCCCCGCGCCGCCCCCAGGGGGGGGGGGCGGGGGGGGGGGGGGGGGGGGGGGGGGGGGCCCCCCGCCCCCGGGGGGGGGGGGGGGGGGGGGGCCCGCCCCCCCCCCCCCCCCGCCGCCTGCGGCACGGTCAGCTGCGCACAGCCTCGGGCTGTTCCACGGCCACGTACGCGGCCATCTGGGTGAGCGTCTCGTGCTCCAGGGCCACGATCGGGTCCAGGACGAGCCCGAACTTCTCCTCGATGTCGCCGAACAGGCCCAGGGCCGCGACGGAGTCAAGGCCGTACTCGGCGTACGGGACGTCGGGACTGATCTGCGCTACCGGCACGGACACGTGGGTGCCCAGCCTCTCCGCGAGCCAGCCGAGGATCTCGCCCTCGGACATGACCGGCTCCTTGACCGCCATGTGCAGCTCCTAACGTGTTCCGGTCGGCACTGTGCCCACCCCCTTCATCCTGCCGCCCGCGACTCGACACCCACTTGACCCACCGCCCCGTGCAGGGACTGCTCTCGGCGTTCTCGAGCACCTCTTGAGCCGTCCTTGCCATCGTCTCCAGTGCCCGCCCCCGCCGAGCCCGCCGGTCCCTCAAGACGAAGGAGCACCGCCCCCATGAGCCCAGTTCAGGAGCAGACACCCACCGCGGCGGACGCCCAGGCGTTCAAGGACGCGATGGCGCTGCTTGCCGCCCCCGTCTCCGTGGTCACCACCGTCGACGACACCGGCCGGCGCTGGGGCTTCACCGCCAGCTCGGTGTCCTCGGTCTCCCTCGAACCGCCCCTGGTCATGGTCGGCATCGCGTTGACCTCCAGCTGCCACACCCCGATGTCACAGGCCCGCGAGTTCGTCATCAACGTCCTGGACGCCCGCCACCGCCACCTCGCCACGCGCTTCGCCGCCCGCGGCGTGGACCGCTTCGCCGACGGCGACTTCGCCGCCTGGCAGGACGGCGCAGGACAGGCCGGACCGCCCTATCTGCCCGGCGCCAAGGTGCTGCTGCGCTGCCGCGCGGTGGACGTCATCCGCGCGGGCGACCACGACCTGCTCCTCGGCACCCCGCTGGAGATCCGCACCAACAGCGCCGCCGCCCCGCCGCTGCTGTGGTACCAGCGCGGCTTCCACACCCCCGTCCCCTCCGAGAGCACCGGCTGAGCCGGGCGGGCGCACCCCGGCCGTACTCCAGCCGCAGTCCATCAAGACTCCGGCCGGTGCCAGCACAGTAGGAATCACCCACCGTGCACGGGACAGAGACAGGCGGGAACACCACGCCACGGGACGGAAGCCGGAAACACCGGTGATCCCCTCCCCGTGACGCGCAGGCCGCCCGTCTCGGAATGGCTTCCCCGCGCCCCCACCGCGATCCGGTCGGCGCGGGGAGCCCCTCCCGGTCCCCTCCTTGGCACTCCGCCCGCCCCGCGGGCACCACGCTCCGCAAGCTCCGGCCGTCCCTGACACCAGCAGGGGCGGCCCGCTCGCGTGCCCGGCCCCTTCCCGTCCCTCCTCAGACCGCAGGGCGGCCCCCGGGCCGCTGCCCCGAAGGTATCCGCGTGCCGCCCAGTCTTCCCCACCCCCGGCCCCACAGCCGACCACGAAGGCACATACCCCAGCCGTCCTCGAGGCCCTCTCCACCGGATCTGGAGCGTGCTGGGGCACGGTGGTCCGATCGAACCCCTTGGGCCCGCTCGCGGCGGACCTCGGTGACGGGAGGACCCGGTGCACGATGACCCGCAGGAGTACGGCAGGGTGTTCCACCACATCCCGCCCACGGCCCCGCCGTTGCGGCTCGCCGGAGCGGACGACGAGGCGGCCGTGGCGGCCGAACCGCACATCGTGCGCGGCATCGACTGACCCCGCCGCCCGGCCCCGCACCGACGACGCCGCGCCCGCACCCCCCGATGAACGGGGGTGCGGGCGCGGCGTCGTCGGTGCGGGCGGGCCGGGCCCGCGCCTAGTGGCCGCGGGCGAACTGGAGCAGATGGGCGTTCAACTGCTCCCGGTGGGTGGCGAACAGGCCGTGCGCGGCACCCTCGTACACCTCAAGACGGCTGTGGGGGATCAGGTCCGCGGTGCGCCGGGCACACAGCTCCAGCGGCGCGCTCAGGTCGTTGTCGCCGTGGACGATGAGCGTCGGTACGCCCACGCCGCGCACGTCGGCGCGCAGGTCCTCGGTGAACAGGGTGCGGGTGATCTCCATCGTGGCGCGCGGGGAGCCCTCCAGGGACATCTGGACGAGCCAGTGCACCAGCTCCGGCGAGAGCGCGAGGGAGTCCACGTCGGCGTCGGGGCCGCCGAAGAAGGGGCCGGCGATCCGCGCCGCGCACCCGGCGCGGTCGGTCCCCATCGCGTCGAGCACCTGCTCAAGGACATCGGCGTCCAGGCCCTCGGGGTTGTCGGGGCCGCGCAGCAGGAAGGGAGTGGTGGCACCCACCAGGGCCAGGCGGGCCACCCGCGCCGAGCCGTGCCGGGCCAGATAGCGCACCGCCTCACCGCCGCCGATCGCATAGCCGACCAAGGTGGCGTCCGACAGCTCCAAGTGGTCCAGGAGGGCGGCCAGGTCGTCGGCCAGGGTGTCGTAGTCGTAGCCGTTCCAGGGCCGCTCCGAGCGGCCGAAGCCGCGCCGGTCGGGCAGGACGCAGCGCAGCCCCTGCCCGGCCAGGTAGGGGGCCTGGAACTCCCACATGCGCGAGTCCATGGTGGCCGAACAGAGCAGCACGACGGGCCGGCCCTCTCCCCAGTCCTCGTAGTGGAGCCGGGTGCCGTCCTTGGCCGTGACAAAGGGCATGGTGACCTACCAGGTGTGGGGAGGGGATGAGCAGGGGGCAAGCGGCCGGCGCGCCGGGGGAGCGGCACGCCCGGGCACCGGCGGGCACGCCGCCGTGACAGGGATGTACCGCCCGGGCGGCGCCACCATTCAATGTGACAGAGGTGACTCAAGGGGCACTTGAGGAAAAGGCGAGGTCACCGGGGCGCCCGTGCCATTCCTGAGTCCGGGGTCAGCCGTGCGTCAGAGGTTCCTCATAGGGTCGGCTCACCCCAGGACCTGCTACGTATGAGGACGTGTGATCATGGCGAACCCCGCCTATCCGATGGCCCGCCAGTGCCCCATGGCCCCGCCCGCCCAGTACACCGAACTGCGCGAGCAGGGCCCGGTCAAGGTGGACATGCCCGACGGCGGCTGGGCCTGGCTGCTCACCAGCTACGCCGACGTCCGCCAGGCCATGAACGACCCGCGTTTCAGCTCCGACGACGACAAGATGAACCGCAAGCGCACCGAACTGCCGCCCGGCCACGACCTGAACTCCTTCTGGCGCAAGGACGAACCCGAGCACGGCCGGCTGCGCCACATGATGATGACGGAGTTCACCGCCAAGCGGATCAAGGAGTGGCGCCCGCGTATCGAGGCCCTGGTCGAGCAGCTCCTGGACCGCCTGGAGACGCTGCCGCGCCCCCTGGACCTGTACTCCGAGTTCTGCCTGGCCCTGCCCACCCAGGTCATCGCCCAGCTCCTGGGGGTGCCGCCGCAGGACTACCTCCTGTTCGCCCAGCAGAGCCGCGACTGCCTGAGCCTGGACGACCCCACCAAGTCGTGGGCCGCCTTCAACGACATGAACGACTACCTCAACAAGCTCATAGAGGAGAAGGAGCACGACCCCAAGGACGACCTGATCAGCCGCCTGCTCCACGAGCGGGTGCTGACCGGCGAGCTGGACCGCAAGGACCTCCTGCCGATGGTGCGCTTCATCCTCGTCTCCGGCTTCGAGACCACCACCAGCCAGATCACACTCAGCTCCCTCACCCTGATGACCAACCCCGACATCCGGGTGCAGCTGGCCGAGGAGCCCGAGCGCATCACCGCCTTCGTCGAGGAGTCGCTGCGGTTCTGGTCGGTCTCCCAGGACAACATCCTGCGCGTGGTCGACGAGGACATGGAGTTCTCCGGCGCCCGGATGTCCGTCGGCGACCTGGCGGTCCTCGCCATCCCCTCCGCCAACCACGACGGCAACGCCTTCCCCGACCCCGAGCGCTTCGACCTGGACCGCGGCGAGAACCGCCACGTCGCCTTCGGCTTCGGCACCCACCTGTGCGCCGGCGCCTCCCTGGCCCGCCGCGAGGTCGAGATAGCCATCCCCGCCCTCTTCAACCGCTACCCCGACCTGCGCCTTGCGGGCGACTTCAACGAACTGACCTTCCGCCAGGAAAGCCTGGTGTACGGCGTCGAGTCGCTCATGGTCACCTGGTAACGACAGCCGCAGCCGCAGCCGCGGTCGCCCGCGCGCCCGGTCAGGGGGAGCGCGGGCGACCGCCGCCCGGCGGCCCGGGGCCGCGTATGGCGCGGCACCGTCAACCCTCCGCCGTGTGCGGCGGCGGACACACCGGTGCCGCGCCACACCCATGCCCGAGCACCGCGAACCCGCGTCACCGGGCACCGCGCACCTCCAAGCCCGAGCCCCGCGCGTCACCGCGCACAACGCACACCCTGAGCCCCGCACTGCACCGAGTACCGCGTACCACCGAGTCCCGCGCACCACCCCATGCGGCCGGGTACGAGGCCGCTCACCCAGACGAAAGGGACCTCAACGCATGCGCGCCGGCGGCACCACCACCGACCTGTTGCAGCTCAGCCCCGACTTCGTCCGCGACCCCCACCCCGTCTACGCCGCCCTGCGCGCCAAGGGCCCCGTACACCGCGTCCGCACCCCGGACGGCCCCGAGGTCTACCTCGTCCTTGGCCTCAAGGCCTGCCGCGCCGCCTACGCCGACGCCCGGCTCAGCCGTGACTGGCGCGGCCAGGGCCGCCTGGCGCAGATCATCAGCGCCGCCCCCGACGACCCGAGCCTGGCCCATATGTCGATGGCCGACCCGCCCGACCACACCCGCCTGCGCCGCCTGGTCTCCCGGGAGTTCACCCCCCGCCGCATCCAGGCCCTGGCCCCGCGCGTGCAGCAGATCACCGACGCCCTCCTGGAGGAGATGACCGCGAACGGCGCCCGCCGCGCCGACTTCCTGGCCGCCTTCGCCTTCCCCCTTGCCATCACCGTCATCTGCGAACTGCTCGGCGTACCCGAACTGGACCGCGCCACCTTCCGCCGCTGGTCCAACGACATCCTCGCCCCCACCAGCCCCGGCGCCCAGAGCACCGCCTACGCCGAACAGGCCGCCTACCTGCCCCGCCTGATCGGGGCCAAGCGCGCCGAACCGGGCCAGGACCTGCTCAGCGCCCTGATCCACACCTTCGACGAGGACGGCGACCGCCTGGCGCCCGAGGAACTGATCGGCATGTGCAGCCTGCTGCTGATCGCCGGCCACGAGACGGTGGTCAACCAGATCGGCAACGGCATGCGCGCCCTGTTCACCCACCCCGACCAGCTGGCCCTGCTGCGCGCCGATCTGAGCCTGGTGGAGGGGGCGGTGGAGGAGATGCTGCGCTACGAAGGCCCGGTGGAGTCCACCCTCGAGCGCCTGGCCCTGACCGACGTCGAGATGGGCGGCGTACTGATCCCGGCCGGCTCCACGGTACGCATCGTCCTGAGCGACGCGGGCCGCGACGAGACACACTTCGAGGCCCCGGACCGCTTCGACATCCGCCGCGACACCCGCGGCCACCTCGCCTTCGGCCACGGCCTGCACTACTGCCTGGGCGCACCGCTGGCCCGCCTGGAGGGCCGCATCGCCCTGCACTCCCTGCTCACCCGCTGCCCCGACATCGCCGCCGACACCGACCTGGACACCCTGGACTGGCTGCCCGGCATGCTCATCAGAGGCGTACGGGAGCTGCCCGTACGCTGGTGAGTGACGCCGCCGGGCGGTGGCTCCCGCAAGGGAGGGGCGCCACCGCCCGCGCAGGGACCCGCGCACCGGAGCGCAGGGACCCGCGCACCGGAGCGCAGGGACCCGCGCACCGGACGCGGCGGCGCAGGCGAAAAGGCCCGCCCCACCGCAGCACGGTGGCACGGGCCGCCCCCGGCCGGGGGCTCTGCTCGATACGGAAGGCGCTCGGCCCGGGGCGCGCCTGGCGCCCCGGCCCAGGCCGGCCCCCGCAGGGCGCCGCCGGTCACAGCGGTGGTGGCGGAGAGGGCAGGATTCGAACCTGCGTGGGCTTGCACCCGACTGAAGCGAACCTCGGTCCCCGATAAGCCACTCCGGGCACCTCTCCCAGCTCCCGGGGGACTTGGCGTCTCCCGGTCACAGGTAAGAGTCTGCACCGGGCCCCTGACCCGGCGCTGACGCCGCCCTGACATCCCCGCGCCCCCTTTCCGGGCCCCGGCGGGACCGCCGCACCCCGCACGGGCCGGGCGGGCGGCGCCCGCGTTAGCATGCCTGCCATGCCGCACGCACAGCCTCACCTGGAGCCGTTCACCGCGCGGGCCGCGCCCGCGGAACTCGAGGACCTGCGCACGCGGCTGCGCGCGACCCGCTGGCCGGACGTGCCCGAGGACGCCGGCTGGACGATGGGCACCGACACCGCCTACCTGAAGGAACTGCTCGCCTACTGGGCGGACGGCTTCGACTGGCGGGCCCAGGAGGCGGCCCTTGGCCGTCTGCCCCGCTTCCGTACGCAACTGGGCGGCGCGGGAGTCCACTTCGTGCACGCCCGCGCCGTCGCCCCCGCCGGGCCCGTGCTGCCGCTGGTCCTCACCCATGGCTGGCCCGACTCCTTCTGGCGCTACTCCAAGGTCGTCGCGCTGCTCACCGACCCCGGCGCGCACGGCGCGGACCCCGCCGACGCCTTCGACGTGGTCGTGCCCGACGTGCCGGGCTTCGGCTACTCCGACCGCCCCGCGGGCCCGGCCCCCGACTCCATCGCCGTCGCCGGCCTGTGGGCCCAGCTCATGAGCGCCCTCGGCTATGACAAGTTCGGCGCGGCGGGCGGGGACATCGGCAGCCATGTCAGCCGCTACCTCGCCCTCGACCACCCCGAGCGGGTGGTGGCCGTCCACCGCACCGACGGCGGCCTGCCCCACTTCGCGGGCGAGCGCGCCGAGCTCTCGCCCGAAGAGCGCGCCTGGTTCGAGGAGGTCACCGCCTGGAGCGCGCAGGAGGGCGCCTACGCGGCCGTGCACCGCACCAAGCCCCAGACCGCCGCCGCCGGGCTCACCGACTCACCCGCGGGCCTGGCGGCGTGGATCGTGGAGAAGATGCGGTCCTGGAGCGACTGCGGCGGCGACATCGAACGCAGCTACACCAAGGACGAGATCCTCACCAACGTGATGATCTACTGGCTCACCTCGACGATCGGCTCCTCGATGCGCATGTACCGCGCGAACGCCGCGATCGCGCCCGAGCAGCTCACCCGCCGCGTCGAGGTCCCCTCGGGATTCTCCCTGTTCAAGGGCGACGTCGTCCGCCCGCCCCGGGCCTGGCTCGAGCGCACGACCCACCTCGTCCACTTCAGCGAACCCGCACACGGCGGCCACTTCGCCGCCTTCGAGGAACCCGAGCTCTACGCCAGGGAACTGCGCACCTTCTTCCGCCCCTACCGCACGGCGGCAACCGGCTGAGCCGCCCGCCTGGCCATGCGGCGGGATGACGCGCCGCAGATGGAGTGAGGGTCGCGCCCGGCCGCCGCGCCCTGCCGTATCAGTGGATGCCCCCGCCCGAAACGAACTGGGAGGCATTCCATGCCCCTACGCCCCGTCCTTGGCGCCGTGCTCTGCGCGGCGGCCGTGCTGTGTGTCCCGGCAGGACCGGCCGCCGCCGGCGCTGGTGCTGCCGGTGCCGGTGCCGGTGCCGGTGAGAGGGTCGGCGCCGATCCCACCGGCACGATCTCCAGGAACACCACCGTCACCCTGTCCGGCACCTACCGGTGCGCCGGGGCCACCGGCCCGGTACTCCTCGCCGTCTCGGTCAGCCAGCGCGACCCCCGCGTCAAGCAGTCCCTGAACGGCAGCCGCGCGGTGTGCGACGGCGCCGAGCACCGCTGGCGGAGCTCGGGCACGCTCACGCCGGGATCGGTGACCCCCGGCCGGGCGGGCGTGGAGGTCGCCCTTTTGGAACTGCGCTCCGCAGGCGGCCTGCCGCTGCCCCACTTCCACGCCGCCCGGCGCCAGAACGTCACCCTCACCGGCACGGGCTGACCCGATGCTGCCGTTCCCCGGCCCGCCCGCCCGCCCGGGCGCGGAGCGGGCTGGGGAGCGGCGCCCGGGCACCCCCGCCCGGGGCCCCGGTCAGGGAAGGATCGCGTCCACGTACCCGCCGTCCACCCGCAACGCGCCGCCGGTGGTGGCCGAGGCCAGGTCGGAGCTGAGGTAGACGACCATGTGGGCGATCTCCTCGGGCTCGATGAGGCGCTGGAGCAGGGACTGGGGCCGGTGCTCCTTCATGAAGACCCGCTGCGCCTGCTCCCAGGGCAGGTCACGGTCGACGAGTTCGTAGACGAAGTCCTCCACGCCGCCGGTGTGGGTGGGCCCGGCGATGACGGAGTTCACGGTGACCCCGGTGCCCGCGGCCTGTTTGGCGAAGCCGCGGCCGACAGCGAGCAGCGCCGTCTTGGACATGCCGTAGTGGATCATCTCGGCGGGCACCGCCACCGCCGAGTCGCTGGCGATGTACTGGATGCGGCCCCAGCCCCGCCCGGCCATCTGCGGCAGGTAGGTGCGGGTGAGCCGGACCGCGGCCAGGACGTTCACCTCGAAGTAGCGCCGCCACTCCGCATCGGTGATCTCCAGCGGGTCCTTGGCGCCGAAGATGCCCAGATTGTTGATGAGGATGTCCACCTCCGGCAGCGCCCGCAGGACCAGGCCGGGTCCGTCCTCGGCGGCGACGTCGGCGGCCACGGGCACGAAGTCGCCATCGGGCAGCTCGCCGCGCAGGCGCCGGACGGCCTCCTCCACCCGCTGCCGGTCACGTCCGTTGACGGCCACCCGGGCACCGGCCCGGGCGAGCCCCGTGGCGATCGCCGCTCCGATGCCCTGCGTGGAGCCGGTGACCAGGGCCGTCCGGCCCGTGAGGTCGATGTGCATGCCTTCGCCTCTTCTCGTGATGAGGGATGAACGCGGTACGCGGGGTGCGGGGTGCGGTACGTGTACGTACCCATCATCACCGGGCCCCAGCGCCCCGCCCCGGACACGGCGCGCCGCTACCGCCCTTGCCGCCCGTGTCCCTGCACCGCACCGATATCTCCCTTAACGTGCCCATATGATCACTAAAAGGAATGTTCACGCTCCCGGACACCGGCGCCGGCCCGCCCCGCGGGGCGCCGCCCTGGTGTGCGCGGCAGCCCTCGCGGCGGCGCTGCTCACCGGCTGCGGCAGCGACGACGGCGACGACAGTGCGAAGACCGGCGCGGCCGGGACCCCCAAGGCCCCGACCTCGGCGTCGGCGGGCGGCGCCACCCTCACCGAGGACCAGGCCGAGCGCAAGGAGCTCCTCCCCAGGGCCAAGGTCGGCTACGACAAGGCCCTGGACGCCGCGGTGGCGGCGGTGGACAAGTCCGAGCCGGTCTCGGTCGAGCTCAAGGGCACGCCGGACAAGCCCGTGTGGGAGACCGAGGTGGCCACGGCCGACGGCGCCGCCCACACCGTCGACGTCGACGCGGTCACCGGCAAGGCGGACAGGGCGCGCGCCGAGTCCGACGAGGACGCCGACGACAAGCGCAAGCTCGCGGACCGGCTCGGCAAGGCCGAGGTGAGCGCCCAGCAGGCCGCCCGGACCGCCACCGGCAAGACCAAGGGCACCGTCACCTCCGTGGAACTCGACGACTCCGACAAGGCGGGCGCGCTGGTGTGGTCCGTCGACGTCGTGACGACCAAGGACTGGAACAAGACGACCTACGACATCGACGCGGCCAGCCGCAAGGTCGTGAGGGAGCACCTCGACCGCGACTGAGCGGCGCCCGGGGCCGCCCGCCGCCCGCCGCCGGTGCGGAAGTGGTGTCCCCCCGGCCCGCGGGCGACCATGGCGTCATGAGCACCGACGAGATCATCACCGTGATCGCCGACGACGTCGAGTACCGGGCGGCGGCCCGCCTCGCCCCGCCCGAGGGCCACCAGGGGTGGCGGGCCACCCTCACCGCGCGGGACGACGCGAGCGCGTACGCGATCTTCCTGGCGGGGGAGGGGACGCTGCGCCTGCACGACGGCAGGGAGGGCGACTTCTGGACGCTGGTCCACCTCATCGACACCGACGGCGAGAAAGAGGCCTACCAGGTCAGGATCGAGGGGAAACAGGACACCCCCTTCACCCCCTGACCCCCGCCCGGCCCCCGCCGCCGGGGGGCGTGGCGTGCCCTACTCGCGGGTAATCGCCCCGGCCCGCCCGTACCCGGCAGGATCGGCGTCCGCCGCCCCGGGTGACCTACGGGCTGACCGGGTTCGGCCAGGACATCGGCGAACCCCTGACGGACCTGTTCGACCGGATCACACGGCGGCTGCCGCCGCGCGGCCCGGCGCAATGAGGAATACCGGCCTCCAGCCGGGGCACACGACCTGGTGCAGACCCCCGCGGGGGGCGGACACGAGGGAGAACCGGCGATGCTCAGGGCACACCAGGCAGTCCTGAAGGACTTGGTCGAGCGGTACGAGACGCTGCGCGGGCTGCACGCCGACCTGGGCACCGAACAGACACAGCGGCGCATGAACGACGCCGCCTACGCGCTGTGCGCGGCCACCGGCACCCGCGAGATCGACACCGCGCTGATCGTCGCCCGCCACCAGCTGTCACGGACCCACACCCCAAAGCCCCGCACCCCCAAGCCCCGCACCCCCGGCAGCCCCCTGCTGTCCACCTGAGCAAGGCCCCCTGCCCGCGGCCCGCAAGGACCGCGCCCAAGAGAGCACCGGGTGAGGGCTGTTGCGTAGCCTGCGGGCGTGGACAGCGAACCGAACACCGGCACCTGGCTGGACGAGGCCCGGACCTCCTACGACACCGTCGCCCTCGACTACGCCGACCGGCTACGCCACCTCCTGGACGAAGCACCCCAGGAACGCGCGGCCCTTGAGCGGTTCGCCGGCCGGGTGCGGGCCCGCGGCGGGGGACCGGTCGCGGACGTGGGCTGCGGAGCGGGACGCATCACGGCCTACCTGCACGAACAGGGCGTGGACGCCTTCGGCGTCGACCTGTCGCCCCGGATGGTCGACGTCGCCCGCCGCGACCACCCGCACCTGCGCTTCGACGTCGGCTCCATGACCGACCTCGACCTCGCCGACACCTCCATGGCCGGCCTCGTCGCCTGGTACTCGCTGATCCACGTACCCGACGAGGACATCGCCGCGGTCCTCACCCACTTCGCGCGCGTGCTGCGCCCCGGCGCCCCGCTGCTGCTCGCCTTCCACGTCGGCAACGCCGCACAGCTCAAGACCACGGGGTACGGCGGCCATCCGATGCACCTGTACGTCCACCGCCGCCCGCCCGCCCGCATGACCGCCTGGCTCGACGACGCCGGCTTCACCACCGAGACACTCCACACCCTCAGCTCCCCCGAGAGCACCCTCGGCGGCCTCCTCCTGGCCCGCCGCCGCCCCGGCACCCCCCGGACCTAGGACCACCCTCCGCGCGGCGCGCTCAGGAGACCCGCAGCCGCACCGGCAGCGCCCCCGCGGAGAGCTGCGCGGCCAGCTCCTCGGCCGATGACCGGGTGAAGCCCCCCGAGATCTGCACCCGGCCGTCGGTGAGCTCCTGCTGGACGGCGGGGGCGGAGATCACCGTGCCGTCCAGGACCACCGCCAGCTGGTTCGCGGGAGGTGCCTGGGGGGCCAGTTTCGCGGTCAGGGCGGCGAACCTGCGCGCGCCGGCGGCGGTGAAGGTGACATCCACCAGCCAGCCCTGCGCGCTGCGCTCGTCCAGGTGCGCCCGCGCCGTGGACACATCGGTGCCCGGCACGGCGACCGGGCCCAGGTCGTAGCGGACGTCGGAGCCGTTCGTGGCGCAGGCGGTGAGCGGCTCGGCCGAGGGCCCCTCGGCCGCGGGGCACTGGGCCTTGGCGGTGGCCGGGGCCTGGCCCCGGACGGGGCGGAAGTCGAGCCGGGCCTGCTTGCCGAGGACCGTGAGCTTCGCCCTCGACGCTCCCCGCGCGCTCACCGTGATGGCACTGGCGGCGACCTCGACGCGGGCCCCGCGCAGGCCCATCGCGGTGGCCCGGTGCCGCATCAGGTCCGCGGCGCTCTTCAGGCCCGCCGCGCTCTGCCCGGCGGCGGGCCTGAACGTCAGACCGGTACGGTCAGCGGCGGATCCCGCCCTACCGGCGGCACCCTTCGCGTCCCCGGTGCCCTTCCCGTCGCCGCCGCCGGACGATCCGCCGCACGCCGTCAGCACGAGCAGCGCGACACCCACCGCCACGCCACCGCGCACCCGCCTGCCCGCCGCTCCTTGCGCCCTGCCGGTCCCGTGTCTGGAGATCACTGCGCCGTCCGTTCCTGGGGTCGTGGCGAGAGCCCGCCGCCCGCGCCGCGATGCCGAGATGCCGCGATGGCTGCGATACGGGGATACGGGACTACGAGGAGGCCGTGCTGCCGTGCTGCCGCACAGGACGATACGGCGCCCGGCACCGGACCCGCAGCCACAAACGCCAGCCCGCCCTCCCCGGGCACCCCACCCCCACCCCGCAGCGAGCTGACCCCCCGTCAAAAACACGCTCCACGGCGGGACCCCGGGCACCCGGACGGGCGCCGCCCGCCCCCGGCCGGTACCGCGGACGCCGCACGCGGGCATGTGCGGAGCGTCGGCGACGCGGTGGCGGCTGCGGACCTCGTCCTGCACGCCGCGCGTGAACTGCGCGGAACGGTCAGGGAGTTCACCGGCCCGCGGGGCGTGGAGAGGCATGTGGGGGAGTGCCTTGGACTCACCGGCGTGGTGGAGTGGGTCTTTCGCTGGACGCTCGCCGAACCGCCCGCCACACCGGGTGAGGGGCGGGTGACCCGGCTGGGCGCCGAGGACCACGAGGACCTGCTCGCCCGAGGACCTGTGCACCTCGGCCCGCATCACCGGGCGGTGACCTGGCCCCGGCCCCGTACAGGGCGGCCGGTGCGTTCCGCTGAACGGAACAGCGCTTGGTGGCCCGTGAGTGGTCTGTGGATGCTGGCTCCGGCACTGACCGGTGCGAGCACATGAGGACCAAGGAGACAGGTGACAGGCATGCGCAGACCTCAGCGGCGGGCGGCGATCCTGGCAGCGTCGGTGATCGCGGTGGGCACGGCTGGTTTCACGGCATCGGCGGCCGCCGATCCCGCCCCGGCGGCCGAGAAGGGCGGCGCCCGCGGGGCCCGGGTGGGTTTTCTGCTCCAGTCACAGCTGAACAGCCTGTGTCTGGACGTGAGCAACGGCAACGCGGGCGACGGGGCGCTGCTGACGACGTGGGAGTGCCACGGGGCGCCCGGCCAGCGCTTCACGTGGGAGGGGGGCAAGCTGCGCAACGACCATTCGGGCAAGTGCCTGGACATCGTCGCGGGCAACCCCCACCAGGGCGCGGCCGTGCAGATGTACACCTGCCGCGACGACCGGACGGCGCAGAAGTGGACCTGGGCGGGCACGGACGCGCCCCTGGTGAGCGTCCACAACAACCTGTGCCTGGACATCTCCGGCGGTAACCGGGCCCAGGGCGCTGCCATCCAGATGTGGGGATGCCACAACCACCCCGCCCAGAAGTGGCGCACGTCCTGAAGCAGGGCGGGGGGGGGCGGGGGGGAAGGCCCCCCCCCCCCCCCGGGGGGGGGGGGGGGGGGCGGGCGGCGGGGCGGCCCGCCGCCCGCGTTCGACCCCCTGCGGCCCCCCCCCGCGTCCCCGGGTTTGTGCCCCCGCAAGGCGCC
>NZ_JBIRHJ010000005.1:0-111689 GCF_044328435.1 Streptomyces sp. NPDC017940 | reverse complement strand
GGGGTACCCGGGCCCGGGGGGGCGCCAACAGTTTTGGGGGTACCACACACCCCCCCCCCCGGGGGGGGGCCCCCGCCCCGGGCCGGGGGGGGGGGGGCGGGGGCCCCCCCCCCCCCCCGCCCCGCGGTGGTGGTTCGTCAGGGAAGGCTGTGCACCTTCGGGCCGACGGAGTTCGACCACGTGCTGCCCGCCGTCGCGTCCCAGTTGATGGACCACGTCATGGCGCCGCGCAGCGAGGGGTAGGTCCTGGAGGGCTTGAAGGAGCCGCAGCCGGTGCCGCGGGTCAGGCAGTCCAGGGCGTTGTTCACGACCGAGGGGGCCACATAGCCGCCGCCGGCGGCACGCGTGGAGGACGGGACGCCGAGGCCGACCTGCGAGGGGTCCAGGCCGCCTTCCAGCTGGATGCAGGCGAGCGCGGTCAGGAAGTCCACGCTGCCCTGGCTGTAGACCTTGCCGTCACAGCCCAGCATCGAACCGCTGTTGTAGTACTGCATGTTGACGACCGTGAGGATGTCCTTGACGTTCAGCGCCGTCTGGAAGTAGCCGCCGGAGGTGGACTGCATGTCGATGGTCTGGGGTGCCATCGTGAGCACCATCTTCGGGCCCGCCTTGGCCGAGAGCTGGCGCAGCGCCTTGGTCATGTAGGTGGGGTTGAGGCCGTTCTCCAGGTCGATGTCGACGCCGTCGAAGCCGTACTCCTGCATCAGCGCGTAGGCGCTGTTGGCGAAGGCCGCGGCGGAGGCGTCGCTGTTGACGGAGACGGTGCCCTTCTCGCCGCCGACCGAGAGGATCACGGACTTGCCCGCGGCCTTCTTCGCGGCGATGTCCGCCTTGAAGTCGGCGGTGGAGGCGTAGCCCACGGCCGGGTCGAGGTTGAAGGTGATCTGGCCCGGTGTGGGGGTGGCGTCGGCGAAGGAGACGGCGATGATGTCGTACTGCGAGGAGACCTCCCGCAGCTTCTGCACGCTCGCGCCGTTGTTGAAGTTCTGCCAGTAGCCGGTCAGCGCGTGCTTGGGCACGGTGCCGCCGTCCCCGCCGCCACCGGCCTTGGTCCGTACCGACACCGCCGCCGACTTCGCGGACTCGCCCGCGCCGTTGGAGGCGCTCACCTGGAAGCTGTACGTGGTGTCCGGCGCGAGGCCGGTGACGGTCGTGGAGGCACCTGCGGGGGAGGCGACCTTCGTGCCGTCGCGGTAGACGGTGTAGCCGGTGGCCGTGGACACCGAGGTCCAGGACAGCTCCACCGAGGCCGACGTCGTCGTGCCCGCGGCCAGACCCGCCGGCACGGCCGGTATCTCCACCGGGTCGGGGCCGCCGCCCCCGTCGGGCCCAAGGACGCTCACATCGTCCACGTAGTAGGCGCTCTGCCCGTACCAGCCGTGCGTGTACACGGTGACCGACGTGGTGTTCGCCCCCGTGGTGAAGCTGGTGGAGAGCTGCTGCCAGGAGGAGGCGCCCGGCGTCCAGGTCGACACATCGGTGGTGCCGGTGCCGCGGGCGCCGAGGTAGGCGTAGCTGCCCTGCACCCAGCTGCTCAGCTTGTACGTGGAGTTGGGCTTGACCTTGACGATCTGGGAACACTCGGCGGTGCCCTGGCCCGAGGGCGTGGCACTGAGCGCCTTCGCGCCGCCGTGCACGGGTGAGGTCACGGCGGCACCGCTGTTCGCGGCGCAGGTCCAGTTGGCCAGGTCCGCTTCGAACCCGGCGTTCTTGGCCACGTTGACGTCCGCCGCCCTGGCGTCCGCCGACTGCGCGGGCGCGGCGAGCGCGGTGACGGCGAGCGCGGCGGCCGCACCGGCGGCGATCACCGCGCCGATCCTCCGGCGAACGCCGGGTCTGCCCTGACGTGCACGGTCCACGGAGTGCCTCCAGTAAGAGGTGGGGGACGGAAGCCGAGGGCGGTGGGCACCGCCACTGCGCGCAAAGTTGGTCCAGACCAATCGAGTTGTCAAGACCTCCGGAGCGGTGAACCCGCCGGGGGAGCGCGGCGCCACCCCGCGCCGGCCCCCGCGCCCGCGCCCGCCCCCCGGCACGGAGGGGCACCCTCACCGGCCGCGGAGCGGCAACCGGAACCTGCGCCGCGCAGTGCCGGACAAGCGGCCGCACACCGCCGACGACCAGGGAAAGCCGTTCCGCACCAGCGGCGGCAGGCTTCCCCGCGCCCCCGGCCGGCACCCCCCGGCCGGGCCCGGCCGGGTCCAGGGGAATTCCCGCCCCCGGCAGCGGGTTGTCCACCTTCACCACGATGACGGCGGGCGGACTGCGCTCCCCCGCGGGGAGGGGACCGCAGCCGATGAGCCTGCGCCAGTTCGAGTACGCCCTGGCCGTTGCCGAGGAGGGCTCGGTGACCGCGGCGGCGGAGCGGCTGCGCGTCGCCCAGCCCTCGGTGTCCCAGCAGATCCGCGGCCTGGAACGGGAGCTGGGCGTGAGCCTCTTCACCCGCACGCCCACCGGACTTGTGCCCACCGCGGTGGGCTGCGCGTTCCTGCGCGAGGCACAGGCCGCGGTGAGCGCGGCACGGCGGGCACGGGCGGCGGCACGGGCCGGCGCGGAGGATCTGGTGGGCGAGGTGACGGTCGCGGTGCAGATGGGCTTCGGCACCCGGCAGCTGCCGCACGCGCTCGCCGCGCTGCGCCGCCGCTACCCCCGCCTGGAGGTCACCGTCCTCGAGGAACCGAGCTCCGCCGAACTGGAGCGGCTGTGCCGCCGGGGCACGCTGGGCCTTGCCCTGATGGCGGCGTGCGAGCGCAGCCCCGCCGACGCCCACCGCCTGGGCGAGGAGGAACTCGTCGTGGTCCTCGCCCCCGGCCACCCCCAGCTCACCGCGGACCGCGTCGAGCTGCGCGCACTGCGGGCCGGGCCCTGGGTGCGCTTCGACCGCGACAGCGCCCTGGACGGCGTACTCCTGAACGCGCTGGGCAACAGCGCACCCGCCACCGCCGCCCGCGTGTCCCAGACCGCGACGGCCGTGCGCTGGGCCGCCCACGGCCTGGGGGCGACACTCGTGACGGCCTCCGCGGTACCCCCCGGCCACGAACACCTCACCCGCCCGCTGTCCCCGCCCCTCTGCCAGCCCGTCATCGCCGTACTGCGACCCGACACGGGCCCCGCGGAAACAGCCCTGCTCCACCTCCTGCGCCAACAGACCTGGTCCGAACCCGCCACGCCCGCCACGCCCGCCGCCCCGGCCCCGGTACCGGTGTCCTGAGATGTCCCGCTAGAGGCCGCCGGCGCCGGAGAAGACGGCGCCCCCGGCATCGACGTGCAGCGTGGTGCCGGTGATGTAACTGGCACGAGGGGAGGCGAGGAAGCAGATCGCCTCGGCGATCTCCTCCGCCCGGGCCGTCCGCTGGAGCCCCAGCGCCCTGGCCACCCCCTCGTTGCCCTGTTCACCCCACGCGGCCAGCACGCCTTCGGTACGGGTGGGACCGGGAGCCACACTGTTGACCCGGACCCCGCCCTCGGCGAACTCCGCCGCCCAAGTGTGGGTCAGCGAGGTCAGCGCTGCCTTGGACGCGCTGTAGGCCGAGGCGCCGGGAAAGCCCTTGAACGCCGAGAGCGAGGTGACGTTGACGATGCTGCCCCCGCCCCGTTCGAGCATGTGCGGCACCAGCGCGGCCACCAGGAAGTAGGCCCCGCGCACATTGGTGTCGAAGACCCGTTCGTAGTCCGCCACGCGCTGCTCGACGGTGAGCGCGGTGGGGAAGGCGCCCGCGTTGTTGACGAGGATGTCCACCGGGCCGCTCCTGAGGCCCAGTTCGGCGACCGAGTCCAGGTCGGCCAGATCGGCCGCGACGAACCGGACCGCACCGCCCTGCACGGCGTGCGCCGCGCTGCGGCCGCGCTCGATGTCGCGGCCGGTGATGACGACGTCGGCACCCGCACGGGCCAGCAGCCGGGCCGCTGCCAGACCGATACCGGAAGTGCCGCCGGTGACCAGCGCGGTCCTTCCCCGCAATTCCCCTTCCCGCTGCCTTACGTGCCGCACCGGATTCTCGACGTGGCTCATCGGGGGAATTCACCGCCGTCCACGACGAGACTGCTCCCCGTCAGCCAGCCCGCCCGCCCGGAGAGGAGGAACAGCACCGCCTCGGCGATGTCCTCGGGCCGGCCGTCACGGCCCAGCGGGGGAGCGGTGGTGTCCTGGCCGGGACCGGAGTTCAGGCGCGCCCACTGCTCACGCGTGGCTTCACCGCCGGGGGTGGCGGTCCGGCCGGGAGAGACGGTGTTGACCCGCACCCCGTAGGGCGCCAGCTCCGCGGCAAGGCCCCGGCTGTAGTTCTCCAGCGCCGCCTTCGCCGTGGTGTAGTGCAAGAACGGCGGTGCCACGGTGGGCACCGCGGCCGAGGAGACGTGCACGATCGCCCCCGAACGCCGCTCCCGCATCCCCGGGGCCAGCAGCGAGTCGAGGCGTACCGCCGCCAGGAAGTTCAGGTCGAGCGCGTCCAGCCACTCCTCCTCGGGGATGGCCAGAGCACCCGGGTGCGGCTGCGCGCCGCCCGCGTTGTGGACCAGGAGGTCCACCCCGCCGAGCGCCTTCCGCGCGGCCGCGGCCAGTGCCTGTGCTCCCGCCCGGGTACGTACGTCGGCCTCCACGAAGGCGGCCCCCTCGGGCACCGTGCCCGTCGCCGACCTGGCGGTGGTGAGCACCTCGGCACCGGCGTCCAGGAGTTGACGCACGACGGCCGCCCCGATCCCCCGGGAACCACCCGTGACCAGGGCCCGCTTCCCCACCAGCCCTCCCGCCCCCGACCCGGGCCCCGTTCGTGTTCCTGTTCCCGTTCCTGCTCCGGGTCCGTTCTCCAGCGTGGTCATGCCACCGGTCCTCTCGATCGCGTGATGGCGCGTAGCGGCGTCGTAGCCGTAAGGGCGTCGTAGCCGTGATCGCGTCATGGTCCGCTCGACGGAAAAAGAGCCGACGTACACAGAGCGCGAACATCCGGAGGGAACAATGCGCGGTGAGCACCTCGTCGAGCGGTTTCACGGTAGGTCCGTGAAGAAACGAGAGGCAAAGACGAAAAGTCAGCAGGTGCCATAGGGAATTCCTATGGCGCGCCGCGGTGGGGAGCGGATCGCTCGCGCCGTGGCGCGCCGCCCCCGCCGCCCGCGTCGTAGCGTGGGGACATGCGGCTCGTACTCACCTCCGACACCCACCTGCCCACCCGGGCCAGGCAGCTGCCCGACGCCCTGCTGGAGGCGATCGGCGGCGCGGACGTGGTCGTCCACGCCGGGGACTGGATCGACGAGGCCACACTCGACCTCTTCCAGGCCCGTTCCTGTGACCTCCTCGCGGTCCACGGCAACAACGACGGGCCCGGCCTGCGGCGGCGGCTGCCCGAGGTCGCCCGGCGCGAACTGGCGGGCCTGCGCTTCGGCGTCGTCCACGAGACCGGAGCCGCCAAGGGCCGCGAAACCCGCTGCGAGCACCGCTTCCCCGACCTGGACGTCCTGGTGTTCGGCCACAGCCACATCCCGTGGGACACCACCGCACCGGGCGGCCTGCGCCTGCTCAACCCCGGCTCTCCCACGGACCGCCGCAGGCAGCCCCACTGCACCTACATGAGCGTGGAGGCAGCCGACGGCACCATCGAGGACGTCACCGTGCACCGGCTGCCCCGCCGGTCCTGAGGCCCGCAAGGCCCGCAAGGCCCGCCCCGGCAACCAGAAGCCGGAAGACCGGCCGCGCCCCCGCCCCCTGACGCCGCCGCGCGCGTCCCGGGCGCAACACGGCCCCCCGCTGCCGGTATTGGGCGCCTGCGGCGGGAGCGGCCACCGCATGGAGAAGGCGCCGCGGGGCACTCGACAGACACGCCTCACTCTTCGCCCCACCCTTCAGGGAGTCTTCCATGGTGATCGTCGGCATCGTCGGGGTCTGCATAGTCCTCGCGGTCCTCGCCTTCTTCGTCCCGCGCCTGTCGCGCCACCCCGAACGCGGTACCCAGCGCACCCTGGGAGTGGGCTCGCGGGCCGGCAGCAAGGCTCCCGGCATCCTGGGGCGGATCTTCAGCAAGCCCTTCCGCAGCAGCTCCAAGGCGGTGGGCCGCAGCGGCTCGGCCGGCCGGCGCACCCGCGGCCGCATGCCGTTCTGAGCGCACACCGAGCGCCCCTGCGGCTGTCCGCCGTCCGGGCAGGCGTGAAGACCCCGCTCCGCCCGCCGGGCCGGCCACACCACTGCCCGCTCTTCCCCGGTGTGCCCCAGTTCACATCGATAAGGGGTGCTGGCCCGGAACATCCCCGCCCGGTGCGCCGTTCTTCTCTACGTGGCTGCGGAGGGGACAGTGTCCCCGGGCCTCACCTATAGCCCATGGGGACGATCGTTCGGCTGAAGCCCCATGGAGCCTTTCGCCGAGAGGCGACCGCCCTCCGCACGCCACCGCTTGCCGCCCCGGCTGGTCCCCCCCGTCCAGCCGGGGCTCTTTTTGTGCCCGGATTCTGCGCCCGGGTGCTGTGCCCGGGTTCCGGGCCGGGGTTCAGGGGTGTCCGGTGCCGGCGCGGCGCAGCCGGTCGGCGGTGTGCGTGAGGGTCTCGACGCGGGCCGCGAGGTCGGGATGGCGGGCCTCGAGGTGGGTGCGGGTGTCGGCGAGGGGGGTGATCAGGCTGGCGGCGTCGTCGTCGGCGAGCGCCCGGGCGAGCCGGGTCAGGGGGGTGCGGGCCCCGGCGGAGAGGTCGGTGAGCGCGGTGACCTGGCCGGCGAGCTGCCGCAGGTCGGCGGCGTTGGCCTGGGCCCAGGCCGTGAGGCTGCGGTCGGCGGCGCGGCGGTTGCGGGTGTCCTGCACGCGCTGCTCCCCGGTGGTGCCGGGGGCGCCGGGGCGCACGCGCAGATAGCGGCGCTCGGCGGCCTGCCGGCTGGCGACGCCCAGCGGACGGGCGAGATCGGCCCAGCTGGAGCCCGCCGCCCGGGCTGCCTCGATGAGGCCGGGCTCCCACCCGGCGAGTTGTTCACGCAGCTCGCGCAGCATCACCAGCGCGGCCAGGGCCTGTTCGCTACTGGCCTGCTCGCCGTCGGGCGGCGGCGACTCCTGCGGGTCCTGGGCGGTGCGCACGGCTTCGCCGATGGTGTCCAGCGCCGCCGCGGCCGCGAGGAAGGAGGCGGGGCCGGGAGCGGGGGAGGGGGCGCCGGGAGTGCCGGGCGCGGGAGGGGATGCGTTCATGGGAACCACTCTCACAGCGTCATCGTCCGGACGACATGCCGGTTGTCATCGTTTGGATGACATGCTACAACGGTGGCAGACGAAGCGCATTGGCAGTTCCTGCCAGACCTGTGGAGGTGTTTTCGCGATGTTGATGCGCACTGACCCGTTCCGCGAACTCGACCGGCTCGCGCAGCAGCTGACCGGCGTGGCCGGCACCTGGTCCAGGCCCTCGGCCATGCCGATGGACGCCTACCGCCAGGGCGAGGAGTATGTGATCGCCCTCGACCTGCCCGGCGTCGCCAGGGACGCGATCGAGATCGATGTCGAGCGGAACATGCTCACCGTCAAGGCCGAGCGCCGCCCGGTGGCGAAGTCCGAGGACGCCCAGATGGAGCTCTCCGAGCGGCCTCTCGGCGCCTTCTCCCGCCAGCTGGTCCTCGCCGACACCCTGGACACCGAGCGCATCACCGCCGACTACGAAGCGGGCGTACTCACGCTGCGCATCCCGATCGCCGAGCGCGCCAAGCCCCGCAAGATCGCGATCGGCGCGGAGCGCGAGCACAAGCAGCTCAGCTGAGTGACGCGCGCCCAGCTGCTCGGCTGAGCAACGCGAGCTCGGCTGGGAAAGGCGAGCCCCGGCAGCTCGGCCGAGAAGAGCGCGCCCCGGCAGCCCGGCCGGGAAAGCAGACCGGCTCCAGAAACCACATCCCCCGCCCCGGCAGGGGGCCCGGCACCCCATGGCCGCCCGCCCCCTGCCGGCGACAGCGCCCCCCGAGGCGAGAAAGGCAGCACGTTCTCCGATGCTTCCGCTGCGTGAACCGGCTTCCGCCCCCACCGGTACGACGTTTCACCAGATGCTGGAAAAGATCCGGTACGAGGGCGCGTACCCCACCCGCGAGCGGGCCGAGGAGGTCACCCGCGCGGTCCTCGAGGCACTGGGCCGCCAGCTCACCGGCGACGAGCGCGTGGACCTCGCCGCCCGCCTGCCCGCCGAGGCCGCCCGCCTCTTCACCGGCCAGATCCCCGACACCCGCCAACTCACCGGCTGGGCCTTCGTCAAGGACCTGGCCGCCCGCACGGGCGGCACACCCGCCACCGCCCGCTGGGACACCGGAGCCGTCCTCACCGTCGTCGGCCGCCTGGCGGGCCGCGCCCTCCTGGACCGCGTCCTCACCGCACTCCCCGGCGGATACGCCCTGCTCTTCGGCCGCGCGGAGCTCACGCAGGCCGCGTGAGTGCCCCTGCCCGGCACCAAGGCGCAACACCGGTGCATGAGGGCCGGGACGCGGGGCACAAGGGTCGATGCACACCCCCTGTGAAAAGCGCTGTGAGGGAGACACCCGATGCTGATGGCACACCCGGTCGTGCTGAAGAACCTGGTCGAGCAGTACGAGACGCTGCGCGCCCTGCACGCCGAGAAGGGCACCGACCAGGCCCGGCAGCGGATGAACGACGTCGCCTACACGCTGTGCGTGTCGACCGGTACCCGCGACATCGACACCGCCCTCATCGCCGCCCGCCACCGGCTGCCCGGGGCGCGCACCGAGGACGACTCCCTGCTCACCGCCTGATCGCCGGCGGCCGCACAGGCCCCCGGGCGGAACGGGTCCGCCGCCGGGGGCTTCGCCGCGTCACCGCCCTGCGGCAGAGCGGTGTCGCGGGCCTGTCACGCCCCGCCCGGGACGTCGGACAGTGTGATGGCCGCGGTGATGCGCTTGCCCACCGGTTCGCGACGCACCGCGAAGCCCTCGCAGACAGCGATGACGATCTCAAGGCCGTGCTGGCCGACCCGGCGCGGGTCCGCGGGCAGGATCAGCGGGAGGGTGGTGCTGCTGTCCCACACGCTCACCTCGACGGCACCTGCCTGGATCTCCAAGGTCAGCAGACAGGGCCCGGGGGCGTACTTGCGGGCGTTGGTCACCAGCTCGCTGACCACCAGCTGCACCGTGCCCATGGCCCGGCCGGACACGGGCAGCCCGTGCACGGCCTGCACGTCGGTCAAGAAGTCCCGGGCCAGGTCCCTGGCCGCCCCGATGTCCTGGCTGTCCTCGAACGCCGCGGACACCGAGAGGAACCCGCCGGCCGGCGACTTCCACTCGGTGTCGGCCGCCGCCACCCGCATCCGGTCCGCCATGTTTCCCCCGCCGTCCTTGGTCACGCGAGCTCGTTTACCCGGAAAACAGCAGTGCAACAGTGCGGGGCCGAAGCGGTTTCGAGCAATGCCCCCTAATGCCCCCCAATGCCACCAGCCGCCATGCATCAGCCGCCAGGCGCCAGCCACGCCTTGCCGGTACCCCCGCCCGCCGCGGGCCGGGGGGGCGGCCGAACGGCGGCAATGCTGGTAGCCGCGCCCGCGGCGGGGCACACGTGGCTCATGAACGACACGCACACCCCCCGGCCCCCGGCCGCCGGGGCAGGACCGGACAGCTCACCGCTGCGCCCGGCCCTCACCACCACACTGTTGTACTTCTTCATCCTCGGGGACGTCCTGGGCGCGGGGGTGTACGTGCTGGTGGGCCAGGTGGCCGCCGAGTCGGGTCCCGCGGTGTGGCTGCCGCTGGCCGTGGCCCTCGGCCTTGCCCTGCTGACCGCGGCCTCCTACGCGGAGCTGGCCACCCGCTTCCCGCGCGCCGGGGGCGCCTCGCACTACGCGACCCTGGCCTACGGCCCCTTCACCGGCTTCCTCGCCGGCTTCTGCATGCTGGCGGCCGGAGTGGTGTCGGTGGCGGCGCTGGCGCGGGGCTTCGCCGGGGACTATCTGACCGAGTTCGTCTCCCTGCCCCTGGTACCGGTCGCCCTGGTCTTCCTGGCCGGGCTCGCCCTGCTCAACCTGCGCGGCATCAGCGCCTCCACCCGCGCCAACGCCGTCGCCACCGTCATCGAGGTGGGCGGGCTGCTGCTGGTCATCGGCCTCGGCGTCTGGGTCATGGCCCGCGGCGACGCCGACCTGGGCCGTCTGACCGAGGTCGGCACCCCCCACAGCGGGCCCGCGGCCGCGGTGCTGAGCGGGGCCGTGCTTGCCTACTACTCCTTCGTCGGCTTCGAGACGTCCGTCAACGTCGCCGAGGAGACCCGCGACCCGCGCCGCTCCTACCCCCGCGCCCTGTTCGGCGCGCTGCTCACCGCCGGCGCGGTGTATGTGCTGGTGGGCTGCGTGGCCGCGGCGGCCGTACCGACACACACCCTGGTGCACAGCAGCGGCCCCCTGCTGGAGGTCGTCAAGGCGGCCGGCGCCGTGCCGCCCCGGGTCTTCAGCGTCGTGGCCCTCATCGCCGTCGCCAACGGCGCCCTGCTGACCGGCATCATGACCTCCCGCCTCGCCTTCGGGATGGCCCGCGACGGACTGCTGCCCAGCGCCCTGACCCGCGTCCTGCCGGGGCGCCGCACCCCGTGGGCCGCGATCACCGCCACCACCGCGCTCTCCCTGCTCCTGGCCGTGACCGGCAGCGTGGCCACCCTGGCCGCCACCCTGGTGCTCCTGCTCCTGGTCGTCTTCTTCATCGTGAACACCGCCGCGCTGGTACTGCGCCGCAGGCCGGGCGGGCGGGAGCACTTCCGGGCCCCCGCGCCGGTGCCCGCGCTCGGCGCCCTGTCGTGCGTGGTGCTGGCGACCCAGGTCGACCGGGAGGTGTGGCTGCGGGGCCTGATCGTCCTGGCCGCCGGCGCCCTCTTCGCCGCCGTGGCAGCCCGCCACCACCGGTCCGTCCACCGTCCGGAGCCGGACCCGGCGAACCCGGTGGACGCGGCGGACCCGGTGGACCCGGTGGACGCGGCGAACCCGGCGTCTGGTCCTGCGGGCCCCGGCCCGCTCACTCCCCGGCGGCGCGGCGGTAGGCGGCGTTGAGGCGCTGGGCCTCTTCGAGCTGGTCCTCGAGGATGATGATGCGGCAGGCGGCCTCGACGGGGGTGCCCTGGTCCACGAGCTCCCGGGCACGGGCCGCGATGCGCAGCTGGTAGCGGGAGTAGCGGCGGTGGCCGCCCGCGGAGCGGAGCGGAGTGATCAGACGGGCTTCGCCGATGGCACGCAGGAAGCCCTGAGTGGTGCCGAGCATGTCGGCGGCCCGGCCCATGGTGTAGGCGGGATAGTCGTCATCGTCGAGACGCCCGTAGGAGTCGTCAGCTGTCATCTGCACCTCTCGGCGGAACGCGTGGAGGGGCCCTGGCGCCGTTGGCGCCAGGGCCCCGAAGGAACTGCTACACCATCTGCCGGCTTCAGTACCGCGCCGGCGTTCTGTTTCCGCGGACCCGGCCGGAACGCTGCCGGGAATGCGGGGATCGCGGTTGCTTGACCGGAGACCACCTCACTATCGATGTCCTGCGGTACCCGAGCTCAGTCATTCCGCCCGGGCGATCCTGATGGCGCCCTGCTCCTCCGTTTCTTCCCTCTGCAACCGAGCACTTGCCTACTGCTGGTACTGCTCTCCTGCTGATACTGCTTTCTTGCGTACTGCTGTTACTGCTGGTGCCGCTTTCCTGCTGGTACTGCTTTTCTGCGTACTGCTGGTCCGGTGCGCGCGTCCGCAGCCGACGCCTTCACCGAGGTCCTGCTCACTGACTTCACTGCGGGGTAGTGCAACTGCTGGGTACTGCTCCTGGCGGCCCCTGATCACTGCGGGCCACCCGGTGCGGTCGTCAGTCCCGTCGCCGTCCTGCGTCTGCTCTGGCTTCGGAACTCCACCACCGCACCGTCCTGCGTCCTGCACAAATCTGTACTGCTGCCCGGCAGTTCGTCTCTGCCGGGCTTCACTGATCTCGGCTACGAGAGAAACCATACCCACGCCACCGACCAATGTCTACTCCGGCCGACATAGATTTCCGCCTGTCCGGCAGTGAGGTAATCGGGCCCTGCCGGAGGGCTTGTGCGGGGGTGTCCGTTCCGGGCGGGCCTCCGCTGCGCGGCGGGCAGCGGACGCCCGGTGGGGTCAGCCGTCCTTGCCCATGGCGTTGCGTACCGCGTCGCGGGTGCGGTCCATCAGCGCCGCGACCGGACCCAGCGCCATGTTCGCCGCACCCGACTCCACGCCCGGGTGGGGCCGGGTGGGTGCCATCGCCTCCGCCGCCTTGACCGCCTTGGCCATCGCGGCCAGGTTCGTGACGTCGGTGCTGCGGCGGATGTGGGTGAACTCGTAGCGCTCCTCGGCCCGGGCGTGTTCCTGGACGTCCGTGCGCAGCCGCATCAGCTGGGGCATGAACTTCGGGTCGTCGGGGTCCAGGTCGTCCAGGGCCGCCAGTGTCTCCTTGGCCGCCCGCTCCTCGGCGAGACGGTCCGCGACGACCTGCTCGCCGCCGGGCAGAGCATGCCGCGAGAAGGGGTGGACCACTTCTTCCTCGGCCGTCTCGTGCACGGCGAGCAGGCGCACCAGGCGGCGGAAGGCATCGCGGCGCTCCGCGCCGGTGCACGCCTCGACCTCGTCGAAGAGGTTGCGGATGTCCCCGTGCTGGCGCATCAGCAAGGACACCACATCCGTGTCCCTGGCGTGGTCGTCGCCCGCCTGCGGGGTGGAGAGTTCGCTCATGGCCGGCTGCCTCACTTCTCCCGCTGGGAGGGGTCGGGGTGCTCACCCTCGGTCTGCACGCGGTACTCGCGTCCGAACATCGCCCCGTGTTCGGCCATCACCCGCTCGCTGGGCGGCTGCTCACCGCCGTGGATCTGCTCCTGCATCTGCTCGAACCGCTCGTGCGCCTCGCGCACATAGCCCGCGCCCAGCGTGGTCAGATCCATCTGGGTGTCCAGCAGCTCGCGCAGGTAGCCCTTGTTCGGCTCGAAGGTGAGCACGTTGGGCAGCTCCGGCGCCAGGACCGACTCCGGCTCGCGCCCGTCGTGGCGGCGCATCAGGTCGCAGGCGTGGTGCAGGTGCTCGAGCTCCATGTTCAGGTGCAGTTCCCAGATCGCCTTGACCCGCGGGTCGCTCTCCTGCTCCATGAAGGAGTAGTAGAGGTAGCACTCGTTGTACTCGTGGTTGACCAGCTGCTCCCACCACGTCTCACCCGGGTCCACCAGGGACTCGTAGTGGGTGACGTGCTCCTCCTCGATGAGCCCGATCTCCTGGTAGAGCTGGCGGGCGATCGGCTCCATGTAGGTGGGGCCGGTGTTCATGTAGAAGTTCATCGTCTGCTGCTCCGCCGACAGGATCGTCAGCGCGTGCAGCTTGGACAGCGGGCTGGTCTCGTCCTTGGCGTAGGGGTCGCGGACGTTGTCGACCGGGTCGCGGTGGTGGAACTTCGTGGGCCGGCCCGGCATGACCTCGGTGAGGTTGTCGACGATCGACTCCGCCTTGCGGTGCTCGATCATCTCGTACAGGTTCGCGTACCGGTACAGGTGGTCGAAGTCCTCCAGGACCCCGAACTGGTAGGCCTGCTTCAGGTACGGGTCCGGCTCCATCCGGGCCACCCAGGCCGTCAGGTCCACCGCCACCTGCTCGTAGGCGATCGTCGTCTCGAGCACGGACGACACCCCGGGCAGCAGCCAGTTGACCGCCTTCTGCTGCTGGGCCTCGATGTAACGGACCCTGGCCAGCTGCCGCTTGACCTCCGGGTCCACCGTGTTGCGTGCCAGCTGGTGGCTGAACATGATCGCTTCGACCTCGATGCCGTTCATCGTGATGATGCGACAGCGGGTGTAGGGGTCACAGCGGTCCGGGTCGATCGGCTTGACGTCCAGCTCGCGCCAGCTGCGCAGCTGCCGGTCCAGCGGGATGCCCCGCTGCTCCAAAGGGTTGAAGGTCACGATGCTTCTCCTCGATGAGAGCGAGTGGGCGGAGTACCCCCGTAGCCGCGCTCCATGTCCGCCGCGTCCACCGGGTACCCGTTCGCCCAACCTCCCGCACCCGCGGCGGACTCCTTCCGGCACACGCCCGGTCCGCGGGCGGGGTGCACCGGATGGCTCAGACGCGCCCTGCGGCGGGGACGGCGGCGGTCCCCTCGTTTTCGTCCGCCCCGAACGGTTACCCGTGCCGCAGAACGGGACCCGCGCCGCGCGCACCACGCCGCGGCGAGCTGCCGCCCCCTCGCGAAAGGGTGAGACGGCAGCGGTTTCACAGCACTGACAGGAAAGGCACCACATGCAACGGGCCAAACAGGTGTTCCGGCGTGCGAGCAGGGCCTACTCCGGGGGTGAGGAACACCGGCTCGGCAATCACCTGGGGGCGGTGGCCGCGTTCGGCGCGTACGCCGCGGCCTGGGGTGCGGCCGTGCGCCTGCGCAGGACGGCGATCCCGGAGCGCCCCGAGCCCTGGGACATCCTGCTCGCGGCGACGGCCACCTTCCGGCTCAGCCGGCTGCTGAGCAAGGGCTCGGTCACCAGTCCCCTGCGGGCGCCCTTCACCCGCTACGAGTCGGACGGCGGCCCCGCCGAGGTCAGCGAGAGCGCGCGCGGGGGACCTCTCAGGTCGACCGTGGGCGAGCTGGTCACCTGCCCGTTCTGCATGAGCGTGTGGCTGACCACCACCCTCACCGGCGCCCGGCTGCTGTGGCCGCGGGCCACGCGGACCGTGACGGGCGCCCTGTCCACGCTGGCGGCCGCCGACGCGATGCAGCTGGGCTACGACTGCCTGGTGCAGAAGAACAGCGAGTAGCGAGCGGGCGGCGGGCAGGACCGGGGGCCCTGGCCGTTCGCCGCGCGTTTCTTCTTGCGGCGGCGAACGGCCAGGGCCCCGCCTCAGTCCTTCTCCTCGCCCGGGGCCTTGGTGGAGATCCCGTCGTCGGGCTCGATGGCGTCGCGCCGGCCGGTGGCGCGGGCCTGGTCCTGGGCGCTGATCCTGGGGTGGTGCAGGTCGAAGGCGGGGGACTCCGAGCGCACGCGGGGCAGGGTGGTGAAGTTGTGGCGGGGCGGCGGGCAGGAGGTGGCCCACTCCAGGGAACGGCCGAAACCCCAGGGGTCGTCGACGTCGATCCTCTTGCCGTACTTGGCGGTCTTCCACACGTTGTACAGGAAGGGCAGGGTGGACAGGCCCAGCAGGAAGGCCCCCAGCGAGGAGATGGTGTTCAGGGCGGTGAAGCCGTCGGCGGCCAGGTAGTCGGCGTAGCGGCGGGGCATGCCCTCGGCCCCGAGCCAGTGCTGGACCAGGAACGTGGTGTGGAAGCCGATGAACAGCGTCCAGAAGTGGATCTTCTCCAGGCGCATGTCGAGCATGGTGCCGGTCATCTTGGGCCACCAGAAGCTGAAGCCGCCGAACATCGCGAACACGATGGTGCCGAACAGGACGTAGTGGAAGTGCGCGACGACGAAGTAGGTGTCGGTGACGTGCCAGTCCAGCGGCGGCGAGCCCAGGATCACCCCGGTCAGACCGCCGAAGAGGAACGTCACCAGGAAGCCGGCCGCCCACAGCATGGGCGGCTCGAAGGACAGTGAGCCCTTCCACATGGTGCCGATCCAGTTGAAGAACTTCACCCCGGTGGGCACGGCGATCAGATAGGTCATGAAGGAGAAGAACGGCAGCAGTACGGCGCCGGTGGCGAACATGTGGTGGGCCCACACGGTGACGGACAGACCCGCGATCGCGATGGTCGCCCCCACCAGCCCCATGTAACCGAAGATCGGTTTGCGGGCGAAGACCGGGATGATCTCGCTGATCACACCGAAGAACGGCAGCGCCAGGATGTAGACCTCGGGATGGCCGAAGAACCAGAACAGGTGCTGCCACAGGATCGCCCCGCCGTTCTCGGCGGCGAAGACCTGGGAGCCGAAGCGCCGGTCGGCCTCAAGGACCAGCAGCGCCGCAGCGAGCACGGGGAAGGCCAGCAGCACCAGGACCGAGGTGAGCAGCACGTTCCAGGTGAAGATCGGCATCCGGAACATCGTCATCCCGGGGGCGCGCAGACAGATGATGGTGGTGATGAAGTTGACCGAGCCGAGGATCGTGCCGAACCCCGCGAGCGCCAGCCCCATGATCCACAGGTCGCCGCCGATGTAGGGGGTGCGCTCCCCGCCGCTGAGCGGGGTGTAGGCGGTCCAGCCGAAGTCGGCGGCGCCCTGCGGGGTGAGGAAGCTGCCGAGCACGATCAGCCCGCCGAACAGGAACAGCCAGTACGAGAGCATGTTCAGCCGGGGGAAGGCCACGTCGGGGGAGCCGATCTGCAACGGCATGATCGCGTTGGCGAAACCCGCGAAGGTGGGCGTGGCGAACAGCAACAGCATGATCGTGCCGTGCATCGTGAACGACTGGTTGTACTGCTCGGGGGAGAGCAACTGCAAGCCTGGGCGGGCCAGTTCCGCGCGGATCGCCATGGCGAGGAGCCCGCCGACGAGGAAGAACACGAACGACGTGATCAGGTACAGATGGCCGATTTTCTTGTGGTCCGTCGTGGTCAGCCAGCTGACGATCACCGCGCCCCGGCTGCGGCCCGCAACCGGGACGGGGGTGACGGACTCGGTTTCGGCGTGTGCGGCCATGGGGCTTCCCGGTGCGAGTACGGACAAGGACCGCGGCGAAGTACCCGTGCGCCACGGCCCCAAACGCTACGCTCACACCCCGTCAGCACTCCTGTGCGCGAAGGCGTTTCGCGCCCGCGGGGCCCGAATGCCGCGCGGCCTCCCGGAACGGCCCCGCGGCATGGCCGAACCCCTGCTCCGGGGTCAGCGGGCCGGGGCGTGGGAGCACAGCCGCGCGGTGCTGGTGTGGGGCAGACGCATACGGTGCGCCAGGCCGCGGGACATGCGCCGGGTGAGGCGGCTGTGCCAGGTGACGTCGGGGTAGCAGGCGCGCAGATGCGACACGGCGCGGGTGCCGAGGCCGCTGTCCTTCAGCGGCGCGGCGACGTCGACCTCGGTGATGACACCGCTCGCACACTGTTCGCACACCTCGTAGGTGAGCCGGCCGACCACGCGGCGGGTGTACACCAGCAGCAGGCTGTGCGCCCGGTCGGCGGGCGCGAGGGAGTGGACGATCCGCACGTCGCGGTAGGCCAGGAGCCGGCGGTGCAGCCGTCCCCGGCGGCGGCTCGACCGGGCGTGCCGGGGCCTCGTACGCCGCTGGACCACACGTGCGAAAGAGCCCGGCATCCATGCAGGTGTCTCAACCATGGAGGGCGGATACCCCCGGCATGCGGGGACAACCGCCCGGATCCTTTCGCCACCGGAGCAGGACCGGGCCAGCGGCCGCCGTGGGGGCACGCCCCCGGCGGGGACCCGTGCACCGGCCACCCGGCCGCACCCCGCCGCCTGCCGCGACAGCGCGGCCCCGGAACCGCACGCATCCCTGCGCACACACCCGCGATACCTGTTCGCAAAGCTTTTTCGGATGGACAGGAATGGCTCCGCGCCATGGAGAAACCCGCGTGGGCGGGGTTGGGAACACAGCCCCGGAGGGCTCCTCACCGTGTGACACGGTGAGGAGCCCTTCTTGATCCACGCGCTGCTCTTCGCCGAAGACGCGGCGCCGCCACAAACGCGCCCCGCACCCCGCACGGCCCCCGGGCGGTGCGCCCCGCCCCCGGCGTTCGTACAAGAATTCGGGTATCAGAGGTGTGTCATGGGACCGTACGCAACCGTGCGAAGCGGAGGGCGAGACGGACTGGGAGCAGTTCGCGCAGCAGATGGCGTCCCTGGCGCGCGATCTGCTGGCGCGCGATTCGGTGGAGGCGACGCTGGAGAGGATCACCGCTTCGGCCACCGAGCTGGTGGAGGGCTGTGACGCGGCCGGCATCCTCATCCTCCAGGGCGGCCGGGTGCAAAGCCTTGCCCCCACCCACCAGCTGGTGACCGACAGCGACCAGCTGCAACAGCGCCTGGGCGAAGGGCCGTGCTTCGACGCCGCGCGCGAGGCGAACGGCGAGCGGATCCTGCGCATCGCCGACCTCACCGGCGAGCTCCAGCGCTGGCCCGCCTACGCCCCCAGAGCCCAGGCCCTGGGCGTGGGCAGCATGATGGGACTGCTGCTGTTCACCGAGGACGAGGACCTCGGCGCCCTGAACTTCTACTCCCGCAAGCCGGGCGCCTTCACCCAGGCCAGTGAGGTGGCCGGCTTCCTCCTCGCCTCACACGCCTCCGTCGCCTTCTCCAGCGCCCGCACCCACGCCCAGCTGGAACAGGCCCTCACCACCCGCCACACCATCGGCGAGGCCATGGGCATCCTCATGGGCAGCCGCCACCTCACCGAGGACCAGGCCTTCGACGTGCTGCGCCGCACCTCCCAGGAGAACAACACCAAGCTCCGCGAGGTCGCCCTGCGGGTCTGCCGAAACGGCGGCCTGGACTGACCCGCTCCGGCGCCGCGGGGGCGCGGGGCTGCCGGGCCAGGGAAGGGCGGGGGCGCCGCGCCGCCGGGGCACGGAACGGCCCGGGGGGCCGGGACGGCTGTGCGGGAGTGAACCCGAGGGTGACCGGTCCGCCGTCGGCCCTGTTTCACCGGCCGGGCGCCGGGCACCTGCCCAGTGATCGGCCGTACAGCGGCACAGACGTTCCGGCGCATCGCGTTGGAGGACGGAGGTCCACCGTGTTCAGGGCAATCGCAGATGTTCTCCGGTCCATCGGCGGGGCCATCGCCACCGTCGTCACCCTGCCGTTCCGGGCGGTGGCCCGCCTGTTCGGCGGCGCATCGAGCTCCGCACACGGCCACCACTGAGCCGGTGCGCCGCCGGTGCGGCGCCGCGCCGGCGGGGCCCTTGCCGCCTCCCGCGACGGCAAGGGCCCCGTCGGCGCGGCGCGGCTGGGTCAGCTGTCCGCCAGACGCAGTGTGCCGATGCGGTCCCAGCCGCGGGCGGCGATGCGTTCGCGCAGTTCCAGTTCGGCTCCGGCGCGCACCAGCAGGCGCTGGGGCGGGGTCAGGCGCGCGGCGAGCAGGGCGAGGGTCTCCAGGACACTGGTGGCCAGTAAGCGCACGTCGGTGAGGTCGACGACGACCTCCTCGGTCTGCTGGGCCTCCTCGGTGAGGGCGAGGACCAGAGGTCCTCGGTGCACGCCGAGGGCTTCGCCGTGCAGTCGCACGCCGGGGTGGTCGGCCAGGGGGAGCATGAGCAGTTGGTCGTCGGCGAAGAATCCGCGCATCATCAGTCCCGGCTCCTCGGGGCACACCAGTGGAAAGACGGGGGAGCGGGGAAAGACCGGCCACGGCGATTCTCCACCCGGTGCTGTGTCACGGGTGCAGGCTCCCGCTGATACCAGCCGCTGGCGGTAGAGACCCCAACCCGGGCCCCGAGAGATCGCCGGAAGGCCGGCCGCTGCGCTAACAGCGACCCATCGACCACGGACTGCTACCACCCTACTCCTGTACGTGCCCACCCGACAGGCATATTCCCGGAAGTCCTCGTACGGTGCGCGGGGCAACTCCCGGGCCGTGCGGCGCGGGTGGGCAGCGCCGCCGGCGGGGGCCCCGAGCCGCTCCGTACACGACCGCGCCCGGCGGGCAGCCGAACGGGCCCGGCCCGTCGCGCGGGGGCGGGCTAGGTCCGGGTGCGGTGGGGCGGCAGACCCATGGGGTTGGGGAAGGGGATGGTGCCGGACGTGAGGACCTGGTCGGCCAGGACGGTGAGCAGGGTGAGGAGCCGGGCGGCCTCGGCCGGGGCGAGGGCGCGGTAGGGGTGGACGGCGAGGGCGTCTGTGCGGGCCTCGATGTGGGAGCGCAGGGCCCGCCCCCCGGCGGTGGGGTGCCCGCTGCTGTCCAGCAGTCCCCGCGCGGCGAGGCGCTCGGTGGCCGCGTGCCAGTCCTGCGCGGACCAGCCGCGGTTGTCGCGCAGGATCCTTGCGGGCACCCCCTCGCAGGCGGCGAGGAGCACATGGGCCTCGCACCCGCTCAGGCCCTCGGCGGTGAGCACGGCGACGTGCCCGTCACCGCGGTGTTCGCGCAGCGTCGTGGCGGCCTGCCACAGGGCGCCGACCCGGTCCTGCGGCGTCAGCAGGCCGCGGTTGGCGGCGAACAGCGGGCGCCCGGCCCCGTCCGCGCCGGCGACCGCCCGTTCCAGCAGCGGGACGATCTGCGCACTCGCCTCCGCCGCTGACGGCGCGGTGCGGCGCAGCGCCACGGCAGCCGCCTCGGTGCGGGTGCGGAGCACGGCCTTCGGCGGGGCGAACCCCCACGCGTCGGGGACGGCGCGTCGCACCATGGCGGGGTGGAAGTTGAAGAAGACCGCCTCCACCGCACCCGCCGCCACCGCTCCCAGCGGTGCGGCCCGGGCCGCGAAGTAGCCCATCCAGAACCCGCGCAGGCCAACCGCACGGTTGGCTTCGCGGCTCTCGGGTGCGAAGTACGTGAGCGCGTGCAGCGGTTCGAGGACCTGCCACACCGTACGGGCGAACGCTGCTTCCATGCGCTCCAGTCTCACAGGCCCGCCCCGGCCCCGTTCCTTGCCGGTGGTGTTTCAGGCCCCGCCGCGATGACGGTCCGCCGCTGCCGCGGGGGCGGTGCGCCCGGGCGGGCTAGCCGCGGTGCCCCGAAAGGCTGATTACGCGATTACCTGCCGTGGATGAGGGCCGGTCCCGGCATGTCCGGCCGCAGGGTGGGGCGTTGATGGATGCAGGAGCCGGGCGGGACTGCTCCGAGGTGCGTGACGCTGTGCGCCTTGCCCGGCGCCCACTGGAACATGAGCAAGAGGAGTGAGCATGTCCGTGAAGAAGATGGCTGCCGTTGTCCTGGGCACCGGTGCCCTCGTGCTGGGTGGCGCTGGACTGGCCACCGCCGACGCCGGCGCCTCGGGCGCGGCGCACAACTCCCCGGGCGTGATCTCGGGCAACGTCATCCAGGTCCCGGTCCACGTCCCGGTCAACGTGTGCGGCAACTCGATCAACGTCGTCGGCCTGCTCAACCCGGCCTTCGGCAACACCTGCGTCAACGACTGACGTACCCGTATCCAGGGCCCGGAGCGGGCCCCGCACGGCCACAGCGAGCGCGCCGCCGACCCTTCCCTTCCGGCGGCGCGCTCACGTACGCGGGCACCGCGGCCCGGCGCCGGCCGGTGCTCCAGGCGCCGCGCACGGGGCGGCCGGCACGCGCTTCAGGGGAGAGGGGGCCGGGGGGTCCGGGCGGGTGGTGCGGCGCGGTCGCTGGACAGGGTCCCGCCCCGGGCCCAGTGGTCGCGCTCGACATCACGGATGATCACCGTGACGGAGTCCGGGCGGCACCCGGTGACGGTCACCACCGAGGCAGTGATCCTGCGGGCGAGCTCGCGGCGCTCCTGGGTGCCGAAGCCGCTCCACCAGTCGACGGTGACGACGGGCATCTCATCGCTCCTTCACGGTCGGGCTTCAAGGATGTGTACGGGGTTGTCGGCGGGCGCCGGGCCGTCGGCGGGGCGCTGGGCGGCGGCGAGCCGGCGGCCGGGCGTTCAGCGGCTGAAGGCGGCAACGCTCAGCACGGCGCCCGCCGCGAAGACGGCCGCGACCACCCGGACGATGCCCGCGAAGCCCCAGTCGGCCAGCGAGTTCGCCAGCTGCGGGCCCAGGCTGGCGCCGATGAACATGGCGCAGGCGTACAGCGCGACGGCGGCCCCGCGCGCGCTGCCGCCCGCCGCCGCGACGGCCTCGACCAGAGCGGGGGCGGCGATGGCGATGCCCGCCACGAGCAGCAGGAGCACCGCGCCGAGCGCGACGGCGGACCCGCCGGCTCCGGAGGCGGCCAGGGCCGCGGCGCCGGCCAGGGCGAGCGCGGCGGGCAGGCGCACCCGGCCGGGTACCCGCCCCAGCGCACCGGCCAGCAGCGGCACCGCCACCATGGCGGGCAGCGCACCGGCCCGCAGCCACAGCAGCGCCCCCTCGTTGCCGGACACCCCGGGCGGACCGGCCAGGCTGACGGCGGTGTAGAGGGCGACGAAGCCGCCGAGCAGCGTGCAGGTCGCGGCGTAGAGCAGCAGGAGCCGGGGGGTGGCCAGCAGGCGCGGCATGGCGGCGAACGCCGAGCGCACCGTGGCGGCCCGGTCGCCGCCGTCGGCGGCCAGCACCCGCCGCGCGAACACCGCGGCAAGGGCCATCAGCGGCCCGAAGGTGAGGAACGCCGTCCGCCAGCCCGCCAGCGACTCCAGCGCCTGCGAGGCGACTTGCACCAGTACCGCCGCCGCCAGGAACCCGCTGGTCACACACGTCAGGGCGAAAGGGCGCCGCTGGGGGGCCACCGTGGTGGCGATGACGGAGAAGGCGGCCGGGGCGAAGGAGGCGGCGGCCAGGCCCTGCACGGCGCGCAGAGCACAACCCGCGGCCAGGTTCGTGGCGAGCGGGACCGCGAGGGTGGTCAGCGTGGTCGCCAGCAGCCCGAGGACGATGACCCGGCGCGGACCGTACCGGTCGGCCAGGGGACCGGCGAACAGGAACCCGGTGGCGTAGGCGAGGCCGAATCCGGTCGCCATCCAGGTCACCGCGCCCGGGGAGGCGGAGAAGGAGCGGGCCATCGGGCCAAGGAGCGGCAGCACGATGTACATCTGCCCCACGACCAGGATGCCGGTGACCGTCAGGAGCGCCGTGGTGCGCCCGGGCGGGCTCCACCCGCCACCCGCCGGGTCGGCGGCGGTGGCGGCCGGGCTCGCGGAGGGAGTGGTCGGCATGACACGAACGTACCGACCAACTAGTTGGTACCACAAGGAGGTTGACCCGGCCGGGCGCGCGGTAGCGTGCCCGCATGAGCAGGGACACAGCCGCCACCAGAGCGAGGCTGATCGCCGCGGCCCGCGTGGAGTTCGCCCAGCGGGGCATCGACGGGGCCCGGGTGGACCGGATAGCCCGGGAGGCCCGGGTCAGCAAGGAACGCATCTACGGCCACTTCGGCAACAAGGAGCGGCTCTTCGAGGCCGTGGTCGCCGAGGCGCTGGAGGAACACACCGCCGCACTCGGCACGCCCCGCGGCGACATCGGGCAGTACGTGGGGCGGCTGTACGACATGCACCGCGAGAACCCGCAGCTGCTGCGCCTGCTGCTGTGGGAGGCGCTCCACTACGGGGACGCGCCGCTGCCCGACGAGGACGAGCGCGCCGGGCACTACGCCCGCAAGAGCGAGGCCCTCGCCGCTGTGCTCGGCATGGCCCCCGGGCGGCAGGCGGCCATGGTGCTGCTGCTCACGATCGGGCTCGCCGCCTGGCCGCTGGCCGTGCCGCAGCTGGCGCGGACCGTGCTGGGCGGGACCGGCCCGGACACGGCGCAGGCGGCAGGGGACGCCCTGGGCGGCGGCGAACTGCGGGACTTCCTGGTGGACTTCGCGCGCCGCGCCCTGCCGGGGGCCGACGCCGAGGCGTGAGGACGGCGGCCGCACGGGTTCCTGGGACTCGGGGTCCTAGGAACGCCGGACCCAGGAAGAACTCGCTCTGGAACGTGTCGCCGAGGCGGGACACCGTGGGATCAACCGGCGCACTACGGGGGAGTGCGCCGGTTCCGCACACGACCCAGAAACCCAGGAGGACCGCCCGTGAGCTCCATCAAACAGGCCGAAGCCGTCGCCCGCGTGGAAGCGGGAGTGGACAAGGCCGAGGAGATCGGCGTCGACATGAACATCGCGATCGTCGACGAGGCGGGGCACCTGGTGCAGTTCTCCCGCATGGACGACGCCTGGCTCGGCTCGATCGACATCGCGCTGAAGAAGGCCAAGACGGCCGTCTACTTCCGGATGGACTCCGGCGGCCTGGGGGCGATCTCCCAGCCCGGCGGCCCCGTCTACGGCATCGAGCACAGCAACGCGGGCCTGGTCACCTTCGGCGGCGGGATGCCGATCACCGACGACTCGGGGAAGGTCATCGGTGCCGTGGGGGTGTCGGGGGGCAGCGTGGACCAGGACTGCGCCGTGGCACAGGCGGTCGTCAAGGCCGCGGTTCCCGCGGCGGGCTGAGGGGCGGGCACGGGGGGCGGGGAGCGCGGCCATGGGCTTGTTCGGACATCCCGGCCGGTGGGAGGGGGTCATCGCCTGCCCCCTGACGCCGTACGACGCCGCGGGGGACGTCGACGGCGAACGGTATGCGCAGCAGGTGGAGTTCCTGATCGCCTCCGGCGTCCCGGCGCTGTGCGCGCCGATGCACGTGGGGGAGTCGCTGAACCTCTCGTTCGCCGAACGGGAACTGCTGGCCACCCTCACCGTGCGGGCCGCGCGGGGCCGGGTGCCGGTGGTGGTGCACGTGAGCTGCCCCGGCACCGGCCACACGGTCCGGCTGGCCCGGCACGCGCAGTCGGCGGGGGCGGACGCGGTCATCGCCACCGCCTCCTACCACTGGGACCTTGGCGAGGAGGCGACGGCACGGCACTTCGAGGCCCTGGTCACGGCCGTCGACGTCCCCGTCATCGGCTACTCGCCGCCGCCCACGGCCGGAACCCCGCTGCCCGCGGAGCTGATCACCCGGCTCGCCCGGCGCCACGGGAACTTCCTGGGCCTGAAGGAGGCGAGCAACCACATGGCCACCTTCGGTGCGGCCACCCGCGCCGCCGGCGCGGCACGGCCGGACTTCTCCGTCCTCGGCGGCATCGAGTACCTGCTGCCGCAGCGGTCCCTGGGCGGGGCGGGGGCCTTCTCGATCTGCGCGCCGGTGGCACCGCGCCTGGTGATGGCGCTGTGGCAGGCGGCGCGGGACAGCGACCAGCAGCGGGCCCGGGAGCTCCAGGCGCGCATGACACGCCTGCTGGCACTGCTGGTCCCGCGCTACCCGGCCGGAGTCAAGGCCGCCGTCGCGATCATGGGGCGGGCGATGGGCGACGTACGCCTGCCCCTCACCCCGCTCACCGCGGCGCAGACGCACCGCCTGGCCGCCGCGCTCGAACAGGAGGGGATCACCGCGAGCGAACCGCACGGGTGGGACGCCGCCGCCAACGGCGCGCCAGGACACCTGCCCGCGGCCGGCACGGCGCGCACCGACGCGCAGCACGGGGAAGGGCTGGGGCCGTGACGGACACAGCGCCGCACACCGGGAGAACGGTGTGGGACAGGAAGAGCGTGGTGGCGCTGGCCGAGCGCTACCGGCGCTGGGGGCAGTGGGGGCCCGACGACGAACGGGGCGCACTGAACTTCATCGACGCCGGGGCCCTCACCCGGGCGGCCTCCCTGATCCGGCACGGGCGGGTCCTCTCGCTGGCCATCCCGCTGGACGCGAGCGGTCCGCAGAAGGGCGCCTTCGGGCGCAACAACCCGCTGCACTACATGGTCCAGGACGGCGGCGACATCGCCCTGGGGGCACAGGAACACCTCGCGGGGCTGCGCTACACCGACGACGGCATAGCGATGCCCTTGCAGTGCGCCACCCACTGGGACGCCCTGAGCCACATCTTCTACGAGGGGCGCATGTACAACGGCTACGGCCTGGCGGAGGTGACCAGCGCGGGCGCCGCCCGCTGCGGGGTCGAGCGCATGAGCGCGAGCCTCACCGGCCGCGGAGTGCTCCTTGACATCGCACGCTTTCGCCGCGTGGCCGCGCTCGCACCCGGTCAGGGGATCTCCGGCGCCGAACTGGAGGCCTGCGCCGAGGCGCAGGGCGTCACGGTCGGCCGCGGCGACATCGTGCTGGTACGCACCGGGCACCTGCGCGCCGCCCGCCGCGAGGGCTGGGGCGACTACGCCGGCGGCGACGCCCCCGGTCTCGCCCTGTCCAGCGCCCACTTCCTGTACGGGCGACAAGTCGCGGCGGTGGCCGGCGACACCTGGGGGGTGGAGGTGCGCCCCAACGAGACGCCGGACCTCTTCCAGCCGCTGCACCTGGTGCTCCTCGTCAACGCCGGTATTCCGCTGGGGGAGATGTTCGACCTGGAGTTGCTGGCCGAGGACTGCGCGGACGACGGCGTGTACGAATTCTTCCTCGCCGCGGCCCCGCTGCCCATCACGGGGGCCGTCGGCGGGCCGATGAACCCGATCGCGGTGAAGTGACATGCGTCACGGGCCAGGATGTCCTCGCCATGTTCTGCAAGGCCAGTACGGAAATGGAAGACGGACCGTCAAAAACCGTCGCGGGACGGCCTGTTGGCGGACGAGAGGTATCGCTGGATAAAAGGGATTCTTGTTACCCTGGCGACGGCAGCCACAGCCGTCAACGGTGGCCATCAGGGGGCACCGACACCGATCCGGCAGGGCTGTGAACGGGGCGACGGGGAGTTGTTGATTCCGGCCGACGGGGGAATCGGCGGCCGATCATCCGCATGCCGGTCAGTTCAGTGAATATCCGCCGCGGGCACAAGCGCACTGCGCGGGGGCCTGAATGACGCAATGCGGACACGCGTGCAGCGCAGGCGCCGCGACCTCGGCGCGTGCCACGTTCCGCTCTTCACGAAACGCGCAGCGAAAGAGCCCGCACGGCGAGGCACCGGAGCGCGCCCCTGCGTCAGGGCACGAGGCAGGGAACCGAAGAACGAAGGAACAGAAGAACAGAAGAACAGAAGAAGAGACGAACAGAAGAAGAGAAGAACAGAAGAACAGAGGCAGGGAACAGAACACAGGGGGAAGAACATGAAACTCTCGGGGCATGATCCCCGGCCGCCCGAAGCGGCTGCCGGGCTGAGCCACCACCGCACGGTGGACCGCACACTGCTCCACCGGCACCACCTCACCGAGGTCTTCCTGACCGACATCCGCCGGACCGGCGCGGACAGCTTCGTCGCCGCGGCGCTGCTGCCCGCCGTCCACCCGCACTACACCAGCCACTCGGCCCAGACATCCCTGCGGCACCTCGACCCGATGCTGCTGCTGGAATGCTGCCGTCAGGCCGAGACGGCCGCCGCGCACCTGTGCCACGGCGTCGACCGGGACAGCAGCTTCGTCCTGCGCAACTGGTCCATGGAGCTGACGGACGAGGTCCCAAGGGGCCTGCCCGGCACGGTGCCGGTCTCCACGGAACTGACGATGACCGCCCTGACCCACGACCCCCGCCACCGCGCCGGACGCCTCAGCGGACTCAGCTACGCCTTCACGCTGTGGGCGGCGGGCGCCCGCCTCGGTGACGTGCGCATGGAGGTCGGCTACGTGGCCCGTGAGGCCTACCGCGTCATGCGGCGCGGCAGGCGCACCGGCCCGCCGCCGTCCTCCGACACCTGCCCGCCCGCCGCCTTGGGCACGGCCCTCGAACCCGCCCGGGCGGGACGGCTGCACGCGCGCGACACCCTGCTGCTGGACGCCGTGGCCCGTGCCACCGGCTGCACCGCCACCCTGCGGCCCGCCGCCGACAACCCCAGCCTCTTCGACCACCCCCAGGACCACGTACCCGGAATGGTGCTGGTCGAGGCGGCCCGCCAGCTCGCCGCGTTCGCCGTGGCGGAAGGGGGCGCCACGGCGGAAGGCGCCGCCGGGGCGGGAGGGCGCGCAGTGCGCCCCGAGCAGTCCGTCATGGTGACCATGCGCGCCGCGTTCTTCGCGTACGCCGAACTGGACGCGCCCACCACGATGACCGCCCTGCCAGGACGTGAGCACCGCGTGGAGGTGACGTTCCGGCAGAACGGCGCGGACATCGCGACGGTGGAGCTCCAGCTCGCCGCGCTCACCGGACACCGGGGCACGGACGGCACGGACGGCACGGACGGGCAGGTCCGGGCCGTCGAGGCCGGCACCGCCGCGCCGGCGCGAGGGCGGTGACGGCCGTGGCACAGGCAGCCGTCCTGGCCGGCCTGGGGGCGTGGCTCCCGCCGGACGTGGTCACCAACGACGACCTCGCCGCCGTCCTGGACACCGACGACGAGTGGATCCGCACCCGCACCGGCATCCGGCAGCGCCACGTCGTCGCCCCCGGCGAGGCCACCAGCGACCTCGCCGTCGAGGCGGGCGCCCGGGCCCTGAAGTCGGCAGGGCAGGAACACGCGGACGCCGTGGTCCTGGCGACGAGCACACCGGACCGCCCCTGCCCCGCGACCGCGCCCGACGTCGCCGCCAGACTGGGTCTGCAAGGCGTCGCGGCCTTCGACGTCGGCGCGGTCTGCACGGGCTTCATCTACGCCCTGGCCACCGCCGCCGGTCTCCTGGCGACCGACGCCGCCGGCTCCGTCCTGGTGATCGGCGCCGACACCTTCTCCACGATCCTCGACCCCAAGGACCGCACCACCCGCGCCGTGTTCGGCGACGGCGCGGGCGCGGTACTGCTGCGCTCGGGCGGCAAGGACGAGACGGGCGCCCTGCGGGGGCTGACCCTGGGCAGTAACGGCAGCCGCAGCGAGCTCATCGAGATCCCCGGCGGCGGCTCACGCCAGCGCTCCACCGGCCGCCCCGTCACCGACGCGGACCTGTACTTCGCCATGCAGGGGCGTGCCGTCTTCGCCGAGGCGGTCCAGCGCATGGAGGGCTCCGTACGGCACAGCGCCGAGCGGGCAGGCTGGCAACTGGCGGACATCGACCGGTTCGTGCCGCACCAGGCCAACGCCCGCATCATCACCGCCCTCGCCGCGCGCCTCGGCGTGCCGGTGGAGGCCTTCGCCTCCAACATCGACCGCGTCGGCAACACGGTGGCCGCCTCGATTCCTCTGGCCCTGGCCGACGAAGTGACCCACAACCGCCTCCGGGTGGGCGACCAGGTGCTCCTGACCGGCTTCGGCGGCGGCCTCACCTGGGGGTCCATCGCCCTGACCTGGCCCGACCTGACGGCGGCCTGACCACCACCGCACCACGGGCACATGCGGCGGCACCCGTACCGCGGACCCGCACAGCGGTCCCGTACCGCAGACCCGCACAGCGGTCCCGTACCGCAACCTGCACATCGAGCCCGACAGGCACACGGACACACACAGACACACGGACACACACAGGCACACCTAGGCACACAGAAACACGGGGGAAGTCATGAGCACCACAGAACAGCGCATCATCACGGTCCTGGTGGAACAGTTCAAGATCCAGCCGGAGGTGATCGCCGGCGACATGACGTTCGGCAGCCTCAAATTCGACTCGCTGGTCCTCATCGAGCTGGGTCTGATCCTGGACAAGGAGTTCGGCATCGACCTGGACGCCGGGGAGCTCACCGAGGCGATGACGATCCGGCACGCCGCAGAGCTCGTGACGGCCAAGAAGACCGCGCGCTGATGGCCGCCGACGGGGGAGCGTTCGGCGCCGCCATCACCGGGCTCGGCCTGGTCACACCCGCGGGCATCGGGGTCAAGGAGAACTGGGACCGGCTCGGCTCGGGCCTGTCGAGCGCCGCCGCGGACGCGGCCCTCGCGGGCCTGCCGGTCGACTTCGGCTGCCGCGTCCCGCACTTCGACGCCGCGGAGCTGCTGGGCGGCTTCGAGGCCCGGCAGCTGGAGCGCTTCGTCCAGCTGGCGATCGTCGCGGCACGCCAGGCCCTGGCGGACGCGGGGTGGGATCCGGCCGGGTGGGACGGGGCGCGCGTGGGGGTCGTCCTCGGCAACTCGCTCGGCGGGGCCCACGCGCTGACGCACCAGCACACCGTCCTTGGCCGGGACGGGCCGCACCGCGTCTCGCCGCTGACGATCCCGATGTACATGGTCAACATGGTCGCCGGGTACGTCGCCCTCGACGTCCGCGCCAAGGGACCGAGCCTGGTCACCGCGACGGCCTGCGCCTCGGGCAGCACAGCGGTGGGCACGGCGCGTGAACTGCTGCGCTCCGGTGCCTGCGACGTCGTCCTGGCCGGAGGCACCGAGTCCGCGCTGACCCCCGCGGTCATGGCGGGACTGACCCAGATGGGCGCCCTGTCCAGGAGGACGGCGGCACCGGAGCACGCCTGCCGCCCCTTCGACGCCGACCGGGACGGTTTCGTCGCGGCCGAAGGCGCCGGTGTCCTGGTCCTGGAGCGGGTCGAGGACGCCCGGGCGCGCGGTGCCCACACGCGTGCCGTGGTACGGGGGTACGGGGCCGCCACGGACGCCCACCACGCCACCGCGCCCGAGCCCGGCGGCCGCGGCATCGAACAAGCCCTGCGGGCCGCACTCGCCGATGCCCGGGTGGCTCCCTCGGACATCGACCACGTCAACGCGCACGGCACCTCGACACCGATGAACGACGTGACCGAGGGCCGCATGCTGCGCCGGGTCCTCGGCACCCGCCCCGCGGTCACCTCGACCAAGGGCGTCACCGGGCACCCGCTGGCGGCCGCCGGGGCCCTGGAAGCGGCGTTCACCGCGCTGGCCATCGAGCACGGCAGCGTGCCGCCGACGGCCAACCTGCACCGGCTCGACCCCGCCCTCGACATCGACGTGGTCAGCGGCGCCCCGAGAGACATGCCGGTCGAGGTCGCCGTCAGCACCTCGCTCGGCTTCGGCGGGCACAACGCGGCCCTCGTCCTGACCGCCGCCTGACACCCCGGACCGGCGTCCACCGACCCCGCAACCTCACACCCGACCCACGCACCCGGCCCGCACACCCGGCCCGCACACCCGCCACCGGACAGGAGACCCACCCATGCCAAGCGGCCTCGACAAGATCCGCCTCGTCGCCCTGGACAGCGACGGCGTCCTGCTCAACGACACCTACAGCCCGGTGATCGAGCGCTTCGTGACCCGCCACGGCGGGCAGTACACCGCCGCCGTGGAGCGCGGTGTGTGGGGCTCGCCGCAACTGGCCGCCGGGCAGAACATGGCGCTCGCCTGCAAGCTGCCGTGGTCGGCGAAGGAGACCATCGCGGCCTTCTTCAAGGAGCGCGAGAACTACCTCACCGAGCATCCGGTACAGGTCAGCGCGGGCGCCGAGCAACTGCTCGCCACCCTGCGCGAGACCGGGGCGCGCGTCGTGTGCTACGGCGGGCGTGATCGCGCGTACACCTTCGACACCCACCTGGGCCACCTCGCCGGATACTTCGACGAACAGACCCCCTACGTCGACGTGAACGACTTCCGCCCGGGCACCAAGGAGATCGTCCGGGACATCTTCGGCTACGCCTTCGACGAAACGCTCTTCGTCGATGACATCAACCGCGTCGCCGAGGTCACCAAAGCCCTCGGGGCGGGCTTCCTCGGCGTGCCCGCCGGCATGCCGCACAACTTCCAGCGGGCCGAGATGGAGGCGACCGGCGTGCGCTACACCGTCCGCGACATCCGCGACATCGACCTGGAACTGCTGCGCAAGATCGACCAGGAACTGGCCGCGGGCACCCTGTGGGCGGGCCGCGACTGACGGCCGCACGCGCACACCGCCCACGCACACCGCCCACGCACACCGCCCACCGACCGGATCAGCACATGCACACGGGGGAACAAGAATGAACCACCACAAACCGCCGGCCGCCGCCCGCACGGTGCACCCCACGGACCCGCGCTACGGCGAACTCGTCTCGGGGATGAACCAGCGCTGGACCGCCCGCCCCGACCACGTCACGCTGGTGTCCACTGCCCAGCAGACACGCGAGGCCGTGCAGGAAGCCGTCCGCGCGGGCAAGCGCGTGAGCGTGCGCAGCGGCGGGCACTGCTACGAGAACTTCGTCTCGAACGCGGACGTCAAGGTCATCATCGACCTGCGGGACATGAACCGCGTCTACTGGGACCCCGCCCACCGGGCGTTCGCCGTGGAGGCCGGAGCGACCCTCGCCGATGTGTACGAGGAGCTGTACCTGGGCCACGGCGTGGTCCTGCCCGCCGGTTTCTGCTACTCGGTCGGCATGGGAGGGCACATCACCGGCGGCGGCTTCGGCCTGCTGAGCCGCCGGCTCGGGCTGACCGTCGACCACCTCTACGCCGTCGAGGTCGTCACCGTGGACGCGCACGGCCGGGCCCGGCTGGTCACCGCGACCCGCGAGCGCCACGACCCGCGCCGCGAGCTGTGGTGGGCCCACACCGGAGCCGGCGGGGGCAACTTCGGCATCGTCACCCGCTTCTGGTTCCGCTCCCCGCGGGCCCGCACCGGCGCACCGGGCGAGGCACTGCCCAAGCCCCCCGCCGAGGTGCTGCTCAGCTCCGTCGCACTGCCCTGGAGCGAGATCACCGAGGAGGACTTCACCCGGCTCGTCCACAACCACGGAACCTGGTACGAGGACAACAGCGCCCCCGACTCCCCGTACACGGCGCTCGCCGGATACCTGATCATGAATCACCGCCAGAACGGGACCATCGCCCTGATCACGCAGTCCGATGCCACCGTCCCGGGCGCCGCCGCGCTGCACGCCGGCTACCTGGCCGCCCTCACCGACGGCGTGAAGGCGGCCCCGCGGCCGCTGCCCGCACCGCGCCGGCTGCCCTGGCTGCGGGCGACCCGCATGCTCGGCACCAGCGTCACCATGCTGACCGACACCACCCTGCGCGGCGACCACAAGTCCGCCTGCCTGCGCCGCGGCTTCACCGACGACCAGGTGGCAACGCTCTACAAGCACCTCACCACCACCGACTACACCAACCGCAACGCCCAGGCCGTCCTGCACCCCTACGGCGGCCGGATCGCCGCCGTCGACAACGCCGCGACCGCGAGCTCCCACCGCGAGACGGTCTTCAAGCTGCTGCTCCAGACCTTCTGGAGCGACCCCGCCCAGGACGCGGCCAACCTCGCCTGGACCCGGGGGATCTACGGCGACCTGTTCGCCGCCACCGGCGGCGTGCCCGTCCCCGACCGGCGCACCGACGGCTGCTACGTGAACTACCCCGACACCGACATCGGCGACCCCGCCTTCAACACCTCGGCGGTGCCGTGGAGCACCCTCTACTACAAGGACAACTACCCGCGCCTGCAACGGGTCAAGGCCGCCTGGGACCCGCGCGACATCTTCCGTCACGCGCAGTCCGTACGGCTTCCCGGCTGACCGCGTACCCCGCCCCGGCGCCCGGGCCGGGGGTGATCATGGCCGGATCTGCCCATCGAAGCGGTGGACCCCTCCGGGACGCGCGGCCGGTGTCGCATAATCGGATGCCATGGGGGCCACCACAGGACATCTCAAGCTGAACGAGTTCCTCAGGGCCAAGCGCGCGGCCGTCTCTCCCGAGGAGGCGGGGCTGGAGAGCGCCGGACGCTTCCGTAGGGTGCCGGGCCTGCGTCGGGAGGAAGTCGCGCAGCTCGCAGGGGTGAGCGTGGACTACTACACACGTCTGGAACAGGGACGGGTGCAGCACGCCTCGGAGGGCGTGCTGGCCGGTATCGGCCGCGCGCTGATGCTCGACATGGCCGAACGCGAGTACCTGCACTCGCTCGTGAAGGCACCCGCCAGGGACATCCAGCAGTTCGAGGAGCGCTCGGTGTCCCCCGGGACCCAGCTGCTGCTGGACAGCATGGACTACGTCCCCGCGGTCGTGCTCGGCCGCTGCATGGACGTGCTCGCCTGGAACGCCCTCGGCGCGGCCCTGTTCGTGGACTTCGACCAGGTGGAACCGGAGCGCCGCAACCTCGCCCGGATGGTCTTCCTCGACCCCCGCGTCCGCTCGCTCTACCTGGACTGGGAGGACGTGGCCAGCAGCTTCGTGGCGCAGCTGCGCATGGACGCCCTGCGCTACGCGGACTCCCCGCGCCTGGACGCCCTGGTACGCGAACTCTGCCACGCCGACGCCGACTTCCGCCGCTGGTGGCACCTGCACGACGTGCAGGCCGTCACCTCCGGCCGCAAGCGCGTCAAGCACCCGGTGGCCGGTGAGCTCACCCTGGACTGGCAGGCCTTGCAGATCGCCTCGGCACCGGACCAGGCCATCGTGGTCCACATGGCCCCCCGCGACTCCGACACCTGGCGGGGCTTCGAGCGGCTCGCCGCGTGGCACGGGGCACGGGGACAGGGCGAGGGGGCAGCGGGCGGCGCCGCGTGAGCTTGGCCCGGGGTGACGCGCCCTCGCGGTCGGCGGCGACCCGGGAGCGGTCCCGCGCCACGGGGGAGTGAGGGCTCCTCGTTACGCCTCTGTGGCCGGGGGGCGGGGCGGGAGCACGGGGGAGAGGCCGGGCAGGCAGTGCCGGACGCGGACGGTGTGGATCCCGCGGGCCCGGGCCGATGTGATGTGGTGGCTGAGGACGTCCAGGGCCGCGGTGCGGATGCGGGTGAAGAGGTCGCTGGCCGAGAGCACCAGCAGACACCGCTGGACGGGCAGGTGGAGGGGGCCGACGGGCGGGCGTCTGAGCGTGGCGGCCCCGCACTGCCGCAGCGCCCGCAGGGTGCCCCTGTCCCCGGACGTGGCAAGGACGGTATCGGCGGTGCGGGAGCAGCCCCGGCTGGTGCTCTGTTCCAGCAGGGCGGCGGCGAGGAGGAAGACCACGTGGTCCCGGCGGGCACAGCCCGCTGTCGCCGCACCCCGGGCGGCTCCGGGTGCGGTGTCCACGAGCATGGCGCCGGCCAGGAGGCACTCCTGCCACAGGACATGCCAGCGCGCCCGGCGGTGCGCGGCACGCGAACCGGACACCGGCAGCTGCGCGGGCCCCAGCAGCCGGGAGGGCCCCAGCCGCTGGGAGGCCCCCGGCGGCTGCGCGGGCCCCGGCACGGGTGATGGTCTGCGGGCCGGGTCGGGGCCGCTGCTCATCGAAGACGTGGCGTGCGGCACGCCCGGGCCGTACGGCCGCGCAGCGCGGCGCAGGCGCGCCCGCGTGGAGATGCCTGCGCGTGGGGCGCGGCCGGCACGTCGCGGGGGAGGGGGGCCGTCAGGGGGGACTGCGGGGTCCGGGCTGTGAGGCGGTACATGGTGACACCTTCGGTCGTGGTGCGTGCGGTGGCGTGAGGGGCTCGGCGGCATCGGGACCAGGCCGTGCCGCGCTTCGCTGTCCTTGTTCCTCGGGGGGAGAACCGGATGTGTCAGCAGATGTGTCGGCAGATGTGTCAGCGGCGGAAAAGCGGCACCGTAAAAACAGGGCCGCCGAGCCGCATGAATTCCCGTCGGCTCGCGCCGGGTTTCGATTGTTGCCCGAAACGTGACAGCTGGGGAAGCACTTTCACTCAGATGCGGGTGGAGAAATGATTCACCTCCGCGTGGCGAGCACGAATTCGCCCGCCAGCATTATGACCGCGGGGATCGGTAAATAATACCGCGTAGCTCGATGTGGGTACTTTCAGGTTCACATACTTACTGCGCGGGGATCTGCCCAGTGTGCCACCTGGGTGAAGGCTGTCCCCAACGGTCTGCCCTGCCTCTCTGGCGCATGCCGGACGGACTTGCCGAACTGCCGGAAAAAGACCGAGCGGGAGTGAAGGGAAATCACCGAAGGCGAGTGCTGGACCAGAAAACCCTGTCTCGGTTCACGGCCGTTCAACCCATCATCACGCCTTGGATCGACGATGACCGTGTCGGTTCTTCGAGGCGTCCGCGAAAGCGAGGGAAAAAATAATGTACTCCAACGCGCTGGACACGTTTGTCCGATCCGCGGTGCACGGTAGGGAAATCATGATCATCCACCGGGTGACCGGTGGATATCTGACGCAGAACGGTGATTTGCAGATCGAGTCGGACGACATCACGAAGATCACCGACGAGCGGCATCTGTGGCGCGTGCGCCTGGTCGGCTACCGCAGGAACAACACGGTGTTCACCTTCGAGAACAAGAGCAGCGGCCGCGTGCTGTCCGTCGACGAGAAGGACCCGCGCGGGCCGATGACCTACACCGAGCGGCAGGAGCCGGACGCACACGGCTCGGCCCCCGCGCCCGGCGAACGGCAGCAGTTCTTCGTGCTGCCGCTGTGCTGCGGCGGCTACTCCCTGGTGCCGGTGAAGTACCCCGGGCACTGCCTACAGCCCAAGGACAACCGCCCCGGCCCCGGCAGCGGCCGGCCGGCCCCGTACTACGGCCGCGACTCCAGCCTGGACGGCTCCCACGACTTCGTCCTGGCACCGACCCAGCCGCCGCGCAAGGACCCCACCGACCGCGACCTCGACAACGGCAACGGCGGCGGCGGTTCCGGGGGAGACCGCGGCAGCAACGTCGACTGACCCCGGCGCGCGAGGAGCCGGGTGCGCGACGACACCGACCGACGGACAAGGAGAGCAAGCCATGACAGCCATCAAGCAGATCAACGTGCTGTTGCAGACCGCCGACATCGAGGGCGCCGGGACCGACGAACTGATCTATCTCGGCATCGCGGGCCGGGAGTTCCTCCTGAACCTGCCCAAGGACGAGACGGACACCGACCGCAACAAGAGCACCCGCTACGTCCTGGGCGAGAAGGCAAATGTCGCCCGGCCCGAGGACAACGACCCCCGCATGCCGCAGCTGGACACCGACGACCTCGACCGGTTCCCGGTCTATGTGCGTCTCTCCCCCCTGCCCGCCCGGGGCGATCAGCCGCAGCAGGAGATCGACTGGGTCGCCGAACGCGTCACCGTCACGGTCAACCCGGGCACGAACGCCCCGCACTACTTCGACCAGCCGCACCTGATCAACGACGCGGCGGACCGCCGCATCAAGCTCGGCGAGCGCTCGGGAACCATCCTCCACCTCAAGCGCAACGACGACTCCCCGCTCCTGCCCTGACAGCGAGCCGCACACAGGAGAAGGCACACATGGCCGACATCACCAAGATCACCGCACGCGTCCTGACCGCCGATGAGGAGAACGCCGAGACCGAGGGCAGGGTCTATCTCGGCATCGCAGGACGGGAGTTCCTGCTGGAGAACAACCGCTCCATCCAGCGCGGCCAGTACATCGACTACGTGCTCGGCGACGGAGCCAACGTCACCAGCCCCGAGTACAACGACCCGCGCAAGCCCCAGCTCGACACCGACGACCTCGACCGCTACCCCGTCTACATCCGCCTGGAGGAGGAGGGCGCCAACCCCGCCTGGTGCCTGGAGCAGGCGTACATCACCGTCAACCCGGAGTCCAGGACGCCGCAGCAGTTCCACAACCGGCGTCTCCAGGGCACCGGAAGCGACGCCGCCCGCATCTGGCTCAGCAGCCAGTACGGCTCCAAGGTCCACCTCAAGCGCGACGACGCCTGAGCCGCCTGCCCGGCGTGCGGGAGCGGGTGCAGCCAGGTCTAGTGGCTGCACCCACCCCCCGCGGACGGCCGTCACCGCGCGCGCCGGAGCACAGCCGGAGCACAAGAGACGGGCACGGGCGGCACCCGGGGGCCGAAGGGCCGGCCGCGGGGCTCGAGGGCGGCCGGAACCAGGTCTAGTGGTTCCGGCCGCCCTCAGCGTAGCTGTCCGGCGCCACCGGTTGCCGGACATCCGCCCGCCGTCCGCCTCGACTGCCCGCAGCGGCCCGGATCCGTGCCCACCCCTGCCATGAGGAGAGATCTTGGACCGCACGGAAGTCCCCCTGCCCGCCACCTGGCACCGGCCGGGCCCGGCCAAGGAGGCCGCACGCCGACTCCAGCGCGAGGCCGGGGCACTCACCCGGCAGGTGCTCGCCGCGCTGCCCCCGCCGGAAGCAGCCACCGCACACCGGGCCGCCACCGTCGAACACGACCTGGCCGCCTGGTTCGCCGTGCTGAGCGAGGACCTGTCCGCGAAGCAGGTCGCCGCCCTGTTCCGCGTCCGGGCCGCCACGCACGCGGCCGCCGGCCTGCGCTGCGAGGAAGCCCTCCTCCAGCAGGGCCTGTGCCTGACCACGCTGGCCCAGGCGGCACCCAGGACACCCCAGGGCCCGGTCACCAGCCCCACCCGGCCGCACGGCCCGCACCTGCTCCTCGTCGCCTGCCGGGCGATCGTCGGCTACTACGACTCCCTGCGCGGCACACCCAAGAACGCCCCCGCGCCACCCCGGCAGGAAACCCGCGGCCCCGATCGGCCCGTCCTGTCCGATCGGCCCGTCCTGTCCGACCGGCCCGACCGGTCCGGCCTGTCCGACACCGCACCGCGCTGGTGCATGTCCGCCGCACAGCGCAGGAAGGACAGCGTGCCCGCCCTGCGCGCATTCCGGGCCGCCAACCCCCGGGCCCGCATCGTCGTCACCGGTGACCACCTCATCGCCTTCACCCGCGAACGCCCGCAGCGGCCCGAAGTCTTCGGGCCCTACGGGCTGGTCCCCGTGGCGGACGGCGCACCGGCCGACGCGGCCCGGCAGGCCGCACTCGCCGCCGTGGTGGCCCGGTACTACGGCGAGAACATCGAAAGCCGCGACACGTGGCCGCTGCTCGCGGCACTGGACATAGACGCCGAGAAACGCGAGGCATACATGAACTCCTGTCTCGGCCCGCTGTACACGAAGGACCGGAATTCGCATCTGCTACAGACACTCGCTGCTTATCTGGCACACAACATGTCGGTGACCGCGGCGGCCCGCGCTCTCTACATCCACCGGCAGACGATGACGCACCGGCTACAGGCGATCTGCTACGTCACCGGACTGGAACTCGACAGCCCCCTCGACCGGTTGCGTGCCGAACTCGCCCTCCTCCTCGGCCGCGTGGCACGCGTTCCCGGCCCGCGGGGACACGACCGCTGACAGGGCGTACCGCACCGTACGCCCGGCAGTCCGGCGGCAGCCGGCGCAGACCCGGAGCCTTTGCTTCCCGGGGCGTCGAGAACCGAAACCGTGAACTGTCCGCACACCGCCAACATGTCGTGCCATGACATTTCCGGGAATCGGGAACAGACCCGGCGGGGATTCTCTCGACAAGCAACAGGCAAGGAAGCGACTGGATTCTCCACCGCCGTATTTCGGCGGTGCGGAGGGGAATTCGGCCGCAAGTGCAGCCCGGGCCCCGGGATGCAGGCAACCACCGTGAACCAAGGAGAAAACAATGGCGCAAGATGCCGCAACCTCCCCCGAGAAGACCAAGGACAAGTCCGCGGCCGCGACGCGGAACCTCGCGTTCCAGGTGGTGACCATCCACCTGGAGGGGTCGGTCAAGGACGCGAAGAGCGCGAGCAAGTCGGTCACCTTCCCCGCGCCGATCGCGCGCTACAGCAACGGGCAGCCCATCGCCAACGTCGCCCTGAAGGGCTTCCGCCTGGTGTACCTCGACCACGCGGGCAACCGCCTGGACTTCGCCCAGTGCGAGGAGATGGCGCGCGTGCGCGTCTACGACGCGCAGGGCACCTCGATCACCGTCGAGGCCAAGGCGCTCCTGGCACCGGCCATCCCGGGCAACGTCAACCACACCTTCAAGGCCGCGGTCGAGGCACTCGTCGTCGCGGAGATCGAGGGCGAGGGCAACAGCACGGGTGAGAACAACAGCGGCCAGGACTGGTAGACCAGCCGGAGCCGCGACGGCGGCCAGGAGACCGGCATGCCGGTCTCCTGGCCGCCGCTGCGCGTGCCGCCGCTTTCCGTACAACCGTTCCCCCATGTCAGGGGTCTTGGAGGCGTCTTTCCGATCGAACACCTAGGGGACAACGGACGTGCGACGCCACACCCGTCACGCCATCGCGATCGCCGCGGCGGCCACGACACTCACCGGAGGCCTGCTGGTCTCCACCGGCACCCGGGCCCAGGCCGCCCCCACGGCTCCCGCGCCCAGCCGGTACTCCGACGACTTCAACGGCGACGGCTACCACGACCTGGCCATCGGCTCCCCGGACGCCGGGGTGAAGGTCACCGGCACGGAGGGGGCCACCACGACACTGGGGAACGCCGGCTACGTCACCGTCTCCTACGGCGGCAAGCACGGCGCCCAGAAGACCGGCCTGAAGGTCCTCACCCAGAACAGCCCCGGTGTGCCGGGCGACTCGGCCCAGGGCGGGCGGTTCGGGCAGGTCCTCTCCAGCGGCGACTTCAACGCCGACGGTTACGCGGACCTCGCCGTGGGCGGGCAGAGCCAGGTCAGCCTCCTGTGGGGCAGCCGCACCGGCCTCAAGGGCGGCACCTCGACGGCCGACCCCAAGCGCTGGCCCGGCTTCGGCTCGGTCCTGAAGGCCGGTGACTTCACCGGCGACGGGAAGACCGACCTGGTCGTCGGCTACTCCACCTCGCTGCACCTGTTCAAGGGCCCCTTCACGGCGGACGGCACGCCCGTCTCCACACGGGAGGTGGACACAGGCCGCAATTACCCCGTCTACGACGAGGGGGCCCAGGAGCGGATCGCGGTGGGCCGCGTCAACAAGGGCTCCATCGACGACCTCGTCGTCCTGGGCGAGCGGCGCATGCGGGGCCGGGTGCTCCTCGGCGGGGCCTCGGGGCTGCGCCTGACCCCGGTCACCGTCCGGGGCGGCAACAGCGTCGCCGTCGCGGACTTCGACAAGGACGGCTACGGCGACGTGGCGGTGGGCGACGCGGAGTCCGTGCTCGACACCGAGACCGCCGCGGGCGTGGTCCGGGTCAACTACGGCTCGTCCAACGGCGCGGACGAGAACCGCAGCATGCGGATGTTCACCGAGGACACCCCCGGCGTCCCCGGCGGCGTGCAGAAGGGCGACCGCTTCGGCTCCGCCGTCGCCGCCGCTGACCTCGACCGCGACGGCTACGCCGACCTGGTCGTCGGCGCCACCGGTGAGCGCAAGTCCACCTGCGAGCACTGCTACATCAGCGGCGGCGGCCTGTACGTCCTGAAGGGCTCCTCCAGGGGCGTCACCGGCACCGGCGCCGCCTTCTACGCCCACAACGCGCCCGGCCTGCCCCGCCCCACCGGCACCTACCGCATCCCCCGGCAGCTCAGGGCCACCGACCTGAACAACGACAAGCAGCCCGAGATCACCCTCCCGGTCCGGGCGACCACGCCGGAGGTCTGGTCGGTGGGCACCAAGGCCGGAAAGGTCGCCGGCTCCGCACCCACCCGCGTCGTGAAGGCACCGGCCGACCCCCAGGTCACCACCGGCACCGACTTCGGCGTCCTGGCCCGCTGACGGCCGCACGGCACGGAACACCCCCAGGGGGCCGCACGCCACCGCGGCGCGCGGCCCCCCCGCCCGGTGCGGGCCGGGACGGGGTCAGCGGGAGGTGAGCGTCGTCACCAGGACGTCCCGGTGGCCAGGCCCTGCGGTGTCCTGCGGGCGGACCGGCGAGACGGCGTGCCAGGTCGCCCGGTCGTCGCTCAGCAGGAGGGTCGCGGGTTCGCTGAGCGTGGTGGCCGCGATCTCGCGGCCGTCCGCGTCATAGACCGTGCTGCGGCCGCCGGTCACGTTCTCCCGCCCGATCAGCATCGAGGACACCAGGGTCACACCGTCCTTGTGCCGCCCTTCAGGGGTGGGCTGCGCCAGGCCGTCGGACTGTGCGACCACCCGGAAGGGATGCACTCTGACGGTCCACTCGGCGGCACCGTCCATGCTCCCGGCGACCTCACCGAGCAACCGCATCAGCGCGTACAGCACCGGTTCCGCCCGGAACGCCTCGGTAAGGGGCTCGAAGCGGCGTTCGACATCCACGTACAGGGGGTTGCTGTCCTCGGGCTGCACGAACGCCTCGTGGTCCAGCGGCGCGATCTCCCCGGCCCGGGACAGCAGGAACTGCCCGTAGCGCCGCAGACGGCACGTGCCCTTCTCGGCCGCGTACCGATCCGCCACCAGGTCCTCCCAGTGCGCGGCGAACCGCTCCCACACCGAGGGAGCGGCATCCACGCACCGGGAGACCGCGGCCGGGGGCATCCGGTGCCAGCCACAGCCGACGACATCGTCCCGCGCCGCCCGCACCAGGGCCCTCGCGTCGCCCGTGGCCGTGCTGCCCCCGCTGCCCCGGGCCGCCGTCAGGGCTGTTCGGGGCGTTCCGGCCAGGTGATGCCGGAGACCAGTGCGCGGAAGGCCGTGCGGTAGGTGGTGGGGCTGGTGCCGGTGGAGCGCTGGAAGTGGTGGCGCAGGTTGGCGGGGGTGCCCAGGCCGCTGCGGGCGGCGATGCGTTCCACCGGGTCGTCGGTGCGCTCCAGGAGCCGCTGGGCGTGCTGGATCCGCGTACGGAGCAGGTACTGCAACGGAGTGAGTCCCGTCTCGGCGCGGAAGCGGCGGGTCAGGCTGCGGACGCCGAGCCGCGCCCGGCCCGCGATGTCGTCGAGGGTGAGCGGGTGGTGCAGGTTGGCCTCCATCCACCGCGTCACCGGTTCCAGGCTGCTGCCGGGCGGGGTGACCGCGTTGTACGCGGCCTCGGCCGCCCCCGGACCGTCCTCGGGCGCCGCCCCACCTGCGTCCTGCGCCTGTGCGTGCAGATGCAGGAAGAGCTGCCGTTCCGTCTCGATGGCCACCGGATCCCCGTGGTCCAGGGTGATCAGATGCAGACACAGGTCGACACCTCCCAGCACCCCGGCCGCGCTGTGGAAGGCGCCGTCGGCCACCGCGGCCCCCTCGGGATCTACCTCGATACGGGGGTACAGCCGCGCCAGTTCCCGCGTGTGCCGCCTGCTGGTGGCCGCCCGGCGCCCGTCCAGGAGGCCGGTGGCCGCGAGGGTGAACGTGCCGGTGCCCACGGCGCCGACGCGGGCCCCGCGCGCCGCCGCGGCCAGCAGGGCGTCCACGACGCCGGGCGGCGGCGCGGCCCGGAAGCCCTCGTGCCCCAGCAGCAGCACTGTGTCCGCGTCGTCGAGCCCCTCCATGCCCCAGGGCGCCTCGATGCCGAAGGGCGCGGGACCGCCCGTGCCGGCGAACCCCGGCCCCGCGCAGACCCGTACCTCGTACGCGACCGGGTGGTGGTGCCTGGCCGCCGTGGCGAAGGCGAGGCCGGGGGCGGTGAGCTGGTGCCCCGGAGCCCCGTCGAGGGCGAGGACGGCGATCACTGACATGTCCAGAATTTAGCCCAGGGTGACATCGCAGCCGCTGTTTACGGGGGCCGCCCGCGACGGATGATCGCAGAGCGGTGGGAGGGAGGCGGACGAACGCCCCGCCCACGCGCCATACCGTCACCTTTTTGCGAAAGGCCCGTTCATGCACGCCACCGACACCGCTCCCGCCCCCGAGGCCCCTTCCTGCGGCCCTGCCGCCCCTTCCCGGCAGGGCTCGCGCCGGCTGCTCGCCCGGGGCGCCGCGGCGCTCGGCGCGACCGCGCTCCTGGGCGTCACGGTGATGACCGGCAGCGCGAGCGCCATCGTCAACGGCGAGGACGCGACCCAGCACTACCCGTACATGGCGACGGTGCCGATCAAGCAGTCTGGCGCCCAGTGCGGGGCGACGCTGGTCGACGCCCGGTGGGTCCTCACGGCCGCCCACTGCGTCAACCCCGAGCTGGCCACGCTCACCGGCAAGATCCGCGTCGGGAGCGACCACCGTACGACCGGCGGGTCCGTCCGCAACATCGACAAGATCGTCACCGCGCCCGGCTACGTGCAGGACATGACGGGCACGACCCACAACAAGAACGACCTCGCGCTGATACGCCTTGACCGCCCCGTCTCCCAGAAGCCCGTCCGCATCGCCGACAAGGCGGGCCCCGTCGGCACGCCCACCCGCATCCTCGGCTACGGCACGGTCGTGGAGGCGCCGTCGCTGGAGGACGCGAAGTTCCCCGACCGCCTCCAGCAACTGGACACGCGCAGGGGCGCGGTGAACGAGTGCGCCCCGGGCTGGGCGGACAAGACGCGGCTGTGCACCGTCAGCCTGAAGCCGAAGGCCATGGCGTGCAACGGCGACTCCGGCGGCCCGCAGCTCCAGCGCGCGAAGAACGGCCGCTGGGAGCTGATCGGCGCCACGTCCGGCCCCGGCAGCCTCCGCGAGGGCTGCGCGACGGGACCGGGGCTCTACTCCAACGTGCCCGCCTTCAAGAGCTGGATCCACAAGACGATCCACAAGGGCGGCTGAGGGACCGCGAGCCGCTGAGGTACGGCGAGGGCCGCTGACGGGGCCGGGGAAGGGCGGCTGACGGGCCGGGGAGTGCGGCTGGCGGGCCGCGAGGGCGGCTGACGCGGGCCGGCTCGCGCGGATGGTTGGATTCCCGCTATGCCAGTGATCGCCGTCCTCGCCCTCGACGGGGCCCCGGGCCACCACCTCACCACGCCCGGCCTCGTCTTCGGCACCGCCTGCCGCGAGTACCCCGAGGAGGTGTCCTACGAGGTCAGGCTCTGCGCGGCACCCGGGTTCCGGGCGACCGGCGGCCCGGGGCCCGCGCTCGCGGTCCGCCCGCCCCACGGCCTCGATGGCACGGCGGACGCCGATGTCGTACTGGTCCCCGGGCACGCCGGCCACCGCGCCGGGCAGCCCCCCGAGGGCGTCCTCGCCGCGCTGCGTGCGGCGGCGTCCCGCGGCGCCCGCGTCGCCGCCGTCGGCACCGGCACGTTCACGCTGGCGGCCACCGGCCTCCTGGACGGGCGCCGGGCCACGACCGGCTGGCGGCACGTGGAGGAACTGGCCGCGCTGCACCCCCGTATCGACGTCGATCCGGGGGGCACGGTTGTCGAGGACGGGCCGTTCTGCACGGCGGCCGGAGTGTTCGGGGGCATGGACGTCTGTCTGCGGCTGCTGGCCCGCGACCACGGCCGCCGGGTCGCGGGACGGACGTCACGGGAACTGATCACGCCGCTGCACACGGACGCGGACAGCGTCCAGGAGGCCATCGACCGGGAGGTCGCCGAGAGCACGGGGCTCGAACCCACCCTGCGGTGGATCGACACCCACCTCCACCTCCCGCTCACGCTCCCCGAGATCGCCGCCCACGCGCGCACCAGCACCAGCGGCGTGACGCGCCGCTTCCGCGCCCACACCGGGCTCAGCCCCCTCCAGTACGTGCTGCGCGCGCGCCTGCACGAGGCGATGCGGCTGCTGCGGGAGACGGACACCCCCGTCGAGGCCGTCGCGCACGCGACGGGCTTCGCCTCACCCGCCGCCCTGCGCCACCACTTCCGCGCCCGCACCGGCACCACCCCCCGCGCCTACCGCAGCGCCCACGGCCCGGCGGGCGGCTTCTAGGATCTGCGCATGTCGACAAGGCTCGTACAGATCACCATGAAGGCCCAGGACGACTCCGCGCTCGGCCGGTTCTGGGCGCAGGCGCTCGGTTGGGGTGTCGACAGCGAGGGACCCGGCGTCACCAACCTCGAACCCCTGGGGTTCTCCTACCCCGCCCCCGAGGCCGTCTGCATCGACATCGTCGCCCGCCCGGAACCCAAGACGGTCAAGAACCGGGTGCACCTCGATCTCGCCACCACCTCCGCCGCCCACCAGGCGGAGCTGGTCGCGCGCCTTGAGGACCTCGGCGCGAGGCCCGCCGACGTGGGTCAGGGCGAGGTCCCCTGGACGGTCATGGCCGACCCCGAGGGCAACGAGTTCTGTGTCCTGGAGCCCCGCCCGGTCTACCGCGGCACCGGGCCGATCGCCGCGGTGGTTCTCGACTGCACCGACCCGCGGGAGATGGCCCGGTTCTGGGACGGGGCGATGGACTGGACGCTGCTCGAGGTCACCGACGACCACGCGACCATGCGCTCCGCGCAAGGCGTCGGCCCCTACCTGGAGTTCCTGCGCACCCCCGGCACCAAGAGCGGGTGGAACCGCGTCCACCTCGACGTCCGCCCCTACCCCGGTGACGACCTCGCGGCAGAGGAAGCCCGGCTCCGCGCCCTGGGCGCCACCGATCCCGGTATCGACCGGTCCGCGATCTCCTGGACGGTACTCGCCGATCCGGAAGGCAACGAGTTCTGCCTCCTGGCCCCGCGCTGACCCCGAGCGGGGTTCCGGCCGGTCTCCGGTCGGAGCAAGGCTCCGGCCGGTCTCCGGTCAGCGGCGGAGTACCGCTGCCTCCGGGCACCCGCCGCCCGGCGCCGCGCTCACAGGCCCGCGCGCACCAGGACGGCGAGGTGCTCCGCGGCCAGGCGCAGCGGTGCGTCGTCACTGGTGACACGGCTGAGCAGCTCGGCGCCCTCCAGGGTCGACAGGACGGTGCAGGCGAGCGCGGCGGCCTGTACCTTCGCCAGGCCGCCGCGGTGCAGCCTGGCCGCGATCAACTCGCGCCACTGCCGCAGCGCTTCGTCCGAGGTCCGCTGGATCAGCGGGGAGCGGCCGATGATCTCCAGCGCGGTCGCGGCCACGGGGCATCCGTCGGTCCAGTCGGAGTCGCGCAGGGAATCGGCCATCAGATGGGCACACCTGGCGACGGCCTCGGCGGGATCGTCGGTGCCGGACAGCCCCTGCTTCAGCAGTTCGGTGAACTCCGCCGCGCCGAAACGCAGTGCCTCCGCGGCCAGTTCCTCCTTGCCCTGCGGGAAGTGGTGGTACAGGGAGCCGTAGGTGGCCGCTGCCTCTTTGAGGATCTGCTTGATGCTGGTGCCCTCGTACCCCTGGCGCTGCAACAGCGTGGCCGTGGCCATGACGAGCCGGGTGCGGGTGTCACCCTGCTCCGCCCGCCCGGCCGGCTTCCGCTCTGTGGGAACTGCGGGTCTCATGGCGCCAGACTACCGAATAGATCGATCGATCCAGTCTGCTAGTCTCCGCTAGATCGATCGATCTAGCGAAGGTGTGATGAACGACGTGTCCGCGTACGAGGCCCACCCGGCCGACCCGCCCCACGCGCCCCACCCGGTCCACCCGGCCCATCCGGTCCATCCGGGGTTCGCGCGCATGTTCACCCCCGGCCGGCTCACGCTCGGCCTCTTCCTGCCGCTGTGGCCCTACAGCGGCGACATGAAGGCCATGACCGGCCAGGCGGAGGTGATCGAACGCGCCGACGCCTCGCCGTTGTCGGCGCTGTGGGTGCGCGATGTCCCGCTGTACGACCCCGGGTTCGGCGACGTCGGCCAGGTCTACGACCCCTGGACCTACCTGGCCTGGCTTGCCGCGCACACCCGGCGCCTCTCCCTGGCGGCGGGCAGCGCGGTCTTCACCCTGCGCCACCCCATCGACCTGGCCAAGCAGAGCGCGTCCATCGACCAGCTCAGCGGCGGGCGCCTGGTCCTCGGGGCGGCATCGGGGGACCGGGGCTCGGAGTTCCCCGCCTACGGCATCGACCACGCCGCACGCGCGGAACGCTACCGGGAGGCCTTCCACTGGTTCCGCGAGCTGACACAGAGCACCGCCCCCCACCTCTCCTCCGCGCTCGGCCGCATGGGCGGCGGCCTCGACGTCCTGCCCAAACCCGTCACCGGCCGGATCCCCCTCCTGGTCACCGGCTCCTCGCGGCAGAAGCCGGAGTGGATTGCCGAACAGGCGGACGGCTGGCTGATCCACCCGGGCTCACCGAACTCCGTCGCGGGCACCGGCGCACTCGGGCGCAAGGTCGCCGCCTGGCGGCAGCTGATCCCCGGGGGCCGGTTCAAGCCGGTCGCCACCAACGAGTGGCTCGACCTCGCCGAGGACCCGCGCACCGGGCCCCAGCCCCTGCGCGGCGGCTTCGTCCTGCGGATCGGCACCGAGGCGCTGATCGAGCACCTGCACCGGTGGCAGGAGCTGGGCGTCAACCACGCCGCCCTGGGCGTGCAGCACGGCCGCCGCCCCGCCGCCGATGCGGTGGCCCAGCTCATCGAGGAGGTCGCCCCGCACTTCCCGGCCCTCGCGGGCCCCGAGCCGCAGGCACCCGCATGGTGACCGGGCGCGCCGCACCCGCCGGGTCCACCGCATCTGCTGGGTCCGCATCCGCTGGGTCCGCCGCATCCGCCGGGTCCACCGATCCCGCCGCACCCACTGGGCCCGCCAGGCCCACCACACCCGCCGCACTCAAGGGGTCCGCCGCCCCCGCCGAACGCGGCGCCACGCCGCCGGTGCGGCACGCCTCGGGGGAGGACTTCCGGGACGTCATGCGCCACTTCCCGACCGGCGTCACCGTCCTGACCACGACCGGCCCCGCGGGCCCGCACGGGATGACGGCGAACGCGGTCATGTCGGTCTCGCTGCACCCGCCCACCGCTCTGGCCGCCGTGCACCGTGACACCGCCACGCACGGGATCCTGCTGGCCGTGACGGACTTCACCGTCAACATCCTGGCCGCCGATCAGCAGGAACTCGCCCTGCTGTTCGCCCGCTCCGACCCCGAGGAGGATCCCTTTCTCCAGGTGCCGTGGCGGCCGTCGCCGGCGACCGGGAACCCGGTCCTCACCCAGAGCCTCGCCGTGCTCGACTGCCACCTGCGCCAGCGCGTCACCGTCGCCGACCACACCCTGGTCATCGGCACGGTGACGGACACCCGCGTCCAGCGCCCCGCAGCCGACCCCATGGTCTTCTCCCGGCGCACTTTCCAGACGGTGACCAGACCATGAGCCCGGGCTGAACCTCCGCCCCGGGCACGGCACGGGCCCTGCTCACGCACCGGCACCGGCACCGGCTCTGTCGCTGGGGGGACTGCCGCTCACTCGCCCCTTTGACACGCAACCAAAAGGTTGCCAAAGTGGTGGTGAGGGGGTCCGGATGGGCATGGACGAGGTGTTCAAGGCGCTCGCGCACGCGAGTCGGAGGCGGCTGCTCGACCGGCTGAACGAGCGGGCCGGGCAGAGCCTGCTCGAACTGTGCGCGGGGCTCGGTATGACCCGGCAGGCGGTGTCCAAGCATCTGTCGGTGCTGGAGGGCGCGGGCCTGGTCACGGCGGTCCGGCGCGGCCGGGAGAGGCTGCACTACCTCAACCCCGTGCCCATCCACGACGTGGCCGACCGCTGGATCGGCCAGTACGAGCGGGGCCGGATGGCCGCGCTCGGCAACCTGAAGCAAGCCCTGGAGGCAACGGCGATGAGCAAGCCCGAGTTCGTCTACACGATCTACATCCGCACCACGCCCGAGAAGCTCTGGGAGGGGCTCACCAGCCCGGAGTTCCTGAAGCAGTACCACGGCGGCTGGGCGCCGGTCTCCGACTGGCAGGTCGGTTCCAAGGTGCTGTGGCCGGTGGAGGACGGCGGCGATCCGCAGGACCTCGGCCAGGTCGTCACCGAGGCGGAGCCCGGCAGGCGGCTCGCCTACACCTGGCACGCCTTGCAGCCGATGCACCAGGAGATGTTCGGCATGAGTGACGCGGAGTTCGCCGAGGCGGCCAAGGAGCGCTCGAAGGTCTCCTTCGACATCGAGCCGGCCGAGGAGCCGGAGCTCGGCATGAAGCTGACCATCACCCATGACGGCTTCACCTCGGCCGACTCCAGGATGCTGGAGGGTGTCAGCGGCGGCTGGGTCATGATGTTGTCGCAGCTGAAGACGATCCTGGAGAAGGCCTGACCTTGTTCCCGGCGGGCCGCCGCCGGCGGGGCCGGTCGCCCCGGTGACCGTCCCCGCTCCGCCGGCCGCCCCCGCCCGGCCCGGCGTGCGGTCAGGACTGGTGCAGGGCCCGTTCGATCGCGCGGCGGGCCCGGTCTGCGGCCGGCCGGTCGTGCTGGAGCTGCATGGCCGCGTTCAGGGCGAGCCCGGCGGCGACGATCTCGAACAGCGCCTGGTCGATGTCGAACCCGGCGGGCAGTTCGCCCTGGTCCACCGCCGCGCCCAGGTCCGCCCGCAGCTGTTCCCGCCAGCGTGACCACACCTCGGCCACGGCGTCGCGGACCCGGCCGGGGCGGCCGTCGTACTCGGTGAGCGCCGCGGTCATCAGACACCCGCCGGGCAGCAGCGGCGCTTGCAGATAGTCCACGGAGTTGGCGCACACCACGCGCAGCCGCCGCAGGCCCGGCGGCTCGGCCAGCGTCGGCTCGACCACCCGGTGCCAGAAGTCCACGAACGCCTTGTCCAGCGTGGAGATCTGCAACGTCTCCTTGGTGCCGAAGTGCTTGTGCACTCCGGACTTGCTCATCTCCAGCTCCTCGGCGAGCCGACCGATGGTGATGCCCTCCAGCCCCTCCTCGGAGGCGAGTTCAGCGGCACGGCTGAGGATCCGGCCCCTGGTGGCCTGCGCTTCGGCTGCTGAGCGTCGGGGTGACATACGGCAAGCATAGCGAACGGGCGTCCGCTATTTACTTAGTGAACGTTCGTACGCTAAATTCCGTGTCACCGAGACGAAGGAGCGCGAGATGCGGGTGCGACGGCTGGGCTGGGCCGGAGTGGAGATCGAGTCGGGCGGCGGGCGACTGGTGATCGACTACGTGCGGGACCTCTCACCGCTGTTCACGGGGTGGCGGCCCGGCGAGTTCCTGGCGGCGCCGAGCGGGAAGGCCGCCGCCGCGCTGGTCACCCATCTGCACCGGGACCACACCGACGCGCCCGCACTCGCGGACGTGCTGAGCCCGGGGGCGCCGGTGCTGCGGCCGGCGCCCGGCCACGGCGACGACGTGGACAACATGACGACGCTGCCGGCCGAGAGCGAACTGGTCCGCCACGGGCTGGCCGCCGAGATCGTGGACGCCTGGTCCACCCGCGACATCGGGCCGTTCCGCGTCACCGCGGTCCCGGCCGTCGACGGTCTTGGCGACCCGCAGCTGAACTGGGTGGTGCAGGCCGACGGGCAGCGGGTCTTCCACGGCGGCGACACGATGTTCCACGGCTACTGGTGGCTCATCGCGCGCCGGTTCAGCCCCTTCGACGCCGTGTTCCTGCCCGCCAACGGGGCCGTGGTCGACGCACCGCACCTGCAACCGCCGAGCCCGCTGCCCGCCGCGCTGGACCCCGGGCAGGCCGCCGCGGCCGCGGAGATCCTCGGCGCCCGGTACGCGGTGCCGATCCACTACGAGCCCGGGCAGCCGGACAAGATCGCGGGCTACGTCGAGGTCCCCGACCCGGAGAGCGAACTGCGCGCGCACGCAGGGGGGCGCGCACACGTGCTGGCCGTCGGGGAGTGGCTGGACCTGGCCGTATGACCGAGGAACCCGCGGGCCCGGCCGCCATGTGTCCGGGTACGGGCAGGTGAGCGGCCCGGAGCCCGCGTGCGGAACGCGGGCTCCGGGCCGCCGGGATGGCACCTCGCTGTGCCGGGCAGGTCACTGTGCCAGGCGGATCGCCGTGTCAGGCCGCTAAGCAGATCCTGCCGACTACCGACTACCGACTACCGACCGCTGGCTGCTGGTTGCTAGCTGGCGACGATGGCGCCGAGGAGCATTCCGCCGATCAGTCCGACGGCGCCGACGATCAGGGCGATGGTGGAGAGCCGTTCGTGGCGGGCGAATTTGGCGACGAGGGCCAGGATCAGCCCGCCCAGTCCGAACACGATCGGCAGGAAGAGGAGGCCGATCGCGCCCAGCACGATCGCGATGATGCTGAGAACGTTCTCGCTGGCGCCGCCCCTGGCCGGGGCGTGGCGCTGCCCGACCGGCTGGTTGCCGTATTGCGTGGTCATCTCTCGCTCCTTCGGATCGGTCGCTCCAAGATCCGGTCCCAAGGCGACCGGCCTAACGCTCGGATGCCCCGAACTTCCCTCCTCATACGACTAGTTGCACGGGCCGGTGGCCAACCAGTGCCGATGAGGGCACGGTGCGAGCCGGCCACGGCCGGCTCTCCTCGCCCGCCAGGGCGTACTGCCGCTGGGCCAGGACGTAGCCGTGCTCGAGGCAACCGCTGTCCTCGGCCGGAGTGAAGGCCCACAACAGCGGCGCGGCCAACGAGTCGGTCGGGTACTGGCGTACGACGTCGTCGCGCGACCGGACTCCGTCGGCGGGCGGACGTCGAACCAGGAAGGCAGGACGGCGGCCGGGCCGGGGGAGCGGGCCCGGTGAAACGGGCGGCGGGCGCCAGGTGTTCGGGCGGGCGGTGGTCCTGCCGGGATCGCCGGTTCGTACACTGCCGAGGATGGAGGACCCTAGAGCCACCAGGAGCGTTGCACGTCCGGCGCCTGCCCTGCGGCGGTATGTCGGCTCGTACGTCGGTTTCGACCTCCGGGGGTTCCCGGCGGGGGTGCACTGCGGTCCGCCGGGCCACGCCCTCACCACGGTGATCAGCCTGTCCGACCCCCTGGAGATGGCGGCGGGCGTCGACGACGGGTCACCGGTCACCCGGTTCGACAGCGTGGCGGGCGGACTGATGTGCCGGTCCGTCGCACTCCACCACGACGGACGCCAGCACGGCGTGCAGGTGTCACTGACACCGCTGGGGGCCCGGGCCGTCTACGGCGTGCCCGCCGCTGCGCTCGCCCACCGGCTGGTCCCTCTCGACAAACTTCTCGGAAAGCTCGGCGCCGAGCTGACCGACCGGCTCCGGGCGGCGAAGACATGGGCCGCCCGGTTCGCCGCGCTGGACGAGCTGCTCCTGCGGGCCGTCGGCCGCGCCGGCGGCGACCGCGCACCCCGGACGGGCCCCGAGGTGACCGAGGCCTGGCGCCGCCTCGTCGCCGCCCGGGGCCGCGCGCAGGTCGGGGCGCTGGCCGCGGAACTGGGCTGGAGCCGCCGCCACCTCGCCCAGCGGTTTCGCGACGAGGTGGGCTTGTCACCGAAGACCTTCGCCCGCGTCCTGCGCTTCGAGCACGCGCACGAACTGGCCACGGCGCCCGGCCCGCCCCCGTGGGCCCAGGTGGCGACCGCCTCCGGCTACGCCGACCAGGCCCATCTCGTCCGGGACTGGCGCGAGTTCACCGGCCGCTCGCCGACGGCCTGGCGGCGCGGCGAAGTCCTCCTGGGCACGGGATAGCCGCAGGCCAACTGCCCCTGGTGGCGTGGAATCGTGTTCCCTTTTCTTCAAGACCGCCCGCCCGCCGCCCTGTGACGATCGTCGGCATGAGACTCGTCGACCACGCACGCAACCCCATCGACCTGCGGACAACCCCCGTACACCTCGGACTGGGATCGACAGCCAAACCCATCGAGGGCTTCGCCTGGGACCCGGAGGTGCTCCAGGCCTACAGCGCCGCGGTCGCCGCGGACGGCGCCGAGGGCAGGCTGGTGACGATCATCGACGGCGACGGCCCCGGCGACCACTGGGAGCGCCACCCCGCCGGCGACGAACTGGTCGTCTGCCTCAGCGGATCGGTGACAGTCACCCGCGACGCGGACGGCGTGCCCCACCACGTGGTGCTCGGACCGGGCGAGGCCACCGTCAACCCGACCGGGGCATGGCACGCGGTCGACATGCGGGAGCCCTCGACCATCCTGACCATCACCGCCGGCCTCGGCACCGACCACCGCCCCCGGACCGACACCCGCCCGCCCGAACATCCCGCCACCCCCGCCCCGCAAGCACCGTGATGCCACACCGAACGCGGCGAACCGTCCGCACGTCCTGGTAGGCAGCCGCCCGCACCAAGGGGGTGACGGAACGCCAACCGGCTGTCGATACGGACCAGCCGCTCACGTTCGGCGGGCGCCAGGTCACCTCGACGTCCCTCCACAGCAGCAACTTGCGGGCACCCTGGTCCCCGCGGCCACGGGCTCGGTCACCGCGCCAGGCCCAGATGACCAGGCAGCCTCCCGGCTCCCGGCACGGGACCTCAAGCCGCGAGCAGCGGCGCCACGCCCAGGGCGTCCGTCTCGCAGTCCCGGCCTGTCCGTGGCGCCGGACTCTGCGGACGGCCGCGCCCAGGGAAGCGCACACCAGGGCCCGGCCCGGCTGAACGACCGGTTCCTGCCTGTCCCGACAACTGCCGGACCCCGACACTGCTACCGGACACCGACACCGACTCTCACCGACATCGACATCGACATCGACCGACACCCATCGACACCGATACCGCCTCGGGAGCGCGTATGGAGAAACGATCACACCGTGTCCTGGCTGCCATGGCAACGATCATCGGCATGACGGGCGCCCTCACCCTTGCCTCACCCGCTCTCGCGAGCGCCGCGACCACCACGCACTGCACCAGCGCCATGGGCTTCCGCGACACCCTGACGCACCGCGGCACCCTGCACGCGAACCTGACCTCCTGCCCCGGCTTCACGGACTCCGGCGCCCCCTACACCTTCTTTGTCGACGCGTACTACTCCACCGAGGTCTACGGGGTGCCTCCCCGTGTCGGCCTGGTCCGCTACAACGACCAACTGGCCGACTGCGCCGCCGTCACGGTGACGGAGACAACCCTGAAAGCCACCGGTTGCCACATCACCCGCCAACCCGCTTCCGGCGCCGACCAGCTCCCTCGCTGAACCGCGCCCGCCCGCTTCACCCGACCGCGGGAGGGCCGCCTACCCGGTCCAGCAGCCCGTCCGGGCTCAGTCGATCGTCTTGATCACCCGGGCGGGCACTCCGGCGACCATGGTGCCGGCAGGGACATCACGCGTGACCACCGCGCCGGCGGCGACCACCGCACCGGTACCGATGGTCACCCCTTGCGTGATCACGGCAGCCGTCCCGATCCACACGCGGTCCTCGAGGACGATCGGGGCGAAGGAGAGGAACTCGCGGCGCTCGGCCAGGGGCAGGGGATGGCCTCCGGTGATGAGGCTCACCTTCGGGGCGATCATGACGCCGTTGCCGATACGGATGCCTCCTTTGTCCATGAAGGTGCATCCCTGGTTGACGAAGACGTTCTCCCCGAACGTCGTGTTCAGCCCGTACTCGGTGAAGAACGGCGGGTAGATCGTCACCGACTCCGGCAGCGGGCCGCCGAAGACAACGGAAAGGAGTTCCGCGCGGCCTTCGCTGTCGCTGAACGGAAGCACGTTCAGCCGGGACGTCGCATCGGTCACCTCCGCGATCCGCTCCGCATGACGGGCGAACTCGGGCGACTTGACATACATGATCTGCGCTGTACGAGTGGACATGCGCTGATCCCATCACCACACGGAACACGCGATCAAACAACCCCGCACCACACCATCCACAACCCAGGGTTGTGAAGGAAGGGTGAGGCGAAAGCGGAGGCCTCACAGCGCTGCGGACGTTCGTGAGCGACGCCGGTACCGGCCGGTTCCGAGCGGCGAGGACGGCCCACAGCGCCTACGGCAGGACGATGTTCCGGCCCGGGCCGCCCTGGACGGTGTCCTTCCCGGAGCCGCCGACGAGCAGGTCGTTGCCGCCCTCGCCGTGCAGCATGTCGTCACCGGAGCCGCCGAGGAGGCCGTCGTCGCCGTCGCCGCCCATGACGTGGTCGTTGCCGGAGCCCGCGTACACGAGGTCCCGGCCGCCGTACCCCTCGATCATGTCGTCGCCCCGGCCGCCCCACATCCGCTGGCCGCCGTCGTCGCCCATCAGGTGGTCCATGCCGTCGCCGCCGTCCAGGACGGCGTGCCCCATGACCATGTCGTCGCCCTCCTCGCCCCGGACCGTGTGGGCGGTGTGGGCGTGCAGGGTGTCGTCACCGGGCCCGCCCCTGACGGTGGCGACCCCGGGGTCGCTGGTGGCGATCTCGTCGTCGCCGTCGCCGAGCAGGATGTCGATCCGGTCCGGCCGGGTGCTGTCGGTGGGCAGTTCGCAGACGACGTACGTCTCCACGCCCGGCTCCAGGTACGTGCAGTGCTTGCCCGGCTGGAGCGGGACCGTGTCGCGAAAGCCGATGCGCCGGACCCCGTCGCCCTGGTCCATCGGGACCACGTGGAGATCGTTGACCTGCCCCGGGGCCGCGGTGAAGGTGATGGACTGCTTCGCCCAGTCGGCGCCGACGCGGGCCTTGCCCCCGGCGGCGGCAGGAGCCGCCGCGGCGGCGGGAACGGCGAGACCGGCGGCGAGCAGGGCCACGGCGGTTGCGCGGGCGGTGACGCGGTGGCGGTTCATGGGACCTCATCTCGGTGGGACCGGGGGTTGCCCGGAGCGGGCGGTGCTCGCCCGCTCCGGGCGCCGGCGGAGCCGGGTCGTGCGCGGTGGGACGGTGGTGCGGTGGCAGGTCAGCTCACGTTGACGTCCACGCAGGCGTAGAAGGCGTTCGGGGTGTCGGCGATGTTCCACACCGCCAGGACCTTCTGCTTGCCGGAGAGGCTGCCGAAGTTCACCTGGTGGGTGACGGTCTCGCCGGGCCGCGCCCCGCCGTCGTTGAACTCTGCGATCTTGCGGCCGCCCGCGTAGTACTGCCAGGTGCTGGTGGCGTGGCGGGCGGTCAGCCGCCAGTTGAAGTTGGTGGTCCTGCTGACCGGGGTGACCCTCCAACCCTTGCTGTCGTTGTTGAGCTCGGCGAACGCGGCGTTGCCGCCACTGCAACTGGTCAGGCCCTTGGGGCCCTCGACGCTCTGCGGCTCGTACTTGATGGCGCCGCACGAGACGACGCCGGAGGCACACTGGGCCTGCCGGCTGGGCGGCGAGGATATGTAGCCGTGCGCGCTCGCGCTGCTGGCGGGCAGGCTCACTGCCAGGAGCGGGGCGATCCCTGCTCCGATGACGACGGCGAGCGTCTTCTTGCTTTTCATGACAACTCCTCTGTGGGGGTGGGTTCTTGTCCGCACGAAACGGACAATCATGCACATGACAAGCAATGTCACACACGAGGGTGGGGCCGTCATGCGTGACGGTTGAAGCGTACCCCGTCTGGTCTAGACCAAGCCATGGATGATTTCGGCGGGGCGGCCGGGAGGGCCGGGAGCCTGCCCGGCGGCCACCGAGCTGGCGGGGGTGCTGGTGCCATGCCTGGCTATGCTGCTGGCGGCTGAGAGAAGATCTGCAAGCGCAAGATCGCCGCTTTCCTCCTGGGACGCTGTTCAAGGTCATCACAACTCCCGGTGCCTACAGCGCTGATCGCCGGATCGAGCCGCAAGGGGTCATCACCGCGTACAGGCCCTCGGGTCTCGCGCGCTACCTGCCGGGAGGAAAGGGTCATGGCGACAGCCGAACAGGTGCGGGAACTACTCGTCCCGCACCTCATGGGGCAACTGGACGACAGCCAGGCCGAATTGCACGTGACCGCCCTGGATGTGGTGGAACGCGGCCGCAGCTTCACTCTCGTCCTGGAACTCACGGCCTACCGCCAGCGATGGCGCGTGCGATTGGACGGCGACCGGTCGGCGATGGCGCTGTTCAACGGAACACCCCCTCACCACCTGGTGCGAGCTGTCGCCTCGGATTTCCGTATCCGCCTGTTCGAGTGGTGGCACACCAAGAACGCGGAGAAGCAGTCGGCAAGGCTCGCAGAGCGCATCGTCTAGCGGCCTGCACGTAGCCCCCCCGCACCGCAGTGGTGCGGGGGACTTCGCGTGTGCTGGACGGCACCGGTTCGGCGTGCGGACTCGACCGTGATCGTGATCGGAACGGTCGGACACCCGTTCAGAACGGTGTTGAGCGCTGAGCAGGAACCACCGAACATCAACTAGCCCCGGATGTTGACGTCGACGCAGGCATAGAACGCGTTCGCCGTGTCGGCGATGTTCCATACCGCCAGAACCTTCTGCGGGCCGCGGATGCCGCCGAAATCGACCTTGTGGCGGACGAACTGGGGCGGCTGGGCCCCGCCCTGGTTGAACTCGGCGACCTTCTGCGAGCCTACGAAGTACTGCCAGGTGGTCGTGCTGTGCTGCGCGGTCAACTGCCAGGTGAACGTGGCCGACTTGGTAATGCTGTGGACGGCCCAGCCCTTTCCGTCGTCGTTCAGGTCGGCGAACTGGGCGTTGCCGCCGCTACAGCTCTTGAGGCCCTTGGGCCCCTCCACCGCGTCGGGCTCCCACTTGATGGGGCCGCACTCCACGCTCCCGTTGAAGCACTGGTCCTGCCGGCTCGCGGGCGAGGTCACCCAGCCGTGTGCATGGGCGGGGTCTGCCGGGAGGCTTACGACCATGAACGGCGCGAGGCCCAGGACGAAAGCAACCGCCAAGTATTTTTTCGCGGACATGACAATCCTTCCCTCATTAGTCCGGACCATAGCGCGCAGCGGAGCGCGGTCAACCACATGGCCCGCCACACCGTCGAGCGCGGCAGGTATCCGTCACCTCACAAGACACCCCACCGTGGCCGCACGGCACGACGAGCTCGCGACCCGCCGCGAGGCGACCCGCCTTGTGGCGGCGGTCAGCGAGTGGCCGTGACCAGCGCTCTCACGAAACCGGCGAGGCTGGCGCACGGGCTTGCCAGGCTGGCGCGCGGGCTTCAGGAACTCCTCGAGGCTCTCGCGGCCCGGTCGGACTCGCTGCGAAGGACGCAGAATTCGTTGCCTTCGGGGTCGGCGAGGACTGCCCAGCCAGAGCCATCGGGATTGCGGTGATCGGTGACTAGGGTGGCACCGAGGCCGAGCAGCCGTTGCACCTCCTGTTCGCGCGATGTCTCGGGGCGCAGACACAGGTGGAGCCGGTTCTTGGTCTTCTTGGGTTCCGGCACCTGGTTGAAGTGCAGCACCGGGCCCTCCGCCAGCAGCACCTGCGTCTCGCGGTCACCCGGTGCGTCCTGCGGATGCAGTGGCCGGTCGGTCACCTCGCTCCAGAACCGGGCCAGCTCGTAGGCATCCGCACAATCGATCGCCACGTTCTGCACTGTCGAAACCATGCGGGTGATCCTTCCTCACTTCCGCCTCCGGGCGCCATCGAGTTGCGCTCGGCCTTCGCGCACGCAGCTCACGCAGCGCACGCAGCTCAGGCAGCTCAGGCGCATGGCGGCACTGGCGATGCGGGGCCTGGGCGGGGACCTCCAGCCGCGCGGCCCCCTGGTGGACGGCGTCGCGTAGCCGTCCGCCGGTGGCCCCGGCGCGGCCGGCGCCGCACCGGACGGGGCGTCAGTGGGCTCGGCGGTCGTGTTCGCGCTGCCAGGCCATGAGGAGGATCTGCGGGTCGGCCCCGCAGGCCCGGGCGTAGCGAAGGGCGAACGTGCGGCTGGGGAAGCAGCGTCCGGCCAGGACGTCGTGGATGTGGCCGGGGTCGGCTCCGGTGGTGTGGGCTATGTGGCTGGTGGTCACGCCCGCGTAGTGGCGGACGTGGTGCAGCAGGCGGGCGAAGTGGGCCTGGTCGCCGCCGGCCGCGAGGTCGCGGGAGGCGCCGCTGTCCCCTGGCATCACCGGTCGGAGATCTGTTCGTGCGGGGCGGCCGGGTCGGCGGCCGTGTGGGGGCAGGGGCGAAGAGCACCGTGCACGAGGAGCAGGCAGACGGCGAGGAGGACCGGCTGCCAGTGCGCGGGCGGCTGGACGATCAGGAGCTGGCCTGTGCCGGTTGCGGCGGCATCGAGGGTGCCGTGGACGCACCAGGGGCACGGGCGGGTGAACCGGAGTGTACGGGGGCGGGCGTGACGCGGTTTGCGGCGGCGCGGCCAGGGGGAGGGGGCCATTGCGCTCTCCTTCTACGTGCGGGGCGTGACTTGGGCCCCAGCCGTTGACGCCAATCGCTGAGCTGGGGTCCTTGTGCTGCCCGGGACAAAGGCCGGGCAAGGGAACGCTAGGGCGAACTCACGCCTGTTCGGGCGCGGTTGAGGAGCCCCGAGCGGACTCTCATGGCTTGTTTGCGGCCCCGGCGCCCCGGCGGCCGCGGCTATGCGGAGCGCACCGTTCGATTTGTCCGCGTGGCAGTGCGCGGGCTCGCGCGCCGCCAATGCTCCTGCTGAGAGCCTCGGACCACCCCGCAAAGAGGCGGGGAAACGGTGGCATGTGCGAGTGGGCTATGCACGTGCGTGAGACTTCCCGGGCGCAGTCGGAATGTCGGAAGAATCGATCTGCTCGCCGACTGCACTTGCATGCCGCGCCCATCAGTTGAAATCGAGACGTTGTCGGCCGCGGCGGCATGGGTCCGGCCTGCGGGGGTGAACCTGACGGAACAGACCGAAATGCAATTGCATTTCGGTGACTTGCCACCCATGGAGGTCTTCCGGTGAAGAACCAAGCCCACGTACCCGCGACGACCGCACCGTCCGCCGGCCCTGCCTGGCGCAAGAGCTCCCACAGCCTCTCCGAGGGCGCCTGCGTGGAGATCGCCCGCCCCGACGGCGGCCACGTCCTCTTACGCGACTCCAAGATCACCGACGGGCCCGTCATCTCGGTCCGGGCCGGGGCGGCAGCACGGTTCACCGACGCGCTGCTGCGAGGCCGCCTGTAGACCCGCCCGCCGGGCACACCGACCGACCCGCCGCCACCCGCCACCCGCGACCTGCCCCGCCCGCAGGGAGCGGGTGACAGGTCCGCAGAGTGCCTCAGGGACCCGGCAGATGCGGCCATAAGCGGTTTGTCGAGAAAGCGGTTCGAGGCTGGACAGCGGAAGTGACCAGTCAGTATGGATAGAGGAACTGCAAGTGCAGTCCGCCCCGACACGGTCAGGACGCCAGCCCCGCCCTGACACGGTCAGGACGTCCGCCGCCCGCCCCGACAGGGCCAGGACAGGACGTCGGTCCGCCGCCCCGACACGGTCAGGACGTCACGAAGAGGCGGGGGAGCGAGGGGGGAGGCGCCCAGTGCCGGAGCAGGACGAGAACGGCAGCACCGAATTACGCCAGGACCAGGCACACAGTGCCCGCATGTACGACTACTACTTGGGCGGGAAGACGAACTACGCGGTCGACCGGGAAGCCGCCGAGCAGGTCATCGCGGCCTTCCCGGCGATAGAGACCGTCGCCCGGGTCAACCGCGCCTACATGCACCGCGCCATGCGCCACCTCGCCCGGGCAGGGGTACGACAGTTCATCGACGTCGGCACCGGCATCCCCACGGCCCCCAACCTGCACGACATCGTCCAGGAGATCACGCCCGAGGCACGCGTCGTCTACGCCGACAACGACCCCATCGTCCTGGTGTACGCCGACGCCCTCCTGGCAGGCAGCCCACAGGGCCGCACCGCCTACGTCCACGCCGACGCCACCGACCCCGCCCGGCTGCTGGTCGCAGTGCGCGAACAGGACGTCCTGGACCTCGACCAGCCGGTGGCACTGAGCCTGCACGCCCTGCTGCACTTCGTCCCCGACGCCCTGGAGCCCGCCAGGATCGTGGCGGAGTTCCTCGACCAGCTGCCTTCTGGCTCCTACCTCAGCCTCACCCACTGCACCGGCGACTTCGACCCCGAGGCCTGGCAGAAGATCACCGACACCTACACGGCGCGCGGCACGCCGGCCCAGGTGCGCTCACGGGACGAAGTCCTGCCGTTCTTCGAGGGCCTCGAACTCCTCGAGCCCGGCCTGGTCCTGGCCCACCAGTGGCGCCCCGAGCCCGGCAGCGGCCCCGCGGTCCTGAGCGACCGGCTCGTCTCCCTGTACGCCGCCGTCGCCCGCAAGCCCTGACCGGCGCCCCCCGACCAGGCAGCGGCCCGGACCCCGAGAACCGTCGGCCCGGCGTCACTTGTACAACGTACGCAGCTGTTGCAGCTTGCGGCGGGTGGCATCGGGGGCGAGCGAGGCCACCCGCAGGGCGTCGAACTTCACGATCCGCCGATCCACCATCTCGGCGTCCTGGTAGACCACGGAGCCGTCGAAGAGCTCCGCACAGGCGACCGAGGGCATGATCGGCTCGGCGAAGTCGAAGATGGTCAAGGGCCCGATCTCGCTGTGCACACGCGGGTTGAACTGCTCCGCAAGACGCAGCTGGAAGCGGGCGTCGTCCATTAGCTCCAGCAGGTGCTCGATCTGCTCCCGCATGACCGCCGAGGACTCCACGGTCCGCCGCAGGGCCGATTCGTCCACCACGCCGATGAACGACTTCCCCGTGTCCTCGGTGAACCGCCGCTGCCGCTCGGCCCTGAACTTCCACAGCTCCTCGTGCGCCTCCGGGCCACCGCGACCGCGCCGGATCAGCGCCTGCCCGTAGGCGGAGGTCTGCAACAGGCCGTGCAGACACTGCGGCTCGTAGGACTTCACCCGCACCGCCAGGTCCTCGCAGCTCACCAGAGCCTGCAAATAGGGCTGCGACACGCCTTTCCACGGCTGCCACCAGGCAGCCTCATTCACCTCCCCCGCGATCTCCCGCAACCGCGCACGCTCTGCCGCGTCATGGACCACGTACGCGTCGAAGAGCGCCTCCAGGAAGGCGGGCTTGGCCTTGAACGTCCCCGTCTCGATACGGCTGACCTTCGACTCCGACGCCCCCAGCCGCCGCGCCACCTCTCCCTGCTTCAGACCGGCCCTCAGCCGCAGCTCCCGCAGGTGCAGACCCAGCCGGAGCCGCTGCGCCGACGGAGCGGCCTCGCTGTGCAGAAAACGCACACTGCCGCGCCCCGCCGTCGCGCCCTCGCTACCGTGATCGTCTCCACTGGCGTCGGCCAGGTTCTTTACCACCAACACTCCCCAGCGTCCTTTGGGTTGCCTGAGGCGCCCATCCTCCATGACTGTTCTGCAACATCACTGCGAAATCGCAAAAGTTTCCAATGAGGTGCATATGGTCGAAAACCCAATCTCGTACGAACCACCCACCCAGAAGTAGAAGGGCGACCCGTCGGCGGTCAACGTGGCGCCGCCTGGCGGACCGTGGCGCACACCGGCACGGCACCGGCAGACGTCCGCGAGCGGGAGTGCCTGCCACGCGGGGACCGGGCGCCCCGCGGCGCAAGGGCCGCGGCGGCGGTAGCGGCCCCACGGCTCTTAGGTGCTGTACGGGATCAGGTGTCGCGGTAGTGGGCGGCGTACTGGGCCAGCTCGTACTGCGGGGCGTCGGGGCGGCGCAGGCTGACGTACCAGGCCCAGGCCCTGACCGCGCTCGCCGCGGCCGGGATCGTCGCCGATCAGCCGGTGGACCCCTGGCCCGGTTGCTCTCGGGCGCGATGGACGAGACCGCGTTCCGGACGGCTCGTGGCGGGGACCCGCACGCCGCGGAGCAGGCGCTCGACCGGCTCCTGGCGGGGTTGCGCGCCACGGCGTGACCGCCCGCGCAGACCGGGAGTTCACGGCGGGGCACCGACGTCGAAGCCGCACAGGACGGCCGCCCGGCCGACCTGTGCGGTGTGCGCCCCTGACACGAGGCGACATGAACGGAGAACAGTGAGGTCAGGGCCTCAGTACCCCGTCGAACTTCTCCCAGGCGGCATACTGGCCGCCAGGCACGCGCTGCGAGCGGTGCCACACGCCCCCGGTCTTGTCGACGCCGAACAGCTCCACCCGCCCGTCAGCATTGGCCTCGGCCGCGACCTGGGTCAGTCCGCCGTCGAGTTTCACCCACCTGTCGAACGCGCCGTTGGGCGTGGTCTGCCAGCGGTTCCACACCCCGTCGGTGTGATCGGTGCCGAACAGCTCCAGCCGTCCGTCCGCGTTACGGGCCGAGGCGACGGTTGTGAGCGCGCCGTCGAACTTGTCCCAGCCGGACCAGTCGCCGCCGGGCCGCTGCTGCCAGCGGTGCCACACCCCCTCGGTCCTGTCGACGCCGAACAGCTCGACCCGCCCGTCGGCGTTGGTCTCAGCGCCCACCTGGGACAACCCGCCGTCGAACTTGTCCCAGCCGGACCAGTCGGCGCCGGGGCGCTGCTGCCAGCGGTGCCACACGCCCTGGGTCCTGTCGGTGCCGAACAGCTCCAGCCGGCCGTCCGCGTTGCGGGCCACGGCAACTGACGTGAGCGCACCGTCGAGGAACCTCTCCCACCCGGACCAGTCGGCGCCGGGCCGCTGCTGCCAGCGGTGGTACACGCCCCCGCCGCTGTCGACGGCGAAGACCTCCACCCGCCCGTCGGCGTTGGTCTCGGCGGCGACGGCGACGAAGGGACCCCCGAAGCCGGCCCAGCCGGACCAGTTGCGACCGGGAGAGGTCTGCCAGCGGTGGAACATGTCCCCGGCGCCGTTGACGCCGAACAGCTCCAGTCGGCCGTCGGGATTGCGGGCCGAGGCGATCGAGGAGCCGAAGTGGCCGACCCCCTGCTCGGGCGCGGCCGTCGCGGTGCCGGGCACCGCCACCAGCAGTGCCGCGACCGTCGCAGAGGCCACCAGACTCGCCCGGAGAGCCCTCACCAGCCGACCGAAGCGTCGCCCGTACCCTTTGCCTGATCTCTTGCGCATGCGACTGACCCTCCACATGAGGCGTGCGCGAACGATGAGGCCATGACAGTGACGCAGGCCGGGGCAGCCGTCCAGCGCCTGTTCCGCTGGGTGGAACAGGCGGCTTTCCGGCGACCTCTCCCAGCCATGGGGCGACCCGCCTGGCCCGGGCGCCGGGGAGTGCCGCAGGGCCGGGGCGGCTCCGCCCGCGACAGCGGAAGCCGGCCTGGCCACACACCAGGCCGGCTTCCGGCTACGGAACGGAGGGACGCGGAGCGCCGGGAGCGGTCAGCGCGAACGCTGCCCGGTGAAGAGGCGGTACAGCAGGAGCACGAGCACCGAGCCGACGATCGCGGCGATCCACGTCGAGAGGTGGAAGAAGCCGTTGATGGAGTGCACGCCGAAGATCACCTTGCCGAGCCAGCCGCCGAGCAGACCACCGACGATGCCGATGAGCATCGTGACGAGGCAGCCGCCCGGGTCCTTGCCGGGGGTGAGTGCCTTGGCGATGGCGCCCGCGATGAGGCCGATGAGGATCCAGGCGATGATGCCCACGGTGTGCGTCCTTTGCTGTGCTGAAGGTGTTGGTGTCAGGGGCCGACGGCGTGGCGCCGGGGCTGCCCGCCGGCCGCTTTGTGCGGGCGACCGGCGACATACAGATATCCCTGCACGATCACTCCACACGGGACCAAAGTCCCGTTCCCTCCGACGGACCCACCCGGCACCCACCGGGCACCCACCGGGCACCCGCCCGGCACCCGGCCGTCCCCCGGTCCGGCCGACGGCGGATCCGGTGACTGATGGTCCCCCGGGGGAGGGGGGCGGTGATGGCGCGTGTTCAGGTGGTGCCGAAGTAGACCACTTGGTCCCGTGCTGCTGCCAGTTCCTGGTACTTGGCGGTGAAGAGCTCGAAGTAGTTGCGCAGTGAGGTGCCCGAGACATCGCAGCGGCCCGGGACGGGGCGGGTGAACTGGTAGCCGACGCCGCCCTCGAAAGCCCGCCAGGCCAGGGTCTCGCGCCGGTCGGCGTCGTCGATGACGCGGAAGGTGTCGGCGCCGCTGAAGGCGAGCCCGTAGAGGTTGTCGCCGGTGAAGTGCGGGATGTTGCGCAGTGTGTAGCTGCGTCCGGGGGTGGCGCCGCCGGTCTGGGAGACGACGCCGGGCGGGCCGATGTCCTGGGAGGCGGGCTTTTGGTACTGGGTGCCCGTCGCGGTGTCACCCGGCCAGGGCTCTTGTTCGGTCCACTCCTGTTCGCGGTCCTTGTCGCCGCCGAAGAGCTTCTTCAGCAGCCAGGCGATGAGGAAGACCAGGACCGCGACGGCCGCGCCGACCGCCGCCCCCACCGGCCCCGCGGGCGAGCCGATGAGGGCACCCACCGCGGCCGCGGAGCCCAGACCCACCCACCACTCCCAGTCCTCGGGCTCGTAGTCGACGGCGTCCTTGCCGCCCTCGGCGATCTGCTGGGTGTCGATCTGGGTGGAGGAGACTCCCAGCCCCTGGACGGCGAGCTGATTGGCGTAGAGCACCGGATGCAGACCGTCCGGGTTCGGCCGGCCCGCATCGTCGACGAACCGGAGCTGGGGGTGGGACAGCGGCACCACCTTGGCCGTGGTCGGGCTCGTACTGACGAACAGCAGCCCGCTGAGACGCTCGGAGGTGCGCCCCCGCAGGCCCTCACCGCCGCCGTCGGGGAAGCGGGACATGAGCAGGCCGATGGCGAGGTGATGGAACTCGCGGTTGTTGCCCGAGCCGTCGGTCAAGCGTCGCGCACCGTCGTCGGCCGGGTAGAAGGCGTGATAGACGAACATCAGCGGTTCACCGCCGTTGCGCGGGAACAGCACGTCGCGGGTGGGGTCGGCGTGCACCCGGTTGTGCCGCAGCTCGGCGAAGCGGCCGCCGCGGGCCGCTGTCGTGTTGTAGTGCCGGTTGGTCCGGGAGGCCGCCTCCGGTGACTTCACTTCGCAAAAGAGCGTCGGCGGCAGCCGGCCGGGGGTGAGCCGGGCATCGCTCGCGGGCAGGTTGAGCCGGCCCGCGGTGAGGGGTGAGTGGGGGTAGGGCCGTACGCCGCTGTCGATGCCGATGGTGGCGACGAACGGGATCCGCCCGCCCTCGGGCTCGTCCTGGGCGGCGGACGCCTGCCAGACGTCGGGGTTGTCGAACAGGACCCGGAAGGCGTCCGCGCCGATGGCACGGGTACCGCTCGGCCCGTGGAACTGCCCGCGCAGCACGCCGTCGTCGAAGCCGAGGTAGCGGGCGATGTCCACCGGCCAGTACGTCTGCCGGTCGGGGTGGCGCACCACCGGAGCGCAGCGGGCGGCGACCCGAAGGACGCTCTGCGCGAGGTCGCCGGTGTCGTAGCCGAGCAGCCCGAAAAGGGAGTGGAGGGTGTCCTGGAGGACTTCGAGGAACCGCCGCAGCTGCTCCTTCTTCTCGGGGTCGGTGGTGGCCTCGATCCTGGAGCGCAGGCCGGCCACTGTCGGGATGCGGACGAACCCGGCCGGGGTGGCGGGGACGTCGAACCTCCCGTCGGGGTGGAAGAGTTCGGCCGGTTCGGTGAGGCCGGCGAAGTGGGGGTTGGCGGTCAGCAACTCGAAGAACCGCTCGATGACGTAGGCGCGGACGGTGTCGAGACGGGTGGTCATGGCCGGTCTCCCTGGTCCTTGCAGGTGCAGTGGAGGTGGATGTGGGTGGTGCAGGAACCTGCGGCGGGGCCGGGGGCGCTGTGGCCCCCCGGCCGGGGGCGGCAGCCGCACGGGGCGCCGGGCCCGCAGGGGGTGCCGGGGCCGCACGGGGTGCCGGGCCCGCCCGGGCCCTGTCCGTGCCGGGCGCACCAACGGCGCAGCCACTCCTCCAGCCAGGCGGGCGGGCCCGGCTGCCCGGGCGTGCCGGGTTCCTGTGGCGGGAACACGGGCGGAAAGCCTGCCGTGCACCACTCGGGGTGGGCACGGCGGATCTCGGCCCAGCGCTCGGCGGGAAGGGGGTCGGCGGCGATCAGACGCAGCGCCTCGAACTGGAACATGGCGGCCGCCGCCGGGCTGTCCTGGCAGGCCTTGGCCAGGAACTGGTTCAGCAGCGGCGCGAGCTGGGGGTCACGCAGCAGGTCGGCGCCCCGGTTCTCGTCGTCGCGAGAGAGCTTCGCGAGCTTGTCCGCCAGCGGCATCAGCGCATCCAGCGTGGCCGCGGGGTCGGCGGACTGGCCCACGACCACCGAGCCCAGGCGCTTGGCCGCCGCCACCGCCGCGGCGCCGAAGCCCCGTACCGCCTGCTTCTCCGCTTCGCTCAGCTCGCTGGACAGAGCGGCGTTCCACGATTCCAGACGGCTGGTGCCGTCCGTGCCCTCGCACAGCAGCCGGGCCAGCACGGTGCTCAGTTCCTCGCGCTCGTCGAGGGTGTCGACCCACACCGGGCCCATCAGGCCGCTGAAGGTGTACCGAGCATCACCGCCGGGCCAGTATCCGATCCGGATGCCGTTCTCACCGACCGGCCGGACGGGAAGACCCGCGGTCGTACGCGCGCCGAGCAGTTGCCCGTCCACGCTGAGCGTGAGCACCTGCCCCGCGTCGTAGAGCAGCTCCGCCAGGTGCCATTGGCCCGAACGCAGCCGCCCCGGCGCGCTGGACACACCCCACCAGTGTGGGGAACCGTCGTTCACCGTGCCGCTGAGGACCCCGTCCTCCTCGGTGAACAAGGCGAACGAGCCGTCACCCTCCACCAGGTTCAGCCGCCGCGGCCCCACATCGTCCGCCTTGAAGTACGCGCGGACCCGCAGCCCGCGCCAGTTCGCGAACCCGGGCCGCTGGGCCACCACGACCTTGGACTCGGGATGGTCGTAACGGATCGCGGTGCCGATCCCGTCGGCCGGCTTGTCCACCCACCGGTCGGCGGCGGGCAGCTCCACCCGCCCGTGGTATCCGTGCCCGGTCTCATCGAGCGCGGCATGGTTGTCGAAGTCGAAGTGCAGCAGAGGTTTCCAGGACACCAGCATTCCTCCCTCGGCCCGGGCCACGCAGCCCGGCACGCCATACACCCTGGACAGCTGCCGCAGCCCGACGCCACGTCAATTCCGCTCAGCGGAACACCGACCGGGCCAACGTAGCGGGCCCTCCCCACGGCCCTACGAGAGCAGGAGCAAGGCCCCGCACGCGGCCGCAGACGACGTACCGCAGGGTGCACCGGGTCTCCGCATCACTCATCGCCCGGCACCCGGGGACCGGGAATTCACACGAAGGTGTAGGCGCACGCCGGTGCGGAACATCGCCCTGCCACCACCGGCCCTCACCGCCCGGGGGCCCTCCGTGGCCGGGGTCATATGGCGGCGTGATCCATAGCCGCCCGCTCACGTGGCTCCACCACGGTGTCGGACCTCCGCAAAGTGGCCAGCCAGGTGGCGACCTCGGCCAACGTCGCCGTGTTCCGGCTGTTCGGGCGCGTCGAGGAGGCTGACCCCGTATTCCTCTTCCAGTACGACGGCGAGTTCCAGCAGAGCCAGCGAGTCGAACTCCGCCCTCGGCCCGCACGCAGCAGGCGGAGGACGGAGGACAGTTGGGACAGCGCGAGCGTCACGCCCGCCGCGTCGCCCGCCCGATCCTGGCCGCCGGCAACGGATGCGCGTTGCTGGGCACGGTCAACACCAACGGCGGCAACGACCCGGGCCCGGGCAGCGCCTCCATCATCGTCGGTCAGGTGAACGGGTCCGGCCTGCCGCCGGGCCGCTGGACGGTGCGCAGGCCGACGCCGCAACTGCGACGTCGGCACCGCAGTACTCGGATTCCCCATCGATCGGTGATCGGAGCCGGAAGCCCTCAGGAGCAGCGGGCGCGGCGGCGGCGACGGCCGTTCTTTTGCTCGATGTCAGGGCCGGGACCGGCACGCGGTCAGTTCGTCGGCCCCGGGCAGGTGCCGCTCGGACAGGTGCTTGAAGATCTCGTCTCTCCTGTCGAGGGTTTTCTCTATCGCTTTGCAGACTTCCCGTTGCAGGCCCTTGCTGTTCTTCGCCAGTCCGATCCCGTATTCTTCCGTGTCGCCGAAGCTGTCGCGGGAGATCACGAGATGGTCCGCTCTCTTTGCTTTCTTGTATTCTTGCAGGATGACAGAGTCCGACAGTACTGCGTCGATACCCTCGGGAAGATCTTTGATGCATAAACTGTAGTCGCTGCGTGTCGTCACCTCCGGACGCTTGTCTTTCCAGAACTTCTCCCCGGATGACCCTTTCACTACGCATACGCGGGTGTCATCGGGGAGGTCGCTGTCCGAGTACACCGTTTCACGTCTGCCTTGGATCCTTGCGTCACCGGTCTCTCCGAACCGTTCCAGCATGATCCTCTGGAGCGTGGTGAAGTACGGTCCGGCGAACAGCACAGCAGGGTGCGCTCTGTCGGTTCCTCGTTCTCTTTCCTCCGAGATTCCGTAGGTACCGACGAACATGTCGACGAGTCCCTCATCGAGCTGCTTTTCCCGCTCGTTCGTCCCCATGGCGACGAATTCGGGAGTTCCTTTGATTTTCAACGCCTTGGTGATGACTTTGGCGTACTCGATCTCTGCACCTACCCACTTCCCTCCTTTCTTCTCGCTCAGCCCCGGCTGGTTGTCCTTCACGCCGACAGTCCACGGGTGCCCCTTTCCCCTCTGCGCTTCGCGGAGCCGCTCCAGGGATGCGTCCCCCGGGACGTCGGCGGCGCTCGAGCCTGAAGCCGCGGCGGCGGGAGAGCGGGAGTCGTCACCGGTGGCCTGGTACTGGGTGGCCCAGACGGTGATGCCGGCGACGAGGGCGAGACTGATGACTCCACCCGTCACCACCGTGCGCCGGCGAGCCCCACGGAGCCTTGCCCGCTGCGGCACACCACGCTCCGCCGGAGCAGCCCCTTCACTCCGCTTCCGCGCGGAAGGGGTTCCACCGGTTTCGGAAGACGGGTCTTCCGGCTCACTGGGCACGGATGCGGTGGACACGGGTGTGCCGGGTGGGGCCTGTTCCTGTTCTTGTTCGTGTTCCTGTTCCGGTTGCGGCTGCACGGTGCCCTGCGGCAGGCCGGTGTCCGCGACGGTCCAGGAAGCGACCAGGGCCTGTGCGCCGCCCAGCCGCTGGGTATGCTCCGGCGGCAGGGCTGCGTTGCAGAGTGCGTGGAGGGCCACGGCGAACCGCTCAGTCTCTTCGGCGCTCTCGACGCTTTTCGCGAGCCGGTACAGCTTCACCCATTCCTCGGGCGGCTGGCCGCAGGAGCGCACATAGGCGCCCACCGCGTCCGCGGACACGGTGGCCTGACTGGCGGTCACCCTGGACACGGTGCTCATGTTGTAGTTGGTCTCGGCGGCGATGGCGTTCGGGGGCTTCATCGATGCTTCCCGCAGCCGGGCCAGGGCCCAGGCGATGGCCTCGCGGGGGCTTTTGTGCGGATCGAGCCGGCGGGGAGCCATCAGGCCCCCCGGTTCGGACCGGCCGTGGCGGGCAGCTGGCCGATGACGCCTGCGGTGGCCAGAGCGGCTCCGGTCGCGCAGGCCAGAGCGGTCTGCACGTCGTAGCCGGCCACCACCAGGACGACCACGACGACCTCGATCACGACAAGCACGCACAGCCGCCACAGGGACGGGATCATGACGCACCGGGCCGCGTTGGCGGCCCTGCGCTGGGTATTGCTCACGACGACTCCTCTGGTCCGGACAAGCACAGTGGTGACGCCGGGCAGGCGAACGCACGACTGAGGTCTGCAAACCCCGGCCCCTTGTGCCCTGGCGTCACCATCAGGTTCGGGCACCCCCGGCCCCCATCACCAGAGTCAACTGCGTTGCCGCAACGAAGCGCAGCCGTAAGCGGCATTTCAGGGCCGCGAAACCCGGCAGTTCCGGACCGGCCCTGCCTCTTGCTCCCGGCAAACGGAAGCTCCGCCTCTATGAGGCATGCCCGGGCGGCGGTCGTATTCGCGCAGGTCATGACCATTGCGGTGTTGCGAAATCAGTTCCGCAACGGCGAGGGAAACCCAGCCCGGGGGGAATCCACCACACTGGAAACGGCAGCCAGCCCCTCCGCGGGCCGCTGCCCGGCGGACGTCCACTGGTCCGGACACCGCACACACAGGGCCGCCCGGCGCTGCAACGCCGGGCGGCCCTGCCGCGCGCGAGGCGGCAACTTCCACCGACGGTGCCGGGCAGCCGCTCGTGCTCCCGGCCGCCGCCATCGGCGGGACCGGCTCGGCGCAGCATTTGCACGACTGGTCCGCCTTGACGAAGCCGACGGTACCGGGCCGGTGCTTCCCGCAGGGGGGTCTCAGCGTCGTGGACCACAGCCTGCCCGGGCCACCGGGTCGGCGGTGAAGAACGCGTGGAGGGCAACGGCACCCAGAGACATGCAGCCGGACTCCCACGGCCGGGCCCGCCCAGTCCCGCCGGCGCGAGAGGGCCCCGGGAGTTACCGGGACTGCTGCTTCCGCCTCTTCTGAGCGAACCTCTCGAAGGCGCCCGCGGCCCACGCAGCGCCGAGGCACAGCAACAAGGCCATGCCAAGCAACACGGGAGGCTCCCATTCCTTGTTGCACACGCCGTACACAACGAATGCCGCCAGGATGGCGAGGTCGGTGTCGTCCACAACTGCGCGCCGTTTCCTGTTGCGGATGCGGAGGCCCATGACGACGATGCCCGCCGTGCAGACGATGAAGACGTGGACGAAGTCCATAACCGTCACCTCAGGCGTCTTCGGGCACCGGCAGACCGGGGGCACTCATCACCTTGATGACCCGGCGTTGCACCCGCAAGAGCCCCCGCACCGACACTTGGTCGAGGAAGCCGCGGGCCACTCAGGGCTGATTCCATACGAGCGTATAGCGCCAGAACAGCCGTCGTCGCAGGCGTGCGCCAGGGAGGACGTCTCTGGCTTCACGGACGATGTCGCCAAAAGCCATGTCTGCTGAGTGAGTAGGGGCCGTCATGGAGACGGGCCGCGGCGAGGGACGTCCCTTGTTCTTCAGCCAACCCGTGGCAGCGTTGGCCGGAATGGTGACAACACCGAGCAGGTAGTCCACGGGAGTCTGGGCGCGAGACAGACCGACGATCACCTCGGCAACTGCCGCAGGATCCAGCGATGGTAGTGGGCGTTGTGATCCCAGGGATAAGCGGTGTTGAACCGTTCAAGAGCCCGCAGGACACGAGGCGACAGGACCTTCATCACCCCAGTCCATCAAGTCCCTGCGGCATGCACCCCCTGTTCCGGAACAAAGATTACTCGTTCCCGGGCCGCCGGACGCAGTCGAAGGCGGCGAGTTGCACAACACCTACTGAGAGGGCGCTTTGCTGCCTCGTGCAGGATTTGGGGAGGGTGAATTCTGGTGTGTGCTGGATGAGTTGAGTGCGGCGCGTGTCGCTCACGTGGCAAGTGAGGCCGAGATCCGGTCGTCGCGCTCGGTCTGCTCCTGTTTCGTCATAAAGTGCGCTCACTGGGCTTGCATGCCCCTGCTCGACAGGCCCACGCCCTGACTGGTGGCTCGGGCCCGGGCTACTCCGGAGGCATGAGCGAATGCCGCCGCTACCCCAGTGACCTGTCAGATGCCTGCTGGACTCTGTCGAACCGCTGCTGACCAGTTGGCGGAAGGGCATCGTCCGACGAGAGCTCAACATCTGACACCCACCCCGCCATGACCTGCGCGACCTCCTGGACGCCGTGTTCTACGTGGCCCGCACCAGCATCCCATGGCGCTACCTGCCGCACGACTACCCGCACTGGAACACGGTCTGTCACTACTTCGGCCGCTGGGAACAGGCTGGCATCTTTGAGATCAAACCGGTCGGCCAACTGCGCCAGCATGCCCGCCTGGCCCGCCAGTCCGCGGGGCCCGGTCGACCCCGGCCTGGCGACCCGGCCGATGGCGGAACCGCAGGCGTTCGCCGGTAGGGTGCGGTGGTGCGCACGGTCGAGCTCCTGTTGGATGAGGCGGCAGAGCTAGCGGTTTGGGAGGCTTGGCGGCGACTCGCGGATGCGGGGCTGCCCAGCCAGGCGGGCCACCGGTCACCGACCAACTGCCCGCACCTCACTCTGGCGGCATGCCCGGAGTTGACTGCCCCGATCCGCTGGGAGCTCGCAGGGGTCGCCGCCGTCCTGCCGCTGATGGTGCGGTTCACTGGCGTGGTCCGTTTCGAGCGGCCCACCTCGGTGTTGGCCTGGGCGCTGGACCTCGACTCCGCGCTGGCCGATCTACACCGCCGGGTGTGGGAGGCGGTGGCCTCGGACAGCCACCCCAGGGCCCTCAACCCTTTCCACGAACCTGGGCGCTGGAGCCCGCACATCACTCTCGGCCGGACCCGGCGGGCCGGTGCCTTCACTGACCGGCGGCTCCCCGATCTGCTGCCGGCGCCGCCGCTGTCGGCACGGCTCACCACCCTGCGCAGCTACGACACCCAGACCGGCGCCTTGGAGGTGCTGGAGCCGCACCCCTGAGACGCCGTGCCCGACGGTGCAGCCGCAGCGGAGGTCCGGCGATGGCCGGTCCGTGCAGCGCGGTCATGGAGATCACCTGTGGACAGATTCCGGGCCCTGCCCGCATCGGGCACCGCGTCGTACGGGCCGGGCGAAGGGCATGGACGCCAGCGCCGTCGCGGCGGCCACGACGCGTCCGCCACCCTCCGTATCCCCCACACCGGGTGACGATGCAACAGCTAGGCCGAGATGCTCCAGACCATCATGGTCAGCGACGCGTCCTCCCATACCTGCCGGCCCGACATCACCGACAACCAGTCCAGGCTCACTGTCAGAGGACAGCCCGGAACCCGTGCCACGCTGACGGAGCGTGAACGTGACACGGATGTCACGCCGCCCCCGAAAACTGTCAGCCACCCTCGATTTACGCCCGTTAAATCCGTTTTCCCAGGGCCCGGAGAGCGATGAGACCCCCTTCAGGGACATAAAATCCGGGATGGAGCGTGACAGTGCTGATCATGCTGCCGAGCGCGCACACCCGTACGGAACGTAACTGCCGGGATCGGCCCCGGGCGGGCCGACGGGTGCGGAAGAACCGCCGGGTTGAGCATCGACAGCGCCTCCACCGCGCTCTACGCCCAGGCCCTGTTAAGCACCGCCGCCGACCCGAGCCGGTACACCCCGTGCCGCGGGGCGTGTGCCCCGAGTGCGGCGGCACCCTCAAATCCAGCGCGCGGCCCACCGAGGCTTCAACTCCCGGTGTATGGACTTCATCTGCTTCAACGTCTGGCCGTACGACCGGCTGGACGCGGCCTGCGCTGAGCCGGTCACTCACACTGTCCAGGCCGACAACGGCGACCGCTACGCGGTTTGCGACGGTCACGCCCTGACCGCCCGTCCCCAGATCACCGATGGCCAGGTCCTCCCCGGCCTGCCCACCTGAGCACCCGGGAAGCACGATGACGCCGCATGAGTACCAGGTCGTGGCACGGCGCAACCCGCGACCCGCAGCCCGCAATTGGTAACCCGCCACCCGGCCCCAGCTGGCGGACTGCGGACCACCCGTCCGGCCAGGAGCTGCTCCAGTGACTTCCAGCCAAATTGCTTTGGTCCAGACCATTGCCCTCAGGTCCAGCTGTGCAGGAAGCTGCTCCCCAAGCACCGGATCATCACGACCGGAGCGCTCGCCACCGAAGCAGGAAGGCAGCAACACACCCATGCGCAAAACGATTTCGGCCCTGAGCCTGACCGGACTGCTGGCCGCAGCCGCCCTGCTGCTCGCCCCGTCCGCCCAGGCCGCCGGGTTCACCTATGTCGGCATGTACCCGAGCGCCGCCGCCTGCGACGCGGCAGGCAAGGCCTACGTGGCCCAAGGCCAGGCGGTCAGCTACTTCTGCGACGTCACCCCCACCACCGCCCGCCTGTCCATCTGGTCCTGACCAGTCTCAACACCCAGCCGCCCGCCCGCGGCCGCGTCGTACTGCGGCCGCGGCCCTGCTGCGCGTTGCCGCGGCGTCGCCGCCAGCCTGCCTAGCTCTCCGACGGCAAAAACCGAGATGTCACCGTCGTCCATGGCTCGCTCGCCGAGCAAGAACGCGAGCGCATCAAGGGTCGCCGTCTTCCCACAGTCGTTGTGCCCTGTCAAGATCGTCCGCTTATGGATCGGGATGCCTCCCACAGCGCGGACGCGGTGCTGATGATCAACGACTTCAGGTGCTCCGGTTCGGTCACGGTCCCGTTCGCTGCTACGCGGTGTCCCCTCCTGATGCTCGGAACGATCAGCCAACCAACTGGCGACCCGCGCCCGTAAAACGGCCTTCGGCTAGGGGCCGGTCCAGGATGCTGTGGGTACCGATCCGGTGCCACACGATGTGGGGGAGCCCGGCGACTATCTTCCCGCCTTACGACCATGTCGCGCGGCCGCCCGGTGCCCAGGTGAGTTCGTAGACGTCCGGCGCGCAGCGCACCCCCTTGATCCGTAAGCCGGAGCGGAACTGGCGGCCGGTGTGCAGATGGGGGACGAAGGCGTCCAGGACGACGCGGCGGAAGCGCCGGCGTTGGGTGGGGGTGAGGTGCTGGAGGTCGGCCGTGAAACGGGGGCGGGTCTCGGAGGTGGGCACGGGTTCCCCTCCGGGCAGCACGACAAAGCGAGTGCGCGTGGTGATGCTCAGCGGTGCTTGCTGGTGTTGTTCGGGTCGGGGGAGTACGTGCTGCCGGAGAGCGATGACATCCGCGTCCGGCCCGGCGCCGCGTCCCGCCCGGCGGGCCCCGGTGAAGAAAGTTCGGCCGCTGCGCCCGCCTGGCGGGACGCCGGACGGATCGGCCTTTTCTTACAGGTCAGAGTCGTGTGGCGTGGTCTGCATGGCAGTCGATATCAGGATCGTCCGGGCCGGTCAGATGTACCCCTACTACCTCCGCGAGACCGTCGTCGGTGACGGCCGCAGCCCGGCGCGCACGCAGCTGCACGCCGCCCAGGAGCAGGCCGGGTCCCGGTCGGGCGCTGGAGGGGCTGGGGACTTGCCGTGCTCGGGCTGACGCAGGGTGAGGAGGTCACCGAGGCGCAGCTGCGGAACCTGTTCGGTGAGCGGCGCCGCCATCCGTACGCGGACCGGATCGAGGCCGACCGGCTCGCCGCGGGCGGCTCCCCGAAGAAGGCGTTCAGGGCCGGCGCCCTCGGACGCCGGGTGACGGTGACCGGGGTCGACTTCGTGTTCCGGCCGCAGCCGACGATCTACCTTCTGTGGGCGTTCGGGGGTGAGGAGACGCGGCGGGTGATCGAGGCCGCGCACGAGTACGCGATCGAGCGGGTACTGGAGTGGATCGAGGACGAGGTCGCGGTGGTCCGGTACGGCAAGGACGGCATCTACCGCGAGCGGCCGCCCGGCGGTCTGATCGCAGCCCGCTTCCGCCACTACGAGGCGCGCTCCGGGCGGCCGTGGCTGCATGGCCATTTGCTGCTGTCGGTGAAGGGGCAGCGCCTGGACGGGAAGTGGGGCTCGATCCACACCACGGCCCTGCACGAGAACACGGTTGCCGCCTCCGCGTTGTACAACGAGCTGGTGGCCACGGAGGTCTGCGAGGAGCTGGGCCTGGCGACCGAGCCGCGCACCGTCACCCCGGGGCGCAGGCCGGTGATGGAGATCGCCGGGATACCGCACGAGCTGATCCGCTGGACCGCCCGACGCAGCGACCAGATCGCCGCCTGCCTGACCGAGCTGGAGCACGAGTACGTCACCGCCGTCGACGACGACGGCGAGAGCCGCGGCCCCTGCCCGTGGTCTCCGAGCGGGCCCGCGCCAAGATGAACCAGATCGCCGCCCGCAAGACCCGCCCGCCCAAGCGGAAGACCCAGCCGCTGGCGCAGCTGCGTACTTGGTGGAAGGTGAGCGCGACCCTCACCTCCAAGATCGCCGCCGACGTCGTCAACTCCTCCCTCGAGCACGCCCGCGCCGCGGCCGCCGCGATCCGGGCCCAGGTCGCGGCCGTGGTCGACGTCGCCCTGGCGGCCGTTGCCGTCACCGCGACGGTGTTCGTGATGAACGACGGCGGTCGCTTCCACCGCCGTCACCTGCTCGCCGAAGCCCGCCGCCACCTCACCCTGGTCCTGCGCGGCCGCCGCCGCGACCCCGGCCTGGACGACCAGGTGGTGGCCGCCGCCATTCCCACCCACTGCCACTGCCTGGACATCAGCGAACCGAAGACAGTCCGCGGCCTGGAGGCCGGCTACCGCCTCTACACCGCCCGGTGGGCCCTGTCCGACCACCTCCCCGCCCGCCGCCGACCTCCGGCCCCCGTGCCCGACCCGGACCGGCAACCCCCGGCCGATCCCGGCGAGCCGGCTGCACCCCGGCCCCCGGACCAGGACGCGGGGGAGTGGGAGATCCCCCGCATCCCGCTCCCGTACGAGCGGGCCGTCCTCGCCAGCACGGTGGTCCGCGAGAAGCTGCGTAACGCTACTACCACCGCGGGGAGGGGGTGTACGACGTCGTCGCCCACCAGCAGGCGGCGATGCCCGAGCAACTGCTCGCACCTGAGGTGGCCGACCTCGAGCACGACGACCGGGAGCTGGAGGCCGCGCCCGGCGAGGCGATCGACATGACGGCGCTGTGGTCCCTGCGGGAATCCCGCACGGACGTGGAAGCCCTCGACATCACGGCCGACCGGCTGCGCCACCTCCAGGACGTGTTTACCAAGGCGGGCGATGCCGCCCGCACCCGCGCCGCCCGCGCGGCCCGGCGCGCCACACCGGACGATGCCGATACGGCGCACCCGGTGCGCCAGGACGACCAGCAGGCGCACCGCCGGGCCAGCGAGCCGGTGATCGGAAGGGTGCCCCCTTTAGTACAGGGCTTCGCCCATCGGCGACCCTTCACCCGTGACGTAGGCACGGATCGCTGCCAGGTATTCGTCCCGGCCGACACGGCCGTCGTTGTCGGCGTCCAGCGCGGCAAAGGCGGTATCGGACTTGCCGACCTGATTGCCCAGTGCTTCGCGCAGCAGCGTGAACTCTGACCGGTTCAGGTGGTTGTCCTGGTCCGTGTCGGCAAGGTCGAACAGCGCGCTCAGCGCGTACTTGCAGATGGTGTCGAACTTCTCAGCGTCCACCCAGGCCGCGTACTCGTCGAACGTCATGATGCCGTCGCCATCGGCGTCCATGGCCGCCCAGGCCCGCTCCCCTCTGGCGTAGGCGGCGAGGACGAGCGGGTCGTCGTCGGCGCGCCCGAATGCCTTCACCGTCCGTTCGATCCGGACGAAGTAGTCGTGCCGGGAGGCGACTCCGTCTCCGTCCATGTCCAGCATGGCGAAGACGCGCGCCTTCGGGGCTTCGGTGAGCTGCCGGTCGGGCATGGGGGCACTCTTCCTGCGCGTGGTGAGTTTCCGCTCTCGGACTCAGATGAGCGGCGGGGAGGGCGTGATGGTCATGGCGGCCGGGCCCTCGACCTTGGCGGGCGGGCCGCAAGGGGGCATCGGGATCGTGCTGGTGGCACCGGCACCGGCGTATTTGCCCTTCGTGACGGTGCCGGTCACACGGACATCGACCGCGCCCGGCTCGATGGCCACCTCGATGGGAATCTCGATCTCGCTGGTCGTCCCGTCGGGCCAGGTCAATGTCTCGCGGGTGGTGGCGCTCAGCTTGGTGCAGCTGCTGTTGGCCGTTCCTTCGACCACCGACTCGACCGCGGCCGGAGCAAGGAGGTCACCCCCGGAGCAGACGTAGTTCCGCGTTCCCCGGTAGGTCTGCGGTGCAGGCCGCTCCTTGAGCCCGTTGGAATCGATCTTGGAGGTACCGGTGCATTCCACCGGCAGCACGGGGGCCGATGTCGCGACGGCAGACGGTCCGGGCGACAGCAGGACCGCGGCGGCGCAGCCGGCGGTCACGACGCGGAGGAGAAGGGGGAGATGCACGGGGGGTCTTTCTGCTCGTAAGGAACGAAGCGGCACCTGGCGAGCATGGCACCGGCGAGTGGCAAATCAGGGTTCCCCGGTCGGCGAATCACTCGGACGGTGGGCGGGGCGCGGAAGAAGCCGGGCCCAGGGGGTATCTTGCCGACCCGGCGGCGGGCAGGCCGGCCCCGAGTGACACGACCAGAACCTCGACGGTGAGGTAGAGCGCGATGCCGCCCACGGACAGCGCGGTCAGGCTGACCGCGACGGGCGGGGTGCGGTACCACCACGGCGTTGGACGCCCCGACGGCGCCAGACGGGCGGCCGGCCCGCCTTCGCGCCCTTCGGCAACAACGGCTCCAGCACCGCCCACTGCTCGTCCGTGAGATCTCCCCCGCCCCATGAACCGTGATCATTCACAACCCGAGATCCACTTTCGACACACGGCCTAGGACCGGCCGGGCAGGGTGGGGAGGTAGGTGGGTGCCTTGCGGATCGGGGTGGTCTTCTCGAAGGCGTACGCGTAGCTGAGCAGGTTCGCGTCGCTGTAGCGCGTTCCGAGGAAAGAGATGCCCAGCGGCAGCGTGTCCCTTGCGTAGCCGGCGGGCACGGTGATGTGGGGGTAGCCGGCCACTGAGGAGTTGCGGGTGGAGCTTTCGAAGGGGGTGGGGTCGAGCGCCTCGACGGGAGAAGCGGGGAGGTCGGTCGGGGTGACGATGGCATCGAGCCGGTGCTCGGTGAGAACGCCGTCGATGGCCTGACGGGCGTGTCGAGTCGCGGCGCTGCGGTGCTGACGGTAGACGGGGGCGTTGACATCTCCGTCGGTCTTGTCGGCCATCTCGAAGAATTCTTGGCCGAACTTCGGCATCTCGACGGTGGAGTTCCGCTTGTTGAACGCGATGAGTTCGGTGAGGTTCCTGGGGTGGGGGCCCGGGGTGGCGGCCAGGTAGGCGTTGAGGTCGTGCTTGAACTCGGTCAGCACGGCGGGAAGCATGTCCTTCTGCATCATGTCTCGGGAGTCGGCTACGTCTGCGCCCTCGACGACGGTTGCGCCGACCGCTCGGAGCCGCTTGACAGCAGTGCCGAAGGCACGGTCCACGTCCGCGTCGATGCCGATGTGTCCCTTGCGCCACACGCCGATGCGCTTGCCGCGCAGGGCGTTTGGGTCGAGCACCTTGCGGTAGTCGGAGGGGAGGGCGGTGTCGGCGCCGGAGGTGGCCGTGTCGGCGGTGTCCGATCCGTGGACGGCCCAGAGCGCCAGGGCGGCGTCCGTCGTGTTGCGGGCGATCGGGCCGGCGGTGTCGTGGCGGCTGGTGATAGGGATCATGCCGCTGCGGCTGATCATGCCGAGGGTGGGCTTGATGCCGACGGTGGAGGTGACGCTCGCGGGGCACACGATGGAGCCGTCGGTCTCCGAGCCTATGGTCACAGCGGCCAGGGCGGCTGCGGCGGCGACTGCTGAGCCGCTGGACGATCCGCAGGGGCTCCGGTCGAGTACGTAAGGGTTACGGGTCTGGCCGCCGGTGGCACTCCAGCCGGCCGTCTGCTCGGGGGACCTGAAGTTGGCCCATTGCGACATGTTGGTCTTGCCCAGGACCACCGCACCCGCGTCGCGCAGTTTCTTTACCAGGAAGGCGTCCTGTGCCGGCTTGGAGTGCAACAGGGCCGTGGAGCCGGCGGTGGTGGGTTGGCGGTCCGCGGTGTCGATGTTGTCCTTGATGAGAACGGGGATGCCTTCCAGTGGCCCCCGCACTTCACCGGTGCGGCGCAGCGCGTCGCTCTTGCGTGCAAGGTCCAGTGCGTCTGGGTTCACGGTGACGACGGCATTGAGGCGGGGGTTGAGGCGATGGATCCGGTCAAGGTATGCCTGGGTCAGTTCTCTGGACGTCAGCCGCTTGCCCTGCATGTCCTGCTGGAGTTCTAGGATCGTGGCGCGGTCAAGCCGCTCGTCCAATCGTCCGTCGCGCTTCCCGTTGTTCTTCGGAGCGTACGGGGCTCCGCCGGCCGAGGCGGCGGAAGCGGCCGGTCGCGGTCCGTTGTCCGGTGTGCAGGCCGTCAGGGGAACGAGCAGGCAGGCTGCCGATACCGCGATCACCGCGTGCCGTCGAGTGTTTCGAGTGAGCGAGCGCATCAGTTGCTTCTCCATAGAGGCGGGGGAAGGAAGGCCCTGTATTCGCATAAAAGAGCCTGTGAACGGTGTCTTTTCGGAACGGCAGAGATGGCTTCCGTTCGGGAGTGGTGCGGACTACGCCTCCTGAGGTGGTGCAGTCCGCTCACGATGAGGGGGTGTCCGGCTCGCTGCCGGACACCCCCTCCTCAGGTGCTGTCGCCGCTACGGGTCACTTCTTGTCGCTGGTCAGCCACAGTCCCAGCGCCGATCCGACGAAGACGACGCCGGTACCGACTCCGGCCAGGACCCTCATGGTGCCGGTGTAGTGGGCGAAGGTGCTGACGTAGACAGCCGCCGCCGCGGAGACGAAGAGCAGCAGCCAGAGCACGGGCTTCATCAGGGGTTCCTCCTGTTGTGCGCCCGGCGGTCCGGTGGGCGGCGGGGGTGGGATCTCTTACGCCGTTCACCTTCTCCCCGCGCCCCCGGTCGGCACATCGGGCTGTCCCCCCTAACCTGAGGTGTAGCCCGCTACACCCGTGCGGCGCCGGACACATCGCCGCACGGGACGAGCGTCGGGAACGCAGGTCAGGCGTTCAGGTAGGCAAGCACCGCGAGGACCCGGCGGTGACCGCTGTCGCTCGGCGGCAGGTTCAGCTTGGCGAGGATGCTGCCGATGTGCTTGCTGACGGAACGTTCGGTGATGCACAGGGTCGTGGCGATCGTGGGATTGTCCAGGCCCTGCGCCATCAGCCCGAGAACCTCCCGTTCCCGGGGGGACAGCGCGTCGAGCGGGTCCCGGCGGCTCATCAACTGGGAGACGACCTCGGGGTCCAGCGCCGTTCCACCCGCAGCAACGCGCTCCAGCGCGTCCTGGAATTCTTCGATATGCCCCACACGGTCCTTGAGCAGGTAGCCGATCCCCGAGGCGCCCTGTCCGAGCAGTTCGGCGGCGTAGCTCTCCTCGACATACTGGGAGAGCACCAGGAGCGGCAGGCCGGGAACGAGTTTCCGGGCCTCGATGGCGGCACGCAGTCCCTCGTCGCGGAATCCGGGGGGCAGCCGGACGTCCAGGACGGCGATGTCCGGCCGGTGTTCCAGCAGGGTCGGGACAATTTCGGGCCCGCTTCCCACGACGGCCACGATCTCGTGCCCCACGTCCTCCAGAAGCAGAATCAGGCCCTCGCGGAGAAGGACGTTGTCCTCCGCGATCACGATCCGCACGGCAGTACCACCTCAATCGTCGTTCCGGAACCGACAGGGCTGTCGATCCTCGTCGTACCGTCCAGGGCGGCGACCCGTCGGCGTACCCCGGCGAGTCCGCTGCCCCCGGCGAAGCCGGGTGCGGCCCCGCCGCACCCGTCGTCCCGCACGACGACGCGCAGCGTGGGGCCGTCGTACCGGAGCGACACCTGAGCACGGCTCGCGTCGCTGTGCCGGGCGATGTTGGTCAGCGCCTCGGCGACGACGAAGTAGGCGGCCGCCTCGACGGCGGCGGGGGGACGGCGGTCGGTCTCGGGCAGATCCAGGGTGGTGGGGACCGGCCGGCCTGCGGCCAGGGAGCGGATGGCTCCGTTCAGTCCCCGGTCGGAAAGGATCGGCGGGTGGATGCCTCGGATGACGGTGCGCAGTTGGACAAGTGCTTCGTCCACGGTGGTCCTGGCATCGAGCACCATTCTCCTGGAACTCTGGGGGTCCTTGTCGAATCGGCGGTCGGCCAGGGCCAGTCGCATGGCCACCGCCACGAGTTGTGCCTGGGTGCCGTCGTGGAGGTCGCGCTCGATCCGACGGAGTTCCGCCTCGTGGGCCTGGAGGGCTCCCGCGCGCGAGGCGGTCAGTTCCTCGATCCGCCGGCCGGCGCCGGTCCACGTGCCGAGCATGATCTCCGCGATCCAAGTCTCCAGCCTCACCGCGGCGGGGGCCAGCCACAGGAAGAGGGCAGCGAAGAGCCAGGCACACACCGCAGACAGGACGATCGCCTGCATCCAGGTGGTGAGGGGGGCCGCAAGGAGGGTGAGGGTTCCGCCGGGCAGGGTCCACCACCACAGCGGGATGGAGATCGTCAGCAGCAGACTGAGCAGCACTCCCAGGACGAGGACGGGAAGGACGATCCCCACGGTGCCGTGAACCAGCATCCATGCCGCGTCCTTGCGGGTACCCGGGAACCGCAGCAGTTGCAGCGTCCGCTGGTAGGCATTGCCTTCGGGCGTCGGGTAGGGACGGCGCACGGAGCGGCCGAGAACGCGTTCGGCACGTCGGCGTTCGGCATCGGTCAAGGCGCGCAACGGCTGCACCGCCCACGGCAGGATCGGCGCGAAGACCAACGAGAGGCAGACAAGCGGCAACAAAGAGTAACCGGCCAGCGAAGGCAAGGCGGTAGCGAGACCTCCCAGCAAATACCGCGTGGATCGTAGGCCGTGGAGTGCTCTTGCCTTCAGGTCCATGGATTGAGACGGTACTTCACGGGTGATCCCTTGTCATAAGTGCGGGCTACACCTGGTAGGTGGAGCCCGCTACACCCCCGGTTCGGGAGAGGGACCGCTGCCGCCTGCTCGGCTTGCGCGATTACGTTCGGTAGCCGTTCTGGCCGATCGAGGAACCGAAGGGCCCATCATGTAACCAATGACGACGGTGCGGCGGGAGCGGGATGAGCGGCAAACGCGGCAGGCAGTGGCTGACCTCGCCCTGGCCGGGCCGTGTGAGGGGGGCGCGGCGAAGTCGCCTGCGCCACCGCCATCGCGTCTCGTAGCAGAGGCGACCGGGAGCTTGCCGGTGGGGGAGAGCGGCGCGCCGGTGGGTGTGGCGTTGCCGGCGGGCGCGCAGTTGGTGCGGACGTCGTCGGTGCGGGCGGTGGTTGAGGCGGTCGGGCAGGCGAGGGCGACGGAGGGCGCAGTATGTGTGTTCGGCGACCCGGGCCGGGGCAAGACCCCCGCCGTGCGGATGGCGCTTGGTGAAGTGCCCCCGGGCTGGAAGGTGACGTGGGTGCGGGTGCGGGTGCCGGTGCCGGTGCGTCCGTCGGTGGCCGGCATGAGGCGGGCGGTGTTCGACGCTCTGCCACTGCCTGGCCGCTTCCCGCACACGTCGGCGCGGGCCGACGCCGTGGTGGCGGGGGCTCTGGGGGAGGCGCGGGTGCTGGTGGTCGATGCGGTCCGGCCGTGCGCGGCTGCTCGCACTGCGGGCAGGGAAGAAGCTGACAGCAGTCCATGTACGGGTGGCCGCGAAGGCGCTAGGAGTGTCGGAGCGCACGGTGTGGCGCCCACTGGCCACCGCTCAGAGCGATGAGACCGCGGCCGCCAACCCCGGCGCACGCTCCTGGGTCGATGCAAGGTTCACGGTCACGCCCGAGGTCCGTGGACTGTTGGCGCTGTGGAAGGGGAACGTGCGGGCGGTCCACCGTGAATTGCTCCTGCGTGCGGCCAGGCAGTCTCCGCCTGCCAACGCACCGTCGCTGACGACGCTGCACCGGGCGATCCGCCGTGATCTGACGCCGGGGGAGCGAGCCGGACTTGCGGGAGGGGAACGGGCGGCCCGCGCCGGACAGCTCCTCGCCGAACTGCACGAGCAGGCCCCCACACTGACCACGGCCAGCTGCGCGACGGCGTACACCGGGCGCTGCGCCGCTTCACCCAGGAGCAGCCGCCCGCCCGCCAGGTCGACAGCACCACCGCGCTGATCCGCCGCGGGGTGCGCATCGGCTGGCCCGCCCGCGACCGGCTGCCCTGCGCCTGACGCCCGTCCTGCGGGAGCCCACCTCGGGCCCCTCCCGCAGGACGGGAGCGGCCGGCCTTCCGCTGTCGATGGTGGCTGGGAGGTTGGCCGGATGAACGCCGATGACGAGCAACTGCTGCGCGGCCGGGTGTACGGCCGTGACCACGACGCCCCCAGCCCGGGCCCGCTGCCGCACCAGACGTACGCCGCACTGGTCGGCGGGCCGCTGGACGGGCTGCTGGTCGACATCACGGGCTGGCAGCCAGAAGAGACAGACGACGGCGTCGCCCTGATGACCGAGCTGGGACGGTGGCCCGGAGGCCGGGCGCTGTACGACCCGCGCCCCGACGACCCGCGCCTATCGGGCGGCCCGGGTGTGGTGTGCCGCTTCCACTGCTCCGGCGACACGCCCTGACCCCGGCCTCCGGCACCCGCGTCCGGCCTGCTCTCGGTCAGCTGGGCGGCGGTGTTCTCGATCCACAGCAGCGCCCACTCGACACCGGAGCGCCGTCCGGGCTCCGCGCTGTCGTAGCGGCCTTCGGTGTCGGCGCGTCGTCAGGCCGTCGGCTGCGTAGGCGATCGTGCGCGGGGTGACCGTCGTCATGAGCCTTGACGGTAGTGACCGTCGAGCCCGGTCGGGCCGGTGTTCTGCCGCTGGCACAAGGCAGGCCCCCGCTGCCGGGTGGGGTTGCTGCCCGGTGGTCCGGAGACGGTGCTCCGGCGTTCACGGATGGCCACGTTCGAGTGGATGCCGTCAGTCCGGCGCGCAGGGTGCGGCCCGTGCCTGGGTGGGGCCGGAGCAGGGAGGGCGTCCTGTACGGAGCGGCCTCTCAGGGCTGGGCGGCTTCACCGCGGCCCCGCCAGTGGCTGCCGGGGGATCTCGCCGAAGAGCATGCGGTGGCCGCGAGCGGTGTCCGCGTATTCGCGGACCCGGTGGACCAGCCCGTTGCGGAACTCCAGGACGAAGCAGTAGTCGTTGTTGTACGGGCTCCCGTCGGCGAGCGTCGCTGTCAGGGTCGCCTCCGCGAGCCCCCGCTCGCTGTCGCCGTGGATGCCGTGGAAGGTGACGTCGACCTCGCGTGCGAAGAGGCGGGGGAAACTCTCGGCGAAGAATCGCGTGATCGCCTCCCTGCCGATCATGTGATGGGTCGTCCCGGACGCTACGGCAACGGCGTTGCCGGGGGGCGAGAGCCATTCGGCGTCCTCGGTGAGGACCGCGGAGATCCGGCCGGGGTCGTAGCTGGCGAACGCCTGGAAGGCGTTCTGGATGATGAGGCTGCTCATGAGCCCACTGTGGCTGTCTGCGCACGCCGATGTCTTGGACGGATGTTCCGGTTCGTGCCCCAGCCCCGCGGGGCGCAGGATGTCCCGCCGCCCTCACCCGTTCCCGCCTCACCCGTTCGCGCCGCCGATCCCGGCCGAGTTGGAGCAGGGTGCTGAAGCGGATGCCGTTTCCCTATCGCCGCAAGGCCGTCCCGGACGTGCTGGCCACCGCCCGCTCGCAACGCTGGGACCCGGCGGAAGTGTTGAGGATTCCTGCTGGAGGATGAGATCAAGAGCCGGGAGGCGGCCACCCGACGAAGCCACCGGAAGTCGGCCAACCTGCCCACCGGCAAGACGTTCGACTCCTGGCGGGAGGAGAAGGACTCTTCCATTGGCTGTTGCGCTGGAGGTTGCGCCAAGGGTTGCGCCTACTGCTGCGCGCCCAACGGGCCGCCTCCGCGTCCGCGCAGGACACCACCCGATTTTGCCGTAGTCGGATCGCTGACATCCCCGTTGCTACTGCTCTGCTCTGCCCATGTCCCGTGGCTGGGCTGGAGTGCAGGAGTAAGGGAAGGGCGGGATGGGCGGTACGGCCGCGGCCGGGGATTGTTGCGCGGCGGCTGGGCCCGTCGCGCCCGCCGCGCCGCGCCGTGCCTGCCGTCGGCACGGCGTCCGGGCCGGGACGGAATCGCCAGCACTCCGGTGCTGTCCTCCAGGCGCTGAGCCCCACTAAGGGGGTGAGGCGGGACGCTCCCGCTTGATGTCACTCGCCGTTGTCGGTGACGCCGATTGCCCGGCGAGCAGGCAGTGCGCTACTAGAGCCTGTCCGGGCGATCATGCGGACGGGTCTGTAACGGTGCTTGTGCGGGTAAGCGCCCTGCGGCCATCGCACCGCTCGATGCCCGCTGGGCCGCACAGGAGACAAGTGCCGATGGGTGTCGGCAGTTCAGGGGGCGAAACCGCCCTGGGGCTCATCGATCCACGGCTCGATCTCTCGACGGTTCGCGTACAGCGTGGTGCCGTAATGGTCATTTGCGCTGTAGCCCTCGGGATTGTCCGACCATACGTCGACTCCTGCTTTTCCGCTGGTACGCAAGCATGAATTCTTCGACGGCACTGTGATGGTACGCAGATTGCCTGAAACAACGAAGTCGATTTCCAGATCCCAGGTCACCGTTGATCGGCTCGCTTCAGCGTAAAGATCGACTACCACAGTCTCGTCCGCGGCGATCGTGATGACTTGAGAGGAAAAGTACGCGGCATCCGGATGGTCGCTATCCAGGTCCATGTCGACTTGGATGGGGTCCAATCCGCCGCCGAGTCCAGCGGCTATGAAGGTGCCATTGAGGACAGCTGATCGCGCCAGAACCCTGGCTCGCATCCCCGTGATCGTGGCAGCCTGCCCCGCACCTTGGATGACGATACGGCGGTGACTTCGACCTACGTCCCCCCCTTGGTTGGCGTACACCCATCGTGTGAGCTGAACATCCGGAGAGACGGAAGCAGAATCGCTGAAATCGATATTCCGATTGAGTTTTTCAAGCGCCTGAGTGTCCAGTGGCAGCGGTAGCGCCCACCAGGCGCCGCCGCGCTGTGCGGCCCTGACGACCGGGTATGCGACGTGCAGGTCCACTGGGCGACGGCGAAAGAGCTTCCGGATGAGCCCCGGTGCGGCAAGAAAGCCCAACAATATAGCTACGGCCATTGCTGCTCCGGCCCACCACCAGCGGCCAGGAGACTCCTCGGACGCCCAGTTGGTGAATAAGCCCAGCGCAACCGTTCCGCTTGCCGCCACTATCAGCTTCAGACCTGTTCCGCGCAACGCCCCGCCCCTCATGGAATGCGGATGCCACCCTAATAGGTCGCAGTGCCGCTGTGCTGCCAAACGGACGAAGTCCGTCAACCGGGCCATGCCAAGTCGCGGTCGCAGTGTGCTGAGGACAGGGCAGGATGACAGCTCCGGGACATGCCTGGCCGTCAGCTCATCGGTGTGGGACGGCAGTCGCCCCCCCATGGACGCCGTCCACGAACAGCACTGTCCGGCGCGTGCCCGCAGTTCAGTACGACATCAGCTAGGGGGCGCGCCAGTTGAGAAGCGCCCCTGAGGAGAACTCAGGGTCGGCTCCTAAGGAGCTGTCAACCGATCGTGGTCTCGGCTGCTGAAGCATGGCAGGCGCCGTAGCTCGTCGAGGGCATCGTCGGCCCACGATGCCGTGTGCCAGGGTGGCGGTATGGATGGGCAGTCTGAGAGCCCGGAACTCTGGGCGTTTCTGGAGTCCCTGCACCGCGGCGACATCGACTGGTCGCCCGCCTGGGGGAGGTGGTGCGAGAGGTGAAGGCATGGGCTGCTCCAAGGGCGGGTTCACCAGCAAGCTTCACCTGAGCGCGGATGGCCGCTGCCGCCCGCTGTCCCTGATCGATACGCCGGAGCAGCGGGCGGACTGCACCCAGTTCATGCCCGTCCTGGAGTAGATCCGTGTCCCCCGCGCCGGGCCAGGAAGGCCCCGCAAAAAGCCAGACAGCCTGGCGGCTGACAAGGCGTACAGCAACGGGCCATGCCGCAATTACCTGCGACGGCGGGGCATCCAGCACTCGATCCCGGAGAAGACTGACAGCCAGGCCGCCCGCCAGCGCAAGGGTTCGCGCGACGGACGGCCACCAGCCTTCGACGGAGAGCGGTACAAGAAGCGCAACACCGTCGAGCGCGCCATTAACAGGCTCAAACAGCATCGGGCAGTGGCTACCCGCTGCGACAAGCGCCACTATCTCTATCCAGGCACCGCGACCGTGGCAGCCCTCACCATTTGGCTCCAGACATGATCGGCCGGACAAGTCCTAGTCGGTGATTCCGCCGCGATCTCCCCCATCTGAGTGAGCTGCGGGTGCGGTGCGCATGGTGCGGCCGAGCAGCAGCGTGCGCGGGGCGGACAGGGGCCCGTTACGGCGCCGACGATGGCCTCGCCGGTCTCGTACACCTTGTACTTGCGCCACCCTCTCACCCCGGGCGGTAGGGGGGCTGAAGCCGCTTGAAGACGCACTCTTCCACTCCGACAGCCCCAGGTCGTCAGCCACTCGCGCAGGGTCGCCGGGTCGCGGGGTCGGTGATCGAGGGACACAGTGCCCACGGCGCGGTCACCACTGCTGCCGGAACAGTTCCTCGAGCGCGTCTCTGCGCTGAAGGTAGGGCCAGTGGGCGGTGCCGGTCCCGGACCGGCACCACAGGTCGAACGCGAGGAAGTAGGCAGGCGATTCGATGGCGGCCTGCCGTGCGCCGGCACCGCGGCGGTGCAGCCGGTTCTGCAACCGCTCGAACCGATCCGGCCCGGCTCCCACACGATCAACTCCCCCTCTAGGTGAGCCGCTACGCCTGTCTCATCGCGGGGTACTTGTCCCTTGTCATTTTCGTGCTCTGCCCATCCAGGCGAACCCGGCGGCGGTAGGCAGCGGCGTTGATCCTGCTGCCGCAACTCTGCTTCGAGCACCAGCGTCGGGTGCCTGCCCTGGAGCGGTCGAGGAAGAGGCGTGTGCATGGCTCACCGGTGCAGTGCCGGACGAGGAGTCGGCCGGGGCCTCCGAGCAGGTCGCTGGCACTGGCCGCGACAGTGGCCAGCACGTCCTGCACTTCCCCCCGGCGTTCCACCCGTCCCAGGGCCTGGAGCGCGGGACGGACCGGTGTGTGTGCGGCGGCCTGTCGGATCACGGCGGCGTCCTGCGCATCACCCGGCTCTCCTGTAGCGGCGGCGAGTGCCAAGCGGTAGATGGCCTCACGCAGCGTACGGGCGGTAACCAGGTCTGCCTGGCTCACCACCTCCAGCCGGTCGACCACCTCAGCAGCGGTGGCCCACCGGGCGAAGTCCTCCGGCTCGGCCAGCAGTTCCGTGTATTGGGTGGTGCGCCAGGCCGCAGTAGCGGCGAAATCGAGGGCCAGGTGATCACTGACAAAGGCGAAGCTCACCCCCCGAGTATGAACGGGGCTCCCGAACGTACATGCCGTCATACCTTCAGGGTATGACGTAAAAAGATCGGCCGCGTGGGTCGGCCGAGACGCGGAACCCGGTCTGGAGGATCGCAGTTGCGTACGCGGACACCCGTGCACCAAGGAACGCGCTCACCCACGCACAGATGGGTGCTCGCGCAGTACATGCAGGTGGCCGTGTTGGCCCGCCTCGCCTGCGAGGGGGCGCGGGTCGCTCTGGTAGTGCTCGCCGTGGAACGCACCGGCAGCGCCGGCTTCGGGGGTGCCCTCGTCGCCGCCCTGCTGGTTCCCAGCATCGTCGCCGCCCCGTTGGCCGGTGCCCTCGCCGACAGGGTCCGGCACCGGCGGCTGTTCCACGCCGGTTGCCTCGGCTGCTACGGGACGGGGCTGACCGTCATCGCAGGGCTGATCGGGCGGGCGCCCGCTCCGGTCGTCCTGGCTGTGGCCGGCATGGCCGGCTGCTGTACTCCCCTGCTGACGGGCGGCCTGACCAGCCTGCTGGGCGACCTGCTCCCGCCCACGGCTCTGGTACGCGCCTTCAGCCTGGACGCCGTCTCCTACAACCTGGCGGGGATCACCGGACCGGCCCTCGCCTCCGTCCTCGCGGCAGCTGCCGGGCCCGCCACCGCCGTCGTGGCACTGGGCGCCGCAGCCACCGCAGGCGGCCTGCTGGTCCTTGCCCTGCCGCTGAAGCCCCGCCCCGGACCACGCGCCGCACCGCACCACGCCGGTCTGGGCGCCACCACCGCGCTGCTGTTCCGCGATCCGCCGCTGCGCTCGCTCACATGGGCCAGCGGCGTGGGTCAGCTCGGGATCGGTGCTCTGCCCGTGGTCTGCGTGCTGCTCGCCACCCACTACCGGGCACCTTGGGCGGCAGGCGGTCTGATGACCGCTATGGCCCTCGGCTCGCTGACCGGTTCTCTGGCTTACGCCTGGCGGCCGTGGGGTACCCGGCGCCCCGAAAGGACTGTCGCCACCATGCTGTTGGCGACGGGGGTGCCGCTGGCCGCCGTGCCCTGGATGGACAGTGCCACCGCAGCAGCCGGTGGCTTCGCCGTGGCCGGGTGGTGCACCGGCCCGCTCTTCGCCGCACTGCTGGCCGGGCGCGACCGCTACGCGCCCCAAGGCGCCCGGACTCAGGTCTTCACCCTGGGAGCAAGCATCAAGAGCACCTTCGCCGCAGGCGGGGCCGTCCTCGCGGGCCTCTGGCAGGCCGCCGGCCCGGGAAGCCTCCTCCTGGCGGTGGCCGCCTGCCAAGCTGCCGGGGCCGTGCTGGGCGTAGCCCTGCTGCATGGGCACCGCACCAGGGCCGACCGCCCACCGCCGAAGTCGAGCGCGAAGCGCTGAGCCCCTTTTCCACCTGACCGAGGGGCACTTGCCCCGATGATCCCGCCCCGAAGAACAGGAGACGCCAAGGCCGTGAGACACACCGGCAGCCTGCATAAAGCCGTCCAACACAGTGGCGTCCGGCAACTGGCGGGCTGCGGTGCTCACGATCTCGGGAAAGGCGGGCGCCAGGACGGTGCCGCGCCGTGAGCGCAGCACCACCTGCCCGCCGTCGACGGACAGCACCGCGCGGAAGCCGTCCCACTTGACCTCTCCCGCCCAGCGCTCCGGGAGCTCCGGATCATTCACCGAGGCCGCGAGCATCGGGTCCGGGAGCGACCACGGCACGGGCGCCGCGGTCAGTTGTCGTCCGGATCGTCGTCCTGGTCGTCGTCGTAGTCGTGGCTGCCCGGGTCGTTGCGTTCTGCGGCTGCGTCGGCGCGCTCGTCGAACCCGGACACGGCGGTCGCACTCTGCGGATCTTGTTCGGCTGCGGCGCCGATCCGGTCGGCGGCTTCCCGGTCCATCGGCGTCTCACGCCCCATACGGCCACCCTCACCCGGCCCCGGTCACCGGCGGGACGCACCACGCCACGAGCTGCCGCACACCCCCCGGCCGGGGGGCCCGCTACTGCTGTCCGCAGGTGTCGGTGAAGCGCACGCTGGGACCCCACTTCGCCATCACCGGGGCGGCGCACCACTGGCACAGCGGCGATCCGCCGGGCCCGTACTGCTGGGTCTTGCGGTGGCGGGCGGCATAGAGGCCGACCTGGTCGCTTGGGTAGCTGAAGGTGGAGGGGTCCGGCCCGCTGCCCGGTGGCGGGGGGCGTCGTCATGATGCGTGCCCTGTTCTGAGCGGCTGAAAGCAGCCGCTTGGCGGCAGGATAACCGCCCAAATGACGCACGCGTTCGATAGACGGGACAGGGAGGGCTATTTCCGTCGGCACGGTGATAAATCTGCTGACGATCACTAGATGGATGATGCACTGACATGGGGATCTAGTGATCTTTTCCGGATTTTTTGCTGTGGTGTGGCGCATCTCTGAGCTGGGTTTCAGGGGGAGCTTCGAGATCCGGAGAGGATCTGAGGTGCAGGTTTAGTGATCGTCTTGGAATGTAGCGATCGACAGGGGATTTTGCTATGACTGCGTGGGCCGGGTAGCTGCTGCCGTAGCAGGCAACGTTTGCCCGACCGCCTGGGTGTCAGCTCGTGCTGAGGGGTGCGCTCGCGTCGGCGCCGCGGAGCAGACGCGCAGACCCTCATGGCTGATGTCGTCGACCATCTCCTCTGAAACCAGGAAGTCCGCCAGTTTTAGTCAGGCTCCAAGTTGAAAAGGCAGGTCGTATCCGTTCGGCTTGGACTTCGCGATCTTCTTGATCCCGCGGCTTTCGGGCAGGGTGAAGGGCTTGGGCCGGCCCGCCCTTGTACTTCGGATACAGCGAGTCGGGGCCGTCGGCGTCGAAATTGTGGAATCACATCCCGGATCCGCTCCGCGCTGGTGAAGGTGACCTCGGCGATCTTCGCCACCGGCATGCCCTGGGCGGACAGCAGGACCATCTGGGCACACCGCCGGGTCACTACAGACCCGGTTCCCCGGCGGATGATCCGAAGCAGCCGTCTGTCTCCGTCATCGTTGATTTCGCGTACACGTACTCGTTCGGCCGGTCGGGCAGGGTGACGGTTACGCGCCGCCCGGCACAGCACTGCAACGGCGCATCACGTCACAACAGGTCCAAATGTTGCCTGCTACGGCAGTAGGTAACTACGCGTGCCTTCAGACTCCCCGTCCGTAGCGGTGGTCCGAGCGGTTGTCGATCTGGTTGAACCTTGCGGGAGCCCGCGCGATCGGACCTTGACGTGGAGCAGGCGCGCTGTCCACCGTTCCGTTCCGGCAGCACTGAGGTGATGAGGTCGGCGTCGGACCTCTCGCCCACTGGTTTCCTTCTCGCGGGCCACTGCGGGAGTGAGGGGCCGCGCCGACCGGAGATGAACAGGGCGGCCGGCGCTCGTCCTCGGCCGCCAGGCGTCGCGCGGTTTCGAATGCCAAGAGCGCGCCCATGCTATGCCCGAACAGGATCGTCGGCGTTCCATCGCCAGGCGCCGGAAGTGCGGCGAGTACGGCTGCGACCACCTCCTCGGCTCGCTCGGCAAATGGCTCTCCGAGCCGCTCCTGGAAACCTGGGTGCTGCACGATTAGCGGCTCTATGTTGCCGGCGACGGCGGCCGAGAGTGTGTGGTAGACGCTGGCCGAACCTCCTGCGTGTGGGAAACAGAGCAGACGGATTCCAGCGTTGGGTGCGGGGTGGAAGCGACGTATCCAGTCGCCCACGAGTGCGTCCTCCCTTTTGGGCTCGCGGTTTGTGTAGGGCGGCGTGATCGAGGCCCGCCCCGCCGACATCGATCAGCATGCCGGAGAAGGATCCGCCTTGCTGATCCGTTTCGCGGATCACCGTTGGAGTGAGGGCGGGCTCTCCCGCAGCCGCTTGACCGGGACCGGAAGGTAAGTCTGGTGAAAGGGCTACGGGGGTCGGCGTCGCTTCCGCCATCAACAGTTGTCAAGTTGGGCAAGGTGGCAGCGGCGGTGGTGTTCCTGTCACGTTGAGGTCAAGCAGATGGGCAGTTGTTCAGGGCCATTGACTACGATGGAGCTCAGCAGGGTCGGCTCGCCGTCAAGCTCGACGTTGATTGACTGGGTAAGCAACTCGTTGTAGAGGTGGCGTAGTTCGACGCGAGCGAGCATGCTGCCGACGCAGAAGTGCTCCCCGAAGCCCAGTGCCAGGTGGCGGTTGGGGCTGCGCCGGATGTCAAAGCGGTCGGGATCGGGGAATACCGACTCGTCGCGGTTGGCTGAGGGCAGCCAGAGCGTAACGCGGTCGTTGGCGGCTATGTGTCGTCCGTGGATCTCCACCGACCGCGTCGCGGTGCGCATGATGTGCGTCGCGGTCGAGGTCCAGCGCAGCACCTCCTCGACCGCGGAGGGCAACAGGGCTGGATCATCTCTGAGGGCATGCCACTGGCCGGGGTGGTGCAAGAACGCCAGCATGCCCCCGGACGCGGCGATGCGAGTGTTCTCGGTACCGCCGACGAGAAGGTTGTCGCAGTTGAGGATCACGTCGTCCGGGGTGAGGGGCTCGCCGTCGATCTCGGCTGTTGCGAGGGCGCTCACCAGGTCGTCCGTGGGGTTCTTCGCCTTGTCCGCCCGCAGGGCGTCGAAGTACCCGAGGATGTCCAGGTGCGCGAGGCGCTGCGTCAGTGGGTCGCTGGCCCCGAAAGCGTCGCTGGTCAGAGTGAACAGCCGTTCCCAGTCGGCGCTGGGGATCCCCATCATCTTGCAGATCACATAGAGCGGGACGCGGGCGGCGATGTCCGTGACGAAGTCGCAGGTGGCCCGTTCGAGGGCCTCGCCCACCACACGATGCGCCACCTCCTGGATGTCGCGCTCGATGGCGCGCACCGACCGGACCGAGAACCACTCGTCCACGAGTCCGCGCAGCTGCTTGTGGCGAGGCGGGTCGGTCAGCGCGAGGGTGCGCCCGCCGCCGGGGTCGGCGCCGTGGCTGTCGGGGCGTAGCAGAATGCCCTTGGCGGAGCTGAACGTAGTTGCGTCCCGGTAGGCGGTGCGAACGTCGTCGTACGTCGTCAGGGCCCAGAAGCCGGGGAGGTCGGTCGGCTCGTGCCAGTACACGGGCTCGTGGGCGCGGAGCCAGCGCCACTGGACGAACGGGTCGCCCGTCGCGTAGAGGTCCGGGTCCACGAGGTTGATCTGCGGTTGCTTCTCGGCTGGTCGGATCGGTTCGGTCGCCATGCGGATGTCTCGCAATTCTGCTCGGCGCTTCAGTACGACACCAGGTCGAGGCGCTCGTCGGCGCGACGCTCCACCGGTGTGGTGTCCCGGGAGACCAGGAAGGTAGGGCGGGTGGGGCGCGCGGGGGAGTTGGCGACGGCGTTGTACGTGATGAGTAGCAGCGCCCGACGGTCTGCCGACAGGTTGTTGGACGATGAGTGGACGATGCTCGGGTGGAAGACCTGGACGGAACCGCGCGGCCCTGTGAAAACCTTGCGGCCGCTCTCGGCGGCCAGGGCCTGCGCCCGGTCGTCCTTCACGGTATAGGCGAGGTCGGCCGACACATGCGAGCGCCAGTCGGACTCCGCGCCGTCCGTACGGCCCTCGGGAAGGTCGAGCAGACCCAGCCGGTGCGAGCCCGGTATGGCGGTGAGCGGTCCGTTGCCCTCGTGGACATCGTCCAGGGAGACGGCGATGTTGACGGCGTCGGGGCTCGGCATGCCGTCCTCCTCGTGCCAGAACGCGAAGTCCTGGTGCCACGGCCAGGCCGCCCCCTCGTGCGCCTGCTTGAGGTTGATCTTGAACTGATAGACGTAGACGGGCCCGCCGGCGAGCTCCTCGGCGAGTTCCACCAGCCGGGGCAGGCGGACGAGGGCCGCACACACCTCGTCGAAGGCGTGGCAGCCGTGGATGGCACGAACCATGCCGCTGTCCTTCTCGTGCACGACCTCGGGCCGCTGCTCACGGCTGATGGAGAGCACGCGCTCCTGCAACAGCGCGACGGCGTCGTCGCTGAAGCGGAACGGCGGCTCGCACCAACCGTCCTTCTCATAGGCGGACGTGAGGTCGGCGAGCGAGGTGGCGGCAGTGTCTGCCGCGGTGCTGGCCATGGACACGAATCTCCTGAGTGACATAGGGAAGAGGTGCGGGCCGTGCGGGGCCGGTGCGCGTCAGGCGGAGGTGAGGACGAGGGCGGCGTTCTGACCGCCGAAGCCGAAGGACGTGCTGAGCGCACTGGTGGTGAACACGTCCCGGGGCTTGTCGGCCACCAGGTCGAGCCCGGCTGCCGCATCGTCCACCCGCTCCAAGTTGGCGGTGGGCGGCACCTGTTGGTTCGCCAGCGTCAGCAGGGTGAAGGCCGCCTCCAGGGCTCCGGCTGCGCCCAGGGTGTGTCCCGTCAGGCTCTTGGTGGCCGTCGCCGGCGGGGCGTGCGGGAACACGCGGGCGAGCATGCCCGCCTCCGCGACGTCACCGAGCGGCGTCGCGGTACCGTGGGCATTGATGTGCCCGATGTCGGCCGCCGTCAGACCGGCATCGGCGAGGGCCGTGCGCGTGGCGAGCTCCGTGCCGCGGCCCTCGGGATCGGGCGTCGTGTAATGGTGGGCGTCGGCGGAGGCGCCGTACCCGGCGACATGGCCACGGACGCGCGCCGAGCGGGCCCGCGCGTCCTCGGCCCGCTCCAGGACGAGCATGCCCGCGCCCTCACCGAGCACGAAGCCGTCCCGCTCCGCGTCGAACGGGCGGGAGGCCTCGGCGGGAGCCGCGCCGCGCGTCGACAGCGCGCCCATGCGGCTGAAGCCGATGCTGGCGATCCGCGCCCGGCCGGACTCGGCGCCACCGACGACGGCGATGTCGCAACTGCCGGCCCGCAGCAGATCCCGCCCGAGGCCAATGGCCGTGGCGCCGGAGGCACAGGCCGTGCTGACGCTCAGGCTGGGGCCGAACGCGCCCAGGTCCGTGCTGATCTCGCCGGCCGTGATGCCGGTCAGGCAACGGGAGATGAACAGCGGCGACACACGGGAGTGATTCTCGGCGGCGAAGTGCTTGGACTGTCTGTCCCAGTGCTGGGTGCTGGTGCCGCCCACGCCAAGGATCACCGCGACCCGCGCCCCGTCCCAGGACTCCGGGGCGAGCCCTGCGTCGGCCACGGCCTGCCGGGCGGCGACGAGCGCCATCTTCGCGTAGGGCTCAAGGCGCCAGGAGAGCGCGCGGCCGAGCAGGGCGTCCCCGTCGAAGCCGGGTACGGCGCAGCAGAAGTCGACGGACAGGCCTTCCAGAAGGGGGTCGGTGGCGGCGGTCGAGGCGCCGGCCAGCAGCCCCGCCCAGTTGGCCTCGACGCCGATGCCGAGCGGGGAGACCAGGCCGAGGCCGGTCACGGCCACTGCTGAGGAGGCGTTCACGAGGAGGCCTCGGTCCGGCTGCTCATCGCCGCCTCCACGAGAGCCACCGCCTCCCCGATGGTGCTGTCCGGCGTCAGCTGCAGCGGCGGCACGCCGTACTCCTCGTCCAGGATCACGGAGAACTCGACGAGCGCCAACGAGTCGATCTTCAGCTCGACGAAGGTGATGTCGGGGGTGATGAGCGATTTCTCGATGCCCAGCGCATCCGAAAGGCGCTGGACGATCTCGTCATGGGTACTGGACATCGGGGGTTCCTTCCGAGAATGGCCCGACAGGATGCGCGTCATCGATTTCCGGTGCATGCGGGTTCCGGTTGGAATTTCGATGGAACTCCAGCATTCCGTGATGTGTGCGGAAATGGGCGCGGGTATGTGGCAGCTGCGACAATTCGCGCACGAGTCTTAGTGCAACCATGAAATTTCGCTCGGTCGTATCCTGCCGCCTCAGACCTGGTCCGGTCACGGTAATCGCGACCCTAGGCCACGGATCTCCGTCGTGGCAAGCGGCAATGTGTCGAAGTATTCGGCGTTATCGGTTGCCGACTCCTTTCACCAGGCATGACCGGGTTCAGGGTTGTTCCGGTTTCATCCGGCGATATATGAATGAAAACGAAGTGATAGATGGCGGGTGCATCGTGCCCAGCGACGTGTCACGATGGGGGGATGTGCGGGGATGTCGAATTCCAGAGATGTGCTTGACGGGCTGCCGGTCGGCCCGCTTCCCATTCCCTGTGACCCCGAGGGCACATCCCCCGTCCAGTGGATGCACATGCCGAACGGCGTGGGTGTCTGGGCGGTCTCCGACTACGACCTCGCCCGCCAGGTGCTCGCCGACCCGCGGTTCAGCCGCGCGGCCGCCGTCGCGCCAGGCGTGCCGAAGGTGGCCAGCATCGACCCGTCACCCGACTCCATCGTCAGCCTCGACGGCAAGGAGCACGCCCGGCTGCGCAGAATCGTGGCGGGGGCCTTCACCGAGCGCCGTATCAGCGCTCTCGGCCCGTTCATCGAGACCCGCGCCAGCGAGCTCCTGGACGCCATGGCCACAGGCGGGCAGCCGGCGGACCTGGTCGCCGATCTTGCCGCACCGCTCCCACTCAGCGTGCTCTGCCACATGCTCGGCGTCCCCGAGGCCGACCGCGAGAGCTTCCGGGAGTGGGTGCCAGTCCTCTTCGACCTCGAAGGAGAGGGCGCCGAGAGCCGCACCCGGGCGTTCCTCATCACCCACTACATGACGAAACTCATCGGCAGCAAACGCCGGGAGCCCGGCGGCGACCTCATCAGCGCCCTAATCCAAGCGGCTGACGAGGAAGGGAAGCTGACGAACCGTGAGCTCGTCACCCTCTCCCTGGCGCTCCTCATGGCCGGCTACGACTCCACCGCCGACCAGATCACCCTCGTCTTCCTCAGCCTGCTGCACGACCCCGCTCGCGCCGCCGCCCTGCGCGCCGACCCCGGTCTCGTCCCGGCCGAGGTCGAGGAACTTCTACGCACCAACCCCTCGGCGCCCCTCAGCTTCAGTCGCGCAGTCACCGACCCCGTCCAGTTGGCGGATGTCACCATTTCACCGGGAGAACCGGTCCTGGTATTCCTCATGGGCGCAAACCGAACCCGCGACGATTCCGAAAAACCCGCCGGAAACCCCCACCTCACTTTCGGTCGCGGAGTGCACCGCTGCCTTGGCGCCCCGCTGGCCCGACTGCAGCTGGCAACGGTCATCCGTTTGACCCTCGACCGCTTCCCGCACCTCGCGCTCGCCGAAGACATCGACCGTCTCGACTGGAAGCCCGCCGCGGCGACCCGCGGCCTCAAGTCCCTTCGGGTGCACTGGTGAACGGCCCGCAGAAGGGGCTGCCGCACATAGGCGAAACCCACCCCCGTCCCGGATGAACGGCGTGCCTATAGTGACCAGGTAGTTCCACTTGCGACGGGGGTAACAGGGTGGATTTGGTGAGTGATTGCATGGCTTCCTCCGATGCCGCGGACCAGGCCGCGGACGAAGTCACGCACGAAACGATCGCAATAAAGGTTCTGGGTGCCCTGTCGGCGACCGTCAACGGACATCCTGTTGTGATAGCCGGCCCACGCCAGCGCACCATTTTCGCGATGCTCGTGCTGGCAGGGGGCCGTGTCGTCTCCGTGGACAGCCTCGTGGACGCGGTGTGGGGGGGCCGGCCGCCGAACACGGCCCGGACCCAAGTGGCCATCTGCGTCGGGGCGTTACGCAAGGCATTCCGGGCGGCGCTCTTCGACGACCCGGTCATAGAGACCACCCACCCCGGATACCGAATCCTGACGAGCGCGTGCACCTTCGACGTCCGCGACTTCGCTGCCGTCTCCGCAGAGGCCACCGAGAGTATCCGTCTGGGCCGCGTTGACGAGGGCGTCGGGCTGTACCGGAAGGCCTTGGACCTGTGGACCGGGCCCGCCCTGTCTGGTGTCGCGGGGCAGGTGGTCGAGGACGAGGCGACGCGCTTAGAGGCGGAGCGCCTCGCCGCCTACGAAGCACTGTTCGACGCGGAGCTCGCGCTCGGCCGCCACCAGGAGGTGCTGCCCGAACTCTCGGCGTTGGCCGACGACCAGCCCCTGCACGAGAAGCTGCGGCACACCCTCATGCTCGCACAGTACCGTTCCGGGCGCCGGGCGGAGGCAGCGGAGGGCTTCCGCAGCTGGCGCAGACGGTTCGTCGAGGAAATCGGGATGGAGCCGAGCGCGTCCATCCACGAGCTGCACCGTGCCATCCTCCAGGACGCTCCCGATCTCTCCCTCCGCGGCGACGGCGAACCCCGGCCCGGGCGGCGCGCCCTGCCGGCGGAACTGCCCGCTGCTGTACCGGAGTTTTTGGGACGCGAGGCGGAACTCGCCGTCCTGGACACCCTGGTGGCCGACGCGGGCGACGGAGCACTCTCCAGCACCACCCGGCCACGCGCGGGCATCGTCGCCGGCGCCGCCGGAGTCGGCAAGACGAGCCTCGTCGCGTACTGGGCGCACCGCGTCTCGCGGCACTTCCTCGACGGGCAGCTCTACGCCGACCTGTCCCAGTACGAGTGGACACAGCCGACCGCCACGGTGCATGCGCTACTCGGCCGCTTCCTGCGGGTCCTCGGTGTCGCGGCGGAGCTGGTCCCGGACCGCCCCGATGAGTGCGTGTCGCTCTACCGCAGCCTGCTGGCCGACCGGCGCGTCCTGGTGGTCCTCGACAATGCCTGCAGCCTGGTGCACATTCAGCCGTTCCTGCCCGGCAGCGGCCCCTCGCGGGTCGTGGCGACCACCGGTGGGCGGCAGGACCCGATGGCCGTGGGCATCGGCGCGGTCCGCGTCGACCTCGGCCCGCTGCCGGACGCGCAGGCGGTGGAGCTCGTGGCGCGGATCATCGGTGAGCGGCGCGTCCTCGAAGACACCTCGGCCGTGTACGAGTTGGGCCGCCTGTGCGGCAGGCTGCCCCTCGCACTGCGGGCGGCCGCCGGCCGGCTCGCCGCCAAACCCCACTGGTCCGTACGGCATCTAGTGCACCGGCTGGCCAAGGGGAGCCGCCGTCTCGACGAACTCAGCGCCGGCGGCTTGGAGGTGCGGCAGGGCCTGGAGCGCGGCTATCGCAGCCTGCCCGAGGAGGCGGCCCGCATGTGCCGCATGCTGGGCCTGCTGGACGCGCCGGACTTCACGGCCCACGCCGGAGCCGTGCTGCTCGCCGTCGACCATGTGGCGGCGGAGGACGCGATGGAACAGCTCTTCGACATGCATCTGCTGACCGTGGTCGGCACGGATGCCAGTGGGGCGCTGCGCTACGCCTTCCACGAGCTGGTGCGGCCCTTCGCCTGCGAACGGGCGCTGGCCGAGGAATCCGACCAGACCCGGCAGGCCGCGCTCAACCGCCTCTCCGGGATGCATCTGACGGGTACGGGTCTGTCGATATCCCACTGATAACGGCGGCATCTAGCGTCTTGCGCGTCTTGTGAAGGAAGCGACGGTTCCGCAGGAGTGGCTGCGCGCACGGAAGGTACTGGTGTGGAGACTGCGCCTCTGGCGTTTTGGCAACGTGTGCTCACCGGCGGCGGTTTCACCGCGCTGCCCCGGTGGCCGGAGCGCTCATCGGACCCCGTCGGAGCCGTTGGCTACCCCGTGCCGCATGACGGCCCGGAGGCGACCGCCGTCTGGCGGGCCGCGGTTCCCGAGCCGCTCGCGCACGCGCTGCGGCGCCTATGCGAGCGGTCCGGGGCGTCCCTGGACACCGCGGTCCTCACCGCCTGCGTCAAGGTCCTGGCGCAGGTCACTGCCGACCAGGTGGTGGTCATCGGCCTGCTGCCGCCGTCGGCCGCCGACGCCGGGGACGCGGTGCCCTGCCGGGTGTCCGTCAACGACGGCACCTGGGCCCGGCTCTTCGACGACACGGCCCGGACCCGGGCCGACGTCCTGTGCCACCTCCCCGACTTCCCCGAAGATAGCCGGACCGGCGGGAGCGGCCCCTTCTACGACGCTTTGTTCGTCCCCGGCCGCGCCCCTGTGGCCGGGGACCTCGCACCGGACACCGTCCTCGCGGTGGGCCTATCCCCGGGCGGCGACCAGCTGGCGCTCGTGCTCCGCCACCGCACCGCGGCCGTGGGCGCTGACCAGGCCGGCCGGATCGCGGGGTATCTGCTCAACGCCCTGGACGCGCTGAGCAGCGCACCGGACACGGACCACCATGCGTGGAGCCCCCTCACTCCCGACGAAGTCACCTACCAGACACTGGGGTTGGCCGGTCCCGCCAGAGAACTGCCCGACCTGCGCGTCCACGAGCTCTTCGAGGAGCAGGTGCGCCAGCGCCCCGACGACGTCGCGGCCGTTCACAACGGCACACCGTGGACGTACCGTCGGCTCAACCAGCGCGCCAACCAGGTCGCCCACGCCCTCCTCGACGCCGGGCTGCGCGCCGAGGACGTGGTCGCTGTGTTAGTCGAGCGCGACCTGGAGTGGCTGGCGGCCGTCCTCGCCGTCCTCAAGGCGGGCGGCGTCTACCTCCCCGTGGAGCCGCAGTTCCCCGCCGACCGCGTCACCGACATGCTGGAGCGCAGCGGCTGCCGCCACGCGCTCACCCGGCGCGGCCTCTCCCGCGGCCTCGACGAGGCGTCGGCACGGCTGCCCGGCGTACGCGTCGACGATCTCGACGCCCTCCGCGCCGGTCCGGATGCCGACCCTGGCGTACCGGTGGCTGCGGACCAGAGCGCGTACATCTACTTCACGTCCGGCTCGACCGGAACTCCGAAGGGCGCCGTGTGCGAGCACGCGGGCTTCCTCAACCACGTCCTCGCCAAGATCGACGACCTCAGCATCACGGCGGGCACGGCCGTGGCACAGACCGCACCCCAGTGCTTCGACATCTCCCTGTGGCAGCTCGTGGCGGCCCTCACGGTCGGCGGGCGCACCGTCGTCGTTGACCAGTCGGCCGTCGAGGACGTCGCGCTCCTTGTCGAGACCCTCGCCGAGGAGCGGGTCGAGGTCCTCCAGGTGGTGCCCTCCTATCTGGAGACGATGCTCACCGAACTCGACCACGCACCGCGCCCGCTGCCGCGGCTGCGCTGTGTGTCGGCGACCGGCGAGGCGCTCAAGAAGGAGCTTGCCGAGCGCTGGTTCGCGGCCTTCCCGGACAAGGCGCTGGTCAACGCGTACGGGCTCACCGAGACGTCGGACGACACAAACCACGAGGTGATGACGGGCGTGCCTGACGCTGCGTCGGTGCCCCTGGGCAGGCCCGTCGCCAACGTACGCGTGTACGTGGTCGACGAGTCGCTGCGGCCCGTCCCGCTCGGTTCGCCCGGCGAGATCGTCTTCTCCGGTGTGTGCGTGGGCCGCGGATATGTCAACGACGAGGAGCGCACCCGTGCCGCCTTCGTCTCCGACCCGCACGTCCCAGGAGCGCGCCTGTACCGCTCCGGCGACATCGGACGCTGGCTGATCGGCGGACGACTGGAGTTCCTCGGGCGCCGCGACGCGCAGGTCAAGATCCGAGGCTTCCGCATCGAGATTGGTGAGATCGAGAACCGACTGCTGACGATACCCGGCGTGCGCGACAGCGCCGTCGTCGTGACCGGCACCGGCGGCGCCGGCCGGCTCGTGGCCTTCTGGACCGGCTCCACGGAACTGACCTCGGACGCGCTCGTGGCGGCGCTCGCCGAGACTCTGCCCGCGTACATGGTGCCGAGCCGCTTCCACCGCCTGCCCGAGCTGCCGCTGACCGGCAACGGCAAGACCGACCGCAAGGCCCTGACGCGCGTCGCCGGTGAACGGGGCACGGACGCCGGCGAGCCGGGCACCGGGGACACCGTCGGCATGGCACCGCGGACGGCGGTCGAGCGGCGGCTCGCGGCGTTGTGGGCCGAGGTCCTCAAGGTGCCCGCCGAGCGGATCGGACGCGACGCCGACTTCTTCGGCCTCGGCGGCACGTCGCTCTCCCTCGTCCGCCTGGCCATCGCGCTCGACCGCGCGCTCTCCCCCCGGGAACTGCGGGACACTCCGCGGCTCGCCGACCTCGCGGCGCTCCTCGACGGCAAGGCCGCGACGCACCAGGCCGCTGCCGCGGCGCCCGACAGCACGAGGACGGACGGCTGACCCCCTATGACCGACACCACTGCGCACGGCGAAACACTCCCCGACGGCTCGCGCCTCGTCCTCGACGAGGGGCGCACGCCGATTCTCGAACCACCCGGCCGCGACGTGCCTGCGAAGGACGTACGCGAAGCGCTCGGCCGGCACGGCGCGGTCCTCGTCCGCGGCCTCGGCCTGGCCGCCCCGGCCGACCTGGCCGCCGTGGCGCACGCGCTAGACGTGACGCCGATGCGCGAACGCGAGAGCTTCGCCGCCCGCGACGACCTCGGGCACGGCGTGTACTCGGCGTCGCTGTGGCCGGTCGACGAGCCGATGTGCATGCACCACGAGCTGAGTTACGCGGCTCAGGTCCCCGCCATCGCCCTCTTCGGCTGCCTGCGGGCACCCCGCAGCGGCGGCGCCACCGGTGTGGCCGATGCGCGGGCCGTCCTCGACGCCCTGCCCGCCGAACTGGTCGAGCCCTTTGAACGGGACGGCTGGCTGCTCGCCCGGCACTACGGAGACGTCGGCCTCGGCTGGGCTCAGGCGTTCGGCACCAAGGACGCCGACCAGGTGTCGGTGTATTGCCGCGAGCGCGCCCTGGACCACCGGTGGATGGCGGACGGCTCGCTGCGCACGGTGCAGCGCAGGTCGGCCGTCGTGCGGCACCCTGCGTCGGGGGAGCGCCTCTGGTTCAACCAGATCGCGTTCCTCAACGAGCTGACGATGGACCCGGCGGTCAGGGAGTACCTGCTGTCCCTGTACGGCCCGGACGCGCTGCCCTTCACCACCCGGTACGGCGACGGCACGCCCATCCCGGAATTTGTGATCGAGACCATCAACGCCACGTACACGGCGGCCACCGCGCGCGAGCCGTGGCAGACCGGCGACGTGCTCGTCATGGACAACCTGCGCATGGCGCACAGCCGCGAGGCTTACGAAGGCGAACGCGACGTCGTCGCGCTCTTCGGCGACCCGACGCGCCTGCCCGGCCACGCGCGGCCTGCGACTACCAGCTGACACCCCAGGAACCCTCAGGGAGCTTCTCCATGCCCGAGCAGTACGCTACACCGTCGTTCTCTGTGATCTCCGGAACCCAGGTGCAGCACGTCCTCGACGGCCGGCACCGGGAGGTGGTCGACCTCATCGAGGCCGCCTACCGGTGGCACGGCGAAGGACAGACCGTGAACCCGCCCTCGTACTTTCTCCGCTTCCCCGACCGGCCGTCGTCCCGCATCATCGCCCTGCCTGCCTCGGTCGGCGGCGACGTCCCCACCGACGGCCTGAAGTGGATCTCCAGCTTCCCGGCGAACGTCGAGCGAGGCATCCCCCGGGCCTCCGCGGTCCTCATCCTCAACGACCACGACACCGGCTACCCGCTGGCCTGCCTGGAGAGCTCCATCATCAGCGCCGCGCGCACCGCGGCCTCCGCGGCGCTCGCCGCGGACCGGATCGCGGCGGCCCGCGGCGGCCGCCCCGCCCGGATCGGGTTCTTCGGCGTCGGCCTGATCGCCCGCTACGTTCACACGTATCTGGCGGGCACGGGATGGTCGTTCGATGAGATCGGCGTGCACGACCTCTCCCCGGAGCACGCCGCCGGGTTCGGGGACTATCTGCGCCGCGCCGACGAGACCGGGCCGGTCACGATGCACGACGACGCCGAGTCGCTGATCCGCTCCTCGGACCTAGTGGTCTTCGCGACGGTGGCCGGGACGCCGCACGTCACCGAACCCGGCTGGTTCGCGCACAACCCGCTGGTGCTGCATCTGTCGCTGCGTGACCTGGCACCGGAGGTGGTGCTCGCGGCCACCAACATCGTCGACGACATCGACCACTGCCTCAAGGCCGACACCTCTGTGCACCTGGCCGAACAGCGGGTGGACAACCGGGAGTTCGTCGACGGAACGCTCCACGACGTCCTGACCGGCGCACTGCACCCGGGCACCGAACGGCCCGTCGTGTTCTCGCCGTTCGGCCTCGGGGTGCTCGACCTGGTGCTCGGCAGGCACATCTACGACACGGTCGCGGCGGCCGGCGAACTGCACGTCGTCGATGGTTTCTTCCACGAGATGCGACGCTACGGCTGAGGCGGGGAGGCCACGTGCCGGTCATCTCGGCGCCCCAGGAGTTCTACCAGGACGACTTGTACGTCGATCTCTCTACCGTGCTCGGAATGCCCCTGTTCCTCAAGTGCGAGGGCTTCAACTTCACCGGATCCATCAAGCAGAAGGCCGCCGTGGAGATGGTGGAGGCCGCCGAACGGGACGGCCTCATCGCGCCGAACTCCGTCCTGGTCGAGTCCTCGTCGGGAAACCTCGGCATCGCGCTCAGCGTGATCGCCGCCGCCAAGGGCCACCGCTTCGTCTGCGTCACCGACTCCCGCTGCAACCTGGCGGCCAAGCGCCTCATGACGGTGCTCGGCGCCACGGTGCACACCGTCACCGAGCCCGACGACGAAGGCGGATTCCTCGCCGCCCGCATCCGTTACGTGCGCGGCCTGTGCGCGGCAGACGACCGGTACGTGTGGCTCAACCAGTATGAGAACGCGGCCAATTGGCGAGCGCACTACCGGCACACCGCGCCGGCCGTCGACCGCGCCTTCCCGGACCTCGACGTGCTGTTCGTCGGGGCGGGCACCACGGGCACGCTGATGGGGTGCGCGCGCTGGTACCGGGAACACCGCCCGAACGTACGCATCGTGGCCGTGGACAGCGTGGGCTCCGTGGCGTTCGGGCATCCGCCGGGGCCACGTATGATTCCCGGACTCGGTTCCGGTGTCCGACCGCCCCTGCTGGACGAGGAGTTCGTCGACGAGGTGATCCTCGTGCCGGAGCGGGAGACGGTGCGGATGTGCCATCGCCTCGCCGGGGGCGGATTCGTCTTCGGTGGGTCCACCGGCACAGTGGTCAGCGGCGCCGAGCAATGGCTCGACGCGAAGGGCCGGCGCACCGGACTCATCTGCGTTGCGATCTCACCGGACATGGGTGAGCGCTATCTCGACACCGTCTACCAGGAGAACTGGGTGGAAGGGATGTACGGCCGCGAGGCGCTGAGGGCCGGGCGGCCGGATCCGACCGAGCGTCAGATCAACCGGATCTGACTCCGTTCGGCCTCGCCCAGGGTGGCCACGTAGCAGTACGAGGCGCGGCCTGTGGAGAGCAGTGGTGCGTTGCGCACGCCCGCCGCGTACGAGGAGTGGCAGGCCGCGAGGACTTCCGGACCCTCGATGTGCCGGTCCACCGATCTGGCGTACAGCTTGCCTGCTGACGCCGCGTCCTGCGGGGTCAGCTCCAGCAGTTCGACGTCGCCGCGGCCGAGCAGCCCCTGCACGGCCGTACCGACGCCCGACTGATGGGATTTCGTGCAGTATTCGTCCCAACAAGTGCGCATGGCACAGGAAACCGCAAAAGTGACTGCGGGTATCACGAGGCGGAGTTCTCCGGCGCTCATGGCTGCTTTGACGGAGGACGCGGCCGATGAGTGGCCGACCGCGATCTCGTACAGGGCAAAGGAATCGGGTACTGCGCACCCATCTGATGTTCCCAGAAGTTCGTGCAGCTTCACTGATGCTCCCCTCGGTCTCGCGGCAGTTCGTGTGATGGAGGCTAAAGGATAGCTCCCGAAGGCCCCGGAGAAGACCCTCGATCGCACATGAGAATCCAGGAATGACCACACGATATCGAAGTGATGAAAGCCCGTGATGAGGTGGGCTCCTCGGGCTTGTGAACGTTATCGAGCCAGCTGCGGGGTCGCGTTCTCCACGTCACCGGCCCCACTATCGAAACCGAGGTTGTGGTGTGACGAACCCCTTTGACGACACCGAGGGAAAGTTCCTCGTCCTCATGAACGAGGAGGAACAGTACTCGCTGTGGCCCAGTTTCATCGAGGTTCCCAAGGGCTGGCGGACTGTGCTTGACGAGACGGACCGGAACACCTGTGTCGACTTCATCGAGAAGAACTGGACGGATATGCGGCCCAAATCCCTCCAGGACGCAATGGACACGCACGCCTGAGGAAAGAAACCGAGCCAGGGCGGGTCACCCGTGCGGCGGCGCCCGCCCTGGCTTGCTTCTCTTTCCCCCCTTCCTTCCGTTCCTCCCTTTTCCGTCGTTCATAACTCATGGGGCAGGTAGCAGGTGTCTGACGCACAAGCCACTCGTCAACCGTTGTCCGCCGCGCAGCACGGTGTCTGGTTCGCTCACCAGCAGGGGCTCACCGATCTGGACTTCAGCCTCGCGCAGTGCATCGACATCCGTGGCGCGGTCGACGCGGACCTCTTCAGGGCCGCCGTCGGCTCGGCCCTGACCGAGGCCGAGGCCCTGCGCGTCCGCTTCACCGAGGACGCCGACGGCGTGTGGCAGACACCCATGCCCGTCCCCCATGATGCCCTGACGCGGCACGACGTGTCGGCGGAGCCCGATCCTGCCGAGACCGCCCTGCGCTGGATGCGCGAGGACCGCGCCCGGTCCGTCGACCTGCTCGCCGACCGGCTCTACGACCTGGCCCTGTTCCGCCTCTCGCCTGACCGCCACCTCTGGTACACGCGTGCCCACCACGCCGTCATCGACGGCTACGGCGCCTCCTTGTTCACCCGTCGTGTCGCGCAGATCTACACCGCCTTCGCGGAACAACGTCCCTGCGGTGACCCGACGTTCGGGACCCTCGCTGGACTCGTGGAGGAGGACAAGGAGTACCGCTCCTCACCGGACTTCGCCGAGGACCGGGCGTACTGGGTAGCCCAACTGGCCGACCGCCCCGCGCGGTTCAGCCTGTCGCGTCGCACCGCCACCTCGCGCGGTTCCTCGCTGCGCGCCACCATCCGCCTCGCCGCGGACCTCAACGACGACCTCGTCGCCGCCGCCCGCGCCGCCCGCACCCACTGGTCCGTGGTCCTCACGGCCGCCGTCGCGCTATACACGCACCGCATAACGGGCGCCGACCACGTCATGCTCGGCTTCCCCGTCACCGCCCGCGTCACCCTCACTGCCCGCCGCACCCCCGGCATGACCGCGAACGTCGTGCCGCTCCGGCTCGTCGTCCGCGCGGACGACGACTTCGGGCAGCTCATCGGGCGCACCACCCAGGCGGTTAAGGAGGCGCTGCGCCACCAGCGGTACCGCCAAGAGGACCTCCAGCGCCACTTCGCGCCGTCCCCCGACACCTCCGGTTCCTTCGGGCCGCTGGTCAACATCATGGGCCTTCAGGACGGCCTCACTTTCGACGGGCACCCCGGCCAGCTTCTCAACCTCGGCAACGGCCCCCTCGAAGACCTGGCCTTCGACATCTACGGCACGGCACGCGGCGAACAGCTCGTCATCCACCTCGACGGCAACGAGACCCTGTACACCACCGACGAACTCACCTGGCACCTCGCCCGGTTCAAGCACACCCTGGCCGCGGCCCTGGCCGAGCCGGCCCGCGCCGTCGGCGAGCTGGACGTGGTGCCCGCCCAGGAACGGAAGCTGCTCCTCGAAGCCTGGAACGCCACGGCCGCGCAGGAGTGGACCGCGGCGACGGTGGAGCGGATATCCGAGCTAGCGCAGCGCACCCCGGACGCGCCCGCAGTGCTCGCGCAGGACGCCGTCCTCTCGTACGGGCAGCTGAACGCCCGCGCCAACCGGGTCGCCCAGCTCCTCATCGAGCACGGCGTGGGCCCGGAGCGCACCGTCGCCGTGGTCAGGAACCGGTCCGCAGACTGGCCCGTGGCGCTGCTCGCGGTAGCGAAGGCGGGGGCGGCGTGCCTGGTGCTGGACCCGGAGGCCGACGGGGGGACCGACGCGTACACTGACGTCCTGGAGGCGGCGCGGGCGGTGTGCGTGCTCACCTCCGCACACGCGCCAGGGCCGGTTGCCCCGAACCGGCCCCGCATCAGCCTGGGCGAGCCCCGCACCGAGGAGGCGCTGGCCGACCGGTCGGACGCCGACGTCACCGACGCGGACCGCACCGCGCCGCTGCTGCCCTCACACCCCGCGCAGGTGAGCCGCTCGACGGGCCTGATCACCACGTATGCGGCACTCGCCAACCAGCTCGCCTGGCTGCGGGCCCGCCACCCGCAGGGCCCCGGCGACCGCGTCCTGCAGGGGACCTCGCCGCTGTGGGAGTGCCACTGGGCGCTGGGCGGCGGGGCGACGCTCGTCGTCCCCGACCGCGCGGCGGCCCCGCGCGACGCGGCCAGCGTCGCCGCCGACCTGGCCGCGGACATCGCCTCCCGGGAGATCACGGCCCTGCACACCACCCCGACGGTGCTGGCCGCCCTCCTCGCCCACCTCGACGAGCTGGGCACGGAGACATACTCCTCCCTGCGCACTGTCGTTTGCGACGGTGAATCCCTTGCGCCTCATGTCGCCGCACGCTTCGGTGACGTACTGGGCGGCGCCGCCCTGTGCACTGGGTACGCGCCGGTGGAAACCGCCGTGCACGCCACGGCCGGGAACGCCGAGACCGCGGCTCAGCCCGGTGGCGCCTCGATCGGCAGGCCCGTACCCGGAACCCGGGTGTACGTCCTGGACGCCTCGCTGCGCCTTGCACCCGTCGGCGCGACCGGTGAACTGTACGTGGCTGGGCAGCAGTCGGCGCGCGGCTACGCGGGCAGTCCCGGGCCGACCGTCGAGCGCCTCGTCGCCGACCCGCACGGCGTGCGGGGGGAGCGGATGTACCGCAGCGGCGACCTTGCGCGCTGGCGTGCCGACGGAAGCCTCGAGCTCGTAGGCCGGGCAGTGGAGTTCGGAAGCGTCGCCGATTGGCATACGGAGGTCGCCGCCGCCGTCGCCGCTCACCCGCACGCCGGTCAGGCGGTGGCCGTCGTCCGCGAGGACGGGGACCGGACCGCCGTCACCACCGCCTATGTCGTGCCGCCGGCCGGGACCGAAGCCGACCCTGAGGCGATCCGGCTCCACGCCGCCGAACGCCTGCCCGAGGCACAGGCGCCGACGGCCGTGGTCGTGCTCGATGCGTTCCCCGTCACCGCCCGGCACACCCTGGACCGCGCGGCGCTGCCGCTCCCGGCCCCCGCGGCAGCAACGGCCCGGCGCACCGCGCGCACCCCACGCGAGGAAACCCTCTGCCGAGCGTTCGCCGAGGTCCTCGGCGTCGACATGCCCGGCATCGACGACAGCTTCTTCGAGCTCGGCGGCCAGTCCCTGACGTCGATCCGGCTGCTCAGCCGGGTCCATACCGAACTCGGTGTCGAACTGCCGGTACGCGCCCTGTTCGAGGCGCCCACCGTGGCCCGCCTCGCGCGGCGCGTCGACGCGGCCGAACAGGCCACCCGCGTCGGCCTCGTCCCCGCGCAGCGACCCGACTGGCTCCCGCTCTCCTTCGCGCAGCGTCGGCTGTGGTTCCTCAACCGCCTCGAAGGACCGGCGTCGACCGCGTACAACATGCCGTTCGCTGTACGCCTCACCGGCGACCTGGACCGCGAGGCGCTGGCTGCCGCGCTGCGCGACGTCGTCGTCCGGCACGAGTCGCTGCGCACCGTCTTCCCGGAAGGGCCGGACGAAGCGCCCTACCAGAAGGTCCTGGACCCCGACGAGATCCCCGCCAACCTCCTGGCCACAGCCTCCGCGACCGCCGACGACCTGCCGGACCTGCTCACCCGCGCCGCCGCCGACACCTTCGACCTGACCCTCGAACTGCCACTGCGTGCAACAGCCTTCACCCTCAGCGCGACCGAGCACGTGCTGCTCCTGGTGATGCACCACATCGCGGGCGACGGCTGGTCGATGGTCCCGCTCGCACGGGACCTGGTGACGGCGTACGAGCTGCGGGTGGCGGGAAAGTCCCCGGACTGGAAGCCGCTGCCGGTCCAGTACGCGGACTACACCCTGTGGCAGCACCGCATTCTCGGCGACGAGAACGACCCCAAGAGTCGGCTCTCACATCAACTCGCCTATTGGGCACAGGCTTTGGAGGCTATTCCGGAGCATCTCGACCTGCCCGCGGACCGGCCCCGCCCGGCCCTGTCCTCCCACCGGGGCGAGAGCGTGCCGGTCGGGATCGGCCCCGAGACGCATCGGGCTCTGGCTGCCCTGGCCCAGGAGAGCGACGCCAGCCTCTTCATGGTGGTGCAGGCCGCATTCGCTGCTCTGCTGTCGCGGATGGGCGTGGGGACGGACATCCCGATCGGTACGCCGATCGCGGGGCGTACGGATGAGGCGCTGGATGACCTGGTCGGGTTCTTCGTGAACACGCTGGTGCTGCGGACCGACCTGTCGGGTGACCCGACGTTCCGTGAGCTGGTGGAGCGGGTGCGTGAGACGGACCTGGCGGCGTACGCGCACCAGGATGTGCCGTTCGAGCACCTCGTGGAGGTCCTCAACCCGGTCCGCTCCATGGCCTCCCATCCGCTGTTCCAGGTGATGCTCGCCTTCCAGAACAACGCTGCGCCCCATTTCGAACTCCCCGGCCTCACCACAAAGATCGACCAACTTGACACCCGGACGGCGAAGTTCGACCTGCTCCTCAACATCACCGAGCAGCACGGCGACGGCGTGCCCGCCGGTCTGACGGGGTTCCTGGAGTTCTCCGTCGATCTGTTCGACCGGGGGACGGTCGAGGGGTTGGTGGAGCGGTTCGGCCGTGTGCTGGCCGGTGTTGTGGCTGATGCGAATGTTCGCGTGAGTGGGCTGGAGGTGCTGTCGGATGTCGAGCGGCGTGAGCTGCTGGAGGTTCGGAACGCCACGAAGGTCGAGGTTGCGTGGGTGTCGCTGCCGGAGGCGTTCGAGCAGCGGGTGGCGCGGACTCCTGAGGCGATGGCGCTTGTGTTCGAGGGTGTGGAGCTGTCGTATGCCGAGGTGAATGCGCGGGCGAATCGTCTGGCGCGTTTGTTGGTGGAGCGGGGTGCTGGTCCGGAGCG
>NZ_JBIRHJ010000004.1:0-846362 GCF_044328435.1 Streptomyces sp. NPDC017940 | reverse complement strand
GACGCGTCCAGGTCGTAGTCGGTGCCCGTCGTGGTCCGCACGTCCCAGCCGAGGCCCACCAGTACGGCCGTCAGACCCGGCGCCTCCTTGCTCAGCGAAACGTTGCCGCCCTTGGCCAGGGAAACTCCCACGGTGTCCTCCTGCTGTGGTCTGTAAGTGGTCTGTACGTGGTCTGTACGTGGTCTGTGCGTGATCCGTACGTGGTCCGTACGGGAAATCGTCCCGGCCCCGGTTGCGGACCGGAACCTAAAATCTACACGAGTGTAGAAATATCCGGAGCCGAGTCGACGACCCCGACCGATACGATGTGACACTCCCCGCGAGCGACGTACGCGGCGCGGTGGGAGGTGAGGGCACGGTATGGCGCAGGACAGGACGCAGGACGAAGGCGGGCGGCCCGAGGCACGGCTGCGCAGGCGCGGGCAGGGCGAGCTCGAGGCCCAGGTGCTCGCGGCCCTGCACGAGGCGCGCGGTCCTGTCGGCGCGGCCTGGGTGCAGGAGCGCGTCGGCGGCGACCTCGCGTACACCACGGTCATGACGATCCTCACCCGGCTGCTGGCGAAGGACGTCGTCACCCGGGAACGCGCGGGGCGCTCCTTCGTGTGGCGGCCCACCACCGGCGAGGCGGGGCTCGCCGCGCTGCGCATGCGCAAGGTCCTCGACGGGGAGAGCGACCGCGAGGCGGTGCTCGCCAGTTTCGTCACCACCCTGTCCGCCGCCGACGAACGGTTGCTGCGCGACCTGCTCGGCGAAGCGGGCGGCGACGGCGCGGAGGGCTGAGCGTACGCATGGGGCTCGTCGTCTATCTGCCGCTCGTGCTGCCGCTAAGCGCCTGGCCGGTAGCCCGGCTCGCCGCGCAGCACCTCCATCCGCGCACCGCCACCCGCCTGCTGACCGCGCTCGCCGCCGTGATGGCGCTGTGCAGCACGCTCTGCCTGGCCCTGCTCATGGTCGTCGGCACCGCCCGGCTCCCCGGCAACCCCCTGCCCGACGCCTGGTCCGACCCCGAGGTCCGCGCCGCCCTGCCGTACGACGAGTTCACCGGTACGGCGGCCATTCCGGCGCTGGCCGTGGTGTGCGGCGCGCTGACCCACACGCTGTGGCGACACGCCGCGGTACGCCGCCGGGGCCGCCGGGCGATCGCCGGTCTGCCCGGTCCGACGGTGGTCGTGCTGCCGGACACCGAGAGGGCTTACGCGTACGCGCTGCCCGGGAGGGTGCGGGGAGCCGGGCGCGGGGTGGCGACCGGGAACGTGCCAAGGGACGGTGCGGACGCGTGCGCGGGCGCGGGCGCGGGCGCGGGCGCGCGGGACGGTGGGCGGCGGGCGGGAGTGCCGGCGCGGCGCGAACCGGCGCGTGGGCGCGTCGTCGTCAGCCGTGCCCTCCTCGACCGGCTGCGGCCCGCCGAGCGACGTGCCCTGTTCGCTCATGAGCGCGCTCATCTCGCGGCACGTCACCACCGCTTCCTGCTGGTGACGCAGTTGGCGGCGCGCGCCAACCCGTTCCTGCTGCCGCTGCGTACGGCCACCGCGTACACCACCGAGCGGTGGGCCGACGAGGCGGCCGCCGGGGCGGTGCGGGACCGGCGGGTGGTCGCACTGGCCATCGGCAAGGCGGCGCTCGCGCCGGGGCGCACTCCGGTGGCGGCGCTCACGGGGTTCGCGGGGTTCGCGGCGCCGGGTCCGGTGCCGCGGCGCGTGGCCGCCCTCCTCGCCCCGGCCCCCGCCGTCCGCACCCGGCCCTCCTTGTTCACGGGGGTGGGCCTGGCACTCTGGGGCGCGGCGTGCGGCACCGCCGTGTCCGCGATGTCCTCGGCGAACGCGGCGGTGACGACGGTCCTCGTCCTGCGGGCGGCCACACCGCTGTGAGGGGGGTGCGCCGGGGCGGTGATCAGCCGGGGAGCTGCGGGGGTGCTCAGCCGGGGCGCCGCGAAGGTGCTCAGAGGTCGAACTCGTGCGGCGGCAGGTCCAGGGCGTAGCACGCCTCACGCACCACGGCCTGCTCGTCCTTGTCGAAGTCGCCGTCGGCGCCGCCGATGACGATGCCGATCTGGATCACCGCACGCGCCTCGGCCGGCTTCTTCTTGGCCTTGGCGACCTCCTGCAACACGCTCACCTTGCCGAACGCGAAGTCGGCCGTCAGCTTGTCCACGTTCTCGTCGAAGCGGCGGCGCAGATCGTCGGCGGCGAAGTTGTGCAGCACCTCGTTGGTGGCGATGAGCTGCGCCACGCGCTGGCGCTCCGCCGCGTCCACGGTGCCGTCGGCGGCCGCGACCAGCGCGCACATGGCCATGCTCGAGTCGCGGAAGGCCCCGCTCGTGAGATCGTTCTTCTTCGCTGTCAGCTGCGCCTGCATCGTCGACGCGGTGTCCTTCAAGCGGTCCCACAGAGCCATGGGAAAACTCCATCTGTCGTCGCTCGCGGCGAACTTAGTTCTACAACACTGTAGAAGTTAACATCCGCCGCTTCCGTGGCGACCGCCGCGTCCACGGCGTGGGGCTACCGTCGCGCCCGCATCACGATCGCCGTCACCGCGATCCCGTCCCGCACCAGCCACGTACCGGAGAACCGGGAGAGCGCGGTCCCCGCGACCACGGGCGCCTCCACCAGGACGTCGGCGGTGAACGTGCCGTCCGCCCGGATGTCCAGACGCGCCTCGTCGAAGCCGAGCCAGCGATTGGTCAGCGGGAACCACGTCTTGTAGACGGTCTCCTTCGCGCTGAACAGCAGCCGGTCCCAGGGGACGGAGGAGTCGCCGGCGGCGAGGGCGGAGAGCATCGCGCGCTCCGCCTCGTCGCTCACCAGCTCCAGTACGCCGTTGTCCTTCAGGGGCTCCGCGGGCTCGGCGTCGACGCCGAGCCCCAGGACCTCGCCGGAGCGTGCGACCACCGCGGCGCGATAGCCCAGGCAGTGCGTCATGCTGCCGACGACACCGGCGGGCCACACCGGCTCGCCCCTGTCGCCACGCAGGATGGGCACGGGCGGCAGGCCGATCCGGGCCAGGGCCGAGCGCGCGCAGTGCCGTGCCGTGGCGAACTCGTTCTTCCGCTTGGGCACCGCCTTGGCGACGTACGCGGCTTCTTCGGGGAAGAGGACGACCTCGGCCGGATCCTCGTCGGTCTCCACGACGAACACCGGCTCCGCTGCGAGCAGGGAGCTCAATATGCCTGTTTCGCCGAACACTTCGCCCATGGACTTCGATGGTGACGTCACAGCCGATCACTGTACCGGCGGCCCGTGCCGGACGGCCCGCGAGGTTCCAAGGACGGCCGCCGCATAGGGTGGCCCGATGCAGGACGAGTACCGCACCGTGACCCGCGAGGGCGTGCACGAGACCGAGGTCAACCGCTCGCGCTTCCTGTGCGCGCTCGCGCCGGCCGCCACCGAGCAGGAGGCCCAGGACTTCGTCGCGCGCGTCCGCAAGGCGCACCCGACGGCCTCGCACCACTGCTTCGCGTACGTCATCGGGGCCGACGCCTCCGTACAGAAGGCGAGCGACGACGGCGAACCGGGCGGCACCGCGGGCGTCCCCATGCTTCAGATGCTGCTCCGGCGTGACGTGCGGTACGCCGTCGCCGTCGTGACCCGCTACTACGGAGGCGTGAAGCTCGGCGCGGGCGGCCTCATCCGCGCCTACGGCGGCGCCGTCGGGGAGGCACTCGACGCGCTCGGCACCCGTACCCGCCGCCGCTTCAGGATCGCCACCGTCACCGTCGACCACCAGCGGGCCGGAAGGATCCAGAACGACCTGCGGTCGGCCGGGCGCACCGTGCGCGACGTGCGGTACGGCACCGAGGTCACCCTGGAGATCGGCCTGCCCGACGCCGACGTCGCACAGTTCGAGGCCTGGCTGGCGGACGCCACGGCGGGCACCGCGCGGTGCGAACTCGGCGGGGAGGCGTACGGAGACGCGTGACCGTGCGTGCACATGTTTTGATGGCGTTATGACCCTCTTTGTCGGCGCCTGTGGGTGGCAGTGCGAAGACTGGCGCGGTGTGCCCCACTCCGAGGTGCGCGCACTCCGCACCGGCCCGGGCGCCACCAGGTGCCGGGCCGACGCCGGATCGCGGCCGCCCGTCGCACCGCTCCGGCGCACGGCGGGCCGGGGGGTCTTCGCGAGGGCCGCCCGCACGGCAGAACGCGCGGCGGGACGCACGGCAAGGCGCACGGCAAGGCGCGGGCCGGTGAGCGCGTCGTGAGTCCGATCACGGTCGGCGTCGAGGAGGAGTACCTGCTCCTCGACCCCGGCACGGGCCTGCCCGTCCCGCTGGCCGAACAGGTGCGTGCCGCGGCGGGGCTCGGTCCCATCGCCGAGGAGCGCGAGGTGCAGCCCGAGCTGATGGCGTCGCAGATCGAGGTCGCCACCCCGGTGTGCACCGGCCTCGACGAGGTGGGCGGCCATCTGCTGCGCCTGCGGCACGCGCTGGGGCGTGCGGCGGAGAGCCACGGGTGCAGGCTCGCGGCCTGCGCGACGCCGCCGGTCAAGACGGACGCGCCCGCTCCGGTGACCGACCTGCCGCGCTACCGAGCCCTGCGGGCGCGGGCTCCGCAACTGGTGGCCGAGCAGCTGGTGAGCGGCATGCACGTGCATGTGGCGGTGCCCGACCCGGAGCTCGGCGTCGCCGTCCTGAACCGCGTCCGGCTGTGGCTGCCCGTCCTGGTGGCCATGTCGGCGAACTCGCCCTTCTGGGCCGGTCGGGACACCGGCTTCGCCAGCTGGCGCACCATCGTGTTCGGGCGCTGGCCGGTGAGCGGGCCGCCGCCGCACTTCGACTCCCTCGCCGACCACGAGCGGCGGATCGGGCTGCTGCTCTCCTCCGGTGCGGTCATGGACACGGGCCAGCTCTACTGGCAGGCCCGCCTCTCGAACCGGTACCCCACGATCGAGGTGCGCTGCGCCGACGTCCAACTCCGGGTGGACGAGGCCGTCCTGCTCACCGGCCTCGTACGGGCACTGGTGGCGACCGCGGTCCGGGACGCCGAAGCCGGTGTGCCGGTGCCGCCCTGCCCGCCGGAGCTGTTGCAGGCCGCGAACTGGCACGCCGCCCGGTACGGCCTCGGCGGCTCGCTGCTGGACCACGAGGGCAGGCCGCGCAGCGCAGGGGACGTGCTGTCCCGGCTCATGGACCACGTCACGCCCGCCCTCGACGCGGCCGGGGACAGCCGAGAGGTCACCGCGCTCGTGCACCGGCTGCTCCAGGAGGGCACGGACGCGGACCGGCAGCGCCGCGCCCTGGCCGAGGGAGGTCTGCCCGCCGTCACCGAGCTGATCGTCACCGAGACCACGGCGGTGTGAGGCCGCGCCCCGCCGGCGGGCGCCGTGGCCGATGGTGGGCCAGGGGCCCCGAGGCGTTAGCGTGGTGCGTGCCAACGGCGGGCCGATGCGTGCCCGTGGCGGTCTTTGAGGCGTAAGGGGCGGGAAAAGTGCAGGCCGGAGCGGTTTCTTGAGATTGCTGCACACATCCGACTGGCATCTTGGCCGGGCGCTGCACCGGGTGAGCATGCTCGACGCGCAGTCCGCGTTCGTCGCGCATCTCGTGGCCACCGTCCGCGAGCGCGCGGTGGACGCCGTCGTCGTGTCGGGCGACGTGTACGACAGGGCGGTGCCGCCGCTCGCCGCGGTCGAGCTCTTCGACGACGCCCTGCACCGCCTCGCGGACCTCGGCGTGCCGACGGTGATGATCTCCGGCAACCACGACTCGGCGCGCCGCCTCGGCGTCGGCGCGGGCCTCATCGACCGCGCGGGCATCCACCTGCGGACCGACCCGGCGGGCTGCGGGAACCCCGTACTGCTGCCCGACGCGCACGGCGACGTCGCCTTCTACGGCCTGCCCTACCTCGAACCCGCCCTGGTCAGGGACGAGTTCGGCGTCGAGCGAGCCGGGCACGAGGAGGTGCTCGGCGCCGCCATGGACCGGGTCGGGGCCGACCTCGCCACGCGCCCCGAAGGCACCCGCTCCGTCGTCCTCGCACACGCCTTCGTGACCGGCGGCGAGGTCAGCGACAGCGAGCGCGACATCACGGTCGGCGGGGTGGCCTCCGTGCCCGCGGGCGTCTTCGCCGGGGTGGACTATGTGGCGCTCGGCCATCTGCACGGCAGCCAGGTCATCACCGAGCGCGTGCGCTACAGCGGCTCCCCGCTGGCGTACTCGTTCTCGGAGGCCGACCACCGCAAGAGCATGTGGCTGATCGAACTCGGCCCGGCCGGTGAGCTGACGACGGCCGAGCGCGTCGACTGCCCGGTGCCCCGGCCCCTCGCCCGTATCAGGGGAACGCTCGAGGAACTCCTGGACGCCCCGGAACTCGCCCGGCACGAGCAGGCGTGGATCGAGGCGACCCTCACCGACGCGGTCCGCCCGGACGAACCGATGGCCCGCCTCACCGCGCGCTTCCCGCACACGCTCAGCCTCGTCTTCGCCCCGGACCGCGCCCCCGAGGACCCGGACGTGTCGTACGCCCGGCGCCTCAGGGGCCGCGACGACCAGCAGATCGCGGAGGACTTCGTGACCCATGTGCGCGGCGCGGGCCCGGACGCCCGCGAACGGGACGTGCTGCGGGACGCGTTCGACGCCGTGCGTACGGACGACACCGTGCGCGAGGTGGCCCGGTGAGGCTGCACCGCCTGCGGATCACCGCGTTCGGCCCCTTCGGCACCACCCAGGACATCGACTTCGACGAGCTGTCGGCGGCCGGGCTCTTCCTGCTGCACGGCGCGACGGGCGCGGGCAAGACCTCCGTCCTGGACGCCGTGTGCTACGCGCTGTACGGGTCCGTGCCAGGACCCCGCCAGGGCGGCGGCCAGGGTCTGACGCTGCGCAGCGACCACGCCCGGCCGGACACGCGCACGGAGGTGTGCCTCGAACTGACCGTGGCCGGGCGCCGCCTGGAGATCACCCGGCAGCCGCCCTGGGAGCGCCCGAAGAAGCGCGGCACGGGCATGACGACGGACAAGGCGCAGAGCTGGCTGCGTGAGCGGGTGGAGGGGGGTGGCCGCGGCTCCGGGTCCGGCTCCGGTGACCTCGGATCCGATGCAGCCGCCTCCGCCTCCGACCCCGACCGCGCCTCCGCCGCTGGTGCCGGTGCCGGTGTCGGAAAGGGCGGCTGGAAGGACCTCAGCCGCTCCCACCAGGAGATCGGCGAGGAGATCAGCCAGCTGCTCGGCATGAGCAAGGAGCAGTTCTGCCAGGTCGTGCTGTTGCCGCAGGGCGACTTCGCGCGCTTCCTGCGCGCCGACGCCGAGGCCCGCGGCAAGCTCCTCGGCAGGCTCTTCGACACCCACAGGTTCGCGGCCGTCGAGCAGCGCCTCGCCGAGCAGCGCCGCACCGCGGAGGCCCGGGTGCGCGAGGGCGACGCGGAGCTGCTCGCGGACGCGCACCGCATGCAGCAGGCGGCGGACACCGGGGGCGGGGGCGCCGAGCTGCCGCTGCCCGACGCCGCCCCCGGCGACCCGGGCCTCGCCGAGTCCGTGCTGACCTGGGCCGCCGTGGCCCGAGTGGACGCCCGCGAGCGACTCGCCGTCGCGCGTGGCGCCCTCGACCAGGCGGAGTCCGCCCACGCCGCGGCCGCCGCCGAGCTGGACGACGTACGCGAACTCGCCCGGCTTCAGCGGCGCTTCGCCGATGCCCGGCAGCGCGCCGACGCCCTGGAGGAGCGCGCCGACGACCACCGGCAACTCGCCGCCCGCATGGAGCGCGCCCGCAAGGCGGAGGCCGTCGCCCCGGCGCTCGCGCTGCGGGCCGACGCCGAGGACGAGCACCACCGCGCCACCGCCGCCGAAGCACGTGCGCGTGCGCAGCTCCCCGCCTCGTACGCCGACGAGGGCGCCACAGGACTCGCGGGCGCCGCACGCCGGGCCAGCGAGGAGCTGGGCGGCCTCGCCGCCGCCCGGCGCGCCGAACACCGCCTGGCCGAGCTGCGCACCCAGCGCGCCGACCTGGACCGGCGGGAGCGCGCCGACGACGAACTCCTCGCCGAGGCCACGGACTGGCTCGCCGACTGGAACACCGCCCGCGCGCGCCTCCAGGCGGGCATCGAGGCCGCGCAGGAAGCGGCCACCCGCACCGAACACCTCGCGGGCCGCCTCCTGCCCGCCCAGGAGAAGCTGGACGCCGCCCGCCGCCGCGACCGCCTCACCGAGGAGGCCGACCAGGCCGGGCAACACGCCCTCGCCGCCCGAGAGCACGCCACCGCGGCGCACGAGCACTGGCTGGGCCTCAAGGAGCAGCGCCTCGCGGACATCGCCGCCGAACTCGCAGCCCACCTCGACGACGGCGCTCCCTGCGCGGTCTGCGGCGCCACCGAACACCCCGCTCCGGCCCGCAAGTCCGCGACCCACGTCGACCGCGCCACCGAGGAGGCCGCCCTCGCCACCCACCGCGAGGCGGACGAGGCGCGCGCCGCGGCCGAGCGGGACCTCGCCGCCGTACGGGAGTCCCTCGCGGCAGCCACCGCCGCCGCATCGGACACTCCCGTCGACGAACTCGCCGCGTCCGTGGCGCAGTTGCGGCAGGAGCACGCCGCGGCCCGGGACCGTGCCGCCGGGCTGCACGCCGCACGCGAGGCCCTGGCCCACGCCGAGCGCGAGCAGGTGCGCCGCGTCGCCGCCCAGCAGGAGGCCGCCCGCCGCGTCGAGTCCCGCGCTGCCCTGCGGGACGCCCTCGTACGCGAACAGCAAGGGATCGAAGAGGAGTTGACCCGCGCGCGCGGCACGTCCGAGAGCGTCGCCCGGCGTGCCGCGCAGCTGGAGCGGCAGGCCGCGCTCCTCGGCGATGCCGCCGACGCCGCGCGGGCCGCCGACGAGGCGGCGCAGCGCCTGAAGGACGCCGACGCCCGTCTCGCCGACGCCGCCTTCCGCGCCGGCTTCGACACCCCCGCCGCCGCGTCCGCCGCGGTCCTCGACGACGCGGGCCACCGCGAACTCCAGGGCCGCATCGACGCCTGGCGCAACGAGCAGGCCGCCGTGCGCGCCCTGCTCGCCGAGCCCGACGCCGCCGCCGCGGACCGGCAGCCGCCCGCGCCGCTCGCCGCCGCCGAGGCCGCCGCGGAGGCCGCGGGCAGGCGGGTGCGCGCCGCCGCGTCCGCGTGCGACGCCGCCGCGGGGCGCTGCGCCGAACTCGACCGGCTCTCGGCCCGCTCGGCCGCCGCCGCCCGCGAGCTCGCCCCGCTGCGCGACCGCCACGACCGCGTGGCCCGCCTCGCCACCCTGGCCGCGGGGACCTCCGCCGACAACGAACGCAGGATGCGCCTGGAGTCGTACGTCCTCGCGGCCCGCCTCGAACAGGTCGCCGCCGCCGCGACGACGCGGCTGCGCCGGATGTCCTCGGGGCGCTACACCCTCGTCCACTCCGACGACAGGTCGGGACGCGGCCGGTCGGGCCTCGGCCTGCACGTCGTCGACGCCTGGACGGGCCGCGAGCGCGACACGGCGACCCTCTCCGGCGGCGAGACGTTCTTCGCCTCCCTGGCCCTCGCGCTCGGCCTCGCGGACGTCGTCACGGACGAGGCGGGCGGTGTGCGCCTGGACACCCTCTTCATCGACGAGGGCTTCGGCTCCCTCGACGACCAGACCCTGGACGAGGTCCTCGACGTCCTGGACTCGCTGCGCGAGCGGGACCGCAGCGTCGGCATCGTCAGCCACGTCGCTGACCTGCGCCGCCGGGTGCACGCGCAGTTGGAGGTCGTGAAGGGCAGGGCGGGGTCGGCGGTGCGGCTGCGGGGAGGGGCCTGAGGGCCGTTCACCGCCCTGGCGGCCGTCGCCCGGCCGCTCACCTTCCGAGCGGCCGCCTCGTCAGCGGGGACGAGTAGACGACACTCGTCGTCACCGAGCCGAGTGCGCCTATCCTGCCGGAGACCTCCTCCAGGTGCCGCATGGACCGCGCGGCGACCTTGATGACGAAGCAGTCGTCCCCGGTGACGTGATGCGCCTCCAGGATCTCCGGCGTCGCCTCGACCAGGTCGTGGAACGGCTTGTAGTTGCCGTTCGGACAGCGGAGCCGTACGAACGCGAGGACCGGCAGGCCGAGGCCCTCCGGGTCCACCACGGCCGCGTACCCCTGGATGACACCGGCCTCTTCCAGGCGCCGTACGCGCTCGGTGACGGCGCTCGCGGACATGGAGACGGCGCGTGCGAGCTCGGCGTAGCTGGCGCGGCCCTGCCGCTGGAGGACGTCGAGGATGCGCCAGTCGGTGGCGTCCGTGGAATAACCGGTCATGTCCGAGAGGAAACAGGGAAAACCCCGGCTGATCAAGAGGTGGACCGGGAATCGCTCCTTCAGGCCCGTCGGCCGCGCTCATAGATGTTCAGCCATGGCCCACATGGCCCACATGGCCCACATGGCCCACATGGCCCACATAGCTCATACGGCACAGGCGGAATACATGATGCACACAGTGCATACGGCGCATACGACGCAGACGGGGCTGGCGGCGCGCACAGCCACCGGAAGCGCCATGCATGACGCGAACGGCGGCAACCCCGTCCTGCGTTTCCCGCACGCCGATCCCGCCGCTGCCGCCGCCCACTCCTGGCCCGCCTGGGCTTCCAGGTGAAGGAGATGCTCGGCGGATTCGAGTACTGGGTCCGGGAGGGCTTCGCGTACGAGACCCGGGAGGGCACGGAGCGGCGCACCGCGGACCCGCTCACGGCGCCCGCCGACGCGGCCCGCGGCTGCCGGGCCGGAGCCGGCCTCGTCGGACCCGGGGAGAAATCCCGTGCGGCGGCCGCCCGGAGCACGCATCATGACCTGTCATGCCGCAACTTCCGCAGCCGCCCACCGCAGCCGAACTCCGCCGCGATCCGCTCCCGTTGCGCGGCCGCACCGCCCTGGTGACGGGAGCGAGCCGACGCGACGGCATCGGCCACGCCGTCGCCCGTCGGCTCGCCGCGTACGGGGCGAGTGTCTATCTGCACCACCACGTGCCGCACGACGCCGAGATGCCCTGGGGCGCCGACCGCATGGAGGACGTCGTCGCCTCCGTGCGCGAGGCGCTCGCCGACCCCGGCGCCCTGGTCGTCCACGGCCCCGCCGACCTCGCGGAGCCGGAAGCGCCCGCCGAGTTGGTCACCACGGCGGCCGAAGCGCTTGGCGGGCGCCTCGACATCCTCGTCGCCAACCACGCCCGCAGCGGCCGCGACGGCACTCTCGACGAGATCGACGCGGCCATGCTCGACGCCCACTGGGCCGTGGACACCCGCTCCGTGATCCTGCTCGTGCAGGCGTACGCACGGCTGCGCGCCGGGCTCGCACCGCGCACGCCCGGCGGACGCGTCCTGCTGCTGACGTCGGGCCAGGACATCGCGGGCGGCATGCCGGGCGAGCTGGCGTACGCCCTCCAGAAGGGCGCACTCGCCTCGGTGACCCGCTCCCTCGCGACGGCGCTCGCCGACCTCCCCGTCACGGTGAACGCCGTCAACCCCGGCCCCGTGGACACGGGCTACATGTCCGGCGACGCGTACGAGCACATCGCTGCCCTCTTCCCCGCGGGGCGGTGGGGCATGCCCGACGACCCGGCGCGGCTCCTCGCCTGGCTGGCCACGGACGAGGCCTGTTGGATCACGGGGCAGGTCATCGACTCGGAGGGCGGCATCCGGCGCTGAGCCGCAGGGCACGGGCGCCCGCGGTGCGCCGCGCGGTGGCCACCGCACGGCGCACCGCCCGCGTCACAGCGCCGACAGCTCGTCCACCAGGTCGTCGAGCCCGAGCGACCCCTGGGACAGCGCCGCCATGTGCCACGCCTTGGCGTCGAACGCGTCGCCGTGGCGCCGCCGCGCGTTCTCACGGCCGAGCAGCCAGGCGCGTTCGCCGAGCTTGTAGCCGATGGCCTGGCCGGGGATCGTCAGATAGCGGGTCATCTCGCTCTCGACGAAGTCCGCGGGACGGCTGCTGTGCGCCCCGTAGAACTCCTGGGCCAGCTCCGGCGTCCAGCGCCCGCCGGGGTGGAACGGGGAGTCCGCGGGGATCTCCAGCTCCAGGTGCATGCCGATGTCGACGATGACCCGCAGCGCGCGCATCATCTGGGCGTCGAGGTAGCCGAGCCGCCGCTCCGGGTCCGTGAGGAAGCCGAGCTCGTCCATCAGGCGCTCCGCGTACAGCGCCCAGCCCTCGGCGTTGGCGCTGACGATGCCGACGGTCGCCTGGTAGCGCGACAGGTTCTGCGCGACGTGCGCCCACTGCGCGAGCTGGAGGTGGTGGCCGGGCACACCCTCGTGGTACCAGGTGGAGACGAGGTCGTAGACGGGGAAGCGGGTCTGGCCCATGGTCGGCAGCCAGGTCCGGCCGGGCCGTGAGAAGTCCTCGGACGGGCCGGTGTAGTACGGGGCCGCCGCACCGCCCGGCGGAGCGATCCGCGACTCCACCTTCCGCACCCGCTCGGCGAGTTCGAAGTGCGTGCCGTCGAGCGCCTCGATGGCCTCGTCCATCAGGTCCTGCAACCACTGCCGCACCTCGTCGACGCCCTCGATGTGGGTGCCGTGCCCGTCGAGGTGGGCGAGCGCCTCCCACGGGGTCGCGGCACCCGGCAGGATCTTCTCGGCCTCGGTCCGCATCTCGCCGAGCAGCCGGTGGTACTCGGCCCAGCCGTACGCGTACGCCTCGTCGAGATCCAGGTCCGTGCCGTTGAAGTGCCGTGACAGACGGGCGTAGCGTTCGCGGCCGACGACGTCCGGAGCGCCCTCGACGGCGGGTGCGTACACGTCCCGCATCCAGTCGCGCAGCGCCACCACCGCGCCGGTCGCCGCCTTCGCCGCCGCGTCCAGCTCGATGCGCAGTGCCTGCGGTCCCTCCGCCGCGAACTCCTCGTACCAGCCGGGCCCACCCTCGGGTCCCGCCCACTGCGTCAGCTGCTCGATGAACGTGGCCGTGGGCCGCGGCGCTCCGTACAGCTTGCGCTCGAGGCCCAGTTCGAGCGAGGCGCGGTAGCCGTCGTAGGCGGCGGGCACCGCGCGCAGCCGCTCGGCGATCGTCGCCCAGTCCTCGTCCGTGTCCGTGGGCGTCACCGTGAAGATCTCGCGGACCGCGTGCGGCGGCGTGTGCAGATTGCCGACGGCACGCAGCCCCTCGTCGGCCTCGTGCACGGCTAGCTCCGCGAGCAGCCGTTCGCGCAGCAGCCGCGCGCAGCGCCGCTCCGCCTCCGCGTCGGCACCCGGCCGCCCCTCCGCCTCGTCGAGCCGGGCCAACGTCGTCCGCGCGAGGTCCGCCAGGGCGTCCAGGCCCGCGGGGGACAGGTCGGGAAGCTTGGCGTGGCTCTCCTTTACGCCGAGGTAGGTGCCGGTGACGGGGTCGAGGGCGATGAGCTCGTCGACGTAGGTGTCGGCGACCTCGCGGGGCAGCGGGCCGCCGGGGGTGGGGGTGATCTTCGTGTCTGACATGTGGACATCCTGGTACGGGACAGGGGCGCGCGTCACTCCCGCGTTGCCGCAGCACGGGGCGGCACGGCCGGTACCGACTCGTCGACGGCCCATTTCTCGACCGGTCGTCCCAGCTGTGGCCGGCGCCCGCGCCCAGGTCGGGACCGGGGCACCGTACGGCCGGTACCCGTGCCCGCCGCGCGCGGGCGGGGCGGGCACGGGTGGCGTGGCGGCGGCCCGGAGGCGGTTGTCGCCTCAGTGGCGGCTGCCGTGCGGCAACTGCGGACCGACCGGCGTGGTGTCGAGGCGGGCGGTGATGACCAGCGTGCCCTCCTCGATCTGGAAGTCCAGCGGCAGGTTGAGCCCGCGCATCGCGGCGACCATGCCGGTGTTGGACGACTGTGTGACCGCGTAGACGCTCTCGCAGCCCGCCTCGATCGCCATCGAGACCAGGCGGCTGAGGAGTTCGCCGCCGATGCCGCGGCGCTGCCAGTCGTCCTCGACGAGCAGGGCGATCTCCGTCTCGTCGCCGTCCCACAGCAGATGGCCCAGGCCGACGATGCGGCCGGAGGCGGTCCTGGCCGCGAGCGTGCGCCCGAACCGCGGGCTCAGGAGGTGGTTGAGATAGCGGTCGGCGTCGTTCACGGGGCCGTGGTACCGCATGCCCAGGGTGTGCTTCGAGCAGCGTTCGTGCATCGCCTTGGCGGCCTCGAGGTCACCCGCGTCGGCGCGGCGCACCGTGATGTCGGCGCCCTCGGGCAGCGTGAGGACGTCCTGGCCGCGCGGGACGCGCGGACCGAGCCGGGTGTCGAGCTCCACGAGCGCCCGCGCGCGAGCGAACTCGGTGGGGGTGAACGGGAGGTAGGGACGTTCGACCGTGATCACTCCGCCTTCGGGGGCCCGCAGCCGCAGCACGGTCCCTTCCAGTACGCCCTCCACGGGCGCTGATCCTTCGTGGGCGCGCTCGCCCACCGAGGCGGCGGGCAGCGAGCGGATGGTGCAGCGGCCCAGGAGCTGGCGCAGGGCGAGCGGCAGTTCCGCCGCGTCCATGGCCGTGCGCGTGGCCAGGCCCAGGATGCGCGTGGGCGCGTCCACCAGGTCGTGCGCGTCGGCCCGCTCGATCCAGGTGCCGGAGCCGCCCGCCCGCGCGACCGTGCGCGTGAGCTCGGCCGCGGACAGTGCCGTCGGGGCCCGCAGCAGGAACTCGTCGACCGTGCCCTCGGCCAGCGGGTGCGTCTGGAGGCTGAGGATGTCCACGTGGTCGTACGCCAGTGCCGTGCACAGTGCCGCGAGCGAGCCGGGGGTGTCGCGCACGGTCGTACGCAGTCGCCACAGCGTCGTGGACCCGCCGTGCGCTCCCGTGCCGTCACCGGAGGGTGCAGGGGAGGTCTCCGACGGCACACCGGAACCGGACTCGAACCCGGTCTCGGACCCGGTCTCGGACCCGGTCTCGGACCCGGGCCTGCCATCGGACCCGGACCCGCCCTGCGAACCGAGCCCGCCACCGGACCCGAGCCCGCCACCGGACCCGGACCCGCCACCGGACCCGGACCCTCCCCCCTCTGTGTGGGCGGACCGGGTGCCGATGTCGGCGTCGGCCCTGCCCGGCGGCGCGTGGGTGTGGCGCCGGGCCCACCAGGTGTGGAACCCGACCGTCGCAAGCAGGAGCACGGCCGAGAGCAGGAGCAGCTCGGGTCCGTCCGGGCCGTGCCCCACGAGATTGGCCACCGCGTCCGCCGCGGCCACGGCCGTGAACAGGGCGGCCAGTTCGACGACGTCCCGGCGCCAGTGGTGCGCCGGCCCGCCGTGCCTCTTGCGTGTCACATCAGACATGTCTGCACTCATGCAGCCACTCTGACCGAAAGCTGTTTCGTGATCACGAACGCTTTGTGACTGATGGATTAAGAGCGGTTCTGTCCGTTTCATCACTCTTTGGTCACCCCGTTTGTTCATCGCTGTCCCCCGTTTGGCCGTACCGGTCCGCGCGGGTGCCGCCTGGCCCGAGTGGCCCGAGCGGTGTGGTCGCACCGCCGGACCTCCAGGCCCGCTCCCGCGCCGTCCGTCACTGGCCCACGCGTCCCGGTTGCAGCACCTTGGTGAAGAGCACGCTTCCGCCCTGCTGCCGCAGCCGTACCGTCAACTCGCCGCTGTCGCCGTCGATGTCCACCTCTCCGTAGTAGGGCGGTGTCTCTGCCGGCGATGTGTTGGCGCGGTCCGGCGCCTTGACGAACGTCTGGTCCGGGCCGAAGGTTCCGTCGAGTTTCACGGCGGGGAATCCACCCGCGGCCAGTGGCCCCGACACGAACTCCCAGAAGGGCGCGAAGTCCTTGAAGGCGGCGCGCGCCGGGTCGTAGTGCTGCGCCGAGGTGTAGTGGACGTCGGCGGTCAGCCACACCGTGCCCGTGATCCGGCGGTGCTTGATGTGCCGCAGGAGCTCCGCGATCTGCAACTCGCGGCCCAGCGGCGCGCCCGGGTCGCCCTGGGCGACGGCCTCGAAGTTCTCCCTGCCGTCCGCCACCACCAGGCCGAGCGGCATGTCGGAGGCGATCACCTTCCACACCGCGCGGGACCGCGAGAGCTCCCGCTTGAGCCAGGCGAGCTGCTCGGCGCCCAGGATGCCGGTGGCGTCGTCGGGCTGGCGGCCCGGCGAGTTGGCGTTGCGGTAGGTCCGCATGTCGAGCACGAAGACGTCGAGGAGCGGACCCTGCCGCAGCATCCGGTACACCCGGCCGTCCCGGCCGCCGGGACGGCCGGTGGAGATCGGGTAGTACTCGCTGAACGCCCGCAGCGAGCGTCGCGCGAGGACGTCGACGTCCTTCTCCGTGTAGCGCGGGTCGTCCAGGATCTGCCCCGGGTACCAGTTGTTGCGGACCTCGTGGTCGTCCCACTGCACGATCGAGGGCACCTGCGCGTTGAAGCGGCGTACGTTCTCGTCGAGCAGGTTGTAGCGGAAGTTGCCGCGGTACTCGGCGAGCGTCTCGGCGACCTTCGACTTCTCCGGGGTGGTGAGGTTCTTCCACACCCGGCCGTCGGGCAGGGTGACGCTCTCCTGGATGGGGCCGTCGGCGTAGATGTTGTCGCCGCTGCACAGGAAGAAGTCGGGGTTGCGGCCGCGCATCTCCTCGTACACCCGCCAGCCGCCGAGCTCCGGGTTGATGCCCCAGCCCTGGCCCGCGATGTCCCCCGACCACAGGAAGCGCACCCCGTCACGGCGCTTCACGGACGCCGTGCGGAAGGTGCCGGTGACGGGCCGGCCCGTGCGGCGCGGGTCGTCGGGGTCGGACAGGAGGACGCGGTAGTGGATCTGGGCACCGCTGGGAAGGCCGCGCAGCCGGGTCGTTCCCGTGAAGTCGGTGCCCGGGCCGAGGAGCGGGCCGTGCCACCGGGTGGGTCTGCGGAACGACTCCGTGGCGGAGGTCTCGACGATCATGCGGGCGGGCCGGTCGGACCGTACCCACACGAGCCCCGAGTGCGCGCCCACGTCACCGGCCTGCACGCCCCAGTCGGCGCTCGGACGCCCCCGCAGGGCGAGCGCGGGAGCCGTGCCGGAGAGCGCGGGCAGGGCCAGGGCCGCGGGCGCCACGAGCGAACCGCGGAGCAGGCTGCGGCGGCGGGGAGAGGGGTTCGGCGAACGGTCCGGCATGAGGACGCCTCCTGGGACGGCGAGTCGATCGAGTGTGCAGTGCCACGTGTACTGCGGCCTCGCGGCGCCCACAAGAACCACAAGTGAACAACCGATCCCGTACATGAGGAACTCAGCCGCAGGAGGGCAACGGGCGGGCCCAGGACCAGGGACGCAGGCCCCGGGTCGCGCGGACCCCGCCCCCGGCCCGATGGCAGCAAGATCGTTCGCCCGTAGCCTGACCGGAGCGGCCCACGGAGACGCGGCCGCGGACAAGGAGAATCCCGTGCCCGTCGACGGCCGCAGTCACATCCGCATCGCCCGCCCTTCCCGCGACCTCGCCGCCGCCGAGAGGTTCTGGGTCCAAGGGCTGGGGCTCGACGTCCTGTACCGCCACGACGAGAGCGGCGGGCCCGGCGAGCACGCACTGCTCATGGTCGGCTGGCCCGACGCCTCCTGGCACATCGAACTCGTCCACGAGGCGGCCGCCCCCGTGGAGCCCCACCCCACCGAGGAGGACCTCCTCGTGGTGTACGTGGCGGGTGAGGTCCCCGACGCCCTCGTCGCGCGCCTCGAGGAACACGGCGGCACGCGTGTGCAGTCGCCCAACCCGTACTGGAACGAGTGGGGCGTCACCGTACGGGACCCGGACGGCTACCGCCTGGTCCTCAGCACCCGCGAGTGGTCCAACTCCTGAACGACGGCTACGGAGACGACGATTACGGGAACGACGGCTACGGAGACGACGATTACGGGAACGACGGCTACGGAGACGACGATTACGGGAACGACGGCTACGGAAACGACGGTTACGGGAACGACGGCTACGGAAACGACGGCTGCGGGGACGACGGCTACGGAGCCCACTGCTACGGCCGCCGCCGGGCGCGTGGGCGGGGCGTCCGCGTCAGCGGCTGGTGTCCAGGATGACGCGCGCCACGAGCGCCGGGTCGTCGTGCATCGGGACGTGCCCGCAGCCCGGCAGCCGCACGAGGCGGGCCCCGGGGATCGTGTGCTTCGCGCGGATCCCCTGGCGCCGCAGGAGCAGCCGGTCACGACTGCCCCAGGCGACGGTGACCGGCACCTGCGGCACATCGTCGCGGAACCGCACCCACCGTCCGGCGGCCAGCGTCTCGTCGAAGCCGGCGGCTCCGCGCAGGGCGAGCGTCTCCGCGACCACCGCCTCCGGCGAACGGTGGCCGGGGCGCGCGTAGATCGTGCTGGTCAGCGCGGTCCTGCCGACCGCGCTGCGCGCGAGCCGCTCGACCATCGGCAGGGGCATCGCCCGCGCCACGCCGCGCATCGCGCGCAGGGTCGTGAACGCGTAGTGCCGCTCCGCACCGGACCAGAACCCGGCCGGCGAGAGGGCGGTGACGGACCGCGCGAGGTCCTCACGGGCCATCTCCAGGGCCAGGAGACCGCCGAGGGAGTTCCCCGCCACATGCGGCCGCCCGACGCCGAGGGCGTCGCACAGGCCCCGCAGGGCGGGCACCACGGACCCCAGGTCGTACGCGAGTCCGTCCGGCAGCGCGGGGGAGGCGCCGAAGCCCGGCAGGTCCACGGCTATCACGTCGCGCTCGGCCGCGAGGATGCCGACGACGGGGTCCCAGGCCTGGCGGTGGTGGCCTATCCCGTGCAGCAGGAGCAGCGGCTCCCCGGTGCCCGTGCGCCGGTAGGAGACCGTCACCGTGCGCGGGCCGTTAGGCGACTCGACGCCGAACGACACCTCTGCGACCTCTGCCACCCGTGCGACCATGACCGCTCCTGACTTAGACATCTTGTCAGGAAGAATTACCGCCGAGTAGCGACGAGTTCAAGAGGGCGACCGCGACGAGTTCGTCCGGGGGGCCGTCGGTGGCGCGCGAACACCGCCTCCGAGGGGGCCCCGCCGGGCCCGGGGCCGCTGTGATCCTCGTCCGACCGCCCTGGCGCGGGTGGACAGCGGCAGTTCCGTGAGCTGGGATGGTGGCGTGACTGCCGACACCGTGACCGACGTCTTCGAAGAGCACAGGTCCGTCCTGATGGGCGTCGCCTATCGCATGCTCGGACGGGTGGCCGACGCGGAGGACGTCGTCCAGGACGCCTGGTTGCGCTGGTCGGCGGGCGAGCGCGGGGAAGTGCGCGAACCCCGCGCCTACTTGGTGCGCGTCACCACCCGGCTCGCCATCGACCGGCTGCGCCAGGCCCAGGTGCGGCGCGAGTCGTACGTGGGCCCCTGGCTGCCCGAGCCGATGGTCACCGACTTCGGGCCGACCGTGCCCGACACCGCCGAACGCGCCGTGCTCGCCGACTCCGTGTCGCTCGCGGTGCTCGTCGTCCTCGAGTCCCTGTCGCCCCTGGAGCGCGCGGTGTTCGTGCTGCGCGAGGCCTTCGGGTTCCCGTACGCGGAGATCGCCGACACGCTCGACCGCAGCGAGGCCGCGGTGCGCCAGCTCGCCGGACGGGCCCGCAAGCACGTGGAGGACGGCAGGCCGCGCTACGAGGTCGACCCCGCCCAGCGCCGCGACCTCACCGAACGCTTCCTCGCCGCCGCCACCGAGGGCGACCTGGCGGGCCTGATGTCCCTGCTCGCGCCGGACGTGCACCTCGTCGGCGACAGCGGCGGCAAGGCCAAGGCGCCGCTGCGCGTCCTGCGGTCCGCGGACAAGGTGGGCCGCTTCCTCGTCGGCGCCGCGCAGCAGGGGGTGCCGGGCGTGGAGGCGTACGAGTTCCGCGCCGTGGAGGTCAACGGCGCGGCGTCCGTACTCGTCCTGGGTGACGGCAAGCCCGACAGCATCCTTCAGCTGGATGTCGCCGACGGGCAGATCCAGCGCGTCTACATCATGCGGAATCCGGACAAGCTCGCCGGGCTGACCTTCTAGGGCGCCGACCCGCACGGCAGTGGCCCCGCCCGGTAATCGGGCGGGGCCACTGCCGTGCGCACCGCCATGTCCGACGTATCGGATTGCGTCACATCGTCCTCGGGGTGTCGACCGGGCGCGAACAGCGCGTGAATGCTCTGTGGCATCACTTCACTGCGGGCTGTAACGGACTCAGGATTGGTCTTGACCAAGGGTGAGCGCGGCTCTATGGTCGCTGAGATAGTGCAGGAACCTTTAATAAACAAGGCGCTGAAAAGCCGCCTGCGCGCGCGATTGCGGAGGACAGGGTGGGGACCACGCAGCTGGAATCGGTGCCGGAGCCGAAGTACTGGCACCTCAAGACCGTGCTCAGCGAAGCACTGGACTCCGAGTTCGCCGTGGGCGAGATCCTGCCCAACGAACGCGACCTCGCCGCCCGGTTCGGCGTCGCCCGCGCGACGCTGCGCCAGGCTCTGGAACAGCTCGAGCTCGAGGGGCGGCTCCAGCGCCGCCGAGGCGTCGGCACGACCGTGGCGCCGCCCCGCATGGGCGTGGCCGTCGGCTCCGCCCAGGGGTGCTGGCCGGGCGCGGTCGGCGACGCCTGGCAGCCGGCCGACAGCGAGCTCGCCGCGCCGCCCGCCCACGTGGCCCACGCCCTCGGCATCGACCCGGACGAGCCCGTGCACGTGGTGCGGCGCACCCGCGTGTCGCACGGCCAGCCCGTCGCCGCCGAGCTGCTCTACGTCCCCGCGGCCTCGGTCCCCGACCTCTCGGCGATCGACGCCCCCGCGGGACCGGCGCGCGCGCGTGCGGTGCTGCGCGAGCTCGGGCGGCTCGACCTGGCGGGCCAGGACCGTGCCGTGGAGCTCGGCTCCGCCCGCGCGGACGACGCCAAGGCCCTCGACCGGCTGCCCGGCGCCCCCGTCCTCCTCGTCACCACCCGCTTCCTCGCCGACGGCGGCACGGCAGCCCTCTCCGTGGCGACGTACCGCGCGGACACCTGCCGCCTCACCTTCGGCGACCAGGGAGCCGTCGAGATCCACCACGGGCCCGAGCAGCGCGCTTCGTGACCCGGCGGGGCGCCCTCCGGTCGACCGGGCGAGGCGCCCTCCGAAGGCGACGCGGTTTCCGTACCGGCGCCGAACCGCTGTCTCCGTAGGGCGGGAAGTGCTTGTCCCGGCCTACTGACGTGCCGTCACCGTGCCCTCGACGGCGAACAGCTCCTCGTCCACGTGGTCGAGCGCGAGCCGCAGTGCGCCCGTGGCGACGGCCGCCTCCCCGAGGAGCGAGAGCGCCACCCTCGGCGCCCGGAGGCAGTAGCGGGTCAGCTCGCGGTGCAGCGGCTCCAGGACGCCGTCGAGGCCCGCCGCCCAGCCGCCCACCACGACGAGTTCCGGGTCGAGCGCGAGCACCAGGGCGCCCACGTCGTGCACCAGGCGCCGTATGAAGCGGTCGACCGCCGCGCGGGCCCGCTCGTCGCCCTCACGCGCGTGCGCGAAGACGTCCGCCACCGCCTGCTCGTCCAGCGGGTGCAGCGGTTCGTCCGTCGTCGACAGGAGCGTCTCCGGCGTCACGTCGCGGCCCAGCAGGTGCAGGGCGCCGATCTCGCCCGCCGCCCCTCCGTACCCGCGGTGCAGGCGCCCGCCGATCAGCGATCCGGCACCGGGGCTCAGGCCCGCCAGGACGAACACCACGTCGTCCGACTCCGTGGCCGCGCCCTTCCAGTGCTCGGCGACCGCCGCCGCGTTGGCGTCGTTCTCCACCAGGACCGGGCACTTGAAGGAACGGCGCAGCCGTTCGCCCAGGGGCAGGCCCGTCCACCCGGGCAGCGCGGTGCTCAGCCGCACCGACCCGTCGGCCTCCACGATCCCGGGGCTGCCCACGCCGACGGCGCGCAGCGAGCCGCGGGACACCCCCGCGCGGCGCAGCAGGTCGGCGACGGCAGCGCGCAGCCGATCGAGGCGCTCGTCCGCGGGCGCCGTCTCCGACACGTTCTTCGCCGCGGTGCCGAGGACCTTGCCGTCGAGGTCGGACAGGACCGCCGCGACCCGGTGCGCGCCGATCTCCAGGCCGAGCAGATGGCCCGCCTCCGCGCGGAAGCGGAACTTCCGCGCAGGCCGCCCCTGCCGCCGCGCGCCGCCCTCGTCCGCGTCCGTCTCCACGACGAGCCCGGCCTCGCTCAGCCCTTCGACCACGCCCTCGACCGTGGGCCGCGAGAGCCCCGTCACCCGGGTGATCTCCGTGAGGGTCGCGAAGTCCGCGGCGCGCAGTGCGTGCAGCACCACCGCGGAGTTGATCCGCCGTAGCAGAGAAGGATCCCCGCCGGTCAGCCGCCCCAACGTCCGTCCTTCCGTTCCATGCGCATGATGGGCGAAGGGTACTCGGAAGGCGCCGACCGGTGCGAGTGCCGATCAGGCCGCGGGCCCGAAGGGACTCGGCCGCGGGTGACGAAAGCGGACCAGCCGGGCGTGCCGCCCACGGTGCCGGGCGAAGGCTCGGGGCCGGTGTGGGCGTGCGCGGGCGTACGCGGGGAGAGCATCAGCCCGGGGCCACGAAACCGGATTCGTACGCCGTGATGACGGCCTGGGTGCGGTCGCGCGCGCCGAGCTTGGCAAGGAGCGAGCTGACATGCGACTTCACGGTCTCGGTACCGACGACGAGACGGGCGGCGATCTCCGCGTTGGACAGGCCGCGCGCCATCAGCCGCAGTACTTCCTCCTCGCGGCCGGTCAGCGCCGCCCGCTCCAGCGCGGCCACCGCGACCGGATTGCCGTGCCGGGTGCCGTGGGCGCCCGCGAGCTCCCGCACGGCCGCGGGGAACAGCAGCGACTCGCCCTCGGCCACCAGGCGCACCGCGTGCACGATCTCGGCCGGCCTGGCCCGCTTCAGCAGGAAGCCGTCGGCGCCCGCGCGCAGCGCCTCGTACACGTACTCGTCGTTCTCGAAGGTCGTGATCACGACGATCTTGGGCGGATCGTCGATCATGCGCAGCACCGCGCGCGTGGCCTCGATGCCGTCGAGGAGCGGCATGCGGACGTCCATGGCGACGACGTCGGGGCGCAACGCGCGCACCAGCGGGATCACGGCGGCACCGTCCGCCGCCTCACCCACGACCTCGATGTCCGGCTGCGCTTCCAGTACGGCGCGCAGGCCCGCGCGGACGAGGGGCTCGTCGTCGACGAGCAGGACGGTGACCGGCATCCGGCCAGCGTAGATCACGCATCCTCGGCCGGGGGAGGCACGCCCACCCCGTACGCGCTCGCCGGGAGTTCGCCCCCGCGCTCACGCCAGGGGCAGCTCCACGCGGACCCGCCAGTCACCCTCGTGCGGCCCCGTGTCGGCGCGCCCGCCGAGGAGCGTGGCCCGCTCCCGTATCCCGCGCAGCCCGCTGCCGCCCCGTCCCGTCGCCGCGGCGGGGGCGGGCAGGGCGTTGCGCACGTCGAGAGTCAGCAGGGCCGCGCCGGCGGTCACTTGGACGCGTACCGGTACGGGCCCCGCGTGCCGCAGGACGTTCGTCAGGGCCTCCTGGAGCATGCGGTAGCCCTCGCGCGACACCGGGCCCGGCAGCCGGTCCACGGGGCCGCTCAGATCGACGTCGAGCTTCGCGCCCGCCGTGCGCGCGGAGACGAGGAGCCGGTCGGCGTCGGCGAGCGTCGGCCGCCCGCGCGCGGGCCTCCCGTCCTCGCGGAGCACCCGCAGTACCCGCTCCAGGTCCTCCAGGGCGTGTCGGCCCGTGTCCTCGATGGCTTCCAGGGCGCGTTCGGTGAACGCGGGGTCGGCCGTGGCCCGCGCGGCGCCCGCCTGCACGACCGCCACGGTCAGCGCGTGCCCGATGGAGTCGTGCAACTCGCGGGCGATGCGATTGCGTTCGAGGAGCTGCTCGGTGCGCTCCTCGAGGGCGGCGAGACGCTGCGCGGGCGACGGCCCGAGGAAGCGGCGCGCGGCCGCCGCCGTCGACAGCCCCGCCAGCACGACGACGACGTACAGAGCCAGCAGCGGCAGGGGGAGGAGCAGCGCGGCGAGCCACCGCGGTCCCTCCACGGCGAACAGCGGGCTGTCCTGGTCCGGCGCCCCGGCCGCCGCGCCGACCAGGGCCAGTGCCTGGCCGATGAGATTGACCGTGGCGAAGGCGGTCGCGCCGCCCACCTCCAGGCGCAGCACGAGCCACAGCGCGGTGCGTACGCGGTCGTCCCAGGATGCCGACGGCGCCACGGAGACACCGCTTCCGGAGGCGTCCTCGGCCTTGTCGTCGTCCACGCGCGCGTGGGCGCCCGGGAACAGCATCACGCGCGCCTGCAAGCCCTCCGCGCGGCGCATCGCCGGGACCAGCGCCGCCGCGGCCACCAGCGGCACCGGGTGGACGAAGAACAGCAGCAACCAGTCGGTGACGCCCGCGTCCGTGACGCCGATGACCGACGCGAACGTCAGCCCGACCACACCGCTCACGACCAGGTGCAGCCAGCGGGTGTACGTGACGGCCCGCGTGAGCGGCGCGAACCACCGGGAGGAGGGCAGGGACATGCCGTCATCGTGCCAGGGCTTGTGTGCGGCACGGCTCCCTCTCGCGGGGGAGGCGATGTGCCCGGGCGGGGGAAGCGATGTCCCCGGATGGGGGAGGCGGTCTCCCCGGGCGGGGGAGGCGCGAGCACCGTCCCCGCCGTGACGCTAGTGCCATGACCAGCATCGACGTCCAGCAGCTCACCAAGGAGTACGGCACCACCCGTGCGGTGGACGGCCTGACCTTCGGCGTCCGCCCCGGCCAGGTCACCGGCTTCCTCGGTCCCAACGGCGCCGGAAAGTCCACCACCCTGCGCCTCGTCCTCGGCCTCGACCGGCCCACTTCCGGTACCGCCACCGTCGGCGGGCGGCCCTACGCGGCGTACGAGGAGCCGCTGCGGCAGGTCGGCGCCCTCCTCGACGCACAGGCCGCCCACGGCTCGCGCACCGCCCGCAACCACCTGCTCGCGCTCGCCGTCAGCAATCGCATCACCCCCGCGCGCGTGGACGAGGTCCTCGCGGAGACGGGCCTCGCGGCGGTCGCGGGGCGCCGCGTCAAGACGTACTCCCTGGGCATGCGGCAGCGCCTCGGCATCGCGGCCGCGCTGCTCGGTGACCCCGCCGTGGTGATCCTGGACGAGCCGTCCAACGGGCTCGACCCCGAAGGCATCATCTGGATCCGCGAGTTGCTGCGACGCCTCGCCCGCGAGGGCCGCACCGTGCTGGTGTCGAGCCACCTCATGACCGAGACCGCGACGTTCGCCGACCACCTGGTGGTCCTCGGCCGCGGCAGGCTGGTCGCGGACACCCCGACGCGTGCGTTCATCGCGTCCCACAGCAAGCCGCGGGTCCGTGCCCGCACCACGGACCCGGCCGGGCTGCGGGCCGTGCTCGCCCGCGCGGGGCACGAGCTGAGGGCGGTCGACGGCGATGACGATGGTGTCGGTGTCGGTGTCGGTGTCGGTGCCGGTGCCGGTGTCGGAGCCGGTGCCCGGTGGGCCGTCGACGGTGCCAGGGCCGAGGAGATCGGCAGGCTCGCCGCGAGCGCGGGTGTGCCGATACTCGAACTCGTCGACGAGGAGGCCTCGCTGGAGGACGCGTATCTGGCGCTCACGGCGACAGCCACCGAATTCACTGCGGGCGTTCCCACGGTCCCGGCAGCCTCAGCTGTGCCCGCAGCAGGCTCTGACGCCTCCGAGAAGCCCGCGCCCCGCAAGGAGGCTTGATCAATGTCACCCACCGCCGTGCTCCACTCCGAATGGATCAAGATCAAGTCGCTGCGGGGAACCGTCGGCTCGCTCGCCGCGGTGTTCCTGACGACCGTCGCCGTCACGGTGCTCGTCTTCGCCACCGTGGGCCGCGCGGAGGCCGAGAACGCCGACGCCGAACCCCTCTTCGACGCCTTCTACGCGCTCAACTTCGGCCAGCTCGCCGCCATCGGCTTCGGCGCCACCGCCGTCAGCTCCGAGTACGTCGACGGCGCCCTGCGCGTCTCCCTGTCCGCCGTGCCGCGCCGAGGCTTGTTCTACCGCTCGAAGATCGCCGTCGTGGGCGGGGCGGCGCTCGCGGTCGGACTGCTCACGAGCTTCACCGCGTTCCTAGGCGGCCAGGCCTTCCTGGGCGAGTACGCCATCGGGCTCGGCCACAACGGTGCCGTGCGCGCGTGCGTGGGCGGCGGGGTCTACCTCGCGCTCATGGCACTGTTCGCGGCGGGCCTCGCGGCACTGCTGCGCAGCGGAGTCGCCGTGCTCAGCGTGCTTATCCCGTTCAACCTGATCGTCCCGTTCGTGATCGGGGACGTGGCGGGCGGGGCGGCCCAGTTCCTGCCCGACCGGGCCGGGCAGCAGATCCTGCGCGAGGACCCCACGGGCGTGCTCGGCGGCTGGGCGGGCCTCGGCGTGCTGGCGCTGTGGGCGGCGGCAGCGGTCGGCGCCGGGTGGTGGGCGTTGCGGCGACGGGACGCGTGAGGGGTGGAGAGCTGTCCGAGGGGGCGGGGGCGTGGCTGTCTGACGGAGTGAGGGAGCGGAGGATGTGGCTGACCGAGCGGGCTGGGGGGCGGGGCCGCCTGATGGGAAGCCAATTGTCAGTGGCGGCCGCTTTACTGGACACCATGAGCAGCGCAGACCACATCGCGGCCATCGACCTGCTGCGCGCCCGCGGCTTCCCCGAGGCGTCCGGCAGGTCGGAGTTCGGCTATGGCGGGCCGGGCTACCACATAGCGGAGTTAGCGACGCAGGACCAGCTGTGGGACGACGACGGCACGGCCCACGGGGAGGCGGAGGAGCAGTACGAGGCCGAGCGGGACGCCCTGACCGTGCTCCTGGCCCAGCGCTGGGGCGAGCCGCAGCACTTCAGCCTCGCCAGTGCGCTGCTCCGTGCCATGGCTCGGCCGACGGAGATTCCCGACCCCTGGGCGACGCTCAGCGAATCGGTCCCCGACCTGCACCTGTGGCGGGCCGAAGAGCACTGGATAGCCCTGGGAGTGGCCCGCTGGGGCGAGCGTCGGGCGCTTCAACTCGTCGCCGTCGTCACGGAAGTCGACCCTCCGTAGCCGGTCCCCATCCGTAGCCGGTCCTCGCGTAGCCGGTCCCCATCCGTAGCCGGTTCCGCGTGTACGACTGACACTCCGTGAACGGCAGCGGCCCCTCACTCGGAGCCGCGGTCCAACTCCCCGGAGCCGAGACCCAGCTCCCCGTACGCACCCGGCTCGAAGAACCGCTCCACATCGGCCTCGGTGACCGATGCCAGGTCGGCCGGGGACCAGCGGGGCGTCCGGTCCTTGTCGACGACCTGGGCCCGCACCCCCTCGGGGAAGTCCGGCGCCGTCAGACAGGCGCACGACACGCGGTACTCCTGGTCGAGCGCCTGCTCCAGGGTGGGAAGGCGGCGCGCCCTGCGCAGGGCGGCGAGCGTGACCTTCAGCGCCGTGGGGGAGCGCGACAGGAGGTCGTCGGCAGCCTCCTTGGCCGCCGGCTCACCGCAGGACTGGAGGCGGTCGACGATCTCCTCCACCGAGTCGGCGGCGTAGCAGGAGTCGATCCACTCGCGGCGCACGGCGAGTTCGCTCGCGGGCACCGCCTCCGCGTACTGCCGGACGGCCTCCGCCGGGTCCGCGTCCGCGAGGGCCGCGGTGAACTCCGCGAGGCGCCCCGACGGGACGTAGTGGTCGGCGAGGCCGCACAGCACCGCGTCGGCCGCGGACACCGTCGTGCCGGTCAGCGCCATGTGTGTGCCCAGCTCGCCCGGCGCACGCGTCAGGAGGAACGTGGCGCCCACGTCCAGGACGAAACCGATGATCGTCTCGGGCATGGCGACGCGGGACCGCTCCGTGACGACCCGTACGTCGCCGTGGGCCGATACGCCGACACCGCCGCCCATCACGAAGCCGTCCATCAGCGCGACGTACGGCTTCGGGTAGCGGGCGATCCGGGCGTCGAGCAGATACTCGTCGCGCCAGTACGCCGCCGACGCCGCGCCGCCGCCCGCGAGGATGTCCTCGCGTACGGCCCGGATGTCACCGCCTGCGCACAGGCCGCGCTCACCGGCCCCGCTCATGACGACCGTCCGGACGGTGTCGTCGTGCTCCCACGCGGTGAGCGCCTCGTCGACGAGGCGGACCATCGGGTGGTCGAGTGCGTTCAGGGCGCGCGGGCGGTTCAGGACGATGTGGCCCGCGCGGCCCTCGACGCGGGTGCGGACCGGTGGGACGTCGGGGCTCAATGAACTGTTCCCTCTTCACTGTCGGAACGCTGTGGAGCGTTCACTGGCGGATCGCTGTGGAGCGTTCGGTTCGCCGTCGGAACGCCAACGCTGTTAGGTATGCGGTTCGCCATCGGAACGCTGTGTCGTATCCGCTTCGCCGTCAGGGCGCCGGAACGCGTCCAGGATCTGCTCCGCCGCCACGGTCGCCGTCAGCGTCCCCGCACGCACCCGCTGTTCCAGCTGGGGCGCGAGCCGTCGCACGTCGGGATGGGCGTGCAGCCTGCCGAGCAGTTCGTCCCTGACCATCGTCCATGTCCAGTCGACCTGCTGGTCACGCCGCTTGGCGGCGAGGCGGCCTGTGGAGTCCAGGAGCTCACGGTGCTGTTCGAGCCGCTCCCAGAGGGTGTCGAGGCCCTTCGACTCGCGGGCGCTGCAACTGAGGACGGGCGGCGTCCACGCCGCGTCCGCGGGATGCATGAGCCGCAGGGCACCGGCCAGCTCCCGCGCGGCCGAGCGCGCGTCCCGCTCGTGCGGCCCGTCCGCCTTGTTGACGGCGATCACGTCCGCGAGCTCCAGGACGCCCTTCTTGATGCCCTGGAGCTGATCGCCGGTGCGGGCGAGGGTGAGCAGCAGGAATGTGTCGACCATGTTGGCCACGGCCGTCTCCGACTGGCCGACGCCCACGGTCTCCACGAGCACCACGTCGTATCCGGCCGCCTCCATCACCACGATGGACTCGCGGGTCGCCTTCGCCACCCCGCCGAGCGTGCCTGCGGTGGGGGAGGGCCGCACGAACGCCTTCGGGTCCACCGACAGGCGCTCCATGCGGGTCTTGTCGCCCAGGATGGAGCCGCCCGTCCGCGACGACGACGGGTCCACGGCGAGTACGGCCACGCGGTGGCCGAGCGACGTCAGCATCGTGCCGAGCGCGTCGATGAACGTGGACTTCCCCACGCCCGGCACCCCGCTGATGCCGATCCGCCGGGCCCGTCCGGCGTGCGGGAGCAGTTCCGTCAGCAACTGCTGCGCCAGTACGCGGTGCTGGGCTCGGGTGGACTCCACGAGCGTGATCGCGCGCGCGATGTGCGCACGCTTGCCGTCGAGCACGCCCTTCACATATGTGTCGAGATCGATCCTCGGTGCCATGGGCTCAGCGGCTCACAGCCCGGCGCGGCCGGAGTCGGAGCCCGGGCCGGAACCAGGGCTTGATCCGGTGTCCGGGTCCGGGTCCGGGTCCGGACCCTGGTTCGGGTCCGGTACCGGCGCACCGTCGTGGCCGAGCCCGGCGGCCAGCCGCCGTACCAGGTCGTACGCCGCGTCCGGGATGACCGTGCCGGGCGGGAACACCGCCGCCGCACCCGCCTCGTGCAGGGCGTCCACGTCCTGCGGCGGGATCACACCGCCCACGACAATCATGATGTCCTCGCGGCCCTCGGCGGCGAGCTCCGTACGCAGGGCAGGGACCAGCGTGAGATGACCGGCCGCCAGCGAAGAGACGCCGACGATGTGCACGTCCGCCTCGACGGCCTGCCGCGCCACCTCCGCGGGCGTCTGGAACAGCGGGCCGACGTCGACGTCGAAGCCCAGATCGGCGAAGGCGGTAGCGATCACTTTCTGGCCGCGGTCGTGCCCGTCCTGGCCCATCTTGGCGACCAGGATGCGCGGGCGGCGCCCCTCGGCCTCCTCGAAGGACTCCACCAGGGCACGGGTGCGCTCCACGGACGGCGAGGGGCCTGCTTCGGTGCGGTACACACCGGAGATCGTACGGATCTGGCCCGCGTGCCGCCCGTACGCCTTCTCCAGCGCGTCCGAGATCTCTCCGACCGTCGCCATCGCACGGGCCGCGTCCACCGCGAGCGCGAGGAGATTGCCTTCGAGCCCCGGACCCGAGCCGCTCCCCGCGGCGGCCGTCAGCCGGCGCAGCGCGTCCTGGCACACCGCGTCGTCGCGCTCCTCGCGCAGCCGCCGCAACTTGTCGATCTGCTGGGCGCGCACCGAGGAGTTGTCGACCTTCAGGACCTCGATCTGCTCGTCGCTGTCCACCCGGTACTTGTTCACGCCGATCACCGGCTGCCGCCCGGAGTCGATGCGCGCCTGCGTCCTGGCCGCGGCCTCCTCCACGCGCAGCTTCGGGATGCCCGCGTCGATGGCCTGCGCCATGCCGCCCGCCGCCTCGACCTCCTGGATGTGCTGCCAGGCGCGGCGCGCCAGGTCGTACGTCAGCTTCTCCACGTACGCGCTGCCGCCCCACGGGTCGATGACCCGGCACGTGCCCGACTCCTGCTGGAGCAGCAGCTGGGTGTTGCGGGCGATGCGCGCCGAGAAGTCGGTGGGCAGCGCGAGTGCCTCGTCCAGGGCGTTCGTGTGCAGGGACTGCGTGTGCCCCTGCGTCGCGGCCATCGCCTCCACACAGGTGCGGGTCACGTTGTTGAACACGTCCTGCGCGGTCAGCGACCAGCCGGAGGTCTGCGAGTGCGTGCGCAGCGACAGGGACTTGGCGTTCTCGGGCTCGAACTGCTTGACCAGCTTCGCCCACAGCAGGCGTGCCGCGCGCAGCTTGGCGACCTCCATGAAGAAGTTCATGCCGATTGCCCAGAAGAACGAGAGCCGCGGCGCGAACGCGTCCACGTCCAGGCCCGCCTCGCGCCCCGCCCGCAGGTACTCGACGCCGTCGGCGAGCGTGTACGCCAGCTCCAGATCGGCCGTGGCCCCGGCCTCCTGGATGTGGTAGCCGGAGATCGAGATGGAGTTGTAGCGCGGCATCTTCTGCGACGTGAACGAGAAGATGTCGGAGATGATCCGCATCGAGGGCTTCGGCGGATAGATGTAGGTGTTGCGGACCATGAACTCCTTGAGGATGTCGTTCTGGATGGTCCCCGCCAGCTTCTCCGGCGGCACGCCCTGCTCCTCGGCGGCGACGATGTACAGCGCGAGTACGGGAAGGACCGCGCCGTTCATCGTCATCGACACCGTCATCCTGTCCAGCGGGATGCCGTCGAACAGCTGACGCATGTCGTACAGGGAGTCGATGGCCACGCCCGCCATGCCGACGTCGCCGGTCACCCGCGGATGGTCGCTGTCGTAGCCGCGGTGCGTCGGCAGGTCGAACGCGACCGAGAGGCCCTTCTGGCCGGCCGCGAGATTGCGGCGGTAGAAGGCGTTGGACTCCTGCGCGGTGGAGAATCCCGCGTACTGCCGGATGGTCCAGGGCTGGTTGACGTACATCGTCGGATAGGGGCCGCGCAGATACGGCGCGACGCCCGGGTAGGTGCCGAGGAAGTCCAGGCCCTCCAGGTCGGCGCCCGTGTACAGCGGCTTGACCGCGATGCCCTCCGGGGTCTCCCACAGCAGGTCGTCGGCGTCCTTGCCGGTGGCCGCCTCGACCGCGGCGCGCCACTGTTCGGCGGAGCCTTGCGGGGCCGCGTCCGGCTCCAGGCCGATGCCGGAGAAGTCGGGGACGGTCATGGCGCCACTCCCATGAGGTCGAGGGTGGAGGAGAGCACGGCGACGGCGTCGCAGCCCGCGAAGACGTGGGTGACGGCCGCGTCGAGAGCGGCGTCCGTACCGGGACGCCCCGCGAGGAACACGCGCTCGGCACCCGCCGCGGTCAGCGCCGCGGCGACCGCGGCACCCTCGGCCGTGTACAGCGCGTCGCTGGAGCACACGCACGCCACGCGCGCCCCGCTGGCCTTCAGTGCGCCCGCGGCGTCCGCCGCGTCCACCGTCACCGGGTCGTGCACGGCCTCGATCCCGCCCGCCTGGAAGAGGTTCGCGGCGAAGGAGACACGCGCGGTGTGCGCGGCGGCAGGGCCGAGCGCGGCGAGGAACACCTTCGGGCGGGTACCTGTCTTCGCCAGATGCGCGTCGGAGCGGGCTCGCAGGGCTTCGTACGCCTCGTCGCGGCGCACCCGCGGCAGGCCGCCCGCGGGTGCGGCGGGCACCGGCTCACGCTCGACCGGCTTCTCCGTCAGGTTGGGGAACTCGCTGACGCCGGTGACCGGTTCGCGGCGCTCGGCGAGCTTCTTGGAGCGCTTCGCCCACGTCGCCGCGAGGCTGTCGCCGAGCATGCCGGAACGCAGGGCCGCGGCCTGGCCGCCCGCGCCCTCGATCTGCTGGAAGAACTCCCATGCCTTGTGCGCGAGTTCGGCGGTGAGCCGCTCCACGTACCAGGAGCCGCCCGCCGGGTCGACGACCCGCGCCAGGTGCGACTCCTCCAGGAGGATCGTCGAGGTGTTGCGGGCGATGCGGCGGGCGAAGGCGTCCGGCAGGCCCAGGGAGTGGTCGAAGGGCAGCACCGTGACCGCGTCCGCGCCGCCCACTCCGGCACCGAGGCAGGCCACGGTCGTGCGCAGCATGTTCACCCACGGGTCGCGGCGCGCCATCATCACCGGCGACGTCACCACGTGCTGGCGCTGCGCGCCCGCGTCGGCGTCCCCGCACGCCTCGGCGACGCGCGCCCAGAGGCGCCTGGCCGCACGGAGCTTGGCGATGGTCAGGAACTGGTCGGCCGTGGCCGCGTACCGGAACTCCAGCTGCGCGCACGCCTCCTGGAGGGTGAGGCCCGCGCCCGTGAGCAACCGCAGATAGGCGACGCCGGTGGCGAGGGACGCACCGAGCTCCTGCGCCGCCGAGCCCCCCGCCTCGTGGTACGGCAGCGCGTCCACGGTGAGCGCGCGCAGGCCGCCGTACTCCCGGCCGCACAGTCGCGCGAGCTCGACGGCGGCGTCGGTCCCCGCCTCCGTGCCCGCGCGCGCCTCGTACGCCAGCGGGTCCGCGCCGAGGTTGCCGCGCGCCGCGTCCTTCGCGACGCCCGCGGCCTCGATCAGACGGAGCAACTCCCGTGCGGCGGGCCCGACATCGGCGCCCGCGTCGAGAACGACAGGAGCCAGGTCGAGAAAGACGCCGTCCAGCGCCCGCTCGAGACCGGGGACCGGCAGGGCGTTGGGGCCCAGGGTGAGCCACAGGGATGTCACGCCGTTCTCGAGGTCGGCGAGCACCGACTCGTTCGTGCGTACGGGGTCGCCCGTGGCGTGCCGCTGCCGCACGTCCCAGCCCGCCGCCGCACTGCCCGCGGCGCGGCCGCCCCGTACGAACGGGGCGAAACCCGGATGGCCCACATCGGCCAGGGCCCCGGCGTCGTGTGCGGTGTACAGGGGGCGGGTGCTGAGCCCGTCCTCGAGCGCGGTGGACAGCGCTTCCTCGGCCGCCGACCCCGATACGTCCTTACCCGACTTGCGCAGTACGCCTTCCACCAGGCGCTGCCACTGCTCATGGGTCGCATCAGGGAACTCGGCGGCCAGCGAAAGCCCGTCATCAGGCAGGACCGTCATATCCCGATGCTAGGGCGGAATCCCGGCCCCGTGCTGGGGCGACGCTGTGACCTTGCACTCTCCGGATCGGACTTGAACTCGGACGGACGGCCCGCTATTACCCGTGAGTAATAAGAGGGGAGTGTGGGGCGGTTTCTACTCATACAGGCGCAGCCTCTTCGTGTGTCTGTCACTCACCCTCCTCTCTCCCGCGTCAAGGAAGCGTCAAGAAGATCACTGTGCGCGTCAGGGTGGCGTCAACAAATAGGGGATGAGCTGCGGCGCGACCAAGACTGGTCACCGCGGGGGAACGGACGAGCGAACCCGTGACGCAGGGCCGTTGCCCGCGGGAGCGTGCCGCACGCACCCGCGGGGAGCGCGACGCACGCACCCCGGGGGGAGCGCGACGCACGCCGACGGCGGCGCGCACAGTTCCGCTGGGGGGCGGGCTGTGACCATCCCAGCAGGTGCGACTGCCCCGTCCGGGCGTGATCGTCCGTCCGTAAGGGGTCTCTGCCCGCGGCCACCGGCGCCGCGGGCAGAGACATCCGCGGCAGGTACCGGGTACGGGCGAGTGCCGTCAGGGTGGCGTCAAGTCCGCCCCGGCTGCCGTATGAGAGGCGTCAGGGGCGGCTGGTGATCCGCTGGTGGTCGCTTTGCTTCACGGGACCGGACACTTTCGAGGGCACCGGACCGCACCGCGTGTGGCCTGCCCGCACGTACCTCCAGGAGGCGGCAACCGATGACCCGGGTGCTGGTGGTCGAGGACGACCCGCAGCTCGTACGGGCTCTGGAGATCAACCTCAGGGCACGCAAGTACGAGGTGGACGCGGCGGTCGACGGGGCCAGTGCCCGGCGTCTCGCGTCGGCGCGACCGCCCGACGTGGTCCTTCTTGATCTCGGGCTGCCCGACATGGACGGCATCGACGTGATCAGATGGCTGCGCGGCTCCAGCCGTGCGCCGATCCTCGTCGTGTCCGCCCGTCAGGCCTCCGCCGAGAAGGTCGCGGCGCTCGACGCGGGTGCCGACGACTACATCACCAAGCCGTTCAGCATGGACGAACTCCTCGCCCGGCTGCGGGCCGCCGTCCGCAGGCCGCACGCCGCGCAGCGCGACGAGGTCACCGCCGCGACCGTCGTCGAGACCGAAGGATTCACCCTCGACCTGGCCGCCAAGAAGGCGTTACGGGACGGTCGGGCCGTGCGGCTCACGCCGACGGAGTGGCACCTCCTGGAGGTCCTGGTCCGCCACCGCGGCCGCCTGGTGGGGCGGCAGCAGCTCCTCGCGGAGGTGTGGGGGCCGACGCACGGCGCGCGGAGCAACTACCTGCGGGTGTACATGGCTCAGCTGCGCCGCAAGCTGGAACCGGACCCGGCCCATCCGCGGCATCTGATCACGGCGCCGGGGATGGGGTACCGGTTCGAGGCGTAGGGGTACGCGTGTGCGTAGGGGAGCGCGTGTGCGTAGGGGTGCGTGTGCGTAGGGATGCGCATACGCGTAAGCGTTCTCGTACCCGTACCCGTAGGCGTGGTCCCAGGTGTGGGCGTACGGAGGTGAGAGTTGGGGCTTTGGGGCGGGACTGGGGCGCGCGGACCGGGCTCTGCGCGGGCGTGCGGAGTCAGTCGGCCGGGTGCGCGTCGCCCCGCAGGTCCGCGACCACCGCGGCGTGGTCGGACGGCCAGACTCCGCCGACCGGGCCGTCACCCGCACGCCGTATCCCGCGCACCGCGCCGAGACCGCCCGGGCCCGGCGGGCCGACATGGACGTAGTCGATCCGGGCGCTCGGCTCGAACGTCAGCGCCACGTACGGGTTCGCCGCGTCCCAAGTGGCGGACGCCGCGCCCGGGTCGGCGTACTCCCAGGCGTCCAGAAGCACCTGCCCCGGAACCGCGGGAGCCGTACGGTATCCGCCGTGCAGCCGCATCTCGTCCGAGTCCGGCCAGGCGTTGAAGTCACCCGTGACCACGGGCGGGAAGTCCGTGCCGCCCCGGTGCTTCGCGACGCACTCCGCGAGCGCCGCGACCTGGGCGCACCGCGTCGCCGACGCGTGCGGCGGAGACGACAGGTGGGTGGTGAAGAAGGGCACGTCCTGCCCGGGAGCGGCAATGCGCGCGTGCAGCGCGACGCGGCCGTCGTCCGCCGCGTCGAGCGGCGGCAGCTGGGACACGGCGCGCTCCGCGATGGGCCAGCGGCTCAGGACCGCGTTGCCGAAGGCCACCGTCGGGTCGTCGATGCGCCGCTGCCACCGTTCGGGGGTCCGCGAAGGCTCCCACGTCCAGTGCAGGTCGAGCTCCCCCGCCAGCCATTCCGCGAGGTTCTCGCCGTCCCGTTCCCACACCTCCTGCAAGCCCACGACGTCCGGCCGCAGTTCGCGCAGCACCGTACGGATCGCCTTCCTCCGCTGCTGCCACGGGCCGAAACGCCACCACACGTTCCACGTCACTATCCGCACGCGGGTCCTCACTCGTTCGGGCCCGTCGACCGGGCCGCGCGTCAGCAGAATGTCAGCGTGTTGCCTTTTACCGTCAACGGCGCGTCATGACTGGTCGGATGACACCCCGTGCCGGGCATACCGTCACTGTGTGCCCGGCGCTCGCCGCCCGACACCCGGGCGACCGCCCGGATCTACGTGGGTCCGCCGGAACGCATGGGACTCCTCGCGCCTTCCGAGGTCCCGCGAGCCCCCGAGTGCCCCCGCGGGCTTCCGTAAGCCCCCGCAGGCCTCGGAAAAACCCCTGCGGACCTCGTGGGCCTCCGGAAGTGTCCTCAGCGCTCCGCAAGTGTCCTCAAGGCTCCGCAAGTCTCCTCAATCGCTTCAAGGAGGAATCACATGGCGCAGCAACTGGTGTACGGGGAAGACCCCGAGCCCTCCGAACGCCGCCCGGCCGGACCGCTCTTCGTACCCGTCCGGCCGGGACCCGCGGGCTGTGTCGCCCGCCTGTTCCGCACTTCCGTCGGTGGCCGCACCGCCGTCGGCTTCACCACACCACTACGTCTCACCGACGCACTCGGCGCCCGCCAGCCCTGGATCCGGCTCTCCGAGCCCGCCCTGCGCGCCCTCACCGAACCCCTGGGCATCACCGCGGTCACCGTCGACCCCCGTCTGACCCCCGCCCCGCTCGCGCCTCTCGCCGCCTCCGTGGCCCCACCCCGGCACACTCCGCTGCGCGCCGCGCGGGATCGCGCATGGGCCCCCCGGGCCGTCGGCGCCCTGCGCGTCACCGGGGCAGCTCCTCCGGTCGGCGCACTGACCGCGTGGCTCGGCTGAGGACAACTGATCTGGCGGCAGCTGGCCTGGCACAGCTGGCCTGGCGGCAGCTGGCCTGAAGGGGACCGGCCTGAAGGCAACTGTGAAGACGACGACGAGGCGAAACGAGAAGCCAGCCATGACTTTTGCGGACATCCCCGCGGCCAGCCCCGCGGCACCGGCGATTCCGGAGACGCCAGCGGCCCCGGCGGCCCCGCTGGCCGCAGCGGCCCCTGTGACTCCGGTGACCGGCGGTCACATCACGTCCCTTACCTCCGACGACGGCGATGGTGGCGGCGATTGCCGCCAGGGCGGCGAGTGCGGCGACGGTGGTGGTGGCGACGGCGGCCTGGCCGTCTGGCCGCACTCCACCGCCCACCTCGCCCACGGCGACCTGGCCGTCGGCGGTGTCCCCCTCACCGAGGTCGCCGACCGCTTCGGCACCCCGGCCTATCTGCTCGACGAGGCCGAGGTGCGGGGGCGCTGCCGCACCTACGTGCAGTCCTTTCCCGACACCGACGTCCTGTACGCCGCCAAGGCGTTCCTCTGTCGTGCCATGGCCCACTGGGTCGCCGAGGAGGGCCTGGGCCTCGACGTCTCCTCCGCCGGTGAACTCGAACTGGCCGTCACCACCGGCTTCCCCGCCGCCCGCATCGTCCTGCACGGCAACGCCAAGAGCCCCGAGGACCTGCGCGCCGCCCTGCGCCTCGGCGTCGGCCGCATCGTCATCGACAGCGCTTCGGAGATCGCACGCCTGGCCGCAGCCGTGCCGCCCGGCAGCCGTCAGAAGGTCCTCGTACGGGTCGTCCCCGGCATCGCCGCCGGCGGTCACAGCAAGATCCAGACGGGTACCGAGGACCAGAAGTTCGGCCTGTCCATCACGGACGGCTCCGCGCAACACACCATCGCCCGCATACTGGACCAGCCCAGCCTTGAACTGGTCGGCCTGCACTGCCACTTGGGTTCGCAGATCACCGCCGAAAAACCCTTCCTGTGCGCGGTGCGCCGCCTGGTCGGCCTGATGGCACGCATCAAGGACCACCACGGCATCACCCTCCCCGAACTGGACCTCGGCGGCGGCCACGGCATCGCCTACCACCCTGGCGAGAGCGCCCTCGACATCCCCTCCCTCGCCCGCAAGGTACGCGCCGAACTCGCCGAGAGCTGCGCCGCCACAGGCCTCGCCGTCCCCCGTCTGATCGTCGAACCCGGGCGCGCCATCGCCGGGCCCGCGGGCGTCGCCCTCTACCGCGTCCTGTCCGTCAAACGCACCAACGACCACACCTTCGTCGCCGTCGACGGTGGCATGAGCGACAACCCGCGCCCTGCTCTCTATGGCGTCCGCTATCTGCCGCGCCTCATCGGCCGCCGTTCCACCGCCGCGCCCGCGCCCGTGACCGTCGTCGGTCGCCACTGCGAGGCCGGCGACGTGCTCGCCGCGGACATCGCGCTACCGTCCGACATCCGCCCCGGCGACCTGCTCGCCGTCCCCGTCGCCGGCGCCTACCACCTGTCGATGGCCTCCGGCTACAACCTCGTCGGCCGTCCCCCCGTCATCGCCGTCGCCGACGGCCACGCCCGCCTCCTCGTACGGCGTGAGTCCCTGGAGGACTTCCGCAGCCGGGACGTCGGCCTCTGAACGCCCCTACGGCCGACGGCCGCGCAACAACACACGGCGCGGTTGACACGGCAGGACCGCAAGCTCACTCTGCTCCTCTCACGCGGCCCTCCGCCCTCACGAAGCACGCGGCCCTTCGTCCTCACGAACCGCGTTGCCCTTCGTCCTCACGAACCAAGAAAGCGCAGGATCGCGAGCACCCGGCGGCTGTAGCCCGTGACACCGGACAGCTCCAGCTTGTCGAAGATCGCGTTCACATACTTCTCCACGGCGCTCTGCGAAACGTGCAGCTGCTCCGCGATGGCAGCGTTCGTATGGCCCTGCGCCATCTTGGCGAGCACCTCACGCTCCCGCTCCGTCAGCCGCTGCAAGGGGTCCACATGGCTGCTGAACGTCAGCAACTGTCGTACCACCTCCGGGTCGAACGCCGTCCGGCCCGCACCGACGCGGTCGAGCGCGTCCAAGAACTCGTCGACCTGGACGACTCGGTCCTTGAGCAGATACCCCACCCCCTCCGTCCCCGTCGTCAACAAGTCGGTGGCATACCGCCGTTCGACATACTGCGACAGGACGAGAACCCCGGTCTCCGGCCAGGTCCGGCGGATCTCCAGGGCGGCCCGCAGCCCCTCGTCGGTGTGCGTCGGCGGCATCCGCACATCCACCACGGCGGCGTCCGGCGGCTCAGCGGTGATCGCCTCGAGCAGGGCGCTCGCGTCCCCCACGGACGCCGTCACCTCGTGGCCCTCGTCGGCGAGCAGCCGGGCCAGGCCCTCGCGCAGCAGCGTCGAGTCGTCGGCGAGCATTACACGCATGGCAACTCCGCGGTGATGACAGTGGGGCCTCCGGCCGGACTGGCCACCGTCAACGTACCGTCGAGCGCTGCGACCCTGCGGGTCAGGCCCAGCAGCCCGCTCCCGCACGGGTCCGCCCCACCGCGGCCGTCGTCCTCCACACACAGCCGCAGCAGCGTGCCCGTACGGTCGGCCCGCACCGTCACCAGGCCGGCGCCGGAGTGCTTGACCGCGTTCGTCACCGCTTCGGCCGCGACGAAGTACGCGACTGCCTGCGCCGTCGGCGGGGGTATGTCCCGCAGGTCGCAGGAGAGCCGGACGGGTATCGCGGCCCGCTCGGCCACCGATTCCAGGGCGGCGGCGAGTCCGCCCTCGTCGAGCGCCGCCGGATACACGCGCCATGCCACCTCTCGCAGCTCCACCAGTGCTTGTTGCGACTCCTCGTGGGCCTGGCGGAGCAGCTCGGCGGACTTGCCGGGGTCCGGCGCCCGGCGGGCCCTGCCGAGCAGCATCCCGAGGGCCACAAGACGCTGCTGGACGCCGTCGTGCAGATCCCGCTCGATGCGCCGCCGCTCGTCGTGGACGGCCTGCACGACTCCGGCGCGGCTCTCCGCCAGCTCCCCGATGCGTCGCTGCATGCTCATGCGGTCGCTGGGGCTGAGGAAATGCCGTGCCAGCTGCTCGTCCATCAACGCCACGGCATGCACTCCCTGCATGCTCAGAAAGAGGAGGAACAGGCCCCCGCACCCGGAGAGCACCATGGTCACCGGCCACCGGTCGAGGTCGACCCAGAACCAGCCCCACACCAGCAGCGACGCGTAACCGGCACCGGAGACAGCCGCCAGGAGCACCACTCCGCCCAGGACGCCCACCGTCCAGCGTGTGGACACATAGGCGAGGGCGGGCATGCCGGTCAGCGGCGCGGTGACGCCTGTCGGGTCCGGGCCGTACCAGAGAGTCATCCGGCGTCGCTGCCATCCCGCCCACCGGCGGGCGCCCGCGAGTATCGGGGTCTCGCCGCGGCGCTCGTCGGCGGAGCGCCCGAGTGTGACGAGCAGCCACAGCCCGGACGCCAGCGTCAGGACCAGCTCGACGGCGGCGCTGAGGAATCCGAGGAGGACTCCGGCGGTGACGCGCAGTCGGCGGACGAGGAAGTTTCGCATGATCAATCACGCTAGCCGAGCGGTGCGCGGAGCGGACTGCGGAAAACCGCAAAGCTGTCTGCGGTAGGCCGCAGGCGGTATCTACGGCGTCCCGCAGAGGGTGCCTGCGGCGTTCCGCAAGTGGTGCCTGCGGCGTCCCGCAGCGCAACTGTGCGGCCGCCCTCATACCGGGGCTGCCTGCGATTTCGTACCGTCGAAGACATGATCCTCACCGCTCAGCACACGCTCGCTGCCGCACCCGAGTCCGTCGCGGCACCGGCCCCACCCGTCTTTGGACCCACGCACGTGGCGCATGCGGCCGCGCCCGCCGACGCCCCCGCGGGCGGCATAGCGGGGTGGGCGGCGGATCTCATGGACTCGCTCGGCGCGGTCGGTGCCGGCGCGGCGATCGCGCTGGAGAATCTGTTCCCGCCCCTGCCCAGCGAGGTGATCCTGCCCCTGGCCGGGTTCGCCGCCAGCCAGGGCAAGTTCAGCCTCCTGGCGGCCCTGCTGTGGACGACGGTCGGCTCGGTCGTCGGGGCCCTCGCGCTGTACTGGGTCGGCGCCCTGCTGGGCCGGGACCGCACGGTCGCCGTCGCCGCACGCCTGCCGCTGGTCAAGACGTCGGACATAGAGAAGACGGAGGCGTGGTTCAGCCGGCACGGCACCAAGGCCGTGTTCTTCGGCCGCATGATCCCGATCTTCCGCAGCATGATCTCGATACCGGCCGGTGTGGAGCGGATGCCGCTGCCCGTTTTCCTGGGCCTCACGACGCTGGGCAGCCTGCTGTGGAACAGCGTGTTCGTGCTGCTCGGCTACGGCCTCGGCAGCCGCTGGCACGAGGTCGCCGACGTGGTCGGCCTGTACTCGAAGGCCGTGCTCGGCGTCGTCGCCCTGGCTGTCCTGGTGTTCGTGGTGAACCGCATACGCAAGGCGGGCCGCGGCACACACCGGGGGAGGAGCTGACCCCACCCAGTGCGCGAGCCGCGACCCGCCCGCAGGAGTACGAACGACCCGACCGACACAGAGATCACCCGACCGACTCGGAGATCAGAGGACCGTCATGGCCGAACCACCGAACCTAGAGAATCGCGCCGGGCTTGTAGGCCGCCGCCTCCGGGTGCTCCTTGAGGACGGCCTCGACCTGGGCGACGACCGTGGCGACCTGGTCGCTCGCGGCACCGGTGAACGACAACTTGTCGGCCATCAGCTCGTCCAGCTGGGCGCGGTCCAGCGGGATGCGAGAGTCGGCGGCGAGCTTGTCCAGGAGTTCGTTGCGCTCAGCGCCCTGCTCACGCATGGCGAGGGCGGCGGCGACGGCGTTCTCCTTGATCGCCTCGTGGGCCTCCTCACGGCCCACACCGGCCCGTACGGACGCCATGAGCACCTTGGTGGTGGCGAGGAAGGGCAGATAGCGGTCCAGCTCGCGGGCGACGACAGCTGGGAAAGCGCCGAACTCGTCAAGGACCGTCAGGAACGTCTCCAGCAGGCCGTCCAGCGCGAAGAAGGCGTCGGGCAGGGCCACGCGGCGCACGACCGAGCAGGAGACGTCGCCCTCGTTCCACTGGTCCCCGGCCAGCTCGGCGGTCATCGAGGCGTAGCCGCGGAGGATGACGGTCAGGCCGTTGACGCGCTCGCAGGAGCGGGTGTTCATCTTGTGCGGCATCGCGGACGAGCCGACCTGGCCGGGCTTGAAGCCTTCGGTGACCAGTTCGTGCCCGGCCATCAGGCGGATCGTCTTGGCCAGCGAGGACGGGGCGGCGGCGAGCTGCACGAGCGCCGTCACCACCTCGTAGTCGAGGGAGCGGGGGTAGACCTGACCGACGGAGGTGAAGGCACGGTCGAAGCCGAGGTGGGAGGCGATGCGGCCTTCGAGTTCGGTGAGCTTGTCGGTGCCGCCGCCGAGCAGGTCGAGCATGTCCTGGGCGGTGCCGACGGGGCCCTTGATGCCGCGCAGCGGGTAGCGGCCGAGGAGGTCCTCCAGGCGGCGGTGGGCCACGAGCAGCTCGTCGGCGGCCGTGGCGAAGCGCTTGCCGAGGGTGGTGGCCTGGGCGGCGACGTTGTGGGAGCGGCCGGCCATGACCAGCTCGGCGTACTCACCGGAGAGCCTGCCCAGGCGGGCGAGGACGGCGACGGTGCGGGACCTGACCAGTTCGAGGGAGAGGCGAACCTGCAACTGCTCCACGTTCTCGGTGAGGTCGCGGGAGGTCATGCCCTTGTGGACGTGCTCGTGACCGGCGAGGGCGTTGAACTCCTCGATGCGGGCCTTCACATCGTGCCGGGTGACCTTCTCGCGCTCGGCGATGGAGGCCAGGTCGACCTGGTCGAGCACCCGCTCGTAGTCGGTGATCGCGGCGTCCGGCACATCGATGCCGAGGTCCTTCTGGGCGCGCAGGACGGCGAGCCAGAGGCGGCGCTCCAGCTTCACCTTCTGCTCGGGCGACCAGAGCATCGCGAGCTCGGTGGAGGCGTAACGCCCGGCGAGGACGTTCGGGATACGGGGCTTTGCAGGCGCAGCAGTCACAGTCGGCCATTCTACTGTCGGTTTGTGCAGGCCAGCGCCATGGGCCGGATCGTCGGAAGCTACAAGAGGTGGGCCGGGTCAGGCTGTGTCCGGTTCCACGCGGCGCCAGGTCTGGACGGGGCCCGGGGCCGCCGGATCGTTCGGCGTGACCCAGAACGCGCGGCCGGTCCCGGGATCCACGTGAGCGCCCACGCGGCCGTCACCGGACGAGCGGCCGGTCAGTCGGCGGCCGATCCAGGGGCCCAGGTGCTGCCGTGCGAAGCGCAGGTCGCTCGCCCGGCGGGCGGCCCAGGCGGCGCGAGCCGCGGGCGGCAGCGGTGTGCGCCAGTCGTCCACCTCTTCGTGGCCGAGTGTCTGCCACACCGCCTCGGCGACGCGGCGGTGTCCCTCCGCCGTCAGGTGCAGCCGGTCCACGTCCCACATCCGCTGGTCCCCGAGCGCCGTGGACCCGTACAGATCGACGACGACGGCTCCGTGCCGGTCCGCGAGTTCGTCGACGTAGTGGAAGAGTTCTTCCATGCGGGGGCGGAACCGTTCGAGGACCGGGCCCTGGCGGCCGGGGCTGCGCATCAGGACCAGTTGTTTGCAGGCCGGGGCGAGGGTCTCCACCGCGTGTTCCAGCAGCCCGCGCACGCGCCCCATGTCGCACTTGGGCCGCAGGGTGTCGTTGAGGCCGCCGACGAGGGTGACCACATCGGCGCCGAGTGCGGCGGCCATGGGGGCCTGTTCCTCGGCGATCTGACCGATGAGCTTGCCGCGTACGGCGAGGTTGGCGTAGCGGAATCCGGGGGCGCGGGTCGCGAGACGCTCGGCGAGGACATCGGCCCAGCCGCGGTAGCTGCCGTCCGGCAGCAGATCGGACATGCCCTCGGTGAAGGAGTCGCCGATCGCGACGAGGCTTGTGTGATGGGGATCGATCTGCATGGCGATGCGATGGTATCCCGCCCTCGCCGGAGCCGCCGGAGCCGCCGGAGCCGCCGGAGCCGCCGGAGCCGCCGGAGCCGCCGGAGCCGCCGGAGCCGCCGGGGGTGCCGGAGCTGCCGGGGGTGCCGGAGCTGCCGTAGGTGGCCCGGGCGGTTCCGGTGGACCGAGGCCCAGCCCCGTGCCGTGGCGGGTACCCCCGCCTCGCGGCCCCGACCTGGGGCCGCACCCCAGGCCCCTGGGCCGCGGACCGCAAGGGCTTGGTCCCAGGCCGGCCCCTGGGCCGCGGACCGCGGGGGCTCGGTCCAGGACCCCCGACCGCAAGCCAAGGCCCCTGACCGCAGGACTCAGCGGCCCGGGGGCCTGCGGTCAGGGGGGAAGGGCACCTCACACAGGCTGGCCGAACAGCTCCCGCAGGACGTCCTCCATGGTGACCATCCCGGCAAGCCTGCCGTCCTCGCCGAGCACCGCGGCCACATGGGTGCGGCTGCCCCGCATGGCCGTCAGGACGTCGTCCAGCGGGGTGGCCGCCCGTACCCTGGCGATGGACCGCATGTCCGCCACCCGGAACGGCAGGTCCCGCGGGCTGACGTCGAGGGCGTCCTTGACGTGGAGGTAGCCGACGATGCGGCGCCCCTCGTCGACGACGGGGAAGCGGGAGAAGCCGGTCTCGGCCGATAGCGCCTCCAGTTGTTCCGGCGTGACGCCCACGTGCGCGTACTTCACGCGCTCCAGCGGAAGCACCACGTCACGCACCGGGCGACGACCCAGCTCCAAGGCTTCGTGGAGGCGCTCCTGGGCCCGGTCGTCGATCAGGCCCGCGTCGCTGGAGTCCTGTACCAGACGGGCCAGCTCGGCGTCCGAGAAGGTGGCCGCGACCTCGTCCTTCGTCTCGACCCGCAGCAGCTTCAGGATCGCGTTGGCGAACGCGTTGATCGCGAAGACGAGCGGGCGCAGCGCCCGCGCGCACGTCACCAGGGGCGGCCCGAGCAGCAGCGCGCTGCGTACCGGCTCGGCCAGGGCGATGTTCTTCGGGATCATCTCGCCGAGCAGCATGTGCAGATACGTCGCCACGGCCAGCGCGATGACGAACGAGATCGGGTGGACGAGGCCGTGCGGCACGCCCACACCGTTGAAGATCGGTTCCAGGAGATGCGCGATCGCGGGCTCGGCGACGACGCCGAGCACCAGGGTGCACAGCGTGATGCCGAGCTGTGCGGCGGCCATGAGGACGGACACGTGCCGCAGGCCCCACAGGACGCTCTTGGCGCGCCGGTCGCCGTCCTCGGCGTGCGGCTCGATCTGGCTGCGCCTCACGGAGATCAGGGCGAACTCGGCGCCGACGAAGAAGGCGTTGACGACGAGCGTCGCCAGGCCGATCAGCAGCTGTATGGCGGTCATCGATCGTCCTCCTCGGGCTCGTCGTCCGCGGCGTCGGCGGGCGCGTGCAGCAGCACCCGGGCGGCGCGGCGGCCCGTGGCGTCCATGACGTCCAGACGCCAGTGGGCCACCTCGACCGTGTCTCCGGCGGCGGGGATGCGGCCGAGCTCGGTGGCGACAAGGCCTGCCAGCGTCTCGTACGGGCCGTCGGGCGCCCGCAGGCCCACGCGGGCGAGCTGGTCGGTGCGTGCGGCACCGTCCGCCGAGTACAGCGCGCGGCCGTCCTCGTCGGTGCCCGCCGGTGCGAGGTCGGGCGTCTCGTGCGGGTCGTGCTCGTCGTGGACCTCGCCGACGACTTCCTCGACGATGTCCTCCAGGGTTGCGACGCCCGCCGTGCCGCCGTACTCGTCGATGACGACGGCCATGGTGCGCTTGCCCGAGAGCCGGTCCAGGAGGCGTTCGACGGTCAGCGACTCCGGTACGAGCAGCGGTTCGCGCATCAGCTCGTGCACGGACTGGCGCGGCCTGCGCTCGGCGGGCACGGCCAGGATGTCCTTGATGTGGACGACACCGACGACCGAGTCGAGGCTGCCGCGGTAGATCGGGAACCGGGACAGACCGGTCGCACGGGTGGCGTTGGCGACGTCCTCGCAGGTGGCCTGCACGTCGAGGGCGACGACCTGCACGCGCGGGGTCATGACGTTCTCCGCGGTGAGGTCGGCCAGGTTCAGCGTGCGCATGAACCGCTCGGCGGTGTCCGGCTCCAGGGCGCCCTCCTTGGCGGAGTGCCGCGCAAGGGCGACCAGCTCCTTGGGGCCGCGCGCCGAGGCGAGCTCCTCGGTGGGCTCCATGCCGATGCGGCGCACCGCGCGGTTCGCCGTGTTGTTCAGGTGCTTGATGAAGGGCCTGAACGCGGCGCTGAAGAAGCGCTGCGGCGTCGCCACGCGCTTGGCGATGGCTAGGGGTGAGGAGATCGCCCAGTTCTTGGGTACCAGCTCACCAACGACCATCAGGAAGATCGTCGACAGGGCGGTGCCGAGCATGAGGGCGACCGTCGAGGACGCGGAGTCGGGCACGCCGGCGGCGTTCAGCGGGCCCTCGATGAGATCTCCGATGGCCGGTTTGGCGAGCATGCCGACGACGAGGCCGGTCACGGTGATGCCGAGCTGGGCGCCGGAGAGCTGGAAGGTGAGGTTCTTGACGGCCTTGAGGGCGCTGGCGGCGCCCCGCTCGCCGCGTTCGACGGCACGCTCCAGGTCGCTGCGCTCCACGGTGGTGAGCGAGAACTCCGCGGCGACGAAGACGCCGCACGCGAGCGAGAGCAGCACCGCCAGGAGAAGCAGAAGCACTTCGGTCATCGGGTCACCTCCGTCCCATGGTCGGCCACGGGCGTGGTGAATGCGCGATGTCGGGTACTGGTGCTGGTGGTACTGGGAGGCTCGCCCATGGGCGGACGCTCACACCTTTCCGTAAGGTTCGAATGCGAATGATCCGACCATGTTAAAGGATCGGCAAAACACTGGACTCCATGTGACTCTGGGTGACATCATGTAACTCAACGACACCGTGTGATCCCCGCCGGGTGTCCCCGCTGTGCCGCTTACCCCCGCCGCACCGCTTCAGTCGGTGAGCGGCTTCACCCAGCGGCTCCACTCCGGCTGCGGCGCACGTCGGGGGTGCGGGCCGTACACGTAGATCGTTCTCGGCGGTATCCCACCACCGCCCGGGGCCCGCACGCGAGGGGCGCCCCCTCACTCGTGCGCGATCGCCTCCAGGACGTTCATGCGCGACGCCCGCAGCGCCGGAAGGAGCGCCGCGACGATCCCGACCACCACCGAGCCCACGACGACGGCCACGACCGTCGACCACGGCACCGCGAACGCCGTCAGCCCCTGCAACTCCAGGACCTGATGCATGGACACCCCCCACACCAGACCGAGTACGAGACCGAGCACCGCCCCGAACACCGCGATCACCACCGACTCCAGGCGGATCATGCGGCGCAGCTGCCGCCGCGCGAGGCCGATCGCGCGGAGCAGCCCGATCTCCCGGGTGCGCTCGACGACCGACAGGGCCAGGGTGTTGACCACGCCCAGCACCGCGATCACGATCGCGAGGCCGAGGAGCGCGTACACGAGATACAGCATCACGGCGATCTGATTGCGTATCAGCTTCTTGTAGTCGGCCTGGTCGCGCACCTGGACCTGCGGGTACGGGTCGAGAGCGGCGTCCAGACGGTCGCGCAGGGTGTCGGCGTCCGTGCCCGGCGCGGCATTCACGTACACGGCGGAGTCCTGGCCGTCGGGCACGTGCTTCTCCAGCGTGTCGAGTCCCATGAACACCCCGCCCCGCATGCCGGGGCCCTCGGGCCCGTCCAGGTCGGTGAGCGCGGCCACGGTCAGTCGGGCCCCGCGCTTGTCGGGGAACTCCACGGGCAGTACCGAACCGAGGCGGACGCCGTGGTCCTCGGCGTAGTCCCGGTCCATCGCGAGGTTTCCGGGGGCCAGGGCCCGCGCCGAACTGCCCTGCGCGTACGTCATCTTCACGACGTCGTCGAGCTGTGGTCCGTACCCGGCGGCGGTCGTCCTGGTCGTCCCGCCGTCGGGCGTGCGCAGCTTCAGCGGGGTGAAGCGGTTGCGTACGACGTCGGTGGTGCCCTCGGTGGCCCGCACCTTCTCGGTGACCTCGAGGGGGAACGGCATGAACGCGTTGTTCTGCACGACGAAGTCCGCGCCGAGGGTCTTGTCGATCTGCTCGTCGAACGACTTGGTCATGGAGGCGCTGGCCACCGACAACCCGCCGACCAGGGCCAGGCCCACCATCAGCGCGGCCGCCGTGGCGCCGGTGCGGCGCGGGTTGCGCAGCGCGTTGCGCTGGCTCATCCGGCCCACCGAGCCGAACAGGGCGGGGAAGGCGCCGCCGAGCACCCGGATCACCGGACGCACCAGGAGCGGGCCCGCCACGACGGTGGCGACGAGGCTGAGGACGACACCGAGGCCGAGCAGCGACGCCGACGTCGAGGTGTCGGACGAGGCCGCGCACCCGACGAGCGCGGCGACCCCGGCCGCCGCCACGACCCCGCCGACGACGGCCCGTGTCCGCAACGGCCGCCCCACACCCGCGATCTCGGCGTCCGCGAGCGCCGCCATGGGGGACACCTGCGCGGCCCGGCGCGCGGGCAGGTACGCCGCGAGGAAGGTGACGCCCACCCCGACCACGTACGACACCACCGGTGTCGGCCAGGCGATCACCATCTCCGTGGACTTCAGGTTCATGCCGAGCAGACCCATCAGCTCGATGAGTCCGGCGGCCAGTCCGATTCCGGCGGCGAGGCCGAGGGTGGAGCCGACCACGCCGAGCAGCACGGCCTCGATCAGTACCGAGCGGCGCACCTGCCTGCGGTCGGCGCCGAGCGCGCGCAGCAGCCCCAGTTCGCGGGTGCGTTGCGCGATGAGCATCGAGAAGGTGTTGACGATCAGGAAGATGCCGACGAGGACCGCGACGCCGGCGAAGCCGAGCATCACGTACTTGATGACGTCGAGGAAGCCGCCGAGCTCGGACGCGGCCGACTCGGCCTGTTCGTCCGCGGTCTTCAGGTCGTAGGAGGTGCCGAGTTCGGCGGCGATACGGCGCTTCAGCTCGGCGTCGGGGACTCCGGGCGCGGCGTCGACGGCGATGCCGGTCGCCGCGCCCCTGTCACCGAGCAGCTTGGCCTGCGCGGTAGGTGTGTCCAGGAAGACGAGGGCCGCGCCGGGGTTGGTGGTCGTGAACGTGACGATGCCGACGACCCGGACCTTGAACGAGCCGGGTGCGGCGAGGACCGACAGCGTGTCCCCGATCTCCACGTCCTTCTTGTCCGCGGTGTCCGCGTCGACCAGGGCCTCCCCGGCGCCGCGTGGGGCCCGGCCCGAGGTGAGCCGCACCGGGCTGCGGTCGGTCTCGTACCAGTTGGAGGCGATCGTGGGCGCGCCGCTCGTGGGGCTGACGGTGTTGTTGTCGCGGTCGACGACCGTGATGTTCTCGACCTCCGCGTCCACGTGCGTGGCGGCGACGCCGTCGACCTTCGCGAGCTGCCGTGCCACCGCCGCGGGCAGGGTCGGGGTCCGTCCCGTCGGCAGGCTCTCGTCGAGGTCGTCGTCCGCGGGCGCGACCGTCACGTCGGCGGAGGTGGACGCGAAGAGCCGGTCGAAGGTGCGGGCGACGGTGTCGGAGAAGATCAGACTGCCCGCGACGAACGCCACCGACAGGATCACGGCGAGCGCGGACAGGGCCAGCCTGCCCTTGTGCGCGAGGAAGCTGCGGAGCGTGGCCTTCAGCACGGGTAACCGCCTCAGTCCTGGGTGGCCGGGTCGTCGGGGGAGCCGGGCGCCTGAGGGCCCGCAGGGGTGGACCGCGTAGGCGGGGCGGCGCCTTCGGGCGCGGGTGGAACGGCGCTTTGCGGGCTGGGGCGCGCGGGCGGGACGGCGCCCTCAGGCACGGGCCGTTCGCCTTGGAGTGCGGGACGTGCGCCCTGGAGCGCGTCGAAGCGTTTCATCCGCTCCAGGACCCCCTCCGCCGTGGGCCGCGGCATCTCGTCCACGATCCGGCCGTCCGCGAGGAAGAGTACGAGGTCGGAGTGGCCGGCGGCGGCCGGGTCGTGGGTCACCATGACCACCGTCTGGCCCAGTGCGTCCACCGCATCGCGCAGGAACCCGAGGACCTCGAGACCCGCCCGCGAGTCGAGGTTGCCGGTCGGTTCGTCGGCGAAGATCAGCTCCGGGCGGGAGGCGAGGGCGCGCGCGCACGCCACGCGCTGCTGCTGCCCGCCCGAGAGCTGCGCGGGCCGGTGCCGCAGCCGGTCGCGCAGGCCGAGCGTGTCGATGACGTGCTCCAGCCACTCGGAGTCGGGGCGCTTACCCGCGATGTCCATGGGCAGCGTGATGTTCTCGCGCGCGGTCAGTGTCGGGATGAGGTTGAACGACTGGAACATGAAGCCCACCCGGTCCCGCCTGAGCTGCGTCAGCTCGCGCTCCTTCAGGCCGGTGATCTCCGTCTCGCCGAGCCACACCTGACCCGCGGAGACCGAGTCGAGGCCGGCCAGAGTGTGCATCAGCGTGGACTTGCCGGAACCGGAAGGACCCATCACGGCCGTGAACCGCCGGCGCGCGATGTCCACGTCCACCGCGTCCAGGGCGATCACCGCCGTCTCACCGGAGCCGTACGCCTTCGTCAGCCCGCGGGCGCGGGCGGCTGCGCCACCGGGCTCGGTGGGCTCCGTGTGCGGTGCCGAAGCTGATGTGGACAAGGCCGCCTCCCGGGTCGTGGCCGCCCCGACTCGCGTTTGCCAGCGGAGAGTCCAGCGAAGAGTAGACGCTCGTACCCGGGGGCTGGTATCCCTCGGAAGTCGGTCGAACGAGCGTGTGTAAGGAGCACCTGTCGGGCTCCTTCCGAACCTCTTGCCGGTGCTAGCGCATCGGCGCTAGCTTGTGGGCATGGCGAAGACTCAGCTGAACGTGCGGGTGGACGAGGACACCGCCCGGGCCGCGCGCGAGCGCGCCACGGCCCGCGGCATGAGCGTCAACCGCTACATCGAAGAGCTGGTCAAGCAGGACGCGGGCGAGCTCGGCCACACCTTCGTGGAGGCCGCCGCCGACTTCATGAAGCAGTACGAGTCGGTCTTCGCCGAGGAGTTCGGCGCGGAGCGCGAGGGTCGTCGCTGACCGTTGGACCTCAGAATCGACCTCGCCTGGCTCCTCATGGTCGCCGAGCACAAGACGCCCGGCGATCCGCAGGTCACCGACTGGGGCGCCCTGGTCGCCGCCGTCGCACGCCACCAGGCGGAGATCTTCGGCGTACCCGTCTACGAGGGACCCCACGACCGCGCCGCCGCGCTGCTCCAGCTCCTGCTGCACCTGCCCGCCCTCGAACGCTCCAACGCGCTCTTCGCCTCCTCGGTCGCGTACGCCTACCTCGTCGCCAGCGGGGTCAAGGTGGTGACGTCCCCCGAGCAGGTACGGGACCTGGCCCGCCTGATCAAGGAGGGCGGGGCGAGCGTCGAGGACATAGCCCGTGAGCTGCGGCAATGGAGCCTGTGAGGGACCTCTGCTGGACCTTTGAGGGACCTCGGAGTGGGCTCCGAAGGAGCTTAACGGGAGCTCCCCAAGGACTTTTGGCGGCGCATCGGCCCGCTCGGGCGGCAGACACCGGCTACACGCACCGGCGGCAAACACTGGCAGCAAATCCCGGTGGCAGACACCGATGAGTTGTGGCCCGCCCATCGGTCAGCACAGGGCAAGCAGTCACGACGCCCCCGCCACCTCTGGAGTACGGACATGCCCGCCACCATCCAGCCCATGCTGATCACCCCCGATCTGGAACGTCTCACCGCCTTCTACAAGGAGCTGTTCGGCGCGCAGGAGACCGACCGGGTGCCGGACGAAGGCCCCGTCTTCTTCCTGGGCCTGCGCATCGAGGACTCCGCCCTCGGCATCGTCGCCGACAAGAGCGTCGAACTCGGCACCCCGCAGCGCTCGCTCCTGAGCGTGACGGTAGCATCCGTGGACGACCTGCTCGCGCGCGTCGAAGCGCTCGGCGGCACGGTGCGCGGCCCGGCGAACGACATGCCGTGGGGCGAGCGGGTCGCGCACATCCAGGATCCGGACGGCAACGCGGTGAACCTTGTCCAGCCCATCTGACGACGGGGCTCAGGCCTCGGGCGGGCGGCGGCGACCGCGGCCGGACGGTGCGCGAAGTACAGCCCGTTGCCCGCGCCGACCCCTACTTCACGGCCGGGTCCGCCACCTCCTACACGGCCTGGTCCGCCAGGTCCCGCACGTCCCACCGCCCCCCGAGCCCCGGCCCGAGCCATCCCGCGGCGCGGTCACGGAACGCGGACGCGTCCAGCGCCCCCGCGCCCTCGGGCACCGCACCCAGCAGGGGAGCCCCCGCCGCGTCGGCCAGCTCGGCCAGGTTGCAGCGCGACGCCAGGTCCGGTGCGGCGGGCCAGCTGCCGATGACGACGCCGGCGGCGGTCAGGCCGCGGGCGCGCAGGGCCTCACCGGTCAGCGTCGTCACGTTGAGGGTGCCGAGCCCGGCCGTGGTCACGACGAGGACGGGCGCGCCGAGGAGCCGGGCCGCGTCCGCGAGCGTCGCCCCCGCCCGGTCGAAGCGGACCAGCAGACCGCCCGCACCCTCGACCAGGACCAGATCGTGCGAGGCCGCCAACTTCGCCGCGGCCTCGGCGACCTCGGCGGGCGTGACCGGCGCGAGCCCGGCACGCCCGGCGGCCGTCGCCGGTGCCAACGGCTCCGGATAGCGGGCGAGTTCGACCCCGGTGACCCGGTCGCCCGCGAGCCGCCGCACCTCGGCGACGTCCCCTGGCTCACCGGGCCCGACGCCCGTCTGGGCGGGCTTCAGGACGGCGACGCTGCGCCCGGCGGCGACGGCGAGCGCGGCCACCGCGGCGGTCGTCACCGTCTTGCCGATCTCCGTGCCCGTACCGGACACCACGAGCACGCTCACGCGGACACCTCCTCACCGTTCGCGGCCGTGCTGGCGGCCGCCGCCGCGCACACCGCGCGGCCGATCCTCGCGACGTCGTCGTCACCGGTCACGAAGGGCGGCATCGTGTAGATCAGATCGCGGAACGGCCGCACCCAGACGCCCTCACGGACGGCGGCACGCGTCGCCGCGGCCATGTCGACCGGACGGTCCAGCTGTACGACACCGAGTGCGCCCAGTACCCGTACGTCCTGGACGCCGGGCAGCCCGGCCGCGGGAGCGAGCGCCGCCCGCAACCCCGTCTCGACGCGCTTGACCTCGGTCTGCCAGTCCTGCCCGAGCAGCAGGTCGATGGAGGCACCCGCCACCGCCGCGGCCAGCGGATTGCCCATGAACGTCGGCCCGTGCGCGAGCACCGGCACCTCGCCGCGCGCGATGCCCGCCGCGACCCGGGCGGTGCACAGCGTCGCCGCCATCGTGAGGTAGCCGCCGGTCAGGGACTTGCCCAGACACATCACGTCCGGGGTGACGCCCGCGTGGTCCGCCGCGAACAGGGCCCCCGTGCGACCGAAGCCCGTCGCGATCTCGTCGAACACGAGCAGCACGTCGTGCGCGTCGCAGGCCTCGCGCAGGGCCCGCAGATACCGCGGGGAGTGGAAGCGCATCCCGCCCGCGCCCTGCACGACCGGCTCCACGATCACGCCCGCGAGCTCCTGGGCGTGCCGTCCGATCAGGTCGTGCAGATGCTGCGCGTACGTCTCGTCGTACGCGTCGAACCCGGCGGGCGGCTGCCCGGCGAAGACCTGCTCGGGAAGGACGCCCTGCCACAGACTGTGCATGCCGCCCTGCGGGTCGCACACCGACATCGGCTGCCAGGTGTCGCCGTGGTAGCCGCCGCGCCAGGTGAGCATCCGGCGCTTCTCCGGCCTGCCGAGCGAACGCCAGTGCTGGAGGCACATCTTGACCGCGACCTCCACCGACACCGAGCCGGAGTCGGCCAGGAAGACGTGCTCCAGGCCGTCCGGAGTGATGTCGACAAGTCGCTTCGCCAGGCGCACGGCGGGCTCGTGCGTGAGTCCGCCGAACATCACATGGCTCATGCGGTCGAGCTGGTCGCGTACCGCCTCGTTGAGGACGGGGTGGTTGTAGCCGTGGATGGCCGACCACCACGACGACATGCCGTCGACCAGCTCGCCCACACCGGTGACCTTCAGCCGCACCCCGGTGGCCGACTCCACGACCAGGGGTTCCTGGCGGCCCGGCATCGGTCCGTAGGGGTGCCAGACGTGGGCGCGGTCGAGGTCCAGGATCTCTCGCAGGCCCAGGCCGGGGGCCGCCGTGCCCTCACGCATTGGGGGCCAGGTCCGTGCCGGCGCCACGACGGCGTACCGCGACCAGGTCCGTGCGCGCCCCCGGCACCCCGGTGGGCTCGGGTGCCCCGGCGGAATCCGGCACCCCGGCCGCCCCGGGCACCCCAGCCGCCTCGGGCGCCGACCCCGCGCCAAGTACCGACTCGGCCCCGTGCACCGGCTCTTCCGAACCGCACGCCGACTCCTCAGAGCCGCACACGGAACCGCAGCCGCCGCCCCTGCGGTGCTCCGGCAGCGTCACCTGGTCCGTGGTCTCCACCTCGAAACCGGCGTCCGCGATCATCTCCAGGTCGGCCTTGCCCGCCTGGCCCTCGCTCGTCAGATAGTCGCCGAGGAAGATCGAGTTGGCGAGGTGCAGAGCGAGCGGCTGCATCGTCCGCAGGTGCAGCTCGCGCCCGCCCGCGATGCGGACCTCGACGTCCGGGCAGACGAAGCGGACCATGGCGAGGATGCGCAGACAGCGCTGCGGGGAGAGGTTCCACTCCTTGGCGAGGGGGGTGCCCTCGAACGGGATGAGGAAGTTCACCGGCACCGAGTCGGTGTCGAGCTCGCGCAGGGCGAAGACCACGTCGACCAGGTCGTCATCCGTCTCGCCCATGCCCGCGATCAGACCCGAGCAGGCGGAGAGCCCCGCCGCGTGTGCCTTCCGCACGGTGTCGACGCGGTCGGCGTACGTGTGCGTCCTGGTGATCTCGCCGTACGTCGCCTCGGACGTGTTCAGGTTGTGGTTGTACGCGTCGGCGCCGGCCCCGCGCAGCCGCTCGGCCTGGCCGTCGGAGAGCAGGCCGAGGCAGGCGCAGACCTCGACGCCCTCGTTCTGCTCCTTGATCGTTTTGATGGTGTCGGAGACCCGGTCGACGTCCCGGTCCGTCGGCCCCCGGCCGCTCGCCACCAGGCACACCCGCTTCGCGCCGCCGGCGAGCCCGGCGGCCGCCGCCTCGGACGCCTCCTGCGGCTTCAGCCAGGTGTACTTGAGGATCCCGGTGTCCGCGCCGAGCCGCTGCGAGCAGTACGAGCAGTCCTCGGGGCACAGACCGGACTTGAGGTTGACCAGATAATTGAGTTTCACCCGCCGTCCGAACCACTGACGCCGTACCTTTCCGGCCGCCGCCACCACGTCGAGCAACTGCTCGTCGGAGGTCGCCAGCACGGCGAGCGCCTCTTCACGGCTCGGCAGCTCGCGCCGAAGCCCCTTGTCCACCAGCGTGTTCAGCAGATCCATGGCGCTGATCCTGACGCAAGCCGGTCGCTATGACCATGGAGATTCTGAACAACAGAAGCGATGAGAGGTGTGGGTATTGCCACACCATGGCCGGGTGGCGTGCCCGCTAGGGTCTGTGCACTGTCTACAAACACCCGGTCAGTACGAGTCGCTCCCGCAGCCCCCGTACGCCGACCATCGAGGACCCGGAGGACCCATGGTGAGCTCGCCGTTCGACTGGATCGACGAGCAGGCGCGGCAGCGCGAGCGGGCGGGCCTGGCCCGTACGCTGCGCCCGCGCCCGGCCGAATCCGGACTGCTCGACCTCGCGGGCAACGACTACCTGGGGCTCACCCGGCACCCGGAGGTGACCGCGGGCGCGGCCGACGCGGCCCGGCGCTGGGGCGCGGGCGCGACCGGCTCCCGCCTGGTGACCGGTTCCACCGAGCTGCACGCCGAACTGGAGCGCGAACTGGCCGCGTTCTGCGGCTTCGAGGCAGCTCTCGTTCTGTCCTCCGGGTACGCGGCGAACCTCGCGGCGGTCACGGCGCTCGCCCCGCACGGCTCGCTGGTCGTCTCCGACGCGGGCAACCACGCGTCCCTGATCGACGGCTGCCGTCTCGCGCGCGGGACGACGCAGGTGGTGCCGCACAGCGACCCGGAGGCGGTGCGCAAGGTGCTCGTCACCCACGAGGGACCGGCTGTCGCGGTGACGGACTCGGTGTTCTCCGTCGACGGGGACGCGGCGCCGCTGCGCGACCTGGCCGCCGTGTGCCGTCAGGCGGGGGCGGGGCTCGTCGTCGACGACGCGCACGGTCTCGGTGTCCTCGGAGCGGGCGGCCGCGGTGCCCTCCATGCCGCCGGTCTCGCCGGCGGCGCCGACACCGTCGCCACGGTGACCCTGTCGAAGTCGCTCGGCAGTCAGGGCGGCGCCGTGCTCGGCCCGGCCAGGGTCATCGACCACCTGGTCAACGCCGCCCGGACGCTGATCTTCGACACGGGACTCGCCCCGGCCGCGGCAGGGGCGGCGCTCGCGGCCCTGCGGGTGCTCCGCAGGGAGCCCGAACGGTCCGTGCGCGTGCGCGCGGTGGCGTCCGAGCTGCATGAACTCCTCACCGAGGACGGGCATGCGGCGGTACGTCCCGACGCCGCCGTCGTCTCCGTGCGCGCGCCGTCGCCGGCAGCGGCGGTGCGGTGGGCGGCGGACTGCCGGGCCGCGGGGCTCGCCGTCGGCTGTTTCCGCCCGCCGTCGGTCCCCGACGGCGTCTCACGGTTGCGGCTGACCGCACGAGCCGACCTGACCGGCACACAGATCGCCGATGCCGTCCATGTGATCAGCCGCACCGCGCCCTGACTCTGGGATCTGCCACCTGCGACCTGGGTCCAGGGTCCGGCGCAGTCACGCGGTCCTCACCGAAGGGCGTCGGTGAAGTCCTTCCAGGCGAGGGGGGAGAAGAGCACGGCAGGTCCGGCCGTGTCCTTCGAGTCGCGCACGGCCAGCAGACCGGCGAGCGGCCCTGATCCGAGCGGCGCTGTCTCCACGCAGTTGTTCATTCCGTTGCTGCGGCTGCTGCGCCGCCACCGCACGTCTTCGAGAGACGTGCTGGAGGGGACGGACCGAGGCAGTGCAGTCATAGTGCCTCCTTACGCGCCGTCACCTAACTCGGCGAGGTAATCCATTGAATCCTGAACGGAAAGCGCCTGTCCCTGGAGGGAGTTGAAGGCGTCGGTGTACGCCTTGAGGTCTTCTTTCCGTTCGAGGTGGAGGCTACTCGTCAAATGGTCGAGAACAACCACATCCAGATCAGAAATGTTCGGAAAGGAAGAGGATAACGAAAGATCCGATCAGTCCCACGTGCTCTCCGGTCGCGAACGGGAGGACCTGGATGCGGACTTGGGGAAGCCTCGACGCCTCCCGCAGCCGCCGCAATTGCCCGGCGAGAACCTCGGGCCCGCCGACCTCGCGCCGCAACACCGCCTCGTCGAGGACGACGCTCAGTCGCAGCGGCGGCTCGTTGCGCAGTACGTCCTGCCGGGCGAGCCGCACCTGGACCAGGGCCTCCACCTGTTCCTCGGGCACGCCGCCCAGAGCGGCACGTGTCACCGCGCGGGCGTACTCCGGCGTCTGTAGAAGTCCCGGTACGACACTGGTCTCCAGGGTGCGCACCCGGCGGGCCTGGGACTCCAGACTGATGAAGTCGCGGTAGGCGGGCGGCAGCAGACCGCGATAGGCGTGCCACCAGTGGTGTCGCCCGTTGTCCTCCTCCCCGCCCGCGAGCACGACCAGGAGCTCCCGCAACTGGGAATCCCCGACCTCGTACGCGTCGAGGAGCAGCTGGACGTCCGAGGCGCGCACACCGGAGCGCCCCGTCTCGATCCGGCTCACCTTCGACTGGTGCCAGCCCACGCGCGCGGCCGCCTCGCCACTGGTGAGTCCTGCCTGTCCGCGCAGCGCCCGCAACTCCGCGCCGAGTTTGCGGCGCCGCACCGCCGGACCGTACTGCATGTCCGTCTCCTTCCGGACGTCCGCGCCAACCGTACGGGACAGGGGGAGACAGTAGAGGAAGTGTCGGTATTAAGCCCAAATACGTTCTGTCGTCGTAGAGTTCACCGCTTCGAGCGACAGATATATGCACATCTTGGGGGATCGCTGCGCGTCATCCGTTCAGGAGTGTCAGTCTGGCGCAAAGCACCAGTTCCGGGACTGTCCTCAAGTTCTTCCGCCGCGCGCCGGAGTCCGGTCCCGTTGGGAAAGGGACGGCCACGCCATGGCAGATCACCAGGAAGCCTCAGTCACTCTGCCGAGCGATCCCGTCTCGGTGGCTGCCGCACGCAGGTATGTGGAGAACGTCCTGTCGGAGTGGGGGCTGCCGCCCGAGGCCGACGCCGCCGACACCGTGCGCCTCATTGTCTCCGAACTCGCCACGAACGCCGTCCAGCACACCTGCGGCCAGTCGCCCACCTTCACCGTCGACGTGCGGCTCGACCGGGACGAAAGGCTGCGCATCGGCGTGACCGACAGCCACCCCCGCTTCCCCAAGCGGCTGCCCGCCGCCGTCCAGCAGGACAACGGCCGCGGCCTGGTCATCATCCGCTGGCTGACCGCCGAGTGCGGCGGCAGGCTCGCGATCAGCCCCACCCCGGAGGGCGGCAAGACGGTGTGGATCACCCTGCCGTGGTCAGTGCCGGTGCAGCGTTGACGGCGGAGCCGTGCGGGGGGCCGATGTCACCCGGGCCCACCCGGACCGCCGCCGTCGCGGGACGTGTCCTCGCCTCGGCTACCGCCCTCGGACCTGTCGCCGCCGTTCCCGCCCCCGGTCCCGCTCCGGAGCGGCGAGGGCACCGCCCCGGACTCCACCCCGGCTCGTGCGACCGCCCAGGGGAGCACCCACCACAGCCCGCCGCACGCCAACAGCGTGCACGCGGCGGAGACCAGCGCGCCGGTGCGGCTCGCCGCCACATCCACCACGAGCAGCACCGAACCGGTGAGCGCCAGGACCAGGACCGCCAGTCCGGCCGCCGCGAGGCGCGACGACACCCGGACGATCAGCGGCTTCGCACCCCGCTGGAAGAGTCCCCTGTGCAAGGCGGCGGGGGCGGTGAACAGGGCGGCCGCCAGGACGGCGAGCAGCAGCGTGGTCACGTAGGTGGCGCGCTGCACGGAGTCGAGCGACGGGAAGCGGGGTGTGAAGGCGAGGGTGAGCAGGAACGCGAAGAGGATCTGTACACCCGTTTGAGTGACCCGCAGCTCCTGGAGGAGCTCGCCGAAGTTCCGGTCGGCGCGTTCCTGAGGAGTCTCGTTGCGGCCGTCGTGGAAGGGGACACCCGCGGCGGGTGGACCTTTTTCGGACATGTACTACGAGGTTCCCGCGCCGGCGCGTTCCACTCCCCGCGCCGTGCGCACTGCGCCCGGACGGCGGCGGCCGTCACCCGGTCATCGGCCGCCGCCCGGCGGGGTCAGCGGACCCGGCCGTACCAGACGCTCCTGGTCCAGATCTTCTCGAGCCGGACCACGGTGTTCCGCTTCGGTGCGTGCCAGATCTTGTTCTTACCGGCGTAGATCCCGACGTGGTACACGTTCCGGCCCGAGTGGAAGAACACCAGGTCGCCGCGGGTGCGGTTGGCGGCGGACACATGGCGGGTCTTGTTGTACTGCTGTGCGGCGGTCCGCGGCAGCTTCTTGCCCACGCGCTTGAACGAGTAGAGCGTGAGGCCCGAGCAGTCGAACCGGTGCGGCCCAGCGGCTCCGTAGCGGTACGGCGAGCCCTTCTTGGAAGCCGCGATGTTGAGCGCCTTCGTTCCGTGTGTCGCGGCCTCTGCCTCCGACGTGAGCCCGGGGGCCACGAGGGTGCCGCCCACGGCGGCGAGAGTGAGAGCCGATGCGGTACCGGCCCTCGTCAGGAGTGACGGAACCCGCGACGGAGCACGATGCAGCGCAGTCATGCGCAACCCTTCGTCAGCCGCCTGTGAAGGATGACCTGTCGGGTTCGGGCAGGCGAAGATGCCCGGTCGTGTCACGACGTCACTCCGTCGTGCCACGGCTTCACCCCAAGGACCGCCGGTTTCCCGGGCGGCCCGCCTTGCTGGGTCCTCCACTCCTGCCGAATGCACACATGTCGACCGGTCATCCGGGTGGCGGCAGGACTCGGCGTCCGCCCGGACCGCCCCGCCGCTTGTGGCGGGGGCTTGTCGTCGGAAGGGATCTTCACCCGGGAGTGGCCGAAAAGCCGAGCCGAAACGGCCTTATGTGAGGCTCCTCACGACTGATCCATTCGGGTGGACAGGGCCTGAATGGGGCTCAGGTCACAGTCGGGGGCGATTGCCCGAACAGCACTGGAACGTCTGATTCCGCCTGTCGCGTAAGGGAGTTGCGCAACTCGAGAGGTTCGAGCGTACGAGCGATTCGTACGCTGAATGAGCTACCACGTCTGGTCGTGTGCGTGTCGCGCCGGGTCCGGCCCCTCCTTCGCCGGGCCCGTTCGGCCACTCAACGGAGGGGCGGGGCGGGGGCGCTGCGGCCGTGGCGCCCCCGTGGGTGGCCGGTGCGACCGCGCACCCTCGGCGCGGGTGCACGGTATGCCCCGTATGCTCCGGTCGCCTTGTTTGCCTCAGCCACCCCGGTGCCCCCGGTCGCCCCGGTGCCTCCGGTCGCTCCGGCCGCCCCCCTCAGCTCGCGGAAGGAGGCGCGTCCTCCTCCATCGCGGCAACCGGCACCGTCACGCGTGCGGCGCGCCGCTCCCCGTCGAGGATCCGCAGCGCTCTGGTCAATGTCGCCGTGTGCAGCTCCGTCTCGCCTCGGCGATGCATCAGGGCCAGTGCGTCGCGCAGCTCCGTGGCCCGGCTGACGAGGGCTTGCGCCGCGCGCAGGCCCCCGTACGTGTGCTCCGCGCGCGCCGGGTTGATCCTGCCGAGGAGGTCCACCGCCGCCAGGTAGGCGTCGACCACCTCGCCCTCGGCGCGCGTCAGGGCGGGCAGCGGTGGGAGTTCCGGCAGCATCGCGGCCTCACTCGGCGGCGGCGCGCGAGGCCTTGCGGCTCGGCACCACGCGGTCCGCCAGGCCGTACTCCACCGCGGCCGCGGCGTCGAGTACCGTGTCCCGCTCGATGTCCGCCGCGACCCGCCCGGCGTCGCGTCCGGTGTGCCGTACGAGCATCTCCTCGAGGAGGGCGCGGGTGCGGTGCAGTTCCTCGGCCTGGACGGCGAGGTCGGACGGCTGGCCCCGCAGTTCCTCCGGCAGCCTCGGCTGCCTGAGCAACACCCGGGCGCCCGGAAGGATGGAGCGCTTGCCCGGTGTGCCCGCGGCGAGCAGCACCGCCGCGGCGGACGCGACCTGGCCGAGGCAGACGGTCTCCACGTCGCAGCTCATGAACCGCAGCGTGTCGTAGATCGCCGTGGCGGCGCTGAACGAGCCGCCGGGGGAGTTGATGTAGAGCGAGACGTCCCGCTCGGGCGCGAGGTACTCCAGGTGCAGGAGCTGGGCCATCACGTCGTTCGCGCAGACGTCGTCGACCGGCGTGCCGAGAAGGACGATCCGCTCCTCCAGGAGCTTGGAGTAGGGGTCGAGGGTGCGCAGTCCCGAGCTGGTGCGCTCGGTGAACTCCGGCAGGACGTGCCTCCCGATGTGCATGACGTGCCTCCTGGTGAGTGCGACATGCGTGCGCACGTGCGTACGGACGCACGCACGCACGGGCATGCGGACGGGCGCCGACCCAGGGCGGGCGGCGTCCTCTGTATAAAATGTACAGGACGTACGTGACGTTATGATGGGGGTATGGCTTACGAGATTCCGGTGACGCAAGCCCGCGCAGAGCTCGCGGATCTGATCAACCGCGTTGTCTACGGCAGCGAGCGCGTGGTCGTCACCCGGCACGGCAAGCCGCTCGTGGCCCTCGTGTCCGCCGACGACCTGCGGCGTCTCGACGAGATCGACCAGGCCGAGGCGGCCGGTGCGGAAGCCGCCGACGCGGCAGCGGCCGATGCGTCCCGCGGCACCGCCGACGCGGCGGAGGAGCAGGTCATCAGCTCCGTCTCGTCGATCGGTTCCGGCTCTTCGGTGCCGGGAGGCGGTGGCGGCGGGCAGCGGTTCGGCATCGCGGCGGAGCACCGCGGACCCGACGCGAGGTAGTTGCGCGGCGCGTCGGTGAAGCACCGCGGGCCCGACGCGAGGTAGCTGCGCGGCGCGGCCTTGCCGGTCCTGCTCGGAGGCGGACCGTTCGGGCGCGCTCCCGGAAGGCCCGACGGGTACCTCGACGGCCTGACGGTATGGGGCAGCCCCAGGAACGGTCATGACGCGGTCAAGGGCTGGTTAACCTCGCTGAAACTCCGCCCAACTACCCTGCTCAGCCACGCCACCTGGGGATTCCGTACGTCAAGGTGTACGTCGGCGCGCATATTCCTGCGCGCTACATCTATGCCGTCGCGGTGGCCACGGCAGCCGGACCCCGCACGGTCCGGAGCGAGGACTGTGAGGTGGGACGTGCAACTGACCCCGCACGAGCAGGAGAGACTGCTCATCCATGTGGCCGCCGACGTGGCCGCGAAGCGCCGGGCGCGCGGGCTGCGGCTCAACCATCCCGAGGCGGTAGCGCTCATCACGTCCCACATCCTCGAAGGCGCCCGTGACGGCCACAGCGTCGCGGACCTGATGGCGTCGGGCCGCAGCGTGCTGACGCGGGACGACGTCATGGAGGGCATCCCCGAGATGATCCACGACGTCCAGGTCGAGGCGACCTTCCCGGACGGCACCAAGCTCGTCACCGTCCACGAGCCGATCGTCTGACGGGGGAGCGAGTCGTATGTCCCCCGCAGACAACGGCGCCGCCGTCGGCGCGCCCGGTGCCGTCGGCGGCCGAAACGCCCGCGCCGCCCTGGGCGCCCTCGACGCGCCAGGTCTTTCCGGTGACGGCCCCGGCCCGGTGCCGGGTGAGATCTTCTTCGCCGGTGAGCCCATCGCGTACAACGAAGGACGCGCGACCACCCGGCTGACGGTCCTGAACGCCGCCGACCGCCCCGTCCAGGTCGGCTCCCACTACCACTTCGCCGAGGCCAACCCCGGACTGGACTTCGACCGGTCCGCCGCCCACGGCCTGCGGCTCAACATCGCCGCCGGCACCGCCGTGCGCTTCGAACCCGGCATCCCGGTGGACGTCGAACTCGTCCCGCTGGCCGGAGCGCGCTTCGTACCCGGTCTGCGCGGGGAGACCGGGGGCGCGCTCGACTCCGGCGCGGACGGCGGGACCCGAGGCGGCGTCACTGCCGGTCCGGGCGGCGGGGCCGGAGGTGCCGTCGATGCCTGAGCTCTCCCGTGCCGCGTACGCGGACCTCTTCGGCCCCACCACCGGCGACCGGATCCGGCTCGCCGACACCGATCTGCTCGTCGAGATCGAGGAGGACCGCTCCGGCGGACCCGGACGCTCCGGCGACGAAGCCGTGTTCGGCGGCGGCAAGGTCATCCGCGAGTCGATGGGGCAGTCCCGTACGACACGGGCCGAAGGCGCGCCCGACACCGTGGTCACCGGTGCCGTGGTCATCGACCACTGGGGCGTGGTCAAGGCGGACGTCGGCATCCGCGACGGCCGGATCACCGGCATCGGCAAGGCCGGCAACCCGGACACCATGGACGGCGTGCACCCCGACCTCGTCATCGGGCCGGAGACCGAGATCCTCGCGGGCAACGGCAAGATCCTCACGGCCGGCGGCATCGACACGCACATCCACTTCATCTCGCCGACGATCGTCGACGAGGCACTCGCCTCCGGCGTCACCACCCTCATCGGCGGCGGCACCGGACCTGCCGAGGGCAGCAAGGCCACCACGATCACGCCCGGCGCCTGGCACCTCGCCCGGATGTTCGCGGCGATGGAGAACGCTCCGGTCAACATCGGCTTCCTGGGCAAGGGCAACACCACGTCCGCCGAGTCGATGCACGCGCAGCTGCGCGCGGGAGCCGTCAGCTTCAAGATCCACGAGGACTGGGGCGCGACACCGGCGGTGATCGACGCCTGCCTGAACGTGTGCGAGGACACCGGCGCCCAACTCGCCGTACACACCGACACCCTGAACGAGGCGGGCTTCGTCGACGCCACCTTCAAGGCCGTCGCGGGACGCACGATGCACGCCTTCCACGTGGAGGGCGCGGGCGGCGGCCACGCCCCCGACATGATCACGGCTGTCTCACTGCCGAACATGCTCCCCAGCTCGACCAACCCGACCCGCCCGCACACCGTCAACACCGTCGAGGAGCACCTCGACATGCTGATGGTGTGTCACCACCTGAACCCGGCGGTACCGGAGGACCTGGCCTTCGCCGAGTCCCGTATCCGGCCGACGACGATCGGCGCGGAGGACATCCTGCACGACCTGGGCGCCATCTCCATCATGTCGTCCGACTCGCAGGCCATGGGGCGCGTCGGCGAGGTCGTCCTGCGCACGTGGCAGACGGCGCACGTGATGAAGCGGCGGCGCGGCGCGCTCCCGGGGGACGGCAGGGCCGACAACCACCGGGCGCGGCGGTACGTCGCCAAGTACACGATCAACGCGGCGATCGCCCAGGGCGTCGAGCGGGAGATCGGCTCCGTGGAGAGCGGCAAACTCGCCGACCTGGTGCTGTGGGACTCGGCGTTCTTCGGCGTCAAGCCGCAGGTGGTGCTGAAGGGCGGGCAGATCGTGTACGCGCAGATGGGCGACGCCAACGCCTCGATCCCCACGCCGCAGCCGGTGCTGCCGCGCCCCATGTTCGGTGCCCACGGCAGGGCGCCCGCGCGCAACTCCCTGAACTTCGTGACGCGTTCCGCGCTGGACGACGGGCTGCCCGAACGCCTCTGCCTCGAGCGGCCGTTCGTGGCGATCGATTCCACGCGGGGGCGCACCAAGGCCGACATGCGCGAGAACGACGCCCTGCCGCGGGTCGAAGTCGCCCCCGACAGCTTCGCCGTCCGCATCGACGGCGAACTCGTCGAGCCGTCACCCGCCGCCGAACTTCCGCTCGCCCAGCGGTACTTCCTGTTCTGAGGCGGTGAGCGAACATGTCACGGGCCGCGTTGCTGGTCCTGGCCGACGGGCGTTTCCCCGCCGGCGGGCACGCGCACTCCGGGGGCGCCGAGGCGGCGGTCGAGGCGGGCCGGATCACCGGTGCGCGGTCCCTGGAGGACTTCTGCCGGGGGCGGCTGCACACCACGGGCGCGGTGTCCGCGGCGCTCGCCGGCGCGGCGGCGCTCGGCGTCGACCCGGTGGCCCTGGACGAGGCGGCGGACGCGCGTACGCCGTCCGCGGCCCTGCGCACGGCGGCCCGCAAGCTCGGTCGGCAGCTGCTGCGGGCCGCGCGAGTGGCCTGGCCGTCACCCGAACTGGACGCCCTGGCGGAACGGTTCCCCAAGGGCGCGCACCAACCCGTGGTCCTCGGTACGGCGGCGCGGGCGGCGGGCCTCGACGCGGAGGACGCCGCCCACTGCGCGGCGTACGAGAACGTCAGCGGCCCCACCACCGCGGTGGTCCGGCTCCTGAGCCTGGACCCCTTCGAGGCCACCGCGGTCCTGGCGCGGCTCGCCCCCGACATGGACACGGTGGCCCACGAGGCAGCTCAGGCGGCACGCCGAGCTCTCCAGGAGGGCACCGACACCCTTCCGGCGGCGTCGGCGCCACTCCTTGAGGTGGGGGCGGAGGGGCACGCCGGGTGGGACGTGAGGCTGTTCGCGTCGTAGCCGCACCGGCCCCCCACAGGCCCTGGACCGACAAGAACAACCACGACCCCCAACACCAGCACTCACAACTCACACATCACGAACATCCCGCACAACCCCCGCCACTCACAACTCATACGTTGCACACGACCCCAAAACTCTCAACTCACACGTCATACACAGCCACAAGGGGAACAGTCATGCACCTCGACCACACCCACGACGAGGCGGCGGCCGTCAGCGCGGACGCGCACCGTCCCGACGGCACCCGCAGGGCCCTGCGCATCGGCCTGGGCGGCCCCGTCGGCTCGGGAAAGACGGCCACGGTCGCGGCGCTCTGCCGCCTCCTGCGCGACGAGATGTCATTGGCCGTGGTGACCAACGACATCTATACGCGTGAGGACGCGGAGTTCCTGCTCCGCGAGGCCGTCCTGCCGCCGGAGCGCATCACCGCGGTGGAGACGGGCGCGTGCCCGCACACCGCGATCCGTGACGACATCTCGGCGAACCTGGAGGCGGTGGAGGACCTGGAGGACGAGGTGGGCCCGCTGGACCTCGTCCTCGTGGAGTCGGGCGGCGACAACCTCACGGCGACGTTCTCCCGCGGCCTGGTGGACGCGCAGATCTTCGTCATCGATGTGGCGGGCGGCGACGACATCCCGCGCAAGGGCGGCCCCGGGGTCACGACGGCGGACCTGCTCGTGGTGAACAAGACCGACCTGGCACCGTACGTGGGCTCGGACCTGGCCCGCATGGCGGCCGACGCGAAGGCGCAGCGGGCGGAGCTCCCGGTGGTGTTCCAGTCGCTGCGGTCCCCGGAGCATGTGTCGGCGGTGGCGCGGTGGGTGCGGGAGCAGCACGCGGCGTGGGCGGGAGCGGCGGCGAAGTGAGCCCGGCGAGTCCGGCCGGGGTGCGTGCCCGGGCCCGCATCGGTGCCCGCGTCGACCGGTACGGGCGTACGGTCCTGCCGGTGCTCGAGGGAGAGGCACCCCTCGCTCTGCGCCGTACGCGGGCGACGGGAACCGCGGCGCAGGTGACGCTGGTGGGGGCGATGAGCGGCCCGCTCGGCGGGGACCGTCTCGCGGTGGAGGCGGATGTCGGCGCGGGCGCGCGCCTGGGCGTGGGCTCGGCGGCGGCGACGATCGCGCTGCCGGGCCAGGACGGTGCGGCGGCGCACTACGACGTGCGGGTCACGGTCGCGGCCGGCGGGGAGCTGCGCTGGCTGCCGGAACAGCTGATCTCGGTGCGGGGGAGCGAGCTGCGCGTCACGACGCGGGCGGACGTCGAGGAGGGCGGACGCCTCGTCCTGCGCGAGGAGCAGGTGCTCGGGCGGGCGGACGAGGGTCCCGGCCTGCTCCGCAGCCGCCTCACCGTGCGTCACGCGGGCCGTCCCCTCCTGGACCAGGAGCTGACGTGCGGCCCTGGCGCCCCTGGTGGCTGGAACGGCCCGGCTGTCCTGGGCGGCCACCGGGCCGTCGGCCAACTGGTAGTGATCCATCCGCGTTTCACCCAGAATCCCCCCAGGGCGACGATGCTGACCCCCCACGCCGCCCTGACCCCCCTCCCCGGCCCCGGAGCCCTGATCACCGCCCTCGCCCCGAACACCCTCCACCTCCGCCACACCCTCGACGAGGCCCTGCACCAACTGACCTGACCCGCCCGTCGCCCCCGCTGCCTTCGCGTCGCCGCTCCCCGCGCCGCTCACCGGTACTGACCGGTCCGTTTATCGGATTGGCAAAGAACGGCTGAACCCCCTGTTGTCAGGGACCGCGCAGACGGAAGTATCCCCGTACCGAGCGAATGACCGAATCGATGTGCGGGAGGCCCCACTTGAGTCGTACCCCGATGACCACGCGGACCAGACGGACGGTGACGTTCGGATCCGCGGGCACACTCGTCGCGGCGACGCTGATAGCGGGGGCGCTCGCCGCGCCGTCCGCGAGCGCCGACGCAAGTGTTGACCAGGGCCGCGCCCACGCCGCGTCCGCCAAGGACCGGGAGCAGGCCGGTGCCGCCCTCGCCGCCCGGCGTGCCGCCAAGAAGGGCATCGACTGGGCGGACTGTCCGGAGGACTGGGGGCTCGCCAAGCCCATCAAGTGTGGCTGGGTGACCGTGCCCCTCGACTACGCCAAGCCGCACGGCAAGCAGATCAAGCTCGCCGTCGACCGCATCGGCAACACGGGGAGCAAGGGCGAGCGCCAGGGCGCGCTCCTCTACAACCCCGGCGGCCCCGGCGCCTCCGGCCTGCGCTTCCCCACGCGCGTCACCACCAAGAACAAGCTGTGGGAGAAGACCGCCAAGGCCTACGACTTCGTGGGCTTCGAGCCGCGCGGTGTCGGCCACTCCGCGCCCATCTCCTGCGTCGACCCGCAGGAGTTCGTGAAGGCCCCCAAGCTCGACCCGGTCCCCGACTCCGCCGCCGACAAGCGCGCCCAGCGCAAGCTCGCCGCCGAGTACGCGCAGGGCTGCAAGGAGCGCAGCGGCGCCATGCTGCCGCACATGACGACGCCCAACACCGCCCGTGACCTGGATGTCATCCGCGCCGCCCTGGGGGAGAAGAAGCTCAACTACCTGGGCGTCTCGTACGGGACCTACCTCGGTGCCGTCTACGCCACCCTCTTCCCCTCGCACGTGCGCCGCATGGTCTTCGACTCGGTCGTCAACCCGTCCACTGAGAAGATCTGGTACGAGGCCAACCTCGACCAGGACGTCGCCTTCGAGGTGCGGTTGAAGGACTGGATGAAGTGGGTCGCCAAGTACGACGCGACCTTCCACCTCGGTGACACCTACGGCAAGGTGCGCGGACAGTGGGAGAAGCTGCGCGCGACGGCGAAGAAGAACCCGCTGAACGGCGTCGTCGGCCCCGCGGAGCTCGTCGCCTACTTCCAGAGCGCGCCCTACTACGACTCCACCTGGGTCTCCATCGCGACCAACTGGAGCAAGTACGTCGCCGGTGACCCGAAGCCGCTGATCGAGGCCGCGAGCCCCGATCTGTCCGACTTCGCGGGCAACAAGGCGTCCGAGAACAGCAACGCCGTCTACACCGCCGTCGAGTGCGCCGACGCCAAGTGGCCCACCAGCTGGAAGAAGTGGGACCGGGACAACACCCGCATCCACAAGGACCACCCGTTCATGACCTGGGCCAACGCCTGGATGAACCTGCCCTGCGCGACCTGGCCGAGCAAGCAGCACAAGCCCGTCGAGGTCAAGACCGGCAAGGGCCTGCCGCCCACGCTGATCGCCCAGGCCACGCGCGACGCCGCCACGCCGTACCCGGGCGGGGTCGAACTGCACAAGCGCCTCAAGGGCTCGCGCCTGATCACGGAGAAGGACGCGGGCTCGCACGGCATCACCAACCTGGTGAACCCCTGCCTCAACGAGCGCGTGGACACCTACCTGCTCACCGGCAAGCTCGACAGCCGTGACGTGACGTGCGCCCCGCACGCCACACCCAAGCCCTAACAGCGGCGAAAACCTTCACCCCTACTGGGAGACCGCTTCCGGGCCCTCAGCCTTCGGGCCCGGCCCCGGCGGTCTCCCAGTCCGGCGGTCTCCCAGTAGTGCTTGAGTTCAGCTCAGGGGCATCTTCGGGAACTTCCGGTCCTGTACGCGGCGCCCGCCGCCCGCGGCCCGCTCCGCTTCCTCCTCCGCCTTCACCACAGCGGCGTACTTGTCCACGTACTCCTGCCCGGACAGGCCGAGGATCGCGTACATCAGCTCGTCCGTGACCGCGCGCAGGACCGCCTTCTCGCCGTCCATACCGGCGTAGCGGGAGAACTCCAGGGGTTCGCCGAAGCGGATCGTCACCCGCCGGAAGCGCGGTACGACCTTCCCCGGCGGCTGCGCCTCGAACGTGCCGATCATCGCGCACGGGATCACCGGCACCTGCGCCCGCAGCGCCATCGCCGCCACCCCCACCTTGCCCTTGTAGAGGCGCCCGTCGTGGGAGCGGGTGCCCTCCGGGTAGATGCCGAGCAGCTCGCCCTTGCGCAGGACGCCGAGGCCCTCGCGGATCGCGGCCCGGCCCGCTTCCTTGCCGGAGCGGTCCACCGGGATCTGCCCGGCGCTGCGGAAGAACGCGGCGGTGAGCCGGCCCTTGATGCCGGGGCCCGTGAAGTACTCGGCCTTCGCCAGGAACGTGATGCGCCGCTTGATGATGGCGGGCATCAGGAAGTGGTCGGAGAACGACAGGTGGTTGCCGGCCACGATGGCCGCGCCGTGCTCCGGAATGTGCTCGAGGCCTTCGATCCTGGGCCGGAACATCAGCCGGAGCAGCGGCCCGAGGATCACGTACTTGAGCAGGAGGTAGAACATGTGGGCGCCGCCTTCCCCGGGGGTGGTGCCGACGCACAGTAGTCAATGGGCGGCGTGGGCGCGAGAGCCCGTTCGGGTCCTTGTCGATCGTGCGCGCATGTGATCCGTGCCCGGCGCGCCGGTGGCCCCTACGGGTGAGGCGCGGGTTTACGCGTGGGACGGGTGCGTCCGTGTGGGGGAACCGGCGGCGTGGCGGCTTGCCCGGCGGGGGTGGTGCGGGTGCTCTGGCGGGTACCACACGTCACCGCTCGCCATCGACGCCCGACGTCACGGGCGCCACCATCCGTGATCGCCGCCCTCCCGGACGCCACCGTCCGTGATCGGCGTCCGCCGCTGCCCCAGGAGGTCCCCATGCGCTCGTCCCTCGTCACCGCGGCCGCCCTGTTCGTGCTCGCCGCGGCCGCCGCGCCGGCCGCGGCGGCACCGGGAGCCGAGGCCCCGGAGCACCGGCGTGGTCTCTTCCTCACCGTCTCCGGTGACTCGGGCACCTGGATCCGCGGCCTCGAGCTGACGTGCGCGCCGAAGCCGTCGGGGCACCACCCGCACGCGGCGCGGGCGTGCGCCGAGCTCGACGCGGCCCACGGCGACCCCGGCGCGCTGCCGGTCGCGCGGGACCAGCTGTGCACCAAGGAGTACGCGCCTGTGACCGTGACCGCCGAGGGGGAGTTCCGCGGCAGGCCGGTGGCGTGGCACAGGACGTACGCCAACGCCTGCGAGCTGGGGGCGAGCACGGGGCACGTCTTCCGCTTCTGAGCACGCCCGCTGCCGCTGAGGGCGGCAGCGAGCGGCGCCCCTCACGATGCCCGCGCTCGTTCGGGATCCACTGTGCCCGCGCCGTTCGGGATCCGCTGTGCCCGCGCGCACCTGTTCGCGATGCACCGTGCCCGCGCCGGTTCGGCCCCCTCACGACGGCCGCGAGAACACCATCGCCATCGTGAGCATCCCGAGCACCACCCAGCCGAACCACAGCCAGCCGTTGCTCCCGAGCGCCACGCTGTAGGCGGTCACCATCACCAGACCCCCGATGGTGAACGCGCCCATCGTCTTCGTAGAACCAGGCATCGCCCTGCCTCCTCAAACGCAGGTCGGGCGTCCGGTTCCCGGAGCGCCGTGACCGTGGCCTGAGGCCATCCTCACCCGTGATGCGGTCCCGCCGCTAGCGCCCGCGTCCCGCCAGTGAGGCCAGATAGGCGTTGTACGCCTCCAGCTCCTTGTCGCCGTCACGGTCGGCCGCACGGTCCTTGCGGCGGCCTTCGCGCTGGTCGGAGCGGTACCACTGGAAGAGGAGCGCGAGCAGGACGAGCACCGAGGGGACCTCGCTGAAGGCCCAGGCGATGCCGCCCGCTGCGTTCTGGTCGGCGAGCGCATCCACACCGAGGGAGGCCGGGGGGTACTTGTACGTGTCGATCATCGGCTCGGACGCCATCATCAGGGCGATGCCGAAGAACGCGTGGAACGGCATGCCCGCGAAGAGCTCCAGCATCCGCATGAGGTGGCCCGGCCGGTGGGGGCCCGGGTCCACGCCCATGATCGGCCAGAAGAACACCAGGCCGACGGCGAGGAAGTGCACCATCATGCCGATGTGCCCGACCTTGGAGCCCATCAGGGTGTCGAACACCGGGGTGAAGTACAGCGCGTACAGGCTCGCGATGAACAGCGGGATGGTGAACGCCGGGTGCGTGATGATCCGTACGTACCGGCTGTGCAGCAGGGCAAGGAGCAGTTCGCGCGGGCCCTTGCGGCCGCGGCCCGCCACCGGCAGCGCCCGCAGCGCGAGCGTGATCGGCGCGCCGAGGAGCAGCAGGATCGGCGACAGCATGCTGATCACCATGTGCTGCACCATGTGCACGCTGAACAGGACCATGCCGTAGTCGTTGAGCTTCGTGCACATCACGAGCAGCACGGTCAGGACGCCGACGACGAACGCGACCGTGCGGCCCACCGGCCACTTGTCGCCGCGCCGCACCAGGCGCGCGACCCCCCACCCGTACAGGGCGAGGGCCACCAGGCAGCCGATGAGGAAGAAGGGGTCGGCCGAGGGTTCGAGCCCGCGCCCCAGCGTGAACGGCGGCAGATCCATGTTCATGCCATGCATGCCGTGCCCGCTGTGATCCATCCGCTGGCTCCTGTTTCGTGCCGATTGTGCGCTGTGTGTCGGCACCAGAGTAGAACCGCCCCCGGTCGCGTCGGCGACCGGGGGCGGTTCCAGGGACTCGGTGGGGCGGGTGTCAGAGCACGCACTCCGCTTCCGCGTACCGCTCGTCGGGCACCGTCTTCAGCGTCTCGACGGCCTCGGCGAGGGGCACCATCGCGATGTCCGTGCCGCGCAGCGCCGTCATCCTGCCGAATTCACCGCGGTGCACGGCCTCCACGGCGTGCCAGCCGAAGCGCGTCGCAAGCACCCGGTCGTACGCGGTGGGGGTGCCGCCGCGCTGGACGTGGCCGAGGATCACCGGGCGCGCCTCCTTGCCGAGGCGCTGCTCCAGTTCGAGGGAGAGCTGGCGCGCGATGCCCGCGAACCGCTCGTGGCCGTAGACGTCCTTGGCGCCCTCGTCGAACTTCATCGTGCCCTCGCGCGGCTTGGCACCCTCGGCGGCCACGACGATCGCGAACTTCTTGCCCGCCTCGAAGCGCTCGCCGACCTTCGCCGCCAATTCCTCGATGTCGAAGGGCCGCTCCGGTACGACGATGGCGTGGGCGCCGGCCGCCATGCCGGAGTGCAGTGCGATCCAGCCGGTGTGCCGGCCCATGACCTCGACGATCAGGACGCGCTGGTGGGACTCGGCGGTGGTCTTGAGGCGGTCGAGGGCCTCGGTGGCGACACCGACCGCCGTGTCGAAGCCGAACGTCACATCGGTGACGGCGATGTCGTTGTCGATGGTCTTCGGCACACCCACGATGGGCAGGCCCGCGTCCGAGAGCAGCCGGGCGGCCTTGAGCGTGCCCTCGCCGCCGATCGGGATGATCGCGTCGAGGCCGAGGTCGGCGACATGGCCCTTGGCGCGTTCGACGCCGTCACGCAGATGGGCGGGCTGCACCCGCGAGGAGCCGAGGATCGTGCCGCCGCGCGCCAGGATGCCGCCCACCGCGTCCAGGTCCAGCTTGCGGTAGTCGCATTCGAGCAGGCCCTTCCAGCCGTCGTGGAAGCCGATGACCTCGTCGCCGTGGTCGACGACGGCACGGTGCACGACCGAGCGGATGACGGCATTCAGGCCGGGGCAGTCGCCGCCGGAGGTCAGGACACCAATGCGCATAGCGCGGAATACCTTTGCTACGTGGGCCGGTGACCGGACCACGTCGTCCGGCTGGATCCCGTCACCCTACCGGCGGGAGTCCCACCGTCGCAGGCCTGCCCGTCAGGTGGACAGAGCATCACTGGAGCCGGACAGCCGAAGGTCGGACGGGTCCGATCCAGCCCGTCCGACAGCCGAGGGCCGGGCAGGGGCCACTCAGCCCGTCCGGCGTTTGAGGACGAGCGCGGAGCGCGACGCCATGCCGGATGGCCGACGGCCGGACAGCGGTCAATCAGCCCGTCCGGCGTTTGAGGACGAGCGCGCAGCGCGATATACGGCAAGCCACCCACCCCGCACGGAACACGAGGCCCCGCCCCGCACGGGACCCCAAGCCGCCCACCCCGCCGGAGGCGCTACGCAGGCTGCTGCGCAGCAGAGATCCGCTCCCCGCGCAGAGCCTCGTACCAGCGGTCGTCCGTGGGCGGCAGCGCGTTCACATCGAGGGCCAGCTTCAGGAGCAGGTCCGCGATGAGCGGGTTGCGGGCGAGCACGGGCCCGTGCATGTACGTCCCGAAGACCGTGCCGTTGTACGCGCCCTCCGTGCCGTCACCGGTGCCGTTGCCCTTGCCGAGGCGGACCCGGGCGAGGGGGCGCGAGCCGGGGCCGACGTGCGTGATGCCCTGGTGGTTCTCGAAGCCGGTGAGCTCGGGCAGACCGAGCTGCGGGTCGATGTCCCCGAGGACGTCACCGACGCAGCGCTCGCCCTCGCCGCGCGTCGACACCACGTCGAGCAGGCCGAGGCCGGGCTCGCGCTGGCCGAGGTCGTTGATGAACTCGTTGCCGAGGATCTGGTAGCCCGCGCACACCGAGAAGACGATGGCGCCGTTGCCCACGGCCCGCTGGAGGCCGCCGTCGCGGCGCAGCCGCTCGGAGGCGAGGCGCTGCGGGCGGTCCTCGCCGCCGCCGATGAGATAGATGTCACCGGAGGTCGGCACGGGCTGGTCGCTGCGTACGTCGTACCGCTCGACCTGGAGGCCGCGCTGGCGGGCGCGCCGCTCCACCACGAGGGCGTTGCCCTGGTCGCCGTACGTGCTCAGCAGGTCGGGGTAGACCCACACCAGACGCAGGCTGTTGTCGCTCATGCTCATTGGTCCCTACGAAGGTCTCGAAGTGCCGGACGAAGGTCTCGGAGTGCCGGGAGGCCCGTGGCGTCCGTGGCGTCAGTTGCCGACGCGGCGGCGCAGGTCCTGGAACGCGGTGTAGTTCGCGATCGCCTCGATGCGGCCCGGCGGGGCGAGCTGCACGGCCTCGTCGAGGGTCTCGCACACCCGGAAGTCGAGGCCCGCGACCTCCAGGCGGACGGCGAGGTCCAGCTTGCGGTCGCCGAGTACGAAGATCGGGTGCCCGGCGAGCCGGGTGTAGTCGACGTCCCACAGCCAGGAGGTGTCCGTGCCGTCCGCGCCGCGGGCGTTGACCGAGAGGAACACGGGGGCGGGCGGCGGGTCGATCAGCGAGAACGTCTCGAGCCAGCCCGCCGGGTTCTTGGCGAGGAGCAGCCGCAGGTCGCGGCCCTGGAACTGCACGACGTCATAGCGGCCCGCGACCGCCTGCACCTGATACATCCGCTCCAGGGCGACCTGCGGGGGCACTCCGAAGACGGCGGCGACGGCGGCGGACGAGGCGGCGTTCGCCTTGTTCGCGCGGCCGGGGAGCTGGAGGTGGATCGGCCAGGCCGAGCCGTGCGGGTCGAGCACATAGTCCCCGGACAGGGCCCAGCTCGGCTGCGGGCGGCGGAAACCGCACTCGCCGCAGAACCAGTCGTCGCCCGGGCGCTGCATGACGCCGCCACAGGCCGGGCAGGACCAGGCGTCGTCCTTCCACGCCTGTCCCGCGGCCACCCACACCACGTTCGGCGAGGAGGAGGCGGCCCAGACGACCAGCGGGTCGTCGGCGTTCGCGACGACGACGGCCTTGGAACCGGCGAGGCCCTCGCGCCACTTCTCGGCGAGCATGCGGGTCTCACCGGCGCGGTCGAGCTGGTCGCGGGAGAGGTTCAGGAGCGCGATCGCCTTCGGCGAGACGTCACGGGCGACGCCCGCGAGATACTTCTCGTCGACCTCGATCACGCCGAAGCGGGCGTCGGAGCCGCCCGCGAGCGCGGAGGTGATGCCGGCAGGCATGTTCGCGCCGAGGGCGTTGGAGACGACCGGGCCGCTGGCCCGCAGCGCCTCGGCGATCAGCCGCGTCGTGGTCGTCTTGCCGTTCGTGGCCGAGACGAGCACCACGTCCAGGTGCGTGGCCAAGCGTCCCAGGAGCTCCGGGTCGAGCCTGAGGGCCACCTTGCCGCCGATCACCGAACCGCTGCCGCGGCCCGCCACGCGCGACACCGCCGCGGCTGCCTTGCCCGCCGTCACGGCCAGCTTGGCCCGAGGCGACAGTGGGTCTCCACTGCCAGGGTGTCCTGCCATCTCTCTGGATCCTCCTTGCGTACGGCGCCGCGCCTGCCCGGCATCGTGTCGGGCCAGCCTATCGAGATCGACTGACAAGCCCGAATCACACCACCTGCGCACGGCGCGAATGCCCCCTGGTGTCCCCTGGACCGTACTCTTGCCGCCATGCGACACGGCTCGATCCCGGGCGCCTCAGGGCGCGTACGACCCCTGACCCTGCTCGGCGACCCCGGGCTGCACTCCTCCTGCGCGGAGGTGACCGACTTCGGTCCGCGCCTCGCGGCGCTCGTCGAGGACATGTTCGCCACGATGTACGCGGCCAACGGCGTGGGCCTGGCGGCCAACCAGATCGGCGTGGGCCTCCGGGTGTTCGTGTACGACTGCCCGGACGACGAGGACGTGCGCCACCTCGGGCACATCGTGAACCCGCGCCTGGTCGACGTGGACGGGGTGACCGTCAGGGGCCCCGAGGGCTGTCTGTCGCTGCCCGGCCTGGAGGCGGCCACCCCGCGCTTCGACCACGCGGTCCTCGAAGGCCTCACGCTGCGCGGGGAGCCCGTACGGGTGCACGGCACCGGGTACTTCGCACGCTGCCTCCAGCACGAGTACGACCACCTCGAGGGCGGCGTGTACACCGACCACGTCACCGGCTGGCGCAGGCGGCGGGTGCTGCGGCAGGCCGCGCGGGCGCCCTGGGCGGCGACGGCCTGAGTGCCGCGCGGCGGTCGGGGGCGGCGCGCCGGTCGAGGGCGGCGCCGGTCCCGCTTCAGAAGCCGGGCCCACCCACGCGGTCGCCCGCCGCCGCGAGCCGCCCCCAGAGCAGATCGGCAAGGCTGCGTACCAATTCGGCGCGGGAGCAGGGCCGTTCGCCGAGCCACCAGTCGCCGGCCGCGTGCATCATGCCGACGATGCCGTGGCCCCACACGCGCGCGAGCAGGCCGCTCTGCGGACCGAGGTCGACCCGCTCCTCGATCACCTCGGCCAGCTCCTCGCCGAGCCGGCGCAGCAGCGGAGCGGAGTGCAGGCCCACGTCGAAGCCGTTCTCACCGCTCTGCTCACCGCTGTGCTCGCCGGTCTGGACGGCCTCCGACGGATGCATCAGGAAGCGGTAGACCTGCGGCCGGGCCTCGATGGCCGCGAGGTAGGTGTCGAGCGTCGCCTCCACCCGCTCCCTGCGCTCCGCGGGGGCGTCGAGGGCGTCCCGCAGCGAGGCGAGCAGCGCGTCGGTGTGCCGTTTGGCCAGGGCCGCGTAAAGGCCGCCCTTGTCGCCGAAGTGCCGGTACAGAATGGGTTTGGTGATGCCCGCCTCGGCGGCGATGGCGTTCATCGAGGCACCGGGTCCCTCGCGCAGGACGACGCGGTCGGCCGCCTCGAGAAGTTCGCGCCGCCGTTGTTCGGCGGACCGTTGCTGATCGGTCCGCTGCGTGGTCTCCATGAGGTGCTCTCCGCCCGTCCAGTTGCCTGACGCACGCGCAACGTAACACTCGCGCACTGGTGCGCATCGAACGGGCTGTCGGGAGTTGACATCGGCTACCGGCCAGTAACAGACTCGGGTTACCGTAAGTAACGTAGCAGGGTTCCGCAGTCCTGGAGGGGTCATGGCCGAGTTCACCATGGAGCTCAACGACGAGCAGAAGGAGGTGCGGGACTGGCTCCACGGGTTCGCGGCCGAGGTGATCCGGCCCGCCGCCGCCGAGTGGGACGAGCGCGAGGAGACGCCCTGGCCCGTCATCCAGGAGGCGGCGAAGGTCGGGATCTACTCCCTGGACTTCTACGCCCAGCAGTTCTTCGACCCGACCGGACTCGGCATACCGATGACCATGGAGGAGCTCTTCTGGGGCGACGCGGGCATAGCCCTGTCCATCGTCGGCACCGGCCTCGCGGCGGTCGGCGTCCTCGCCAACGGCACCGAGGAGCAGATCGGCACCTGGATCCCGCAGATGTACGGCGACGTGAACGACGTGAAGGTCGCCGCCTTCTGCTCCTCCGAGCCGGACGCCGGATCGGACGTGGGGTCCATGCGCACCCGCGCGGTCCACGACGGGGCCACGGACGAGTGGGTCCTGAACGGCACCAAGACCTGGGCGACCAACGGCGGCATCGCGGGCGTCCACGTCGTCGTCGCGGTCGTCGACCCCGAGCTCGGCTCCAAGGGCCACGCGTCCTTCATCGTGCCGCCGGGCACCCCGGGCCTCACCCAGGGGCAGAAGTTCAAGAAGCACGGCATCCGCGCCTCGCACACCGCCGAGGTCGTCCTGGAGGACGTGCGGGTCCCCGGCTCCTGCCTGCTCGGCGGCAAGGAGAAGCTGGACGAGCGCCTGGCACGCGCGCGCGAGCGCGCGAAGAGCGCCGACAAGGACGGGACGCGCCTGAAGAACGCCGCCATGGCGACCTTCGAGGCCTCCCGCCCCGCGGTCGGGGCGATGGCGGTGGGCACGGCCCGCGCCGCTTACGAAGAGGCACTCGAATACGCCAAGACGCGTACGCAGTTCGGCCGTCCGATCATCGACAACCAGGGGGTCGCCTTCCAACTGGCCGACATGCGTACGCAGATCGATGCAGCCCGGCTCCTGGTGTGGCGGGCCTCCTGGATGGCGACCACGGGCAAGAAGTTCGAGTCTGCCGAGGGCTCGATGTCCAAGCTGTTCGCCAGCGAGACCGCCAAGAAGGTGACCGCCCAGGCGATCCAGATCCTCGGCGGCAACGGCTACACCCGTGAGTACCCGGTGGAGCGCATGCACCGGGACGCCGCTATCTACACGATCTTCGAAGGCACCAGCGAGATCCAGCGCCTGGTCATCGCCCGCACGCTCTCGGGTCTGCCGATCCGCTGAGGTGCGGGTTGCCGGGGGGCGGGGGAGGCGCTCTGGTGACGCCATGGTCATGCCATTACGGTGGACGCCCGCGTTCCCTCCGCCGAGGAGTGCCGATGCCCAGACGCCCCCTGACCTGGCTGATTCCCGCCCTCGCCACTGCCGCCGCGGTCACCGTGACGGTGGTCGTGGTCCCCCAGGGCGGGGGCGGCGCACCGGACCACCACCCGGCACCGGCGGCCCACGGGGAGCGTCCCGCGGGGAAGGCCGAGCCGGACGCGCGTGACGTGGTACTCGCCGTGCACGGCGGGGCCGGGACGGCGCTCGACCGGGACAAGACCTCGCCGGAGCGCGAGAAGGCGTACCGGGACGGGCTCGCCGGAGCCCTGCGGGCCGGTCGGAAGGTCCTCGGCAGGGGCGGCTCCAGCGTCGACGCCGTGCAGGCGGCGGTGGTGGAGCTGGAGGACGACCCGCTGTTCAACGCCGGCAAGGGGGCCGTGTTCACCGCGGACGCGGGGCACGAGCTGGACGCCTCCATCATGCGCGGCTCCGATCTGAAGGCTGGCGCGGTGGCGGGGGTCAAGAGCCTGCGGAATCCCATCGCGGGTGCCCGCGCGGTGATGGACAAGTCCCCGCACGTCCTGCTCGCGGGCGAGGGCGCCGACGACTTCGGAGCCCGGCACGGCCTGCGGACCGTCACGCAGGACTACTACTGGACGCAGGCCCGCTGGGACGCGCTGATGGCCGCCAAGGAGCAGGAGAAGGGCGATCGCGGGCGCGGCGGAGGGCAGGGCGTTCCCGGCGGCCGTAGGGCCGCCGACTCGCCCGCCGCGCTCGCCGACGCGCAGTCCAAGGGCACGGTCGGGGCGGTCGCCGTCGACAGGAGGCGCGACCTCGCGGCGGCCACGTCGACGGGCGGCATGACCAACAAGTTGCCCGGCCGCGTGGGCGACTCACCCCTGATCGGATCGGGGACGTACGCGAAGAACGGAACCGTCGCCGCGAGCGCCACGGGTGCCGGTGAGGTGTTCATCCGGGGCGCCGCCACGTCGACGATCTCCCACCTCATGGAGTTCAAGGGCGTCGGGGTCGCGTCGGCCGCGTACGAGGTCGTCGTCAAGCGGTTGCCCCGGCTCGGCGGCGACGGCGGCGTGATCGCCCTCGCGCCCGACGGCGAGTTCGACGCCCCGCACAGCAGCCCCGGCATGCTGCACGGCTATGTGACCAAGGACGGGAAGATCGTCACGAAGATCTTCCCGGACGAGACGCCGCCCAACTCTTGACTCCCGGCCGGTGGGAGAATGGTGACTGATGCGACGGTCGGGACGGTCGGGACGGTCGGGACGGTCGTGCCGGAGGCGGTGCTCGGGGCGATGGCGGCGACAGCGGCGGCCGGGGTGACAGCGGCGGCCGGGGCGGCAGCGGCAACCGGAACGAGAGCGGCGCCCGGGACGGCCGTGACGGGCGCGGCCGTCACGCCGCCGGAGCGAGCGGCGGCTCGTACACGTACGGCGTCGTCGTGCTCAGCTCCGCGAAGCCGAGCCGGCGCAGGATGGGGCGGCTCTCGCTGGACGCGTCGACCTGGAGGTGACGCACTCCGCGCGCCGCGGCGATCCGGGCGCGGTGGGCGATCAGGGAGCGGTAGATGCCGCGGCCACGCCACTCGGTGACGGTGCCGCCGCCCCACAGCCCGGCGAAGTCCGTGCCCGGCCGGAACTCGATGCGCGCCGAACTCACCGGCACCGCACCTGCCATGGCCACGACCGCGGCGACCGTCTCCGGCGCATGGGTCAGCTGGTCGAGCAGTTGCCGGCCGAGGTCGGTGCCGTCCGTGCCGAAGGCCTGCTCGTGCACCTCGGTCATGAGGCGCACACCGTCCGCGTCCGTGACCGGGAGCAGCCGGATCCCCTCCGGCGGGGCGGCGTCCAGGCGCAGTTCCTCGACGTCGGCGACCATGACCGTCTCGGCGGGCTCGGGCACGAACCCGGCGGCCAGGAGCCGGTCGGGCAGGTCGGCGGGGAGGTCGTGCGTGTACGCCTTCCACTCGAAGGACAGGCCGAGGGACGTGAAGTGGCGGACCTGGGCGGCGATGGACTCGTCCGCGGTGTCCTCGTCGAGGTGCGACCAGAGGACGCCGTTCCAGTCGTGGGCCGCGGCCACGCGCCGTACGACGCCGCCCACCCGCTCGATCAGCACGCCGGGCCCGTCCGGGTCCAGGTTCTGCCGTATCTGCGTGTCGTACGCGGCGAGTACCGCTGAGTGATCCATGCGCACACTTCAGCAAGGGCGTGCCGTGCACGGCAACGGAATTATCGCTGGGGCAGCGGCGGCGGACGCAGCGACTCCGTGATCGCGGTGAGGCGCAGGCCAGCACGAGTCCGGCCGACGTCACCGTGGTCACGGTCGGGGACGCGCCCGCGTGGCGCAGGCCGAGACAGCGCAGGGCGCCCGCGGGGGCCGCGGTCGCGTACACCTCCTCGCGCGGCAACAGCGGGGGGAACTGCCCGCAGAGCACATCAAGGGCGACTTCGCCCGTCACGCCCGCGGGGACGGCCGGGATCGGCCACGTGGACGGTTCGGAATAGCCGAATGGATGACCCGGCGAAGCCGCGGCCGGGTGGAGCCTTGAGACATGACGAGGACGGGGCGCAAGAGGCACGGGGGCGTGCGGAGCCCGCGGCAGTTGGACACGGCGTACAAATTGGCGGACGGGGTGGACAAAGTCATGGCAAAGAGCGGCGGTACCACCTGGTACGTGGGGCAGAGTGCGTCACAGGCGGTGCTCGAAAGACCTCGGAACGGAACGCGCGACGAGCGGATCGCACGACGAACGGAACGCAGTTCGAACGGCACGCAGGTCGACGGGCATGACGAGCGGCCCGGACGTACGGAACGTAGGACGTACGGGCACGACGAGCGGCCCGTACGGCGAACGGACCGCACGACGGAGCGGCAGACCAGTGGGGCGCAGCCCGACAGGTCCCGACAGGTGAGGGGGACGATCGCGCGAGGAGCCGAAGGAGGCGGGTCGGGTCAGGTCAGCCAGCGGCAGCGCAGTGCCGCGGTGGCGAAGCCAGGACCGAAGGCGACGGTGTAACCCCGTGCGCCGTCCGCCGGCGGCTCGGCATGAGTGCGCTCGAGCACGCGCAGGACGCTGACACCACCGATGTTCCCTTCGTGGGCGAGGGTCTCGGTGGAGTGCCGGGCGTCGTGGTCACTGAGGCCGAGGGCCGCCGCAGTGTCCGTGATGATGCGGGGGCTTCCGGGGTGGATGACGGCGAACTCGGGACGGTCGGCGCCGATCCAGCCCTTGAGCTGCGGGAGCACGTCGTTGGCGGCGGACAGAGCTTGCTTCGTGGACACGAAATGGATGCCACCGCGGTCGATCATGCCTGCCTGGCGGTCGACGCTGTCCGGCAGGACGTACTCGAAGGTGTCCTCGATCATGAGGCCGGGGCCGAGCTGCTCGCCGGTGACGACCGTGGCCGCCGCCGCGTCCCCGAAGAGCGCCTTGTAGATCATCGACTCGATGCTGGTGTCGGAGTGGTGATAGATGCCGGACAGAGCCTCCCCGGCGATCACCAGGACCTTGCTGCGCGGTCGCGCGGCCACCAGGTCGGCGGCGCGGATGAGGGCCTGGGCGCCACCCGGGCACGCCACCGTGGTGAGAGCGACGCGGCGCACGGTGGGGCGCAGACCGAGGCGCTCGATCAGGTTGATGTCGAGATTGGGGACGGTCCAGCTCGTGGTGTGCGTGGTCACGATCGCGTCGATGTCCTGAGCTTCGAGACGGGCCGCGTCCAGCGCCGCGAAGGCCGCCTTCTCCGCCATCGCGAGCACATCGGCGAACACCACGCGGGTGCGCTCGTCGATCCCGGCGGCGCCGGCGACGGTCGGGGAGTCCAGGGGGCGGGTGAAGTAGCGCGTACGGACCCCGCAGTTCTCGATCACCCGCAGGCACGCGCGCAGCCGGGGGTGGTCGGGGTGGTGCAGGCGCACGTCCTCGGCGATCTCCGAGGTGGTGACTTTGTGATCACCCAGGACGGTCTGGGGTCTCAGTACATGAGCAGGCATGGAGGTGGCTCCCACGGGGCGCAGGTGGATGTGGGGATCCGTGCCCAAAGTACTGCACCACATCGAACATGCGTCCTGCCCTGCTCACCCGTTCGTGGAGGTCCGGTCGATCAGTCGGCATCGAGCAAGCGTCGATCAACCGTCGATCAGCTGGACCTGAGCATGGGGGAGCGTGGGTGGGAGCGCTGCGCACCCGCGTGAAATACCAAGATCATCAGCCGCGCCCCGGGCGCTGTCAAGGGCTGGGCCGCGCACATCGTGACCCAGCCGGGGCCGAGGTCGGCGTGCATGAGGGGGCGCTCGTCGCCGTCGGGGTGGGGGTGCGGGCGTCCGGCGCCGTAGTGGACGGCGACCTCGGGGTCGGCGAGGACCTCCTTCTCGATCTGGCGGAGCGTTTCGTCCTCGGGGCGCGAGGCGAGCGCGCCGTGCAGTTGGGGGAGCACCATCGGCGCCCAGGAGGTCTGCCAGTCGAGGAGGTGGGCGCGGCCCACCGGGTCGAGGACCATCCACCGCATGATGTTCGACGGCACCTGCCCGTCGGGGAACATCCGGGTGAAGGCCTCGTTGTGGGCGAGCATGTCCCATGAGGCGTCGGTGACGTACGCCATGTGCCGCACGCCCTCCACGGCCTCCTGCCAGACACCCGGCACCTCCTTGCCCGCCGACAGATGAAGCGGCCCGGGAGGATCCTGGAGCAGGGCATAGCGGCACAAGGACACCCATTCCTGCTCATTGAGGCCGAACAGGCGGGCGACATCGCGCAGGAGGGCGGTCGGCGGGTTGGGGTAGTTGCCGGACTCCAGGCGGTGGTAGGTGCCCAGGGTGCGGTGGAGGAGCTGGTCCACCTGGTGCTGTGAGAGCCCGGGCGCACGGCGGCCCTGGCCCGTGGAGCGGACGAACCCGTGCGATTCGGGGGCGATGAGGGCGCGTCGTTCACGGAGCAGAGCGCGCAGCGCCGTCTTGTTCATGGTGGGTAATCCCTCTTCGTACACGCCGAGTTGAGCGTAAGCAGTCTAAATACTCGCATCTTCTTTGGTCATAAACATTGCCTGAAGAAAACGATCAGCAGATGCGGCATCATGGAGTACGCGAGAGCACCGACCTGCGGTTTGATCGTCGGTGTGCTCGTGGGCACAACTCAGGGGCGTCCTGTTCGAGCAGCGTGAAATTGGCTGAAATTCCTCGGCGCTGGGCACCCCCAAGGCCTACGGGGTCGATGTCGGGTGGTGCGCGGGACCGGTTGTTCGTATTCCGATCCGTGTGGTCGGAAACTGAGCAGTGTGTACCTGCGTGGCAGTTACTGTCCGGTTCGGTTCCTGGGTTCACTGGCTGCGGCCGGTGCCGTCACTCGCCATTACGTAGCGGCCACGGTACCGGCCGCCCGTGCTGTCCCGGGTGGCACAAGGGTTCGAAACGGACTCAAGGTGCCTGAGTCGACTCCTGGGCCTGAAGTTCTGAGTCCTGTCGTGCGGCCACTTGCCGTTCCGCTTCCGCGAGGATGTCCGTCACCCGCGAGCCGAAATGTACGTCGCACGGGTGCCGCTTTCCGCCCTCGGCCGCCTGTACGAGCGCGTCCACCGCTGACCGAAACGCATCGGTCGAGTCGCCCCATCCGCTCGCGCCCCACCCCGCCGGTGCCGCGGCCCCGCGCTCGCCGCGGAACTCCAGGACGAGACCCTCGGCGGCCGCGGGTGCCCGCAGGGTGAGCGTCGCCGTGCTTGACGCGCCGCCCGCGTGGCGCAGGATCAGATGGACCGCGTCCTCGGGGCCGGGTGCCGCCGTCACGGCTGTGACCTCGCCGAGTACGGCCGTGAGCACGGACAGTGCGTGCGGTCCGACGTCCCAGAGGCCGCCCTTGTCGGCCCGCCACGGGGAGTCGAACGCGCCGGTGCCGTCCGCCGCGAAGAACGAGCCGTACCAGTCGGCGCGCGCCGTGAACCAGGGCCCCTCCTCGGCCCGGTCCGCCAGCCAGTCCGCCATGGGTGGCGCGAAGCGGAGGGTGAAGAAGACGACGGACGCCACGCCGGCCCGGTCCACGGCCGCGGTGAGCCTGCGGGCCGCTTCCGGTGAGGTGGCCACCGGCTTGTCGAGCAACAGGTGGCAGCCGGCCGCCGCGGCACGTTCCGCGAGCGGCGCCTGCGCGTCGGGCGGCACGGCGAAGGCGATCGCGTCGCTGGCCGCGAACAGCTCGTCGAGGTCCTCGTACGCCGTGGTGGCGTGCGCGGCCGCGAGCTCGGCGGCCGCCTTCGGGCGGCGGCCCCATATGCCCGACAGCGCGGCGTCGGGGTGCGCGGCGAGTACCGGCGCGTGCGTCTGGGTGGCCCAGGGGCCCGTACCGATCAAGCCCACTCGAAGTCTGGTCATGCGCGCAGTATGGCTGAGCGGGCTGTGGTGGCAGTACGGGCGCGGCGGTACCGGGGTGCGGAGTGGGGATGCGGGGTCCTACTTGATACGGGGAGTGCTTCCGGTGGTCCGGAGAGAGGAGCGAACCTTCGACTGCCGAAGGTCTGGACCTATTCGGGTTCGGCTTCTCCTGTGCATCGGAGGGGCGGACGGTGAAGTACGAGCGACACGGTTCGTGTCGTTCGTCGAGTGGGCGGGTTGTTTTCTCGACGTTCCGTCAACTCATGCCCTGTGAATGGCAATTCATGGCCAAAGATGTGGGGGGTGAATTCGCATTCACTCAGAGTTGATGGGTGGCCGATAGATGGTGTCCGAAACCAGTGTGTGCCGGGTTCGGGATGTGTCCTGACTGTCCCGGTGTTTCCGACATCAGGCTTTTCGGGGAGGTCGTCGGTAACGGCGCGGCATCGGCACGACACCGGCACGGCACCGGCACGACGCCGACACTGGCACCGGCACCGGCACCGGCACCGGCACCGGCACTGGCATCGCCCGGCCCGGCGACCGTGATCGGCGTCTCGCCCCCTGTCGGGCCGAAGCGCGGACCGCGCGCAGCCGTGCGCCCTACGCTCGGACACGACGCCCAAGTGGGCGGTTACGGACGGAAAGTGACGCCATGACCAGCTCGACCTCACCTCCGGCGGTGTGTCCGCCGGGCCCCGGGCGGCGGGACGCGGAGACCACGAAAGCCGCGATCATGCGTGCGGCACGGCATCTGCTCGCGCGGCACGCGCACACCGACATCACGCTGAAGGCCGTGGCCGAACGCGCCGGGGTGAGCGCGCCGCTGGTCCTGAAGTACTTCGGCAGCAAGGACGCGCTGTTCGCCCGGATCATGTCGTTCGAGGAGGACGCGGCGGCGGTCCTGGACGCGCCCCTGGACGACCTGGGCCGGCACATGGTCAGTCACCTGCTCACCAGTCAGGCCGAGCGCGGCGCCGACCCCATCCTGCGCATCGTGTACGCCCCGCTGCACCGCGAACACGGCTATGTGCTGCGCGCCAACTTCCGTACGCAGGTGGTGAGCAGGCTCGGCGACCGGTTGTCAGGGCCCGACGCGGGCTTGCGGGCCGAGCTGGCCGTCGGGATGCTGCTGGGCCTTGGGGTGATGTACGGCATCGCGCGGGGGCCGCATCTGCGGGCGGCGGCGATAGCGGAGATCACCGACCGCTACGCACCCGCCGTGCAGGCCTGTCTGACGCCTCCGTCCCCTCGTATGCCTCCGTCGGCTCCGTCGGCTCCGTCGCCTCCGCCCCCTCTGACGCCGGAGTGACGACAGCGACCTCCGCGCGACCGCCCTCGACCTCCGCGCGGCCGCCCTCGGCTGCCGCGTGACCGCCCTCGGCTGCCGCCCCGGCCCCCGCGGCTCCGCCCCGCGCCGTGCCCCGGTGCACCACCACGACCGCCGCCAGCGCGACGGCGAGACCGACGGCCGTCTGCGCGCCGAACGGTTCCCCGAACATCGCCGCGCCCCACAGGGCCGTCACCGGCGCCATCAGGAACATCAGGGTGTTGACGCGGGTGACGCCGCCGCGGCGCAGGATCAGCCAGTACAGGCCGTAGCCGCCGAAGGTCGACAGGACCACGAGCCAGCCGATCGCCGTCCAGAAGGACACCTCGGCGACCGGCGCCGCCGCACCCATGGCCAGGGCGAGCCCCGTGAAGATCACGGCACTCGTGACGCAGTGCGCCGTCAGCGCGGCGAACGGTGCGACCTCGGTGCGGGTGCGGCGGTCCAGGAAGGTCGCGGCGACAAGGGAGAGCATGCCGGCGAACGGCACGAGATAGGCCCACCACGGCACACCGGAGCCGGCGGCCGCGTCGCCTGTCGTCACGATCGCCACACCGGTCAGGCCGAGCGCGAGCCCCACCCACTGGGTGCGGGACACGTACTGGCCGAGCAGCGGCCCGGCGAGCGCGCCCGCCACCAGGGGCTGGGTCCCGTCGATCAGGGCCGTCGTGCCACTGGAGACGCCGAGTTGGATCGCGTAGTACACGGTCAGGAGATAGCCGCTCTGGGACAGGGCGCCGACCAGCGCCTGCCGCGCGAGGTCGCGGGCGGTGAGGCCGCGCCAGGACGACCGGGCCACGGTCGCGGCGACCAGCGCGAGGACGGCGGCCAGTGGCAGGAACCGCCACATCAGGACGGTCACCGCGTCCGCGTCGCCCGCGCCGAGCTTGGCGCCGATGAAGCCGGAACTCCAGGTCAGCACAAAGGCTGTGGAGAGCAGGACGTTCACGGTGCGCACCTCCTGTGGCCCACCGAAGTAGACCGATCTGTTTACTCCGTGGGAGTGAGTATACAGATCGGTCTACTATGGGGTCCGTACGAGGTCCTCCACCGGGTCCTCCTCCACGAGGTGAGGTGAGGTCGTGAGCGTGAGCGGGAGCGGGAATGAGAAAGAGAGCGAGAGCGTGAGTGCGGGCGGGGGGACGGACGCGGGCGGAGCCGGAGGTGGCGGACCGCGGCGCGTGGCCATGACGCCGGGGGCGCGGCGCGTCCTGGAGGCGGCCGGGCGGCTGTTCTACGAGCGCGGGATCCACGCCGTCGGCGTCGATCTGATCGCGGCCGAGGCGGGCGTGACCAAGAAGACGCTCTACGACCGCTTCGGCGCCAAGGACCAGATCGTCGTCGAGTACCTGGCGGACAGGGACGAGCGCTGGCGCGCCTTCCTCGCCCCGTACCTGGAGCGCGCCCGTACGCCCCGCTCCCGGATCCTGGCCGTCTTCGACGCGTCCCGCGACTGGGCGGAGCGCAGTCTTCCCCGGGGGTGCAGCATGATCAACGCGCATGCGGAGATCAGTGACCCCGCCCATCCCGCGTACGCGGTGATCACCGGGCAGAAGGCGTGGATGCTCGCGCTCTTCACGGACCTGGCCCGGTCCCACGCGCCCCGCCGCGCGACCTCGCTCGGCAGGACGCTGATGCTGCTGCACGAGGGTGGCCTGGTGGCGTACGGCATGGAGGTCTTCCCCGGAGCCATCGACCAGGCACGCCAGGGCGCCGAACTCCTGCTGCGGGACGTGCCGCGCCCGTCGCCAGCGTGAGCGCACGCCGCAGGTCCGACCTCGCGCGGACGGCCGCCGTTCGCACCCTGCGGCGGGCTGCGACGCACCGCAGATCAGGCAGGCGTCACGGCGTTCCGGGGGGCGGGGTCAGGGTCCCGTGCGGGTGCGGACCGTCGATTGCTGGGGCGTGACCCGGGCCGGTTCGGCGGTCGCGAGGGTGTCCAGGAAGCGTTGCAGCGCCGGGGTGCTCCGGGTGCCGGGACCGCGTCGTACCGGGGGCACCGCCGCGCCGCGCCGGGTGCTGTCGCTGTCGCAGGTGTCGGGTTCGCCCCCGGCGTGGACGGCTTCGAGTCCGGCGTGGGCGGCGGCCGCGCGGCGTATGAACTCCGCGGGCGTCATGCCGAGGTAGTCGGCCTGCCGGGCCACGGCGGCGTACTCATCGGGTGAGAACAAGACCTGCACAGGCTTGGCACCGTCCATGGACGCATGATGCCGCCCGGACCGGTGTCGCGCGGTGCGGTTGGCATATTCGTGCCCGAACGGATGGCAGCGCCCCGAAGCGGTGGCGAACTTCGGGTGTCGCGCAGACGAGAGCCCCGGCCGGACGGGGGAATCGCGGTCGGGGCTCTCATCTTGTTCAACGATGAAATAGGCCAGTGCGTTCCCTCGTGGCTGATCTTCTGTGCTGTGATCTGCGCCACAAGCGACACGAAGGCCACAGACGCCACCAGTGCCGCAAACGTCACCAGCACCGCAAACGTCACCAGCACCGCAAACGTCACCAGCACCGCAAACGTCACCAGCACCGCAAACGTCACCAGCACCGCAGATGCCTCAACCGGCGCAAGTGCCGCAGGTGCCTCAGGAGCCGCAAGGTGGCACACGAGCCCATGAGCCCACGAGCCCACAAGCACAGGCGCCAGGGGCGTGCCCCGTGCCGGGCTATAGCTTGGGCCCCGTGACGCTCGACGACCTCCGTGTATTCATCGCCGTCTGCCGCGCGGGCAGCCTCAGCGCCGTCGCGCGTGACCTCGCCTGTACGCAGTCGGCGGTCAGCCAGCACGTGAAGCGCCTGGAGAGGGAACTCGCCGTCAGCCTCCTGGAGCGGCACCCGCGCGGTGTCGTCCCCACCTCGGCGGGCCGCATCCTGCACGCCGCCGCGGCGGACGGCATCGGCGGCATCGACCTCGCCCTGCGCCGCCTCGGCGACCTGGTGCGCGGGGAGAGCGGCGCCGTGCGTGTCACCACGGGCGCGACGACCGTACGGCACTTCATGGGGACGGCGGTCGCCCGGTTCCGGGAGCAGTACCCGCAGGTCACGCTGGAGTTCCAGACGGCGAGTTCCAGCCGGGCCTGCTTCGAGGCGCTGGCCGACGACGACCTGGACCTGGCGTGGGTGACCGTCGGGGCCCCGGTGCGCGGCATCGAGCAGCGGCCCGTCGCCGCGCTGCCCTGGGTGCTCGCGGTGCAGTCCGGCGACCCGCTGGCCACCCGGCCGCACGCCGACCTCGCCGACCTGGCGGCGGCACGGCTGATCAAGCCCCCGCAGGCGTCCACCTCCCGCGTCCAGCTCGACGCGGCCCTCGCAGACCTGGACCTCGATCCCGCGGGCCACACCAGCGTCGCCGACTGGGACACCGCGCTGCTGCTCACCGAACTCGGCGTCGGCCATGCCGTCGTGCCCGCCCTGCCCGCCCTGCGCGCACAGGGGCCGCCCGGTCTCACGCTGCTGCCGGTTCCGGCCCTGCCGCCGCTCTCCGTCGGCTGGGCCGTGCGCCGCTGGGACGCGCTCAGCCCGCCTGCCCGCGCCTTCGCGGACCTGGTGACCGCCGACTGTGCCGAGGGCGGGGCGCGGCGGGGCCGGGGCGGCGCGGGGCCCCGCGCGGACGCCGTACCGGTGCCCGCGCAGGGCTCCCCGCTCAGGGCGCGAGACGTGCCGCCCGCATCTGGAGGTAGCGGGACTCCGGCCTGCTGAGGGTGCGCCGGGCCGCGACCTGGTAGGCGGCACGCGCCCCTTCGAGGTCACCGGCGCGTTCGAGGAGGTGTCCGCGTACCGATTCGAGCCGGTGGTGGCCCGCCAACCGCTCATCGAGTGCCGACAGTTCGCCGAGCCCGGCCCGCGGACCGCGCACCATGGCCACCGCGACGGCCCGCCCCAGCTCGGCCATGGGCTCCGGGGTGCGGCGCACCAGGATGTCGTACAGCGCGAGGATCTGCGGCCAGTCGGTGTCGTCGGCGCGGGCCGCCTCGTCGTGCAGGGCGGCGATGGCGGCCTGCACCTGATAGACGCCCGCCGGGCCCTGGCGCAGGGCCTCCTCCACGAGAGCGGTGCCCTCTTCGATCGCCGCGGCGTCCCAGCGGGAGCGGTCCTGCTCGTCGAGCGGGACCAGTTCGCCGTGCGGTCCCGTGCGGGCGACGCTGCGCGCTTCGGTCAGGAGCATCAGCGCGAGCAGGCCGGTCACCGCGCCCTCGCGGGGCAGCAGCCGGCGCACCGCGCGGGTGAGCCGGATGGCCTCGCGGGCCAGGTCGGCGCGGTGCAGGGCGGCCCCCGACGTCGCCGTGTAACCCTCGTTGAAGATCAGGTACAGCACCTGGAGCACGGCGGCGAGGCGGCCGTCGCGGTCGGCGGGGCCCGGCTGCCGGAACGGCGCGGCCCGCACCTTCTGCTTGGCGCGGCTGATGCGCTGCGCCATCGTGGCCTCCGGGACCAGGTGCGCCCGGGCGATCTCGGCGGTCGTGAGGCCGCCGACGGCCCTCAGCGTCAGCGCGATCTGGGCGGCAGGGGCGAGCGACGGGTCGCAGCACAGGAACAGCAGGGTGAGGGTGTCGTCCTGCGAAGGGGCGCGGGCCTCGCCGGGCGGCGGTGCCGTGAACGCGTCGCGCGGAGCCAGCAGGGCGGCGTTCTCCTCGCGCCGCCGCCGGGCCGCGTCGCTGCGCAGCTGGTCCGTGAGGCGCCGGGACGCCACCTTGATCAGCCAGCCGCGCGGATTGTCCGGCACCCCGCCGTCCGGCCAGGCGCCGGCAGCCGCGAGCAGGGCTTCCTGCACGGCGTCCTCTGCCTCGTCGAAGTGGCCGTAGCGCCGCACGAGCGCGCCGAGGACCTGCGGTGCGTGCAGGCGCAACAGGTCCTCGACGTCACCACCGGAACGCACCGCCGCGGGGGCGGGGGCCACCGACGTGCGCCCGCCCCGCGCCCCGGTGCCGGGTGGATTGCTCAGCATTCCGGCCCGTCACTGCCGCCCTCCTGGATCGGCCTGATCACCACCGGCGGCGTCGGGGAGCCCGCGGGCACCGGACACTCGTTGATCCGCTGCGCGATCTCCGTGACCCGCTCCAGGCTCGCGCAGTCCAGGACCCAGTACCCGGCGAGTACTTCCTTGGTCTCGCCGTAGGGCCCGTCCGTGATCACCGGGCGGCCGTTGTCGTCGATGCCGACGAGCCGGGTCTGCGCGGGCTCGGTCAGGCCCTGGCCGTCGACGAACTCGCCGGATTCGGACAGGTCGTCGTTCAGCTTGTTCATGAACGCGAACATGTCCTGTAGTTCCTTCTCGCTCCACGCCGGGCTGTGCGCGGAGGCCTTGCCGCTCATGGCCTCGTAATCGGCCTGGGAGCCCTGCACCATCACCAGATACTTCATGACCGCACTCCTTGGCTGCCTCGTCGCCCCTCATGGGCAACTTTCACAGGGGACGTCGGAGCGGGCGACTCGATCTCGACAACTCCTGCGACGTTCCTCGAAGATTTTTTTCCGGCGGCCGCCGGGGCAGGGTACGGGCCCGCGGGTGACCCGATCGGCGGACCCCGCGGGGCGGACCGTCGCGGCCACCGCGAGAGTGGGGCCATGTGTGCCTTGCGGGACTCGGTGGCGGGGCGGCTGCCGCGTGCCGGGCGCGCGGTCCTCGTGTGCCTGCCCGGCCTTGCCGCCGTGGCCGCCCTCGTGCTGTGCGTCCTCGGAGTCGAGCGGGCGGTCGAGGACGGCGGCCCGGGGACCGCCGCCCGGTCCGCGGGGCACCGCGCCGCCAGACCCGCCATCGTGCCGCGCGAGCGGTGGCTGGGTGACGCGCGGCCCGCGAAGGCACCCGCCCGCTACGGTGCGCCCGTGGTCGCGGTCTTCGTCCACCACACCGACTCGCCGAACGGGTACGACTGCGCCGACGTGCCGCGCATCATCCGGGCGCTCGCCGAGGGGCAGACCAGGGCCCGCCTGTTCGACGACATCGGCTACAACTTCCTCGTCGACCGCTGCGGCACGATCTACGAGGGGCGCGGGGGCGGCGTCGACCGGCCCGTCGTCGGCGCGCACACCCAAGGGTTCAACCAGCGCACGGCCGGTGTCGCCGCGATCGGCACGTTCACCGCGGGGATGCCCGTGCCCGCCCCGATGGCGGAGGCCATCGCCGCGCTCGCCGCGTGGAAGCTCGGCCTCGCCGACGCCGACCCGCGGCGCACGGCACGCCTGGTGTCCAGCAACAGCCTCAGCAGGTTCCCCGCGGGCGCCCACGCCGACTTCCAGGCGGTGTCCGGACACGCCGACGGCTACTCGACGCACTGCCCGGGCGCGGCGCTGCGGGCCGAACTGCCCGCCATCAGGGAGCGGGCGGCGGCCCTCCAGGGCAGGACGTCCGCACGGGCGGCGGTGGCCGGGCCCGGCTGAACCTGCCCGCACGTCCGCGGGTCAGCGCGCGGTCGCGTACACGATGAGGTTGTCCACCGGGTGGCCCTGGGCGTCGAAGGCGCCGTCGCAGGTGATCAGGCGCAGGGCGCGCGAGCGGGTGCTGCCGTACACCTTCTTCGTCGGGAAGGCCTGCTTGTCGACGGTCTCGGTGCCGGTGACCTCGAAGTGCACGGTCTTTCCGCGGGAGTCGCGTACGGCGATGTCCGCGCCCGCGCGGACCTTCTTCAGGTCGTGGAAGACGGCCCGGCCGAAGCGGGTGTCGTTGTGCCCGATGATCACGGCGGCGCCGCGCTCACCGGGCACGGCGCCGCCCGTGTACCACCCGGCGGTCATCCCCTTGTCCGGCGGCGGCACCTCGACGGTGCGGTCCGCGTTCAGGCCGAGCCGCATCAGGGGGCTCCGGACGCCGATGGACGGCACGGACACGTGCACCGGCGCGGCGCGCCCCGCGGAGCGGTCGGAACCCGCGGGGGCCGCGGATCCGCGCGGCTCGTTCACCGCGTACGTGGACGGCGACTCGGCGCGTGCGCCGCCCGCCGAGGAACAGCCGCTCACGGCGGCGCAGACGAGCGCGAGCCCGGCGGCCGCGAGGGCGGCGGCGCGGGGCGCCCGCCGGTGGGGTGCGAAGGACATGAGGGCTCCGGGAGCGGGCGCCGGCCCCGGGGACGCAGGGGCCGGTCCTGACGAGGGGTCTGGGACCGGGGGCGGGTGAGTCCCGGCCCGGTCCGGCGAACGGCACCGTCCGGCGAATGGCACCGTCCGGCAGTCGGCACCGTCCGGTGGCGGCCGACGCCGTCCGGTGTCCCCGCCGGGAGCCGCGTGGCGCGCCCGGCGGGGACACCGTCGACAGGGACGGGGAACGGCGGAGGCGGGCGGTCAGCCCTGGTGGCGCACGGCTGCGCGGCGCCGCAGGACGATCGTGCCGGCGCCCGCCAGCAGGGCCATGCCCGCGGCCGAGCCGATCAGGGTGTTCGTGCTGTCGCCGCCGGACGCGGGGCGCTCGCCCGCCGCGACGGCGCCCTTGGGCGCCCTCGCCTCCTCGGCCGCTTCCTTGTGGTCCTCGGGGGCCGCGGGCTTCGGGGTGGGCTTGGCCGACTCCGCGCGGACGACGGGACGGTCGCCCGCGTCGACCCCGCCGCGCGGCGGAGCCGGTGCGGGCTTGCCCTCCTTGAGGGCCTTGTCGGCCGCCTCCCGCTTCCTCGCCACGTCCTCGGGGGCCGGGGCGGACGAGGGGGGCGTCGACTTCGGCTTGGGCGTCGCGTCGCTGGCGAACGCCGACGCGGTCGGAGCGGCGAGCACTCCGCCGGCCACAGCGGTGGCTACGGCGACGGCGCGCAGATGCGTGCGACGCTCGGGACGACGGGCATGGCGGGACATAGGGGCTCCATTCCAGCTCTGACTCGGACGGACCCGGCGCCGTGGTCGGTGGCGCCGGGCCTCTGCACAGGCTGGCGTGAAGTTGTGAGGAAGCTGTCAGGTTCCTGTTGGCGTCCGATCAGCGTGCGGAACGAGGCCGTCTCCGTGCCGCACGACGCCGACTCCGTGCCGCACGGCACCGTCTCCGTGCCGTGACGAGCAGTAAGTCCGTGAAGACAACATCAAGTACGCGACGGCCGCACCGTGTACGCGACGGCCGCACCAACTCCATGCCGACAACCCCACCTCTGGTCCGCGGAGCCGTTGTCAGAGCCTTCTGGCACAGTGCGCCCATGGACACGACCGACCGGTACGCCGCCTTCCGCGCCCTGCACCGCTCCGGCGCCCCCCTGTTGCTGCCCAACGCGTGGGACCACGCCTCCGCCGCCGCCCTGGCCCGTGCGGGCTTCCCCGCCATCGGCACGACGAGCCTCGGTGTCGCGGCCGCCGCGGGCAAGGCGGACGGCGCCGGTGCCGCTCGGGCGGAGACGCTGCTCCTGGCCCGCGGCATCGCGCGCCTGCCCGCACTCGTCACGGTCGACATCGAGGGCGGTTTCGGCGAAGGGCCCAAGGACGTCGCCGAGCTCGTGCGTGAGCTCGCCACGGCGGGCGTGGTCGGTGTGAACCTGGAAGACGGCAGACCCGACGGCACGCTGACCGCCGTCGGCCCGCAGTGCGACCTGATCCGCGCCGTGAAGGAGGCCGCGCCTGAGCTGTTCCTGAACGCGCGCACGGACACGTACTGGCTGCGGGCCGGAGGCGAGCGGGAGTCCCACGAGCGCGCCGCCGCCTACAGCCTGGCGGGCGCGGACGGCGTGTTCGTGCCCGGGATCCAGGACGAGGCGGTCATCGGCGGACTGGCGAAGGCCCTCGACGTGCCGCTGAACATCCTGTACGCGCCCGGAGGCCTGTCGCCCCGGCGCCTCGCCGAGCTGGGGGTGCGGCGCGTCAGCAGCGGCTCGCTGCTGTTCCGCGCGGCGGTGCAGCACGCGGTCGACGTGGCACGGGAGTTCACCCGGGGCACCGTGGGCGCGCAGGGGCTGCCGACGTACGCTGAGGCGCAAGCGCTCGCCACGGCGTTCGACGGCCACGAAGGCACCGGGGACGCGGACGGGCCGGGCGACGCGACCGTCCGGGGCTGAGGCTCCGGCGGGCGGGCAGGGCCGGGTGCGGGAGGGGAGCGGCGGGCCCACCGCCGGATGGGGGAGAGGCATGGCTCGGCGTGGCACGTCACGGCGTCCGCAGCCGACGGCGGAGCCCGGGGCCGGGCAGCCGTCGCCGTGGTCCGACCACAACTACCGCCTCTTCCTCGGCCTCCAGGGACTCTCCGCGCTCGGTGACTCCTTCTCGCACGTGGCGATCCCGCTGCTCGTCCTGCACCAGACCGGTTCCGTGGCGCAGATGGGCCTCGTCACCGGGCTGACCGGCGTCGCCTCCCTCGCGACGGGACTGTTCGCGGGGATCGTCGCCGACCGGGTGAACCGGCGCCGCCTGCTCGTCGTCACCGACGTCGCGCGCTGCGTGCTGTTCGGCCTGATCCCGCTGGTGTGGCTGTTCGCGACGCCGATCTGGCTGGTGTACGCGGTCGTTCCCGTCGCGGGGGTGTTCGCGATGCTCTTCCAGGTGACGTACGTGACCGTGGTGCCCGCCATCGTCGCGCCCGGCCAGATCCTGAAGGCCAACAGCCATCTGTACGGCACGTACGCCGTGGCGAGCGCGGGTGGCCCGATGCTCGCGGGCCTGATCGCCGCGGCCTTCGGGCCCGCCGCGGCCATCGGCGTGGACGCCGGTACCTTCGCTGTCTCTGCGGTCGGCATCCTCTTCGTACGGATCCGCACCACCCGCCCGTCCGAAGCGTCCGGCACGGTCGGCATGACCAGCACGGCTAGCACGACCGGCACGGCCAGCACGACCGGACCGACCGGAACGGCCAGCACGAGCGGAACGACCGGCCCGACCGGCCTGACCAAAACGACCAGCACGACCGGCACAGTCGGCGCGGACGTCGCGGCCCACGAGCGGAGCACCCCGGCGGCCGGACTCCGCGGCGTGCGGCAGGAGTTCCTCACCGGGGCCCGGTTCCTGTGGCGCCACCCGGTCCTGCGGCCCCTGACCGTGCTGCTCGGTCTGCTCACCTTCCTCACCTACGGCGTCACCGACGTCCTCATCTACCGCGTGCGGCACGACCTCGGGCACGGCGCGGGCACGGTGGGGTACGTGCTGACCGCGGGGACGCTCGGCACGCTCGCCGCGACGTTCGTGGTCGCCCGGCTGCGCGGGCGGCTCGGGTTCGGCCCCAGCTGGATCGGCGCGCACACGCTGTCGGGGGTCGCCCTGGCAGGTCTCGGTCTGACCGGCAGTGTGCCGGTGCTCGCCGTGCTCGCCGCCTGCATGCTGTTCTGCACCGGCATCGGCGGCATCAACTCCATGTCCTTGCGCCAGGAAGTGACACCTGGCCATCTCCTGGGCCGGGTCACCTCCTCGTTCTGGACGATCCACAACGCGCTGGGCCCGGTCGGCGCGGCTGCCGTCACCGCCGCCGTCGCCGCCTGGGGCGTGCGCCGGGTGTGCCTGGTCGTCGGCGCCTGCGTGGTGGCCGTGACCCTGAGTGGAACGCTCACCGGCGTAGGCCGCGCGCGGACGGGGCGAACCGGGGAAGCGGCCTAGGGCCGGTCCGGCGGGCCCGCGGACCGGGTGGCGGATCCGGCGGTGCCCGCGCCGCGCCGCGGCTTCTCGTCCCCGTGGCCGGGCCACCACGCGGCATGCCCGATGAGAGCCGTCAGGGCCGGGGTGAACAGCATCGCCATGACGAACGCGGCGATCACGATGCCGAAGGAGAGGGAGAAACCCATCTGGGAGAGCGTGGAGTTGCCCGCGAGCATCAGGGTGGCGAAGGTACCGGCGAGGATCACACCGGCCGAGCCGATCGTCGGCCCCGAGTGGCGTACCGCGGTGCCCGCGGCGTCGTGCGGACTCCGGCCCTCGCGGGCCTCCTCGCGCAGCCGGGAGACCATCAGGATGTTGTAGTCCGTACCGAGGGCGACCACGAACAGGTACATGATCACGGGCAGCATGAACATCAGGCCCGGCTGGCTGCCGATCCGCTGGAACAGGATCGACGTGGCGCCGAGCGTCGCGCCGAACCCGAGCGCCACCGAGAGCATCAGGTACCAGGGAGCCACCAAACTGCGCAGCAGCAGGCCGAGGATCACCATGATGGCCAGGGCCGCCACCGGGAAGACCACCGAGTAGTCGCGGTCCACGGCCTTGTTGATGTCGACGTACACGGACGTGATGCCGCCCACGAGGGCCTCGGTGCCCTGGGGCGCGTCGGCGTGCGCCGCGGGCCTGAGCTGCTTGTCGATCGTCGCGAGGGCCTCGTCGGAGGCGGGCGGGTCGGCGAGCACCACGGAGTACGAGGCGGTGGTGCCGTCCTCGCTGACGCGCGCCCGCGCCACCTCGCCGACGCCCTCGACGGACTGCAACCGCTCGCGGAAGGCGGCCGGTTGCCCCGCGGCGAGCGGCCCGTCACCGCTCGACGTCAGATACACGAACGTCGGGTCCGTCGAGCCCGCGGGGAAGCCCTTCTCCAGGTTGTCCTGCCAGACGATGGACTCCTTGTCCTTGGGCAGCGAGGAGCCCGCGAGGTCGAAGTTGGCCTTGTAGCCGAGGGCGCCGAGCGCGAGGGCGCCCATGAAGAGGGCCGAGACGACCGTCCACACGGCGGGCCTGCGGGCGATCGACGTGCCCAGCTTGGCGAAGCCGGTGCCCTGCGGCTCCCGCTGCCACGACTTGGACGGCCAGAAGACCTTCGTACCGAGCAGCGACACCACGGCGGGGACCAGGGTCAGCCCCGCGAGCAGGGTGAGGAACACGGCGATCGCCAGGGCCGGGCCCATCGAGCGCAGCATGCCGAGCGAGGACAGCGTCAGGGCGGCGAAGGCGACGATGACCGCGCCCGCCGCCGAGGTGATGGCCTCACCGACGCGCTCGACCGCGTGCACCATGGCGCCCTTGGCGTCCTCGCCCGAGCGCAGCGCCTCCCGGTAGCGGAACAGCAGGAACAGGATGTAGTCCGTGCCCACGCCGAACAGGACGACGGTGAGCAACTCCTGGATGGAGGAGTCCGCCTTCATGTCGAAGGCCTTGTTCGCGGAGGCGATCAGACCCGTCGCCATGGGCGAGATCAGCCCGATCAGGACCACGGGGAGCAGGGCGATGATGGGGCTGCGGAAGATCACGAAGAGCAGCACGACGATGATCACGACGGTCCCGACGCCGACGAGGATCCCGGCCCGCTCGGAGGCGTCGCTCTCGTCCAGGGCCTGCGCCGCCGAGCCCGTGATGCCGGCCTTCAGGTCGGTGTCCTTCAGCTGCGGCCCCAGGTCCTCGCGGAGCTGTTCGACCGCGTCCTGCTGGGTGGTGTCCTCGGGGTCGGTGACCTTCGGCATGGCGACGACGGCCGTCTGCACGAGCTTGTTCGGCGACGCCTGTCCTGGCTCGACGGCCTGGACGTCCTCGATCCTCCGCCCCGCGAGGTCCTTGGCGATACGGGCGACGTCCGCCGAGTCGGCGGCGGTGATCTTCTCGCCGTCGGAGCGCTGGAAGACGATGATCGCGCCGATGTTCCGCTGCTGGGGGAAGTCCCGCTCCTGGAGGTCCGACGCGCGGATGGACTCGTAGTGGTCGGGCAGGAAGCTCGCCTCGTCCGAACTGGAGGTGAGCTTCGGTGCCAGCGAGATCACGGCCCCCGCGGCGATCACCCAGGCGAGGATGATCCACCAGGGGCGGCGAACGACGAAGCGGCCCAGGCCTGAGAACATCGGCAGCTGCCTCTCCTCGGCCCCCGAGGCACAGCACATCCTGCCCAGGATCGGCCGGAGCAAGCGCCTGCGCCACTTGGGGGACCCCGGTACGACAGGGGGAACGGCGGCCCCGCCGCCCGTGGGGGAGTGCGGGGCCGCCGGCCGTCAGAAGTTGATCATGTGTCCGGCCAGGCCGTGCACGGCCTCCTTGACGGCCTCGCCCAGGGTCGGGTGGGCGTGGATGTTGCGGGCCACCTCGTGCACCGTGAGGTCCCACTGCTGGGCGAGCGTGAGCTCGGGCAGCAGCTCGGTGACGTCCGGGCCGATCAGGTGGGCGCCGATGATCTCGCCGTGGGTCGCATCGCTGATGATCTTGACGAAGCCGACCGTGTCGCCCAGGCCGTGCGCCTTGCCGTTCGCCTGGAACGGGAACTTGGCGACCTCGACGTCGAAGCCCTTCTCCTTGGCCTGCGCCTCCGTCCAGCCGAAGCTCGCGATCTGCGGCTGCGAGTAGGTGGCGCGCGGGATCATGGGGTAGTCGAGCTCCATGGTCTCGGCGTCCCCGATGGTCTCGGCGGCCACGACGCCCATGGCCTCGGCGGTGTGCGCGAGCATCAGCTTCGCGGTGACGTCACCGATGGCGTAGATGTGCGGCACGTTCGTACGGCAGCGGCCGTCGATGTCGATCGCGCCGCGCTCGGTGAGGGCCACCCCGGTCGCCTCCAGGCCGTAGCCGGTGACGTTCGGCGCGAAGCCGATGGCCTGGAGGACCTTGTCGGCCTCAAGGACCTGCTGGGCGCCGTCCTTGGCGGTGACGGTGACGCGGACCTGCTCGCCGGACTCGTCGATGGACTCCACGCGGGTCGAGGTCAGCACGTCGATGCCCAGCTTGCGGTACTGCTTGGCGAGTTCCTTGGAGACGTCCGCGTCCTCCAGGGGGGCCACGCGGTCGAGGAACTCGACGATGGTGACCTTCACGCCGTAGTTGTGCAGGACGTACGCGAACTCGATGCCGATCGCGCCCGCGCCCGCGATGACGACCGAGCGCGGCAGCTCGTCCGCGAGGATCTGCTCCTCGTAGGTCACCACGCGCTCGCTGCGGCGGGTGCCCGGCAGCAGCCTCGGCGTGGCGCCCGTGGCGATGACGCAGTTGTCGAAGCCGATCGTGGTGGTCGTGCCGTCGGACTTCGCCACCTGGAGGGTGTTGGCGTCCAGGAAGGTGCCCCGGCCGTCGAACTCCGTGATCTTGTTCTTCTTCATCAGGAAGTGGACGCCCTTGACCCGGCCGTCCGCGACCGTGCGGCTGCGCCGGAACGCCTCGCCGTAGTCGAAGGACACCTCCCCTTCGACCTTGATGCCGTACGTCTTCGCCTCGTGCGTGAACAGGTGCGCCAGCTCCGCGTTGCGCAGCAGCGCCTTCGTCGGGATGCAGCCGACGTTGAGGCAGACCCCGCCCCAGTACTTCTCCTCGACGACCGCCACGCGCTTGCCCAGCTGGGCGGCGCGGATCGCGGCGACATAACCGCCGGGGCCTGCTCCGAGCACGACGACGTCGAAGCGCTCATCCATGGGGTGGTCCTCTCTGCATGGCACAGCTGTCTGGTACGGACGCCCCGATCATCCGTCATCCGGACGTCGCGGCGTCGGGCGACCCCAGTCAACACCTGTTGACCCGGCGGTGTCCGCGCCCCACAATGGCCGACATGATCCAGCACCTGTCCGCCGCCCTCGGACGTTGCAACGTCCCGTGGCGGTGCGGGTGCGAGCGGTCGGGCTGTTGACGCGGCACCTCGTTCCTGTGCCGCGCACGCCTTCTGCGTGCTCGTGAACCGCGCCCTCGTGCGCCCGTGAACCGTACGCCCGACCCGTGAGGACGACCGCCATGACGGCAGTACCCGTTTCCCCCGCCCCGACGGCGCTCCGCGAGGCCCGAGTGCCCGCCGACGGCATGTACGAGGGCCGCCGCACCCTGCGCAGGCTCCCCGACGACCGGCCCGGGCGTCGCTACGAGCACATCGACGTGGTGCCCCAGGGCCGCGTCATCGGCGCCGAGATCCGCGGCGCCGACCTCTCGCGTCCGCTCGCCCCCGCGCTGCGCGAGGAACTGCACCGCGCCCTCCTGGAGTGGAAGGTGCTGTTCTTCCGCGGCGCCCACCTCACCTCCGACGAGCAGCGCGCCTTCGCCCGCGCCTGGGGGGAGTTGGAGACCAATCCGCTGCTCGCGCGCGGCGCCGCCGACGACGTCGTACGGTTCGAGAAGGGCGGCACCGCGACGCCCACCTTCGAGAACGTGTGGCACGCCGACGTCACCTTCCGCGAACGGCCCGCGCTCGGCGCCGTGCTCCAGCTCCGTGAGGCCCCGCCCGTCGGCGGCGACACGATGTGGGCGGACATGGCCGCCGCGTACGACAACCTCCCGGACGACGTCAAGGCACGCGTCGACGGCGCGAGCGCCGTGCACGACTTCGTCCCGGGCTTCTCCCGGTTCTACGGACCCGGGCAACTCGCCCCGTTCCAGGACGCGTTCCCGCCCGTGGAGCACCCGGTCGTGCGGACGCACCCGGAGACCGGGCGCAGGACGCTGTTCGTGAACACGTCCTTCACCACGCACATCGTCGGCATGGACCGCGCCGAGAGCGACCGTCTGCTCGGGTACCTGGTGCGTCAGGCCCATGTGCCCGAGTACCAGGTGCGGTGGCGTTGGCAGGCGGGCGACATCGCGTTCTGGGACAACCGGGCCACCCAGCACTACGCCGTCGACGACTACGCGCCGCACCGCAGGGTGGCGGAGCGCGTGGCCATCGCGGGCGACCGCCCCTTCTAGCCGTTCCGGTGCCCTCCTCCTGCTGGCCGCCTCCCGCCGTCCGCGTGTCCGCCTCTAGCCGTCCCGCTGCCCGCCGTTCGCGCCGTTCGCCTGCCCGCCGCTCGCCTGCCCGCCGTTCAACGTGAGCCGCCACCTGATCTCGCCGTCGTGCCGCTCGTCGGTGGGCGCGAGCCCGGCGGCGCGGGCCACGGCGGCGGACGCGCCGTGGTCGGGACGGATGTGCGCCAGGAGGTGTGTCACCTCCGGACGGCCGAGCAGCCACGTCACGAGGGCCCGGGCCGCCTCGGTGGCGAGGCCCCGGCCCTGCCACGGCGTGCCCACCATCCAGGCGATCTCGGCCCCGTGGCCGTCGCTCCCGTCCTCGCACCCGTCCTTGCTCCGGCCGGGACCCCCGGGCCGTACGGTCGCCTGTACGGTGCCCGCGAGGCAGCCGTCCGCCGACACCCGCAGGACCCAGTTGCACCAGGAGACCCGGGGGTCGGGCGACCCCACGACCATGCGCGTGTAGCGGGCCCGCAGGGCGGTCACGTCGTCCGGGGCGCCGCCGATGAAGGTGTGCAGGGCCGGGTCGCCGAGGACCGCCGCCATCTCGTCGGCGTGCGCGACGCGCAGCGGCTCCAGCGTCAGCCGGTCGGTGGTGATCGGTTCGGCGACAAGGCGGTGGCTCGTGGTGCTCATGTCACCATCATCGCGCAGTCGTACACGTCGAGCCGTCCGCCCGCACGGGGACGGCATTGTGCGGCCCCCGATGCTCGGGACATCGGGGGCCGCGTGCCCCGGCTCCCTCCCCCCACGAAAGGGTGGCCGGGGTGTCTGTGGGCAGAACGGCGGATCCTTCGGAATCGTGCCCCTGCCGGATGTACCGCCAGGAGCCGTCCGGTGACGGATGTACCGTCAGGAGCCGTCCAGCGACGGAAGAGCCGTCAGAAGTTCAACAGGGTGGTGTTCGCGAGGCCCGCCCTCATCTCGCACGGGTTGCCGAAGGTGGTCGTCCAGGCGACGTGCTTGCCCTTCCACACCCCGGCCGCGGAGACCACGACCGGGTTCCACTCCTGCGTACAGACGGCCGTCGGAGACGCGTCGACGAGCGTGTCGAACCGTGCCTGCACGGAGTTGAGTTCGGCGCACGCGGCCCTCGGCGCCGGGTGGGTGCCGGAGGCCTTGGGCGCACAACTGAGGGTGACCGCTCGCTGGACCGTGGCCGTGGCGGCGTCTTCGCCCTGGCCGACGGTGAGCACCAGGTCCGACGGCGCGTACAGGCTCCTCGGTCCCGGGGTCGCTGCCCCGGCGGCGCCTGTCGCGACCGCCGAGACGGTCAGGACACCGGCGGCCACGGCGGCGGCCGCGCTCACGGTCTTCGGGAGGTGACGCACTTTGACGCTCCTTCGATGCGGGTTGGTTGGAGATTCTTGTGCTTCTGCATTTCTGCACTTCTGCACTTCTGTAACTTTTGTACTTCTTGTGTTTCTTGTGGTGGTGCTGCGCGTTTCCTGAGGATTGCGTGCCCCGGGGGTGGTTGCGGTGGGGAGTCTTGCAAGTGCGCTGAGTGAGCGGCAACCGGATGGTCGATTTCCGGATGGATGCGTTCGCCGAGGTGGCGTCGAATGGCCGTTCGGGCAGCTCAGAGCGGTCGGGGGTGGTCCGCGAGAGGCGTCCAGAATGTGGACACGGGTAGGTGGTATAACCCAGAACAACCCTCTGACCAGCGAAAACGAGCGGTTGGTATTTTGCATCGGTGTGGCGTTCGACCGGAAACCAGTGCTTGACCCAGTAGGTGCGGGCGAGTTAAGCGGCAGGTGTGGCTGGTGGGGCCAGTGCGTCTGAGGAGACCGGTCCGTCTACGGTGCGCTCGGTACGTGGGGTGGTTGACCTGCGGTTCCTTGGGGCTCGGCGGCGTCGGTTCGGGGGGCGGCGGGCGCGCGGTGTGGCCGGGACGCGAGGTGCCGGGCAGCCTCGGGCCGCAGCTGTCCGCCCTCGTCGAACGCGGTCGTGTACGCCTGGTAGCCCAGCTGGGCGAGTGCGGCCGCCGACACCCGGTCCACGTCCCGCCGTTCGCCCGCAGGGAGCGGCGTGCCCACGGAGGCCCGCGCCGCGGCGGCGGCACCGAGCAGGGCGGCGGCCGTGCGGTGCTCCCCGGCGGCGGCCTGCGCCCCCGCGAGGCCCTCCAGGGCCAAGGCCTGCGCCCGTGCGTCCCCGAGGCCGGCGGCGACGTCGAAGCCCTCCGCGTGCAGCGCGTGTGCCGTCGCCGCGTCACCGCGCGCCTCCGCGACGAAACCCAGTTCGGCGAGCGCGAGAGTGACCCCCGGGCCGTAGTCGGCACCGCGGAACCGGGCGAGCAGCGCGCGCATGTGCCCTTCGGCGCCCGTGAGGTCGCCCTCCCTGCGGGCACCGAGGCCGAGGCCGATCCGTGCGTCCAGCTCGCCGGAGCGGAAGCTGTGGTCGCGGGCCAGGCGCAGCGCCCGCTCGTGCGCGCCGCGGGCCCCTGCGAAGTCCCCTTGGAGCAGCGCGATCCGGCCGAGCCCCGACAGTCGCTTGGAGGCCTCCGTCCACAGGCCGAGGCGCTCCGCGATGGCCAGTCCCGCACGGTGCAGGCGGTCGGCGCCCGCGTAGTCGCCCGCGATCTCGCTGAGCGTGGCCAGGGGAAAAACGGCTTGCAACTGCCCCCACTCGTCCCCGAGCGCACGGAAGATCCGGTCGCTGCGCTCGCTGTCACGCCGGGCGGCGTCGAGATCGCCGTGCGCGAGGGCGTGCCGGGCCCGCACACTGAGCGCGGCTGCGGTGCCCCAAGGCTCGCCGAGCGCCTCGAAGGCACCGAGTGCCTCGTCCACCAGCCGCTCGCCGGCACCCACGGCGCCCGCACCCATCTGGGCGGAGCCGAGGATCCACAGGGCGGTGGCGCGGCCGAGGGGGTCGTCGAGTGCGTGCAGCGCGGCCAGGGTCTCCCGCAGGAGGCGGGCGGCCTCGTCGTCCGGGCCGGGGTTGTCACTCCCGCCGGAAGCACCGGCCCCGGCGGCCACCCCGTCCCCCGTACCGACGCACGGGTCGGCGTACGCGTCCACCCCCGCGTCGGTGGCCTCGCCGCCCTCGCGCAGGGAGATGCCGGTCCGCCAGGCCAACGCGAGCACCCGTGCGGCGGCAGGGTCGGTCGCGTCCGCGTGGCCCGGGGCCGCAGGGCCGCCCGGGCGCGGGCCGGAGTCCGGGCGCGGGCCGGAGTCCGGGCGCGAGCGCGATCCCGACCCCGCGCCCTCGGTCGCGCGGAGTGCCGCGTCCAAGGCATGGCGTGCCTCTGTCGTACGCCCCCGCAGTACCCAGTACCAGGCGAGCGCGTTGACCATGACCAGGGCGCGTCCGGTCGCGCCGTGGGCGAGTGCGGTGTCGAGGGCGCGGCGCAGGTTGGGGCTCTCCTCGTCCAGGCGGTTCAGCCACTCGCGCTGGCCGGGGCCGCGCAACGACCGGCCTGCCCGCACGGCCAGTTCGGCGTAGTGGACGCTGTGCCGCTCGCGTACGCCGTCGAACTCGCCCGCCGCGCGGAGCTGTTCGGCGCCGTACTCCCTGACGGACTCGAGGACGCGGTACCGCGGCCCCTCCGGCCGGTCGGCCGCCACCACCAGGGAGCGGTCCACCAGGCGGGACAGGAGGTCGAGCACCTCGGTGTCGGGTACGTCGCCGCCCGCGCCGACGGCCCGCGCGGCGTCGAGCTCCCAGCCGTCGGGCACGGCGAGCCTGCGCAGCAGGGCACGTTCGGGTGCCGTGAGCAGCGACCAGCTCCAGTCGATGACGGCGCGCAGGGTGCGCTGCCGCGCCGGGGCACCGCGGAAGCCGCGGGCGAGCAGCGCGAACCGGTCGTCCAGGCGGGCCAGGAGCCCGTGCACGCCCAGCGTGCGTACGCGCGCCGCGGCGAGTTCGAGGGCCAGCGGCAGCCCGTCGAGCCGTACGCACAGCTCGGCGACCGCCTCCGCGTCGTCCGCGCCGAGGTCGGCGTCCGGGTCGAGCCCGGCGCGCTGCCGGAACAGCTGCATGGCGCCGTCCAGTTCGAGCGGCGGCACCACCCGTACGCGCTCGCCGCTCACGGCGAGCGGTTCCTGGCTGGTGGCGAGGACCGTGAGGTCCGGCACGGCACGCAGCAGCGCGCCCACCGCATCGGCCACCGCGTCGACGACGTGCTCGCAGTTGTCGAGCACGAGCAGCAGCCGCCGCCCGCGCAGCGCCCGCGTGAGGCGTCCGAGGGCCGCCGCCGGGGCGCCGGGCTCCTCGTGCAGGCCGAGCACGCGTGCCACCACCTCGGCCACCGCGTCCGGGCCCCGCCCGGACGCCGCGTCCAGCGTGGCGAGTTCGGCCAGCCACACCCCGTCGGGGAACGCGTCGGCGACCTCGCGGGCCGCCGCGACGGCGAGCCGGGTCTTGCCCACGCCACCGGGCCCCGTAAGCGTCACCAGGCGGGTGGCGCCGAGGAGGCGGCGTACTCCCGGTACGGCGTCGTCCCGGCCGACGAGCGCGGCGACGGGCGCCGGGAGGTTGGTGCGGAGGACCGGTGCCGCGAGGGGCGCGGGCTCGGCGTCGGGGCCGGGCGCGGGGGAGGGTTCCCGGCGGTCGGCGGCGGCATCGGCGGGCGTGGAGGCAGCCGTGGACGCGGGGGCGGGTGCGGGGCCTCGTGCGGGAGGTGCGAGTGGGTATCGGGGTGCGGGTGGGGCCAGTTCCGGGTCCTGGCGCAGGATCGCACCGTGCAGCGCCACGAGTTCGGCGCCGGGTACGAGGCCCAGCTCGTCGGAGAGACGGCGGCGCAGCTCCTCGTACGCGGCGAGGGCCTCCGTCTGCCGCCCGGAACGGTACAGCGCCCGCAGCTGCGCGGCCCGCAGCCGCTCCCGCAGCGGGTGGCGCACGACCAGGTCGGCGAGGTCCGCGCCGAGCGGCCCGTGCTCGCCCGACTCCAGACGGGCCTCGGCCCGTTCCTCGACGGCGGTGATCCTGTCCTCCTCCAGGCGGCCGATCGCGCCGCGCGCGAAGGCGTCGTCGGCGAAGTCCGCGAAGGCGTCGCCGCGCCACAGGGCGAGCGCCTCGCCGAGGAGCCGCACCCGCGCGGGCGCCCCGTCCGAGGACCGCGCCCGCTCCAGGAGCAGCGCGAACCGGCCGGTGTCGACGGCGTCCGCCGCGACGCGCAGCGCGTACCCGGCGGGCCCCGAATCGACGAGCGACCGCCCGCCCGGCTCCGCACGCCCGAGCACCCCGCGCAGCTGGGACACCTTGCCCTGGAGCGCGTTCGCGGGATGGTCGGGCAGCTCGTCGCCCCACAGCCCGCCGATCAATCGGTCCGCCGACACCGGGTGGCCCGGGTGCACGAGCAGCTGGGCGAGAAGCGCGCGGACCTTGGCCCCCGGGACGGCGACCTCCGTACCGTCCGTCGTCCACACGGCCAGCGGACCGAGCACCCCGAATCGCATGCCGACGACGATAACCCGCCGGATGAGCACCCCGACCGGCACCTTCGGCCGCACCGGAGACGGACCACCGGCAGCCCACCGACAGCCGACCGGCAGTGAACCGGCAGCGCCCGCCCGCACGGTGATGACCAGACGCCGGGCACACCGCCCGGCACCGCTCCCACCGGAGGCCGTCGCCATGAACGCCACCACCCCCGAGCCCACGTCCGTCGCCGTCATCGGGCTCGGCAACCTCGGCCGGGCCCTCGCCCGCACCCTCCTCGACCAGGGGCACGAGGTCACCGTCTGGAACCGCTCGCAGGACAAGGCGGACGACCTGGTCGCGCGGGGTGCCACCCGGGCGGCGACCCCGGCCGACGCGATCCGGGCCAGCGACCTCGTCCTCATCTGCGTACTCGACTACACCACCGCCCGCGACCTGCTCACGCCCGCCGCCGGCGCCCTCGCGGGCCGCGTCGTCGTGAACGTCACCTCCGGCACCCCGGAGCCCGCCCGCGAACTCGCCGCCCAGGTCACCGGCGGCGGCGCCGCGTACGTGGACGGCGCCGTCTACGCGATACCGCAGACCATCGGCACACCGGCGGCCTTCGTCCTCTACAGCGGGGACGAGGAGGCGTTCGCCCGGTACCGGACGCTCCTGGAGACCCTCGGCACGGCGGAGTTCGTCGGCGCCGACGCGGGGCTCGCGGCCGTCCACGACGTGGCGCTGCTCAGCGGCATGTACGGGATGTTCGCCGGGTTCTTCCAGACCGTGGCCGTCAGCGGGTCCGCGGGCATCGAGGCGGTGCGGGTCACCGAACTCCTGGTGCGCTGGCTCAAGGAGGCGATCGCCGCGCTGCCCGCCTTCGCCGCCGAGATCGACGCGGGGGACTACCGCACGCAGACGTCCAACCTGGACATCAACGCGGTGGGCCTCACCAACATCCTCGACGCCACCAGGGCACAGGGCGTCGGGGTCGAATTGCTCGCCCCGCTGCACGCCCTGTTCGAGCAGCAGGTGGCCGCGGGCCACGGCGCCGAGAGCCTGGCCCGCACGATCGAGTCCCTGCGGTAGGCGCGCCCGAAGGCCGGTGCCGGGCACCGCCGGTGCCCGGCCGACCGGTCTCTGGCATTCTGAGCGCCTTTGACCGGTGGAGGCATCCAGCGGTCCCGAGCGCGGGGACGAGACACATGGCACGCGGCAGGCTTCGGATCTATCTGGGGGCGGCACCGGGCGTCGGCAAGACGTACGCGATGCTGTCCGAGGCGCACCGGCGTACCGAGCGTGGTACCGACTGCGTCGTGGCCTTCGTGGAGCATCACGACCGTCCCCGTACGGAAGTGATGCTGCACGGTCTGGAGCAGGTGGCCCGCAGGGAGCTCGCCTACCGCGGGTCGGCGTTCACCGAGATGGATGTGGACGCGGTGCTGCGCCGCGCGCCTGCTGTCGCCCTTGTCGATGAGTTGGCGCACACGAATGTGCCGGGTTCGCGCCATGCCAAGCGGTGGCAGGATGTGGAGGCGTTGCTGGATGCGGGTGTGGATGTCATATCGACGGTGAACATCCAGCATCTGGAGTCGTTGGGGGACGTGGTCGAGTCGATCACGGGGGTGCGCCAGCGTGAGACGGTGCCGGACGAGGTGGTGCGGCGGGCGGATCAGATCGAGCTGGTGGACATGTCGCCGCAGGCTTTGCGGCGGCGGATGGCGCACGGCAACGTCTACAAGGCCGACAAGGTGGACGCGGCGCTGTCGAACTACTTCCGGCCGGGGAATCTGACGGCGTTGCGGGAGCTGGCGCTGTTGTGGGTGGCCGACCGTGTCGATGAGTACTTGCAGCAGTACCGGGGCGAGCACGGCATCCGCTCCACCTGGCAGGCCCGCGAGCGCATCGTCGTCGGCCTCACCGGCGGACCCGAGGGGCAGGTCCTGCTGCGCCGCGCCGCCAGGCTCGCCGAGAAGGGCGCGGGCGGTGAGGTGCTCGCCGTGTACGTCGCCCGCAGCGACGGCCTCACCGCCGCGTCGCCGAAGGAACTCGCCGTCCAGCGCACCCTGGTGGAGGACCTCGGGGGCTCCTTCCACCAGGTGGTCGGCGAAGACGTCACGGCGGCGCTGCTCGCGTTCGCCCGCGGCGTCAACGCCACGCAGATAGTCCTCGGCGTCTCCCGGCGCCGCAACTGGCAGTACGTCCTCGGCCCCGGCGTCAGCGCCACCGTCGCCCGCGAGTCGGGTCCCGACCTCGACGTCCACCTGGTCACGCACGAGGAGGCGGGCAAGGGCCGCGGCCTCGGACAGCCACCGCGCGCCGCCCGGCTCGGGCGCAGCCGGATCATCTGGGGCTGGCTCGTCGGCATGGTCGGGCCCGTGCTGCTCGCCCTGCTCCTGCGGGGCGTCGCACCCGAGCTGGGGCTCGCCAACGACATGCTGCTGTTCCTGTCGCTCACCGTGGCGGCGGCGCTGCTCGGCGGTCTCTACCCCGCGCTCGCGTCGGCGGCGTTCGGCTCGCTGCTCATCAACTACTACTTCACCCAGCCCGTCCACAAGGTCCTCATCTCCAACCCGCGGCACATCCTCGCCCTGGTGATCTTCGTCGGGGTCGCCGTGTCCGTGGCGTCCGTGGTGGACCTCGCGGCGCGCCGCACCCACCAGGCGGCCCGGCTGCGGGCCGAGTCGGAGATCCTGTCCCATCTGGCGGGCAGCGTGCTGCGCGGCGAGAACAGCCTGGAGTCGCTCCTGGAGACCGTGCGGGAGACCTTCGCCATGGAGTCCGTCGCCCTCCTCCAGCGCGACGGGGACCTCGCCCCGTGGACCTGCGTGGGCGGCGCCGGTGCCCGGCCGCACGTCGGCCGCCCCGAGGAGGCCGACGTCGACATGCCCATCGGCGACCACATGGCGCTCGCGCTCACCGGGCGCGTCCTGCCCGCGGAGGACCGGCGGGTCCTCGGGGCGTTCGCCGCGCAGGCCGCCGTCGTCGTGGACCGCAGGCGCCTTCAGTCCGAGGCGGGACGGGCGCGGGCGCTCGCCGAGGGCAACCGCATCCGCACCGCCCTGCTCGCCGCCGTCAGCCACGACCTGCGCACCCCCCTTGCGGGCATCAAGGCGGCCGTCTCCAGCCTGCGCTCCGACGACGTCGAGTGGTCCGACGAGGACCGGGCCGAGCTCCTCGCCGCCATCGAGGCCGGCGCCGACCGCCTCGACCACCTCGTCGGCAACCTCCTGGACATGTCGCGCCTCCAGACGGACACCGTCACGCCCCTCGTCCGCGAGATCGACCTGGACGAAGTCGTGCCGCTCGCCCTCGAAGGCATGGCGGGGCCGTCGGAGAACGTCGTCCTCGACATCCCCGAGGACCTGCCGATGGTCGCCGCCGACAAGGGCCTCCTCGAGCGCGCCGTCGCCAACGTCATAGAGAACGCCCTGAAGTACAGCCCCGCCGACCGACCCGTCCTCGTCGCCGCGAGCACCGTGGCCGACCAGGTGCAGCTGCGGGTCGTGGACCGCGGACCCGGGGTTCCCGACGACGCCAAGGAACGCATCTTCGAGCCCTTCCAGCGCCTCGGCGACGCCCCGCGCGGCGCCGGGGTGGGCCTCGGCCTCGCGGTCGCCCGCGGCTTCACCGAGTCCATCGGCGGCACGCTCACCGCGGAGGACACCCCCGGCGGCGGCCTGACCATGGTCCTCGCGCTGCGCCGGGTCCCCGAGCGCCCGCAGACCGGCCCCGGCCTGCCGACGGCCACCACCGTCTGACCCCCCTCGGGGTGCCCCACACGTCCCCTGGTTGCCCGCTCGGCCCCGCCTGCTGGTGTGCCGCACAATCCCGCGCGGTCGCTGCCCCTGGACCGCCATACTTGTGGCGTGACCGGCCGGACGCAGACGCAGAGGTCCTGTCTCGCCGTCCCCTCGTTGGGGGCGGAGGCGGTGACGGTCGAAGGACTGGGCGAAGCGCTCTCCGCCGAGATCGGCCGGTGTGTGCCGCACGACGGCTACTGGCTCGTGGGGGCCGACCCGCTCACTCTGGCCGCGTCGTTCCAGACCATGCGCAACGGCTTCGGCGTCGAGGGACTGCGCACGCTGGAGCGGGAGTTCGGACTGCCCGATGAGGCCTTCCCGTTCCCCGAGCTGATCTTCGGGCCCACTCCGGTGGGCGTCTTGAGCCGCAGTGCCCACGAGCACCGCCGAAGCGCCCGCCTGCACGAGGTCATGCGCGAGGTCGGCCACGGCAGCGAGATGCGCCTCGCGCTGGTCCGCGGCGGCCGTGTCCGCGGCGGCCTGGTCCTGTTCCGGCGCCGCGGCGCCAGGCCGTTCTCCGAGCCGGAGGCCGCGGCCGCGACGCGTCTCGCGGGCCCCCTCGCCGCGGCGTTGCAAGGGTTCGTGGCGAGCAAACCTCTGCGTGTCGCGCCCCTCACCGGGCCGCCGGGTGTGGCGATCGTCGGCGGGGACGACACGATCAGGGCCGCCTCCCCCGCGATCCGCTCGTGGATGCGGGAGCACGTCCTGGCCGGGGGCCCGGACATCGACGACGAGGCACTGTTCAGCGCCCTGTGCAACATCACCCACACCGCCCGCAGGACCGCTGAGGGTACCGCTGCCAGCAGGCTGTTCACCTCCCGCGGCTGGGTCCTGCTGCACGCACAGCCCCTGGACGGCCTGGCCGGGGGAGACACAGTGGTCACCTTGCAGCCCGCCTCGGGCAACATGCTCCTTCCCGTGGCCGTGGAGTGGTACGGGCTCACCCCTCGCGAACACGACGTTCTGCGTCACCTCGCCCGGGGGCGGCCGGCGAAGAGCATCGCGCGCGTGCTCGGCCTGTCGACGCACACGGTCAACGACCACATGCAGGCCGTCTACCGCAAGGTCGGTGTGGCGGGACGCGAGGACCTGATGGCGGCCCTGGTCGGCTGAGCGGGTCCCCGCCGGGCTTCGGACCGTCGCCCCGACGGCGCTCGCCATGCCGAACCCAGGACAGCCACCAGGGCCGGCAGCCCCGTACAAGTAACGGGTACTCCCAGGAGGGGCGTCGGTACGGGCGAGCCTCCGGCAGCGGCCCACTGGACCCGGTGGCCCCAGAGAGCCCCCAGCCGCAGGCGCGGAACGACCGTACGGCACGGACCGGCCCGACCGACCGGCCCGCACTCACTAGGCTGTGCCGGTGTTCACCTCCCAGGGACCCTCGCTCCGCGAACTGACCGTGCAGGCGCTGTCCTCCACCGAGCACGGCTACGACCTGCTCGCCCCCAAGTTCGACCACACGCCGTTCCGTACGCCCGAGCGCATCCTCGACGCGTGCGCCGCGGCCCTGCGCCCCCTCGGCCCGTTCACGGCGGGGCTCGACGTGTGCTGTGGCACCGGAGCGGGCGTGGCGCTCCTGCGGCCGCTGTGCCGGGAGCAGGTGACGGGCGTCGACTTCAGCACCGGGATGCTGGCCGCGGCGCGGACGGCCCTCGCACCGGCCGCGGGGGAGGAGTCACCTCTTCCGGTGCTGCACTGGGTGCGCGCCGACGCCCGCGCGCTGCCCTTCCGGGCGGGCTTCGACGTGGCCGTCAGCTTCGGGGCGTTCGGGCACTTCCTGCCCGCCGAGCGACCGGGCCTCTTCGCCGAGGTGTACGGGGCGCTGCGACCCGGCGGCCTGTTCGCCTTCCCCATCGGCGCCCCGCAGTCGCTCACCTCGCCCTGGTACTGGGCCATGCTCGGCTTCGACCTGACGATGAGGGCCCGCAACCTGCTGTGGCAGCCGCCGTTCGTCATGTACTACCGCACGTTTCCGCTCGCCGGGGTGCGGGCCGACCTGGAGCGAGCCGGGTTCGCCGTGGAGCTGCTGCCCCTCGAGGAGTTCGGCCGCCGCGACGACGGCAGCCCGCGCTGGCGCATGGTGGTGGCGCGCAAGGCGTGACACGGCCCCCGCTCGGGTCTGCTCAGGCGCGCGGTGCGAAGGCCCTCCGGTACGCCTGCGGGCTGACCCCGGCGACCCGCTTGAAGCGGTCGCGGAACGCCGTCGGGGAGCCGAAGCCAACCTGCGCGGCGATGCGCTCCACCGGGTGCCCGGTGGTCTCCAGGAGGTGCTGGGCCCGGCGGACCCGGGCCCGGTGGAGCCACTGGAGCGGTGTCGTACCGGTCTGCTCGCGGAAGCGGCGCAGCAGGGTGCGGGTGCTGAGCCCCGCGTGCCCCGCGATGGCGTCGAGGGTGAGATCACGGGCCGCGTTCTCGTCCAGCCACGCGAGGAGGGGTTCGAGTTCGGCGCCGCGCGGGGCCGCCGGGGGCAGGTCGCCGATGAACTGGGCCTGGCCGCCCTCGCGTTCCAGCGGTACGACGGACGCGCGCGCGGCCTCGGCGGCGACCAGCGAGCCGTAGTCGCGGCGGATCATGTGCAGGCACAGGTCGATCCCGGCGGCGGCGCCCGCTGATGTGAGGATCTGGCCGTTGTCCACGTACAGGACGTCCGGGTCGACGGTCACGTCCGGACAGGCCTCGGCGAGCAGTCCCGTCGCGTACCAGTGCGTGGTGGCCCGGAGCCCCTGGAGCAGCCCGGCCCTGGCGAGGACGAAGGTGCCGACGCAGATCGAGGCGATCCGGGTGCCCGCGCAGGCCGCCGCCCGCAGCGCGTCGACGACGTCGTCGCGCACCGGCGCCGAGGGGTCGTGGACACCCGGCACGATCACCGTGTCCGCGTCCGCGAGCCCGCTCAGGTCGTACGGCGCCCGCAGCGTGAAGGTACGCGCGTCGACCTCGGGCTCGGGGGCGCACACCCGTATCCGGTAGCCCGCGCGGCCGCCGGGCAGCTGGGCGCGGGCGAAGACGTCGATGGGCATGGCCAGGTCGGAGGGGATGACGTCGTCCAGGGCGAGGACCGCGACCGTGTGCATGGCGGAAACGTACGACACCGCCGACGTTCCGCCAAGCAGTGGGTGCCGTCCCGGACCCCCGTGCACCAGGGGATTCGACCCACCCGGGGGCAGTGGCGATATCCCGTTGGAGCCTGTCGTTCCTGCCACTGTCGGAGGGCGTCGCGCGCTCGCTAGCTTCGGTGGGGCCCGGCCCCGACGACGCCGCGCCCCGCCCGAACCCGTCCCGCACGCCGAACCGAGAGCCCTCCCATGTCGAAGCTGTTCCTGGTCCTGCACGTCCTCGCGGCCATCCTGGCCGTCGGCCCGGTCGCCGTCGCCGCCAGCATCTTTCCCCGGGTGCTGCGGGAGGCCCTCGACGCCCCCGACGCCGCCGCCCCCGTCACCACGCTGCGTACGCTGCACCGCATCTGCCGCGTGTACGCGGGGCTCGGCATCGCCGTGGTCGTCTTCGGCTTCGCCACGGCCGGCAGCCTCGGCGTGCTCGGCAGCCCTTGGCTGATCACCTCCATCGCGCTCACGTTCGTCGCGGCGGTGGTCCTGATCGTCCTTGTGCTGCCCCGGCAGGAGCAGGCGCTCGACGCGGTGGGCGGGGCGGGGGGCGCTTCCACCGGTGCGGAGGCCGCTTCCTCCGGTGCGGAGGCCGCTTCCACCGGTGCGGGTGGGTCCGGCGGGGCGCACGGGGCCTCCGGTGGGGCCCACGCGGCCCCCGGTGCGGGCACCGTGACCCTCGACGCCCGCGCGAGCGCTCAACTCGCCATGTACACCGGCGTCTTCAACCTCCTGTGGGCCACCGTCACCGTCCTGATGATCGTCAGGCCGGGCTCGACGACCGGTGCCTGACCCGCGGGCCCGCCCCGCTCACGCCAGGAACTCCTGCCGGTCGGCCCGTACGGGGTGGGCGAATCCGGTGCCCGACGCCCACCGCGCCAGCTCGCTCACCGCGACGTCGGTGAGGCGCTCCCACTCGTTGCCCTGGGAGCCCGCGAGGTGCGGGGTGAGCAGGGCGCCCGCGCAGTCCCACAACGGGTGGTCCGGCGGCAGGACTTCGGGCTCCGTGACGTCCAGGACCGCCCGGATCCGTCCCGCCGCCACGGCTTCGGTCAGCGCGTCCTGGTCGACCAGGGCCCCGCGGGCGGTGTTGATGAGCACGGCGCCCGAGGGCATCGCGTTGAGCAGCGCCCGGTCGACGAGCCCGCGGGTGGCGGGCAGCAGGGGAGTGTGGACGCTCACGACATCACTCCGCTCGAACAGCTCCCTGAGGCCGACCGCCCGTACGCCGAGGGCCGCGGCCTCCTCCTCGGTCACGTACGGATCGTGCAGCAGCACCCGGAAGTCGTACGGACGCAGCAGTTCCACCACCCGCCGCCCGATGTGCGAGGCCGACAGGAGACCCACGGTGCGGCCGTGGTTGCCGATCGAGCGCGGGGTGTCCAGCGGGTCGTCGCGGCGGCGCGCGGCCTTGAAGGCGCGCGCCCGCTCCAGGACCTGCTTGCCGGTGAGGAGGATCATCGCCACGGTGTACTCGGCGACGGGCAGGGCGTTCGCCGCGGCCGCGGACGACACCTCGATGCCCCGCTCCCAGCACGCCCGCGTCACATGACTCCGTACGGACCCCGCGGTGTGCACGACGGCCCGCAGCCTCGGGGCCGCGGCCAGCGCGGCCTCGTCGAGCGGCGGGCAGCCCCAGCCCGTGACGAGGACCTCGGTCCCGCCGAGCACGGCACGGGCCCGCGCACCGGTGAAGTCGTCCAGGACGGGCGGGCCCTGGAGCTCGCACACCTCGGCGAGCGCGGTGAGCACGTCGGGGCCGAGCAGGGCCGCCGCGGCGCCCGGCGACATGGCGAGAGCGGCGTTCGGCCGACGGCCGGGAGGCGGTGGATTACGCATGCGGGACAGGAACTCCTCACTTCAACCGGCACGCCCGGCGACACCGGACCCGTACGAGTCTCACCCGCCCGGAGGGCTTTCGCACGTGTCCTGTACGGGTGGGGTGGCTCGTGTTCGTGACGTGTACGGGTGGGGTGGCTTGCGTTCGTGTCCCGTACGGGTGGGGTGGTTCGCGTTCGCGGCGCGTAGCGATGGGGTGACTTGCGCTCGTGACGCGTACGCCTGGGGTGGCTCACGCTCGTGCCCTGCGCTGGCGCTCGTGACAGATACGGGTGGGGTGGCGCATGCTCGTGCCCCGCGCCGGTGGGGGCAGCTCTCGCTCGTGACCTGCACCGCCGGGGCACCTCTGGCCCGTGCCCCGCACCGGCGGGCCGCCGTGTGTACCCGACGCGCGGCGGCGGGGTGGCTTGCGCTAGTGACGTGTACGGGTGGGGTGGCGCACGCTCGTGTCCCGCACCGGCGGCCCCCCGTGCGTCCCCGACGCGCACCGGCGCAGCGGGGGGCCCACGGGGGCCCGCCCGGACGGGGCCGGACGCGCGCCCGCCGCACCGGCCACGCGGCTTCGCGCGGGTCGCGTACCAAGGGGACCCGATCCGCCGGAACTTGGGGCTCCGGGGAGGTGTGGACGCCGCGGGCAGGGGCACGCGGCTGAGTACGGTGACGATCGCGTCGACCGACAGCGCCTCCACGGACGAGAGGGGCACATGATGACCGAACGGGCCCGGCTTCCGCGCGGCACCCGCCCGCGTTCCCTTCTCGCAGCCCTGGTCGCCACGGGCACCCTGGTGCTCGGCGCGTGCGCGGGTGACGGCGACAACGAGGGCAAGTCCCCGCCGACCCCCGCGCCGGCGGACGCGGCGAGCGACGCGGCCACCGGCCCCGCCTCCTCACCCGGCACCCCGGGACCCGCCGACACGCCCCCGGCGAAGAGCGCGCCCCCGGCCAAGAGCACGGCTCCGCCCGCCGACCGGACGGCGCCCCCGACCTCGGCCCCCGCCCGGCGGCCCCCCGCCACGCCCCGCTGTACCGCCGACCACCTCGCCCTCTCCCTCGGGCGCGTCGACGCGGGTGCGGGCAACCGGTACGCCCCGCTCGTCCTCACGAACACCGGCACGGTGACGTGCGCGCTGCGCGGCTACCCCGGTGTCTCCCTGCTCGACGCGTCGGGCGAGCGCGTCGGCCACCCCGCGAAGCGCTCGGGGGGCATGCTGCCGCCGGTGAAACTCGCCCCGGGCAAGCACGCGTACGCGGTCCTGCACACCGTCGCGCCGGGACTGACGGACAAGCCGTGCTGGCCGAGGGCCCAGCGCGTGCACGTCTACCCGCCGGGGTCGAAGGCGGCGTTGCGCGCGCCGGCCACGTCCTTCGAGGTGTGCGGCGACACCTTCGACGTGACCGCGGTGGCGCCCGGCAAGGGCCCCTGACGCCGAGCCGGGCGTACCGTCGCCCCCACCGGGTGGGAGCACGAGGCACAGCGCGAAGCGCACCCGCTCCCGCCGCCCTTCACCGCCTCAGCCGATCTGCACCGACCGCTTCGACAGGCCGAGCCAGCTGCCCTCGATGACGCTGCGCTGACTGTCCAGTTCACCGGCCGCGGCGCCGAGCGTCACGGCGAGCGGCACGAAGTGCTCCTCGCGCGGGTGGGCGTACCGCGCCGCCGGGGCCTTGTGGGCGAAGTCGAGCAGCGCGTCGACGTCACCGGCGTCCAGGGCGCGCCGCCCCCAGTCGTCGAACTCGGCCAGGGCGGACGGCACGTGGTTCTCCGGGCTGATCGCCCGCAGGTTGTGCGTGAAGGAGCCGCTGCCGACGATCAAGACACCCTCGTCGCGCAGCGGCGCGAGCCTGCGGCCGATCTCCATCAGCGCGCGGGGGTCGAGGGTCGGCATGGACATCTGGAGCACCGGGATGTCGGCGTCCGGGTACATCTCGCGCAGCGGGACGTAGGCGCCGTGGTCGAGGCCGCGCTCGGGCAGGTCGTGCACCGGCATGCCCGGGCCGTGCAGCATGGCCTTGACCTGGGCGGCGAGGTCGGGGGCGCCGGGGGCGTCGTAGCGGATGCGGTAGTAGTGCTCGGGGAAGCCCCAGAAGTCGTAGACGAGCGGCACGGCGGTGGTCGCGCCGAGGGCGAGCGGGGCCTCCTCCCAGTGCGCGGAGACCATCAGGATCGCCTTCGCGCGCGGCAGTTCGGCGCCCCACCTGCGCAGTTCGCCCGGCCAGTGGGCGTCCTCGGCGAGGGTGGGGCCGCCGTGACTCATGAAGAGGGCGGGCATGCGCTCCGGGGCGGGCGCGGGGTGCCCGGAACGCTCGGCGTCCGGGGTGGCGGTGGTCATGGTGGGCTCCTGGTAGGTGGTGAGCGCCTGGAGGATGCGACCCTGTGGTTCAAATTTGAATCACACCCTCCTGGGACCGTACTCGAATGTTTGAATTTGAACAACAGGCGTACGCTGCCCCCATGGGCGAGACGAAGTGGCTGAGCGACGACGAGATGGCCGCCTGGCAGGCCTTCCTGACGGCGGGGGCGCTGCTCGACCGGCGCATCGAGGAGCAGCTGAAGGCCGAGGCGGGGCTGTCCCATCTCCAGTACGAGGTCCTGGTGCGGCTCTCCGCGGAAGAGGGCGGCGAACTGCGGATGAGCGAACTCGCCGGGTCCGTGGTCACCACCAAGAGCGGTCTGACGTACCAGATCACGCAGCTGGAGAAGGCGGGCCTGGTCCGCCGCCGCTCGTGCGCCGCCGACGTCCGGGGGGTCTACGCCGTCCTCACCGACGAGGGCCGCGCCCGCCTGCGCCGGGCGGCGCCGGGCCATCTGGAGGTCGTCCGCGCCCACCTGGTCGACGTCCTCGACGAGGACCAGCTCAGGTCGCTGCGGGAGGGTCTGGGAGAGGTGGTGCGCAGGCTCGGCGGCTGAGACCCCTGGCGGGGCCCGGCTGGTGATCCGGGGGGTGGGTGAGCCCCCGGCGGGCCCGGCCCGGAGGCTCGGCGGCGGGTCGGCTCCCGGGCGGGCCCGGCTGCCGCCCAGCTGGACGACTGCCCCGACGGATGCCCCGACAGACGCCCCGGCTAAACGGCATGCGCCGCCGCGCACCCGCGTGATACCCCACCCGTCATGGAGAACATAGAGACCGCACGCCTGCTGCTCCGGCCCATGACGGAGGAGACCGCCACCCGCGTCGTCCGGCGCGCTCCCGCCGCAGACGACCGGTGGGCGCCCGGCTATCCCACCGACGGCGACGTCGAGTCGGCGACCGACTTCCTCGGCCACTGCGCGCGCACCGGCGATCCGCAGCCCTTCGGCGACTACGAGGTCGTCCGCCGCGCCGACGACCTGGTCATCGGCAGCCTCGGCTTCAACCGCCCGCCGGACGACGAGGGCACGGTCACCGTCGGCTACGGCCTGGTGGAGGCCGCCCGCGGCCACGGTTACGCCGCCGAGGCCCTGCGCGCCCTCCTCGACCTCGCGCGCCGGCGCGGAATCACCTGCGTGCGCGGGGACGCGGACCACGACAACGTCGCCTCGCAGCGCGTCATGACGGCGGCGGGGATGCGGTTCACCGGAGAGGACGCCCGGGTGAAGTACTACGAGACGGCCTGGGCCGGTGCCCTGCGGAGCTGACCGGAACCGCCAGGCCGTCGAGAGGACACGCCCGCCGCCCACCGCATGATTGCGCAAGCTTGCAGCAAGCTCCTGCGCCCTCTCGGGCCTGGCTGCCCGCCATCCCCAGGACACGCGACGGTAACGATCAGCATCCCTTGCAGCACTTCTTGCAGAAATTTCCCGCAAGCTCTTTCGAGACGTTTTCAAGCCTGTTACGTTCCTGCCAACCCGGCGCCGCCTCCCGCGCGGCCGGCAGGAGGCACCTCTTCGTCTCTCGTCATTCCGGGTCATTCCGGGACCAGTTGAAGGAGTTCACGATGCGGCGTGGCACAGCGGCCACCGCACTGGTCGCAGCCCTGGCGATGACAGCGGCAGCGTGCGGCGGCGACGACGGTGACAGCGGCAGGAAGAGCGGCGGCAAGCTCTCCGGCACCGTCACCTTCTGGGACACCTCGAACGACGCCGAGAAGGGCACGTACGAGAAGCTGGCCAAGGGCTTCGAGAAGCTCCACCCCGGCGTCGAGGTCAAGTACGTCAGCGTGCCGTTCGGCGAGGCCAACGCCAAGTTCAAGAACGCCGCGGGCGGCAACTCCGGCGCCCCCGACGTGATGCGCACCGAGGTCGCCTGGGTCGCCGACTTCGCGAACCTCGGCTACCTCGCCCCGCTGGAGGGCACGGCCGCGCTCGACAAGCCGGACGACTTCCTGCCGCAGGCCGCCGCGAGCACCGAGTTCAAGGGCAAGACGTACGCGGTCCCGCAGACCATCGACACGCTCGGGCTCTTCTACAACAAGAAGATGCTCAAGGACGCGGGCGTCGCGGTCCCCAAGACCTTCGAGGAGGTCGAGTCCGCCGCCAAGAAGATCAAGTCGAAGTCCGGCAGAACCGGTCTGTACCTGCGAGGCGACGACCCGTACTTCTACCTCCCCTACCTCTACGGAGAGGGCGGTGACCTCCTCGACACCAAGAAGAAGGAGATCACCGTCGACGACGCCGAGGGCGTCGCCGCCTTCGAGGTGATGAAGGGCCTCCTCGACTCCGAGGCGGCCGTCACCGACGCGAGCGACGGCTACAACAACCAGCTCAACGCCTTCAAGGACGGCGACGTCGCGATGGTCGTCGACGGCCCGTGGTCCATCGAGGGCGCCCTCCAGGGCAAGGAGTTCAAGGGCGCGGCGGGCAAGGCCAACCTCGGCGTCGCACCGGTCCCCGGCGGCAGCGCGCGCCAGGCCGCACCGCAGGGCGGCTGGAACCTCGCCGCGTACGCGGGCTCCAAGAACCTCGACGCCTCCTACGAGTTCATCAAGTACATGAGCTCGGCGAAGGTGCAGCAGCAGACCACCGAGAAGCTCAGCCTGCTGCCCACCCGCACCTCCGTCTACGACGTCGCGTCCGTCAAGGCCAACCAGATGGTCCAGTTCTTCAAGCCGGCCGTCGACAAGTCGGTGCAGCGCCCCTGGATCCCCGAGGCCAACTCCCTCTTCGAGCCGATCCGGCTCCAGATGGGGAAGGTGCTCAGCGGCCGCACGTCCCCCAAGGACGGCGCCGACAGCATCGGTGACGCCTACGGCAAGCTCCTGAAGGACTATAAGTAGGCATGGCGGTCGACAGCGGCCGCTCCGCGGTCAAGGCCGTGGACGCCGAGCGCGTCCACGGCCGGGGCCCGCGGACCGGCAGAGCCCCCAAGAACCCCGGTCGCCTGCGCAGGGCACTCGGCACCCACTGGTACGCCTGGGCCATGGTCGCCCCGGTGGTCGCCGTCATCGGCGTGATCGTCGGCTATCCGCTGCTGCGCGGCGTGTATCTGTCGACGACGGACGCCAACGAGGCGAACGTCGAGCGCACCATCGGCGTCAACCACATCCCGGCGACGTACGAGTCGGTGGGCCTCGACAACTACCGGGCCATCCTCGACGACGGTGTCTTCTGGGACCGGCTGACCTGGACCGTCGTCTGGACGGTCTCCTGCGTCGGCCTGTCGTTCGTCCTCGGCCTGGTCCTGGCGAACATGCTCAACCGCAAGCTGAAGGGGCGCTCCTTCTACCGGATGGCGCTCATCCTGCCCTGGGCGGTGCCCGCCTTCGTCTCCGTGTTCACCTGGCGGCTGCTCTTCAACGAGAAGAAGGGCGTCCTCAACAAGATCCTCGCCGGCGGCGGCATCGACGCGGTCCCGTGGCTGAACGACCCCACCTGGGCGAAGATCTCCGTGATCACCGTCAACGTCTGGCTGGGCGTGCCGTTCATGCTGGTCGCCATGCTCGGGGGTCTCCAGTCCATCCCGGGCGAGCTGTACGAGGCCGCGGAGATGGACGGCGCGAGCGCCTGGCAGCGCTTCCGGCACATCACCCTGCCCGGCCTGCGCACGGTCAGCAGCACCGTGGTCCTGATCAGCGCCATCTGGACGTTCAACATGTTCCCGGTGATCTTCCTGCTCACCCGGGGCGGCCCGGGAGACGCCACCGAGATCCTGGTGACGTACGCCTACCGGCTCTCGTTCGTCGTCAGCCCCCGCGACTTCGCGGGCTCCGCGGCCTGGGGCGTGCTCATCCTGCTGCTCCTCTCGCTCTTCGCGGTGGTCTACCGCCGCGCGCTCCGCAAGCAAGGAGAGGTGTGGTGACCACCGTGCCCCCCACGACGAAGCCCTCGGCCCACGCGGCACGCGCGACCCCGGGCGGGCCCCGGGTGCGGCCGCGCGGCGAACGCGGCCCGCTCGCCTCCGTCGCCCTGCACACCACCCTGCTGCTCGCCGCCGCCGTCGCGGTCCTGCCTCCGCTGTGGCTGCTCGTCACCTCGTTCAAACCGAAGAGCGAGGCGTTCTCCACGGCGATCGTCAAGGACTTCACCCTCGGCAACTACGACCACGTGGTGAACGACACCGAGTTCCTCAGCTGGGTCGGCAACTCCCTGCTCGTGGTCGGCCTGACCACCGTGATCGGGGTCTTCATCTCGGCGACGACCGGCTACGCCGTCAGCCGCTTCCGGTTCCCCGGCATGCGGCCCCTGATGTGGCTGCTCCTGATCACGCAGATGTTCCCCGTCGCCGTGCTCATCGTGCCCCTGTACAACCTGCTCGCGGGCCTCGGCCTCCTGAACCAGCCCATGGGCCTCGTCCTCACCTACCTCACCATCGCCGTGCCGTTCTGCGCGTGGATGATGAAGGGGTACTTCGACACCATCCCGGTGGAGATCGACGAGGCGGGCCGCGTGGACGGCCTCAACCCGTTCGGCACCTTCTGGCGGCTCATCGTCCCGCTGGCCAAGCCCGGCCTCGCCGTCACCGGCTTCTACAGCTTCATCACCGGCTGGGCCGAGGTCGCCTACGCCTCCGCCTTCATGACGGGCGAGGAGAACCTCACCCTGGCGGGCGGACTCCAGACCTTCGTGAACCAGTACACCAGCGACTGGGGTTCGCTGACGGCCGCCGCCGTGATCGTGGCGGTGCCCGCCGCGGTGATCTTCGGCTTCGTCCAGCGCCATCTGGTCTCCGGACTCACGGCCGGCGCGACGAAGTCCTGAGGGCCCCGCACCGTCCGGCCCGCCCCCGGACGCGACTCCACCGACACGACGTCACAGACACGACTTCACAGGGAACCCATGACCCAGCATCTCGCTGCCCCTGCCACCCCCGACTCCGCCACGCGTACGGCCTGGTGGCGCGACGCGGTGATCTACCAGGTCTACCCGCGCAGCTTCGCCGACGGCAACGGCGACGGCATGGGCGACCTCCAGGGCATCCGGGCCCGCCTGCCGCACCTGAGGGACCTCGGTGTCGACGCCGTCTGGCTCAGCCCCTTCTACGCCTCACCGCAGGCCGACGCGGGCTACGACGTCGCCGACTACCGCGCCGTCGACCCGATGTTCGGCACCCTCCTGGACGCCGACGCGCTGCTCAGGGACGCCCACGACCTGGGCCTGCGCGTCATCGTGGACCTGGTGCCCAACCACTCGTCCGACCGCCACGACTGGTTCCGGCGGGCCCTCGGCGACGGCCCCGGCTCCCCCCTGCGCGACCGCTACCACTTCCGCCCCGGCAAGGGCACGGACGGCGAACTGCCGCCCAACGACTGGGAGTCCGTCTTCGGCGGCCCCGCCTGGACCCGCACCACCGACCCCGACGGCACCCCCGGCGACTGGTACCTGCACCTGTTCGCGCCCGAGCAGCCCGACTTCAACTGGGAACACCCCGCCGTACGCGACGAGTTCCGCTCCGTCCTGCGCTTCTGGCTCGACATGGGCGCCGACGGCTTCCGCGTCGACGTGGCACACGGCCTGGTCAAGGCCGCGGGGCTGCCCGACATCGGCCACCACGACCAGCTGAGGCTGCTCGGCAACGACACCATGCCGTTCTTCGACCAGGACGGCGTGCACGAGATCTACCGCAGTTGGCGGAAGGTCCTCGCCGAGTACGCCGGGGACCGGATCCTGGTCGCCGAGGCATGGACACCCACCGTCGAGCGCACCGCCCACTATGTACGCCCCGACGAGATGCACCAGGCCTTCAACTTCCAGTACCTGAGCACGCACTGGGACGCCGCCGAACTGCGCGCGGTCATCGACGGTTCACTGGCGGCCATGCGGCCCGTGGGCGCACCCGCCACCTGGGTGCTCTCCAACCACGACGTGACCCGGCACACCACCCGCTTCGCCAACCCACCGGGGCTCGGCACCCAGCTGCGCACGCCCGGCGACCGCGCGCTCGGCCTGCGCCGCGCCCGCGCCGCGAGCCTCCTGATGCTGGCACTGCCCGGCTCCGCGTACCTCTACCAGGGCGAGGAGCTCGGCCTCCCCGACGTCACCGACCTGCCCGACGAGGCCCGCCAGGACCCCTCGTTCCACCGGGCCGAGGGCCAGGACGGGTTCCGTGACGGCTGCCGGGTGCCGATCCCGTGGACCGTCGAGGGCCCTTCGTACGGCTTCGGTACGGGCGGCAGCTGGCTGCCGCAGCCCGCAGGATGGGGCGAGCTGAGCGTCCAGGCGCAGACCGGCGACCCCGCCTCCACCCTGGAGCTCTACCGCGCGGCCCTGCGGGTGCGCCGCGAGCAGCCGGGCCTCGGCGCGGGCGACGCCCTGGAGTGGAACGCCGCGCCGGACGGCGTCCTCTCCTTCCGCCGCGAGTCCTTCGTGTGCACCGCGAACACCACCGGCGCCGCGGTCCGCCTGCCGGTGCCCGGCCGCATGCTGCTCGCCAGCGGCCCCGTCCGGGTGGCGGGCGACGAGGTGGAGCTGCCCGCCGACACCACCGCCTGGTGGGCGGTGTGACGACGTCCGTGCCGCAGGCCGTCGAGGGTGCCGCAAGGGGTGCGCCGCGGCTCGCGGACATCGCCGCCCAGGCGGAGATCAGCGAGGCCACGGCGAGCCGGGTCCTGAACGGAAGGGCAGGCGTCGCCGCGGCCACCCGGCGGCGCGTGCTCGCCGCGCTCGACGTCCTCGGCTACGAACGCCCGCTGCGCCTGCGACGGCGCAGCGCGGGCCTGGTCGGCCTGGTGATCCCCGAGCTGACCAACCCGATCTTCCCGGCGTTCGCGCAGGTCGTGGAGCAGGTGCTCGCCGGGCACGGCTACACGCCCATGCTCTGTACGCAGATGCCGGGTGGCGCCACCGAGGACGAGCTGGTGGAGCAGCTGGAGGAGCGCGGGGTCAGCGGCATCGTGTTCCTCTCCGGGCTGCACGCCGACACGACGGCCGACCCCGCGCGCTATCTCGCGCTCGCCGGCCGCGGCGTCCCGTTCGTCCTCATCAACGGCTACAACGCGCACATCCCCGTCTCCTTCGTCTCGCCCGACGACCGGGCGGCCGCGCGCATGGCGGTACGGCACCTCGCCGACCTGGGCCACGAACGGATCGGCCTCGCCGTCGGGCCGACCCGCTACGTCCCCTCGCGGCGCAAGGCGGAGGGCTTCACGGCGGCGCTGCGCGACCACGTCGGCCTGCCGGAGGGGGAGGCCGAACGGCTCGTGCGGCGCACGCTGTTCACCGTCGAGGGCGGGCACGCCGCCGCGAGCGCGCTGCTCGACCGGGGCTGCACCGCCGTGGTGTGCGGCAGCGACATGATGGCGCTCGGCGCCGTCCGTGCCGCCAGGGAGCGCGGCCTCGCCGTCCCCGGTGACGTCTCCGTCGTGGGCTTCGACGACTCGCCGCTGATCGCGTTCACGGACCCGCCGCTGACCACCGTGCGCCAGCCCGTACAGGCGATGGCGTCGGCCGCCGTCGGCGCGCTCCTCGAAGAGATCGACGGCAATCCCGTGCAGCGCACGGAGTTCGTCTTCCAGCCCGAACTGGTCGTACGGGGATCGACGGCCCAGGCGCTGCGGGCATCGAAGCCCCAGGTGTGTCCGAGGGGTTGACCCGCATGGTTGACGGTCGTACGGTCTCCGAAATCTCTGTTGCAAGCTTGCTGCAACTTCCTTCAGGAGGCCCCGTGACATCCCGGAGAAGCCCCTCGCGTCGTGCGCGGCTCCTGGCCACGACCCTCGCTCTCCTCGCCGGAACCGGCGGCGGCGTGGTCGGGGCGGCCCCGCAGGCCGCCGCCGCCCCGCCCGGCACCAAGGACGTCACCGCCGTGCTCTTCGAGTGGAGGTTCAGCGCGGTGGCCGAGGAGTGCACGGACCGGCTCGGGCCCGACGGCTACGGCTACGTCCAGGTGTCACCGCCCCAGGAGCACATCCGGGGCGCCCAGTGGTGGACCTCGTACCAGCCCGTGAGCTACCGGATCGCCGGACGTCTCGGTGACCGCGGCGCCTTCGAGGACATGGTGGACACCTGCCACGCCGCGGGCGTCAAGGTCGTCGTCGACACGGTGATCAACCACATGGCGGCGGGCGACGGCACCGGTACCGGCGGCACTCCGTACACGAAGTACGACTACCCCGGGATCTACTCGCGGTCCGACCTGGACAACTGCACCACCCCGATCGGCAACTACCAGGACCGCCACGACGTCCAGGAGTGCGAACTCGTCGGCCTCGCCGACCTCGACACCGGCGAGGAGCGCGTACGCGCCCGCGTCGCCGCCTACATGAACGACCTGCTCTCCCTCGGCGCCGACGGATTCCGCGTGGACGCCGCCAAGCACATGGCCGCGGCCGACCTGAAGAGCATCAAGTCGCGGCTGAAGAACCCGAACGCCTACTGGAAGCAGGAGGCCATCTTCGGCGCGGGCGAGGCGGTGTCGCCCGACGAGTACCTCGGCACCGGCGACGTCCAGGAGTTCCGCTACGCCCGCGACCTCAAGCGCGTCTTCACCGCCGAGAAGCTCGCGTACCTGAGGAACTTCGGCGAGGGCTGGGCCCATATGCCCTCGGGCAGGTCCGCCGTGTTCGTCGCCAACCACGACACCGAGCGCGGCGGCGACACCCTCACCTACAAGGACGGCGCGAGCCACACCCTCGCCCATGTGTTCATGCTGGCCTGGCCCTACGGAGCCCCTGACGTGCACTCCGGCTACGAGTTCACCGACCGCGACGCGGGCCCGCCGAACGGCGGCCGGGTGAACGCCTGTTATCGCGACGGCTGGAAGTGCCAGCACGCCTGGCCCGAGGTCAAGAGCATGGTGCAACTGCGCGCGACCGCGCGCGGCACGGCCGTGACGAACTGGTGGGACAACGGCGACGACGCCATCGCGTTCGGCCGTGGCGCCAAGGCTTACGTCGTCATCAACCACGAGGGCTCGGCCCTCGACCGCACGTTCCAGACCTCGCTGCCGGCGGGCGTCTACTGCGACGTGCAGAGCGGGCGGAACGTCACCGTCGGCGGTGACGGCCGCTTCACGGCTTCCGTCGGCCCCGGTACCGCCCTCGCGTTGCACACCGGCGCGCGGCGCTCCGCTGGATGTGCCGGATGAGGCTGTCTTCCGCCTGCGGGTTCGTCGTGGCTGGTCGCGCCGTTCCCCGCGCCCCTTTGGGACGCTTCGTACGCCGTACCGCTGCCGCCGTGGCCCTGGTCCTGCTCGCCGCCGCCGTGCCCCTGGCGGGCGCGGTGGCGGCACCCGGAGCGACCACCCCCGCCCCCGCCGCCTCCGACCTCGGCAAGGCCGAGGCGCAGTGGATCGACCGCGACACCGTGGCCTGGAACACGGGCGGCGAACGCGCTTCCGCCGTCACGGAGTTGGCGTACGCGCGGGACGGCGGGATCGCCGTCGCGGGCGGTGGCCTCACCGGCGCGGCGCACCGCATCCGCCTCGCCCTGGTGCCCGGCGGCCTCACCGCCGCCCAGCGGGCGAGGTTCCCGCACCTGCGGGCCCACACCGCCTTCCGCGTCGACCCGCGTGACCGCGACCGCGTCCGCACGGCCCTCACCGGTCAGCTCGTCGCGGTGCACCGGGCGGCGGGAGGGGACCTGCGCGCCGCCACCGGCGTACAGACCCAGGGCGTCCTCGACGACCTCTACGCCACCGCCGCCACCGGGAAGCCGCTCGGCCCGACCTTCACCCGCGGCAGGCCCTCCCTCGCGGTGTGGGCGCCCACGGCCCGGGACGTCAGGATCGACATCGGCGGGCGCACCGTGCCGATGCGGCGGGACGCGGCCTCGGGCGTCTGGTCGGCGGCGGGGCCGAGGAGCTGGACGGGCGAGCCGTACCGCTACGTCGTCGAGGTCTGGGCGCCCAGCGTCCGCAAGGTCGTCACCAACAAGGTCACCGACCCCTACGCGACGGCCCTCACCACCGACTCGGCGCGGAGCCTGCTCGTCGACCTCGACGACCCGGAGCTCGCGCCGAAGGGGTGGCGGACGCTGCGCAAGCCGCCCGCGACCCCTCTGCGCGACGCGCGGATCCAGGAGCTGCACGTCCGGGACTTCTCCGTCGCCGACCGCACCTCCGACCACCCCGGCGGGTACCTGGCGTTCACGGACCGGAACTCCAAGGGCATGCGGCACCTGCGCGCCCTGGCCGGGGCCGGGACGTCGTACGTCCACCTGCTGCCCGTCTTCGACATCGGCACCGTCCCCGAGCGCGGGTCCGCCCAGGCGGAGCCGCCCTGCGACCTGGCCGCCCTCGCGCCCGACTCCGAGGAACAGCAGGCGTGCGTCGGCGAGGCGGCCGCCGAGGACGCCTACAACTGGGGCTACGACCCGCTGCACTACACCGTCCCGGAGGGCTCCTACGCGAGCGACCCCGAGGGCCCCCGCCGCACCGTCGAGTTCCGCAGGATGGTGCAAGGACTCAACGGTGCCGGGCTGCGCACGGTCATGGACGTCGTCTACAACCACACCGTCGCGAGCGGCCAGGCCGACAAGTCCGTCCTCGACAAGATCGTGCCCGGCTACTACCAGCGGCTGCTGGCGGACGGCAGCGTGGCCACGTCCACGTGCTGTGCGAACACCGCGCCCGAGAACGCCATGATGGGCAGGCTCGTCGTCGACTCCGTCGTCACCTGGGCCAAGCAGTACAAGGTCGACGGCTTCCGCTTCGACCTCATAGGCCACCACCCGAAGGCCAACGTCCTCGCCGTCCGCACGGCACTCGACGCCCTGACGCTCACGAAGGACGGGGTCGACGGCAAGCGGATCGTGCTCTACGGAGAGGGCTGGAACTTCGGGGAGATCGTCGACGACGCACGGTTTCAGCAGGCCACGCAGCACAACATGGCCGGCACCGGGATCGCGACCTTCTCCGACCGCGCCCGCGACGCCGTGCGCGGCGGCGGCCCCTTCGACGACGACCCGGGAGCGCAGGGCTTCGCCAGCGGCCTCTTCACCGACCCCAACGCCTCGCGGGCCAACGGCACGCCCGCCGAACAGAAGGCCCGGCTCCTGCACTACCAGGACCTGATCAAGGTCGGCCTCTCCGGCAACCTGGCGCGGTACGCCTTCACCGACTCCGCGGGCCGGCGGGTCACGGGTGCCGACGTCGACTACAACGGCGCCCCCGCGGGGTACGCCGACGCGCCCGGCGACGCGCTCGCGTACGCCGACGCCCACGACAACGAAACGCTCTACGACGCGCTGGCCTTCAAGCTCCCGCGCGGCACGACGGCGACCGACCGGGCCCGCATGCAGGTCCTCGCGTCGGCGACCGCGACGCTCTCGCAGGGCCCCGCCCTCTACCAAGCGGGCAGCGACCTGCTGCGGTCCAAGTCCCTGGACCGCAACTCCTACGACAGCGGCGACTGGTTCAACGCCCTCCACTGGGACTGCCGCGACGGCAACGGCTTCGGCCGCGGACTGCCGCCCGCCGCCGACAACGCGTCCAAGTGGCCCTACGGCAGACCCCTCCTCACCGACCCGGCGCTCGCCCCGGGCTGCGCGCAGATCGACGGTGCCGCCGCCGCGTACCGGGACCTGCTGCGGATACGGTCCACGGAGCCCGCGTTCTCCCTGGCGACCGCGGACCGGGTGCAGAAGGAACTGTCCTTCCCGCTCTCCGGGACCCCCGGCGAGACGCCCGGCGTGATCACGATGCGTCTCGGGCCGCTCGTGGTCGTCCTGAACGCGTCACCCCGGGAGCAGACCCAGCGCGTGGGGGCTCTCGCGGGCACCTCGTACGCGCTGCACCCCGTGCAGGCCCGGGGGGCCGATCCCGTCGTGCGGGCGGCCTCTTACGCGCGGGGCTCGGGGACCTTCGAGGTACCGGCGCGGACGGTCGCAGTGTTCAAGCGCGGCTGACGTCGACGCCCGGGGAACGTTGCTGACGCCGATGCCCGTGGGGCGTTGCTGACGCCGACGCCCACGGGACGTTCCGCACAATTTCGGCCAATGTGCGGCGACGGCCGGTGTCGAAAATACCCCCACGGGTATGGGGAAGGGTGCGGGGCCCCGGCTCCCGGGGGTACGCGACGCCCCCGGGAGCGCACCGCCACCCGGAGCGGGGCCCCTGGGAGAGGAGCGAAGCCGTGTTCTTCGTCGACACCCTCGAGACCACCGGCCTCGGCAACCGCAGCTACCTGGCCGGAGGCCCGGACACCGCCGTGGCCGTCGACCCGCCGCGCGACGTCGACCGGGTCCTGGCCGCGGCGCACCGGCGCGGGGTGCGGATCGGGTACGTCGCGGAGACCCACGTCCACAACGACTACGTGAGCGGCGCGCTCGACCTCGCCCGCATCACCGGGGCCCGCTGCCTCGTGCCCGTGGGCGCCGCCGTGTCGTTCCCGCACACGCCCGTGGCCGACGGCGACACGGTGCGCGTGGACGGGAACGGGGGCGAGGGCGGAGTCGTGGACGGTGGCGGAGACGTGGGCGGTGGCGGTGGCGACCGGGGCGTGGGCCTGCGGGCACTCGCCACTCCCGGGCACACCCCGCACCACACCTCGTACGTCCTGACGGACGGCGGCGTCGCCGTGGCCGCGTTCACCGGTGGTTCGCTGCTCATCGGCACGGTGGGGCGGCCCGATCTGGTCGAGCCGCGGCTCACCGAGTCGCTGGCCCGCGCCCAGCACGCCTCCGTGCGCCGGCTCGCCCGGGAACTCGACGACGCCGTGCCCGTGCTGCCCACGCACGGCTTCGGCAGCTTCTGCTCCGCGACGCGGTCCGACGGCGAGGCGACCACCATCGGCGCCGAGCGTACGGCCAACGCCGCGCTCACCCAGGACGTGGACGCCTTCGTGGCAGGCCTCCTCCCCGGCCTGGACGACGTGCCCGCCTACTACGCCCACATGGGCCCGGTCAACGCCGCGGGGCCCGCGCCCGTCGACCTGACCCCGCCGCGCCCCGCCGACGCCGAGGAGATCGCGGCGCGGCTCGCCGCCGGGGAGTGGGTGGTGGACCTGCGCGGCCGGGGCGCGTTCGCCGCCGGACACGTGGCGGGCAGCCTCAACTTCGAGGGCGACGGCATGCTCGCCACCTACCTGGCGTGGCTGATCCCCTGGGGCAGGCCGGTCACGCTGCTCGCGGCCACGCCCCGCGAACTCGCCGCCGCGCAACGGGAACTGGTGCGGGTCGGCATCGACCGCCCGGCGGCGGGCGCGACCGGCGGGCCCGCGTCCTGGCTGCGTGCGGGCGAGCGGCTCGCCTCCTTCCCGCGCGGTACGTTCACCGACCTCGCCGCGGCCCGCGAGGAACGGGACGACGTGGTGGTCCTCGACGTGCGCCGCGCCACCGAGCGCGCCTCCGCGCACGTCGGGGGATCCGCGCACCTGCCCCTGCACGTCCTGCACGGGCGGCAGGCCGAGGTGCCGGCCGGAGTGGTGTGGGTGCACTGCGGCAGCGGTCTGCGCGCGGCCGTCGCGGCGTCGGTGCTCGCCGCCGCGGGCCGTGACGTCGTCCTGGTCGACGACGACTTCGATCCGGAGACGACGGCCCGCGCCGGTCTTCCCGTCGTCGACGGCGACGGCCGCCCCCACGGCCCGGCGTGAGCCACCTCGCCCTCCCCCCGGTCGCCGGGGCGTGGACGGCCCCGTGCGCCCGGGCCCGGCCCGGGCCCCCTCACGCCAAGGACAGAAACAGCTTCTCCAGGCGGGCCCGCACCCGCTCGCGGTCGCCGCTCTCGGCGAGCTCCGTGTCGCTCAAGCAGTGCTGGAGGCCCGTGGCGATGATCGCGAACCCGGCCTTGTCCAAGGCGCGGGAGGCCGCGGCGAGTTGGGTGATGACGTCCTCGCAGTCCCGGCCCTCCTCGATCATCTTGATCACCCCGTTGATCTGGCCCTGGGCCCGGCGCAGCCGGTTGACCGCCGTCCTGAGCTCCTCGGCCGCCATCGTCAGTTCCACAGCTCGCTCCGTTGGTCGCCCCGCCCGGATACCCCTGCGGGTATCCTAGACGCTGTGGTGCCCCCACTGACCGAAGGAGGAAGTGTCCGTGCCGTCCCCCACCGCGCTGACCGCCGACCAAGCCCGCGCACGCCTGGCGGAGCTGTACGTCGTCGACGTCCGCACGCCCGGCGAGTTCGCCTCCGGCCACCTGCCGGGCGCCCACAACATCCCCCTGGACCGCCTCGCCGAAGCCCTGCCCGTCCTCAAGGCCGCAGCGACCCGCGACGACCTGCTGATGGTGTGCGCGTCGGGCACCCGCTCCGCCCAGGCCTGCGCGACCCTGGCCGGGCACGGCGTGCCCGCGGTCACCCTGGCCGGCGGGACCTCGGGCTGGACCGGGCGCGGCTACGACGTCGAACGGCCCGCGGGCGGCCGTGCGGTGTGGGCGATGGAGCGCCAGGTCCGCTTCGCCGCGGGCACCCTGGTCCTCCTCGGCCTGGTACTGGGCCTGCTGTGGCCGTACGCCCTGTGGCTCTCCGCCGCGGTCGCCGGCGGCCTGGTCTTCTCCGCGCTCACCGACACCTGCGGCATGGCGCGCGTCCTCGGCAGGCTCCCGCACAACCGGCCCAGGGACGCCGACCTGCACACCACCCTCGCCACCCTGTCGGACTGACGGCCGCCGTACCGCCCGCGCCGCGTCCTGCGCCTGCCCAGGCCGACGGGCCCTCAGTCGATGTTCGCGCCCGCGCGGAAGCCGCGGACGTAGCGGCGCTGCCACGGAGTCTCCACGGCCCGGCGGTGGTAGTGCGCGCGGACATAACCGACGGCTTCCCCGGCGGGCACGCCGTCGAGGACGGCGAGGCAGGCGAGAGCCGTCCCCGTGCGTCCGTAGCCGCCGCCGCAGGCGATCTCCACGCGCTCCGCCGCGGCCCGCTCCCAGGCCTCGCCGATGACCCCGCGCGCCTCCCGCCGGTCCGTGGGCAGCCAGAAGTCGGGCCAGCGCAACCACCGCGCCTGCCACGCGACCGGAGGCGGCTCCTTGCCCAGCAGGTACACGGCGAACCGGGGCTCGGGTCCCGGCGGCAGTGGTCGGCGCAGCCCCCGGCCCCGCACGAGGCGGCCGGACGGCAGCCGCATGACGCCCTCGGCGTCCTCACTCCAGGTAACGGCCATGCGGTCACCCTACGGCGGTGCGCGGCGGCGCCGGGGCGTTGCGCCATGGGCGTATCCACCGCGTCCGAGGTGCCCGGTGTACGTCGACGAGACGGCAGGTCGTACGCCGACGAGAGCAGCTGACGTACGCCGGTGCGGGCTCCGGCTGGACACCGGTGGCTGCAACTGCCCGTAAGACGCCGAACGCTGCCACGCCCTTTGCGCCTCAGAAGGCTTCACGAGCCAGCGGAGCGTCGAAGACTTCATCCGCGCGCAGAACAATGGCCATCGACTCCTAGCCGATAATCACCAGGTTCTAACGGAATCTTGACTTCGACAGGGCATATTGACAGACATGACAACCATGGTTCCCGTCTGCCCGTACTGCGGCCGGGTGGAATGCATCTGTCCGGCGGTGGCAGGCACCGCGACGGCGCGCTTCGAGCCGCGCCGCACGGCCACCGCCTCTGCGACGTGGGCGCACCGCTCCGTCGGCCCCGTCTTTGGCACCTCGACGCCGATCGCAGCGAGGAGGACGGGTTCGCTCTTGACCGCCTCGCGATGACCGGCGTCCGGTCGGGACCGGCGGGGCGCGCATGCCGTGCGGCGTCGTCGCGCCCCGTCAGGCCGGTGCCCGGCCTGTGTGCGCACCTGCGGGCGCGGACCGGGGTTCCGGACGCAGCAGAGGCCGGGCCGTCCCGCCGTCGCCGTCCCTGTGGTGCGGCCGTTCAGCCGGTCCGGGTGCCGAACATCGCCGACACGATCGGCTCCGCCTGGTCGACCAGGTAGAAGTGGTCACCGGGCAGCACCTGCGCGGTGAAGGCGCCGGTGGTCGCCTCGCGCCACGCCTCCACGTCCTCCGGACCCATCTCGGGGTCCTCGTCACCCGTGAAGACGCCGATGGGGCAGCGCAGGCGTGCCGTGAGGTCGGGGCGGTAGGTCTCGATCAGGCGGTAGTCGGCGCGTATCGGAGGCAGCACGATCTCGCGCATGTCGGGGTCGTCGAGGAGCTGCGGGTCGGTGCCGCCCATCTCCGTGATCTCGTCGACGAACAGGTCCTCCGGCAACAGGTGGAGCGTTCCGGTGTGCTGGCGGCGCGGCCCCTGCCTGCCGGAGGCGAAGACGTGCCGCGGCGCGGGCCCCGGGCCCGCCTCCAGGCGCAGGGCGATCTCCCACGCGAGCGCGGCCCCCATGCTGTGGCCGAAGAAGAGCAGTTCACGGCCGGGGGGCAGACCGGCCCTGAGCACGGCCGTGACGGCGTCGGCCAGCTCCGTCATCGTCCCCATGGGCCGCTCGGCGAACCGGTCCTGCCGCCCCGGGTACTGCACCGCGATCAGCTCCACGTCCAACGGCACGAGTCGCGCCCACGGGGCGAAGAAGGAAGCGGTGCCGCCCGCGTGCGGGAAGCACACCAGCGTGGTCCGCGCTCCCGGGCGCGGCTTGGGGCGGCGCAGCCAGCGGTCGGGGGACGAGGCCGGTCCGGCCCCGGCGTGCGGGGACGTCGTCTTCGGTTCGGTGGTCATCAGCACTCCGTCGAGCAGGTGGGCGGCCGGGCCGCGTTCGTGGGGTCGCCAGCGCGACGCAACCAGAAGCCGGGCGAGTGCCGCAACCCGGGAAGCGGTTCGAGCCGCACACCACATCAGTGTCCGCTACCCCGCGCCCGTGCCGCGTACGCATGATGTCCGGTCGCCCGGACGCGGAACGACCGCCGAGACGCGGAACGACCGCTCGGACGCGGAACGACCGCTCGGACGCGGAACGACCGCTCGGACGCGGAACGACCGCCGGGGAAACCGTCCGACATACCCTGCCGCACAGTCTTTTGCACCGCTGTCCGGGGCTTTCAGTCGTCGTAGTGGATGACGCCGTCCTCGTCCATCGTCGGGTGCAGCTTCATCGGCTCCGTCGTCTCGACGTCCGAGGGGCGGGCCGCCTCGGGGCCGTCGGCACCGATCCTGACCATGCGCTCCACCCGGCAGACGCGGAAGCACCGGTCGCGCACCATGACCTCGTTCGCGCGCCCGGCCGCCTTGAACTCGGCGGCGGCGCGCACGAAGTCGGCACGTTCGACGTCGTCGTACTCGTGCACCAGGGGCCAGATCTCCGTCATGCCGTGCACGAGGAGCCGGCGCGCGTCGTGCGGGGTCGGCATCAGCGCGCCGCGCGGCCGCCACCGCTCGCCCTTGCGCTCCGCCACGCCGAACGTGACGGGGAGCAGCACCACTTCCGGATAGTCCCGCACGGCCCGCCGGGAGTCCGCACGGAACGCCGCGGGGAAGTGGCCGCCGGTGTACGTGAACCCGCGCAGGGCGATCCGCAGCGCGCCCGCCATCAGACCTCCGGCACGGGCCGGGTCGAGCGCGAAGCCCTCGTCGTGCGAGGACGGGGAGGGGCGGTCGTCCCAGGACGCGTGGGCCGGTTCCGGATCGGTCGGGCGCGGCGGCTCGAGGCCGTCCGCACCGGCCCGCGCGAACTCGTCGCCGCGGATGACGCGGTAGCGCGTGCCGAGCACGGCGACCTCGTCGACCGGCTCGCACTCCAGGCGGGCCACGGCGTCGAGGAGGGCGCCCCGCTGCTCCCGGTCGTCGACCGAGTCCTTCGCCATGAACCACAGCAGCGAGTTGAGGCCGTCACGGGCCTGCTGGGGTGTGCCCTCCATGACGTCGCCGAGCAGCCGCCAGGGCTCCTCGCCCCCGGCCTTCTGGCAGGCGAGCCCGAAGACGGGGCCGCGCACCGCGAGTTGCGGGTACCGGTACGAGGCGTCCACCGCGTCGGCCTCGCTGACCCACGCCGCGGGGTCGTCGCGGCGTACGAGTTCGCTGTGCAGCGCGTCGATCTGCCGCTTCCAGTCATCAGGCATGTGCGCATTGTCGCCACCCGCGAACCCGTGGCAGGGGCCGCGTCACGCAAGAGCATGACGAAGTCGTCGAATGCGGGACGGGCGGCGCGGATGTGCCCTATAAGGCCACAGTGAACAGGGTCGCTGTGCAGCACGGGCAGAAATGCGCGGGCCCCCGCGGGCCCGCGCCCCTACGGTGGCGGCGTGCGCACTCAAGTGATCGTTCTGAACGGCGGATCGAGTTCGGGGAAGTCGGGCATCGCCCGGTGCCTCCAGGCCGTACTGCCCGAGCCCTGGCTCAGCTTCGGCGTCGACACCTTCGTCGACGCGCTGCCCGCGGCGATGCGGGCGTCGGACGCGGGCATCGAGTTCGCGGAGAACGGGGCGGTGACCGTCGGCGACGACTTCCGCACCCTCGAGGCGGCCTGGATCGAGGGCGTCGCCGCGATGGCGCGGGCGGGTGCGCGGGTGATCGTCGACGAGGTGTTCCTCGGCGGCGCGCAGTCGCAGCGGCGCTGGCGACGCGCCCTGGACGGCGTGCCCGTCCTCTGGGTCGGTGTCCGGTGCCCGGCGGGGGTCGCCGCCGGACGCGAGACCGCCCGCGGCGACCGGATCGCGGGCATGGCCGCGATCCAGGCGGACCTCGTCCACCAGGGCGTGCGGTACGACTTGGAGGTCGACACCGCCCACCACGAGGCGATCGCGTGCGCCAGGACGATCGCGGCGCACATCGGGTGAGCCCCGGTCCCGCTCAGGCGTACTGCGCCGCCCCGTTGCCCGGTGACCAGTCGAACCCGACTGGTTCTCGGTCGCGGTGACGAACTCGTTCCGCGGCTCGGCTCGGCTCGGCGTCGGCGCGCCGGGGCGTGGCGTGGCGTGGCGCCGGGACTGCTATCCGCGCGTGAACAGTGCCGTCCACAGGAACGGCTCGCCGAAGTGCGCGGACGCGGACGGCTCATCGCGCATGCGGCGCAGTTCGACCTCGGTCAGGTCGGCGAAGATCGCGCGCAGGGATTCTGGGGTGTAGGCGAGGCCGCCCCGGGGCCCGGGCGTCCGGTAGAAGTCCGCGTCCGGCAGCTCCGAACCCATGCCGCCCGCCGCGAAGCAGGTCAGGGCGTAGTGGCCGCCGGGTGCCAGGACCCGTTCCAGGAGTGCGAGGTAGCTGACGCGGCGGTGGGGCGGCAGGTGGTGGAAGCAGCCGGAGTCGTACACCAGGTCGTAGGGCCCGTCGAGCACGTCGGGGCCGAGAGGCCGACGTTAGCGTCGTGACCGGTGGAAGCCCAGGCCAGGAGGGGTACGGCGAAGGTACGGGCGGGCGTGTGCGCGGCGCCGGGAGCCGTCGGCGCGGAGGTGCTCGCCCCCCTGCTCCCCGGCCGTACCGGCCCCCGCCGGACGCCGTCACGGGGGCGTCGCGGGCGCCGCCGGAGCGGGTTTCCCGGCGGGTTCCCCGGGCTGGGGCGGAGTGGACCGCGGGAAGGCCTTGCGGTAGTCGCTGGGGGACACACCGACCTGCTTGAGGAAGTGGTGCCGGAGGTTGTTCGCCGTACCGAGGCCGCTCAGTTCGCCGACCTTCTCGACCGGCAGGCCGGTGGACTCCAGGAGGCTCTGGGCGCGGGCCAGGCGCTGGTTGAGGAGCCACTGGAGCGGGGTCGTGCCGGTGGCGGCCTGGAGCCTGCGGTGGAAGGTGCGCGGGCTCAGCACCGCACGGCGTGCCAGGTCCGCCACCGTCAGGGGCTGGTCGAGCCGCTCGCGCGCCCACTCCAGGACGGGGCTGAGGCCCGCGTCGTCCGTGGCGGGCACCGACAGGTCGATGAACTGGGCCTGTCCGCCGGGCCGGTGCGCGGGCACCACCATGCGGCGGGCGAGCTGGTTGGCGACGTGCGCGCCGAGGTCGCGGCGGACGAGGTGCAGGCACAGGTCGAGGCCCGCCGTCAGGCCGGCGCTGGTCAGCACGTCGCCGTCGTCCACGTACAGGACCGAGTCGTCGACCCGTACGCGCGGGTGGCGCGCGGCGAGCTGGGCGGTGTGCTGCCAGTGCGCGGTGGCCCTGCGCCCGTCGAGCAGCCCCGCAGCCGCGAGCGCGAACGCCCCGTTGCACAGGGACACCATGCGCGCGCCCGCCGCGTGGGCCTCCCGCAGCGCCTCGACGAGCCCCGGCGGCAGCGGCGCGCCCTTCTCGACGCAGGCGTCGGGCACCGAGGGCACGATGACGGTGTCCGCGCCCGCCAGGTCGCCGAGACCGTACGGGGTGCGCACCGAGAGGCCGAACGGCTCGCCCGCGCCGCCCGCTCCGGTCGATCCCGTGCCGCACAGCCGCAACTCGTACCAGGGGTCCGCCAGATCGGGCTGCGGCTTGCCGAACACCGTGCACGGAATGCTCAGTTCGTACAGGTCCCAGGAGGGGACCCCGATCTCCTCGGTCACGACCACCGCGACGGAACCAGCGCTCATGCGGCGAGAATACGGCGCCCGCGGGCATGGCAGGAATTTGGTGGCCGTCGTCAACGGTGTCACTGTCCGAGCCGTCGGCGCGTTGCGAAGGTGGTCCTCACGCGATCGACGCGATCAGTCGTCGTCGCAGGCCGAGCGAGGAGCAAGGACGCAGTGGACGCCGTGCGCGCAAGCAACGACACCGACGCAGTGAACACCGGACGACGTGTGCCCGTGACCGTCATCGGGCTCGGCAACATGGGCACGGCCCTGGCCGCCGCCTTCCTGGACCGCGGTCACCCGACCACGGTGTGGAACCGCTCGCCCGAGAAGGCGAAGGCGCTCGCCGAGCGCGGGGCGCGGGTGGCCGAGACGCCGACAGAAGCCGTGACCGCAAGCGAGTTGGTGATCGCCTGCGTGCTCGACCACGACGCGCTGCACACCGTCCTCGACCCGGTCGCGGGGCGGCTCGCGGGGCGCACCCTGGTGAACGTCACCTCGGGATCGCCGGACCAGGCCCGGGAGTTCAAGGGCTGGGCGGACGCCCACACCGTCGCCTATCTCGACGGCGCCGTCATGACGACGCCGCCCGGTGTCGGCAACCCGGACATGATGTTCCTGTACAGCGGCTCGGAGCAGGCCTTCCAGACGTACGAGGACAACTTGCGGGTGCTCGGGGATCCGCTGCACCTCGGCGCCGACGCGGGCGCGGCCTCGCTGTACGACGCGGCGCTGCTCGGCCTGATGTGGTCCGCGTTCACCGGGTGGCTGCACGGCACCGCGCTCGTCGGCGCCGACGAGGTGGCGGCCACCGACTTCACGGTGATCGCGAACCGCTGGCTCGGCGGCGCGGTGCGCGACTTCCTGACGCGGTACGCGGGGCAGGTGGACGAGGGCCGCTATCCCGGCGACGACGCGACCGTGGACGTACAGATCACCGCCATCGACCACCTGATCCACGCCGCGGCCGAACGGGGCGTCGACAACGCGCTGCCGCAGCTCCTGAAGGCCACCATGGAGCGGACGTCGGCCGCGGGGCACGGCGGAGACAGCTACGCGAGCGTGATCGAGGTCCTGCGGGGGAGCGCGGGAGCTTGAGCGGCCCGCCGGGTCCGGCGGCGCGCCGGGGCCCGCCCGGCCCGCCGCAGCTCGGCGGCCGGACCGATCACCAGCTCGTGAGGTCGGGGCGGGGCGGTAGCGCGGGCTCCGGTGGCGGCGTCGGCAGCACGGCGGGGACCACCGCGGCCACCGACGTGCCCGCCGTCCGGTCCGCGAGGGAGCGGGCGGAGGAGGACAGCACCGGAAGGGCGTTGAAGGCGAACAGGGCGACCGCCGCGAGCCAGCACACGACGGACAGGAAGACCCAGCCCTGCACCAGCATGCAGCACGCCAGCGCGTAGACGCCGACGTCGGCGGTCGTGGTGACGGCAGCCCGCAGCGCGGCGCGCGGCCCCGACCGGGGCGTGACGCGCAGCCCCATCAGGGCCTTGCCGAGGGTCCGGCCCGCGAAGTGCAGCGTGAGCCACTGGTACAGGAAGGTGAGGACCACCAGGGCGAGGAAGCCCTGCTGGACATAGCCGACGGCGTCCTGCCACAGCGAGTCGACGAGCTCGTCGGCGGCGCCCTGGGTGTCGCCCCTGGAGGTGATGAAGTGCCAACTGCCCTTCGCCACCAGCTCGGGTACGTCCGTGATGAGCGCCGCGATGCGGTTGAAGGTCAGGACGGCGAGGAGCCAGCCCGCCGCGACCACCAACCCGAAGTCGATGAGCCAGGCGCCGACTCGGCGTAACTTCGGCACAGATGTTCCCCCATGACTGCTTCCCCCCGGTCCGACAGCAGCACGGTAGCAACCCCGACGCGCGGTCACACGCCTTCTCCTGAGACAGCCGGTTCCGGCCATCGCCGATGTCCGCCGCGTCGGCGGCTTTCGGCCACTGTCATTTTCCGTGACTCGACGACGACGGCACGTCACCGCGGACCTGCCGTGCGCGCGGGAGCCCCTACGGGTTGTCTCGTCCTCCTCGCGGGCCTGCCGGGGCGGGGGAGCGGGGCATGGGCGGTGTCCGTATCATCCCGATTCTGCAATCAGAAGCGCGGCGTCTGTCACTGATTATGGCGATTTGCGGGCAAGTTGATGCCGCGAGACACAGGTCACACCCGTACCGAGTGGTGGGTACATGAGATCTACACCCATTCCTCGCGTCTCCTACCCGAGGATGAGTCCGGCCCCGTGGGACTACACCGGTCGTGGGCCGATAGTCCGGCCCGCAGTCTGACTTACGCGCCAGAAGCTGCCGTCACGATGGAGAGGATCCTGACGACCTGTACCGGCGACCGCACCCGCGGACTCCAGAAGGGCGTCGGTATCCCGTATACCGCTTTCACATTTCGCGCATTCTCAAACAGTCCTGCCCCATCCCGACGGGAGTCTCCTTCGCCGTGGCTACGTTCCTCTACAAACTGGGCCGTCTCGCCTTCAGACGGCGCTGGTGGATGGCGCTCATATGGGTAGCCCTCTTCATCGGCGCCGGCGTCGCCGCGTCAACGGCTCCCAAGCCGCCCGCCGACACCTTCTCCATGCCCGGCACGGAGTCCCAGAAGGCCTTCGACCTGCTCGACGAGCGGTTCCCCGAGACCAGTGCCGACGGTGCCACCGCGCGAGTGGTGGTCCGCGCCCCCGAGGGCGAGAAGATCAGCTCCGCCAAGAACAAGGCGAAGGTCGAGAAGCTGGTCGACCGCCTCGGCAAGGCCGAGAAGGTCTCCAAGGTCGACGACCCGTTCAAGGCGGGCACGGTCAGCAAGGACGGCACCACCGCCTACGCGACCGTGTCCTACAAGGTCACCGGCACCGAGCTGAGCGACGAGAACAAGGACACGCTCACCGACACCCTCGAGGACACCCGCAAGCAGGGCCTCACCGTCGAGGCCGGTGGTGACGCCGTTCCCACCGAGCAGCAGATGGGCGGCAGCGCCGAGATGATCGGCATCGCGGTCTCCGCGGTGGTCCTGATCATCACCTTCGCCTCGCTGATCGCCGCGGGCATGCCCATCCTGACCGCGCTCATCGGCGTCGGCATCGGCATCTCCAGCATCACCGCGCTCGGCAGCACCCTCGAACTGTCCAGCACCACCTCGACGCTCGCCATGATGATCGGCCTCGCGGTCGGCATCGACTACGCGCTGTTCATCGTCTCGCGCTACCGCGCCGAACGAGCGGACGGACGCACACCGGAGGACGCGGCGGGCCGCGCCGTCGGTACCGCGGGCTCCGCCGTGGTCTTCGCCGGACTCACCGTCGTCGTCGCCCTCTCCGGCCTCGCCGTCGTGAACATCCCGATCCTCACCAAGATGGGTCTCGCCGCGGCCGGCACGGTCGTGATCGCCGTCTTCATCGCGCTGACCCTGATCCCCGCCCTGCTCGGCTTCGCGCCGCGCAGGACGCTGCGCCGCAAGGACCGCAAGAAGCCCGTGGGCGTCCCGTTCCACGACCCCCACGCCAAGCCCAAGCTCGGCACCCGCTGGGCCCGCTTCGTCCTGCGCCGTCCGCTGATCGTCCTGGTCTTCGCCGTCGTCGGCCTCGGCGTCATGGCCGCCCCGGCCGCCAAGCTCGAGCTCGGCCTGCCCGACGAGGGCACGTACGCGGTGGACACCACGCAGCGCAAGGCGTACGACATGCTGTCGGACTCCTTCGGCAAGGGCTTCAACGGTCCGCTGACGGTCGTCGTCGACAAGGACAAGGGCGCGGGCGCCGCCGCCAAGGACGTCGCCAAGACGCTCAAGGACTTCGACGGCGTCGTCAACGTCACCCCGGCCGCCCCGAACAAGGCCGACAACGCGGCGATCATGACGGCCGTGCCGTCGACGGGACCGAGCGCCGCCGAGACGGAGAAGCTGGTCAAGAAGATCCGCTCGGACCTCGGCGACATCGAGGGCAAGACCGGATCCGAGGTCCTGATCACCGGCCAGACGGCCATGACCATCGACTTCTCGCAGACGCTCGACGACGCCCTCGTCCCGTACCTGGCCCTCGTCGTCGGCCTGGCCTTCCTGCTCCTGATGCTGGTGTTCCGCTCCATCCTCGTCCCGCTGAAGGCGGCCCTCGGCTTCCTGCTGTCGGTGCTCGCGGCGCTCGGCGCGGTGGTGGCGGTCTTCCAGCAGGGCCACCTCGCCGAGGTGTTCGGCGTCGACCAGCCCGGCCCGATCATGAGCATGATGCCGATCTTCATGATCGGTGTGGTCTTCGGCCTCGCCATGGACTACGAGGTGTTCCTCGTGACGCGTATGCGTGAGGCGTACGTCCACGGCGAGCGCCCGGGCGAGGCCATCGTCACCGGCTTCACCCACGGCGGACGCGTGGTCGCCGCCGCCGCGGTCATCATGATCAGCGTCTTCTCCGGCTTCATCATGGAGGACGACGACATGATCAAGATGATGGGCTTCGGTCTCGCGGCCGCCGTCCTCTTCGACGCCTTCGTCGTCCGCATGGCGATCGTGCCCGCGGTGCTCGCGCTCCTCGGCAAGTCCGCCTGGTGGCTGCCGCGCTGGCTCAACGCGCTGCTCCCCAACGTGGACGTGGAGGGCGAGAAGCTGCACAAGCAGCTCGGTGACGTGAACGGCGGAGCGGCGCCGTACTCCGACCCGGAGCGGGAGCTCCAGCGCACGCGCTGACCCCGCCGCGGACGGCACCCGCTGATCCGCAGTCATGACGACGGCCCGGTGACCCCTCGGTCACCGGGCCGTCGTGCCGTGCGGCGGCGGAGGTCTGCGCGGCCGACCGGGTGCCGCAGGTCCACGGCCGCCCGCAACGTCCGCGCCCCGCGGGCCCGCCTCGGCGCGGACGTATGGGCCGGAGTGGTACGTCCCGCGCTGTCCGACCACGACGTGATGAGGCCCCGCGGCTGCCCGCGGCTGCCTTGTCGACACGACGGCACACCGCACCCGCGCGACGGTTCTTGGCGGGGGTGGCGGGGTGGCGGGGTGGCAGGGTGGCGGGGGTGGCGAGGGCGCCGGCCCGCCGGGCTCACAGTGTCGCTCTGAGCCGCCGTTCACCGGCACCGCACCGCGGGGCTTCCGCGGCGTCGCGTACGGGCTTTTGCAGCAGGGTGGCGGCGAAGCGTCCGCCCACGCCCCCGTCCTTCGCCGGCTGTTCGCCGACGACCTCGTACCCGGCGGACGCGTAGTACGCGCGCAGCCGCGGGTTGTTGGCGCGGCAGTCGAGGCGGCACAGGCTGCGTCCCGCGGCGCGGACACGGCGCTCGGCGTGGGCGAGCATGCGGCGTCCGGTGCCCGCGGGGGCGGTGGCGCGGTCCGTCATCAGGCGGTGGACGTATCCGGCGACGGGCGGCTGCGGACCCCAGGCCGCCGGGTCGTCCCACCACAGCTCCCAGGCGCCCGCGACGGGACCGTCCTGGCCGAGCGTGGCGATCCAGAGCTCGCTGTCCGCGAGCCGCGCCTTGAAGTGCTCCACGCCGAGTTCACCCGGCTTCCACTGGGCGATGCCCTGCGCGATCTGCCAGCGCGCCGCCTCGTCCCGCAGCCGGACGAGCACCGGGACGTCGGCCTCGACCCCGCGCCGGAACGTCAGCTCCGCCCCCGCGACGGGTTCGAGCAGCCTGCGGCGCAGCGCGGCGGCCAGGTCGTCGCCGGCGCCGAGCACATGGGTGGCGTACGTGCGCAGCGACCCGTACCGCTCGGTCACCCCGGCGACGGCGAAGCCCCCGGCGAACGCGGCCCCGGCGATCTCGGCCCCGGTGTCCCCGGCCTCGGCGATGTCCGCGCCGGCGATGCCCGCGCCGCCGGCGATGCCCGCCCTGGCGATGTCGGCCTCGGCGACGCCGAGGAGGGCCAGCACGAGCGCGGCGAGGAGCCCCGCGCGGTTCTCGCCGGTGGTGCAGTGGAACACCACGGGGCCCGACTCCTCGGCGGCGATCAGTTCGAGGGCGCGGCGCAGCTCCCGGGCGCCGTCCTCGTCGGGGCGGTGCCCGACGCCCAGGTGGTGGTAGGCGAACGACGGATGCTCGGGGACACGGCCCTGCGCGTCGATCTCCCGGCCGTGGCGCAGATCGATGACGGTGCGGACACCCAGGGCGAGGAAGCGGTCCCAGTCGGCGTCCCGCAGTCTGCTCAGCGCGCCGGACCGGTACACCTGCCCCCAGCGCACCGTACGGCCGTCCTCGGTGACATGGCCGCCCATGTCACGGAAGTCGTGCAGCCGCTCGAATGATATGTGTGTCTTCACAGTGCGGCAGCCTACGTCCGCGGAGCGGGTGCCCGCCGCGATGAACGTCACCGCCCCCGCGCGCGTGCGCTTTGCGGCAAAAGGACTGGACAGAGCGGGGCACTCCGTGCTCCGCGCGTGTCATGTCGCAAGGACGGAACGGGCGTCCGGGGGACGGGCGGTGACCGGTGTCACCGCCCGCCGATCCGCACCGGCTCGGCCACCCGCGGCACCCGGTCGAGCACGACGCCGAAGTGCCTCTCGTACGCCGCGAGCACCTCGGCGTCCGTGGCCAGCTCCGTGATCTGCCGCTCGCCGCCGGTGGTGACGGTGAGCTTGGTGCCGCTCAGCGTGACCCGGCCCGTCGGGGTGACCAGGGAGCACACCAGGGACCGCGTGAAGTGCGACTTCGGTGACGTGCGGTGGTACCAGGCGCCGACGCCGAAGTCCGCGAGTGCGCGCGGCCGCTGGTCGACGACGTAATGCGGCTCACCGTCCTTGAAGACGTCCAGGTCGCCGCCAGGCGCCGGGGCGATGCGGAAGGTGCCCCCGGGGTCGGGCTGCTCGCCGCGTCCGGCGAGGTCCAGCGGGAGGTGGCTGTGGGTGCCGAAGCCGACGTCGGCGAGCCAGTCGCCGCCGTCATCGGTGCGGACCCGCAGGGCCATGTGGTCGTAGGGGATGCCCGGCTGCCCTCCGTCGCCGTACACCCGGGCCTGGAGGAGCGTGACCTCGAACCCGAGGGCGGCGAGGAGCGCCGCGAAGGCGCCGTTGAGTTCGTAGCAGAAGCCGCCCCTGTGCCCGTCGACGACCTTCGCCAGGAGGTCCTTCTCGGTGAGGTCGACCTCCTCGCCCAGGTGGATGGAGAGGTTCTCGAAGGGGACGCTGCGCAGGTGTGCGAGGTGCAGGGTGCGCAGTGCCTGCGCGGTGGGGGCGGCCGGTCGCTCGACGCCGATGCGCCGCAGGTAGGCGGCTGTCCGTGCGGTATCCATGGGGCAAGTCTCGCCGCCGGTGCCGTGCGGGGCCAGCGACCGCGGACGGGCTTCCTGCCGTTCGGCGGTCCTAGGACCCGTCGTACGGGCGCGGCGCCGACCTGCCGGGCACCGCCCGCTGGCCTTGCTGGCCTTGCTGGCCTTGCGGAGGACGCGAGGACACGGGTGCGCCGCGGTCGGCGAGCAGCGCGAGTGCCGCACGGGAGGGGGACCCCGGGGCGGTGTGCGCGACCACGACGCTCTGGTCGTCCCCGGTGCGCAGGGCCTGCTGGGTGACCGTGACGGGGCCGATCAACGGGTGGTGCATGGTGTGCGGAGCGGCGTCACAGGCCCGCACCTGGTGGGACGCCCACATCGCGCTGAACTCGGGGCTCCGCATGGAGAGTTCGCCGATGAGGGAGGCGAGCCGGGCGTCCTCGGGGTGACGCCCCGCCACCTCGCGCAGGTTGGCGACCACGGACCGCGCCTTCGTCTCCCAGTCCGCGTACAGCGCCCGCATGTCGGGGTCGAGGAAGACGAGCGCGGCCATGTTGGGCCGCGTCGGCACCTGGTCGGGTCCCGCGGCGGGGAGGTGGGCGGCGAAGAGTGCGTGCCCCAGGGCGTTCCAGGCGAGGACGTCGGTGCGGCGGCCGAGAACGACCGCGGGGACACCGGCGAGGGCGTCGAGGAGGTGGCGGGTGGCGTCCCCGACGTGTTCCGGGGGTGGGCGGCGCAGGCCCTTCCGCCCCCGCGCGGCCCCGGTGCCCAGGTCGTGCAGGTGCCTGCGCTCCGGCTCGTCGAGGCCGAGGGCGCGGGCGAGGGCGTCGAGGACCGCGGGTGAGGCGTTGTGGGACTGGCCCTGTTCGAGCCGGGTGTAGTACGAGGCGCTGACGCCCGCGAGCAGGGCGAGCTCCTCCCTGCGCAGGCCGGGCACGCGCCGCCGGTCGCCGTAGGTCTTCAGGCCGATGTCGTCGGGGCGCAGCCGTGACCTGCGGGCTTGCAGGAAGGCGCCCAGCTGGCTCTGTCCGTCCATGCGGCCAAGTATCCGCCCGGCGCCGCCGGGGAGCCTGACCCCGCGAGGGGTAGGCAGCGGCGGGTGTGGCTGCCCCCGCCGGGCCGCCACAGGCTGGGCCCATGACCCGAACAGCGAACCGGCCGACGGCAGCGGCACACGAAGCGAGCGCGCCCACGGCCACGGCACACGAACCGAGCGGACCCCCGGCCGCGGCACACGAAGCAAGCGCGTCGACGCGGACCGTCGATCGCCTCCAGGTGGGCGAGGTCTCCGTGACCCGCGTCCTGGAGTACTACGGACCCGTCGACCTGACCCCGGCGGACTTCTTCCCCGGCATCCCCGCCCACACCTGGCAGGGCGAGGAGGCCTCCTGGCTGCGCCCGGACTTCCTGGACGGCGCCACCGGCGTCGTCCGGTCCGCCGTCCAGACCTGGCTGCTGCGCAGCGAGGGCAGGACCATCCTGATCGACACCGGGGTCGGCAACCACAAGGAGCGGCCCTACAGCCCGGTGTGGAGCCACCGGAACACCGGCTACCTGGACCGTCTCGCCGCCGCGGGCGTCACCCCGCAGGACGTCGACGTCGTCGTCAACACCCACCTCCACGTGGATCACGTGGGCTGGAACACCCGCCTGGAGGGCCGCGACTGGGTCCCGACGTTCCCGAACGCCGTCTACCTGATGGCCAGGGACGACTTCGACTTCTGGAACCCGGCGAACGAACACCGGAGCGTGCTCGGCCGCGGCAACCAGAACGTCTTCGAGGACAGCGTCGCCCCCGTCCACCGGGCGGGCTTGGCACTGCTGTGGGAGGGCAGCCACCGCATCGACGCCCATCTGCGCCTCGACCTCGCGCCGGGCCACACCCCGGGCTCCTCCGTCGTGACCCTGGAGTCGGGCACGGACCGGGCGGTGTTCGTGGGCGACCTGATGCACAGCCCGGCGCAGGTGCTCATGCCGGACTGCAACAGCTGCTTCTGCGAGGACCCGGTGGCCGCCCGCGCCACCCGCAGACGGCTCCTCGGCTGGGCCGCCGACCACCGCGCCCTGCTCTTCCCCGCGCACTTCGGCGGGCACGGCGCCCTCGAAGTCACCCGCACGCCGAGCGCGTTCGCGGTCGAGGGCTGGGCCCCCTTGAGCCGCGCCGCCCACCAGGACACGACGGGGGAGGGGCGGCGATGACGGGACAGTTCATGGCCGACAGGGCCGACACGGCAGACATGGTGGCCACCACCAAGGGCCGAGTACGCGGCTACGTACGGGACGGCGTAGCCGTCTTCCTCGGCATTCCCTACGCCGCGCCCCCGCGCGGACCCGCCCGCTTCGCCCCGCCCGCGCCGCCCGAGCCGTGGCACGGCACCAGGGACGCGACCGTGCCGGGCCCGACCGCCCCGCAGGGCGAACGCCGCCTCGGCGCCGTCGACATGTCGCACTACTTCGGTCCCGGCTGGGTCCGCGGGGACGACTACCTCAGCGTCGACGTGCGCACCCCGGTGGCGCCGGGCACCCGACCGCTGCCGGTCCTGGTCTTCGTCCACGGCGGCGGCTTCGTCGCCGGGTCCACCCGGGCGCCGCTGTACGACGGCTCGGCGCTCGCCCGGGACGGGGTGGTCCTCGTGACCCTCAACTACCGCCTGGGCGTCCAGGGGTTCCTCGACCTGCCGGGGGCGCCCGCCAACCGCGGCCTCCTCGACGTGCTCGCCGCGCTGCGCTGGGTGCGGGACGAGATCGCCGCGTTCGGCGGCGACCCGGGCGCCGTGACCGTGTTCGGGCAGTCCGCGGGCGCCACGCTCGTCGCCGCGCTGCTCGCGGACCGGGCGGCCGAAGGACTGTTCCGGCGGGCGGTGGTGCAGAGCGGCAGCGGCCTCGGCGCGTTCCGCCCGGAGCAGGCAGCCCGGGTCACGCGGGCCGCCGCGCGGGCGCTCGGGGTCGCACCGCGCGCCGACGCCTTCGCCGCCGTCCCCGACGAACGCCTCGTCGGGATCCTCCCCGACCTCACGGGCATCGACCTGCGCACGGACACCCACCCCGACCCGCTCGCCGGCCTCAGCCCGCTCGGGCCCGTGCTCGCCGAACAGCCCGCGCACACGCTCGCCGCCCGCACCGGGCCGCTCCCCGTGGACCTCCTCGTCGGCACCACCGCGCAGGAGGGCAATCTCTACCTCGTGCCCCAGGGCGCGTACGCGGCCTCGACCGCGGCCGACGTCGAGGCGACCGCCGCCCGAGCACATCCGCGGCCCGCGGAACTCCTCGCCGCCGTACGCGCGGCCCATCCCGGCGCGACCCCCGCCGAGCTGCGGTCCGCCGTCCTGTCCGAGGCGCTGTTCGGGGCGGGCAGCAGGGCTCTGGCCGACGCCCACGCGGCCAAGTCCCCGGCCCGTACCCACCGCTACGCGTTCACCTGGCGCTCGCCCGCGGTCGGCGGGCTGCTCGGCGCCGCCCACACCGTGGAACTGCCCTTCGTCTTCGGCCGGACGGACCTGCCGGGGCTGTACGGCGACGCGGGCGTGCTCGGCCCGTACCCGGGGCCGTCCGACCTGGCCGCGCTGGCGGAGCTGTCGTCGTGGATGCGCGCGGCCTGGATCCGGTTCGCCGCGACCGGCGACCCCGGCTGGGCGGCCTACGACGGTGCGGGCGGGACGATCCGGCGCATCGACACGGCCTGAACCCGAGCCGGTGGCGGGGCCGGGCGGACGTCAGCGGGGCGGCGCCGCCAGGCCTGCGGCGTACCGGGACAGCAGGCCGTGCGCGGACTCCGGGGTGTGGTGGCCGACCAGGACGTGCGCGGTGAGGCCGTCGGTGAGGGCGAGCAGGGTGCGGGCCTCCTGCTCGGGGTCGGCGTCCGCGCGGAACTCGCCGGTGTCCTGGCCGTAGCCGATCAGCCACACCAGCAGGTCGTGGAGCTTGGTGTACGTCTCGCGCAGCACGGCGGCCAGTGGTTCGCTCATCGCGGCGTGCGCCACGAAGGCGAGCCAGACCTGGGCGTCGGTGCGGTCCTCGGGTTCCGCGAGCGCCATCGCCGACAGCGTGCGCTCCAGGAGCGTCACGGCGGAGCGGGGCTCGGGCGACCGCGCGAGACGGTCCTGGGCGCACGCCCCCACCCGGGCCGATACGTGCTCCAGGGCGAAGAGCAGCATCTCGTCCTTGGTGCGGAAGCAGCGCTGCACCGCCCCCATGGAGACACCGGCGTCCGCGGCGACGTCACGCAGGCTGACCGACTCCATGCCGGAGCGCGCGATCAGCGAGCACACCGAATCCGCGATCCGGCGCCGCCGTTCCTCGTAGTCCACCTGCTTGGGCACGCCGGTGTCCCTCCCGTGCCGGACGCCCGCGCGCCCTCGTTCCGATGCGGTTGCATCGTATCGCGTTCCCGTGCATGATCCTCGTACTGATGCGACTGCATCGGAACGTCGGGTCTACAGGAACGACGAGGCCAACGGAACGACGAGTTCAGAGGGAACGGGAGGAGAAGGTCTGATGCTGCTCTTCGGTGCGATCTTGTTCGTGCAGGGCTTCGGCTCCGCGGTGACCGACTCGGGGTGGGGTACGAGCTTCGGAGTCGCCGCCCTGCTCAGGGAGGCAGGGATGCCCGCGTGGGGGGATCTGGTGATCGGTGCGCTGGGGTGCGCGTTCCTCGTCCGGGGCGGCCTGCGTCGCGCCGCCGCCCGGCGTGAGCCGGTGGAAAGCAGGAGCAACACGGCGATATAGGCTGTGCGTTCTGCTTCCTGTCAGCTTGTGAGCCACCCGGAGAGTACTCAGTGACCGTAGCGACCGCCGCGCCCGAAGCCGCCGAACCGGCCGACGCCGAGGTACCGCCCGCCGCTGCCGCGCCCGAGGCCGCGCGCACGGCCGAGGGGGAGGCCGCGGCAGCGCTCGTGGAGCGCGACGCCCGCGAGTTCGGCGCCTACGCACGCACCGGCGGCTGGACCTTCGGCCTGAAGGTGGCCCGCAGCGTCCGGCCCGGCGGACAGCACGCCGAGGGCACGCCCAAGCTGTCCGCGAAGGAGTTCGCCGAGCTGGCGGGCTGCTCCGCCGACCGCGTCATGCGCTTCTACAAGGCGTGGGACAAGGCGGCCGACGACGGTCTCGTGCCGCACTTCGAGGCCCTCGCCCCCGGCCAGGACGTCGAACTCCCCGACGCCGACGTGTGGCTGGCGTACTACGTGCCGCGCTCCAGCGCCACCTCCGCCCGCGGCACCGCCATCACCGCCGCCGCCGAGGCCGAGGGCATCCGGCCGACCAAGGCCCTGGAGGTCGCCGAGAACCCCACCGCGCTGCGGGCCGCCATCCTCGCCGACCCCGGCACCGCCCAGGCCGCCCGGCACGCGCTCCTCGACCGCCTCAAGGAGGACCCGGCGCTCCAGACGGAGCTGGCCCGCGACATCGCCCGCACCGACGAGCTGAAGAAGGCCGTGGCGGGGGAGGCCCGCGCCGCGGACCGCATCGAGTACGTGCGCAAGGTCGCCGAGGAGGGCCAGATCCGCACGCCCGCCGGACAGACCCTGGACGCCCCCGCCGAGCTGCGCGCCGAGGCCGAGCGGCACCTGACGCTCCTCGACGAGCTCGACGACTCCGAAGAGGCCGGCGAGTGGGCGACGGAGGCGTACGACACGGTGAAAAATCTCGTCGCCGAGACCGTCGAGTCCGACCCCGAACTCCGCGTCCAGGAGCGGCGCACGAAGTTCTACAGCAGTCTCCAGAAGGCCACCAAGGTCTTCGAGGAGCTGACGCTCGACGACGCCGCCGACTTCGACGACATCTACGAGGACGACATGGTGCAGCGCCTCGAGGAGCTCCAGCAGGCCATCCACACCTGCATCACGGCCCTGCGGAAGGCGTCGGCCACGCACTGATCGCGCGTCCCGGTGGGCGCCGCCGGTGCGGTGCGCCTGCCCGTCGGCTGTGGAACGATCACTCGCATGGTGTCTGTGAGCGATCTCCTGCCCGTCGAGGCGATCCGGCTCGACGTCGCGGCGGACGACTGGCGCGCGGCGATCGGTGCCGCCGGTGAACTGCTCGTGGCGACGGGCAGCAGCACGGACGCGTACACCGCGGAGATGATCAGGAACGTGGTGGACGCGGGCCCGTACATCGTCGTGGCCCCCGGCTTCGCGTTCGCCCACGCCCGGCCCTCGCCCGCGGTGCTGCGCACCGGCATGTCCTGGGTACGGCTCGCCCGCCCCGTGGAGTTCGGGCACGGGACGAACGACCCCGTCGACCTCGTCGTGGCGCTCGCCGCCGACGACGCCTCCGCGCACACCGAGGCGATGGCCTCCCTCGCGCGGCTGCTCGCGGACCAGGACACGGCGCTGGCCCTGCGGGGCGCCGCCACGCCCGCCGCGGTGCACGCCCTGCTCTCCGGCGGGCGCACGGCCGCCGGGCCCGGGCCCGGGTCCGCAGCCACGCCAGGGTCCGCCGAGCCCGTGTCCGCCGAGCCAGGGACTGCCGTGCCCGAGGCCCCTCTCGCCGCCGGGCCCGCCGTGCACAAGATCCTCACGGTGTGCGGCAACGGCCTCGGCACCAGTCTGTTCCTCAAGAACACTCTGGAGCAGGTCCTCGAACGCTGGGGCTGGAGCCGCCACGTCACCGTCGAGGCCACCGACACCATCTCCGCCAAGGGCAAGGCTTCGGAGGCGGTCGCCGTGCTCACCTCCCGGGAGATCGCGAAGGCGCTCGGCGACATCGGGATCCCCGTCAAGGTCGTCGACGACTTCACCTCCACCACCGAGGCCGACCGTGTCCTGCGGGACACGTACGACGTCTAGGAAGAAGCCGGAGAGAGGGGCGAGCAGTGGACTGGCTGGTATCCGTCGCGCAGTTCCTGGTCAACGAGATCCTGAGCCGGCCCGCCTGTCTGATCGGGCTCATCACCGCCGCGGGCCTCCTCGCGCTGCGCAAGTCGGCGGGCCAGGTCCTCGGCGGCGCGATCAAGGCGACGCTCGGCTTCCTGCTCATCGGCGCGGGCGCCGGGCTCGTGGTGGCCGCGCTCGCCCCGCTCGGCGAGATGATCCAGGGCGCGACGGGCGCGCACGGAGTGATCCCGACGAACGAGGCCATCGTCGGCATCGCCCAGGCCGAGTACGGCTCGCGGGTCGCCTGGCTGATGATCCTCGGCTTCGCCGTGAGCCTGCTCCTCGCCCGTTTCACACCGCTGCGCTATGTCTTCCTGACCGGCCACCACATGCTGTTCATGGCCACGCTGCTCACGATGGTGCTCGCGACGGCCGGGCAGCGGTCCTGGGTCGTGGTCGTCGTCGGCGGTGTCCTGCTCGGCATCGTGCTGGTCGCGATGCCCGCCTTCGCGCACCCCTGGACCAAGCGCGTCACCGGCAACGACACCGTGGCGATCGGGCACTTCGGGACGGCCGGGTACGTCGTCGCCGGAGCGGCCGGGCAGGTCGTCGGGCGGCGCAGCCGGTCCACGGAGGACATGAAACTGCCCGAGGGCCTGCGCTTCCTGCGTGACTCCATGGTGGCCACGGCGCTGTCCATGGTCCTCATCTACGTGATCATGTCGCTCGTCCTCCTCGCCAAGGTCGGCAAGGAGAGTGCCTTCAAGGCGTTCACGGCCGGTGGCGGCGAGGCGGCCGCCGACGTGGGGGCGTACGTCATGCAGTCGGTCATGCAGGGATTGCAGTTCGGCATCGCCGTCGCGGTCATCCTGTTCGGCGTCCGGACGATCCTCGGTGAGCTCGTGCCCGCCTTCCAGGGCATCGCCCACCGCGTCGTCCCCGGCGCGGTGCCCTCACTGGACGCGCCGATCGTCTTCCCGTACGCGCAGAACGCCGTCCTCGTCGGCTTCGTCTCCAGCTTCGTCGGCGGCCTCATCAGCCTCGGCCTGCTCACCTGGATCTTCGAACCGGCCTTCGGGCTCGCCCTTGTCCTGCCCGGGCTCGTGCCGCACTTCTTCACCGGCGGCGCGGCCGGGGTCTACGGCAACGCGACGGGCGGCAGGCGCGGCGCCGTCGTGGGCGCCTTCCTCAACGGTGTCCTCATCACCTTCCTGCCCGCGCTGCTCCTGAAGGTCCTCGGCGCCTTCGGCAAGGAGAACACCACCTTCGGCGACGCCGACTTCGGCTGGTTCGGCGCCCTCGTGGGGAACGCGGCGAAGGCCGGGACCGTGGCGGGCGCCGTCCTGATGCTCCTGCTCGGCGCGGTGATCCTGGCCGCCGCGATCGTCGTGCAGAAGCGGGTCGTGGAGACCGGCTGGGACCCGGGCGCACGGCGCGACGCGCTCCTCGGCCGCGCGGGCGGGGGCCCGGCCGCCGGAACTCCGCCGCAGGCCGGCGAGGCCGGGGCTCCGGGGTGCCCAACGTACGCGAGGATCGCGCCGCCGCCCGGCGCCCCGAAGCCCCCGCCGCCGCCCGGGGAGACCGGCTGACGCCCGGTGGCTCCTCCCCGGCTCTATCCCTGGCGCCGCGGGCACCACCGCGCCAGGAGTCGGCACCGCGGTCTGCGACCAGACCGACCCCGCGGCGCTCACCCGCCTCCTCGCGCTGCTGCCCGAGCGGATCGATGTCCTGGTCAACAACGCGGGCGGCAGCACGGACCTGGACACCGACGGCGAGCAGGGCCTGGCCGCCTACGCCCGGGACCTCCGCACCAACCTCGACGCCAACCTGGTCGGGCCGCGCTCACCACCAAGGCCCTGGAGGACCGGCTCGCCCCCGGGGGTGCCGTCGTCCACATCGGCTCGATCGCCGCGGAACAGGCGGCCGGTTCCTACGGCGCCGCGAAGGCGGGCCTCGCCAACTGGAACATCGACCTCGCGGGACGGCTCGGCAGCCGCGACATCACCGCCAACGTCGTCGCGCCCGGCTGCATCGCCGACGCCGAGTTCTTCCGGGACAAGCTGTCCGGCGAACGCCGCGAGCAGCTGGTGGCGGCCACGGCGACCGGCCGCGCGGGGGCGCCCTCCGACATCGCCGGCGCCGTCGCCTTCCTCGCCTCCCCGGCGGCCCGCCACGTCACCGGACAGGTGCTGCATGTCAACGGGGGTGCGCACGCCACGCGTTGAGAGGGGGGCCGGGTGCGGCCGCCGTGTGCCGAGGAGGGGAGACGACAGCGCCCGTCGGCCGCTGAACGGCCGACGGGCAACGGCCCGACTGGCGTCGGGCAACGAGTAACGGGCGACGCGCGCTGGGCGACGGGCCGACGCGCGCTGAGCGGCAGGCCGACTCGCGCCGGGCAACGGACAACGAGTGCCGGTCAACGGACAACGAGTGCCGGGCGATCGGCGCCAAGCCATGGGCGACTGACGTCCAGGCGACGGGACACCGGGTGACGGGGCGCCTGGTGACGAGCGCCGGGACGTGCGTTGCTACTGGGGCTTGTGCGGCGTCGCCTCGCTCGGCCGGACCACCACCACGCCCTCGCCCTCCAGCTTCAGCTGCACCGCCTCCCCGGAGCCGCCGCGGATCATCGAGCCGATGGACTGGGAGCGGTGCAGCGACGTGCGGAGGCTCGTGGTCCAGCCGACGATCGCGTCGGTGTCCACGAACACCGGGGCCTGCGGCGACACGGGGATCACCAACGGCTCCCCCTCACAGATGAGTCCGAGCCTGCCGCTGCCGGTGAACACGCTGTTGAAGAGGCCGCCACCGGTGATGCCCGAGCCCTTCACCGTCTTGATCTCGTACGAGAGAGTGGCGTCGAAGCACAGCACGTTGCGGCCGTTGACGGTGAGGGAGTCGCCCGGCTCGATGTCGACGACGAAGCAGCTCTGCGCCTCGTGCGCGAACCACGCCTCGCCCTGGCCGCGCACCGCCATCAGCGCGAGACCCTCGCCGGTGACGGCGCGCTTGAGCATCCCGCCGACGCCCTGGCCCTTGCGCTCGAACTGGAGGTCCCCGCGGTAGGCGACCATCGCGCCCTGCCGGGCCAGCATCTCGCCGTTCACGGCGTAACGGATGGACTTGGAGTTGTGCAGGCTCATGCCGGGGGCCGTCGCGGGCTGCGCCACGTGCTCCGTGGAGAAAAGGTCGCTCTTCATGCGGGCATCGTGCACCGCAGGGAGGCCGCTCGCCAAGTCTCCTGCGGTGCACGGCGGCCGGACCGGGGTCGTGCCCACGGACGGCGGGGCGCGACCTTCGGCCATGGCTGCCGCGACTTCGGCAGGGGGTGGCTCCCGTCGCCCCGCAACCAGAACCCGGGCCACATGCCCTGCGCGGGCCCGGCCGCCGCGGAACATGGAAGGACCGGCGGAACCCCGCACCGCCGGTCCTTCCCGCTCATGGCCCGAAGCCGGGCTACTCGTCGACCGCCGCCCCGAACGCCGCGCCCCGCGCGGGCGCCCCCAGCGAACCGGCCCCGAACGTCCACGACCCCGCGGCCGTGACCCCGCCGGACCCGGCCGGGAGCACCCACACCACACCGTCACCCGCGTTCTCGCCGGGCGCCGAGGCGAGCAGCCCGAAGCGGCCGTCGCGGTCGGGATCGGCCAGACGCACCTGGGCGCCCCACTTGTCGCCCTTCTCCGCGGCCCCGGGGACGTCCGCCGCGTTCTGGTCCCACGACTTGGCGCCGGTCGCGGTCACACCGGCGGCCGAACCCCGCAGCACCCACACCGCGCCCGCGTCGGCGACGGTGCCGATGTCCTCGCCGGGCGCCCCGACCGCCACGTCCGCGTAGCCGTCCTTATTGGTGTCGGCCACCGAGAGGTCGGCGCCCCAGCCGTCCCCGCGCTCGGCGGTGCCCGGCACGCCCGCGGAGTCCTGGGTCCACCACTTCACATCCTGCGAGATGCCGTCGGCGGAGCCGTAGCGCACGCCCACCAGGCCGCCGGTGAGCGTCTCGCCGCCGTCGTCGGGGGAGTGCGGCTCACCCGTGACCAGGTCGTCGAAGCCGTCGCCGTTGATGTCGCCGGAGGCGGCGGCGGGACCGCCGCGCAGGTCGCGTACGTAGGTGAGGGCGTCGCCGCCCTTGAAGTACGACGACCAGCCGTGCCCCGGCTCCTCGTCGCCCGCGGTCACACCGGAGACCACGAGGTCGGCGAAGCCGTCGTCGTCGTAGTCACCGGTGGTCAGGGACCTCGGCGTGATGTTCCGCTGCTCGGCCCGCGCGGTCGGGCCCTCGACGGCGAGCCGCTTGAGCGGGGCGGCGGCGCGTGCCTGCGGCGCCGCGTCGTACACGAAGAGTTCGAGGCCGCCCGGGTCGAGGACGGCGAGCACGTCGCCGGGGGTCTCGCTGGTGAGCCGGGCGGCGGTCACCGCGGAGCCGAACTTCTCCCCCGTGGCGGGCTCCTGGGTCTGGAGCCAGTCGCTCGCGGCGCCCTTCAGGCCCTCCTTGGAGCCCCAGAGGATCGCGACACCACCGGCGTCCGCCTTGTCGCCGAGGTCCTCGCCGGGGATGCCGACGATCGCGTCGTCGTAGCCGTCGGCGTCCAGGTCGCCGGTGGCGACGGCCGTCCCGAAGCCGTCACCGGTCTCGGCGGCGCCCGAGACCCCGGCCGTGGACTGGCTGAACCGGGCCACGTCGCTCGTGCCGATGCCTCTGGTGGAGCCGTACTGCACGGTGACGAGGCCCGCGCCCTTCTTGCCGCTCACCGTCGCGCCGGGCGCGCCGACCAGGACGTCCTCGTGGCCGTCGCCGTCGAAGTCGCTGTTGCGGTCGTCGGCGTGCGTGCCTCCGGGGGTGCCGGCGGAGGCGGCCGGTGCGGTGGCGATGCCCGCTCCCGCGATCAGAAGGAATGAGGCCGCGGCGACGGCGGCCGAACGGTTCTTGCGCACGAGCGACTCCTGTGCAGGAAGGTGACCGGGCGGCGCGGGGGTGAGTCCGGAAAGGGCCCGTTCCTCGTCCGGTGCCCAGTTCGACCGCGGTAGGCGGGGAAGGGTTGTACGGAACTTTCCCGCCGGTGCAGGAAGGGCGCCCGGAGGCCGGACGGACCGCGGGTGCCGGTGCGGTGACGGCTCAGGCCTTCGGAGTGCCCGCCACGTGCCGGTCGCGCGCGGCTCCGAAACCGACCACGACCTGCGGTACGAGCAGGACGAGCAGGACCACGACCGGCACCGTCCAGTCGTGGGAGGCGTCGTGCACGGCGCCGAGGACGGCGGGGCCGGTGGCGGCGAGGACGTAGCCGAAGCACTGCGCCATGCCGGACAGTTGGGCGACGTGGCGCGCGTCCGGCGCCCGCTGCACGATGAAGAGCAGCGCGAGGCTGATCGCCGCGCCCTGGCCGAGCCCCAGCAGGCTCATCCACGGACAGGCCCCGCCGACCGGGGCGATCAGGAGACCGCCGTACGCGACCGCGCACAGCACCGCGCCGACGGCCGCGAGGGCCCCGGCCCCCACCCGCCTGCCGACGATCACGGGCGCCACGAACGATCCGGCGATGCCGAGCAGCGACGAGAAGGACAGCATCCAGCCCGCGTCGCCCGCGCTCATCCCGGCGTCCTGGAGCAGCGTCGGCAACCAGGCCGCCGCCGCGTAGTAGTTGAGCGACTGAAGACCCATGTACGCCGTCACCTGCCAGGCGAGCGGCGAGCGCCACAGGCCGCGGACCGGGTGCGCGGCCTGCCGGACCACGGCCGCGGCGACCCGCGTCCCCGTACGGAGCTGCGGCAACCACACCACCAGGGCCACCAGGGCGAGCGCGCCCCAACAGGCCAGCGTCGTCCGCCAGTTCATGCCGGACGCCTGCTGAACCGGCAGCGTGACACCGGCCGCGAGCGCGGCGCCGCCGAACAGCGACATCGAGTAGAGGCCCGTCATCAGCCCGGCCCGCGCCGGGAAGTCCCGCTTGATCAGCCCCGGGAGCAGCACGTTGGCGACCGCGATGCCCGCGCCGATGACGACGGTGCCCGCGAACAGCGCGACGACCGAGTCCGGCATGCGCAACGCCGTGCCCGCGCCGATCAGCACCATGGTGGCGAGCAGCGCACGCTCGGTGCCGAAGCGCCGGCCGAGGCGCGGCGCGACGGGCGCGAGCAGACCGAAGCAGAGCAGCGGCAGCGCGGTGAGGAGACTGGTGGCCGCGGCCGACATGCCGCTCTCGTCGCGGATGGTGTCCGCGAGCGGTGAGACCGCGACCAGGGCGGGGCGCAGATTGAGGGCGAGCAGCACGACCCCGACGCCGAGCCACAGGGCGCCCCTGCCGCCGGCGCCCGGCGGTGCTGCCCCCGCCGGGTGGCCGGTCGCCGCGGGGCCGGTGTCCGCCCCCGCCGCGGTGGGCGTGGTGGCGGGCCCTTGGCTGCGCATGTCGTTCTCCTGGGTGTCGCGTGGGTGGTACGGGGCCCGGGACCCGGACCGTGACGGGGCTTCAGTCGGCCGGGGGCTGCTCGCGCAGCGCGGCCATGCCCTCGGCGAGATGCGCGAGCACCGCGGCCTCGGCGGCGGCGGCGTCCCGCGCCTCGATGGCGTCCGCGATCGCGTCGTGGGCGTCGATCTGGTGCCGCACGGAGTCGGGCACGGCCGCGCCGAGCACGGACTGGAGGGTGGTGCGCATGGCGTCGCTCAGATGTCCGTACAGCTCGGCGAGCACGGGGTTGTGGGCCGCCGCCGCGACGGTGCGGTGGAAGGCCATGTCGGCGTCGATGAAGGCGTCCGTGTCACCGCTCTCCCACGCCGTGCGGCGCTCGGCGAGCGCGGTGCGCAGGGCGGCCAGGTCCTGTGGTGTGCGGCGCTCGGCGGCGTACCGGGCGGCGTCGCGCTCCAGGGAGGCGCGCACCTCGTACGCGTCGAGGACGCTCGCCCTGCGCAGCCGCCGCTGCACGGCCGCGCCGAAGTCGCTGTCGGCCCGCACATAGGTGCCGTCGCCCTGACGCGGCTCCAGCATGCCGGTGTGCACCAGGGCGCGCACCGCCTCCCGCACGGTGTTGCGGCCCACGGCGAGCTGCTCCACGAGCAGCGGCTCCGCCGGGATCTTCGTGCCGACCTCCCACTCGCCGTCGGAGATCAGGCTCTCCATCTGCGCGATGACGAGGTCGACCAGGTTGGTGCGTGCGGTGCTGCGCAGCGGCATCGGTGGGCTGCCTTCCTCCGGGACTACAGACATGGGAACATCCCATGTTTCGCGCTGTCAATCGGCGGAATCCCGGGGCCGGAGCCATGTCGTGCCCTGCCAGTGAAGTGATCTATGGGGCGCCGTTACGTGATCTCGGGAAATCCGCAATGCCGGGCCAATAGGTTGATACCGCACTCGCCGGACGGCAGAGGGCATACCGCGAATTCCGTACCGTGAAGGGGAAAATCGCCACCATGCGCCACACCACTCACCGCCGCAGCACCTTGCGTACCGCCACCGTCACCGTCGTCGCCGGTGCGGCGCTGCTGGCCCCGGCCGCCGCCGCCCTCGCGAGCACCGCGGCCCCGCAGCGCGCCGCCGCGGTGCGGACCGCCGCCCCCAAGCCCGTCAAGATCGACATCGGTGCCGGTGTCACCATCCCCGTCAAGGGCGGCAAGCCGTACTACCACGGCAAGGCACTCAAGCCCGGCCAGACCGTCAAGGACGGCATCTACCTGCACTACAGCGCCGACGGCAAGCGCCTCTACTCCAAGACGCAGGGCGGCGGCGTTCCGTACTCGATCTGGGACGTCAGGACCGGCAGGAGCCTCGGCATGCAGAAGACCAGCCCCACCGCCCCGAAGGCCGCGCTGACCGCAAGGCCCTCGGCGACCTCCGTGCGCGCCTGGCAGGAGGTCCGCATCTCCGGCAAGGCCACCGGCGTCAAGGCCGGCAGCAAGGTGTCCCTCCAGCAGAAGCAGCACGGCGCCTGGAAGACGCTGCCCGTGTCGACCACGGTCAACAAGTCCGGCACGTACTCGCTGCGCGCGAAGCTCGGCCTCAAGGGCAAGGAAGAACTGCGGATGAGGAGCGGGGCGGCCCTGTCCCCGGTCTTCACCGTGACCGTGCGCTGACCCGGCGCCCCCTCGCACCCCCGGGCCCCCGGCCCTCCGCCCACGGAACACCTCCGTGGGCCGAGGCCCGGGGGCCCGACGCATGCCCGCCGACGGCCCGCCACCAGCCCTGGATAGTCCGTCCAGGGCATGTACATTGTGTCCAAGACCGCTGTTCGCGCCCACGTGGGCGCGGCGCGGGTGTGCGGAGGAGTCCGGGTGTGCGGAGGAGTGCGGGGACCGGGATGAGCGACGAGCACAGCACGGGTGCCGAGCTGTCGGCGGGGGACGCCGAGCGGGACGCGATCCTCGCCGCCGTGGCCCCCGTGGCCGACGGCATCGCCGCCACCTTCGGCTCGCTGTGCGAGGTGGTCGTGCACGACTACCGGCGCCCCGAGCAGTCCGTCGTGGCCGTCGCGGGATCGGTCACCGGACGCGACGTCGGCGGCGCGATGAGCGAGATCGGCATGGGGATGCTCGCGCGCGGCGACGCCGCCGGTGACGAGCTGAACTATCTGACCCGCACCCAGACCGGCAAGCTGGTCAAGTCGTCCACGATGCTGCTCCGCGACAGCGCGGGCGCGGTGTTCGGCGCGGTGTGCGTCAACCTCGACATCACCGCCGTCCAGCAGGTCGGCACGCTGATCGGCGAACTCGCGGGCGTGTCGGTCCCGGCCGAGGTGCCCACCACCACCTTCGGCGCCGCCTCCGACGTCGTCGACGCCGTCGTGAGTTCCGTCGTCGACGCCCACCAGCTCGAACACAGCCGCCCGTGGAGCGAGCTCGACCGCGCCGCGCGCCTCGCCCTGTTCCGCGGGCTCGACGAGCGCGGTGTCTTCGCCGTCCGGCGGGCGGTCCCCCAGGTCGCCGCCCGCCTCGGCATCTCCCGCGCGTCCGCGTACAGCTACCTCGCCAGAGCCCGCGCCGAGGACACCGAAGCGGCCGGGCCCGCCACCTCCCAGGGAGCATCCGCATGACGAGCACACCTCCGGTCACCCTCGACGACGTCCGCGACGCCGCGGCCCGCCTCGAGGGCGTCGCCCACCGCACGCCCGTACTCCGCTCCCGCACCCTGGACGCCCGCGTCGGCGCGGAGGTCTTCCTCAAGTGCGAGAACCTCCAGCGCGTCGGCGCCTTCAAGTTCCGCGGCGCCTACAACGCCGTCTCCCGGCTCGCGCCGGAGCAACTGGCCAAGGGCATCGCGTCGTTCTCCTCCGGCAACCACGCCCAGGCCGTCGCCCTCGCCGCCCGCGAACTCGGCAGCAGCGCCGTGATCGTCATGCCCGAGGACACACCGCGCTCCAAGCGCGAGGCCGCCGAGGGCTACGGCGCGAAGATCGTCACGTACGACCGCTACACCGGGGACCGCGTCGCCATCGGTGAGGCCCTGGCCGCCGAGCGCGGCCTCGCCCTGATCCCGCCGTACGAGCACCCGCACGTCATCGCGGGCCAGGGCACCGCCGCCCTCGAACTCATCGAGGAGGTGCGGGAGTTGGACCTGCTGCTCACGCCGGTGGGCGGCGGCGGCCTCATCGCGGGCAGCGCCACCGCGGTGAAGGGCCTGAGCGGCGGCACCCAGGTGGTCGGCGTCGAACCGGAGGCGGGCGACGACACCAAGCGCTCGCTCGCGGCCGGGCACCGGGTCACGATCCCCGTTCCGCGCACCGTCGCCGACGGCCAGGCCGCCGAGACCCCCGGCGAACTGACCTTCTCCATCAACCGGCGGCTCGTCGACGGCATCGCCCTGGTCTCGGAGGACGACATCCGCGCGGCCATGCGGTTCGCCTTCGAACGCCTGAAGACCGTCGTCGAGCCCAGCGGTGCCACCGCCCTCGCCGCGGCCCTGAGCGGGCGGCTCGACACGGTTCCGCCCCGCATCGGCATCGTCCTGTCCGGCGGCAACGTGGACGCCCGGCGCTTCGCCGACCTCTGCGGCGGCTGACGCCGGGCCGCCCGTGCACCCGGCAGCTCAGTCCGGCAGCAGTTCCGCCACCTGCCGCGGCGTCCACCGGCCCGCGGCTCCCGGGCACCCCGCGAGGTAGGAGGTCACCGCGTCCCTGTCCCACGCGGCGGCCTCCAGGAGTCCCTCGGCCAGCTGGCGGAGGTAACCGGCCGCCGGGGCGTTGAGGGGGACGTCCCCCGACGACCACGGCGCGGTGAAGGTGAGCACCGGGAAGCCGTCCAGGGTCCCGGGGCACACCAGCGTCTCGTACCTGCCGGGGCCGAGCCGGGCCCTGCCGTGCCGCAGCGCCGGCGCCAGATCGGGTCCCGTGCCCGGCGCCCGGTACATCTCCTGGGCGGCGATGTCACGGAACTGCTCCGCGGTCAGCAGATGGGCGCGCGCGTACACCCGTCCCCGCGCGCCCGGGTCGTAGAAGGCCCTGCCGCCCGACCAGAGCGCCGACTCCGTCGCGAAGTACACCGCCCCCCGGAGCTCCACGGGCACCGACCGCCGCGGCGGACGCGGGTCCCGGCAGCCGGGGCAGTCGAGGGCCGTCCCGGGGGGCCGGCCGCCCACCAGGTAGTGCGTGAGACGCTCCAGGCGCGTGTTGGAGCCGTAGGCCGCGTACCAGACCAGCTCGGGCACCTCGGGCGTCTCGGGCACCTCAGAGGCTTCAGGCCCCTCGGGCTCCGACGGCGCCCCCGGCAGTCGCTCCTGAATCGTCCGTACGCGGTTCATCCGCACCCCGTCCACGAGTCCGAGACCCCGTCCTCGCCCACGTCTGGTCCTGCTCCTGCTCCTCGTCCTCGTCTGGTCCTGGTCCTGGTCCTGGTCCTCAGAATGATCCTGCCTCCGGTCCTCGTCCGGGAATGGTCCCGCACGTCTAGACCCGGCCCTCGGGCGGCTCCGCGCTCGGCGGGGCGCCGCGCCGCCACTCCAGGTCGTAGCGCTGGAAGAGTTCGGCGCGCAGGACGTCGAAGGGCATCGGCGCGCCGGGGATGAGCAGGGCGAAGACGGCACCCATCAACAGCGCCCGCAGCATGCGGTAGTCCGTCTCCGACTCCGCGGAGCCGTGCCGGGACACCGCCTCGCGCAGCAGGAAGGCGAGCCGCTGCTGCTCCGGGCACTGCACGAAGCCCTCGGCCTGGAGGATGCCCGCCATATGGGTGCGCATCAGCACCGGCCGGTCTTTCGCGAGGCCGAGGATCGCGTCGATGGCGCGGGCGAGCAGCTCGTCCCCGTCCTCCGTGCGGGGCTCCCTCTCGAGGGCGGCCTGGAGCGTCAGATGCATCAGGCGGTGTACGGCCGACTGGAGGAGCTGCCGTTTGCCCGGGAAGTAGTACGACACGAGACCACGGGCCGAACCCGCCCGGTCGGCGATGTCCGCGAGGGTCGTGGCCTCGTAACCCCGCTCGCCGACCAGCTCGACCGTCGCCTGGAGGAGCCGCTCCCTGGAACGTCGGCGCAACTCTTCATTGACCGATTGGCTTCGCGGGGACATCCTGTAACTCCTGCGTTGACTGGCTCAGAGCCAATATACTCAGGGAGCCCCGGCCCCGCCGTCATGGGCCGGTGCCGCCTGGGGCAGGCAACACCGCGGGGGAGTGTTGCCTGCCCTCGGGTCGGCGTGGACGGGAGCCTTCGTGCTCTCCTCGCGGATCCGGCTCGGCCTCCTTAGAGTTGCTCGGGGGGCCGAGGAGGCGCTTGGACATGGATCAAGAGCAGATTCTGGCGCGGATCGCGGAGATGGTCGACGCCGAGAAGACCCTGCGGGAGTCGCTCGCGTCCGGAGCGATCGACGAGGCGACGGAACGGGCCCGCCTCGCCGTCCTGGAACGCGATCTCGATCAGTGCTGGGACCTGCTGCGCAGGCGGCGGGCCGCGGCCGCCTCCGGTGGCGACCCCGGCGCCGTGCGGGCGCGGCCGGTGGCACAGGTCGAGAACTAGCGCGCCCCCGCACCTCCGACGAGCCCGAGCACGGCCCGCAGCGCGTCGGGCCGCCGATCCACCGGCAGATGGTCCACGAAGTGCACCGCGCAGCCCAGCACGGCCGCGCCGCCGTCCGCGCCCCGGTCGTCACCCACCATCAGCGTGTCCCGCGGCGCGACACCGAGGCCGTCGCAGGCGAGGGCGAACAGCCGCGCGTCCGGCTTCTGCACGGCGTGCTCGTACGACAGGACGTACGCGTCGACGTACGGCGCCAGGCCATGGGCGTCGAAGACGGGCCGCAGATCCCACCCGATGTTGCTGACGACACCCACGCGCACGCCGAGTGTCCGAAGCCCGCGCAGGACCTCGCGCGCGTCGGCGTAGGGACGCCAGGCCTCCGGTGTCCGATGGCGCTCGTACAGGGCGTCGACCAGCGCGGGATCCGGCAGTGCCACCGTCCGGGCGAGGCCCGTGTACGCCGCCCGGTGCAGCTCAGCGCTCTCGTCGCGCCGCCCCCACAGCTCCACGAGGTGCTCGGGTACGCCGACCGCGCCGAGCCTGGGCGAGCCCCCCGGCAGCGCGCCCGCCCGGTCGAGCGCGACCACGAGCCGCGCCACCTCGTCATCCGGCAGCGCCAGGCCGCTCCCGGCGAGCGTGCCGCGCAGCCAGGACGCGGTGGACTCGATGCGGAACAAGGTTCCCGAGAAGTCGAAGAGCACGCCCTTGAACGCCATGCCGAAGATCCTCCGGGACCGGCGGGACAGGGGTCAAGGACACCGCGCCGGACAAGGGGGGCGGCGGAGCGAGCCACCGCCGCCGGGGCGTCAGGCGGGCCCGCCGCGCCCCGGACGCTGATCCTCGGGCACGAGGTGCTCGTACGCCGCCACGGCGAGCGCCACCGTCAGCGCCCCGAGCAGCCAGCCCTCGACGACGTCCGACATCCAGTGCACCCCGAGCCACACCCGGGTCAGTCCCACGCCGACCACGGACACCGCCGCCGCGGCGAGCCCCGCACGCCACATCAGGGCGTCCGCCCCGTACAACCGCATCAGCCACAGCAGCAGCCCGCACACCACGGTGGCCGTCATCGCGTGCCCCGAGGGGAACGCCGCGAAGTGCGCGGAGTCCACCGGGTCCGGCCACGTCGGCCGGTCCCGCCCCACGGCCGCCTTCAGGCCCTGCTGCACCAGTGTGCCGAGCAGACAGGTGGCCGCGAGCCAGCCCGCGAGCAGCCACGCACGGTGCCGTGCCACCAGCCAGAGCACGACGGCGGCGCACAGGGCGCGCATCGTCCACGGGTCCCACACCCAGTCCGTCAGGATGCGTGCCGTCCTGGTCGGCCCGTCGTGCGCCACGGCCCAGCGGTGCGTGGTCCTCGCGATGTCGCCGTCGAGGCCGAGCAGCGGCCCCCACTCGGCGGCCACCAGGGCGAGCAGCAGCACGGTCGGTACGGCGAGGAACAGGGCGGCGCGGGGGGCGGCGAAGGCGCGCGCGGTCGTCGGCGAGAGTGCGGAACGCATGCCGTGATCCTTGCCGATGGTGGGCGGTGAAACCTGTTCGACGCCGATGGAGGGGGGAGAGAGTCAGCCGAGTGCGCGAAGCGCCGGGACGAAGGCCACGAACAGCGGAACGACGGGCACGAGCGCCGCGGCCGCCGTCAGCCGCAGCCGCCGCCCCGCCGTGAGCCGCGGACGGGCCGAGAGCAGCCGGTGGACGCGCTGCGGCACATGGGCGTGGTGGGTGCTCGGGCAGGGCCCGAACACACCCCGGTGTTCGTTCAGCTCCACGAGCGCGAGAGCGATGGTGAGGCGGCCGAAGCGGCGCGAGGCCACGTCGTCCGCGGCCAGCTCGACCAGGCGGTGCATCTCGTCACGGAACGCGGCGAACACCGGGACCTGCGGGAAGCCCGCCGCGAGCGCGCCCGAGCAGTGCAGGAGCCAGTCGTGCCTGGCCTGCGCGTGCCCCTGCTCGTGGGCGAGCACCGCATCGAGCTGACGGCCTTTCAGGCGGCGCAACGCGGCGGTGGTGATGACCAGTTGGGGTGCGGCACCGGGCAGCCACCAGGCGTCGGGCCGCTCGCCCTCCAGGACCACGAGCCGGTCGGCGCCCGGCTCCTCGCCGGGCAACAGCGGGGCCCGCACCACGAGTTCGGCGCGGCGCCGGGCGCGGCGGGCCTTCGCCCTCGCGATCTCGCGGGTGAGCATCGCACCGGTCCACACGCCGCCGCAGGCGAGCACCACGGCCGTCACCGTCGCCCACGGGGTCGGGCCGAGCGCGTACGCCTCGACCACACCGCTCGGCGCGGGTGCGAAGAGATGGCCGCGGACCGCCTGCCAGGCGGCGGCCGCGCTGAACGTCATCGACAGGGCGCAGCACAGCAGGACGGCGGCCACCACGCACTGCCACACCCACAGCGCGACCACGGGTTCGCGCTCGACCCACTCCGCCCGCGCGAGCAATCTGGGGGCGAGGACGGCGGTCAGCGCGCCCAACAGCATCAGCGCGACGGGGACCATCATGGGGCAACCCTATGAGGGGCGCGGCACACGGCGGTACGGTCAGCCACCGCAAGTGACGTACGCCACGACGGAACCGGCTCCGGTGTACACGTAAACCTCTCAGAGCGCCAGCAGCATCGCGAGCATCCCCATGCTCATCGTCAGGCGGCAGACCAGGACCAGCTCCGGCCGGTCGGCCCAGCCCACGACCGCCCCCAGCGGCGGACGGCCGCGCCCGCCCGCGCTCACGGCCCCGCCCGCCGGTGCCAGCCGCGCGCCGGACAGGAGCACGTGCCCGGCGAAGTACAGGAGCAGCGCCCCCGTCACCGCGGGTGTCCCCGCGCCACCGTGCCCGGCCGCGTGCCCGCCCGGGGTCGTGACCATCGCCGCCGACATGTACACCATCGCCAGCGCGCCCACGGCGTGGTGCAGATGGCGCGGCCCGCTCCCGGTCGGCCACGCCATCCGAAGGCCGGCCGCCGCGAACACCGCCGCGTACCCGAGCCACACCGCGCGCGGCGGGTCGAGCACGGCCGCGGGCACCGCCATCACGGCCATGCCGAACCCCATCAGCGCCTCGCCGCCCGCGGTGCGCCGCTGCTCCTCGGCACCGCTGCGCATGCGCAGCAGGCAGTAGGCGCCGCTCGCCGCGCAGAGCACCACGAGCAGCCAGCTCGCCGACCCCGGTCCGTGCATGGAGCACCTCCCCGCTCGCGGGCATGCCGTCGTGAGGGTCGATGCCCGGCCGCGGGGCGGCGTACGGGAGCGCACGGAGGTACGGCGGGAGCGCGAGAGGGCCCCCGCGCTCAGGGCCGGTACCGCAGCGGGTGGTCCGCCGGGACCTCCACCACCGCGATCCGGGTGCCGTCCGGGTCCGCGATCCACATCTCGACCAGGCCCCACGGCTCCTCGACCGGTGGGCGCAGGATCCGTACGCCCCGCCCCGCCAGCTCCTCGTGCGCGGCCGTCACGTCGGCCACCTGGAGCCACAGGCGCACCGCGGGTGACGGGGGCTCCTCGGCGCGGCCGGAGACCTCCAGGAAGCCACCGCCGAGGAAGTAGACCGTGCCGCGCTCGGGTCCCGTGCCGAACTCGCGGTACACGGCCAGGCCCAGAGCGCCGCCGTAGAACGCGCGGGACCGCTCGGGGTCGGTGGGGCGGAGCAGGATCCTGCTGCTGAGTACGTGCACCATGTGGCCGCACCCTAGTGCCGCGTTACGCTCGGCGTGCGCGTGGCGATGCGCCGCCGCGGCACCGGAGATCGGAGACCCGCCCCATGCACACCGCCCCGCGTCCGAGCACCCACGGCGACCTGACCTTCCGGGACGCCGTCGAGGCCGATGTCGACGCCCTTGTCGCGCTCGTCGAGTCGGCGTACCGCGGGGACGACAGCAGGGCCGGATGGACGACCGAGGCGGACATCCTGGAGGGGCAGCGCACCGACCCCGAGGGTGTCGCGGCCATCATCGCGTCGCCGGACAGCAAGCTGCTCGCCGTACAGCGCGCGGACCGCACCGTCGCCTGCTGCCACCTGGAACACCGCGGTGAGCACGCCTACTTCGGGATGTTCGCCGTGAGCCCCGAGCTCCAGGGCGCGGGTCTCGGCAAGGTCATCATGGCGGAGGCGGAGCGGACGGCGCACGAGACGTGGGGCGTGCGCGAGATGCACATGACCGTGATCTCCGTACGCGAGGAGCTCATCGCCTGGTACGAGCGGCGCGGCTACCGCCGTACGGGAAAAATGACCCCCTTCCCGTACGGCGACGAGCGCTTCGGCATCCCGCAGCGCGACGACCTCCAGTTCGAACTCCTGGTCAAGGAGATCGGCTGACCGCCGCACGCGGATCCGATGCCGCACGCGGCGCTCGGGCCACGCGAGGCGCTCGGGCCACGCGCGGTCCTCGGGCCACGCGCGGCTCTCAGGCGGTGAAGCGGCCCGTGCGCTTGATCTCCGGGTAGTCGGTCGTCGCGCCGTCCAGCTGGAGGGCGCGTACGAGCCGCAGGTCGTCCTGGGTGTTCACGACCCAGCCGATGATCCGCAGCTCGGCCGCGCGCGCATGCTCCACGATCTCCAGCGTCAGGCGCCGGATGTTCAGTACGAGCGCGCCGGCGCCGACCGCCGTGGCGCGCTCCACGACGTCCGTGCCGTACCGGCTGGCGACGAGCGCGGTCCGTACGCCGGGCACGAGCCGGGTGATCTCGGCGAGCGCCTCGTCGTGGAAGGAGAGCACCTCGACGCGGCCGGTCAGATCGCGTCCGTTCATGACCTCGGCGAGCGCGCGGGCGGCCGCCACATCCTTGATCTCGGCCTGGAGCGGCGCCGTGACGGCGTCGAGCACCTCCTCGAAGACGGGGACGCGCTCGCCGTCGCCGGCGTCGAGGTCGCGCAGCTCGGCCAGCGTCTTGTCGGCGACGGCGCCTTCGCCGTCGGTGGTGCGGCCCACATCGGCGTCGTGCATGACGACGAGGGCGCCGTCCTTGCTCAGATGCAGGTCGAGTTCGAGGATGTCGAGACCCGCGGCCTGCGCGGCGACGAACGAACGCAGGGTGTTCTCGGGCTCGACACCCATGACACCGCGATGACCGATGGTGACGAAGTTCAAGGTCCACTCGCTTCCGTCGACGGCGGCTCGGATGCCCGTGGTGCGGCGGCCCACGACCACGCGGCAGGCCGCAGCCTAATCGCCCGCCTCCGCGACGGGACGGTGCCCGCGCGACGGAGCGGAGTCGTCCGCTCTGGTGCCGACGATGCCGAGGACGAGCCCGGTGATGACTGCGGCGACCAGGACGGCGCGGGTGCTCAAGGGTTCGCGGCCTCTCTCGGACGGTACGGGTTTGCCCGGCCCGTCCTACCGCCGTGGCCCCTGTGATCGCGAGCGGCCTCACCCGTGGGTGGGCGCGTCGCCACGGAGTTGACCCGGGCCCCTGTCGCTGCCCTCCGGCTTCCCCGGGCCCCGCGTAGGCGCCCGTACCGCCCGGGAAACGGAGACAGAAGCGATCGCTGCGGCCGTAACGGAAAGGAAAAACAGCGGCGAGGTAGGGGGTGCGGCAGGATAATTTCCCGGATCGCCTCTTGTGGCCGAGAACCTCGCACCCATACGGTGTCCATACGCGAGGTTCTCCCGTGGAGGATGGGTCATGACGGAAATTCTTGTGCAGACGGTGACAGAGGGCGTGGGTGGCCACGCCGATGGACGAGTGGTGGACCACCCGGCCTGGCCGGAACTCAAGAGTGCCGTGGAAGACATCAGGCCCTGGCAGTCCAAGGACGGGTCGATCGACTTCGAGCGTGAGGGCGCCCCGTCGCGTGCCGCGGCCGAGCGTGCGGTCGGCCGTGCGATCTCCGCGGTGGAGAGGCTCGCTCCGCTGCTCCCGCACGACGAGGCGTATCACAGGGCCCTGACGGCCGATCTGCGCCGCTGGGCCGACGAGGGCTTCCAGGTGCCGGACTTCCTGGACTCGCTGCTCGCCTTCCAGCCCGCGGCCCGCCGCGAGGACGGCCTGCAACACCTCGTGCTCTTCCCGATGTACACGCAGAACGGCAACCCCGACCGCAACTTCGAGGCGGTCGTGCTGCGCATGGTGTGGCCCGAATGGCTCGCGGAGCTCGAGCGCACGCGCTACGACAACCCGCTGTTCTGCGGCATCACCTTCGAGGACTTCACCGCCGGTTACGACACGAACTCCGCCGTCCTCTTCCCCGAGACGATCGCGGTGCGCGAGGCCCCCGAGCGCTTCACCTGGGGCGGCATCTTCTGCGACCGCGAGGCGGCCCGCTTCCGGCGCGTCACCGGGGCGGCCGTGGACATCCTGGGGATCTCGCTGCCCGCCGACGTCCGCGCGATGCTCGACGACCAGGACCGCTGCCAGGAGGCCTTCGTCCTGTGGGACATGGTCCACGACCGCACCCACAGCCACGGCGACCTGCCGTTCGACCCCTTCATGATCAAGCAGCGGCAGCCGTTCTGGATGTACGGCCTCGAAGAGCTGCGCTGTGACCTCACCGCCTTCAAGGAGGCCGTGAAGCTGGAGGCCGACGGTGTGTCCCAGGCCCGCGACGTGCAGTACGCGGTGCTCTTCGACCGGATGTTCCGCTTCCCCGTCACGGGTGAGCGCGTACGCAACTACGACGGCCTCGGCGGCCAGTTGCTCTTCGCCTACCTGCACAAGCACGACGTCGTCCGCTGGACCGACAACAAGCTGCGGATCGACTGGGAGCGCGCGCCCCAGGTCACCAACCAGCTCTGCGCCGAGATAGAGAACCTCTACCGCGACGGCATCGACCGCCCGAAGCTGGTCCACTGGCTCGCCGGGTACGAGCTGGTCTCGACGTACCTCTCCCCGCACCCCGGCTCCCGCTGGGCCAAGGGCCCCGACGCCCTGGACACCTCGCTGCCGTCGCGGAAACTGGTCGACGAGGTGCTTCCCGACGAGTTTCCGCTCAGCATGTTCTATGAGGCGCTCTCCAAGAAGCTGAAGGCCGTGATCGCCTCCACCCAGGGGATCACCGCGGGCTCGGGAGCCGAGAAGGTCGCCGCGTGAGCGGCCGCACCAAGGAGGCGAGGACCATGTCCGCACTCGAGGGAGCCGTAGTCGCGGTCGCCGGGGCCGCAGGTCCCGCGGGCCGTGCGACGCTGCTCAGGCTCGCGGAGGCCGGCGCGACCGTCGTGGCGTCCGACGCCGACGCCGCCCGCCTCGCGGAGGCCGTGGACGCGGCCCGGTACGCGCACGGCGGCGCCACCGTCACCGGTGACACCGTCGACCTGCTCGACCTGGACGCGGCCCGCGCCTGGGCCGACCGCACGGAGAAGGAGTTCGGCCGGATCGACGGCCTGGTGCACCTCGTGGGCGGCTGGCGCGGCAGCGCGTCCTTCGCCGAGACCGACCTCGGCGACTGGGACGTCCTGGAAAACCTGCTGATCCGCACCGTCCAGCACACCTCGCTCGCCTTCCAGGAGGGCTTGCAGCGCAGCGACCGCGGCCGGTACCTGCTGATCAGCGCCGCGGGCGCGTCGAAGCCGACCGCGGGCAACGCGGCGTACGCGGCGGCCAAGGCGGCGGCGGAGGCCTGGACGCTGGCGCTCGGCGACGCCTTCCGCAAGGCCGGGGGCGAGGACGGGCCGCGGGCGGCGGCTGCCATCCTGGTGGTGAAGGCGCTGGTGCACGACGCGATGCGGGCGGAGCGGCCGAGCGCGAAGTTCGCGGGCTTCACCGACGTCGAGGAGCTGGCCGAGGCCATCGCCGGAGTCTGGGAGCGGCCCGCCGAGGAAGTGAACGGAAACCGTCTGTGGCTGACCGAGAAGCCGTGAACCCGCCCAGGACCGACGCGCGCAGGCACCATGACCCGGCGACCCGCGGCTTCGCGAGCGACAACTACGCCGGCGCGCATCCGGAGGTCCTCGCCGCCCTCGCCGTCGCCAACGGCGGCCATCAGATCGCCTACGGCGAGGACGACTACACCGCCCACCTCCAGCAGGTGGTACGCGGGCACTTCGGCGCGGGCGCGGAGGCCTTCCCGGTCTTCAACGGCACCGGCGCCAACATCGTCGCCCTCCAGTCGGTCACCGACCGCTGGGGCGCGGTGATCTGCGCGGAGAGCGCGCACATCAACGTCGACGAGGGCGGTGCGCCCGAGAAGGTCGCGGGCATCAAGCTCCTCACCGTGCCGACGCCCGACGGCAAGCTCACCCCCGAGCTCATCGACCGGCAGGCGTTCGGCTGGGAGGACGAGCACCGCGCGATGCCGCAGGTCGTCTCGCTCGCCCAGAACACCGAACTCGGCACCCTCTACACCCCGGACGAGATCCGCGCCGTCGTCGAGCACGCCCACGGCCTCGGCATGCTGGTGCACCTCGACGGGGCGCGGATAGCCAACGCCGCCGCGTCCCTCGACGTCCCCATGCGGACGTTCACGAACGCGGTCGGCGTCGACATCCTCTCGCTCGGCGGGACGAAGAACGGCGCGCTGTTCGGCGAGGCCGTGGTCGTCCTGAACCACGACGCGGTGCGGCACATGAAGCACCTGCGCAAGCTGTCCATGCAGCTCGCCTCCAAGATGCGGTTCGTCTCCGTGCAGTTCGAGGCGCTGCTCGCCAAGGACCTGTGGCTGCGCAACGCCCGGCACGCCAACGAGATGGCCCAGCGCCTCGCCGAGGGCGTCCGCGCGGTGCACGGCGTGGAGATCCTCTACCCGGTGCAGGCCAACGCCGTCTTCGCACGTCTGCCGCACGACGTCAGCGAGCGGTTGCAGAAGCGCTTCCGGTTCTACTTCTGGGACGAGGCGGCCGGAGACGTCCGCTGGATGTGCGCTTTCGACACCACCGAGGACGACGTGGACGCCTTCGTGGCGGCGCTGAAGGAAGAGATGGCGCGCTAGCCGCACCGTCCGCACCCTCGGCGTTCTGCATGTTGCCTGGGTGTGTTGCATGGGTATGCGGCCGATCGAAAAGTCATTGACCGGCGATCGGCCGCGTTCCTATGCTCGCCGTCCATGGAGCTGATCCAGAACACCCCGGACCTCTCGGCGTATCTCGCCGCGGACGACGTCATCGACCACACGCATCCCCTGGTGCGGGACACGGCGGCCCGGCTGGCCGCGGTCTCCGCCGACTCCTACGCATACGCCCGCGCCGCCTTCGAGTTCGTCCGCGACACCGTCCCGCACTCCGCGGACGCCGGTGACATGCGGGTCACCTGGCGTGCCTCCGACGTCCTCGCCCAGCGCACCGGCATCTGTCACGCCAAGGCGCACGCGCTCGCCGCGCTCCTGCGCGCCGAGGACATCCCCACGGCGCTGTGCTACCAGCGCCTGACGCGCGACGACAGCAGCGGGTTCGTCCTGCACGGCCTGGTCGCCGTACGTCTCGACGGCGCCTGGCACCGGCAGGACTGCCGCGGCAACAAGGCGGGCGTGGACGCGCAGTTCTCCCTGACCGGCGAGCGCCTGGCGTTCCCCGTGGACACCGCGGCCGGAGAGGCCGATCACCCGACGCTGTTCGCCGCACCCCACCCCGTGGTCCTCGACGCCCTCATGCGCGCTCCCGACCGGTCGTACCTGTGGAAGACCCTGCCCGGCGACCTGCCCCTGCCCGAAGAGTTCAGTGGAGTGCACTGACTGGTCCCCTATACTGTACTTCCGTCGAATCCCGCGAACCAAGGCAGACCATGACGCTCACCCTCACCGTGTCCGACGAGGTGCGTACGCTCGCGCCCGGCTTCTCCCATGTCGCGATCGAGGCGTACGACCTCGTCAACGGCCCGAGCACGGACGGCACGTCGGCGCTGCTCGACGACGCCGCCCGCCGCCTCGCCGCCCGCCTCGACGGGCGCGCCCCGCACGAGGACCCGCACATGGTCGCCTGGCGCGCCGCGTACACGGCCTTCGGCGCCAAGCCCTCGCGCACGCGCAACTCCGCCGAGGCGCTGGCCAGGCGGGCGCTCGCGGACGGGGGCCTGCCGCGCATCAACGCGCTCGTCGATGTCTACAACGCGATCAGCGTGGCCCGCCTCGTCCCCGTCGGCGGCGAGGACCTCGACCTCGTCGAGGGCGGCATGCGGCTCGTGCGCGCGAGCGGCGACGAGGACTTCGTGACCGCCGCGGCCGGGGAGCGTGCCGTCGAGCACCCCGAGCCCGGTGAGGTCGTCTGGTGCGACGAGCGGGGCGTCACGTGCCGCCGCTGGAACTGGCGGCAGGGGCCCCGCACCCGGCTCACCGAGGAGAGCGTGAACGCGATCTTCCTGCTCGAGGGCATGGGTCCGGAGGCGGGCCTGGAAGCGGCGGGCGCCGAACTCGCCGAACTGCTCGCGAAGGTCAGCCCGGGGGCGCGCGTCACCGTGCACCCGCCCGTCGGCTGAGCCGGCCCGCGCCGGGCCCTGACCCTGGCTCGCGCCGGGCCCTGACCCTGGCCCAGGCCGTGGCCCTGGCCCTGGTCCGTCGTGCCTGGTCCGGCCCCGGCGGCTCAGCCCGCCTCGGCCGCGCGGACCTCGGCCGGAGTCGGGGCCGTGCCGCCGAGGTGGGCCGGCATCCACCAGCTGTCCTCCGTGCCCTTGGGGCGCACGGGGTAGGCGCGCTGCGCGGCCTCCAGGAGCTCCTGGCAGGCCTCGCGCAGCCTGCGGGTGATCGCGCCCGCGTACTGGTCCTTCGGCGCCTCGATGCCCTCGCCGACGCGGATCGTGATCGGGATGTGCTGCCGCCGGAAGTTGCGAGGGTGCCCCTTGGTCCACACCCGCTGGGTGCCCCACAGCGCCATCGGGATCAGCGGGACACCGGCCTCCTGGGCGAGGCGCGCGGCGCCCGACTTGAAGGACTTCAGCGTGAACGACTGCGAGATCGTCGCCTCGGGGAAGACGCCGACGATCTCGCCGGAGCGCAGCGACTCCAGGGCGTGGGCGTAGGCCGTCTCACCCTGCTTGCGGTCCACCGGGATGTGCTTCATGCCCCGCATCAGAGGGCCCGAGATCCTGTGGCGGAACACCGACTCCTTGGCCATGAAGCGCACCAGGCGCTTCTGGGGCAGCGCCGCGAGGCCGTCGAAGACGAAGTCCAGGTAGCTGATGTGATTGCTGACCAGGACCGCCCCGCCCGCACGGGGAATGTTCTCGGAACCCTTGCAGTCGATCTTCAGGTCCAGGGCCTTGAAGAGGGTCTTGGCGGCGCCGATGACCGGTCGGTAGACGAGTTCTGCCATGGGTGGGGAGGGCCCTTCGTCTCTGCCAGATGAGCGGCCTGGCACAAAGCTAAGTTACGGAGCCGTAGGGTCTACGGCTCCGCCAGATGGTGCCCCAAGAACGAGCGGCAGACCAGCGGTGGTGCCCGTATCTCAGGAGATTCTCGTCACGTCGGAATCTTTTCGCGGGTACGGGTGCTCCAAGTAAAGACGTATGCGGTGCCCCGGGGCCAGGGGCGGGTCGACGCTCCCGCGGGGGGTGGTGAAGGGTGTCGAAAGGTGGGATGGACGTGGGGAGGGACGTGACGGGAGCGAGCGGTGAACGGCTCGGAGCGAGTGAACTCGGGGCGGAGCTCGGCGCGAAGGCCACCCTCGTGCAGTTCTCCAGCGCGTTCTGCCAGCCGTGCCGCGCCACGCGGCGGGTCCTCGCGGACGTCGCCGCCATGGTGCCCGGTGTCGCGCACGTGGAGATCGACGCGGAGGGCGCCCTCGGCCTCGTCCGCGCGCTGCGCGTCGACAGCACGCCGACGGTCCTCGTGCTCGACGCCGCCGGCCGTGTCGTGCGGCGCGCGGCGGGGCAGCCCCGCAAGGCGGATGTGATCGCGGCACTGGGGGCGGCGGTTTGAACCACGCCCCGACGGTGACACGTGCCCCCGTGCCCACTTCCGCCCCCGCGGCGTCCCGCGCCCCGGTACGGGACTGCGCCTCGGCGGCGTCCCACGCCCCGGTACGGGCCTGCCCTTCGGCGGTGCCCCGCGCCCCGGTGCGGGACCGTGCCTGTCCGGCGCCCCCCGCCCTGGTACGGGACCGTGCCTCTCCGGTGCCTTGTGCCCTGGTGCCGGACTGCGTCTCCCCGCCGGACTGCGCCTCTGCGCCGAACCGTGTCTCTGCGCCGGACTGTGCCTCAGTGCGGGACCGTGCCCCGGTGCGGGACCGCGCCTTCGCGCCGGACCGTGTCTCTGCGCCGGACCATGCCTCGGTGCGGGTTCGTGCCCTCGGGCCGGACCGCGCTTCCGAGCCGGACCGTGCCCCCGAGCCGGACCGTGCCCCCGAGCCGGACCGCGCCCCAGTGCCGGACCCCGCGCCGCGCAAACACCAGCGGGACCTCGCCGCCACCTTCGCGCGCAGCGGCGCCGACCGCTTCGGCGCCCCCACGCGCTGGTTCGAAGGACCGCACGGCGTGCCCGTGCTGCACGGTGTGCTCGCGTGGCTGGTGTGCCGGATCGTGGCGCGGGTGCCGGCCGGTGACCACCGGGTGGTGCTCGCCGAGGCCGTCGTCGGTGACCCCGCGGGGGCGGGCCGCCCGCTGCTCTACCACCAGGGCCGCTTCAACGCGCTGCGCGACTGAACGCCGCCGGTGACGGCGGTGCGCACGGTTACGGAGCGTTGCGAAGGTCACAGTTCAAAGCGCTTGCTCAGGGGGAAAGTACTGGGTGTACTCATGAGTAATATTCCGGTGGGAGCGGCGGCCGCCCCGACCGGGATCCGCCGCTTGAGGCGCATATGCTGCCTGGTGGAAGGCAGTAGCCGTTGCCAAGGCAGCAGCCCAGTAATGACGATGCAGTAGGAGAGCCGGCGTGAGCTTGAGGATCGTTGTCTGTGTGAAGTACGTGCCCGACGCCACCGGCGACCGGCACTTCGCCGAGGACCTGACCGTCGACCGCGACGACGTGGACGGTCTGCTCTCGGAGCTCGACGAGTACGCGGTCGAGCAGGCCTTGCAGATCAAGGAGGCGGCGGACGACGACGCCGAGATCACGGTCCTCACCGTCGGTCCCGAGGACGCCAAGGACGCGCTGCGCAAGGCCCTTTCCATGGGCGCCGACAAGGCCGTCCACGTCGAGGACGACGACCTGCACGGCACGGACGTCATGGGCACCTCGCTGGTCCTCGCCAAGGCCGTCGAGGAGACCGGCTACGACCTCGTCGTCGCCGGCATGGCCTCGACGGACGGCACCATGGGCGTGCTGCCCGCGATCCTCGCAGAGCGCCTGGGCGTTCCGCAGGTCACGCTGCTCTCCGAGGTCTCCGTGGAAGGCGGTGTCGTCAAGGGCCGCCGCGACGGCGACAGCGCGTCGGAGCAGCTGGAGGCGTCCCTGCCCGCCGTCGTGTCCGTGACGGACCAGTCGGGCGAGGCCCGTTACCCGTCCTTCAAGGGCATCATGGCCGCCAAGAAGAAGCCGGTGAAGTCGCTCGACCTGGACGACCTGGACATCGACGCCGAGACCGTCGGCCTCGAGGGCGCCTGGACCAAGGTCGAGTCCGCGTCCGAGCGTCCCGCGCGCACCGCGGGCACGATCGTCAAGGACGAGGGCGAGGGCGGCAAGCAGCTCGCGGCCTACCTCGCGGAGCAGAAGTTCATCTAACCGCTGCCGCGCGGGCCAGAAGCTCTCCTGGGCTTCGAGCTCCCCACCCACCGCACGTTCTTCATTGGCGTTCTTCCGTACCCGCAGGAGATTGAAGTCCCATGGCTGAAGTTCTCGTCTACGTCGACCACGTCGACGGCGCCGTCCGCAAGCCCACCCTGGAGCTGCTCACGCTGGCCCGCCGCATCGGCGAGCCCGTCGCCGTCGCCCTCGGGGCCGGTGCCGAGGCCACCGCCGCCACGCTCGCCGAGCACGGCGCGGTGAAGGTCCTCACCGCCGACGCCCCCGAGTTCGCCGACTACCTGGTCGTACCGAAGGTGGACGCGCTACAGGCGGCGCACGCCGCCGTGTCCCCGGCCGCGGTGCTCGTGCCGTCGTCCGCCGAGGGCAAGGAGATCGCGGCGCGCCTCGCGGTCCGCATCGAGTCCGGCATCATCACCGACGCCATCGACCTGGAGGCCGGTGCCGAGGGCCCGGTTGCGACGCAGTCCGTGTTCGCGGCCGCGTTCACCACCAAGTCCCGGATCAGCAAGGGCACCCCGGTCATCACCGTGAAGCCCAACTCGGCCCCCGTCGAGGCCGCCCCGGCCGCGGGTGCGGTCGAGGCCCTCGCCGTGTCCTTCTCGGAGCAGGCGACCGGGACCAAGGTCACGTCGCGCACCCCGCGCGAGTCGACCGGACGCCCCGAGCTGACCGAGGCCGCGATCGTGGTCTCCGGCGGCCGCGGTGTCAACGGCGCCGAGAACTTCGCGATCATCGAGGCGCTCGCCGACTCGCTCGGTGCCGCCGTCGGCGCCTCCCGCGCCGCCGTCGACGCCGGCTGGTACCCGCACTCCAACCAGGTCGGCCAGACCGGCAAGTCGGTGTCGCCGCAGCTGTACGTCGCCTCCGGCATCTCCGGCGCGATCCAGCACCGCGCCGGCATGCAGACCTCGAAGACCATCGTGGCCGTCAACAAGGACGCCGAGGCCCCGATCTTCGACCTGGTCGACTACGGCGTGGTCGGCGACCTCTTCGAGGTCGTCCCGCAGCTGACCGAAGAGGTCAAGTCCCGTAAGGGCTGAGCCCGTCGGGCCGCGGGAGCGCCGGGTCCTCGGGCTCTCCCGGCACCCGCCGCCCCGGCAGGTCCGGGCCCCCGTCGCCGCCGAGTGCGGAGGCGGGGGCCCTGTGCGTTCACAGCGTGAGGCTGGCCTGCACCGGCAGATGGTCGCTCGGGAACTGGCCGTCGAGCGAGAACGTGTTGATCGCGGCGGCGTGCACCCGCGCCGCCGGGGTCGCGAGGATCCAGTCGATGCGGTCGCCGTCGGGCACGAGCGGCTTGTAGCCGTGGAACGTGGCGTACTGCTTGCTGCGCTCGTCCGCGGCGTCCCAGGTGTCGACGAGGCCGGCGTCCAGCATGGTGTCGTACACCGGATTCCGGTGGGCCGCGACGTTGAAGTCCCCCGTCACGATCAGGGGCAGGGACCGGTCGAGGACCGTGATGCGGTCGGCGATCAGACGCGCGGCACGCGTGCGTGCGTACTGGCTGTGATTGTCCAGGTGGGTGTTGAGGAAGTAGAACTCGTCGTCCGTGCGCCGGTCCAGGAAGCGGACCCAGGTCACCATGCGGATCGAGCCGCCGCCCCAGGTGTTGGAGCCGATCACGTCCGGCGTGTCCGAGAGCCAGAAGTGGTCGTAGGCCACGGGCAGCAGCCTGCGCCGGTCGTAGAAGACCGTCATGAACTCGTCGCGGCTGCCGCCCGCGCGGCCCGTGCCGACCCAGTCGTAGTCCTTGCCCAGGTCCTCGGCGATGTCGAGGACCTGCCCGTACAGGCCCTCCTGGGAGCCCACCACGTGCGGCCGCGCCCGGCGGAGCAGCTCCCGCGTCACGGGCCTGCGGTCGGCCCAGGTGTTGGGCGGCGTCGCGCCGGCGTAGCGGAGGTTGAAGGACATCACCTCCAGACGGCGGCCGGGGCGCTGGGTGGCGTGGGCGGGCGTGGCCGCGAGGGCGGTGGCGAGCAGCGGGACCGTGACGGCGGCCGCCGCGGCCGCCGCGGTCTGCAAGCCGGAGCGGCGGGTCACTCGGGTGTCGGTCGGCACGCGGTCTCCTTCGGTCGGGCGCGCGGTGGGGCCGAATTCGCGGTGGGGCCAGGATCGTGTCTCGGGCGGAGCCGGGCGAGGGTCCCCGCGGGGCCGGGTTCGTGACCCGGCGGGATCCCGCTCGCTGTGGAGTGTGCCCACCGGAGTGTGGGGGCGGCAGCTGAGACACGCGTGAACACGCGGGGTCCGGCACGCGAGAAGGTGTTGACCAGCCGGAAGGCGCACGGATAACTTCACCATACGGATTCATGATTCCGGTAAGCGGAAACGATAGTGGGAGGGTGCACGGATGGGTCAGCAGGAGAAGGTGTCCACGAGCCTCGCGGGTGCGGTCAGCGAAGGCATCAGCGCCTCGCTCGCACCGGTCGACGCGCAGCTCGAACGCCGCTACCCGGGAGACCCCGGCACCCGCCAGCCCGTGCACACCGTGTACGTGCCCGGCGAGCTGTTCGCCGCCGACACCATCCGTACCTGGGGCGATCAGGCGCTCGCCGCGCTCGACGAGCACGCCCCGGACGCCGCCTCCTTCGCCGCCGTGCTCGGCCTCGCCGACGAACTCGCCGAGCCCGTGTACGCGCGCGTGCGCGCCAAGCTGGAGCGCGAGCCCGTGGAGGACCTGCGCGTCGACTTCGAGGACGGCTACGGCGGACGCACCGACGCCGAGGAGGACGCGCACGCCGCCCGGGCCGCGCGCCTGATCTCCGCGGCGTACGCGAACGGCACGGCCGCCCCGTACATGGGCATCCGCATGAAGTGCATGGAGGCGGCGGTGCGCGACCGCGGCATCCGCACCCTCGACGTCTTCCTGTCCGGCCTGCTGGACGCGGGCGGCCTGCCCGACGGGCTCGTCCTCACGCTCCCCAAGGTGACGTACGCCGAGCAGGTCACCGCCATGGCACGGCTCCTGGCGGAGTTCGAGAAGGCGCGCGGGCTCACCGCGGGGCGGATCGGCTTCGAGATCCAGATCGAGACCAGCCAGTCCATCCTCGCCGCCGACGGCACCGCTGCCGTGGCCCGCATGATCGACGCCGCCGAGGGCCGCGCGACCGGCCTGCACTACGGCACGTTCGACTACAGCGCCTGCCTCGGCGTCTCCGCCGCGTACCAGGCGAGCGACCACCCCGCCGCCGACCACGCCAAGGCCGTCATGCAGGTCGCCGCCGCGGGCACCGGCGTGCGCGTGTCCGACGGCTCCACGAACGTGCTGCCCGTCGGCCCCACCGCGAAGGTCCACGACGCCTGGCGGCTGCACTACGGCCTGACCCGGCGCGCCCTGGCCCGCGCCTACTACCAGGGCTGGGACATGCACCCCGGACACATCCCGACCCGCTACACCGCCGTCTTCGCCTTCTACCGCGAGGGCTTCGCCCAGGCCGCGGCCCGCCTCGCCGCCTACGCCAACCGCACCGGCGGCGACATCGCGGACGAGCCCGCCACCGCGAAGGCCCTCGCCGGGTACCTGCTGCGCGGCCTGGACTGCGGCGCCCTCGACACCGCCGAGGTCACCCGCCTGACCGGTCTCACCCTCGCCGGCCTCCAGGTGTACGCGGGCCCGCGCCGGGGCGACCTCACCCCCGGCGGGAAGTGACCCGGCCGCGACCGGGGCGCCCGTGCCTCGGGCAGCCGCTGTCACCACTGCCCCGTACCCTGTACGCCACAGCACGGGAGTGACGGCGGCACAGGGACGGGGCAGCGGTGTCTTCGGGGGAACAGCAACACAGCGACGGGGTCGGCCGGCTCCTCGCCGGGCGCTATCGCGTCCTCGCGCAGCTCGGCCGCGGCGGCATGGGCGTGGTGTGGCGCGCCGTCGACGAGGTGCTGCACCGCGAGGTCGCGGTCAAGGAGCTGCGCACCTACACCGACGCCGAAGGTCCCGAACTGGCCGATCTGCGCCTGCGGATGCAGCGCGAGGCCCGTGCGGCGGCCCGCGTCCGCCACCCCGGAGTGGTCGCCGTGCACGACGTGGCGGAGGTCGAAGGGCGGCCGCTGATCGTCATGGAGCTGGTCGAGGGGCCGTCCCTGGACGACGTGCTGCGCGAACGCGGCACGCTCGATCCGCGTGCCGCCGCGGCCGTCGGCGCGCAGGTCATGGAGGCCCTTGCCGCCGCCCACCGCGCCGGTGTCCTGCACCGTGACGTGAAGCCCGGCAACATCCTCCTGGAGACCGGTGGCCGCGTCGTCCTCACCGACTTCGGCATCGCCACCATGGAGGACCCCGGCGACGGCTCGGCCACGCACCTCACGCGCAGCGGTGAACTCGTCGGCTCCCTGGACTACCTGGCGCCCGAGCGCGCCCAGGGCCAGGAGCCCGGGCCCGCCTCGGACGTCTGGGCGCTCGGCGCGACGCTGTACGCGGCCGTGGAGGGCGCCTCGCCGTTCCGCCGCACGTCGACGTGGTCCACGCTCACCGCGATCGTGGTCGAGCCACTGCCCGTACCGCTCCGCGCGGGGCCGCTCATGCCCGTCCTGCGCCTGCTCATGGACAAGGACCCGCGCTCCCGGCCGGACGCGGAGGGGGCGCGGCGGCTCCTTGAGCAGGTGGCCGCGGGGGTGGTGCCGTCTGCGGAGACGGTGGTTTCCGCGGTGGCGCCGAACTCTGTCCCGACGCCGGATCCTGTCCTGTCGCCGGACTCCGCGGTGGCGGCGGGGGCCGTCGACGCCGGGGGGTACGGGGCGAAGGGGGCGGACGGTGCCCGGGCGGGGGAGCGCGAGCCCACGGTGCGGCACGTGCCGTCCGCACCGCCGCCCGGGTTCGGGCCGCCGCCCGGCGGGACCATACCGGTGCCCGCTCCGGAGCCCGCGGGTAGGCGTGCCGCGCGTACGGCGCGTACGGCTCGGCCGCGCAAGGCGCTGCTCGCCGCGGTGGCCGTGGCCGTGGTCCTGGCCGCGACGGGTGTGACCGTGGCGGCGCTGTCCGGCGGGGACGGCGAGAAGGACCGGGCGCAGGACGCGCGGGAGGCCGGGAACGCGGCCGAGCCCGGGTCCGACGGGAGCCGGGGCGCGATGGACCCGGCGGACGACTCCAGGCCCTCCGGCCTCGGGGACGAGGAACCGAGGCCCGGCAAGAAGACCAAGGACGCCGACGCCGAGCGTCCGGACAGGGACGGCGAAGAAGGCGAGGACGGCAAGGACGCTGAGCGCGAGGGCGACGCGCGGGACAAGGGCGGGAAGGGCGGCGGCGACGGATCCGCGGACGACCGCGACGGCTCCGGCAAGGACTCCTCCGACAAGTCCGCCACCCGCCCCGAGGACCGGGACCCCGCCAAGGGCGGTTCCGGGGACGGCAGTCGGGAGCCCGTCTGCCACCCGGCGGGCGGCGGCAAGTACAACTGCTCGGTGTGGCGGACCGCCAAGTCGTACACGGCGTCGGGCGCGGAAGCGGGCACCCTCAACGCGGGCACCAACTACTTCTACTGCCAACAGGACCTCGGCCGCCGCGAGACCCACGGCCGGTGGACGAACGTCTGGTGGGCCAGGACGGACGACGACAGCGGCAACACGAACGTGTTCGTGAGCGACGTCTACATCCAGGGCGGCGACAACGACAAACCGCTGCCGGGCCTGCCGGTCTGCTGAGAGCCACCGTCCGCGCAACGCGACACCCTGGCGCCCCCCGGCACGCCGCGCGCCTCAGCACCCACGAGAACCGGCCCCCACGAAACCGGCACCCACGAAATCCAGTTGTGACGGCCACCGCCGGGCGCGGACCCTGGCGCGATGGACGACGCGACGAATTACCCGGACGCGAGGGGCCGCCCGGAGGGGACGTACGCGAGGGGCTGCCCGGAGGGGACGCACGCGTCGGGCCGCCCGGAAGCGGCGTACGCGTCGGGCCGCCCGGAAGCGGCGTACGCGTCGGGCCACCCGGAGGGGACGCACGCGTCGGGCCACCCGGACGGGACGCACGCCACGAACCATCCGGACGGGACGCACGTGACGGACCGCCCGGACGGGACGCACGCCACGAACCACCCGGACGGGACGTACGCTACGAACCACCCGGAAGCGACGCACACAACGCTCACGACGGACGAACTGACCGTTCGGGCCGCAAGCGTGGCGGACACCGCTGCGATCTGCGCCCTGCTCAACGCCGTCGACCTGGTCGAGACAGGGCGCGCCGAGACCGACCCGGGCAGCGTCGAGACCGACCTCGTGCGCCCCGACGCGGACCTGGCCCGCAACTCCTGGCTCGCGTTCCACGCCGGCAGGCTCGTCGCGTACGGGTTGCTGTGGGACGCCTCGGGCGGCGAGCGCATCGACGCCGATCACTACGTCCTGCCCAGCCACCAGGACGCGGGGGAGCGGCTGCTCGCCGCCATCGAGCGGCGCGCGGCCGAACGCGCGGGTGAGAACGGCGCCGACCGCGCCGTCGTCCACCTCACCCTCAACAGCCGCCCCACCCTCGACCCGAGGAGACTCACCGCCCGCGGCTGGCACCCCGTCCGCCGCTACCACGTACTGACCAGGCCGCTCGCGCCCGAAGCCGACCCCGCGCCTGTCCCGCCGCCCGGACTGACCCTGCGGAGCTGCGAGGCGGAGACGGACCGGCGCCGCGCGCACGCCCTGGTCGAGGAGACGTTCGCCGCCCACCACGACCACCAGCCGCGCGGCTACCGGCAGTGGCTCGACGACCTGGGCCCGGGGATGGACTGGTCACTGGTCTGGATCGCCGCCCTGGAGGGGGCGGGTGACGTGGGCGTCGTCCTGACCCGCGACGACCGCGAGGCCATGGCCTGGGTCCGCAACCTCGGCGTCCGAGCGTCCGCCCGCGGCAGGGGCATCGCGGGGCACCTGCTGCGGCACGCCTGCGCGGTGTACGCGGCACGGGGCCGCGACACCGTCGGCCTCGGCGTCGACACGGAGAACGCGACGGGCGCCCTTGACCTGTACACATCCCACGGCTTCGGCCTGCACTACGCCGCGGACACCTGGGAGGTGACGCTGCCGGCGCTCAGGACGCGGGCGGCAGTTCCCCCGACCCCCGCGTGATCAGGCGCGTGGGCAGCTCGATCAGCTCCGGGGCGTCCGAGGCGCCGTCGAGCTGGCGGAACAGCCGCTCCGCGGCCGTCCGGCCCAGCTGCGCAGCGTCCTGCGCGACCACCGTCACACCGGGGCTGAGCAGATCGGCCAGCTCGAAGTCGTCGAAGCCGACGAGAGCGACGGGGCGGGTGCGGGCGGCGACGACACGCACCACCGTCACCGTCACACGGTTGTTGCCCGCGAAGACGGCGGTCACGGGGGCGGACCCGGTCAGCATCGCCTCGGCGGCACGCCGGACCCGCTCGGGGTCCGTGGGGCCGAGTGACACCCAGGACTCGTCGACCTCGATCTCCGCGTCCGCCATCGCCGCGCGATAGCCGCGCAGCCGCTCTATCGCGGTGTGGATGCGCGGTTGGTCGCCGATGAAGCCGATGCGGCGGTGACCGTGCGCGATGAGGTGCGCGACACCGTCCCTCGCACCGCCGAAGCTGTCGGAGAGGACCACGTCGGCGTCGATGCGCCCCGGCGGCCGGTCGACGAACACGGTGGCGACCCCGGCGGCGATCTCCGGCTCCAGATAGCGGTGGTCGTCGGCCGCGGGGATGATCACGAGCCCGTCGACGCGGCGCGCGCACAGCGCGAGCACCAACTCCTGCTCCCGGTCCGGGTCCTCGGCGCTCGACCCGTTGATGAGCAGCGCACCGTGCGCGCGGGCGACCTCCTCGACGGCGCGGCTCAGCGGCCCGTAGAACGGGTCGGCCAGGTCTTCGAGTACGAGACCGATGCTCGCCGTGCGGCCCTTGCGCAGCACCCGCGCGCTGTCGTTCCGCCGGAAGCCGAGGGCCTCGATGGCCTCCTGGACGCGGCGCTCGGTGTCGGGAGTGACACCGGCTTCGCCGTTCACGACGCGGGAGACCGTCTTGAGACCCACGCCCGCGCGGGCGGCGACGTCCTTCATGGTCGGCCGGTTGCCGTAACGGCGCTTGGCGTCCGCGGTGCCGTCCGTGCGGCTCCCGTCGGTACGGAGGCGGGAGACGGGGGTGCGGGCGGTCTCTGCCACGGTGCGCTGTCCTGTCTGTCGTCCACTGGTGTGTCGTGCACTGCCGCCGGTCCCCTGGCGCGCGGCGGGGGGCGCGGTTCTGGTCCCGTGCGGGTCTCAGTCTGCGCAACGAAGCGCGGTTCCCGCGAGGAAGTTCCGGATTCTCCTGTGTACGGCGCACAGATGATGTCCACTATGGCTCGGAGCCCGTGCGCGCCCGCGTACGGGGGGTCGGTCACGCGCGGTGTGCGAGCGGCGCGCGCGGGCGAGCGGTACGCGGCGGCCCCCGGGCGGGGGTTCTTGCGTGTGCGGGGCACGCGTCGTCGGGCAGAGAGCCTGGACAACGTTGTCAAAAGCGCGAGAGACTGCGGGAGACTGCACACCGGAGTGCGCACGGGCCTGTGCGCCAGACTGTGCACCGCACTCTGCGTCCTGCCCTTTCACCAGGAGATCAGACACTGATGCCCACGGACCTCGTCGCCGCACTCGACATCGGCGGCACCAAGATCGCCGGAGCCCTGGTGGACGGCCAGGGCCGGATCCTGCTGCGTGCCCAGCGGCCGACGCCCGCGCACGAGGACGGTGACACGGTGATGTACGCGGTGGAAGAGGTGATCGGGGAGCTGACGGCCGGTGAGCCGTGGGGGCACGTCCGTGCTGTCGGCATCGGCAGCGCGGGTCCCGTGGACGCGGGCGCGGGCACGGTCAGTCCCGTCAACGTGCCGGGCTGGCGCGGGTATCCGCTGGTGGAGCGGGTCCGTGCGGTGGCCGGCGGCCGGCCCGTCGAGCTGGTGGGCGACGGGGTCGCGATGACGGCGGCCGAGCACTGGCAGGGCGCCGCCCGCGGCCATGACAACGCGCTGTGCATGGTGGTGTCCACCGGCGTCGGTGGCGGCCTGGTCCTCGGCGGCTCGCTGCATCCCGGCCCCACCGGTAACGCGGGCCACATCGGTCACATCAGCGTGGACCTCGACGGTGACCCGTGCCCGTGCGGGGCGCGGGGTTGCGTGGAGCGGATCGCGAGCGGCCCGAACATCGCTCGGCGCGCAGTCGAGGCGGGCTGGCGCCCCGGGCCCGACGGCGACACGTCCGCGGCGGCCGTCGCGCGCGCGGCCCACGCGGGAGACCCGGTCGCCGTCGCCTCCTTCGAGCGGGCGGCGCAGGCCCTCGCCGCGGGGATCGCCGCCACGGCGACGCTCGTGGAGATCGACATCGCGGTGATCGGCGGGGGAGTTGCCCGGGCGGGCGAGACCCTGTTCGCACCCCTGCGCCGCGCCCTGCGGGACTACGCGACGCTCTCCTTCATCCGCGACCTGACCGTGGCCCCCGCCCTGACGGGCACCGACGCGGGCCTGGTGGGCGCGGCGGCGGCGGCGCTGCGGGCGTTCCCCGAGGAGTCGGCGGCGGCACGGCTGCGTCCGGCGGTCAATCGCTGAGGGTTCGGGTGCGTCGGGCGGGGGCGGGGGTGGTTGCTCGGGCTGCGGGGCCCCGCCCTGGGCCGGACGGGCTAGTTCCTGGTGGCCCCGCCCACGTGCTTGGTAGCTCTGCCCACGACCCTGGTCCTCCTGCTACCACAACGGCACTTCGTCGTCGCGGCGCTGACTTTCAGGCCCAACTAGGGATGAGGCCCGGCCTCCGGTGGCAACCGGGGGCCCCTATATCCCTGTCCGGATCGCGTGCTTGTCGACCGGTCGGCATCTCGTCACGCTTGCCCCACGAACGGTCGTAGGGGGCTATGTGCCGATTTTTAGCAAAGGGTCCGGCCATGAGGACCTGCTCCGCCAGATCCTGCAAGAACTCGGCGAGCTGCGCCAGCAGGTCGACCACCAGCAGTACGCCGTCGACCAGGCCCGTCAGGACGCCAACGCCGCCATCAACTCCGGTCTCGCCGAGATCCGCTCCGTCGTCCGCGACGGACTCAACCGCAGTGCCGACACCCTTCGTGACCCGTTGATCCACGTCAGCACCGAACTGGTGGGCCTGCGCGCCTCGATCAACGACCTGAACCGCGCCCGGCCCGCCGCGGACCCGAAGCCCACCCCCGGCGAACCGGAGCCGGAGCCCGAGCCGAAGGAGCCACTCGCCATGACGCTGCCCGCCATGACGCCGTCCGCCGAGACACCGCCCACCGAGACACCGCCCGCCGGTGAGCCCGACGCCACCGAGCACCGGGACCTGCTCCGCAAAGCCGCGGGCATCTCGGCCGCCACGCTCCGGGTGCACCGCGACACCTGGGCCTTCCTGGTGGAGCACGCCGGGCAGGACAAGCACTTCCACATCCCCGGCGCCGTCGGGGAGACCGGCGGCACCGTCACCGTCGACGTGTCGGGCCGCAGCCTCGTCGCCGCCCTCACCAGCCTCCACGGCGTTCAGCACGCCCCAGCGGTCGACCCCGGCACCGCAGCCATCGCCCATCACTTGTACGAGCGCGTCGCCACCACCGTGCGCTCCCTCACCACCACATTCCACCCCGACAGCAGCCCCGTGCACATCACCGTCGACGACCGCGCGGCACCCGAGAACGACGACAACGAGCCACCGGAACAACCCCCCACCGGGCGCGACGACGGCGACTGACCCAGGGGCGGGCGTCAGAGGTCCGGTTGCGCGTGGGCGAGGGCCTCGCGCACCGACGCCACCGGTGACAGCGTCGCCTTCAGGCCGGTGATGCCCATGACGCGCAGGGACATCCGGTCGGTGCACACCACGCCGAGGCGGGCGTCCCTGGCGTCGAGGCGGCACCTGGCCCGCATGAGCAGGGCGAGACCCGAGCAGTCGATGAACGTCGTGCGGGACAGATCGAGCACGACGGTCCGCGCGGGTCCCGCGGTCACCGTGTCGATCAGCGGCGTGGTCTGCTGGAGCGCCACGAGATCGACCTCACCGCACAGCTCGATGACGGTGGCGTCCCCGACCTCGTACACATGAGGCGGCGGCGATTCCGGGGCGTCGTATGTGAAATGGCTCAGTTCGTCCTGATGCACTAATCCCCCCAGAGCAAGTCCCAGCCCGAGCGCGGCCGGGTGCGGGTGCCGTGAGGCAGCCGGAACGAGCAGGTCACCAGGGGCCGGGGTGCCTGGCGGATCACCGTATCGGGCGCCGAGGGACCGCGAAGTGAGGGAACGATTCACGTGGGAGGGACGACACTCGATAGGCGGAAGTTGATAGGAGGGCCTTGACAGGGTGCTCGGCCCTTTGGAGTGCGCATTGCCGCCCTCATCAGCGGCTGGTTTCCGTGGCAGTGTGTTGCGGGCAAGCCACTGGGGGCCAACAGAAGAGGGGGAACCGTGATCGTCTGGATCAACGGCGCGTTCGGTGCGGGCAAGTCCAGCGCCGCACGGGAACTGATCGAGCTGATCCCGAACAGCACGCTCTTCGACCCCGAGGTCATCGGCGGTGCGCTCCCGCACCTGCTGCCCGCCAAGCGCCTCGCCGAGGTGAGCGATTTCCAGGACCTGCCGATCTGGCGGCGCCTGGTGGTCGACGCGGCCGCCGGTCTGCTCGCCGAGGTGGGCGGCGTCCTGGTGGTGCCGATGACACTGCTGCGCCAGGAGTACCGCGACGAGATATTCGGGGGCCTCGCCGCCCGCCGCATCGGCGTACGCCATGTTCTGCTCGCCCCGGACGAAACGATCCTGCGTGCGCGCATCGCCCGCCGCGAGTTCCCCCTGGACGCCCCCGACGGCGAACTGCGCGTCCGGCAGTGGTCCTTCGACCACATCGAGCCCTACTCCGCCGCGCTCGCCGGCTGGCTCGGCGCGGACGCCCACCGCGTCGACACCAGCACCCTGACGCCGTACGAGACCGCCGAGCGCGTCGCCGAAGCCGTACGCACCGGAGCCGCCGCCGTCTGCGACATCGTGCAGACCCCCGAGCCCACCGCGGAGACCCTCGCCGCCGGGGTGCTGCTCTTCGACGAGCAGGACCGGGTGCTGCTCGTCGACCCGACGTACAAGGCGGGCTGGGAATTCCCCGGCGGTGTGGTGGAGCCGGGCGAGGCTCCCGCGCGCGCGGGCGTGCGCGAGGTCGCCGAGGAGACCGGCATCCGGCTCCGCGGCACCCCGAGGCTCCTGGTCGCCGACTGGGAGGCGCCGAAGCCGCCCGGCTACGGCGGCATGCGCTTCCTCTTCGACGGCGGCAGGCTCGCCGGTGCCGAGGTCGAGGACATGCTCCTTCCAGGCCCCGAACTGCGCGCCTGGCGCTTCGTCACGGAGGCCGAGGCCGAACGGCTGCTGCCCCCGGTGCGCTACGCACGCCTGCGCTGGGCCCTCCGCGCGCGGGAGCGGGGTGCGGCGCTGTACCTGGAGGCGGGTGAGCCGGTGGGCGGCTGAACCGGACGCGCCTCAGGCGGGCAGCAGCGGCTGCCGCCCCTCCAGGAGCGAGACCCCGAGCGCGGTGGCGCCGTGCAGCGTGGTGTTGCGGTGCCGGTGGCTCGAGACCAGCGAGGCCGCGCGCAGCGCGGTGAGGTGCCTGCTGGCGTTGGACGGGGTGAGGCCGGTGAGCCGGGCCAGTTCGGCCGTGGTGAAGGTTCCGTCCGCCGCGGCTTCGAGGAGCAGGGCGCGGGCGTGGCCGAGGAGGGCGCCGAGGGCGGGGCGCGCGGCCGTGGCGGCGGGGCGCTCCCAGCCGGGGCTGTGCTCGATCGGATAGACCAGGACGGGTTCGAGGGCGGGGTCGAACAGGGCTGTCGGGCGGTAGCGGCAGAAGAACGACGGTTGCAGCAGCAGCCCGCGGCCTTCGAGGTGGAGGTCCTGGTCGACGGGGAAGTCCAGGGCGAGGACCGGATAGTCCCAGCGCGCGGACGGGTGCAGCGTCGCGAACACCGCCGCCCACCCGCCGTGCGCGAGACTCCGCGTGCGCAGGGCGACGTCGCGCCGCACCGCGCCGTGGACGGCCCCCCAGTGGGGTCGCAGGACGGCGTCGAAGTACGCGTGCGTGGTGTCGGCGATGCGGCCGAGCACCGTGGCGGACCCGGCAGCGAGGTCCGCGGTCCACGCGGGCAGCCGGAGCCCCGGGTTGCAGCGCCCGAAGGTCTCCAGCTCCGCGCGCAGCCTGGCGCGGGGCACGGCGCGCAGCGCGGTCGTCTGGGCCCGCAGCCCCGCCCCGGTCCGCGGGGTGAGGAAGTCGCAGGTGTAGCCGCGGGCCGGGGACAGGGCGGTGAGGAGCCGGAGGCCGGCCGGGAGCCGTGGGGCCACCCGCCGCCGCCAGGGGCCGAAGAGCACGGAGGCGTCGCGGCGTTGCAGCCGGTGCAGGCTGATGTTCACCTCCCACATCGGATCGGGTTCCTCGGCGAAGCGTGTGCGCGCGAGATCGTCCGAGGTGAAGTGAATCCTGAGCATTCCGTTTCCCCCATGTTTCGGTACCCGTGACCGGTGCCTCGAATTTCCGCCCGATCGCACCCTTCTAGCATTTGACCGATAGGTGCAGCAGTCTCTTTTCGGCGCGAGAGAGCGAGGTGCCGAGCCCGGCCGTGACAGCAGCGGGGAAGCGCCTGAGCAGCAGATATGAGGCGGCCGTAGGCGGAATCCCGAGCTGAATATGGAATTTCGCGAAATGCGGCGGACCGGACCGCGCCGCACCGCCTGGCGAGAATGCAGGCGTCGGCACCGGAGACGCGAAGACGCTCCCCGACCACAGGGAGAAGCGGGGTGCGTGGGGCGGCCGCCGGTATTCGGAGGCCGACGCGCGCTGCCGTGGGCGGAGGGGACCCGCCCACGGCAGCCGCGGTGTGTAAAAGACGGTCAGCTCGTCGCGTACCGCTTCAGGAACAGCGCCTCCGCCACCGACATCCGCTCCAGCTCCTCGGGCGACACGCTCTCGTTGACCGCGTGGATCTGCGCCTCGGGCTCGTTCAGACCGATCAGCAGGATCTCCGCCTCCGGGTACAGGGCGGCCAGCGTGTTGCACAGCGGGATCGAGCCGCCCATGCCCGAGGCCTGCATCTTCTCGCCGTCGTAGGCCTCGCTGAGCGCCGCGGCCATCGCCTCGTAGGCGGGGCTCGTGGTGTCCGCGCGGAACGCCTGTCCCTGACCTGTCTGCTCCGTCGTGACGCGCGCGCCCCACGGAGTGCGCGACTCCAGATGGGCCCGCAGCGCCTTCGTGGCCTCGGCCGCGTCCATGCCGGGCGGCACCCGCAGGCTGATCAGCGCCCGCGCGCTCGCCTGCACCGACGGCGTCGCGCCGACCACCGGCGGGCAGTCGATGCCGAGGACCGTGACGGCGGGGCGCGCCCAGATGCGGTCGGCGACCGAGCCCCGACCGATGAGCTCGACCCCGTCCAGGACCTTGGCGTCCTTGCGGAAGTCGGCGTCCGCGTACTGCAAGCCCTCCCAGACTCCGTCGGCGGCGAGGCCTTCGACCGTCGTCGAGCCGTCCTCCGCCCGCAGCGAGTCGAGCACGCGCACCAGTGCGGCGAGCGCGTCGGGCGCCGCGCCACCGAACTGCCCGGAGTGCAGATTGCCCTCCAGGGTGTCGATCCGTACGCGTACGAGGGTCATGCCGCGCAGCGTCGCGGTCACCGTCGGCAGCCCCACCCGGAAGTTGCCCGCGTCACCGACCACGATCGTGTCGGCCCGCAGCAGGTCCGGGTGCTCCTCCGCGTACCGCTCGAGGCCGCCCGTGCCCTGCTCCTCCGAGCCCTCGGCGATCAGCTTGACGTGCACGGGGACGCCGCCGTTCGCCTTCAGGGCGCGCAGCGCGAGCAGGTGCATGACGATGCCGCCCTTGCAGTCGGCGCTGCCCCGCCCGTACCACCGGCCGTCGCGCTCGGTCAGCTCGAAGGGGGGCGTCGCCCAGCCCGCCTCGTCGAGCGGCGGCTGCACGTCGTAGTGCGCGTACAGCAGGACGGTCGGGGCGCCCTCGGGGCCCGGCAGATACCCGTACACCGACTGTGTGCCGTCCGGGGTGTCGAGCAGCGCGACGTCCTCGAAGCCCTCGGTGCGCAGCGCGTCGGCCACCCAGTTCGCGGCGGCCTCGCTCTCGCTCCTCGGATACTGCTCGAAGTCCGCCACCGACCTGAACGCCACCAGTTCGGTGAGTTCGGCCTTTGCCCTCGGCATGAGAGAGGCGACGGTCGCGGCGACCGGATGCGGGGACATGGGCACGCTCCTCGTGGGTGCGACGTTGTACGGGGATGCGGGTGATCCTCCCACAGGAGGTTCGCGCGGACGTGCGCCGTAGGATGCCTCAGGAGAGCGCGGTCAGCGCGGCCAAGAGCGGGATCGGGAGCGGAAGACCAACGTGAGCAGCGAGAACTCAGCGGACGACGCGGCGCAGGTGTGGGACGTCGTCGTGGTCGGCGCGGGCCCCGCGGGCGCCTCGGCGGCCTATGCGACGGCCGTCGCGGGACGCAGCGTACTGATCCTGGAGAAGGCCGAACTGCCGCGGTACAAAACGTGTGGCGGCGGCATCATCGGGCCCTCGCGGGACGCGCTGCCGCCCGGGTTCGAGCTGCCCCTGCGGGACCGCGTGCACGCGGTGACGTTCTGTCTCGACGGGAAGTTCTCCCGCACCCGGCGCTCCCGCAGCATGCTGTTCGGCCTCATCGACCGCTCCGAGTTCGACCAGCAGCTCGTCGAGCACGCGCAGAAGGCGGGCGCCGAGCTGCGCACGGGTGCCACGGTGGTGCGCGTCGAGCAGCACGGCCCGGCGGTCCCCGACCGGCGCACGGTCGCCGTCGTCCTCCAGGGCGGCGAGACCGTCCTGGCCCGCGCGGTCGTCGGCGCCGACGGCAGCGCGAGCCGCATAGGGTCGCACGTCGGCGTGAAGCTGGACCAGGTCGACCTGGGTCTCGAGGCCGAGATCCCGGTGCCCTCGACCGTCGCCGAGGACTGGGCGGGCCGCGTCCTCATCGACTGGGGTCCGATGCCCGGCAGTTACGGCTGGGTGTTCCCCAAGGGGGACACGCTCACCGTCGGTGTGATCTCCGCGCGCGGCGAGGGCGCCGCCACGAAGCGGTACCTGGAGGACTTCATCGCCCGCCTCGGCCTCGCGGGCTTCGAGCCCGCGATCTCCTCGGGCCATCTCACGCGCTGCCGCAGTGACGACTCGCCCCTGTCCCGTGGACGCGTCCTCGTGTGCGGGGACGCGGCGGGGCTCCTGGAGCCGTGGACCCGTGAGGGCATCTCCTTCGCGCTGCGCTCCGGGCGGCTCGCGGGGGAGTGGGCGGTGCGGATCGCGGAGGCGCACGACGCGGTGGACGCCCGCCGCCAGGCCCTGAACTACGCGTTCGCCGTCAAGGCCGGCCTCGGCGTCGAGATGAGCGTCGGCCGCCGCATGCTGACCGTCTTCGAGCGCCGCCCCGGCCTGCTGCACACCGCGATCACCGGTTTCCGGCCCGCGTGGAACGCCTTCGCGAAGATCACCCGTGGTGCGACGACGCTGGCGGAGATCGTGCGGACGCATCCGGTGGCGGGGCGGGTCCTGAGCCGGATGGACAAGTAGCTCCCCCCTTGTGGGGCGGCGCTCTCCGTGCGGGACTTCGTACTCCACCGGGAGTACACCTGATCACCTCGCCCGGCGGACGCCCGGCACCGGGCCCGCGGTCTAGCGTGACCGCCATGGAAGAACAGCGTGGACGCGAGGCCGACGGCGGCCCGCCCCGGGACGGGGACGGGCCGCCGTCGCGTTCCACGGAGTCACCGTCGGGCTCCGCGGAAGCGCCGCGGGCGGGCGCGGGGGCGCCGGGGCGGCATCCCACGGGCCCGCCCTGGTGGCGGGACGGCCCCGTGTGGTGGCGGCTCGGGGGTGCGGGGTCGCGGCTGCCTTGGCCGACCACCGTGCTGCTCACCGGCTTCGTGCAGTTCGGCACCACGTTCGCCACGCACGGTCAGCCCGACAGGGAGCCGGTCGACGGCTACGCGCGGGCCCTGCTCCTCGCGGGCACGGCCGCGCTCCTGCTGCGCCACCGGCGCCCGGTGCCGGTGGTGTACGTCGTCACCGGGACGGCCCTGGTGTACCTCGGCGCCGGATACCCCTACGGTCCGGTCTTCGTCACCGTCGCCGTGGCCTGCTTCGCGGCCGTCGTCGCCGGGCACCGCGGGGCGGCGTGGGGTGCCGTCGGGGCGCTGTGGGCCGGGCACGTCCTGCTCGCGCACTGGCTGTACCGGTGGCTGCCGCCCGCGGGTGACGAGGCCGAGCCCTGGGGGCAGGAGATCGCCGCGGCCGTCTGGGTGGTCGCCGTCATCGCCGTATCCGAGCTGGCCCGCACCCGCCGCGAGCAGTGGACCAGGCAGCGCGAGGAACGCGAGCTGGCCGCCCGGCGCCGCGCCGACGAGGAGCGTCTGCGCATGGCGCGGGAGCTGCACGACGTGCTCGCCCACAGCATCTCCGTCATCAACGTCCAGGCGGGCGTCGGCCTCGCCCTGCTCGACTCCGACCCAGAGCAGGCCCGCACGGCCCTGACCACCATCAAGGCCGCCAGCAAGGAGGCGCTCGGCGAGGTCCGCCAGGTCCTCGACACCCTCCGCGCCCCGGGCGCCGCACCCCGCGCCCCCGCCCCCGGACTCGACCGCCTCCCCGAACTCGTCGAGCAGGCGCACAGCGCGGGCCTGACGGTCACCGTCACCACGGAGGGCCGCGGCGAAGCCCTGCCGCCCGGCGCCGACCTGGCCGCGTTCCGCATCGTGCAGGAGGCCCTGACCAACGTCGTGCGGCACTCGGGCTCGCGCACCGCCCGCGTCCTGGTGCGCCGTGCGCCCGACGCGGTGACCCTGAGCGTCGACGACGAAGGGCCCGCCACCGGCGCCCGTGCGGGCGGAAGCGGCAACGGCCTCGCCGGGATGCGGGAGCGGGCCGCCGCCCTGAACGGCACCGTCGAAGCCGGTCCGCGCCCGGACGGCGGTTTCCGGGTCACCGCGGTCCTGCCCACCCGCACCGGCCCCACGGCTCCCCAGGAGGACCAGTGATCCGCGTACTGCTCGCCGACGACCAGTCGTTGGTCCGCGCCGGGTTCAGGGCGCTGCTCGACGCGCAGGCCGACGTCGAGGTCGTGGGCGAGGCGCCGGACGGCGAGGAGGCCGTGCGCCTGGTGCGCCTGCTGCGCCCCGACGTCGTCCTGATGGACATCCGCATGCCGGTGCTCGACGGCCTGGCGGCCACCCGCCGCGTCACCGGCGAGGCGGACCTCGACGGGGTGAAAGTGGTCATGCTCACCACCTTCGAGCTGGACGAGTACGTCTTCGAGGCCATCCGCTCCGGCGCCTCGGGCTTCCTGGTGAAGGACACCGAACCCGAGGAACTGCTGCGTGCGGTACGGGCGGTGGTCGCCGGGGACGCGCTGCTCTCGCCGGGGGTGACGCGCCGCCTCATCGGGGAGTTCGCCGCGCGCTCCAAGGAGCCGGCGGCCGCCGAGGCGCTGAGCGAGCTCACCGAACGCGAGCGGGAGGTGATGGCGCTCGTCGGCATCGGCCTCTCCAACGAGGAGATCGCCCGCCGCCTAGTCGTCAGCCCGCTCACCGCGAAGACACATGTGAGCCGCACCATGGTGAAGCTGCACGCCAGGGACCGGGCCCAGCTCGTCGTGCTCGCCTACGAGTCGGGCCTCGTCCGGCCCGGCTGGCTCGGCTGATCCGCCCCGCCGTCCCCGCGCTCCTCCAGGTACGCGGCGATGTCCATGCCCCCGTACGGAGCCCCGCCGTCCAGAGCGGCCCGCCGCGCGCGCTCGCGCGCCGTGAACCGCCACAGCACCGTCACGAGCCGGACGGCGAACGCCGCCGCCGCGAGGGCGACGCCCACGCGCAGGAGGACGCGCTCCACCACCTCGGGCGGGTCGAACGCCAGCGCCGGTCCCGCCACGACCACGCCGATCACGGCGAGCGCCAGCACCGTCGCGCTCACGAGCGCGTACCCGATCTCGATCGTGACGGCGTCCCGCTCGGCCCGGCTGCGCCGGCGGCGGCCCGTGTCCCGCTCCATGGTCTCCCCGTACGTACGTCGTCCGCTTACCGCGAGTGAAACAGCCCGCTGCCCGGTGGGCAAGGAACCCACCGGGCAGCCGGGGTACGGGAGGGGTCCCGGAGTCAGTCGCCCACGGTGACCCGCTCGCCCTCGGAAGCGGTCGCACCGGACGCGTGCGCCGCGGGGGCCGACGAGGCCGCGGGCCCGGCGGCGATCGCCGACTTCGCCACGACCACGGTCCGCTGCCTGCGCCGGGACCGCAGCCCGGTGAGGTTGATGAGCAGACCCGCGAGCGCGAACACGGTGACGAGGACCAGGCCGGGGCGGTAGCTGTCGAGGACGGCCTGCGGGGACGCGGCGCCCTCGGCGGAACCGTCGTCGGACGCCGTGATGACCGCGGTGGTGATCGCGAGGATCACCGCGCCGCCCACCTGGATGGAGGTGTTGAGCAGACCGGAGACCATGCCCTGCTCGTGGTCGTCCACGCCGTTGGTGGCCTGGATGTTGAGCGAGGGGAAGACCAGGGCGCAGGCGAGGCCGAGCAGGATCATCGACGGCAGGATGACGGCGGCGTACGAGGGCGAGAGGTCGATGCGCAGGAACAGCGCGTACGACGCCACGAGCAGCGCGAAGCCCGTCACGATCACACGGGTGGTGCCGAACCGGTCGATGACACCGGCGATCTTGGTGGCGGACAGGGCCACGATCACACCGGCGGGCAGGAAGGCGAGTGCCGTCTCCAGGGCCGACCAGCCGAGCAGCGACTGGAGGTACTGCGTGGCGATGAACTGGAACGACACATAGCCGCCGAAGAACGTCACCGCGCCGAGCTGGGCCCGGACCTGGGGCCCCGAGCGGAGCACGCCGAGACGGATCAGCGGGCTCGCGGTGCGCAGCTCGATGCGGACGAACACGGCGAGCAGTACGGCCACCGCGAGGAAGGAGAGCAGCGTGCGGGCGGAGGCCCAGCCGACCTCGGGCGCCTGCACGACGGTGAAGACGAGCAGCAGCATCGAGGCCGTGCCGGTGACGGCGCCCGGCACGTCGTAGCCGCCGCGCTTCTCCTCGCGGGGGGAACGCGGAATGAGCTTGAGCCCGGCGAGCAGGGCGAGCACGGCGATCGGCGCGGGCAGCAGCATGGTGAGGCGCCAGCTGACCTCGGTCAGTACGCCGGACAGGACGAGGCCGAGGGAGAAGCCGGCGGCGGCGCAGGTGGTGTAGATGGACAGGGCGCGGTTGCGGACCGGGCCCTCGGCGAACGTGGTCGTGATGATGGACAGGCCTGCGGGCGCGGTGAAGGCGGCGCTGAGGCCCTTCACGAAGCGGCTGGCGATCAGCAGCGGACCGGAGTCGACGAGCCCGCCGAACAGCGAGGTCAGGGCGAAGACGCCGAGGGCGATCAGGAACACCTCGCGGCGGCCGAGCAGGTCGGCCGCCCGGCCGCCGAGCAGCAGCAGACCGCCGTAGCCCAGGATGTAGCCGCTGACGACCCATTGCAGGGACGAGGTGGACAGGTCCAGTTCGGAGCCGATGGAGGGCAGGGCCACGCCGACCATCGACACGTCGAGCGCGTCCAGGAACATCGCTGCGCACAGCACGAGCAGCGTGCCCCACAGGCGCGGGGTCCAGCGCTCCGGGGACGTGGAGGCAGGAGGGAGCGGAGAAGTCATGCGGAGCAGATTTCCATGCGCATGCATTGAATGCAAGTGCATTTAATTCATGTGCAATAAATGCTGAACTTTGCTACCGTGCGTACATGGCGGCGACCAAGGCCGGGCCGGCGGAGACTGACGCCGAGCAGGGGCTCGTGAACCAGTGGCGGGACATCCTCGCGGTGCACGCGCGCACCCAGTGCGAGCTGGACCGCGAGCTGCATCCGCACGGCCTGGGGGCGAGCGACTTCGAGGTCCTCGACGTGCTCGCCACCGGACTCGCGGAGGACGGCACCGACGCCTTCCGCGTCCAGGACATCGCCTGCCAGGTGCACTTGAGCCAGAGCGCGCTGTCCCGCCTCATCGGCCGTCTGGAGAAGGACGGCCTGGTCGAGCGCGGGATGTGCAACGAGGACCGCCGCGGTGTGCGGGTCTGCCTCACCGGCAAGGGCAGCAAGGTGCACGCCGAGGCGCGGCCCGTGCAGCGGGCGGTCCTCGCCCGGATGCTGCCGGGCGCGGAGCCCAGGGCCTGAGCGGCATCGCCCGGCCCAGGTCTGGGCGGCGAGGGGAACGGGCCCGGGCGCGAGGGTGCCCGCCCCGCCCACGGGTGCCCGACCGCCCCCGGCCACCGACCGCTCAGACCCCCGCCTGCTCGCGCCATCGCTCGGCCAGTTCCGCGTCCCCTGTGACCTGCGGGAACGGTTCCCTGTTCCACAGGGCCAGATACAGCTGCCCGGCCGGTCCCGCGACCTCGCAGTCGGCGGGCGCCGTCCCGCCGGACTCGGTGACGGGGATGTCCTCGGAGAGGCGCACCGTCCAGACGGCCCCCGCGTCCGTGGTCCGTATGCGCAGCACCCGCGGGACATCCGTCCGCATGCGGCTCTTGGCACGCCCGTGGAGCCCGCGCAGCAGCTCGTCGATCCCGTCCGCCGCGAACTCCGTGCCCACCGGCGTGGGCGACCCGCCGCGCGCGGACTCGGCGTCGTAGCGGTGGACGGCCGTCTCGTTGGCCTGGCGGCGCGCCCAGAAGGCGAGCGGTGACGCGGCGGGCAGGAACGACCAGCACTCCAGGTCGTCCGGGGCCTCGCGCAGGGCGGCGACCACACCGGCGTGCCCCTCGCGGAACCAGTCGAGGAGCGCGGCGTCGTCCAGGTCCGGCGCCTCCCGGATGGGACGGGGCGCGGGGTGGCCCTCCGCGACGAACCCCGCCGCCCAGCGGTGCACCGCGCCGGTGTGCCGCAGCAGATCGCGCACCCGCCAGTCGGGGCAGGTGGGGACGGTCGCGTCGAGCCCCGCTTCCTGCGCGGCGCTCGCCAGCAACGTCCCCTCGCGGTCCAGGACTTCGATGTGCTCGGCAGTCTTCATGGGGGGATTGTGCAACACGGTACGGTCGCGGGGCGCGGGACTTTTTCCGCGTACGGGGCTCCGCGGGCACCGCAGGGGCATGCGCACCGTACGGCATGCGCATCGCAGGGGGCATGCGGGCCGCAGGGGCATGCGCGCCGCCGCGTACGGGCGGCGTCCCTGCTTCGGCGTGCGGGCGGCGCCCCCGCTTCAGCGTACGGGCGTGCGCTCCGGCCGCTGGGCGCTCGCCTCCGCGGCGCGGTTGCCCGGCGTCGGCGTACGGCCCGCCGCCGCGCCGATGCACGCCGCCACCGCCGCGAGCACGGCCACGCTCGTCAGGGCCACCGGCAGTGAGAACCAGTCCGCCATGAACCCGATCGCGGGCGGCCCGAGCAGCATGCCGCCGTAGCCGAGGGTGGAGGCGGTCGCCACGCCGCTGGGACCGGCGAGCGCCCCGGCCCGCTCGACCGCCACGGGGAAGATGTTCGCGAGCCCGAGCCCCGTGACGGCGAAACCGGCGAGCGCCACGCCGACCGAGGGGGCGAGCGCGCCCAGGAGCATCCCGGCCGTCGCGAGCAACCCGCCGCCGACGACGGTGCGGGTGCGGCCGAGGCGTTCGAGAAGTGCCGTGCCGGAGAGGCGTCCGATCGTCATGGCGAGGGCGAAGCACGAGTAGCCCGCGGCCGCGATCCCGGGATGGGCGTCCAGGTCCTGCTCCAGGTGCAGCGCGCCCCAGTCCGCGAGCGCCCCCTCGCCGTACGCCGTGCACAGCGCGATCAGACCGAAGACGAGGACGAGCCCCCGGGTGCGGCGCGCCGCACGGCCCCGGGCGTCGAGCCGCGCCGACTCGACGGAGTCACCGGAGTCCCCAGAACCACCGGCGGCCCCGGAGTCCCCGGAGGCCCTGGAACGACCGGAGGCCCCGGGGTCACCGGAACGTGCCGCGTCGTGGCCACCGGGCACCGGCGGCACCTCGTACCGCAGCAGCGTGGGAGCCGTGGCCGCCGTGAGCAGCAGACCGAGCACGGTGAGCGCGAGCAGGTGGCGGGTCGGGGACAGATGTCCCGCGACCAGGCCGCCGAGGCCGGCGCCGAGCATGCCGCCGAGGCTGAACGCGGCGTGGAAGCTCGGCATCACGGGGCGCCGCAGCGCGCGCACCAGATCGACGGCGGCGCTGTTCATCGCCACGTTGATCCCGCCGTACGCGGCCCCGAAGAACAGCAGCACCAGGCCGAGCGCGAGCGCCGAGTGCGTCAGGGGCGGCAGCGCCACGCTCAGGGGCATCAGCACGCCGCAGACCACCGTCACCTGACGGCTCCCGAAGCGGGAGCACAGCCGCCCGGTCAGCGTCATCGTGACCACGGCACCGGCCGAGACCCCGAGCAGCGCGAGCCCGAGCGTGCTCGCCGAGGCCCCGGTCTGCTCCTTGATGGCCGGGATCCGCACCACCCACCCGGCGAAGACGAAGCCGTCGAGGGCGAAGAAGAGCGTGAGGGCGGCACGGAGCCGGGTCAGTGCGGGGGAGGTGGCTCCACGCGCCCCGGACGTGGTTTTGTTTAGTGGCGGCACAAAGTCAGCGTAGAGGGGAACCGGGTCGCGGACAAGGCGGATTGCCCGTGGAGCGAGCGAAGGGTGGGGGAGGTGCGTGGCGTGCGAGGTGCGCCGGGGGCGCCGGGCGTGCGGGGTGCCGGTAGGCGTCGGGGCGGGGAAGCCGGGATGACGGCTGAACGGCGAGGCGGCGTACGGATCATGGGAGACTCGCCCTCATGAACGGGAAGGCTGCCACCCGGGGTGAGGCACATCTGTCCACGCGTACGCGACTCGAACGCGGGCGCACCGCGCTCGGACCCGCCCTCGAACTCGTCCACACCGGGCGCGCCCCCACCCGAGCCGTCCTCACCGCCGAGCTGGGCGTCACCCGGGCCACGGCGGGTGCCGTCGCGGCGGAGCTCGAGGCGCTCGGCCTGATCCGCATCGACGCCAGGCCGAGCGCGGCCGCGGGTTCCCAGGGCCGGCCCTCGCACCGGCTCGCCGTCGCCGAGACGGGCCCCGTGGCCCTCGCGGCGCAGGTGCACGCCGACGGTTTCCGGGCGGCGCTCGTCGGGCTCGGCGGTCACATCGTCGCGACCGCGCCCGGTTGCGAGACCGTCGGCGCCGACCCGGCGCAGGTGCTCGGCTCGGTCATCGAGGCGGGCGCGCAGCTCCTGCGGGAGACGGGAAGACGCTGTGTGGGGGCGGGGCTCGCGGTGCCGTCGGCCGTCGCCGAGCCCGAGGGCACCGCCCTCAATCCCCTGCACCTGGCCTGGCCCGCGGGCGCGCAGGTCCGGGAGATCTTCGCCGACCGCGTACGCGACGCGGGCATCGAGGGCCCCGCCTTCACGGGCAACGACGTGAACCTCGCCGCGCTCGCCGAGCACCGGCACGGCGCGGGCCGCGGCGCACGGGACCTGCTGTGCGTGGCGACCGGGCACCGCGGCGTCGGCGGCGCCCTCGTCCTCGACGGACGGCTGCACACGGGCAGTTCGGGGCTCGCCCTCGAAGTCGGGCACCTCACCGTGCGTCCGGAGGGCCGCCCCTGCTACTGCGGCAGCCGCGGCTGCCTGGACGTGGAGACGGACCCGCTCGCCTTCCTCACGGCCATGGGTGTCGAACCAGGGCCCGAGGGCCTGCTCCAGCAGGCCCGCAGGCTGCTGGCCGAGCGCTACGCGGACCCCGCGGTGCGCACGGCCGCCGCGGAGCTGATCGACCGGCTGGGTCTTGGCCTCGCGGGCCTGGTGAACATCCTCAACCCCGACCGCATCATCCTCGGGGGGCTGCACCGCGCGCTCCTGAAGGCCGACCCGGAGCGGTTGCGCGCCGTCGTCGCCGACCGCAGCCTCTGGGGCCGCAGCGGCGGCGTCCCCATCCTCGCCTGCACCCTCGACCACAACAGCCTGGTGGGGGCCGCCGAGCTGGCGTGGCAGCCGGTGCTCGACGACCCCCTGGGGGCGCTCGGCTAGCTCGGCGCCCTAGGAGGAGGGGGCTCAGCCGACCTCGACGGGTTCCCGTACGGGGGAGCCGGTACCGGCGGGGGCCGGGGCGTCCGCGGCGGTGCGCCGCCCCACCTCCGGTACGAGGCTCAGCAGGCCGAGCACCGCGAGCCCGGCGCCGATCCACAGCGGCGCCCGCAGTCCGTAGGCGTCGATGGCCGGGCCGCCGACGGACGTGGCGATGATGATGCCGCCCGTGATGAACGACGAGTGGACGCTGTTGACCAGCGGTCGGGTGTTGCCGACCCGCTGCACCCTGGTCACCATCGCCGGGTTCATGGTGACGCCGACGAGGCCGATGCCGAGCATCATGGTGACCGCGCCGGCGGGAATGTCGGCGAGGAGCGCGAAGCCGACCAGGAACCCGAGGTTCAGGAGGAGTCCGGTGACCAGGACAGGGAGCGTGTGCCGGTCGGCGAGGCGCCCCACGACGGTGTTGCCGATGAGCGTGGCGGCGCCGTACGCGACGAGCAGCAGTGGCACGGTGCCGGTGGCGAACCCGGTGACCTCGGTGAGGATCGGGTTGAGATAGCTGAACGCCGAGAACGTGGCGCCGATCACGAAGGTGCTGGTGACGAGGGTCAGCCAGAGGCGCGGGCTGCGGAAGGCGCCCAGCTCCGCACGGATCGACCCCGCGTCGTCGGACCGCTCGATGCGCGGCACGCCGACGAGGGTGGCCGCCGCGGCGAGCGCCGTCAGGGCGGTGATGGCCCAGAACGCCGCGCGCCAGCCCAGGTGCTCGCCGACGACGGTCGCGAATGGAAGTCCGAGGAGCGTGCCGAGCATGAGGCCGTTGAGCGCCACGGCGACGGCCCGGCCGCGTATCTCCGGGCGGGTGAGGCGGCTGGCCAGGGAGATGCCCACGCCGAAGAAGGCCTGCGAGGCGATGCCGGTGACGACGCGGGCCACGAGCATGGTCCGGTAGTCGGGTGCGAGGGCGGCGAGGACGTTGCCCCCGAGGAAGATGCCGAACAGGACCATCAGCGCCCGCTTCTGCGGGAGTCTCAGCAGGGCGACCGTCAGGAACGGCCCGCCGAAGGCCATCGCCACGGCGAAGGCGGTGATCAGATAGCCGATCTCGGGGATCGTGGCGTCGAGCCCGGCGGCCATCTGCGGCATCAGTCCGGCGACGACGAACTCGCTGGTCACCATGGCGAAGATGCCTAGGGCCAGGACGTATACGGCGCGGGGCATGAGGCTGCTCCTTCGGGAGGCGTGGGCGGTGCGTGAACGGATGACGAAGTATTGGACAGATCAGTACAGAATTTGGCCGCACGAGATCCACGGGGGAGCGGCCGGGGAGGGTGGGATCAGGGGTGGAGGGCGTCCAGGGCGGTGTCGGCGATGGACTCCAGGACCGCGCGGCCCGCGCCCGCCTGTGCGGAGACGCGCATGCCGCCAATGGTCGCGTTGACGAACCGGGCCAGGGCGTCGGTGTCCCGCCCGGTGGTGATCGAACCGTCCCTGCGGCCCGCGTCGAGCGCCACGCGCAGGAGGCCGAGCCGGATGTCGAGGTCGCGTTCGACCAGCGCGGCCGCGTCCGGGTCGCGCCGCGCCAGTTCCACGACGGTGTTGACGGTGAGGCAGCCGATGCTGGTGCCGTCGTCCTCGCGGTACTCGTACTCGGTGTCGACGATCCGGGTGAGCAGGGCGCGGATCCGCTCCATGCCGGAGCGCCCGGTGTCCTCCAAGATCTCCGCCTGCGGCACGCTCATCAGGTCGATGTAGCGGGCGAGCGCGCGCCGGAACAGGTCGTGCTTGCTGGTGAACGTGTTGTAGATGCTGCTGCGGCCCAGTCCGGTGGCTTCGCACAGGTCCTGGGTCGAGGTGGCCTCGTAGCCGTTCGCCCAGAAGGCGCGCATCGCCGCGTCCAGGGCCCGCTCCTCGTCGAAAGTCCGCGGTCGGGCCATGTCCGTACCGTAGCCGTTTTGGACTGGCCGATGCAATACGGCTGGGGGTGGACGCGGGAGGGGGAGTGGCGAGTGTCCGTGTTTGCCATATCGGCAAGTGTGTTTGTTGAATGCGTACGCGTCCTGCAAGGTCGGTCGTGGAGGTGTTCGGATATGAACGATCAACTGGTGAACAGCTGCGACGTGGTGGTGATCGGCGGTGGCGCCGCAGGGCTCAACGGTGCGCTGATGCTGGCGAGGGCCCGGCGCTCGGTGGTGGTGCTCGACGCGGGAGCCCCGCGCAACGCCCCCGCCGAAGGGGTGCACGGACTGTTCGGCCGGGAGGGCATGCCGCCCGCCGAACTCCTGGAGCGCGGTCGCGCCGAGGTGCGCGGATACGGCGGGCAGGTGGTGTCGGCGGAGGTCGCAGGCGTGGAGCGCGCCGAGAACGGGTTCGAGGTCCGCCTCGCCGACGGCAGGGCCCTGCGTGCCCGCCGCGTCCTGGTGGCCACCGGCCTGACCGACGAACTGCCCGACGTGCCCGGACTGCGCGAGCGGTGGGGCCGGGACGTGCTGCACTGCCCCTACTGCCACGGCTGGGAGGTGCGGGACCAGGCCATCGGTGTCCTCGGCAGCGGCCCCCTCTCGGTGCACCAGGCGCTGCTCCTGCGCCAGTGGAGCGCCGACATCACCTTCTTCCCGCACACCATGGCGCCGCCGAGTGCCGAGGAGGCGGAGCAGCTGGCCGCGCGCGGCATCCGGGTCGTCGAGGGCGAGGTGGGCTCCCTGGAGATCGTCGACGACCGCGTCGTCGGCGTACGGCTCGCCGACGGGGAGCTGGTGCCCCGCGAGGCGGTGGCGGTGGCGCCGCGTATGGTCGCGCGCGTCGACTTCCTCAAGGCGCTCGGCCTGGCACCGGTGCCGCACCCGGCGGGCGAGTACGTGCCGAGCGAGGCCGGTCGCACGGAGGTGCGGGGAGTGTGGGTCGCGGGCAACGTCACCGACCTGTCCGCGCAGGTCGGCGGTGCCGCGGCCGCCGGTGCGGCCGCGGCGGGACAGATCAACGCGGACCTGGTGGCCGAGGAGACCCGGGCGGCGGTGGCGGTGTACCGGGGCGGCGGGGCGGTGGGTGAACGGTGAGGAGTGAGCGGTGGGGCCCGGGGGGCCGGGCGCTCTCCCCGCGCCCTCGCACCGTCCCGCCCCGCACCGTGCCGCTCGCTCCGTCCCTCACCGCGCCCACCTGACGGCGAACGCCCGCTGCGGGTTGACCGTCAGTATCCGGTCCACCAGCTCCGTGCCCACGGCGCGGGCGAGCCGTGGGCGTACCCGGCGCAGCAGGTGCGGCATTCCCGGGCCGCCGTCCACCGAGCGCGCCGCGGCCGTCGTCGTGTCGCCGCCGAGGAGCAACCGGTCGCCGTGACCGGCCTCGGCCAGGGCGCGCACCGCCTCCGGCATCCGCCAGTCCGTGGCGTGCTGGGCGCGGGAGGGCCCGTCGAAGGCCAGCCAGCAACCCGCCGCCGCGGCCTGTGCGTGCACCACCGGGTCGGGGTCGCGGTTGAGGTGCCCGAGGATCACCTTGCCCGGCGGCACCCCCGCATCGCCGCACAGCAGGTCGAGTACGTCGAGCGCGGCCGTGCCGAGTTCCAGGTGCACGGCGATCGGCGCGCCCGTCGCGCGGTGCGCCGCGGCGGCGGCCGCCATCGTCCAGCGGGCGTGCGCGTCCAGACCGTGGAAACCGCCCGCCACCTTGATCAGCCCGGCTCGCACACCGCTGCCGCCGATACCGCGGGTCAGTTCGCGGACGAACAGGGCGGCGAGGCGGTCCGTGGCGTCGGCGCTGTCCGCATCGTCGGCGGAGTCCGTGACCTCCGCGCCGTTCGTGGCATCCGCGCCGTCCGCGCCGTCCGCGCCGTTCACGGCACGCGCGTCCTCCGGCGCCCGCAGTCCGGCCGGCAGCCCGGGCGTGTAGTGCACGGATTGGTGCAACCCCGTGGCCGCCACGACGTGCACTCCCGCCGCGCGTGCGAGCCCCGGCAGTTCGGCCGCGCGCCGCCCCATGCCGTGTGGGGTCCACTGGATGACGCTCTGCCCGCCCGCCGCCCGGAAGGCGGCGAGTTCCGCCCCGGCGGAGGTCACGGAGTCCAGCTCCTGGCCCGGGAGTTGCGGGCTCGTCAGGAACAGGTGGTCGTGGGCGTCGCAGACCCCCAGCTCTCCGGGGGCGACGTCCCCGAGGACGGTCCGTACGGTGCCCGCGCCCTCGCTCCCGTGCGCCGTCGCCGCCGCCTCCCGCACCCCCGTCGCCGCCGCCTCCCGCGCCCCCGGCGTCACCACGCCCTGCCCCGGGCGAGGCTCCCCAGCTCGGGCGTGGAGCAGTGCAGCACCTGGAACAGCTCACCGTCCGACGCCGCCGCGCCCCCCGCGCCTTCGGTGGCCCACAGCGAGAACGTCACCGCCTCCCAGTGCCGCGGGTCGACGCCGACCACCACGCCGACGGCCCCGTCCCGCTCCGCCAACGCCCGCGCACTTCTGAGCAGTTCCTCCGCGAGGTCGGTGGTCCGTACGCCGTCGGGCACGGCCCTGCGGTGCCGCAGGGCCGCCACCGGCCGGGCACCGGCGGCGCCCCCGTCCTCGTACCCGAGCGCCATCCAGTGCCGCACCACCGGACGCCCGAAGTCCTCGCAGAGCCCCTGGAACCCGGGGCCCCAGAGGAACGAGCCGAGGCCCTCCATGGTGTTCCAGAGGTAGAACGGCGCGTACTGGTTGACCGGTGAGCCGTCGACGCCGCGCTCACGCATCAGGTACGCCTTGAACCCCAGCCCCGGGAAGGCGTCGAGGAGGTGCCCCTTGACCGCCACCCGGTGGCGGACGACCTCCATGTCGTAGTCGGCGGGCAGGGTGATCTCGTACTGCTTGGCGTGCATGGTGCTCCAGGGGTGAGAGGGGTGCGGGTACGGGTGCCGGTGCGCGGCACCGTGCCAGTGGCGTTCGCCCGGCTCGATCCACACGGTGTCGCCCGCCCTGATCGGCACCGCGGAGCCGCCAGGGAGGCCCGCGGTGCGCGATCCCGACGAGCCGGACGCTCAGGGCACGCGGCGCTCAAGCACGCGGCGCCAGCAGCGCGAGCAGTCCCTTGACGCCCGCGTCGAACGCCGCGGGCGAACCCGTCGCCCGCGCCAGCACATAGCCGCCCTGCACGGTCGCGACGATCGCCGAAGCGACCTCGCCCGCGTCGAGCGTGCCGCTGAACTCGCCCCCGTCCACGCCCTCCTGGACGATTCCGGCGAGCCGCTCGCGCAGCCACTCCAGGGTCTCGGTGACCGGCGCCCGCAGCTCCTCGTCGGCGATCACGTCCGGGTCCATCGTCAGCCGTCCGACCGGACAGCCGCGCAGGACGTCACGCTCGCGCAGCAGGTACGACGCGACCCGGTCGTACGCGGGACCGGCACCGGCGAGGGTCGCCTCCGCGGTGGCGCGCATCTCCTGCGCCGTGCGCCGGATCGCCGCGAGCGCGAGGTCGGGCTTGCCGGTGAAGTGGTGGTACATGCTGCCCTGGCCCGCGCCCGCGTGCTGCTGGATCGCCTTCGGGCTGGTGCCGACGTAGCCGCGCTCCCACAACAGCTCGCGCGTGGACCTGATCAGACGCTCCGATGTACTCATCCGGCGAGTGTACATACTAATAGGTACAGTGGGTATAATCGGTGCAGCCCGTTTAGCCGCCCAGCCGCCCCGGGTGCGACGAGACGGCGGTGGGTGTCACCACGTCAGTGCGGGAGGCACCCGGGGCCAGGCCCCGGGCGCCTCCCGCACACGCACCTCGTCTCGTGGGCCCGACTACTCGACCACGGTCAGCTCACCGTTCGTCTCCAGCCCCACCGCGCGGACCGCTGCTCGGCAGAAGTCCTCAGGAGGGCAGTAGAGGTGCTCCGTGATGTAGTGGAGCACCAGGTCCGGTGCGGCATAGCAAGTGCCGTCCGCTCCCTCCACCCGGATCTCGGCCGAACCGAGCAGGACCTTCGTGTCGCCGGCCGGTCCGCCGAGGACGAACGAACGGTCGATGTCACAGAACTCACAGTGGTGGAGGCCACGCATCTGGTTCTCGTAGGCGACGCAAAGGATCTTCAGGGCATCCAGCACTCGCTCGTCCACCACACCCCTGGTGTACTCGTGCGCCGATGAGAGCCATCCCACGTTGAGCATCGCGCGGGGCGAATCGTCATAGGAGTAGGGGGACAAGTCGGGGTAGTAGGTCATCCGTCTCTCCTCAGCGCCGTGGGTCGCAGTGCTTCCGGCAGATCGCCAGGTGGACCGGGCCCATGTTGGGTTTGAGGATCTCACTCAGCAGGGTGTCCTTGCTGACGGTGATCGATCCGCTCATCATCTTGAGGTTGTCCCCGGGGGACACGGTGTAGTCCGGCAACGACTTGCCGGGACCGACGATCTCCGTCGGCTTGATCTTCTGTCCCCTCTCGATCGCGAGGCCGACCGACTGGCGAAGGCCGACTCCGTCCTCCACATAGAAGTATCCCCACGTTCCGCTGGGCATCCGGGTGTCACCGGTGCCCCTCACGTACCAGCCGTGACCCGCGACGACGGCCTGACCGTCAGGACGGCCGCCGGGGACGCGTTCCGCGGCGGGGCCCACACCCTTGCCGTGGGTCGGGTTCTTGTGCCCGCGTACTTCGGGCGCGACGGCGGTTCGGCGCCACCCGGTGAGACCGCCGACGCCCACGAGGGCGATCTGCTGGGTCAGTTCGTCGCCGGCCTCGCCGTACAGGTCCGCGAGCGCGTCGCAGCCCTGCTGCCGGAGCAGCTGCTCGCTGCGGTAGAGCCGGTAGGCGGGACGGACGGGCAGGTACTTGTCGACGAAGGCACCGGCGCCGCCGTTCGTCCCGGTGACCGCGTCCTTCGCGTCACCGAGGAACTCGAAGGGCGCCTTCAGCCCTCGGAGGAAGCCCTTTCCGAAGATCCGCGCCCCTTCCTCGACGCTGTCGACCTTGCCGTTGCCGTCGTCACCCGGGACCGGGGTCAGTCCGCTGGGGTCGGTGTACAGGGTGGGGGTGTTGTCCGCGTAGGCGTACGGCGACACGTACGGGGTCGATGGGCCCCGGGGAGCCGGGTCGGGGCGGGTGAAGCGGCCGGTGGTCGTGTCGTACTGGCGGGCGTGCAGGTCGAGGTTGCCGGTGCCGGCCTCGTACCGGGCGCCCGTGTACGACGGGGTGCCCGCGGGGGCGCCGCCGGTGACCGTGCCCAGCACGCGGGTGCCGTAGGGGTCGTAGGCCCAGCGCTGGTGGAGCGTGCCGGTGCTCGAGGTGACGTCGACCGGGGAGCCCTGGGTGTCGTGGTGGTAGTAGAAGAGCGCCCCGGCGGCGTTCTTGGTGGCGGTGGGCTGGTCGAGCGGGTCGTAGCGGTAGGACTGCTTGATCTTCCAGTCGCTGTCGTACTCGGTCGCCAGGATCGGCAGGGCGCCGTTGGGATCCCACTGGGTGCGGGAGGTGACATCGCCGCCCTTGCGGGTGGTGACCTGGTTGCCGCTCGCGTCGTGGTCGTAGGCGTAGGAGGCGCCCGCGACGGTGGCGGCGGACATCTGTCCGGCCAGGTCGTAGGCGTAGGTGTCGGCGCCCTTCTTGGTCTGGTTGCCCTCGGTGTCGTAGTCGTAGGCAGTGGTCGTGGTGCCGGTGGTGGCGGCGGTGAGCTGGTCGGCCGCGTCGTAGGTGTAGTCGGTCGTGACCGTGCCCAGGGTGGCGGTCAGGCGGTTGCCGACCTTGTCGTACGAGTAGGTCGTGGCGCGCCCGGCGGCGCAGCCGGCGGCCCAGGGCTGGGGGAAGCAGCCGGAGGTGAGGCGCCCGGCCGCGTCGTAGCCGAGGTCCCAGCCGCCGGTGCCGACCCCGGCGCGGGTGACGTCGACACGCGTGGGCAGTCCCGCAGGGGAGAGGCCGAGCGCGGTCCTGGTGACCGTCGTGTCCCCCTTGGCAGCGGTGACGGCGGTGAGCCGGCCCGACCGGTCGTAGGCGCGCTCCTCGGTCTCGGTGTTGGGCAGCGCGGACTTGGTGAGGCGGTCCGCCGGGTCCCAGGTGTACGAGGTGGTCCTGCCGTCGGCCGTCGTCGTCGCGGTGCGGCCGTCGTCGTCGTAGGTGTGGGTGAGGGTGTTGCCGTCGGAGTACTTGCGGGTGAGCATCTGCCCGGCCGCGTCGTAGGTGTAGGCGAAGCCGCGGGTCTTGGTGAGGTTGCCGACCGCGTCGTAGCCGAAGTCCTCGGACATCCTCGCGTTCACGCGCGAGACCATGCGGCCCGCGTCGTCGTAGCCGAAGGTGGCATCGGGAGTGGAGTCGGAGTAGTCGACCTTGGTGAGCAGGCCGCGCGGGTCGTGGGTGTGGGTGGTGGAGCCGCGGGGCGTGGTCTTCTCGGCGAGGTTGCCGTCGGCGTCGTACGCGTACGACGTCTCGCGCTTCAACGGATCGGTGACCGACGTCAGTCGGTGTGCCGCGTCGTAGCCGTACGTGGTGACGCGGCCCTTCGCGTCGGTGCGCCGGACGATGTTGCCGGCCTTGTCGTGGTCATAGGCGGTGACGGCGCCACCGGGGGCGGTGACCTCGGTCGGCTGGTCCAGCTTGTCGTAGCCGTAGGTGGTGGTGCGCCCGTCGGCGTCCTTGCGCTCGACGACCTTGTTCAGGGCGTCGTAGGCGGTGTTGGTCACGCCGCCGAGCGGGTCGGTGACCTTGGTGGGGTTGCCCGCGAGGTCGTAGCCGTAAGTGGTCGTGTACTGGTCGGGGTCGGCGCCGGTGGCGTTGCCGCGTGGGTCGACCGAGGTGGCCCGGCGGCCGTCGCCGTCGTAGGTCCAGCTCGACCTGTGGCCGAGCGGGGAGGTGCGGCTGAGCAGGTTGCCGCCCGCGTCGTAGGCGTAGGTGGTGGTCCTGCCGAGCTGGTCGGTGCCGCTGGTGTGCCGGTCGTTCTTGTCGTACTTGGCCGTGGTGGTCTTTCCCGCGGCGTCGGTGACCTTGGTGACGTTGTCGTTGGCGTCGTAGGTGTAGCCGGTGGTGCGGCCCAGCGGGTCGGTGACCACGAGCGGACGGTTGAGGGCGTCGTAGGTCGTGGTGGTGGCCGCGCCGGTGGGGTCGGTGACCTTGGTGCGGTTGCCCGCCGCGTCGTAGGCGTAACTGGTCGTGTGGGCCGCCGGGTTGCCCCCTGCGGCGTTGCCGCGCGCCGAGACGCTGGTGAGCAGGCGGCCCGCCTTGTCGTACGTGTAGGTCCTCTTGCCGCCGGCGGCATCTGTCTCGGAGGCCGGGCGTCCGGCGGTGTCGTAGGTACGCGTGACGGACTTGCCGGACGGGTCGGTGGTGCGGGTCGGATGCCCGGCGTCGTCGTAGGCGAACGTGGTGGTGTCGCCCGCCGGATTGCGCGCGGCCACCAGCTGTTCGGCGCCGTCGTACGTGTAGGTCGTGGTGCGGCCCAGCGGATCGGTGGCCGAGGTGAGCAGGCCGCGCCCGTCGTAGGCGAACGTGGTGGTGTACGCGGCCGGGTCGGCCCCTTCGGCGTTGCCCCGCGGGTCCGTCCTGGACAGGATCCGCCCGGCCTTGTCGTACGTGAACGTGGACTTCTCACCGAGCGGTGTGGTGACCGACGTGCGGTTGCCCGCGGAGTCGTAGCCGTACGTCGTGGTCTTGCCGCGTGGCGTCGTCACCGTCGCGAGGGATCCCAGCGGGGTGTGCGTGTAGGTGGTCCTGCCGCCCGCCGGGTCGGTGGTCGTGGTGAGTTGGTTCGACGTGTTGTACGCGTAGGTCGTCTTGTTGCCGCGGCCGTCGGTGCTGCTGGTGATGTTGCCCGAGCCGTCGTAGGTCCAGCTCTCCTTGTAGCCGAGTTCGGTGGGCGCACCGCGGGTGAGCATCCGGCCGGCGCTGTCGTACGTCATGGTCGTGGCGTTGCCGCGCTGGTCGGTGATGGTGACGGGCCGCAGACGGCGGTCGTAGTCGTACGTGATGCTCTTCCCGTACGGGTCGAGGGTCTCCATCAGGACGTTGCCGGAGTACACGTCGGTCCACACGCCGCCGTCGGGCGCCGTGGTGTGCGCCTGCTTCTTCTTGCCGTCCCAGGTGAACGCGGTGGTCCTGCCGTTCTGGTCGGTCTGGGACCGCACGCGGCCCGCGCCGTCGTAGGCGTTGGTGACCTTGCCGCCCGCCGGGTCGGTGAGGGACGTCAGGCGCTTGTTCGCGTCGTACGCGTAGGCCGACTTCCGGCCCGCCGGGTCGGTCACCGAGGTCAGTAGCCCGCCGGTGTACTCGTACGCGACGAAGCCTCCGTCGGGCAGCTCCACCTTGGACAGCAGTCCGTCGGTGCCGGTGGTGAAGGTGGTGGTGCGGCCGGCGGCGTCCTCGACGGAGGCGAGCCTGCCGGACGCGTACGTCAGGCTGAGGCCCTTGTCCGCGCGGTCGGCCACGGAGGTGAGCCGGCCACCGCTGTCGAAGGTGCGCCGCGTGTGGTCGGGCGTGGTGACCGCGTAGGTGCTGCCGCTCCTGACCAGCTTGGCCGTCGAACCGGCCGGGGCGGTGTATGTGCCGTCGCTGCTCTGGGTGAACACGAACGAAGCGCCGTCCTCCGTCCGGTACGTCGCCCTGCCCGTCGCGAGGGTGAGTCCCGCGTCGAAAGGTGTCGCCCAGCCGCGTCCAAGGAGCCCGGTGGCGGTGGAGTCGGAGCGGTAGGTGCGCTCCAGGGCCAGGGGCACACCGGGGCCGACCAGGGATGCGTCAGTGAGCTGCTGGGAGAACATGCCGGTCGCCGTGTTGACCGGGTCGGCGCGGTGCGCTTGCGCGTAGCAGTTGCAGATGCCCGCCTGCGCGCCGGGTATGTCCGGGGTGTAGAAGGCCTCCACGAGCGGGGACGTGGTCCCGCCGGGGCTCGACGAGCCGTCGGAGCTGTTCATGAAGACCCAGGCGTAGTACTTCTTCCCGTCCTTCAGGGCGCCGCCCAGCTCGTTGCCCGCCCACCAGAAGCACTGGTCGGTGGGGTAGGAGTTGCTCGACCACCAGTCGTAGCACCAGGCGCCGGTGCCCGGGGTGTCGCCCCTGGGGTCGTCCGTGGCCTTCTTGATCTCCAACTGGTGGACCGGGGCGCCGCCCTCGTCCATGACGTACAGCCACATCCCGCTGTACGTGGAACCCCGTTTGGGCAGCTTCACCTGGCCGCCGATCGACAGCATGGCTGGGTACGCGCTGGCCCAGGCCGAGACCGACGTCGGGTTCTCGGGCGCCGCGAGGGAACCTGCCGGGCGGCGCGGCGGGACGGCGGCGGGGCCGCGCCGCGCCCGGTCCGGGTCCGGCCTGCCGTGCGGGCGGCCTTCGGGCTTCCTGCCGGGCGCGTTCATATAGGCGCGCATCGGCGACAGTTGGTGCTGTTCCTTCGCGACCTGGGCGCGCCGCTGGGCCAGTGTCATGGCCTTGGGTGGCTTCGGCAGGTCGGCGGCGGTCCTGGCCTTCGCGGGGGTGACGGCCGCCGCCGTGGTGGGCGGACGGTCCCGGGGGGAGGCCGCCCAGGACGGGGCGACGCCGGCTGCGACCAGGAGGCTCAGGGTCAGGACAGCCGTGACGAGTCTTCGCACGTGTGCGGAAATGATGCACCGCCTGTCTAGCAGTGGTGAGGAAGGGCAGGAGTACCTCTGATCCACTGGGTGCTCGAACTAACGCGTTGCAGCAGAGACGACGGGAAACCGCCGGTGCCCTGGGGGCGTTTGCGCCGCGAGTTGCCTGAGCACACGATCAAGGGAGCCGGTGTGGTCATATCTCTTGGCTGGAAAACGCCCATGAGTACCGGATTTTGGAAGTGAACGCTTCGCGTCTGGGAAGGCACGGGAGGGAAGCGGCACGGTGTCGCACGGGGGCGCGCCCGCGAGGCGGACATGAGGATGCCCCGGCTCGCTGGGGGTGAGCCGGGGCTGCGCGGGGGCCGGGGAGGCGGTGGGGGAGCGGAGCGGTGCCAGGTCAGAAGGGGTAGTGGGCGTGACCGTGTGCCTGGACGGTGATCCAGCGGGCGGTGGTGAAGGCGTCGATGCCCGCCTGGCCGCCGAAACGGCCGTAGCCGGAGTCCTTGACGCCGCCGAAGGGCGCCTGCGGCTCGTCGGCGACGGTCTGGTTGTTGACGTGGACGATGCCGGTGCGCAGACGGCGGGCCACCGCGACACCGGCGGCGAAGTCCTCGGTGATCACACCGGCGGTCAGGCCGTAAGGAGTGTCGTTGGCCAGGTCGACGGCCTCGTCGACCGAGTCGACGACGTGCACGACGGTCGCCGGGCCGAAGATCTCCCCGTAGTAGATGTCCATGTCCTTCGTGACACCGGTCAGGACCACGGGGGCAAGGAGCGCCCCGGCGTCGCCCTCCACCCGGCCGGTGCCGGCCAGGAGTCGCGCTCCCTTGTCGGTGGCGTCCTGGACGAGTGCGGCGACGCGCCGGGCGGCACGGGCGCTGACGACCGGGCCGACGACGGTGGCCGGGTCGGATGGGTCGCCGTAGCGCAGGGACTTGACCTTCGCGGCGAGCTTGCGGGTGAACTCCTCGGCGCGGTCGCGGTGGACGACGACGCGGTCGGCGGACATGCAGATCTGGCCGGAGTTCATGAAGGAGCCGAAGGCGGCGGCGTCCACGGCGTAGTCCACATCGGCGTCGGCGAGCACCACCAGGGCGTTCTTGCCGCCGAGTTCGAGGACGGCGGGCTTGAGGTGTTCGGCCGCCAGCACACCGACGCGGCGGCCGACGGAGGTGGAGCCGGTGAAGTTGACCAGCCGGACGCGCGGGTCGGCGATCAGGGTGGCGACGATCCGGGGAGCGTCGGCGAGGTCGTTGGTGACGACGTTGAGGACGCCCGCGGGCAGCCCCGCTTCGTGCAGGACGTCGGCGAGGAAGAGGCCGCAGGCCAGCGGGGCGTCCTCGCTGGGCTTGAGCACGACGGTGTTGCCCATGGCCAGCGGCATGGCTATGGCGCGGATGCCGAGGATCAGGGGCGCGTTCCAGGGCGCGATCGCCGCGACGACGCCGACCGGCACGCGTACGTGCATCGAGTACGCGCCGGGCGTGTCGGTGGCGAGGATCTGCCCGGTGGGCTGGGTGATCGCGGCGGCGGCCTCGCGCAGGATCCCGGCGGCGAGCGCGGCGTTGAAACCGGCCCAGGGGGCGGCGCCGCCGACCTCTTCGGCCATCAGCGCGACGGCCTCGGGCGTGCGGGACTCCAGCAGGTCGGCGGCGCGCAGGAAGATCGCGCGCCGCCGGGTGGGGGCCAGCGCCGCCCAGTCGTCGGCGGCGGCGTCGGCGGCGTCGATCGCACGGGTGACGTCCTCGGGGGTGCCCGCGGCGACCTCCGCGTACGGGGTCCCGGTCCAGGGACCGATGTCGGGGGTGGTGCGGCCGGAGGACGCGGGGATCTCCCGGCCGCCGATGATCAGTCCACGGGTGATGGAGGTCATGGAAGGGCTCCTGAAGGGTTCTGTCGGATGCCGCGAGTGGAGGGGGCCGTCCGCGCCGGGGACCTCGCCACCCATGTTCGCCTGCCGAAACTTCTTTCGTTGTGCGGTGGGGCCGAGTGTGGGTCACCGCGGTCGCGACCGTCAATGGGCGGCCGGGTATCTTTCGCGTACTCACTGATCAAAGACACGGAGCGAAGGGGCCCTGGTATGTCGGGAGAGGCCGTCGGCCCCCTGGAGCGCGGCCTCGCCGTACTCCACGCCATGGCCGCGAACCCCTCTCCGCGGATGCGGCGCAGCGACCTCACCGCCGCCACCGGCCTGCTCCGTTCCCCCGTCGACCGCATCGTCGCCACCCTGCTGCGCCTCGGCTACGTCCGTGCCGACGGGCGGGACGTGCTCCTGACCCCCCGCGTGATGGAGCTCGGCAACGCCTATCTCGCCTCCTGCGGCCTCGTCGACGCCCTGGAGCCTTACGTCGTGGAACTGGCCGACGAACTCGACGAATCCGTGTCCCTGGCCGTCCCGGACCGCGACGGCGCCCGGCTGATCACTCAGGCCGTCCGGCGCCGCGCCCTGTACCTGGCCTTCCACATCGGGGACCTGCTGCCTGCCGAGCGCAGCGCCGCCGGGGTGGTCCTGGCCGGCGGGTGGGAGGAAGCGCAGTTCGACGCCTGGCGTGCCCTGCGGCGCGCGGACCTCCTGGACGCGGGCTTCCCCGCGGTGCCTGCCCGCGACGAGGCCCCGGCGGAGGACGAGTCGGAGCGCTGCCTCCGCTCCCGCGCGGCCGTCGCCCGCCGGGCCGGCTGGGCGCTCGACGAGGAGTGGATCGAGCCCGGCCTGCTGGCTGTCGCCGCTCCTGTCCGTGACCCCGCCGGCCGGATCCTGGCCGCGGTCAGCGTGCTCACCCACACCAGTCGGCACACGGCCGCCGACTTCCCCGGACATGTCATGCCCCGGCTCCGAGCGGCCGTCGGCCGGATGGAGGCCGCGCTCCACCGGGCGGGCGGGCCCACCGATCCCCCCGCGCCCACCGCTCGGAGCCTGTCGCCGCGGCCCGCCGCTCGCCCCGCGCCCACCGCCCAGGACCTGCGCGAGTCCAAGGACGAACTGGGGATGGAGTTCCTCGAGTCCCTCGCGCGTGGCCTCGCCGTGCTGTCCGCCTTCGGCGGCGCCGGTGGCGGGCTGACCATCAGCGCGGCCGCCGCGGCGACCGGACTGTCCCGGGCCACCGCGCGACGCGCCCTGCTCACCCTGCACCACCTCGGGTACGCGGACAGCCGAGGGCCGACGTACCGTCTGCTGCCCCGTGTCCTGGACCTCGGCCACGCCCGGCTGTCCTGCCTCACCCTCACCGACATCAGCCGCCCGCACCTGGCGGAACTGGCCGCGCTCCTCGGCGAGTCCGCCTCGGTCGCCGTTCTCGACGAGGACGACATCCGCTATCTGGCCCGCGCTGCGACCTCCCGCGTCCTGCGCATCGACATCACCTCGGGCACCCGCCTGCCCGCCGGTCCGACCTCCATGGGGCGCGTCCTGCTCGCGGCGCTGCCCCCGGGCGAACTCGCGGCCCGCATCGCCCGGACCGACCGGCGGCCCCTCACTCCGTACACCCTCACCGCACCGCGCCGTCTCGCCGCCGCGGTCGCCGCGGCGGCCAGGGACGGCTACGCCCTGGTCGACCAGGAACTGCAAGAGGGGCTGCGTTCCCTGGCCGTACCCCTGCACGACCGGGACGGGCGTGTCGTCGCCGCCCTGAACGTCGCCGTGCACGCGGGCCGGAGCACACCTCGGGAGACCGTCGAGCGCGTGCTCCCGGCCCTGCGGGACACCGCTTCCCGCATCGAGGACGAACTGGCGACGGCCTTCGCGTACGTGCCGCTCGTGGTGGAGTAGGCGCTACAGCCCCGCCGACGCGGTCTCCTCGCGCCCCGCCGACGTGGTCTCCTCCGGAGTCCGCAGCGCCTCCGCGGCGTCCGAGACGCGGCGGAGCAAGGTCAGGAAGAGTGCTTGCTCCTCGGCGGACAGCGGTGCGAGGAAGACCTGGTTCATCCGGGCCGTGCGCACCGTGAGCCGGCGATGCGTCCGGGCGCCCTCGTCGGTGAGCCGCAGCAGGAACCGGCGGCCGTCGTCGGGATCCCGGACCTTGTCGAGCAGGCCCCGGCGGCCGAGCCGGCTGACGACATCGGCGATGGTCGAGCGGTCGAGCCCCACGCGCTCGCCGACCGTCCGCTGGTCGAGGCCCGGCTCGGCCGTGAGCGCGTTGAGCACGCCGAACTGGGGGGAAGTGATCTCCTCGGAGACCATCGTCGTCCACAGCAAGTGGTGCGCCTGCTGAAGGCGCCGGGCCAAGTGCCCGGGGTGGGTGGTCAGGTCGACGGCGGCCATGGTGTTCCTCCCCTTCGCTTCTGTAAGTGCACTGAGGATACTGCCTGGACGTCACGATGCCTTGCCCCTGCGCAACGCGTTGACCTGCTGATTCATGCGACCTATTGACGGTCGGTACGCCGGATGCCAGCATGACGCATTCCTAGAAAATAGTCAGTGCACTGATTAACTCCGAGGGTTCGAGCCCTCGGGGGAGTGGAGGCTTCCGGTATGGACAAAGTGGTCGCCACCGCCGCTGAGGCGGTGGCCGATGCCCGGGACGGGGCGACACTCGCGGTGGGCGGCTTCGGTCTGAGCGGTGTGCCCAACGTACTGATCGGCGCCCTGTACGACCTGGGCGTCAAGGATCTCGGCGTGGTGTCCAACAACTGCGGCGCGCTGGACTCCGGCCTCGCGGTCCTGCTGTCCGCGGGCCGCATCTCCCGGGTGACCGGGTCCTACATCGGTGCGAACAAGGAGTTCGCCCGCCAGTACCTGGGGGGCGAACTGGAGGTGGAGATGATTCCGCAGGGCACGCTGGCCGAGCGGCTGCGGGCCGGGGGGCACGGCATTCCGGCCTTCTACACCCCGGCGGGGGTCGGCACCCAGGTCGCCGACGGCGGACTTCCCTGGCGGTACGACGGCCATGGGGGCGTCGAGGTGGCGTCACCGCCCAAGGAAGTACGTACCTTCGACGGCACCGAGTACGTCCTCGAGCACGGCATCCGTACGGACTTCGCGCTGGTGCGCGCGGCCAGGGGGGACCGGCACGGGAACCTGGTCTTCAACAAGTCGAGCCGGAACTTCAACCCGCTGGCCGCGATGGCGGGGAGAGTGACGGTGGCCGAGGTGGAGGAGCTGGTGGAACCGGGCGGGATCGACCCCGACCAGGTGCATCTGCCCGGTGTCTTCGTCCAGCGCGTGGTCGCGCTCACACCCGAGCAGGCGGTGGACAAGGGCATCGAGCGGCGCACGGTCTCCGCGTCGCCGACGCGCGGGACCGGGACGGGGAGCACCGGAACGAGCAGCCCCAGGACGGAGAGCGCCTGATGGCCTGGACACGCGAAGAGATGGCGGCGCGCGCGGCGCGCGAGTTGGCGGACGGCCAGTACGTGAACCTCGGTATCGGGTTGCCGACGCTGATCCCCAATCACCTTCCGGACGACGTCGAGGTCGTCCTCGAGTCGGAGAACGGCATCCTCGGCGTGGGGCCCTACCCCGCCGAGGACCAGGTCGACCCGGACCTGATCAACGCCGGGAAGGAGACGGTCACGGTGGTGCCCGGCGCCTCCTACTTCGACTCCGCCCTCTCCTTCGGGATGATCCGCGGCGGGCACATCGACGTGGCCGTGCTCGGAGCCATGCAGGTGTCCGCGCGCGGCGACCTCGCCAACTGGGCCGTCCCCGGAAAGATGATCACCGGGATCGGCGGGGCGATGGACCTGGTGCACGGCGCCCGGACGGTCGTCGTGGTCATGAACCACACGGCCAAGGACGGCTCCGCGAAGATCGTTCAGGAGTGCTCGCTGCCCCTGACCGGCAAGGCCTGCGTCGACCGCATCGTCACCGACCTCGGCGTCCTCGACGTCACCGGCGACGGCCTCGAGCTGGTCGAGACCGCCCCCGGGGTGTCCGCCGACGACATCGTGCGCAGGACCGCCGCGGACCTGCGTATCGCCCTCACCGCGGAGGAGACAGCATCATGAGCCTGCGCGACGTGTACGTCGTGGACGCCGTACGGACCCCCTTCGGCAAGTACGGCGGCGGCCTCGCGGGCGTACGCCCCGACGACCTGGCCGCCCACACCATCCGCGAACTCCTCGCCCGCACCCCGCAGCTCGACCCCTCCCGCATCGGCGACGTCTACTTCGGCAACGCCAACGGAGCGGGTGAGGAGAACCGCAACGTCGGCCGGATGGCGGGCCTGCTCGCGGGGCTGCCGACCTCCGTGCCGGGGGTCACCGTCAACCGGCTGTGCGCCTCCGGCCTCGAAGCGGTCGTCCAGGCCGCGCGGGCCGTCGCACTCGGCGACGTGTCCATCGCCCTGGCCGGGGGAGTCGAGTCGATGACCCGCGCGCCCTACGTCCTGCCCAAGAGCGACCGCCCCTTCCCCGCGGGCCACACCGAGCTGTACTCGACCACCTTGGGCTGGCGCATGGTCAACCCGCGGATGGAGCCGCAGTGGACCGTGCCGCTCGGCGAGTCGGCCGAACTGATCGCCGACAAGCACGGCATCACCCGCGAGCAGCAGGACGCCCTGGCGCTCGCATCCCACCGCAAGGCATCCGCCGCGTGGCACGGCGGCCTTCTCGACGCCGAGGTGGTACCGGTACCCGTACCGCAGCGCAAGGGCGACCCGGTGCTCCTCGACCGCGACGAGAGCGTGCGGGAGAACGCCTCCCGGGAGGCGATGGCCAAGCTGAAGCCGTCCTTCCGCACGGCGGAGGAAGGCGGCACGGTCACGGCGGGCAACGCGTCCCCGCTCAACGACGGCGCCGCCGCGCTGCTCCTCGTCGACGAAGAGGGACTGCGGGCCACCGGACGCGAACCCCTGGCCCGCGTCGCGGCCACCGGTGTCGCCGCGGTCGAGCCGCACTGGTTCGGCCTCGGTCCCGTCGAAGCCGTCAACCGCGCCCTCGCCAGGGCGGGCAGGTCCTTCGACGACCTGACGACGCTGGAACTCAACGAGGCGTTCGCCGCTCAAGTCCTCGGCTGTGTCGCCGAATGGCCCGAGTTCGACCCGGCGATCCTCAACCCGTACGGCGGCGCCATCGCCCTCGGCCACCCGCTGGGGGCCTCCGGCGCCCGCCTCGCCGGCACCGTCGCCCACCAGCTCGCCCGCAACGGCTCCGGGACCGGCGTCGCCACCCTCTGCATCGGGGTCGGCCAAGGGCTCGCCCTCGTCCTCGAACGCTGAGCGGGCGCGCCGGGCACCGGCCGAGCGCTCAGCCGCGCCCCGCCCGTAGACCCGCGCCTCATGGACCAGCGACTCGCGTACGCACGTACCAGGAATCCGGGAAACCCCATGACTCACACCCAGTCGGACATCGACACCGCCATCGACGAACTCCAGCACGCCTACGACGAGGCGCTGGCGGCGGGCGCGCCCGCGCACCACCACCCGCGGCGCGACTACGCGCCCTACCGCAGCTCGCTGCTCCGCCACCCCAAGCAGCCGCTCGTCCCCGTGAGCGGCGGCGATCCCGAGACGGTCGAGCTGTCCGGTCCGGTGTTCGGCCCGACCGACATCACGGAGACCGACAACGACCTCACCGTCCAGCACCAGGGGGAGCCGCTCGGCGAGCGCATCACCGTGTCGGGGCGGCTGCTGGACCGCGCCGGGCACCCCGTACGCGGACAGCTCATAGAACTCTGGCAGGCCAACGCCTCCGGCCGCTACGCGCATCTGCGCGACCAGCATCCGGCGCCCCTCGACCCCAACTTCACCGGCGTCGGACGCACGCTGACGGACGGCGAGGGCCGGTACACGTTCACCACGATCAAACCGGGCGCCTACCCGTGGCGCAACCACACCAACGCGTGGCGCCCCGCCCACATCCACTTCTCCGTCTTCGGCACCGCGTTCACGCAACGGCTCGTGACACAGATGTACTTCCCGAACGACCCGCTGTTCCCCTACGACCCGATCCTGCGCTCGGTCACCGACCGGGCCGCCCGTGAACGACTGGTCGCCGCGTACCGCCACGACCTGTCGCGGCCCGAGTTCTCCCTCGGCTACGAGTGGGACATCGTCCTCGACGGTCCCTCCGCCACCTGGATCGAAGAAGGGCACTGAGCGAGATGACCGAGACGATCCTCCCCACGCCGTCCCACACCGTCGGCCCCTTCTACGGGTACGCACTTCCCTTCCCCGAGGGGGAGCAGATCGCGCCCAAGGGCCACCCCGACACCATCGTGCTGCACGGGCACGTGCTCGACGGCCACGGCGACCCGGTGCCCGACGCCCTCCTGGAGTTCTGGCAGGCGGCCCCGGACCGCTCCCTCGCCGGCGTCCCAGGATCGCTCCGCCGCAACCCGGTGACCGGCGGCTTCCTCGGCCGCAACGGCACCGACTTCACCGGCTTCGGCCGGGTCGCCACGGACGCCGACGGCCACTACGCCCTGCACACCCTTCAGCCCGGCAGCGCAGGAGTGCCGTACATCAGCGTCTGCGTCTTCGCGCGCGGCCTGCTGCACCACCTCTTCACGCGCGCCTACCTCGCGGACGGCACCGACCCGCTGCTGGACTCCGTGGAGCCGGAGCGCCGGGCCACGCTGATCGCGCGGCCCGGTGAGAACCGTGCCTACCGTTTCGACATCCGCCTCCAAGGTGAAGGCGAGACAGTGTTCCTGGAGTTCCCGTGACATCCCCCGACATCGATCACGGCCTCCTCGCCCCCGGGCGGGCAGGCTCCCCCGCCGAGTCCGCGACCGCCGACACCGCGTTCCTGCGGGCCATGCTCGACGCCGAGGCGGCCCTCACCCGGGCCCAGGCGGCCCTCGGCCATACCCCGGCGGAAGCCGGCCGGGCGGTCACGGCCGCGGCCGGCTCGGCCCGCTTCGACGCCCGTGACATCGCCCGCCGTGCCCGCGGCGGCGGCAACCCCGTCATCCCGTTGGTGGCGGACCTGACGGCATCGGTGCCCGACGAGTTCGGCCCCTACGTGCACCGCGGGGCGACCAGCCAGGACATCATGGACACCGCCGTCATGCTGGTCGCGGCCCGCACGGTGGACCTCGTCCTCGAAGACCTGCGGCGCACCGAACAGGCGCTGTCCGGCCTCGCCGCGGCCCACCGGGACACGGTGATGCCCGGCCGCACCCTGACCCAGCACGCGGTACCGACGACCTTCGGCCTCAAGGCGGCAGGATGGCGTTCGCTGATCCTCGACGCACGGGACCGGCTGCGCGGCGTACGCGCCTCGCTGCCCGTGCAACTCGGCGGCGCCGCCGGCACCATGGCCGCCTTCGGCCCGCCCGGCGACGAGGGGGACCCGGACACGGCGCGACGGCTCACCGCCGCCTACGCGCACGAGACCGGTCTCGCGGCACCCGACCTTCCCTGGCACACCCTCCGCACGCCCGTCGCGGACCTGGCGGGCGCCCTCGCGTTCACCGCGGGGGCCCTCGGCAAGACGGCGGCCGATGTCCTCACCCTGTCCCGCACCGAGATCGCCGAGCTGTCCGAAGGCACCGGCGGGGACTCCTCGGCCATGCCCCACAAGAGGAACCCGGTGCGCGCCACGCTCGTCGCCGGGGCCGCCCGCCGCGCCCCCGGCCTCGCCGCCACCCTGTACGCCTCGATGGTCGCGGAGGACGAGCGCCCCGCCGGCGCCTGGCACGCGGAGTGGGAGACGCTCCGCGATCTGCTGCGTCTGGTCGGCGGCGCCGCCCGCGACGCCGCCGAACTGGCCGAGGGGCTGCGGGTCCACCCGGACGCCATGCGCGAGCACCTGCACCTGACGGCGGGGTTGATCGTCTCCGAGCGGGTGGCCGCCGTCCTTGCCCCCGCCCTGGGCCGGGGCCGGGCCAAGGCGCTCCTCACGGACCTCGCCGCACGCACCAGGACAGAGGGCAGGACACTCGCCGAGCTCCTCACCGAACACTTCGCACGCGACGGCCTCGGTGCCGTCGGCCTTCCCCTCGACGGCGACGGCCTCGCCCTCGACATCGACGACCTCACCGACCCGGCGCGCTACACCGGCTCCGCCGGGATCCTCACCGACCGTGCCCTGGAGCGACCGTGACGAGCGAGCCGAACACCGCCCCGGCCACCGGCCAGGACCGGGGGCTGCCCCACCACCGCGCGGAGGGACCGCCCTCCGCCCCCGCGCTGCTCCTCGGCCCGTCGCTCGGCACCTCCACCGCCCTGTGGGACGCCGTCGCCCCCGAACTGGCCGTCACGCACCGGGTCGTACGCTGGGACCTCCCGGGCCACGGCGGCTCCGCCGCCGACCTCGTCGGCCCGGGAGCGACCGTCGGCGACCTGGCCGGGCTGGTGCTCGCGCTCGCCGACTCGCTCGACATCCACCGGTTCGCCTACGCGGGCGTCTCGCTCGGCGGCGCCGTCGGCCTGCACCTCGCCGTGCACCACCCCGAGCGGGTGGAGGCCCTCGCCGTCATCTGCTCGTCCGCGCACTTCGGCGGCTCCGCCCCGTGGCGGGAGCGGGCCGCCCGCGTGCGCCGCGAGGGCCTGGCCGCACTCGCCGACAGCGCGCCGTCCAGATGGTTCACGCCCGGTTTCACCGTGCCCCGCCTCGTGGCCGACCACCGTGCCGCCGACCCCGCCGCGTACGCGGCGTGCTGCGACGCGCTCGCCGCGTTCGACATCCGGGACGGGCTCTCCTCGATCACCGCCCCCACGGTGCTCCTCGCGGGCCGCGAGGACCCCGCGACTCCGCCCGCACACCTGCGGGAGATCGCCGACACGGTCCCCGGTGCCTCGCTCACCGAGATTCCGGGCGCCTCCCACCTCGCACCGTGCGAGCGGCCCGAAGCCGTGCTGTCCGCGCTGCGCACCCACTTCTCGGGGGCCGGGGCCGCGAAGCGGGGGACGGCGGTGCGCCGCCAGGTACTCGGGGACGCGCACGTGGACCGCGCGCAGGAGCGGCAGAACGGCTTCACCGCTCCGTTCCAGGACTTCATCTCCCGCTACGCCTGGGGGGAGATCTGGACCGACGACACGCTCTCCCGCCGCGAACGCAGCCTGATCACCATGACGGCCCTCGTGGCGCAGGGGCACTACGAAGAACTGGCCATGCACGTCCGGGCGGCGCGACGCAACGGTCTGTCGGCCGAGGAGATCGGCGCGGCACTGTTGCAGACGGCGGTCTACTGCGGTGTCCCGGCAGCCAACTCCGCGTTCGCCGTGGCCCAGCGCGTGCTGGGGGAGGACGACGCCGGCCGGTGACGGCAGTCGCGACGGGGGCCGGGGACGGAGTTACGGCTGCGGCCGAGCTCCGTCCCGACCCCCGCCCGAGCCCTGCGCCGACCTCCGGCGCCCCGTGCCGTCCCCCCGCCGTCGCGCTGGTCAGTCCGGGCAGCCGGGCGCGGCCGGGCGCAGCTCGCCCGGGGTCCGCCCGTACCGCTCGCGGAAGACGCGGGTGAAGTGCGACTGGCTGGCGAAGCCCCAGACGTGCGCGATGTCGGCCACCGTCAGGCGTGCCGAACCGGGGTCGGTGAGCTGCTGGTGGGCCCGCGTCAGGCGGCTCTCCAGGATGTGGCGGGAGGGGCTGAGCCCGGCCTGCCGGAAGTCGCGGCGCAGCTGCCGGGTGGAGACGCCCACCGCGTCGGCGACGTGCTCCGCGCACAGCCGGGGGTCGGACAGGCGCTGGTCGATGTACTCCTTGGCGAGCAGCAGCCGGGCGCCCTGGTCGTCCCCGGGCCGCCCGTCCCCCAACCGGGACGCCGCGAGCGAGCGCACCAGCCCGAGGACGGTGCCCTCGGTGCCCGTCACGTCACCGGGCTCCCGCTGGGCGAACCAGCCGGCCAGCACGGACTCCAGGACCCGCACCGCCGGGGCGTCGGCCGACGACCGCCGCCCGAAGACCAGCGGTGCCGCGAGCTCGGCGGACAGGCAGCGTTCGGCGAAGACCTCCCGGGGGATGTCCACCAGGAGCTGGCGCATGGTCGTGGGGAAACCGAGCAGGTAGGAGCGGCGGGTGTCGTACAGGACCAGGTCGCCCGCGCCGAGGCTGAGGCAGCCGCCGCTGTGGAAGAAGACCGCCTGCCCCGAGACCAGCAGGGTCGCGAAGACGGAGTCCTTGGGCGTCTCCCGGCACAGCCGCGCGTTGCGCTCGATGACGTGCTCGTTCCCGGCGATGTCGGCCAGGCGCAGGCTGCCGAGGCCGACGTTGGTCTGGGTGGCGAGAAGTCCGTCGTCGGAGTACGGGGAACAGGTCAGGCCGACCAGGGCCTGCCGGTTGTAGTCCTCCCAGAGGTCGACGCGGTCCGCCTGGTCGACCGACCGTGTCGACACTCGGGAGAACACGGTGGCGGGGTGTCCGGTCAACTCGGCCTCCTTGCTGCCGTGAGCCAGTGTCCTGCGCGCCGCGGGGGAGTGCGCCTTCGAAGCGGGCCCCTGCGGGTCGGGCCGGAGGGGCCGGGCCGGATGCGCCGGGCGGGGCCCGCCGGGGTTCGACGCGTCGGGCAGGGTCCGCCGTAGTGGTTCTGTCGGAGAGGTTCCGCCGGAGCCGGGCGGGGCGGGGGTGCCCGTGTGCTGTGGCCGTGAACGAAGGCTACTCGGCGATCCGGCTCCGGTCACGACCCGAAGACGGGCCCCCGTCCGACAGCCCGCCCCGGAACTCCTGGGCGGGCCGTCGAACGGGGGCGGCAGGGCGGGGCGGGCCCGGGTCGACCGGGGGGTGCGGCGGGGGCCCGGTTCGACGGGGCCGGGTCTCAGACCGCCGAGTAGCCGCCGTCGACGGGGATCACCGCGCCGTTGACGTAGGCAGCCGCGGGGCCGCACAGGAACGCGATCACCGAGGCGACCTCGCGGGGCAGCCCGAGGCGCCCCAGCGGGACGCGGGCGAGCACGGCACCTGCCGCCGCCGGGTCGTCGAGCACCCCGCGGGCCAGCGGGGTGACGACGAAGCCCGGCGCCACCGCGTTCACCCGGATGCCGTCGGACGCGTACTCGGCCGCCAGGGAACGCGTGAGCTGGGAGACGCCGCCCTTGCTTGCGCTGTAGGCGGGCCGGTCCCGGCTGCCGAACAGCGCGAACATGGATGAGACGGTGACGATGGAGCCGCCGGTGCCGCCGGTGCCGCCGGTGCCGCCGGACCCGCGGGTGCCGCCGGAGCTGCCGGTGCCGCCGGAGTCCGCCCGGCGGGCCAGCAGCGGCCGGGCCGCCTCGCACGCCGTCATCGCCGCGCCAAGGTTGACCGCGAGGACGCGGTCCCAGGTCGCGGGCTCGTACTCGGCGCGGTCCGCGCTCATGCCCGCACAGACCACCAAGTGGTCCAGGGTGCCGGTCTCCGCGATGCGCCGGGCAAGGCCCTCCCGGTCGGTCACGTCCTGTTCGACGACGCGCACCCGCTCGTGCCGGGGCGGTTCACCGCCGGGCGCGGGCGGCAGCCCCAGGGCGTACACCCGGGCGCCCAGCTCCGCCAGCAGCTCTGCGGTGGCCGCCCCGATGCCCGAGGTACCGCCGGTGACCAGCGCGGTGCGGCCCGCGAAGGCGTCGGGGCCGGGGAACGGCGGGGCGGCGCCGGGGCCGGTGCCCGCGGCGGGCGGTGCGGGCCCGGTGCCGGGGCCTGTCGGTGCGCCGGTGGTCATCGGCTGTCTCCTCTCCGTCCGGCGGGCGCCGGGGCCGCCGGGGTACGCGCTTCCGGGACCGGGTCCGGGACCGGGGCCCACACCGAGTCGGGAACCGAGGCCGAAGCCGAGGCCGAAACCGAGTCCGAGTCCGAGTCCGACGCCGGGGCCGAGGGCGACACCAGGATCTTGATCTGGTCGCCGCCGTCGAGCAGCGCCGAGAACCCCGCACGCACCACGTCGTCGAGGCCGATGACGGACGTCACCACGGGGCGGAGGTCCAGGCCCTCCGTGCCGACGAGCCGGATCAGCTCCGGGTAGGTGTCCCGGTAGCCGACACTCGCCACGATCGAGTGCTCGTTGTCCACAAGCGCCGAGGAGTCGAAGCTGACGCGGCGCCCCAGCCCCACGAGGACGGTCCGACCGCCGCGGCGGGTCGCCGCCAGGCAGGTGTCCAGGGCCGCCTGGGAGCCGACCGCCTCGAAGGCCACGTCGGCGCCTTCACCGCCGCAGGCGGCACGCACCCGGGGCCCCGCGCCCCCCTCTCCGGTGTCGCGGGCGTCCACCACCTCGCTCGCGCCGAGGCGCGCGGCGAGGCCGAGCCGGGCGGGGTCGACGTCGCAGGCGACGATCCTTCGGACGCCCCGCCGCGCGGCGAGCAGCACGGTGAGGAGTCCGACCGGGCCGAGGCCGACGACGGCCACGCTGTCGGCGTCCCCGCCGCGCCGAAGCGCGTGCAGCGCGACCGAGGCCGGTTCGAAGAGGGCCGCCTGCTCGAAGGGCACCTCGTCGGGCAGCCGGTGCGCCATGTACGCGGGCACCGTGGCGTACTCGGCGAGCCCGCCGTGGCCCATCAGACCGGCGAAGCCGAAGTGGCGGCAGATGTTGTACTCGCCCGCCAGGCAGCGCGGGCAGGCGCCGCAGCGGTAGTGCGGTTCGACCGCGACGCGGTCACCGGACGTGAGGCCCCGCACACCCGGGCCCACGGCGGTGACCGTGCCGCAGAACTCGTGCCCGAGGACGAGCGGGGCGCGGACGCCCGAGGCGGGGTGGGCCTCGCCGACCGGCACCGAGTGCGGGCCGTCGGCGTACTCGTGCAGGTCGCTGCCGCAGATGCCGCAGTACGCCACCGAGAGGAGCACCTCGTCCGGGCCCGGCGGGGTCACCTCCCGCTCGGTGACCCGTACATCGCGCGCTCCGTACCAGACCGCGGCCTTCATGGCGCACTCTCCGAGATGGTGACCGGTGTGGTGTCGTGGGCGGGCCCGGCGCCGGCGGCCCTGCGGCGCAGCACCGCGGGGGCGGTCTCCCGCAGCCCGAGGGCGAGCAGCACCACGGCGACGGCGCCGCCGGACGAGATGTACATCGCCGCGTCCAGACCCCAGACGTCCGAGGCGAGACCGGCGACCAGGGGCCCGAGGAACCCGCCCGCCAGCTCACCGACGCCCATGACCAGGCCGAGGGCGACGGTCAGCGTCCGGCGCGGCACGGTCTCGGCCGGAATGGTCGCCATGATCAGCGTGAAGCAGCCGAGGCCGGTGTAGGTGAGCAGCACGACGCCGCCGAGCAGCACCGGGTCGTCGACGTACACCACGGCCAGCGGGCACAGCGCCGCCACGACGGTGAAGGCGATGAGCGCGCCCCGCCGGCCGATCCGGTCGGACACCGCCGGGGTCAGGAAGCCCCACAGCACCCAGGCCACGCCGAAGCAGGTCATGACGTGGCTCATCGTGCCGGAGGAGAAGCCCTTCTCGTCCTCCAGGTAGGTGGGCGTGAAGGTGATGATGACCGTGAACCAGGTCAGGTAGCAGCAGGCCGCCAGGGCGCACAGCACGATGTTGCGGTGCGCGAGGACCTCCCGCAGCACCTCGCGCAGCGAAGGGGCGGCCGCCTCCGGCGCGGTGGCTTCCGGCGCGGTGGCTTCGGGGGCGGCGGGGAGCACGGGGGCGGGCGGGTGCTCACGCACCGACCGCGCGATCCACACGGCGATCAGCAGCCCGGGCACGATGGTGACCAGGAACGCCGTCCGCCAACTGTGGTGCTCGGCGATCCAGACCACGACCAGCGGGGCGACGATGCCGCCGAGCAGCCCCGCGGACGACCCCTGGAGCAGGCCCATGTTCAGGCCCCGCCGGTGCTCCCGCGAGGCCTCCACCATCAGCGACTGCGCCAGCGGCAGGACCGCGCCCTCCGCGAGGCCCATCAGGGCCCTGGCGATCAGCAGACCGGCGAAGCCGGTCATCAGGCCGCCCGCCGCGGAGAAGCAGGAGAACAGCACGACGGCGGCGATCAGGACCGGGCGGCGGCCGTACCGGTCCGCCAGCCTGCCGCAGACGAGACCCGACAGTGCCCACGTGAGCGCGAGCACACCGGACAGGACGCCCAGGGCCGTGTGCGAGAGGTGGAAGTCGTCGGAGATGAACGGGGCGAGGAAGGTCAGCGCCTGGCGGTCGAAGAAGACGAAGCCGAAGGCCGCGAAGAGGACGAGCAGCAGCCGGTGCTCGTAGCGGCGGGCCCCGGCGTCCCCGGGTGCCGCCGCCGGGTCCGGCGGCGCGGCGCCGGACCGGGAAGAGGGTCTGGTCATGGCGACCTCATGTCGGGTTCTGGACTCGGGTTGCGGAGGCTGCCGGTCAGCGGAACAGGGAGTTGACGTAGTCGGCGCCGATGCCGACCTCGTCGTAGTGGCGGCGGCACATCTCGATGTAGTCGTGCACGTCGAAGAACCCGTTGGGCTCGCCGTTCTCGTCCAGCCAGATGAGCGGGCCCTTGACGATGAAGAGCGCCTTCATCGGCTCCTCGCTCTCGTACGCGACCAGGGTGTGGCCCTCGCCCGGAGCCTCGTACACGAAGTCACCCGCGGCGGCCGTCCAGGGCCGTTCCAGGTAGCCCCACTTGCCGGAGATGGTGTACGCGAACACCTCGTGCGGGTGGTAGTGGCGATTGACCAGGCCCGCCTCCTTGGCCCGCAGGATGTCGGACCACGTGTTGTCCTTCACGTTGATCCACAGCGGGCGGGAGCTGACGGTGTCGGTGAAGGGCGCGTAGTAGCGGTCGTCGTCGGTGGCGGCGTCGGAGAGATAGACCTCCGGCAGCGCGTCCGGCTTGAACGAGTTCTCGATCGGCTTGAGGTTCTTCCAGAACTCGTTCTTCGGCTGCTCAGGCATGGGACGGACTCCCTTGGCTCGTTCATCGAGTGGTTGGCGGGAAGTCAATCCCGCGCCGCATGTCCTGTCTGTCCCGTACGGGACACCCCCCTTTGCCTGTTCCGGACGAGCACACCGGCTGTGCCCGGTGCCCTGGTCCGCGGCAGGGGGTGGGCATGATCGTGAGGGCCCGACCGCCGGGTGGTCGAAGCAGCCGTCACGGCCCCGCGTACTCCCGCGGAGGTACCCGCACGGCCGCTGGCCGTACGACGACTCGGGGCCGTTCGGCGAGGAGTCGCGGAGGCGATCGATCCGAAGCCGCTCGGGCAAGCCCACGCTGATGCACTGCGCCGCCGGTCTGGACACGCTGACGTCCGGCTCCGCGCCCTGATGATCGGCGTCGCCGTCGTCAGCCTGTTCACGGTCTTCGGCGCCTCGCTGAGGGCCACCATGGACCGGACGGTGTCGCGTTCGTTCGCGGGTGACGTCGCGGTCGGCACCCCGCCGTTCGGCGCGGGCGGCAGCGGCCTCAGCCCGCGCCTCGCACCCGCCGTGGCCGAACGCCCCGAGGTCGCCACGGCCGTCGGCCTCGGCACGGGCGTGGCCGAAGTCGACGGCGGGGGAAGGGCGTTGACCGTCACCGACCCCGTCGCGCCCGCCGAGTCCTTCGACCTCGGCGCCGTCCCTCGTCTACGCCCTGCTGGCGCTCGCCGTGCTCATCGCGCTCCTCGGCATCGCCAACACCCGCACCCTCCCGGTGCACGAACGCACCCGCGAACCGGGGCTGCCGCGGGCCGTCGGCCAGACCCGCGGGCAGCCGCGGGCCATGGTCCGGTGGGAGTCCGTCCTGGTCGCCGCGTTCGGCACGGCGGGCGGTCTCGCGCTCGGCGGCTTCATCGGCCGCTTCCTCGTGCGGGCCTGTGACGAAGCGTCCGGCACCGCGTTCGCCTTCGCGCTGCCGCCTGCGCAGCTCGCCGTGGTCACCCTGGTGGGCCGCACGGCGGGAGCCGTCGCGGGGCTGCGGCCCGCCCGGCGCGTCGCCCGGCTCGACGTGCCGCGGTCCTTCGCCGCCGAGTGAGCGCGCGGCGGAGCGGTGAAGAGGTCACCGCCCGGTCAGCCGGCAACGGCCGACCGGGCGGGAGCGTGCGCACCGGTGTCGGCGGCGAACGGTTGCGCGCCGTCGGCGCCGTACACGGGGTACGCGGGTGCCGTCAGGGGGGACGACGGGGCGCAGAGCGTGAACCAGACGACCTTGCCCGCGTCGCCCTGTGACTGCACGCCCCAGCTCTCGCTGACCGCGGCGACCATGGCGAGCCCGCGCCCGCAGGTCTCGAAAGGGTCGGCCTCGGTGACGACCGGAAGGCGCGGGTCGTGGTCGTGCACGGAGACCATGAGCCGTTCGAGCAGCAGCTCGATCTCCACGGTGCACGTCTTGTCCGGCTCCGCGTGCCGGTGGACGTTGGCCAGGAGCTCGGTCACCCCGAGCGCGGCCTGGTCGATGAGAGGGTCCAGATGCCAATAGCGCAACTGCGCCGATACGATTCTGCGGACTTGGCCGATCCGCGACGGCAGGGCTTGGAGCTCTACCGTGCAATGCCTGCTTGGCTGGCTGATCACGGTGCGACTCCCCGAATTGAGGTCCGGAAGAAGACGGCGTTCGGATCCAGCAGGGGCCGTTGTGCGGTACTGCCGCCTGCTGTGGTGGCCCGGCGGGCTGGTTCGCAGCGTAATCGCCGGTAAACCCAGAGTGATGTGAGACCAGCGTGACCCAGTGGGTGCGGGCGTGCAACTCGCGCCCGCCTCGCGCCCCTCAGCTCCGGCGTCCGCCCGCTGCCGAGTGCAGTGCCTGAAGGAAGGTACGGACGGTGGGGGGCCCGGCCTCACCGGGCGCCGGATCGTGTGCGCCGAGGGTGAGCAGATACCGGGTGCCGTTCACCTCGGCCAGGGCCCGGTCGTGCGGGGCGAACCACGGCTTGCTCGCGCGCACCGCCCGCAGGGGCGCGCTGTCGATCTCCGTGCCGTAACTGGTGAGCAGTTCCAGCCTGCCGTCGCTGATCCGGACCTGGCCCGCGTGCGTCAGCGACCTGAGCCGCCGCCCGATCCGCACGCCCATGGCCCTGAACTCCGGCTCTGCCATGTGGCTCCGCCCTCTCGTGCGCCTGGTGATGGTGCGCCTGATCGCGCGTCCGGCGCGTCGCGCGCCGTCGTACGCCTACAGAAAAACTGCCCCCGCCGCTGCGGTGCAGTGTGCCCGCACGCGGCGCCGAGGGCCAGTGTGTCCGGCCACGTCGCACATGCCACTTTCGGCGCGCGACGGCGCCGCCGCCGGTCGGCCCCAGCCGTGGGAAAGCAGTGCCTTTGAGCGGCCAAAAGGTGTGTTTATGCAGGTGAGAACGGTGTTCTGGGTGTCTATCATCGAGGTGTGAGGCCGGCTCCAACCGGCTCCGGCACGAGGCTGAGGAGCCATGCGGTGCGCACCACCCAGCACGATCCGATCGACGAGCCGATGGCCACCCTCGACGTGGACCGCAGCGACGAGGGCTACCGCTCCTGGCTGAAAGAGGCCGTGCGCAAGGTCCAGGCGGACGCCAACCGGTCCGCGGACACCCATCTGCTGCGCTTCCCGCTGCCCGAGCACTGGGGCATCGACCTGTATCTGAAGGACGAGTCGACGCACCCGACCGGCAGCCTCAAACACCGCCTCGCCCGTTCGCTGTTCCTCTACGGCCTGTGCAATGGCTGGATCCGCCCGGACCGCCCCGTGATCGAGGCCTCCAGCGGCTCGACGGCCGTCTCCGAGGCGTACTTCGCGAAACTCATCGGCGTGCCCTTCATCGCGGTGATGCCGCGCACGACGAGCGCCGAGAAGTGCCGCCTGATCGAGTTCCACGGCGGCCGGTGCCACTTCGTGGACGACTCCCGCACCATGTACGCGGAGTCGGCCCGGCTCGCCGTCGAGACCGGCGGCCACTACATGGACCAGTTCACCTACGCGGAACGGGCCACGGACTGGCGCGGCAACAACAACATCGCCGAGTCGATGTTCCAGCAACTGCGCCTCGAGCGTTACCCGGAACCCGCCTGGATCGTCGCCACGGCGGGTACCGGCGGCACCTCCGCGACCATCGCCCGCTATGTGCACTACTTGCAGCACGACACCCGGATCTGCGTCGCCGACCCGGAGAACTCCTGCTTCTTCGACGGCTGGACGCACCACGACCCCGAAGCCACCAGCGACTGCGGCTCCCGCATCGAGGGCATCGGCAGGCCGCGGATGGAACCGAGCTTCGTGCCCGGCGCCATCGACCGCATGATGAAGGTCCCGGACGCGGCGAGCGTGGCGGCCGTGCGCGCACTGGACCGCGCCATCGGCCGCAAGGCGGGCGGTTCGACCGGTACGGGGCTGTGGAGCGCCCTGCGCATCGTCGCGGAGATGGTGGCCGCGGGCCGCAAGGGCAGCGTCGTCACCCTCATCTGCGACCCGGGCAACCGGTATCTGGACAAGTACTACTCGGACACCTGGCTCGCCGGGCAGGGCCTCGACATCACGCCGTACGAACGGACCATCGAGATCCTGCTCGCCACCGGCCGATGGCCCGCCGCGACCCAGGAGGCCCGGGAGGGCCAGGAGGTTCAGGAGGTCCAGGAGGGCCAGGAGGTCTAGGGGGCGCTCCTCCGTGCCGGACGGCGGTCGAGGTCGACGACGGTGGTGGTGAAGCTCCGGTCGAGTCCGCGGCGGGCCGGCCGGTGCCGCATGGAACGCGCCCCCTCGGCGAAGCCGGGCGGTCGGCCCGGCCACTCCAACCGGGGCGCCGTCAGCTGTCTGCCGCGTCCCCGGCTCCGCCCGGCAGGTCCGTCCCGGGTTCGCCCGGCAGGTCCGTCCCGGGTTCGCCGGGCAGGTCCGTCCCGGGTTCGCCGTCGCCCGGCACACCCGCGATCAGAAGCCTGCGCAGGTGCTCGGCAATCTCCGCGCGCGCACGGCCGGGCAGGCCCGCGTCCGTGACCAGCGTGTCGACCTGCCCGAGGGCGGCGAACGAACTCAGGCCCACCGTGCCCCACTTGGTGTGGTCCGCGACCACGACCACACGGCGCGCGGACTGCACCAGACGGCGATTGGTCTCCGCCTCCGCCAGATTCGGTGTGGAGAGCCCCGCCTTTGCCGATATGCCGTGCACGCCGAGGAACAGCACGTCGAAGTGGAGCGCCGCGATGGCCTGGTCGGCGACCGGTCCGACCAGCGAGTCCGACGGCGTGCGCACCCCACCGGTGAGGACCACCGTGGCAGCGCCCTGGCTCCGGCCCGAACTGCGCTGCGCCGAGTGGAAGACGTCCGCGACCCGCACCGAGTTCGTCACCACGGTCAGGTCGGGCACGTCGAGCAGCTGGTGGGCGAGCGCGTACGTCGTGGTGCCACCGGAGAGCGCGATGGCCGTGCCCGGCGCCACCAGCGACGCCGCGGTCCGCGCGATGTCCTCCTTGGCGCTCAGCTCGAGCCCCGACTTCGCCTCGAAGCCCGGCTCGTGCGTACTGGCCTCCGCCACCGGGACCGCGCCGCCGTGCACCTTCTCCAGGACTCCCTGGCGGGCGAGGGCGTCCAGATCACGACGGACGGTCATGTCGGACACGCCCAGTTTCCTGGTGAGTTCATTGACCCGGACGCCACCGCGCCTGCGGACCTCGTCCAGGATCAGGGCGCGACGCTGCTCCGCGAGGAGGTTCTGATTCTCGCTCACGACAGGTCCATGCCCTTTCCACCCGCTCGGAGCCCGTCACCGGGTCGCTTCATCCTCGCACGAGCCCTCGCCGCGCACGCCACCGACCGGGCACGCCCGACAAAGGCACGGAAGGGGGAGATTACGTGACGGAGGCTGCGCACGGAGCGCGCAGCGGCGATCCTGGTGTCCTTGCGTGGCCGTACGAGACTCGTCACAGCGCACGACTCGGGGGATGCGGAACAGTGGAGCACGGGGAGCACGGGGAGCACGGGAAGCACGGGGAACAGCACGAGCCGATCGCCCTGGAACTGCTCGTCCACGGCGTCGGCGGCACCACACCGGAGGCGATGCTCGGCGATCCGCGCACCGTCTCCGTCTCCGGTGACAGGACCGCGGCCGTCTACCGCCGCACCGACGACGTGGACGCCGAGGAACACCCGCAGGACTACCGCGAACGCCCGGTCCCCGAGGCCTACGTCTGGTGCAATCTGACGTCCGGCAACGGCTCCCGGGCCCTGTGGCTGCTGCTCCTGCCGTTCATGGTCGTCAACCTCGCCCACTGGATGCGGCCCACGGCCCGCCGCGCGCGGCGCGCCGTGCGCGCCTACGGCCTCCTCGTGCGGCTGCTCGCCCTCACCCTGACCGTGCTCCTGGTCGCCGCCGCCTGCGAGATAGCGATCGACCTGGCGGCCTGGCAGTGCGCGGGCACCGCCGCCTGCGCGAACGACCACTCCTGGCTCGGCTTCCTCGCGCCCCGGCCCGGCGGGGGCGGCGGCTGGTGGTCGCAGCCCGGCCGCCGCCTGGCCCTCGCCGCGACCCTGCCCGCCGCCCTCACCGGCCTGCTCTGGTACCTGTCCCACCGCACCTGGAGCGCGTACGAGTCCCAGCAGCCGATGCCCCACCGACCGGACCCGGAGGAGACCACCCGCAACGCCCTCGGCAAGCCGGGGTTCTGGTACGGGCGCCGGATCGTCGCCCGCCTGCGCGCCGCGCACACCGCTGCGGGCCTCCTGACGGTCGCCGCCGCCGTCGGCGCGTCGGCCGCCCGCCAGGACCGGCGGCCCGGCGGCCCGGCGCTCCTCGACATCGCGGGCTGGGCACTGTCGGCGGCCCTGGTCGCCTCGGGCGCGTCCGTGGTGTGGGTGGTGTGCCGCAGGGGCCGCAGCGAGAACCGCCTCGACCGGCGCGTCGACCGCGCCCTGGTGCGCAGGCTGCCGGTCGCCGCCCTTGCCCTGCTCGTCCTCACCGTCGGGTACGCCGGCTGGTCACGGCCCGACTGGTCGTCGGCGGGACGGCTGCCCGGCAACACCGTCTTCGGCGGCATCGCCCTCGTCCAGGGCGCCCTCGTCCTGGCCCTCGGCGTGGTCGCCGCCCTCATCTTCCGCGGCGCGCCCGACGCCCGCACCGCCGTGCGCGGGCTCGGCGGCCCCGCCGTGGCCATGCTGGCCTGCGCCCTGGGCGGGGTGATGTCGGGCGGCGGGTCGCAGCGCGTCGCCGACTGGCTCGACGGGTCGGGATCGCCCGGTGCGGGCGGCTCCATCGACGGGCCGCCCGCGCTCCTCACCTGGCAGGCGTCCGTCATCCCGCCGCTCCTCGTGGTCGTCGCCGTGCTGTGCGGCTGGCTGGCCGTGCGCTCCGCGCGGCTGCTGCGGCGCGAACTGGCCCAGGTGCCGCTCGACTATCCCAACGAGCGCAGGGACGCCACGCGTACCCGCCGCATCGCGCGCACCCGCGTCGGCGCGTCCCTCACCGACCGGGCGCCCCGGATCGTCGGCATCACCTCCGGCACCACCCTGCTCCTCGGCGCGGTGGCGCTCATCGGCGCCTGGACCACCGGCAAGGTGCCCGGCCGGGCGGCGCGGGACACCCCGCCCTTCGTCCAGGGCTTCGCCGAGACCGCCCAGGCCCTCGGCTCCTGGCTGATCGGCTTCGGCTTCATACTCTTCGTCACCTGGGGCCGCCGCGCCTACCGCGACCCGTCGGCCCGCCGCACCATCGGCATCCTGTGGGACGTCGGCACGTTCTGGCCGCGCGCCGCCCACCCCTTCGCGCCCCCCTGCTACGCCGAGCGCGCGGTGCCCGACCTGACCTGGCGCATGCACACCTGGACCCGCGCCACGGGGGGTCGTCTCGTCCTGTCGGGGCACTCCCAGGGCAGTGTGCTCGCCGCCGCGGCGGCCTGGCAGCTGCACCCTGCCGTACGCAAGCGCGTCGCCCTGCTCACCTACGGCTCGCCCCTCGAACGCCTCTACGGCCGCTGGTTCCCCGCGCACTTCGGACCCGCGGCCCTCGGCTCCCTGCACCGCGAGGTCGACTGCTGGCGCAACCTGTACCGCCTCACCGACCCCATCGGCGGTCCCGTCCGGCTGCACGGCGACCGCGGGCCGCAGGTCGACCGGGCACCGCTGCGCGACCCGCTCGCCTACGGCCGCACCGAGGCACACCCCCTGCCCACGCCGATACTCGGGCACGGCGACTACCAGGCCGACCCGGCGTTCGCCGAGGAGCGCACCCGGCTGCTCGCCCGCCTCAAGCCCGCGGTGCCCGCGCCGCGCCCGGCGGCGGGGGCGGACACCGGCGCGGAGGCATCGGTGGGCGGGGCGGACACCGGCGCGGGAGCATCGGTGGCGGCGACGGACACGGCGGCTACGGCAGATCCGGCAGATCCGGCAGATCCTCCGGATACAGCAGGGTGAGGTCGTCCGTGCTCGGCGCCGCCAGCTGGGCCACCCGGCCCGCGTGCCGTTCCACCATGGCCTCGAACGTCTGGCGCGCCGTGCGGCCGTTGCCGAACGCCGGACCCTTGGGGATGGCCGTGAAGTACTTGAGCAGCGCCTCGCCCGTGCCCTGACCGAGGGTGTACTCGTGTTCCTCGGCCTGCTGCCCGACGATGCGCAGGAGCTCCTCGGGCGCGTAGTCGCCGAAGGTGATGGTGCGCGAGAACCGGGACGCCACCCCGGGGTTGACGGACAGGAAGCGGCTCATCTCCGCCGTGTAGCCCGCGACGATCACGACCACCGCCTCCCGGTGGTCCTCCATCAGCTTCACGAGCGTGTCGATGGCCTCACGGCCGAAGTCGCGCCCGGAGTCCTCGGGGGAGAGCGCGTAGGCCTCGTCGATGAAGAGCACCCCGCCGCGCGCCCGGTCGAAGGCCTCCTGGGTGCGGATCGCCGTGGAGCCGATGTGCTCGCCCACCAGGTCCACGCGGGACACCTCGACGAGATGGCCGCGCTCCAGGACACCGAGCGCGGCGAGGATCTCGCCGTAGAGCCGGGCCACGGTCGTCTTGCCGGTGCCGGGGGAGCCCGTGAAGACCAGATGACGGCGCGCCGAAGCCGCCTTGAGCCCCGCCTCCTGGCGGCGCCGACCCACCTCGATCATGTCGGTGAGCGCACGCACCTCGCGCTTGACGCTCTCCAGGCCCACCAGCGTGTCGAGTTCGCCGAGCACCGCCTTCGGCGAGCGGGACGCCGGTGCGGGCACGGCCGCGGCGGGCGGCTGCGCGGGGCGCGGGCCCGGCATGGCACCGAGCAGCCCCACGGCCTGCGTGGCCGTCTGCGGTGCCGCCTCCCGCACGGCGGGCCGCACCCCCGCGCTCTCGTCGCTCGTGCAGTCCTCGACCAGCGGCCCGTCCTCCGCGAACTCGTACCCCCCGCGCGCGCACCGCTCCGTGCGGCACCGGCGCAGCGTCGTCCGGCAGCCGTCGATCACATGGAAGCCGTACCCGCCGCTGCCGGTGACCTTGCAGCGGTCCAGGCTGCCGCGGCCGCCCGCGGAGACGTAGAAACCGGCCTCGGCGGGTGCGGTGACCGTGCACCGCTCGATGGTGGGGTCGGCGCCCTTGGTGACGATGACGCCCGTCTGGGTGCCGTCCACCGTGCAGTTGGCGAGGACGCCGCCGCTGCCGTGGTCGCGGAACCACGCGCCGGTCGCGGCCTCCCTGATGCGTACGTCGTCCAGCTGCGCCGTCGCGCCGTCGCTGACCGACACCGCCGTGTTGCGGACCTGGGTGAGATCGCTGTCGACGACGTCGACGCGCGAGCCGCGGTCGAGGACGAACAGCGCGTCCGGCACGTCGTGCACCCGGCACGACTCCAGGACGGCCGTCGCGCCGTCGCTGACCCAGACCGCAGGGTAGTCGCCCGTGCTGTCGTGGATCTCGCACTGGTTGGCGTCCACGCGGGTGCCCGGGTCCCACACCGAGAGGCCGTTGCGGCCGAACTCGCGCACCGTGGTGCGGGTCAGTGTGAGCACCGCGCGGGAGCGCAGGTCGACGGCGTTCTCGGGGATGTCGTGGATGCGGCAGTCGGCGAGGGTGAGGACGGCGTCGGTGTCGAGGGTGACGCCGTCGGACGTCGTGCGGTGCACACCGCAGTCCGTCAGCTGCGCCGTCGCCCGAGCGGTGACCTGCACGCCCGAGCCCTTGATCTCGTACACCTCGCAGCCGACGGCCTCCAGGCCGCTGCCCTCACCGGTGACCGACAGACCCGCGCCCGACGCGTGGTGCACCCGGCAGCGCTCCAGGCGCGGACGGCCGCCGCCGCGCACCGAGACGCCGGACTGGCCCGCGGCGACGACCTCGCACTCCTCGAACACACCGCCGCCACCGTCGAGCACGCCGATGCCGACGCCGCCCGGGTTGTCGACCGTGCAGCGGCGCACCGTCGGGCGGGCGCCGCCGCGCACCTCGATGCCGCAGGCGGAGCGCGTCATCACCCGTATGTCGTTGAGCTCGGGCGCGCCGTCCTCGACGAGCAGCGCGGGCGCCGCCGAGTCCTGGCCCTCCACATGGAGGTCCTGCACGAGCGCGGACGCCCGCACCGTCAGCGGCACCCCGTCCACCGGCGCGATGCGCACGGAGCCGGGGGAGCCCTCGGGGCCGCGCAGCGTGACCGCCCGCTCGACCACGAGGTTCTCGCGGTACGTCCCCGGGGCCACCGTCAGGATGTCGCCGTCGCCCGCGGCATCGAGGGCGGCTGCCAGCGATGCGTACTCGCCCGTGCGGCGCCGCCACCGCGACGTACCGGTGTGCGTCACCTGGACCGTGCCCTGTGCCATGGAGTTGCTCTGCCCCCACCTCGGATTACGCGGGCCTCGCGCCCGCGCGCAAGGAGGCCGAAGAGTTCGCCCGGTCCACCGTAGCGCGCGCGAGGAGGGCGAGTTGACCCGATGGCCGGGCCGGTGGCGATGGATCCCGCCTGCTCAGGCGCCCGTGCCCGCCCTGCCCCAGTCCGGGCCCGCGCTGTTCCAGGCCTGGTCCCAGCGGGCGTGACGGCGGCGGACCAGGCGCCGCAGGACCAGGCGCCTGCCGCCCTCGACGAGCCCGCCGCAGCACAGGGCCGCGCCGAAGCCGGCCAGGGCGGCGTGCGTCGACGCCGTGGCGGTGTCCAGGGGGCGGCCGACGACGTGGCCCTCGGCGTCGGTCCAGACCCGGAAACGGTCGCCGGGGCGGGGGGACTCGAGGCCCGTGGCGACCGTGCCCGTGTGTCCGGAGCCGTCGGGGGCGGTCCAGCTCGCCAAGACCCTGCGGTGCGCGTCGCGGGCGGAGGAGGTCTCGGGGTCGGGGTCCACGGGCACCTTGTCGTAGCGCTGGAGGACGGTGGCGGTGACGCTGTGGCGGGACTCGCGCTGGGCGGTGACCGCGCGTTGCAGCGCGTCGTGCGTGAGCAGGCCCGTGACCGCTCCGGCGACGGGGGCGGCGACGAGGATCAGGACGAGGGCGACGAGGGCCGTCCAGGCCTCGGCGATGTCGGTGCGGCGCCGCAGCGGGTTGTGGCGCCAGCGCCAGAGTCCGGTGATCGCTCGCACAGTCCTGAACCCCTTCCGCGTCGACCCGACCGCGCCCGGTACGTCAACGTCCGCCCACGGACGTCGGGTTCCCCGGGTCCCGCCCGTTCATTCGAGGATCCGCACCGGGTCACCGACACGAATGGTCCCGGTCGACTCGGGCACGAGTTGCAGCCCGAAGAGCAACTGCTTACCGACGCGGCGGTGCCGGGCGAGGGTGCGCAGCGGCTCCTTGCCGCGCTCGGCGGTGCGCTGGTCGGTGGTGGTCACCACGCAGCGCGCGCACTTCCTGGCCACCCGGAACGCCACGTCGCCGATGGCCAGGCGCGACCAGTCGTCCTCCGACCAGGGCGGGGTGCCCGCCACCACCGCGTTCGGCCGGAAGCGGTCCATGGGGAGCGGGCCCTCGTCCGCGTGGTCGCCCTGCGCGATGAGGGAGTTCAGGGCGTCGAGGGAGGAGAGCGTGGTGAGCAGGAGCGGCAGGGCGTCGGCGAAGGAGAGGGTCTCGCCGGGCCTGCCGTACTCCGCGGCGATGGGGCGGCGGGTCGCCGGGTCGTCGAGGTGGCACAGGCGGACGTCCACGCCGAGGAGCGCGCTGAACCACGCGTGTGCCGCGGGCCCGGCGGGAACGCCCTCGGTCTTGTCCCGCGGGAACTGCACGGGCACCGTCGCCCCGGGCTCCGGCACGGCGACCGTGAGCGGGCGGGCGCCGGGCGCGGACATGCGTATGCGGCCGTCGGGCAGGAGCTCGACGGCGACTGTCGCGAGACCCGGATGGGGCCGCTGCGTCACGGCCTTGCCCGCGCTGTCGACGAGCACCCATCTCCGGTCACCCGCGAGCCCCCAGGGCTCGACGACGGCCTCACGCGGAGCGTGCCCCCCGGCCGCCTTCAGCGGGTGGATGTGCAGCGAGTGGAGCGCGGGAATCGGCATGCGGCCATCCTGCCAGCAGGCACTGACAGCGACGGCCGCAGCCGATCAGTAGCCGCGGTACTGCCGGTTGTACGGGTCCTCGTGCGGGGCCGGGGCCGGGCGGGGCGCCGCGGGGCGCATCGCCTCGTAACCCGTGTTGCCCATGGGGCGCTGGGGCTGCTGCGCGTGGCCCATGGGGCGTTGCGGCTGCGGTCCCGGATAGCCGCGCGGGCCCGCGGCCTGCTGCGGGATGTACGGCGCCGGGGCCTGTTGCAGCGGAGCGGGCTGCGGGGCGGGGGCGTATCCGTACGCCGGGTTGGGGTGGGCCGCCGCGGGCATCGGCGCGGGGGCCATGGCGGCCGCCGGGTGCATCGAGGGGCCCGAGGGCAGGGCGGGCAGGGCCGGCAGGGCGGGGAGGTGACTGCCCGTGTCGTACGCGGAGGGGACCCGGATCGGGGCGATCTGCGGGGTGCCCCGCTCAGCGACCAGGGAGTCGTAGATCGGGGTGTCCGGGAAGGACGGCGCGGAGTAGTAACCGCCGCCATAGGTGGAGCGGGGGGAGGTCATGCTCCATAAGTTAAGCCCTTGATGTGCTGGTTGGGGAGACCGATAAGAGGGTTGTTTTGCGTGTCGCCAGGGGCCGCCCGATCCCCAATGCGAGCGAACTTGGGAAAATCGGTCGCGCGGCGGCGTAGGGATCGTGTAAATGCGGCGGTCTACGCGGGTTGCTCAGGGCGGCGCGCACCGGGGTTACCCGCGGTCCACCGGCGCGGGTCCTGCGGCTGTCCCGCGTCCGGCCCTCCGGTGTTCTCCCGGCTTCCCGCGTCCGTCCGGAGGGCGCCGCGGGGACCGCCCGTGCACCGCTTCGAATGCCAGGTAATAGGTTGGGTCGGAACGCAACGGCGGCCCGGCCGACCCGGCAACTTGTGATGGGGGCAAACATGTCAATGGCCAAAGGTTCGAATGTTCCCGTGCAGGCACCCTCGGTGCGGGTCGAATTGGGGTGGGGCTCGGGTCCCGGGGTGCCGGACGCGGACGCCTCCGCGCTGTTGCTCGGCGCCTCGGGGAAGGTGCGCTCGGACGCCGACTTCGTGTTCTACAACCAGGCGACGCACGCATCGGGCGCGGTGCGCCACGAGGGCAAGCGGTCCGCGGGCGGCGGTGTGACCGACTCGCTCGTCATCGACCTCGCGCGCGTGGAGCCCGCGGTCGAGACGGTGGTCCTCGCCGCCTCCTCGGACGGCGGCTCGTTCGGCAAGGTCCCCGGCCTGCACATCCGCGTCCTCGACGCGGCCGGCGGCGCGGAGATCGCCCGGTACGACAGCGCGGACGCCACCGTGGAGACGGCCTTCGTCCTCGGCGAGCTCTACCGCCGCCAGGGCGCCTGGAAGTTCCGCGCCGTCGGCCAGGGCTACAGCAGCGGACTCGAAGGCCTGGCCACCGACTACGGCATCTCGGTCGACGAGCCCCAGCAGGCACAGCCCAGCCCAACGCCCGCCCCCGCTCCCGCGTCGCCCGTCGCACCCCCCGCCGCGCCTCCCGTGGCACCTCCGGTGGCGGCGCCCGCCCCCGCGTCCCCGCCGCCGCCCGCCGCGGCGCCCGCGCAGCCGGTGCGCCTCACCAAGGTCACGCTGACCAAGGAAGCGCCCTCGGTCTCGCTGACGAAGCAGGGCGGCACCTCCGGAGCGCTGCGGGTGAACCTCAACTGGGAGGTGCGCAAGCAGTTCAAGGGCTGGGCCAGCAAGCTCGGGCGAGCCGTCGCCATGCACGCCGACCTCGACCTCGACCTGTGCGCGCTGTTCGAACTCGCCGACGGGCGCAAGGGCGTCGTCCAGGCACTCGGCAACGCCTTCGGCGCCCTGCACCAGCCGCCGTACATCCTCCTGGACGGCGACGACCGCACGGGCGCCGTCTCCACCGGCGAGAACCTGACGGTCAACCTCGACCACTCCCAGGAGCTGAAGCGCCTGGTCATCTTCGTGACCATCTACGAGGGCGCGCGCAGCTTCGCCGACCTGAACGCCACGGTCACGCTGACCCCGCAGCACGGCGCGCCGATCGAGTTCTCCCTCGACGAGTGCACGGTGCCGTCCACGGTCTGCGCCCTCGCGCTGATCACCAACAACGGCGGCGAACTCACCGTCCAGCGCGAGGCCCGCTACCTCGTGCCCGAGCGCGGCGTGAGCCCCCAGCGGACCATCGACTACGCCTACGGCTGGGGCATGAACTGGACGCCGGGCCGCAAGTGACCGCGCCCCCACGCGCGGGGGACAGGCCCTAGGGGCGGGACTCCTCCGGCGCCGACGTGCCGGGCCGGGCGTAGGTGCGGCCCTTCCAGGCCGCGCCCCGCCCCCGGTAGTGCTGCACGGCGGAGTCCACCGTCATCAGGAGGTAGAGGAACGCGGTGGCGGGCAGCGTGAGGGCGAGCCACGGGGGCTGGCGGTAGTAGCGGAGCATCGGCAGATACGTCGCGGTCATCACCAGCCAGGCGAGCCCGCCGAGCACCGCGGCGCCGGGGCTGTTCGCGGCCAGTCCCGCGAACAGGGCGACCGGCGGCGCCAGATACACCACCGCGAGCCCCGCGACCGTCCCCACGAGCACCGCGGGGTTGTGCCGCAGCTGGGCGTAGGCGCTGCGCGCCACCATCCGCCACAGATGGGCGAGGCGCGGATAGGGGCGCACGCTGTCGACCCGGTCGGCGAGGCCGAGCCAGATGTGGCCGCCCGCGCGCTTGACCGCCCGTGCCAGCGCCACGTCGTCGATGACCGCGTGCCGGATGGCGTCGGGGACCCGGGCCCGCTCGGCGGCGTCCGCGCGCAGCAGCACGCACCCGCCCGCCGCCGCCGCGGTCCGCCCGCCCGCGCGGCCGATCCAGCGGAACGGATAGAGCTGCGCGAAGAAGTACACGAACGCCGGGACGACCAGGCGCTCCCACCCGCTCACGACCCGCAGCCGCGCCATCTGCGAGACGAGGTCGTAGCCGCCGGTCCCCGCCGCGGCCACCAACGTCCGCAGGCTGTCCGGCGCGTGGGCGATGTCCGCGTCGGTGAGCAGCAGGTACTCGGGGTCTCGCGCGCGTGCCCGGTCCATGCCGTGGCGCACCGCCCAGAGCTTGCCGGTCCAGCCGGCGGGCGGCTCGCCCGGCGACGTCACCGTCAGCGCGAGCCCGCCGGCGCGCTCCGCGAGGGTCCGGGCCAGCTCGCCGGTGCCGTCGGTGCTGCCGTCGTCGACGAGATACACCTCGGCGTGCCCCGGATAGTCCTGCGCGAGCAGTGAGGGGAGGCTCGACGGCAGCACCTCGGCCTCGTCCCGCGCGGGGACGACGACGGCGACCGACGGCCAGTGCTCCGGCTCCTCGCGCGGCGGCAGACGGAGATCCGTACGCCAGAAGAAACCCTGCCCCACAAGGAGCCACAGCCAGCCGGCGAACGAGGCGGCGGCGATCCACACAACGACGCTCATCCGCCGCAGTCTGCCCCACCCCGCCGGACTTGTCCGACCGATCGTCTAAGGTGGCCGGGTGAAGATCGCGCTGATGGACTCCGGCATCGGACTGCTCGCCGCCGCCGCTACGGTGCGCCGACTGCACCCGGAAGCGGACCTGGTCCTGTCGTCCGACCCGGACTCGATGCCCTGGGGCCCGCACTCCCCTGCGGAGATCACCGAGTTGGCCCTCGCCGTCGCCGAGGCCGCCGCCGCGCACCGCCCCGACGCGCTGATCGTTGCCTGCAACACCGCCTCCGTGCACGCCCTGCCCGCCCTGCGCGCCCGACTCGAACCGGAGCTGCCCGTCATCGGCACGGTCCCGGCGATCAAGCCCGCGGCGGCCGGCGGGGGGCCCGTCGCCATCTGGGCCACGCCCGCCACCACTGGCAGCCCCTATCAGCGGGGTCTCATCGAGGACTTCGCCGGCGGCGTGTCCGTGACCGAGGTGCCCTGCCCCGGCCTCGCCGACGCCGTGCAGCAGGCCGACGAGGACGCCATCGCGCGGGCCGTCGAGGCCGCCGCGGCGCGCACGCCGCCCGATGTGCGGGCCGTCGTCCTGGGCTGCACCCATTACGAGCTGGTCGAAGAGCGCATCCGGGCCGCCGTGCAGCAGCCGGACATGCCGCCACTCGTCCTGTACGGCTCCGCCGGAGCCGTCGCCGCGCAGGCCCTGCGCAGGGCCCGCGAGCGCGCCGCGGCCCCACACGGGGGCGCCGCCCCGCAGGCCCCCGAGCGCGCCGGAGGCACCGGCGGCACCGAGGGAACCCTGACGGTCCTCCTCGGCGGCCACGAAGCACCCCTGCCGCGCGCGGCCCACACCTACGCGGAGGGGCGCCTCCTCGCGGCCTCAGACCCGGCTCTGCGGTCCTGACCGCGGGGGCAGGCGCCCGCCGGGGGACGGCCGCGCCCCGAGGTCCTGACCGCGGGGCGGGCGACCGCCGGGGGACGTCCGAGCCCTGCGGTCCTGACCACGGGCGGGCACCCGCCGGGGGACGGCTGCCGGGGCCCGCACCCCCACCCCGCCCCGACCCGCCCCACGCGTGTGGCGCAACCCACCGCGCCCCGCCCCAGCGCCCACCCCACCCGGCCACGGCCCCCTCGTACCCCGTCGCCGCGCGGGCGCGGTTCCGCGACGTCGTGCCTTCGGGGCGGAACGTGCGTACTCTCGACTCCATGACGGACCACGCCCCCAGCGAGCGGGTCAGCTCGGAGCAGACCGAGATCTGGACCGGACGCGCGCGGAACCGAGGTCAGTGGCTGCTGGCCTGTGGCGGTGCCGCCTGTCTGGCCCTGGGCATCGACCTGGCCGTCGAGGCCCTGTGGCCCTCGGGCATCCTGCCGCTGATCATGGCCGCCGTCGGCTGCATCGCGGGCGGCCTGCTCATCCTGTTCGGCACGCTCGCCTTCGTGCACGTCGCCGTGAAGGTCGACGAGGACTCCCTGGAGGTCCGCTGCGGCCACATCGGGGTGCCGCGCCGCCGCATCCTGCTCTCGCACGTCGTCGGCGCGGAGTTCGCACCTTCCGTCACGCCACGGCACTGGGGCGGCTGGGGCTACCGCTGGCGGCCCGAGCAGGGCACCGCCGTCGTCGTCCGGCGCGGTGAGGGCGTCGTCCTGATGCTCGGCGACGGCCGCAAGTTCACCGTGACCGTCGACAACGCCGAGGCCGCCGTCCGCATCATCCGCGACCGGCTGCGGGCGGCCGGGCGCGCCCCGGCCTGACCTGGTCCCGCCCGTCCTCCAGGGGCCGTGCCGTGGCGATGCCCGCGAGCAGTCCCGCGCCCACCGACACGGACGTCACGCTCAGCGCGTTGCCGACCGTCGCCACCGCCGCGAGCGCCGTGAGGGCCGCGCCCGCCGTGAGGACGATCTGGGTGGGCCGCGGTGAGCGCCACAGGGCGAAGAGCATCCAGCAGAAGGCCGCCACGAGCAGCGCGACGCCCACGAACCCCTGCTCGGCCGCCTGCTGCAACAGCGCCGAATGCGGCTTGGCGTCCGTCAGGAGGCCCTCGGTGACCGCGGGCGACGTCTCGCCGAACCGCCCCGGGCCCACACCGAGGGCCGGATGCTCCGCCGCGAGCCCCTCGGCGTCCTGCCACATCCGCACTCGGAAGGGGCCGAGCTGCCCCTCCAGGGACGTGGCGAGCCCCTCGGGCAGCACCCCGCCCGCCACGGTCCAGGCGAGGCCCGCCACCACGGCCGCGGTCAGCGCGAAACCGGTCAGTACGAGCCCCCTGCGCCGCATCAGCGCCGTCGCCAGCGAACAGAGCACGATGCCCGCCGCCGCGATCACCCCGGCCGTCGAACCGAGCAGGGCCGCCGCCACCACGACCGCCGCCGCGAGCAGCCGCAGCCAGGTCCGCAGCGCCCCGTGCGCCGCCCACGCCGCACAGCAGGCGGCACCCGCGGCCAGGGCGAGCAGCGCCGCCGTGGCGCCGACGGGGCCGAGCGGCGAAGAGCTGACGGGCCCCGGGGTGACGTGCGGGGCGGCCGCCGCGAGCGCGACCCCGCCGAGCGCACCGGCGCAGGGCGCGGCGACCGGCAGCAGCGCGCCCGTGATGCGCCCGCCCGCGTACCCGGCAGCCACCGCGAGGACCGCGAGCAGTATCCCGTCGGGCCTGCCCCCGCGCACACCGGTCGTGATCAGGACCCAGGCGGCGCAGGCCGCGAGGATCGCCATGCCCGCGGTGTCGGCGGTGGCCGCGGTCGTCGCCGAGCCCGCGGCCCCCCGCCGCTCGTGGGCCCCGGCGGCGGTCGCCGCGGTCGTCTTCCTCGACGTCACCCGTCGCCCCCCGATGTGTGACGGCCCCCGAGTGCATGGCTTGTTGTCGACGCACGTCAGGGACGTGGGCCCACGCTAGCGGCTGCGGACACCAGATGGGGACATCTTGCGCAGGAACGATCCGTCCGGGGGAGTGGAACGGCTCTTCGGGGCAGCCGGCGGGGCCCGCAGGCCGCGCTGTCGGTGCCCAGGTGACGCGCCGTACACTCCCCGGGTGACCGCCACCACCGTTCCCACCGACGTGTCCGAGCAGACCGCACCGCGGCCCGGACCGGAAACGCGTGCGGAGCGGCTCGGACGGCGGCTGCTTCCGGCCGGGGCGGCCGTGCTCTCCGGAGTGCTCCTCTATCTGAGCTTCGCCCCGCGTGAGCTGTGGTGGCTGGCGCCCTTCGCGTTCGCACCGCTCGCCTTCGTCCTGCACGGCCGGCGGCCCAGGTCCGGCTTCGGCCTCGGCATGCTCATGGGGCTCGGCTACTTCCTGCCGCTGCTGTCCTTCACGGGCGTCGACGTGGGTCCCGTGCCGTGGATCGCGCTCGCCGTCGCCGAAGCGGCCTTCCTCGGTCTGACCGGTCTGGGCATCGCCCTCGTGTCCCGGCTGCCGGTGTGGCCGCTGTGGGCCGGCGGTGTGTGGATCGTGGGGGAGGCGGCGCGGGCGCGCTTCCCGTTCGGGGGCTTCCCCTGGGGCAAGGTCGCCTTCAGCCAGCCCGACGGCCTGTTCCTGCCCCTCGCCGCGCTCGGCGGCACCCCGCTGCTCGGCTTCGCGGTGGTCCTCTGCGGCTTCGGCACCGGCGATGTCGTACGCCGTCTCGTGGCCGACCGCCGCACGCGCGACCGGGCCCTCGTGACGTCCGCCGCGCTCGCCCTCGTCCCCGTGGTGGCGGGGGCCGCAGCCACCCCGCTGGTGTCCACGGGCGCGGAGCACGGCACCGCCACCGTCGCGGTGATCCAGGGCAACGTGCCGCGGATGGGCCTCGACTTCAACGCCCAGCGCCGCGCCGTCCTCGACCACCACGTGCGGGAGACCCTGCGGCTGGCCGCCGACGTGAAGGCGGGCAGGGCGAAGCAGCCCGATCTGGTCCTGTGGCCGGAGAACTCCTCGGACATCGACCCGTACCGTAACGACGACGCCCGCGCCGTGATCGACAAGGCCGTCAAGGCCATCGGCGCCCCCGTGTCGGTGGGCGCCGTCGTCACGGCCGAGGACGGCAAGCCGCGCAACCGGCAGATCCTGTGGGACCCGAGGACGGGCCCCGGCGCGGTCTACGACAAGCGGCACCTCCAGCCCTTCGGCGAGTACATGCCCTACCGCGGCTTCTTCCGCCTCTTCAGCTCCGACGTCGACCGCGCCGGTGCCTTCGAGCCGGGCGCGGAACCGGCCGTCTTCGACATGGCGGGCACCGGGGTCGGCCCGGTCACCTGCTACGAGGCCGCGTTCGACGACGTGGTCAGGGACCAGGTGCGCGCGGGCGCCGAGATCCTCTCCGTACCCAGCAACAACGCCACCTTTGAACGCAGCCAGATGACGTACCAGCAGCTGGCCATGGACCGGGTGCGGGCCGTCGAGCACGGCCGTGCGGTCATGGTCCCCGTGACCAGCGGCGTGAGCGCGGTGATCCGCCCGGACGGGACGATCGCGCAGCGCACCGGGATGTTCACGGCGGAGTCCCTGGTCGCGGAAGTGCCGAGGCGCAGTTCCCTGACGCCCGCCACCCGCGTCGGCGCCTGGCCCGAACTGGTCCTCGCACTGATGGGCGCGGCGGGTCTCGCCCGGGTGATCGCCCGCCGTCGCGCGGGGACCGCCGGTTAGGGTCGCACCATGGCTACCCCGGACTTCATCCGCACCCTCCGCGCCGACGCGGGCCGGCAACTTTTGTGGCTCCCCGGTGTCACCGCGATCGTCTTCGACGACGACGGCAGGGTGCTCCTCGGCCGCCGTGCCGACAACGGCAAGTGGTCGGTCATCGGCGGAATCCCGGACCCCGGTGAGCAGCCCGCCGAGTGCGCCGTGCGCGAGGTCTACGAAGAGACGGCCGTGCGGTGCGTCGCCGAGCGGGTGATCCTGGTGGAGGCCCTGAAGCCGGTCACCTACCCCAACGGGGACGTCTGCCAGTTCATGGACATCACGATCCGCTGCCGTGCCGTGGGCGGCGAGCCGCGCGTGAACGACGACGAGTCCCTGGAAGTCGGGTGGTTCGGCCTCGACGCGCTGCCCGACCTGCACGAGACCGGCCTGTTCCGGATCAAGCAGGCGATGGCGGACAGCCCCACCTGGTTCGACCGCGGCTGAGCGGGCCGGAGCCGGGACCGGCGCCGGGGTCGGGACCGGGCCAGTACCGGGAAAAGAAGCCCGGCAGAGGGGGCCGGGCAGGCGGACCGCGGGGCGGCCGGGAGCGGCGGGAAACGGCGTGGTGACCCCCACAGACAGCATGTAACCTGCACGGACATTGTCCGCGCGGAGGCCTGCGCGCCGCCGCGGGACCAGCGAGACAGGGGCGGGAGTTGCGCCGGAAGACCTACGGACTGACGCTGCGCGGGTTCGCCTGCGCGCTGCTGGCCCTCCAGGTCTGGCTCGTGTGGCACCTGAGCACCTACGACGTCACGTCCGTCATGTGGGGGTGCGACGGCGAGGGCTGCGGCAGCGAACAGTTCGCGGTGATGGCGCCGGAGCTCGGCGTCGCCTCGGCCGTGCTGCTCGGCTTCGTCGCCGCGCGGTTCCTGCACCGGGCCACGACGGGCGCGGTGATCGCCCTGAGCGCGTTCGGGGCCGCCGCGGGCTGGCGCGACGCGGTGTCCGACGGCCGGGTCGACTACGGCACCGTCACCGACTTCATGCTCGTCGTGCCCGCGGGGCGGCACTCCGTGTCGTTCTGGCTGACGTTCCTCCTCGCGGTGGCCGCCGCGGGCTGTCTGGCCGCCCTGTGGGGCGGTGCCGTGAGCCTGCGCAGGACCGCCGCGCTGCGCAGGCTGCGCGCCGAGTTCAGCACGGCGGATGCGCGCCTGGAGGGCTGGCGTCCGGTGCGCGGCAGGCGCGGTGAGGTCACGGTCGTCTTCCACGACACCCGGGGCGCGCGCCACGCCGTGCCCGTGGTCGTGGACCGCGCCGCCCTGGACCGTCCCGTGCTCGCCGTGTACGACCGCGACCGCCCCGCCGACCCCGGGCGCACCCGGGTCGCCGTGCCCCGGCGACGCTCGCCGCGCTCGCCGTGAGGACCCCGGCATGAGGCACTCCGTACGCCGCTTCCTCGCCCTGGACGTGCTGCTCGGCGCCGCCGTCGTGAGCCCCGTACCTCACCGGAGCCGTCGTCGTGGCGGGGCTTGTGGGGGCCCTGCATCTAGCGGGATGACGGGCTGCCCGGCCGGTGGCCGATCGAGGCGGTGTCGACGCTCCGTTAGCCTGAGGGCACGATGAACCGTTTGAGCACGTCATGGGGCGAGTACGACCTCACACGCTTCCCCGAGGACCCGCGGGACCCACTGCGCGCCTGGTCCGCGGCCGACGCCTATCTGCTGCGGCACCTCGCCGGTGAGACCGGTAGGAATGGCGAGGCCGCTGGAACCGGCGAGGCGGTGGGGACCGGCGGGACCACTGGGACCGGTGAGCCTGCTGGGACCGGCGGGACCACTGAGGCCGGCGAGGCCACTGACACCGGCAAGACCGCCGGGACCGGTGCGGGGATCGGCGAACCGGTGCCCCTGGACGGCACGATCGCCGTCGTCGGGGACCGGTGGGGAGCCCTGACCACCGCTCTGGCCGCGCACCGGCCGGTGCAGATCACCGATTCCCACCTCGCCCGGCAGGCGACCCTCGCCAACCTCGCCCGGGCGGGCCGCCCCGCGGACGGAGCCCGGCTCCTGACAACCAGGGACGCCCCGCCCGACCGCGTCGATGTGCTCCTCGTCCGGGTGCCCAAGAGCCTGGCGCTCCTCGAGGACCAGCTGCACCGGATCGCCCCGGCCCTGCACGCGGACAGCGTGGTCGTCGGCACCGGCATGGTCACCGAGATCCACACCTCCACCCTGGAGCTCTTCGAGAGGATCGTCGGACCGACCCGTACGACCCTCGCCCGCCAGAAGGCACGCCTGATCCTCAGCACCCCCGATCCGGACCTGCGACCGGGCCCGAGCCCCTGGCCGCGCAGCTATGTCCTGCCCGCCGACGCGGGAGCGGGCGCGGGTCTGACGGCCGTCAACCACGCGGGGATCTTCTGCGCGGAGCGCCTCGACATCGGCACGCGCTTCCTCCTCGAACACCTGCCTGCCGTACACGGCGGAGCCCACGTCGTGGACCTCGGGAGCGGCAACGGCGTGCTCGGCACCGCCGCCGCGGTCGCGGAGCCGGGCGCCCGGGTCACCTTCGTCGACGAGTCGTACCAGGCCGTCGCCTCCGCCGAGGCCACCTTCCGTGCGAACACCGCCGCCGGGGCCGAGGCCGACTTCGTCGCCGGGGACGCCCTGACGGCGATGCCCGCGGACTCCGTCGACCTGGTCCTGAACAACCCGCCCTTCCACAGCCACCAGGCGACGACCGACGCCACCGCCCAGCGCATGTTCCGCGGGGCGCACGCCGCCCTGCGTGTCGGCGGCGAGCTGTGGGTCGTCGGCAACCGGCACCTCGGCTACCACGTACGCCTCAAGCGCCTCTTCGGCAACGTCGAAGTCGCCGCGAGCAACCGCAAGTTCGTCGTCCTGCGGGCGGTGCGCCGCCGGTGACCGGCGAGCTGTTCCCGCGCGAGCGCGCCGAGGTGGCGCCGGGCGCCGTCCACGTGCCGGACTGGCTCGACCCCGCACGGCAGCGCGAACTCGTCGCCGCGTGCCGGGAGTGGGCACGGCCCCCGGCCGGGCTCCGTACGGTCCACCTGCCCGGCGGCGGCACGATGACCGCCCGGCAGGTGTGCCTGGGGTGGCACTGGTACCCGTACGGCTACGCCCGCACCGTCGTCGACGGGGACGGCGCACCGGTGAAGCCCATGCCCGCGTGGCTCGCGGAGCTCGGCCGGACGGCGGTGCGCGCCGCGCTCCCCGGGCGCGCCGCGCCCGCGTACGACGACAGCGACCCGGCCGCGTACGACATCGCGCTGATCAACTTCTATGGCGCCGACGCCCGCATGGGCATGCACCGGGACAGCGACGAGCAGTCCGCGGCGCCCGTCGTGTCGCTGAGCCTCGGGGACACCTGTGTCTTCCGCTTCGGCACCACCGCGTCGCGCGGGCGGCCGTACACCGACATCGAGCTGCGCAGCGGCGACCTGATGGTGTTCGGCGGGCCCTCGCGGCTCGCCTACCACGGGGTGCCGAAGGTGTACGAGGGCACGGCGCCGCCCGGCCTCGGGCTCACCGGGCGGCTCAACATCACGCTGCGGGTGAGCGGCCTCGGCTGAGAGACGCCGGGGGCCCTAGGCTGCGTCAGTCACCGCCCTCCACCCCCTGCCCCAGGAGCCCCGCGTGTTCGACGCCGTACCGGACAACCCGTACCCCGAGAGCCTGCGCCCGGACGGGGCACCCGCGCCGCACGCGCTGCTCGCGCCGGTGCTCGGCCTCCTCGGCAGCTGGCACGGCCGGGGCCGGGGAACGTACCCGACCCTCGCCGAGGACTTCACCTACGCGCAGGAGGTGACGTTCAGCCACGACGGCCGCCCGTTCCTGCGCTACGACGCCCGGGCGTGGCTGGTGGACGCGGACGGGGCGGCGCTGCGTCCGTCCGCCCGCGAGAGCGGATGGTGGCGGCTGGGTCCCGAAGGCCGGGTGGAGGCGCTGATCACCCAGCCCACGGGCATCGCGGAGATCGCCGTGGGCCGGGCGACCGGCACCGCGGTCGACCTGGCCACGGACCAGGTGGCCCGCACCCCCACCGCGAAGGTGGTCGACGCCACCCGTCGCCGCTACACCCTGGGCGACGACGGCCTGCTCACCTTCGTCCACGACCTCGCGGCCGTCGGGCAGCCGTTGCAGCACCATCTGCGGGCGGAGCTGCGGCGCGGTGCGAGCGCACAACCATCGGTGCGGGCCGAGGGTCAAGTGACGTGAAGCGAGGGTGAATTCCGGATGGAGTTCACCCCAGCGATCTCCGAACGAAGGAACCACGAAGCCCTATGACGTCTGCAAGCCGTCGAGTCCGGCTCACCGCACCCCTCATCGCCACGTTCCTGCTCACGGGAGGGCTCACCGCCTGGTCCCTCGGGCAGGGCCGGGCCGAGGCCGCCACGCCCGCCGCCGGGAAGGCCGCCGCGAAGACGGCGGACGACTTCAACGGCGACGGTTACGCCGACCTCGTCGTCGGCGCCCCCGGCGGCACCGTCTCCGGCAAGAAGCGGGCCGGGTACGTGGCGGTCACGTACGGCTCCAAGAACGGGCTCGACCCCGCCCGGAAGAAGCTGATCAGCCGCTCCACCAGCGGTGTCCCCGGCTCCGCCACCGCCGAGCAGGCGTTCGGCAGCTCCGTCACCAAGGGCGACGTGGACCACGACGGCTACACCGACCTGGTCGTCGGCGCGGGCGCCAAGGGCGCAGCCGCGGGCGCGGTGATCCTGTGGGGCGCGAAGAGCGGCCTGACCGGTGGAACGAAAATAGCCACCTACGGCCACGCCCCGCAGGCCGGTGACTTCGACGGCGACGGCAGGACCGACCTGGCCCTCTTCGGCGCCGTGGGCTCCCACGGCGACGACCCGATCGCCCACCGCGCCCGGCTGTGGAAGGGCCCGCTCACCCGCACCGGCACCCCGGCGAAGAAGCTCGACTTCATGGAGAGGTCGCAGTGGTCGAGCTACGACGACGACGAGCGCCCGAGCCCCGCCTGCGTCCAGAACCACGCCGTCTGCATCGACGGCCCGGCCTCCGTGAACGGCCCGGTCTTCCCCCAGGGCGTCGGGGACCTCGACGGCGACGGCCGCGCCGACATCGTCATGAACGACTACGCGGGCGACGGCACGTGGAGCAACAGCGTCCTGTACGGCGGCCGCGACGGCTTCGAGCGCGGTTCGGCGCCGGGTTCGCGCGGCGCCCTCGCCGTGGGCGACATCAACGGCGACCACGTCGACGACGTGGTGTCCGGCTCCGACGGCTCCGAGGACAACAAGGTCACCGTCGCCTACGGCAGCGCGGACGGGCTGAGGAACGAGCAGCGGTTCGACCAGGACCTCCCCGGCGTCCCCGGCGCCGAGGAGGAGGGCGACGGCTTCGGCTCCTCCCTCGCCGTGGGTGACGTCACCGGCGACGGCTACGCCGACATCGCCGTCGGCGTGCCCGGCGAGGACGTGGGCAGCGTCGTGGACGCGGGCTCCGTCGTCCTGGTCCGCGGCGGCGCCGCCGGTGTCACCGGCACCGGAGCGAAGGCCTTCCACCAGAACACCGCGGGTGTGCCCGGCGTCGCCGAGCGGGGTGACGAGTTCGGTGCGGCCACGGCCCTGCTCGACGTCGACGGCGACGGCCGCGGCGACCTCGCCGCCTCCTCCGTGCACGAGAACGCCGACGCGGGCGCCGTGTGGTCCCTGCGCGGCACCGCGACGGGCCCGACCGCGACGAAGTCCGTGGCCTTCGGCCCCGATGACCTCTCGGCGCCGAGCGCGGCGGCCCGCTTCGGCAGCACCCTGCGCTAGGCGGCGCCCGTCCCGGTGTGCCACGACGCCTGTCCGGCTAGGCGTCGTGGAACACCAGGCCGAGGGAGTGCCGCAGGCCCGAGCGCACGGTGCTCACGCCGTGCCGCACCGGGGCCGCCGACCAGCCGCGGCTGGAGCGCACGGGCCGGTCGCGGGTGGTGAAGACCAGGCCGTGGCCCTGCGGAAGCACCGTCACCGTGCCCCGTGACTGGGCCCGCGGCCGCTGTTCGACGAGCAGGAACTCACCGCCGGTGTAGTCCGTTCCCTGGGTGTCGAGGCCGACGACGACCTGGAGGGGGAAGACGAGGTCGCCGAAGAGATCGCGGTGCAGCGCGTTCCAGTCGCCGCTCCCGTACCGCAGCAGGATCTGCGAGGACTTGCTCTGACCCGCCGCGTGGCACTGCTCGATCCAGGCGTCCAGGGTGTCGGGCCAGGGCGCGGGCCGGCCGAGGCGGGCCGCCCAGTCCCGGGCGACCGGGAGCAGCCGCGGGTAGAGCGCGGCGCGCAACGCGGCGACCGGAGCGGGCAGTTCATGGCGGAAGTACCGGTACTGACCGGAGCCGAAGCGGTGCCGTGCCATGTCGACCGTCGACCTGAACAGGCTCGTGTCCTCGTACAGGGCGGCGATCGCGCGGCACTGCGCCGGGTCGAGCAGCGGCGGGGTCAGGGCGCAGCCGTGGACGTCGAGTTCGGTGGCGAGCGCGGTCCAGTCGGTGGCGGCGACGCGGGACCCGGCCGCCGCCGCGGCCCCCGCCGCCGTCGGCCTCCGGTCGCTCACGCCGACTCCAGGTCGAGGAGTCGGCGCTTGCGGTCGAGGCCGCCCGCGTATCCCGTCAGTGAGCCGTCCGCGCCGATGACGCGGTGGCAGGGGCGCACCACGAGGACCGGGTTGCGGCCGATGGCCGCGCCCAGGGCGCGGACCGCCACCCGGGACAGGCCGAGTCGCGCCGCGAGCCGGCCGTACGTGGTCGTGGTGCCGTAGGGCACGGAGTCGAGCGCATGCCATACCTTGCGCTGGAAGTCGGTGCCCGCTTCCTCGGCGTACTCGATGTCGAATTCCGTCAGGGCGCCCGCGAAGTAGGCGTCGAGCTGACGGGTGATGGCCGTGAACGCCGTGTCGTCGCGCACCCAGCCGTCCTGGACGACCGCGCCGCCCTTCTGCCCGGGCACCGACAGGGAGACGAGTGCCGTCCCGCCGGTGGCGGTGTCCGAGGCCCGGCCCACGAGCAGCAGCTCACCCAGGGGGCTCTCGACCGTCGTGTGGACGAGGGCCCCGTCGGCTGTCGTACGGGCTGCCGGGGTTTCGGCCGTGGTGTGACCGGTCATCGCGCCTGTCCTCTCCTGGTGCGTCCGTCCTGGTCCGGGGCGTGTTCCCCGGCGGTGACAGTGCCCAGTCTGCGCCGCGACGGCGGACGCGGCTGGCGGATTTCGGACGGGACGCTCGCGGCCGCGCCGGGGCCTCGACGGCGCCCGCTCAGGTCAGCTGCTCCACCGCGAGGACCACACCGATCACGATCATCGCGGCCCCCGAGACCCGGGTGACGGCGCGCGCCGCGGCCGGGCGGGCCCGCAGGACCGTACGGGCGAGCACGCCCACGCACAAGTAGATCGCGCCGCAGCTGACGATGTGGACCAGGCCGAGGGTGCTGATCTGGAGGGCGAGCGGCCAGCCGGTGCCCGGCCGGGTGAACTGCGGGAGCAGGGCGAGGAAGAGCAGCAGCGCCTTGGGGTTGAGTCCGCTGATCCCTGCGCCCTGGAGCACCCGGGCCCGCCGCCAGGGGGTGCCACCGCCCGAGCGCGCCCCGGTCGCCCCTGCCGGCGCGACCCCCGCTGCCGGGTCCTGCGCGGCCTGCGGTGTGCTCGGCCTGCTCAGGGTCGTGGCGCCCAGCCAGATCAGATACAGCGCGCCGAGCAGGGTCAGCGAGGCAAGCACGGCCGGATGGTCGGCGACGACGGCCGCGACGCCCGCCGCGACGACGGCGGTGAGCCCGACGTAGCCGAGCAGGAGCCCGCCGACGGCGGGGGCCACCGAGCGGTCCCTGATCCCCGCGGAGATCGCGTACGCCCAGTCCGCTCCGGGAACCAGGATGAGCAGGACGGACACCGCCCAGAAAGCGGTGATGGAGCTGACGGCCATGGGGTGTTCGTTCTCCCGGAAGGTGGCTTGCGATGTGCTGGCCCGAGGGAGATTAGTTCCGATCCGTCCGAAGGTGTTCCCAAGATCCTTCGAACACGAGGGTGTACGTGGAAGAATCTTCTCCATGGACACCGTTGACCGGCAGATCCTTGCCGAGCTACAGAAGGACGGCCGTCTGACGGTCACCGAACTCGCCGCGCGGGTGCGGCTGAGCCTCTCGCCGTGCCACCGCAGACTGCGCGAACTCGAACGCCGGGGGGCGGTGCGCGGCTACCGCGCGGTCCTCGACCCCGAAGCCGTCGGTCTGACCTTCGAGTCCCTGGTCTTCGTCACCATGCGCCAGGAGGACAGGGACACGGTCGCCGCCTTCGAGGCGGCGGTCGCGGACATCCGGCACGTCGTGCAGGCGCAGCGTCTGTTCGGCGACCCCGACTACCTGCTGCGCGTCGTCAGCAAGGACCTGCGGGCCTTCCAGCGGCTCTACGACGAGGAGCTGGCGACGCTGCCGGGCGTCCAGCGGCTCAGCTCGACGCTGGTCATGAAGCACGTGGTCCAGGAGCGGTCGCTGCCGCTGTGAGCGCCACTGCCGTGGTGAGCGGACCGCTGCCGCTGTGACCTCCGTCTCCGTACGCCGTGCGACCTAGTGCAACTAGTTGCATAAAGCCGGGGGCTGCCCTAGAACTGTGCTGACGACACCCGCATCGCGCCGACGCCCGGCACGGCGTACGCGTACGAAAGAGGGCCGCCCGCATGAGTTCCGTGAGCCGTTACCCGCACCTGCTCAGCCCGCTCGACCTGGGTTTCACGACCCTGCCCAACCGGGTCCTGATGGGTTCGATGCACGTGGGCCTCGAGGAGGCGCCGGACGGGTTCGCGCGGATGGCCGAGTTCTACGCGGCCCGGGCGCGCGGCGGCGTCGGCCTCATCGTCACCGGCGGCATCGCCCCCAACGAGGCGGGCCGCCCGTGGGACGGCGGCGCCAAGCTGACGACCGAGGCGGAGGCCGGACAGCACGCGGGCGTCACCGCCGCGGTGCACCGCGAAGGCGGCAGGATCGCCCTCCAGATCCTGCACTTCGGCCGCTACGCCTACCACGAGAACCTGGTGGCGCCGAGCGCGATCAAGGCGCCGATCAGCCCGTTCCCGCCCCGGGCCCTCACGGACGACGAGGTCGAGCAGACGATCGAGGACTTCGTGCGCACCGCCGAGCTGGCGAAACTCGCGGGCTACGACGGCGTCGAGGTCATGGGTTCCGAGGGCTATCTGATCAACGAGTTCATCGCGGCGCCCACCAACCACCGCACCGACCGGTGGGGCGGCTCGTACGAGAACCGCATCCGCTTCCCCGTCGAGATCGTCCGCCGCACACGCGCACGACTCGGCCAGGACTTCATCGTCATCTACCGCCTTTCGATGCTCGACCTGGTGCCCGGCGGCTCCACCCTCGACGAGGTCGTCCACCTCGCCAAGGAGATCGAGGCGGCCGGCGCCACCATCATCAACACCGGCATCGGCTGGCACGAGGCACGCATCCCCACCATCGCGACCTCGGTGCCGCGCGGCGCGTACACCTTCGTGACCAAGAAGGTCATGGGCGAGGTCGCCGTGCCCCTGGTGACCACCAACCGCATCAACACCCCGGACATCGCCGAGCAGTTGCTCGCCGACGGCGCCGCCGACATGGTCTCGCTCGCACGCCCGCTCCTCGCCGACCCGGACTTCGTCGCCAAGGCGCGGGCCGAGCAGTTCGAAGCCATCAACACCTGCATCGGCTGCAACCAGGCCTGCCTCGACCACACCTTCAGCCTGCGGATCACCTCCTGCCTGGTGAACCCCCGCGCCTGCCACGAGACGGAGCTCGTGCTCTCGCCGACCCGGCGCGCCAAGCGCGTCGGCGTCGTCGGCGCGGGCCCCGCGGGCCTGGCATTCGCGGTCTCCGCGGCCGAGCGCGGCCACGACGTGACCCTGTACGACGCCGCGCCGCACATCGGCGGACAGCTCGACATCGCCCGCCGCATCCCCGGCAAGGAGGAGTTCGACGAGACGCTGCGCTACTTCCGCACCCAGCTCGCACAGCACGGCGTGCGCGTCGAGTTGAACACGCGCGTGACGGCGGAGCAGCTCGCCGCGGCCGGTCACGACGAGGTGGTCGTCGCCACCGGCGTCACCCCCCGCACCCCCGACATCCCCGGCGTCGACCACCCGAGCGTCGTCAGCTATCTGGACGTCCTGCGCGACGGGGCACCCGTGGGCGAGCGGGTCGCGATCGTCGGCGCGGGCGGTATCGGCTTCGACGTGGCGGAGTATCTGACCGACAGCGGCGACAAGGCCAGCCTGGACCCGGCGACGTACTTCAAGCAGTGGGGTGTCGACATGGACTACCGCGACCGCGGTGGTCTGACCGCTCCCGTGCGGCCGGTACCGCCGCGCACCGTCCACCTCCTCCAGCGCAGGACGTCCAAGGTCGGCCAGGGCCTCGGCAAGACCACCGGCTGGATCCACCGCACCGAGCTGCGCCACCGGGGCGTGTCGATGGTCGCCGGTGTCCGGTACGAACGGATCGACGACGAGGGCCTGCACATCACCGTCGACGGCGAGACGCGCACCATCCCCGTGGACACGGTGGTCCTGTGCACCGGCCAGGAGCCGCGCCGCGGCCTGTACGACGAGCTGGTCGCCGCGGGCGTCGACGCGCACCTCATCGGCGGCGCCGACGTGGCCGCCGAGCTGGACGCCAAGCGCGCCATCAAGCAGGGCACGGAGCTGGCCGCCGCGCTGTGACGCCTTCGCCCGCGTGGGCCTCGGGGATGTGCCCGCGCGGCCGTTCCGGCGGAGGGCCGCGCGTCGTCCCTAGGATGCCGACATGTCACTCCCGCACGCGATCCTCACCGCCCTGCTCGAGAAGCCGTCCTCGGGTCTGGAGCTGACTCGCCGGTTCGACAGGTCGATCGGCTACTTCTGGTCGGCCACGCACCAGCAGATCTACCGCGAGCTGGGCAGGCTCGAGCGCGACGGGCTCATCCGCGCGCTGCCGTCACAGCGGGCCGCCCGCGGGCAGAAGAAGGAGTACGAGGTGCTGCCCGCGGGCCGGGGCGAACTGGCCCGCTGGACGGCCGCGAGCCAGGACCCCAAACCGCTGCGCGACACCCTGCTGCTGCGCCTGCGGGCCGCCGCCGTCGTCGGCACGGACGGCATCGAGGACGACCTGCGCCGCCATCTCGCCCTGCACACGGCGCAGTTGGCGGAGTACGAGGAGATCGAGCGCCGCGACTTCCCGCCCGGCAGGGACACCATGGAGGACCGGCTGCGCCATGTGGTGCTGCGGGCGGGCATCGACCTGGAGACGTTCTGGACGCAGTGGCTCACGCGGACCCTGGAGGAACTGGACGACGCCGGGTGAGGGGGCTCGCGGGCAGGCTCAGCCCGCCGTGAGTGTGGCCGCCGTCGGATCCCAGTCCTCGGGCAGTGGCGGCGGGGGTACGACCTGGGCCGACAGGGGTACGAACGCCCCGGTGGCGGCGGACCGCTGGATCGCCGTCATGGTCGCGAGGACGTGGCAGGCCAGTGCGGCGGACGCCCGGTTGGTCGACGCCTGGCCGGACGGCCCGTCGTCGGTGGTGTCCACGGCTGGACCGTGCCGTGGGGCGCGCGCGGCGGGACCGTCCTGCGCGGTGCGTGCCGCCGGCACCGCAGGACCGGCAGGCCCGCGACCAGCCTTGGCCTCGTGCGCGCGGACGGCCCGTGCCATGTCGACGACGCCGAGGCCGCGCCCGTCCGTACGCCCCGTCACGGGCAGTTCGCGCCACGCCTCGCTGCCGTTGGCCCGCAGCCGCAGCGGGCCCCGGAAGGTGTTCGGGTCCGGCACGGCGAGGGTGCCCTCCGTGCCGGTGACCTCGAACCCGATGCGGGAGTGGGCGCTGTCGAAGCTGAACGTCGCGTTGGCGCTCACCCCCGAGGCGAAGGCGAGCAGCGCGCTCACATGCGTCGGCACGTCCACCGGGAACGTCCGACCGGCCAGCGGGCCCGAACCCACCGTGCGCCGCTCGCGGGCCCGTGCCGCCGTCGCCGCCACCCGCTCCACGCTTCCGAACAGGGCGACCAGGGCCGTCAGATAGTAGGGCCCGAGGTCGAAGAGCGGTCCCGCGCCCGGCTGGTAGAAGAACCCCGGGTCCGGGTGCCAGGACTCGGGCCCGAGGCTCTGCACCACCGTCGTCGCCGCGACCGGTGCCCCGATGTGGCCCGCGCGGATCGCCCGCAGCGCCGACTGGAGGCCCGCGCCCAGGAAGGTGTCGGGGGCGCAGCCGAGCAGGAGGCCGCGCTCCGACGCCTCGGCGAGCAGCTTCTCCGCGTCGGCGGGCGTCGGCGTGAGCGGCTTCTCGCCGTACACGTGCTTCCCGGCCCGCAGCGCGGCCGCCGCCACCTGCGCGTGGGCCGCGGGCACGGTGAGGTTGACGATCAGCTCGACGTCCGGTTCGTCGAGGACCGTGGCCAGGTCGCCGGCGAGCGGGACGCCGTGCGTGCGGGCAGCGGCGGCGGCGCGCTCCGGGAGCAGGTCCGCGACCGCGACCAGACGTACGTCGGGGAAGGAGCTGAGCGTGCGCAAGTACTCGGCGCTGATGACGCCCGCGCCGACCACGGCGACACCGACGGGGCCGGTGTTCACCCCGCCTCCAGCGCGCTGACGTAGGCGCGGCTCGCCTCCAGCTCCCCCAGGAGGTCGCCCGCGCACGCGTCGAACTCGACCACCCGCCACGCGTCGGGTGCGGCTGCGAGGACCTCGGGCACGGGCATGGTGCCGCCGCCCACGGCGACGTTCGGGTCCTCCTTCGTACCCGGGCCGTCCTTGAGGTGCAGGGCCTGCACGCGCTCGCCGAGGCGGCCGAGCAGCGCCGGTACGTCGGCGCCGCCGACCGCCGCCCAGTAGGTGTCGACCTCGAGGAACACGGCCGGTTCGAGGAGCCCGGCCAGGACCTCGAGGGCGTGCCGGGCGCCGTGCTCGCCGAGGCGGGGTTCGATCTCCCACCAGTGGTTGTGGTAGCCGAGCCGGAGCCCGTGCCCGGCTGCCCGCTCTGCGAGGGAGTTCAGCCGTTCCGCGACCCGGGCGAGGCCCTCGTACGCGGTGAAGTCCTCGTGCGGGAACCCGGCGGGGACGATCGCGAGGTCGGTGCCGAGCTCCGCGACCGCGTCGAACACGGCGCCCGGCGCACCGGTCAGTGCCTGCGCGACGTGCGCGCCGGACACGGCGAGGCCCAGGTCGTCGGCGACGCGCCGCAGCCCCGCGGCGTCGTCGGTGACGTCGAACGCCTCCACCGCGCCGTACCCCATCGCCGCGAGCCGCCCCAGCGTCCCCGCACGGTCGGCCGCCAACTCCGCGCGCACGGAGTAGAGCTGAACGCTGAGAGGTCGTGACATGGAGGTCCCTCCCCGTCGACTGGGAGGACCGTAGGTCGGGAACGCGGCCCCGACAAGGGGGCATGGCACCGCCCCGGCCCCGGACGCCGACCGTCCCCCGCTCCCGGGCCTTCCCGGCCGTTCCCGGCCGTCCCGGCCGCACACCACCCCCCGGCCGTCCCGGCCCCCACCCCTCCCGGCCGCATCCAGCCGCACACCGCGAAGGCCCGCGCCCGGACCCGGCGACGATGCCGGGGCCGGACTCGGGCCGGTCGGTGGCCGGGGCGGGGCCCCGGCCGCGGGTGGGAGCCGGATCGGGTGGTCCGGCCGTGGGGGAGGCCCGGGTCAGAAGCGGCCGCGGGCCGTGCGGCGGCGCATGAACCAGACACCGCCCGCCGCGGCCGCGGCCACCATGGTTCCGCCCGCCGCCAGCGTGATCGTGCCGTAGTCCTCGACCGCGCCGCCGACACCGCCGCGCACACCGCGGGGCGCCGTCGTCGACGAGACCGTGGGCGTCGACGTCGCTCTGGTGCCGACCGTCACGCTCTGCGAACCCGCAGCCGAGCCGTCCGTGCAGATGACCGCCACCGTATGGGTGCCGGATGCGACGTTCGGCCAGGACGCGGTGCCGCCCGACAGCTGGGCCTGGCGGCCCGACGCGAAGCTGGCGGTGCCGTTGCTCATCAGGGCCGCCTTGCCGCCGCCGGTGCAGGCGGTCGTGCTGACCTGCACGGTCGACCCGTTGACGGTCACGGTGATCCCCGGACCCGCGACCGCCGCCGGGGCGGAGAGCGCCAGCGGAAGCGCGAGGGCGGCCACGAACAGTCCGGAGCGTGGAGACAGCAGCGATATCTGGGTGGTGCGCATGCTTCTTCCCTCCGGTGGCACGGGAGGCGGTACGTCCCATGCGCCGCCGGAGTCGGGAAACGCCCGTGCTACCTGACGTCGAGCCAACGCGGCGTCGGTCCGCGGCGCATGCGGACGGACGCCGGGCAGGTGACGGATTCCGTCGTCCGGCCGCAGGACGACCGCCCGCCGGGGCGAGCCACCCCCCGGCCGGGAGCGTCACCAGGCCGGAGCGGACCGCAGAAGGCGGTCGCGGACGAGCTGGACGTGCGGATTCGCGGGAGCACCCGGCCGCTGCGCGAGGTAGCTGGTGTCGATCGGCGGGTCCTCGGGCAGTAGCAGCGGCACCACCGCGCCCGAGGCGAGCTCGTCGACGCACAGATAGCGCGGCAGGACGCTGACGCCCGCCCCGGCCACGACCGCCGCGAGCACCCCGCGGAGGTCCGGCACCGTCATCGCGGCATCCCCGGTGAGCCGCTCACCGAAGACGTGCCACCAGTACCGGCGGGCGAGGGGCAGGTCGTCGGCGTACGCGAGCAGCGGTACGCCGCGCAGCGCGGCGGGCCCCTCGGTGGCGACCCGCCCCGCGCCGATGCGCTCCGCCACGGCCGGCGCGGCGACCAGCACGAACTCCTCGTCCGCCAGCGGGACCGCGCTGAGCGTGCGCCCGCGCAGCCGGACCGTGGAGATCACCAGGTCGAAGCGGCCACCGCGCAACCCGTCGAGCAGGTCGTCGGTCAGACCGAGGGTGACGCGCAGGCGCACGCCCTGTCCGGTGAGCGCCGCGAGCGAGGGCAGCACCTTGGTGCACACCAGCGCGGCGGGACCGGCCAGGTGGACCGGGTCCGGGCGCTTCTCGGGGGCGAGCGGGCCCCGGTCGGCCACCGCCGCGAGCGCGTCGATCGGGGCCGCCACCTGCGCGGCCAGCTCGTCGGCGACGGAGGTCGGAACGGCCCCGCGCGGCCTGCGCTCGAACAGCTCACGCCCCAGCTGCTGCTCCAGGGAGCGGATCTGTGTCGTCACCGTCGGCTGCGAGAGGCCCAGCACCCGTGCGGCGGCGGTGAACGAGCCGGAGCGGTGCACGGCGAGGAACGTACGCAGCAGCGACAGATCCAGCGGTGCGCGCGAACGCCCCCGGTTCGCGCCAGGGCCATTGGATTCTCTATGGGCCATGCAGAACATCCTATTGGCCCTCTATGGGGCCGTCGCCTACCGTCGAAAGCACGGCAGCCTGACACTTTGCGTACGAAACGTCAGCGCGTCCGAAGCAGCAACAACAGCAGCAGCAGCTCAAACGCCCGCAGCGCGAAACGCCCGCAGCTGTATCGCGAGCAGCGTGAAACGCCCGCAGCCCGCATGCGTCATACGTCCCGCATGCGCCACGCACGGAACCGACTGGAGCCATGGCCACCGACCGACTCACCGACGTCCTCGACGCCACCTACACGTGCCTGACCAGATACGGCGTGCGGCGCACCACGGTGGACGACATCGCGAGCGAGATGGGCGTCTCGCGCTCGGCGGTCTACCAGTACGTGCGGGGCAAGGACGACGCGGTCCGGCAGCTGGCGCGCCGTCTGCACGACCGGGCCCTGGAGCGTGCTGAGGCCGCGGCGGTGTCCGGCGTGCCGACCGCCGAGCGCGTCCACGGCGTCCTCGCCGCCAAGCTCGACCTGGTCCTCGACCTCGTCGGCGGCTCCCCGCACACCGCCGAACTCGTCGACACCAAGGCCCGGCTGTCCGGCGACATCTGCGACGCCTTCACCGAACGGGTACGGGCGCTGCTGACCGCCCAGTTCGCGGCGGCGGGCGTACGGGAGGCGTCCGACGTCACCCCCGCCCGGGCCGCCGACATCTGCCTGGCCCTCGTCATCGGCCTGGAATCCACGCCCGACGCGGCCACCCTGCTGCGCCCCGCCACGAACGCCCTGCTCACCGGGCTCCTGCCCGCACCCACAGCGACACCCGTGAGGAACTCATGAACGACAGCACCACCCCCACGCCCGCCGAGGACCCCGCGACCCTCGTGGCCCGGCTCCGCGCCACCTTCCGCACCGGCCGCACCCGGCCCCTGGCGTGGCGCAGGCAGCAGCTCACGCGCCTGCGCGACATGCTCACCGAGCACCGCGAGGACATCGCGGACGCCCTCCACGCGGACCTGGGCAAGCCCCGGGCCGAGGCCTACCGCTCCGAGATCGACTTCTCCGTGCGGGAGATCGACCACACCCTGGACCATCTGGAGGAGTGGCTGCGCCCGGAGTCCGTGGACGTCAGCGGCGTCTTCGGGGAGCGGGCGCGCGCGGGCACGCAGTACGACCCGCTGGGCGTCGTCCTCGTCGTCGCGCCGTGGAACTACCCCGCGCAGCTTCTGCTCGTACCCGTGGCGGGAGCGCTCGCCGCGGGCAACGCGGTGGTCGTCAAGCCCAGTGAGATGGCCCCCGCCACCTCCGCGGTGATCGCCCGGCTGCTGCCGCGCCATCTGGACACGGACGCCGTCGCCGTCGTCGAGGGCGGCGTGCCCGAGACCACGGAACTGCTGGCGCAGCGCTTCGACCACATCTTCTACACCGGCAACGGCACCGTAGGCCGCATCGTCATGCGCGCCGCCGCCGAGCACCTGACCCCGGTCACCCTCGAACTCGGCGGCAAGTCACCGGCCTTCGTCGACGCCGGTGTGAACACCACGGAGGTCGCCCGGCGCCTGGTCCGCACCAAGTTCGCCAACGCGGGGCAGACCTGCGTCGCCCCCGACTACGTCCTGACCGACCCCGCCACCGCCCGCGCCCTGGAGGCGGCCCTCGCGGAGGCCGTCGAGGAGCGGTACGGGGCGAACCCGGCGGCCTCGGACGCGTACGGCCGCATCGTCAACGAGCGGCACTTCGACCGGCTGTCGGGCCTGCTCGGCTCGGGCCGCGTGGTGACCGGCGGGCAGACCGACCGCGCCACCAAGTACATCGCGCCGACCGTGCTCGCCGGGGTGCGCCCCGACGAACCGGTCATGCGGGAGGAGATCTTCGGCCCGATCCTGCCGATCGTCGAGGTCGAGGGGCTCGACGAGGCGATCGGGTTCATCAACGACCGCGACAAGCCGCTCGCCCTGTACGCCTTCACCGACTCCGAGGACACCCGTGAGCGCCTCGCCGCGGAGACGTCGTCGGGCGGGCTCGGGTTCGGGTTGCCGATGGCCCATCTTTCCGTGCCCGAGCTGCCGTTCGGCGGTGTCGGCGAGAGCGGGATGGGCGCCTATCACGGCCCGCACTCCCTCGCGACCTTCAGCCACCGCAAGGCACGCCTGGACGTGCCGCTGCCCGCCTGAGCCGGCGGCCGCCCCCAAAGGCCCGGTGTCACCGCTCCTCGGGGAGCGGTGGCACCAAGCCGTCGGCGACCAGGCCCGCGTACACGGCCGCGCCGAGCGTCTGCACCGCCGACAGCGGGCGCACCATCACCGTGAACTCCTTGATCCGGCCGTCCTCGTCGAAGTGCAGCAGGTCGATGCCGTGGATCTCCTTGCCGTTCACCGTCGTCCGGAACGGCAGCACGGCCGAGGCCGCCTCGCTGCCGTCGGCGCTGGTCCGCGCCGTGCCCTCGTACGACCCGATGTACCGGAAGTCCTCGAAGAGGCGCAGCAGCACCCCGAAGAGCCCCACGACCGTCCGGCGCCCCTCGAAGGGCTGGAACTTCACGGGGCTGTAGAAGCGGATGTCCGGTGTGAACAGGTCGTCGAGCGCGGCGAGTTCGCGCTTCTCGACCGCTTCGCGCAAGCGGGCGGCGGCGTCGACGACAGGTGCTGCGGCCATGGGGAAACCTCCCGGTCCAGGTACTCGAGATACTCATGAAACTGAGTATTCTGATTCTTGACTATGATGGCGGAGCTGGGCGCGCGGCAAAAGCCCCCGGCGGAGCGGACCGAGCGGGAGAAGGAGGCGGCCATGGCCTTGCGGCACGCGGTGCTCGCGGCGCTGCTCGACGGCGAGTTCAGCGGATATCAGCTGGCCAAGGGCTTCGACATCGGCGTGGCCAACTTCTGGCACGCGCTGCCGCAGCAGCTGTACGCCGAGCTGGCGCGCCTGGAGGGCGAGGGACTCGTCGCCGGGCGCGAGGTGGTGCAGGAGGGGCGGCCGAACAAGCGGATGTTCCACGTCACCGAGGCGGGCGTCGCGGAGCTCGAGCGGTTCGCCGCGACGCCCGCCAAACCGTCCTTCATCCGGGACGACCTGCTGGTCAAGGTGCAGGCCGTCGACGGCGTCGACCCGGCCCCGGTGATCGCGCAGCTCCAGGAGCGCGCGGCGGTCGCCGAGGCCAAGGCCGACGTCCTCGGCAAGCTCCTGGTGCGGCTGCGCGGGGAGATGGACGAGGAGGAGTTCCTGCGGACCGGCAGGCGGATCGGGCCCTATCTGACGTGCCGCCGCGGCCTGGCCTTCGAGCGCGAGACGTACGACTGGTGCCTGCGCACGGCGGAGGTCCTGCGTCAGCGGGTGGTGACGGTCCGCTCGGGGGAGTAGCCGCCCCAGGTGCCGTCGGGCAGCTTGGCACGCAGCTTCACGCGGTGCGTCTCGCCCGCCTCGCGGCCCACGTAGAAGCTGTGCTTCGCCTTGTCCGTCGGTGTCTCGCCGCCGAACACCAGCGACGTGGCGCTCCGGCCGTCCAGGTGGATCTGGTACTCCGTCACGGCACCGCCGGTGCGCGGCGGCTTCCAGGTGAGGTCGATGTAGTACGCCTTGTCGTCCTTCGAGCGGTGGGTACGGGCCTGGAAGTCCGCCGGGGCCGTGGCGCGCCCGCTGTCCTTGCCCGCCGCGGTGGTGACGCGCACGCTGGGGCTCGCGGCGGAGAAGTTGTCGGCGGCGTCGCGCGCCTTCACGGTGAATGTGTACGCGGTACCCGGCCGCAGGCCCGTGATCAGGGTGTCCGTGGTGCCCCCGCCGACGCTGTGGATCTTCGAGCCGCCCTGGAAGATCTCGTACGAGGCGACGCTCCGGTTGTCCTTGGACCCGGCCCAGGCGAGGGTCGCCGCGCGGCCGCCCTCGGCCGCGCCGCGCAGGGTGGCGGGACGCGACGGGGCCTTGCGGTCGGCGGCGGTGGCGGCGGGCGTGCTGACCTCCAGCTTGGTGCTGTCCGGGCTCACGTTGCCGTCGGTGTCGCGGGCCCGTACGAAGAAGGTGTACGTGGCCGACGGCTTCAACCCGGTGACGTCGACCATGTGCTGGTCGGCCGGGACGTCCTTGACCTTGTCGGCGCCGCGGTAGATCTCGTAGCCGTCGATGTCGGACCCGTCGGTGGTGCTGTTCCACATGACGTGCACGGAGGTCGCGCTGCCCGCCTGGACGGTGAGCCCGCGCGGCGCCGACGGCATCCGGGTGGCCTTGCCGTCACCACCGCCCCAGGCGCAGGAACTCAGTCCGCAGACCGCCGCGGTGACAAGGAGGCAGGCGGTCCGCAGGGGGAGCGGTTGGCGGGGCGGGTGGGGGGTCCGTCGCACGGTCGTGCCTTCCACTCGACGCAATTGGTCCGGACCAATTGGAACAGGGTGACGGGGGCACATCAAGAGGGGAGAGCCATGGCGCTCTCCCCGGGCACGCGGTCACCCGGTCGCCCGGGCCTCGCCGGGTAGCCGGTCAGCGTGCGAAGTAGCAGTGGATGGTCGTGCCTTCGCCCGGAGCGGTGTGCAGGCGGACGAGGTCCGCGAGCACGTGCACGAGCAGCAGTCCACGCCCCCCGCGCTGGTCCCGGGACGCGGGGTGGCGGCCGGCCAGGGGGTCGGCGAGGAGGCCCGCGTCCCGTACCTCGCAGACGACGTACTGGTCCTTGGACCAGATCCGCAGCGTGCCCGCGCCGCCGCCGTGGATCACGCTGTTGGTCGTCAGCTCCGCCACCGCGAGGGCGAAGTCGCCGAGGCGGGACTCGGGCAGGCCGAGCTCGGCCGCCCGGCGCGCGGCCGCGTGGCGGACGTCGGGCAGTGACTCCGCCCCGTAGGGCGTCGACGGCGCGTCACCGGGCGCGTCGAGGGGCTGGTTGTAGCGGGAGACCACCGCTTCGGGGGCGTAGGACGCGCTGGTGTCCTGCGTACCGGCTTCGATGATCGTGGGGTGCGTGGCGTGGGCGTCGGCCAGGACCGTCTCTTCCAGGCGCTGCGCGTCGTAGGGGCAGAGAATCGTTGCCTCTCGGCCCCGGAACGCCAGGTTGATGAGCGCCTCGTGCTGTACGCAGGCGGGGTACTCGGTCTCGGTGCGCCCGGCCCAGATCGGCTCACCGATGATACGGACCCGCCGGGTGGCATGGGTGTCGGCGAAGGCCCGTAGGACGCGCGGGATGATCCGGCCGGGGTTGCGGCCCGCCTCCGTCATGTCGAGGAGCCGCACCCGCGAGGCCTGTTTGCCGAGCGCGGCGCGGATGAGTTCGAGGTTGGCCCCGGGAACCGCCACGGCCACCGCCTCACCGGCGTCGAGGCCCGCACGGACGAACGGCACGGTGCCCGCCAAGTACTCCTGCTCCCCGCGGTAGAAGAGCGCCGGGTGGACGAAGGGGTCGGTCTCGGTCATGGCATTCATGCGGTGGCCACCTCGATCGCGGACAGGTCGGGCCAGAACAGCTCGAGGAGGCGGCTCAGGGCGGGCGGTGGGTCTTCCAGCACGATGCGTTGCTCGTCGTCCAGGCTCTGGGCGGTCGTCGCCAGAGCCGCGGCCCCGGCCACGTCGATGAAGGTGAGCGCCGAGAGCTCCAGTCGGTACGGGCCTTCCTGGCGCTGCCGCGGCACGCGCTCCAGGGCGCGCTCCCACACCGGCTGAGTGGGCAGGCAGACTTCCCCTGTCACCTTCAGACCGGCTCGGTCCGGCAACGTACAGACGCTCAACTGCCTTCTCCACGATGCCGCTCCGCCCGCTGCCGGGTACCCGCCGTACGGGTCGTTCACATCGTCCTCCCGCCGCCCCGCGCGTTGTCGTCGCCAGTATCCCCCACCGGTCCGGACCGCCGCTCGGGGCGTGTGGCCGATCGTAGCCCCGGCGCACGGGCAAAGCCGCGCCGGCCGGTGCTCCGGCGGACTCGGCACAGCTGTCGCCGCACCGGTCCACGCAACCGCCGTGTCCGGCGGGAACCGTGCCCGTGTTCACACCGGTGACGTTCTCGACCGCGCCGCCGACGCGCGGGAACGGGGCGATGGGGTCAACGGTGCCGGTGACGGCCCACCTGCTGAACCCGACCCCAGCGGGTCAGCGAACCCGGCGGTCCCGATCCGCACCGTACCCGGCACCCGCCATGGCGACGCCGAGGACGATCAGGACCACGAGCGGAAGCGTCCAACTGCTCGTGGTGGTGTGCAGGATGCCGAGGAGGAGGGGGCCGGCCGCCGCCACGAGGTAGCCCACGGACTGCGCCATGCCCGCGAGCGCGGCGGCCTCCCCGGCGCTGCCCGCGCGTTCGCTCTGGAACGTCAGCGCGAGGACGAGGCACACGCCGCCGCCGGCGCCGAGCAGGGTGCACGCGAGGACGGACAGCGCGGGCGCGGACACCAGGACAGGCGAGCCGCGACCGTAAGGGAACGGCGCTGCGGGTCGCGCCCGTGGCGGCCTGCGGCCTGTCGCCCCGCGTCCGGGGCAGCCAGGCGAGGAACGCCGCGACGGCGGAGGGCGACGCCCCAGGCGAGGGCCGTGTGCCAGGAGCCGGGCAGGGCGTGGGAGAGCGGTGCGGAGATCCCGGAGGAGACCGCGGCGGTGACGCCCATGACCGTGACGTAGAGGGCGCTGACGCCGTGGATGCGGTGTGCGGGGACGTTCCGCCTGATCAGGGCGGGCAGCGGCACATTGCCGAACGCGATGGCCGCGGACAGGACCACGGTTCCCGTGAACAGGCAGATCACCGAGGGGAGCGACCAGACCACCGTGCCGACGGCCAGCGCGCCGAGCGCCGCCACCAGCAGGCGCGCGGTGCCGAACCGGTGTGAGGCGCGGGCCACCAGGGGCGACGTCGCCGCGAACGTCAGCAGGGGCAGGGTGCTCAGGAGTCCGCCCCAGCTCGCTGTCAGGCCGCTGCCCCGCTCGATCTCCGGCAGCAGCGTGCCGACGCCGGTGAGGCTGGTGCGCAGATTCGCCGCCACCAGGCAGATCGCGACGAGAAGCCTGATGGACACGGCGGGCCGGGTGCGGTCGATGGGCGGGGACCCGGTGGTGGCGGGTGGAGGGGACAGGGGGCCGGTGGTGGCGGACGGGGGTCCGGCGGTGGCGGGCGGAGGCGACCGCGGCCCGGTGGCGGGGGACGAGGGTGACTGCGACCCGGGGGTGAGGCCCGGCGGGATGTCACCGGCGGCTCGGCGCTCACTCTTCCTCCGCTGCCCGGGGTGCCCCGGCCTCGTGGTCACGGGTGAGCCGCACGATCGCGGCCGCCGTGGCGCGGGCACCGCTCTCGTCCCGCGCCTCGATCGCGTCGACGAGCCGCCGGTGCAGATCGGAGTGCTCCTCGGCGCCGACGGCGTCCCAGGGCAGGCCGCCCAAGGACGAACTGAGAGCCGTACCGAGATAGTCGTACACCTCGACCAGGAGGTCGTTTCCGCTGATCGGCGAGTCTGTCCGCGCAGCTCGTGGAGAGTCTCCCCAGGGAAGTGGCCCGCAACGGCGGCCCCCGTGGCTACCGCGCCGACCACGCCCACCACGCGACCGCCCGCCGGGCCCGCCGCGCCGCCACGACCCCGTACGAGGCGGGGGAAGGGCGGGACCCCGACGCGGTACGCGGCTTCGTGGAGCAGTTCGCGGAGCTGATGGTGCACATCGGGCTCCCGCGCACGGCCGCGCGCGTGCTCGCCGCCCTGGTCGCGACCGACACGGGCGCCCTCACCGCCGCCGACCTCACACGGCGGCTCGGCGTCAGCCCCGCCTCGGTGTCCAAGGCCGTCGGATATCTGGAGCGCCTCGAACTGCTGCGGCGCGAACGCCGTGCCGAGGGACGGCGCGAGCGTTACGTCATCGACGGCGACGTATGGCTGCGGACCTGGCTGACCAGTGCCCGTACGCACGCCATGATGGCCGACACCGCCCAGGCCGGAGCCGACGTCCTCGGCCCCGGCACCCCCGCGGGCGCCCGTCTCGACAGCATGCGGCAGTTCTTCACGAGCCTCAGCGACGAGATGGCGGGCGGCACCACCGCCTCCGCGTTCGCCGACGCCCTGACCGTGCTCGCCGCCCTCGTGCAGGCCGCGGTACCCCTGACCGCCGGTGCGTCGGCGGCCGCGCTCGGCTGGCCGCAGGAGCGTATCGCCACGGCCCTGCACGACGCCGAGCAGCACCCGGACATCGCCGACCCGCTGGCCGTGCACCGCTCGGAGCAGGGGACGTACGGCGTCGCCGTGAGGGCGGGACGGCTCAGCGCGGCGCAGTGCGCGGCGCTGAACCGTGCGCGTCACCCGACGGCCGCCGGGAACGTCGGCGGCCCGAAGCGAATCGGTACATAGTGCGATAGAAGGGGTAAGGGATGTGTCGGTCAGCGGTCCGCGCCGCCCGTCCGTCCCGCACGTTCCGCCCATCACCCCGTCTGAACCGCGCCATACGTGGAACCCGGCCCGCCACCGCAACCACAGACGGCCACCGCACACCGCCCGGTGACCGCACCCGACAGGCGGCCACCGCGCCGACCGGACAGAAACGAGGCCCCCGTCCATGGCCAAGGACTCCCTCACCTCCCGGGACGCTCATTCCCTGGACGCCCACTGGCGCGCCGCGAACTACCTGGCGGCGGGCCAGATCTATCTGCTCGCCAACCCCCTCCTGACCGAGCCGCTGCGGCCCGAGCACATCAAGCCGCGCCTCCTCGGGCACTGGGGCACTTCACCCGGCCTCAACCTGGTCCACACCCACCTCAACCGCATCATCAAGGAGCGTGACCAGGACACCCTGTGCATCTGGGGCCCCGGCCACGGCGGCCCCGCCGTCCTCGCCAACTCCTGGCTCGAAGGCAGCTACACGGAGGTCTACCCGGACGTGACCCGGGACGCCGAGGGCATGGGACGCCTGTTCCGGCAGTTCTCCTTCCCGGGCGGCGTACCGAGCCACGTGGCCCCCGAGACACCCGGTTCCATCCATGAGGGCGGCGAGCTCGGCTACTCCCTCGCCCACGCCTACGGCGCCGCCTTCGACAACCCGGCCCTGCTCGTGGCCTGCGTGGTGGGCGACGGCGAGGCGGAGACCGGTCCCCTCGCCACCAGCTGGCACTCCGGAAAGTTCCTCGACCCCGTGCACGACGGCGCGGTCCTGCCGATCCTGCACCTCAACGGCTACAAGATCGCCAACCCGACGCTTCTGTCCCGTATCCCCGAGCCCGAGCTGGACGCGCTCCTGCGCGGCTACGGGCACGAGCCCCTGTACGTGTCGGGGGACGACCCCGCGACCGTCCACCGCGAGCTCGCCGCGGCATTCGACCGGGCCGTCGACCGGATCACCGGGATCCAGCGCGAGACACGCGCCGCGGGCGCCCGCGCGCACCGGCCCGCCTGGCCCATGGTCGTCCTGCGCACCCCCAAGGGCTGGACGGGGCCGAAGAGCGTGGACGGCGATCCCGTCGAGGGCACCTGGCGCTCCCACCAGGTACCGCTGTCCGGAGTGCGCGACAACCCCGAACACCTGCGGCAGCTCGAGGCCTGGCTGCGGTCCTACCGACCCGAGGAGCTCTTCGACGCCGAAGGGCGCCCCACCGACGAGGTCCTGTCGTCCGTACCCGTCGGCGAGCGCCGCCTCGGCGCCACCAAGCACGCCAACGGCGGCCTGCTCACCCGTGCGCTGCCGCTGCGCCCCCTGGAGGACTTCGCCGTCACCGTCAACAAGCCCGGCACGGCCCAGCACGAGCCGACGAAGGTGCTCGGCACGATGCTCGCCAAGGTCATGGCCGACACCGCCGGGCGCCGCGACTTCCGGGTGATGGGCGCCGACGAGACGGAGTCGAACCGGCTCGGCGCGCTCTACTCGGCGACCGGCAAGGCCTGGCAGGAGCCGACGCTGCCCACCGACGAGCACCTGGCCACCGACGGCCGCGTCATGGAAGTCCTGTCCGAACATCTCTGCCAGGGCTGGCTCGAGGGCTATCTCCTCACCGGCCGCCACGGCCTGTTCTCCTCGTACGAAGCGTTCGTGCACATCGTCGACTCCATGGTCAACCAGCACATCAAATGGCTGAAGACGGCCCGCGCGCTGCCGTGGCGCGCGCCCGTGCCCTCGCTGAACTACCTGCTGACCTCGCACGTCTGGCGCCAGGACCACAACGGGTTCTCGCACCAGGACCCCGGATTCGTCGACCACGTCCTGAACAAGAGCCCCGAAGCCGTCCGTGTCTATCTGCCGCCGGACGCCAACACCCTGCTGTCCGTCGCCGAGCACGCCCTGCTCAGCAGGGACTACGTGAACGTCATCGTGGCGGGCAAGCAGCCCTGCTTCGACTGGCTGAACCTGGACGCGGCCCGCGCACACTGCGCGCGCGGCGCCGGTGTCTGGGACTGGGCCGGCACCGACGACGGCCCCCGCGACCCCGACGTGGTCCTCGGCTGCGCGGGCGACGTGCCCACCCAGGAGGTCCTCGCCGCCGCGGCCCTGCTGCGCGAGCACCTGCCCGAGCTCGCCGTGCGGGTCGTGAACGTCGTCGACATCGCCCGGCTCCTGCCGCGCGAGGAACACCCGCACGGCATGGGCGACTCCGAGTACAACGCGCTGTTCACCACCGACAAGCCGGTGATCTTCGCCTACCACGGCTACCCGTGGCTGATCCACCGCCTCACCTACCGCCGCACCGGCCACGACCACCTCCATGTCCGCGGCTACAAGGAAGCAGGCACGACCACCACCCCCTTCGACATGGTCGTACGCAACGACCTCGACCGGTACCGCCTCGTCATGGACGTCATCGACCGCGTGCCCGGCCTCTCCGTACGCGCCACCGCCCTGCGCCAGGAGATGGCCGACCAGCGCACCCGCCACCACGCCTGGATCCGTGAGCACGGCACCGACCTGCCCGAGGTCGTGGACTGGTCCTGGCCCTACTGAGCCGCACCGCGGCGGGGCCCGGGACGCGGGGCTCGATGCGTGAGCCGTGAGCCGTGAGCCGTGAGTCGTGCGCCGTATGTCCTGCGCCGTGCGCCGTGCGCATCGTGCCTCGTGTCGCGGGCCCGTGCGCGCGGCTACTCGGCGCCGGGTCCCAGGAGGAGATCGAGGCCGTGCTCGAAACGGCCGTCGAAAGAGGTGTCGCGCAGGTGCGGGGCCAGGCGGCGGAGTGCGGGGTAGTCACCCGCCGCCACGGCCCGGTCGAAGCGGGCGTCGTCCGCGGCGGGCACCGACTGCTCCTCCTGTGTCAGGCCGAGGACGAAGTACAGCAGGTCCCACGCCGTCCACGCCGCCTCGCGCTCGCCCGACGGCCCGTGCAGGAGCGCGGCGGTGAGCGTCTCGGCGAAGCGCAGCGTGGCGGGCTCGGCCGCGTACGTCCCCGCCACGACGCGCGCGCCGTCGCGGTGCGCGAGGAGCACTCCGCGGTAGCGGCGCATCAGCTCGCGCACGCGGGCCCGCGGATCCGCCGGCAGCTCGTCGAGGGGGACCTCCGCGACGATCGCGTCGGCCATCAGCTCCAGGAGCCGGGTCTTGGTCTTGGCGTGCCACAGCACGGTGTTCATGCGCACGCCGAGCCGCTCCGCCGTGCCCCGCACCGAGACGCCGTCGGCGCCCCTGTCGGCGAGCAGGCCGAGCGCCGCCCGCGCCACCGCCCGTGGTGTCAGGCCCGCGCGGTGGCCGCTCTCGGACCGTGCGGACGTCCCTTGCTTTTTGGTCACTGACCTAGTCTACTGACGACTGAGCGGTCTTGGTCAGTGACCAATACGACCGTCGTCCTCGAAGGGAAGGCCCCATGTCCATGGACCAGCCGCATCCGGAGCCGCGCAACCGTCATGTCGTCATCGCCGGAGCGGGCCCCGTCGGCCTGTGGCTCGCCGCGGAGCTGCGCGTCGGCGGGGTCCAGGTGACCGTCCTCGAACGAAGCGTCACGCCGTCGCCCCACTCCAGGGCGCTCACCGTGCACCCCCGCACCCTGGAGGTACTCGACTGCCGCGGCGTCGTGAAGCCGTTCCTCGCCGAGGGGCTGCGCCTGCCGGACGGGCACTTCGCGGCGCTCGACAGCCGCCTCGACTTCGGCGTGCTCGACACCCCGTACCCGTTCACGCTGGCGATCCCGCAGGCCCGTACCGAAGCGCTCCTCGCGGAACACGCGCGCGCCGCCGGTGCCGACATCCGGCGCGGTCACCGGCTGACGGGCCTGGCCGAGCACGCGTCCGGCGTGCGCGTGTCGGTGACGGGGCCGCAGGGGCCGTACGAGACGGACGCGGCGTACGTCGTCGGCTGTGACGGCACCCGCAGCACCGTGCGCGACGCCGCGGGCATCGGCTTCCCCGGCAGCGACGCCACCGTGTGGGGATGGCTCGGCGACGTCGTCCTGGACGCACCGCCCGCCGGACCCGTCCTCGGCCATGCCTCGCCCCGCGGCGGCCTGATGTGCGTACCGCTGCCCGGTGGCGTCCACCGCTTCGTCGGCCACACCCCGCAGGACCAGCGCCCCGACTGGCCGGGGGAGCTGACCTTCGAGGAGCTGCGCGCGAAGGTCGTGCGCATCACCGGCGAGGACTTCGGCATGCGCGACCCGCGGTGGCTCTCGCGGTTCGGCAACGCGGCACGGCAGGCGGAGACATACCGCAAGGGCCGGGTGCTGCTCGCGGGCGACGCCGCGCACATGCACTTCCCCGCGGGCGGGGTCGGCCTCAACGTCGGCGTGCAGGACGCCGCCAACCTCGGCTGGAAGCTGGCCGCGACCGTCCGCGGCGACGCGCCCGACGGCCTGCTCGACAGCTACCACCGGGAACGGCACCCGGTGGGCGCCGAGCTGATCAGGACCACCCGCGCCCAGACCGCCCTGATGACGGCCTACTCCGGTGACGGCGGCGCCCTGCGCGAGCTGCTGAGCGACGCCGTCGCCGCCGTGCCGGAGTTCTCCCGGCGGCTCGCCGAGGGGCTCTCGGGCCTCGCGGTCGCGTACCCGGCCGACGGCGACGCGCACCCCCTGACCGGGCGTCGCGCCCCGAACCTGCGTCTCGCGAGCGGCGCGGAGCTCTTCGGACTGCTGCGCGCCGGGCGGTACGTCCTGCTCGACCTCGCGGGCACCGGACGGGCCGACGGCCCCTCGGACGCCGTCGTCCACGAGGGGCCGCCGGCCGATGCGGGCGCCGACTGGGCGGGGGTGGAATCGGTGCTGATCCGTCCGGACGGGTACGTGGCCCGGGTCCGGACCCGGGAGGCGGTACCGCACTCGCGGGCGGCGGCCTAGTCGGCACTGCGGCCTGGTCGGCCCCAACGGGGGGGCGGCCTCGGTGTCCTGGTCGGTCTAGACGGCCAGTTCGGCCCTGGCCGCAGGGTCGGTGCCGGTGGGCCGGTCGGTCCGCAGGCCTCTCAGCGGAACTCGACCGACGAGGTCCTGGTGTCGAACCCGACGGTGCGCAGGTCGGCCACGTCGCCGTCGATCACCTGCGAATCGTCCTTGCCGTCGGGGGCCGCCGCGGGACCGGCCCGGTCCGATCCGTCCGCCGTGCCGCCCCGCTCGGCGGCGTCCCAGCGGGATGCGGGGTTCCCGGGCTTGAGCCGCCGGTACCGGCGGCGGCGTCATCTCCCTTCCGCCTTACTGGAACACGTTCTACGGTGTGCGCCGTCACGCCGCAGCGCCACGACAGGGGTCGGCGCAGGGACGACAGGAGGGGTCGTGCACCTCGAATACACGCCCGATCAGCAGCGGTTGCGCGCCGAACTGCGCACGTACTTCGCCGGGCTCGTGCCCGACCACGTGGACACCCGGAACGCCGAGCACGCCGCCCAGAAGCGCTTCTACCGCCGGACCGTCCGCCGCCTCGGGGCCGACGGCTGGCTCGGTGTCGGCTGGCCCGAGGAGTACGGCGGGCGCGGGCTCACGCCCATGGAGCAGTTCATCTTCTTCGACGAGGCGGCCCAAGCCGGTGTGCCGCTGCCGCTCATGGCGCTCAACACCGTCGGCCCGACACTCATGCGGTACGGCACCCAGGAGCAGAAGGCGTACTTCCTGCCCCGGATCCTGTCCGGCGAGATCGACTTCGCGATCGGCTACAGCGAGCCCGACGCGGGCACCGACCTCGCCTCGCTCAAGACCCGTGCGGTGCGCGAGGGCGACGAGGACACCGGTCACTACACCGTCGACGGCCAGAAGATCTGGACGACCAACGGCGACACCGCCGACTGGGTGTGGCTCGCCGTCCGCACCGACCCCGCGGCCCCGCCGCACCAGGGCATCACCATGCTGCTCGTACCGACGTCCGACCCCGGCTACTCCTGCACCCTCATCAACACCCTCGCCTCGCACAGCACCACCGCCAGTTACTACGAGAACATCCGCGTGCCCGCCAGCCGCCGCGTCGGCGAGGAGAACAAGGGCTGGCGCCTGATCACCAACCAGCTCAACCACGAACGCGTCACCCTCGCCGCCCACGGCACCATGGCCGTCCGCGCCCTGCACGACGTCCAGCGCTGGGCCACCGCTACCAAGCTGGCCGACGGCCGCCGCGTCATCGACCTGCCCTGGGTACGCCGCCGCCTCGCGCAGACCCACACCAGGCTGGACGCCATGAAGCTCCTCAACTGGCAGATGGTCGACGCCGTCCAGGACGGCACACTCACCCCGCAGGACGCCTCCGCCGTCAAGGTGTACGGCTCCGAGACCCGCCGCGAGGCCTACGCCTGGCTGATGGAGGTCGTCGGCTCCGCGGGCGCCCTCAAGGAGGGCTCCGCGGGCGCCGTCCTCCACGGCGAACTGGAGCGCGGCTACCGGTCCGCCGTCATCTTCACCTTCGGCGGCGGCAACAACGAGATCCAGCGCGAGATCATCTCGTGGATCGGACTCGGCATGCCGCGGGTCCGCCGCTGAGCGGCGTCCGGGCCTCCCGGCGGCGGGACGGACTACCCTGCCGCAAGGAGGTGGTGGCGTGGAAGAGACGAGTGGGGTGGACGTCGGGCTCTTCGGGCCCTCCTCGGTCACCTGGCAGTTGCACAGTGATCCCATGATGTGGGTGGCCGGGGTGCGGGCCCTCTACTTGCAGGCGCTGCACCCGCGGGCCGTGCGGGGAGTGATGCAGAACTCCGACTTTCGCGCGGACGCCTGGGGGCGGCTGCGGCGCACCGCCGACTTCGTCGGCACGACCACGTACGGCACCACGGCCGCCGCCGAGAAGGCCGGTGCCCGGGTCCGGAAGATCCACACGATGCTGTCGGCCACCGACCCCGACACCGGTGAGCGCTACGGCGTCGACGAGCCCGAGCTTCTGCTGTGGGTGCACTGCGCGGAAATAGACTCCTACGCGCATGTCGTCCGCCGCTCCGGCATCCGGCTGAGCGACGCCGCCGCCGACCGGTACGTCGCCGAACACCGGGAGAGCGCCCGCCTCGTCGGCCTCGATCCCGCCACCGTGCCGGGGTCCACCGCCGAACTCGCCCGCTACTTCACGACCGTACGGCCCCAGCTCGCCGCCGGGCCCGAAGCGCGTGCCGTCGACGACTTCCTGCGGCGGCCGCCCGCCCCTGCCCTCCTCGTCCCCGCGCGCGCCCTCCTGTGGCAGCGCGTGGCCAAACTCGCGTACGCGTCGCTGCCCCCGTACGCCCACGCCCTGTACGGCAGGCCCGCACCGCCGCCGCCCGCCGTCACCCGGCGCCTCGTCACCACCGGCACCCTGCTTCGCCGCATACCCACCCGTGTGCGCTGGCAACTCCCGCCCAAGCACATCCTGCGCGCCGTGGCCAGGATCGGCCCCGGCAGCCGTCCCGACCCGCGCCGAGTCCCGTACGGACACGACACCCGGGACGCCATACTGGACGGGCCGGGGAGGGCGCAGCGAGGCAACGGGGGCGACGGCACGCGATGGCGGACACCAGGCTGATCCAGAGCCGGTACCGACTGCTCGATCTCATCGGGCGCGGCGGCATGGGCGAAGTGTGGCGGGCGCACGACGAGTCGCTCGGCCGCAAGGTCGCCGTCAAGTGCCTCAAGCCCCTCGGGCCCCAGCACGACCAGTCCTTCACCCGGGTCCTGCGGGAGCGCTTCCGCCGCGAGGCGCGGGTCGCCGCCGCCCTCCAGCATCGCGGGGTCACCGTCGTGCACGACTTCGGCGAGCACGACGGGCTGCTGTTCCTCGTGATGGAACTCCTCGAAGGCCGGAATCTGAGTGAAATACTGGAGGGCAACGAGCAGCATCCCCTTCCCGTCGCCGACGTCGTCGACATCGCCGACCAGGTCGCCTCCGCCCTCGCCTACACCCATGAACAAGGCATCGTCCACCGCGACCTGAAGCCCGCCAACATCATGCGGCTCAGCGACGGCACCGTGAAGATCTGCGACTTCGGCATCGCGCGGCTCGGCCACGACATCGGCTTCACCTCCCGCCTCACCGGCACCGGAATCGCCATGGGCACCCCGCACTACATGTCGCCCGAGCAGATCAGCGGCGCCGAGGTCGACCAGCGCAGTGACCTGTACTCCTTCGGCTGCGTACTGTACGAACTCGCCACCGGCGCACCGCCCTTCGACATGGACGACGCCTGGGCCGTCCTCGTCGGCCACCGCGACACCGTGCCCGAGTCGCCGCGCCGCCGCCGCGCTGAGCTTCCCCCCTACTTCGACCGCATCGTCCTCGACCTCCTCGCCAAGGAGCCCGCCGACCGGCCCCGCGACGCCCGTGAGCTCGTGCGGCGCATCCACGCCGGGCGCGGCGGGGGCGGTGCCTATGTGCCCACCGTCGTCTCGGCGCCGGTGCGGCGCGGTCAAGCCGTGGGGCGGGGGGTGGGTGGGGTTGGCTCCTCTGGTGCGGTTGGTTCCTCTGGTTCCTCTGGTTTCTCTGGTTCCTCTGGTTTCTCTGGTGCGGCTGGTTCCCCTGGTTCCCCTGGTTTCTCTGCTGCTGGTGCGCTTGTTTCCGGCTCTGCCGGCCCCCTTCCCTCGTGGACGCGCGGCATGACCACCGGTCACAAAGCCGCCGGCGCCGCCCCGGGTAGCGCGCCCCCTGACGCTTCCGCCGCTCTGACCGGCGCATGGATTCCGCGGCCTGCCGGTGGCCGCCACACCGTCCTGCCCCGGCCCGCTTCCGAGTGGCCCGCCCCCGTGCAGTCCGTGCCCGTGCGGCCCGTTCCCGCTCCCGCCGCCGTCGCCGCCCTCGTCAGTCGGCACAACGCCGGGCTCAGCCTCGGGCGGCTCGGCCGCTGGACCGAAGCGGGTGAGGTGCACCGTGCCGTCGCCGCCGAGCGCGAGCACCTCCTCGGACCCGACCATCCCGACACCCTCGCCAGCCGGTACGAGGTCGGCTTCACCCTCAGCCGCACCGGGCGGCCCGCGGACGCCCTGCGTGAGTACGGACGCGTCGCCGAAGGCCGCGAACGCACCCTCGGCGCCGGGCATCCGGACACCCTCGCCGCCCGCCAGGAGATGGCCTACGTCCTCGGTCGGCTCGGGCGGCACTTCGAGGCCCACCAAGTGTACACCCAGGTGCTCGCCGTTCGGGAGCGTGCCGCCGGACCCGACCATCCCGACACCCTGCGCTGCCGGCACAACCTGGCGTTCAACCTCAGCCGCCTCGGGCGCCTCGAGGACTCCTACCGCCTGGCCCGCGAAGTGGCCGCCGCCCGGGCCCGTGTCCTTGGGCCCACCCATCCCGACACGCTGGTCACCCAGTACGAAGTCGCCTACGCTCTCGGGCAGTTGGGGCGCTGGCCCGAAGCCCTGCACACCTATCGCGAAGTGGCCGACGCGCGGACCCGGGCACTGGGTGGTGACCACCCGGACACCTTGGCCGCGCGCTACGAGGTCGGCATCAGCCTGGGGCGGCTCGGGCGCAGCGCCGAAGCCCTCGAGCTCTATCGCTCCCTCATCGACGACCGCACCCGCGTGAGCGGTCCCGCCGACCCCGAGACTCTGCGCGCCCGGCACGGGCTCGGGGTGAACCTCGGGCGGCTCGGGCGGTGGGAGGAGGTGCTCGCCGAGGCCCGTGACGTGTGCGCGATCCGCGAGCGGGTCCTTGGCGCCGACCATCCCGACACCCTGGTCAGCCGTCGTGAGGTCGCCGTCGGGCTCGGGTGGCTCGGGCGGTGGGCGGACGCCCTCACCGAGTACCGCGGGGTGGCGGCCGCCCGTGAGCGGGTGCTCGGTGTGGGCCATCCCGACAGCCTCGCCAGCCGCAACGACGAAGCCCACTGCCTGGAACAGCTCGGGCGGGGGACCGAAGCCGTGGAGTTGTACCGGCGGGTTGCGGTGCTGCGGCAGCAGTGGGCGTCCGGGGAGCACTGACCGTCTGTGGGGGTGGCGGGGTCGTGGCGGGATGGCCGTGCTCGCGTAGTGGACACTGTCTGCTTCACCTTGCCGTCAGTGTGTTGCTTGGCACGCTGCGCTCGGTCATCCCGCCACGACCCCTCCCGTCGTTCTGTGTCTGCGGCTGCGTGGCCCTTGCGGTTGTCGGTTCTGTGTCTGCCGCTCGGTGGACAGTGGTTCCTGTGAGCCTGTGGACCTTCGGTGACCGTGACGTGTGTGGGCAAGCGAGTGGCACGCCAGCGGCGCCCTCGGGGTGGAAACGTGTTACCAAGGATCATGCGATCCAGCTACGACGCAGTAGTGGTCGGGAGTGGCCACAACGCCCTGGTGGCCTCCGCCTATCTGGCCAGGGCGGGTCACTCGGTCCTCCTCCTTGAGCGCCTCCCCGCCCCGGGCGGAGCCACCGTGTCCACCCGGCCCTTCCCCGGCGTGGACGCCCACCTCTCCCGCTACTCCTACCTCGTGAGCCTCCTGCCGAGGAAGATCGTGCGAGACCTGGACCTGGACTTCCGCGTCCGCACCCGCACCGTCTCCTCGTACACACCGACAACCCGCGACGGCCACCCCACCGGCCTCCTCGTCGGCGGTGGCGAGGCCCGCACCCGGGAGTCCTTCGCCCGTCTCACCGGCGGCGACCGTGAGTACACCGCCTGGCGGGACTTCTACGCGCTCACCGCCCACGTCGCCGCCCGCGTCTTCCCCACCCTCACCGAGCCCCTGCCCACCAAGGCCGAGCTGCGCCATCTCGTCGACGACGACACCGCCTGGCGCACCCTCTTCGAAGAGCCGCTCGGCAAGGCCGTCGAGGCGCGGTTCGCGGACGACCTGGTACGCGGTGTGGTCCTCACGGACGCGCTCATCGGCACCTTCGCCGACGCCCACGACCCCTCCCTGCGCCAGAACCGCTGCTTCCTCTACCACGTCATCGGCGGCGGCACCGGAGACTGGAACGTCCCTGTGGGCGGCATGGGCGCCCTGACCCGCGCCCTCGTCGGCGCCGCCCGCACGGCCGGGGCCGAACTACGCACCGGACACGAGGTCACCCGCATCGAGACCGACGGCCACCGCGCCGAAGTCACGTACCGCACCGAGGACGGCGAAGGCACAGTCGGCGCCCGCCATGTGCTCGTCGGCGCCGCACCCCGGGAACTCGCCGCCCTGACCGGCGACGCCCCACCACCGCCCGCCGAAGGCGCCCAGCTCAAGGTGAACATGCTCCTGAAGCGGCTGCCCGGGCTGCGCGACCCCGACGTCGACCCCCGGGACGCCTTCGCCGGGACCTTCCACATCGCGGAGGGATACGAGGCGCTGGCCGCCGCCCACGGCCAGGCCGCCGCGGGCGCGCTGCCCTCCGCGCCGCCGTCGGAGATCTACTGCCACTCGCTCACCGACCCCACCGTCCTCAGCCAGGATCTGACGGATCGTGGCTTCCACACCCTGACCCTCTTCGGCCTGCACACCCCCGCCCGGCTCTTCACCGACGCCACCAACGACACCGCACGCGCCGCCCTCCTCGCCGGGACCCTCGCCCAGCTCGACGAGCACCTCGCCGAGCCGATCGCCGACTGCCTCGCCACCGACACCGACGGCAACCCCTGCATCGAGGCCAAGACCCCGCTCGACCTCGAACGCGACCTGCGGCTGCCCGGCGGCAACATCTTCCACGGCGACCTGTCCTTCCCGTACGCCGACGAGCAGGACCCGCGCGGGCCCGGCCGCTGGGGCGTCGGGACCCCGCACCCGAACATCCTCCTGTGCGGCGCGGGCGTCCTGCGCGGCGGCGGCGTCAGCGGCATCCCCGGACACAACGCCGCCATGGCCGTCCTTGGGCAGTGATCTTGGCTCGGGGGCTCGTGTACGGTCGGACACCGTTCGGTGCGCGGGCCCCCCGCGTGCGTGATGGCGACGAGAGGTGCTCACCCATGGCTTCCCGGTCCACGGCCTCGGGCCGCGGCGGGCGCGGTGCCGATGCCCGTACCCCCGCCGACGGGTCCGCCTCCCCTCTCATCAACGCCCTCGGGGCGGCCCCGTAGACCCCGGCCCCGGAGGTGTGCGTCGCCCGGGGGCCGGGAAGCAGTTGTGGGGCGCGTGGGCCGCCCGCCGTCCGCGAGCCGGTCCGGCCCCCGTGCCGGAACGTCCGAGGGAACCGCGTGTGTGAGGAGCTGAGCTTCGTATGAGGGGCAGTGGGGCGTCCTGCGACCCGTCCGGTTCTCCGCGCATCGACGGTGACCTCCTCGTCGACCTCGTCGAGCTGTACCAGGACCTGCACGCCCACCCCGAGCTCTCCTTCGCCGAGCACCGCACCGCCGCCGAGATCGCCCGGCGAGCCACCGCCTACGGGTACGACGTCACAGCCGGCGTCGGGCGTACCGGCGTCGTCGCCGTCCTCGGCCACGGCGAGGGCCCCACCGTGCTGCTGCGCGCCGACTTCGACGCCCTGCCCGTCACCGAACGCACCGGCCTGCCCTACGCCTCCCGCACCGACGGCGTCATGCACGCCTGCGGTCACGACATGCACGTCACCTGCCTGCTCGGCGCCCTGAAGCTCCTCGCGGACGCGCGTGCGCGCTGGCGCGGGCGGATCGTCGCCGTCTTCCAGCCCGCCGAGGAGATCGGCGAGGGCGCCCAGGCGATGATCGACGACGGGCTCTTCGAACGGTTCGGTACGCCCGACGTCGTCCTCGGCCAGCACGTCGCCCCGCTGCCCGCCGGCCTGGTGGCCTGTCACGCGGGACCCGCCTTCGCCGCCACCGACTCGCTCAAGGTCGTCATGTACGGCAAGGGGGCCCATGGCTCCCGGCCGGAGACCTCCGTCGACCCCGTGGTGATGGCCGCCGCCACCGTCATGCGGCTACAGACCGTCGTCTCCCGCGAGGTGCCCGCAGGGGAGACCGCCGTCCTCACGGTGGGGTCGCTGCGGGCGGGCACCGTCGACAACATCATCCCCGACGAGGCCGAACTGCGGCTGAGCATCCGTACGTACGATGAGGACATCCGCGCCCGGGTACGCGCCGCGGTCGAACGGATCGTACGCGGTGAAGCGCTGGTCGCCGGGGCCGAGCGCGAGCCGGAGTTCACCGCGCTCGACGCGTTCCCCGTGCTGGTCAACGACGAGCCCGCGGTGGCCCGCACCATGGGAGCCGTCGCCGTGGCGCTGGGAGAGGGCCAGGTCGTCGACCCCGGCCCGGTGACCGGCAGTGAGGACGCCGGGCTCTTCGGCACCGCGGCCAAGGCCCCCGTCTGCTACTGGCTGTTCGGCGGCTGCGACCCCGACACGTACGCCACCGCGGCCGCCGCGGGCACCCTGGACCGCGACATCCCCTCCAACCACTCGCCCCGCTTCGCACCCGAGGCCGCGCCCGCCGTCACCACGGGGGTGACCGCCATGACCGCCGCCGCGCTCGAATGGCTGGGGCGGCCCGTCAGCTGACCCGCCGCGCGAACGCCGGCGCGTGTTCCGGGCGCAGCCCCACCCCGCATCGGCACCTCGAAGGGCTCGGGCCTCAGTCCGGCCGCCGCGCGCACCACGGAGTCCCGGCCGTCGCAGGCCACGGTCAGGTCGGCGGCCAGCTCGCCGGGGTTGCCGTGTTCGGCGGTGTACCTCACGCCGGTGACCCGGCCCGCCGCGTCGGTGCGCAGGCCCGTCACCGCCGTCCGCATCCGCAGCGTGAACGACGGCTCCTCGGCTGCCGCGGTCGCGAGCAGGTCGAGGAAGTCCCACTGCGGGACCATCGCGATGTACTTGTGGCGGCCGGGCACGCGGCTGAGGTCGGCGGCCACGAACGTCTCGCCCTCGACATGCATCCGCATCTCCGTCAGACGGTGCGCGGGCAACCGGGCGAACCGCTCGCCGAGGCCGAGTTCGTCGAGGAGCCGCAGCGTCGACGGGTGCACCGTGTCGCCCCGGAAGTCGCGCAGGAAGTCTGCGTGCTTCTCCAGGACGGTGACCCGGACACCGGCCCTGGCCAGCAACAGCCCCAGCATCATCCCCGCCGGGCCGCCGCCCACCACGCAACAGGTGGTGTGTTCGGTCGATTCCTGGTTCTTGTGCGTGGGGTGCGTGGGGTGCTTTGGGTGGGTCTCTAACCGATCGGTCAGTAATCTGACCGCTCGGTTAGTCACCGACAATCTGACGAGGCGTCAGTAAGGGGCTTCCTTCGTCCGGGGCGCTGCGGCATCCTGCGCCCATGCAGACGGAGCTGAGCAAGCAACTCGGGATCGAGTACGCCGTCTTCGGCTTCACGCCGTTCCCCGCGGTGGCCGCCGCGATCAGCAGGGCGGGCGGCCTCGGTGTGCTCGGCGCGGTCCGCTACACCGCGCCCGACGACCTCGCGCGCGACCTCGACTGGATGCGGCGGCACGTGGACGGGCGCCCGTACGGCCTCGACGTCGTGATGCCCGCAACGAAGGCCGAGACACCGCAGGGCCGGGGGCTGACCGAGGCCGACGTCGAGGCGATGATCCCCGAAGGGCACCGGCGCTTCGTCGAGGAGACCCTGGCCGCGCACGGGGTGCCCCCGCTCGCCGACGGCGAGGCGTCCGGCTGGCGCGTCACCGGGTGGATGGAGCAGGTGGCGCGCGGCCAGCTCGACGTCGCCTTCGACCACCCCGTCAAGCTGCTCGCCAACGCGCTCGGCCCGCCGCCCGCCGACGTCGTCGCCCGCGCCCACGACAACGGCGTCCTCGTCGCCGCCCTCGCGGGCAGCGCCCGGCACGCCCGCAAGCACGCCGACGCGGGCATCGACATCGTCGTCGCGCAGGGCTACGAGGCCGGAGGGCACACCGGGGAGATCGCCTCCATGGTGCTCACGCCCGAGGTCACCGAGGCCGTCGCGCCGCTGCCCGTCCTGGCCGCAGGCGGCATCGGCAGCGGCGAGCAGGTCGCCGCCGCCCTCGCGCTCGGCGCGCAGGGCGTGTGGCTCGGATCGGTGTGGCTGACCACGACGGAGGCCGACCTGCACTCACCCGCGCTGACACGCAAGCTGCTCGCGGCGGAGTCCGGCGACACGGTCCGCTCCCGCGCGCTGACCGGCAAGCCCGCCCGCCAGCTGCGGACCGGGTGGACCGACGCGTGGGACGACCCCGCGGGGCCGGGGACGCTGCCGATGCCGTTGCAGGGGCTGCTCGTCGCCGAGGCCGTGTCCCGCATCCAGAAGTACGAGGTGGAGCCGCTCCTCGGCACGCCCGTCGGGCAGATCGTGGGCCGGATGCGCAGCGAACGCAGCGTACGGGCCGTGTTCGACGACCTCACCCGCGGCTTCGAGCGCGCCGTCGACCGGATGAACCGCATCGCAGGACGAGCCTGAGGAGACCGGAGACCGATGAGCACCCCGGAGCAAGGAGTGACGCAGGACGCGGGCCGGAGCACCGGGCCACCCGTCGGGTTCTGGGCCCAGGCCGCCGCCGACCCCGGGCGTGCCGTCCTCGTCGCCCCCGACGGTGAGGAGTGGACGGCCGGGCGGCTGCACGCCGCCGCCAACCGGCTCGTGCACGGGCTGCGCGCGGCGGGCCTCGAGCGCGGCGACGCGTTCGCCGTCGTGCTGCCCAACGGCGCGGAGTTCCTCGCCGCCTACCTCGCCGCCACGCAGGCCGGTTTCTACCTCGTACCGGTCAACCACCATCTGGTGGGGCCCGAGATCGCGTGGATCGTGGCCGACTCGGGTGCGAAGGTCCTGCTGGCGCACGAGCGGTTCGGCGCCGCGGCGGCCGCCGCGGCCGACGAGGCGCGGCTGCCCGTGCGCCGGCGCTACGCGGTGGGCGACGTGCCGGGCTTTCGCCCGTACGCCGAACTCGTCGCCGGGCAGCCGGAGTCGGCGCCTGCCGAGCGCACCCTCGGCTGGGTGATGAACTACACGTCGGGCACCACCGGGCGGCCCCGCGGCATCCGGCGCCCGCTGCCCGGCAGGCCGCCCGAGGAGTCCCCGCTGGGCGGCTTCCTCGGCATCTTCGGCATCAAGCCCTTCGACGGCAACATCCACCTGGTGTGTTCGCCGCTCTACCACACGGCCGTCCTCCAGTTCGCGGGCGCGTCCCTGCACCTCGGCCACCGGCTCGTCCTCATGGACAAGTGGACGCCCGAGGACATGCTCCGGCTGATCGACAGGCACGCGTGCACCCACACCCATATGGTCCCCACCCAGTTCCACCGTCTGCTCGCCCTGCCACAGGAGACCAGGGGCGCGTACGACGTGTCCTCGATGCGGCACGCCATCCACGGGGCGGCGCCCTGCCCCGACCATGTGAAGCGGGCGATGATCGAGTGGTGGGGAGAGTGCGTCGAGGAGTACTACGCGGCCAGCGAGGGCGGCGGCGCGTTCGCCACGGCGCGGGAGTGGCTGAAGAAGCCCGGTACGGTCGGCAGGGCGTGGCCGATCAGTGAGCTCGCGGTCCTCGACGACGGCGGACACCGGCTGCCGCCCGGTGAACTCGGCACCGTCTACATGAAGATGAGCACCGGCGGCTTCTCGTACCACAAGGACGCCTCGAAGACGATGAAGAACCGCGTGGGGGACTTCTTCACGGTCGGGGACCTCGGTCTCCTGGACGAGGACGGCTATCTGTTCCTGCGCGACCGCAAGATCGACATGATCATCTCCGGCGGCGTCAACATCTACCCGGCCGAGATCGAGTCGGTCCTGCTCAGTCATCCCGCGGTCGCGGACGCCGCCGTGTTCGGAGTGCCGCACGACGACTGGGGCGAGGAGGTCAAGGCCGTCGTGGAGCCCGCCGAAGGGCACACTCCGGACGAGGCGCTCGCCGCCGACGTCCTGCGCCACTGCGACCGTCTGCTCGCCCGCTACAAGCGGCCCCGGAGCGTCGACTTCACCGCCTCCATGCCGCGCGACCCGAACGGCAAGCTGTACAAGCGGCGGCTGCGGGAGCCGTACTGGCAGGGACGCGAGCGGGCCGTGTGACACCGCTCCCACCGCTGCCGGGGGCCGGTCAGCGCCCGCGGACCCGCACCACCTTCAGGCCGGGTGCGCTGCGGATGTCCTTCTCGCAGAACCGCGAGGTCACCCTGTACCTGATGGTGGCGCGCAGGCCGTGGGCGGCGGGGTGGGCGTCGCCCTGCCGTGCGTCGTCCCGCGCCGCCGCCACGGGTGAGAGCAGAGCCGCGGCGGTGAGCAGCGCGGCGCCGAACGCCACGACGGAGCCGGTGCTTGCGCGCATCGTGCCTCGCAACTGGTGGGGAAGCAGGGGCCGATGGAGCGTACCAAGCGGTATGTGCTGTGTCTGGAGGGCCGGTCGAGCCGACGACGTTCCCTCGTACCGAGCCTTGACCCGCGCACCGGGCCGCCCGCAGGATCACGCCCATGACGGGTGCGCGGGACATGCGGGACGACGGCGACGCGGCGGCGGGCGGGGACGGGGGCGCGGGTGCCCCCGCAGACACAGGCGCCCCGGGAGCGCGGGCGAGCACGGTCGACGGAGTGCTGCGGCGCAGCGCCCGCAGGACACCGGCCCGCACCGCCCTGCACTACGCCGACCGATCCTGGACGTACGCCGAACTCGACGACGCCGTCTCGCGCGCCGCCCGTGTCCTTGCCGAGCGGGGCCTTCGCCGCGGGGACCGCGTCGCCGCCTACGCCCACAACTCCGACGCCTACCTCATCGGCTTCCTCGCCTGCGCCCGCGCGGGCCTGGTGCACGTGCCGGTGAACCAGAACCTGACCGGTGACGACCTCGCGTACGTCGTCCGGCAGTCCGGCAGCGCCCTCGCGCTCGCCGACCCCGACATCGCGGGGAACCTGCCCCCCGGCCTCCCCGTGCTCGCGCTCAGGGACGCCGACGACTCCCTGCTCGGGCGGCTCGCCGCGAGCGGCCCGTACGACGGTCCCGAGCCGGACGCCGAGGACCTCGTCCAGCTCCTGTACACCTCGGGCACCACCGCGTTGCCCAAGGGCGCGATGATGACCCACCGCGCCCTGGTCCACGAGTACGTGAGCGCCGTCCACGCGCTCGACCTGAAGGCAACCGACCGGCCGCTGCACTCCCTGCCGCTCTACCACTCGGCCCAGATGCATGTGTTCCTGCTGCCGTACCTGGCGGTGGGCGCCGAGAACAGGATCCTCGACGCGCCCGCGGCCGCACCGGTCTTCGACCTGGTCGAGTCCGGCCGCGCCGACAGCCTGTTCGCGCCGCCCACCGTGTGGATCGGCCTGTCGCAGCACGCCGAGTTCGCGACGCGCGACCTGAGCGCCCTGCGCAAGGCCTACTACGGCGCCTCGATCATGCCGGTGCCGGTCCTCGAACGGCTGCGCGCACGGCTGCCCGGGCTCGCGTTCTACAACTGCTTCGGGCAGAGCGAGATCGGCCCGCTCGCCGCCGTGCTCGGCCCCGACGAGCACGAGGGCCGCATGGACTCCTGCGGGCGGCCCGTCCTGTTCGTGGAGGCGAAGGTCGTCGACGAGGACGGCAAGGAGGTGCCCGACGGCACCCGGGGCGAGGTCGTCTACCGCTCGCCGCAGCTGTGCGAGGGGTACTGGGACAAGCCGGAGGAGACCGCGGAGGCCTTCCGCGACGGCTGGTTCCACTCCGGGGACCTCGCCGTACGCGACGCGGAGGGCTACTTCACCGTCGTCGACCGCGTGAAGGACGTCATCAACTCCGGGGGTGTGCTCGTCGCGTCCCGCCAGGTCGAGGACGCCCTCTACACGCACCCCGCCGTCGCCGAGACCGCGGTGATCGGCCTGCCCGACGAGCGCTGGATCGAGGCCGTCACCGCCGTCGTCGTCCCCGGCGCGGACGTCACCGAGGCCGAACTCCTCGCGCACGCGCGCGAGCGGCTCGCCCACTTCAAGGCGCCCAAACGCGTGGTGTTCGTGGACGCGCTGCCGCGCAACGCCAGCGGGAAGATCCTCAAGAGGGAGCTGCGCAAGCGCCTGGCGGACGGCTGAGGGCGCACCGCTCACACCCCGCGCAGGTCCACCACCCGCCGGATCTTCCCCACCGATCGTTCGAGGCTCTCCGGGGCCACGGCCTCGACGGTCGCCGAGACACCGATGCTCTCCTTGACCGCCGACTCGACTTCGCGGGCGGCGGCCTCGCCGCGGCCGGGTGGGGTGTCGTGGCGGGTCTCCACACGGATCGTGAGGGCGTCCAGGCGGCCCTGCTTGGTCAGGCGGAGCTGGAAGTGGGGGGCCAGGCCCGGGGTGGCAAGGACGATCTCCTCGATCTGGGTGGGGAAGAGGTTCACCCCGCGCAGGATCACCATGTCGTCGCTGCGCCCGGTGACCTTCTCCATGCGCCGGAACGCGCGGGTCGTACCGGGCAGGAGGCGGGTGAGGTCGCGGGTGCGGTAGCGGATGACGGGCAGGGCCTCCTTGGTGAGGGAGGTGAAGACGAGCTCGCCGTGCGCGCCGTCGGGCAGCACCTCGCCCGTGACCGGGTCCACGACCTCGGGGTAGAAGTGGTCCTCCCAGATGTGCAGACCGTCCTTGGTCTCCACGCACTCCTGGGCGACACCGGGGCCGATGACCTCCGAGAGCCCGTATATGTCCACGGCGTCGATCGCGAACCGCTCCTCGATCTCGGCCCGCATCGCCTCCGTCCACGGCTCCGCGCCGAAGATGCCCACCTGGAGCGAGGTCGTGCGCGGGTCGATGCCCTGGCGCTCGAACTCGTCCAGGAGGGTCAGCATGTACGAGGGCGTCACCATGATGATCTCCGGGCGGAAGTCCAGGATCAGCTGCACCTGGCGCGCGGTCATCCCGCCGGACGCGGGGATCACCGTACAGCCGAGCCGCTCGGCGCCGTAGTGCGCGCCGAGGCCGCCGGTGAAGAGGCCGTACCCGTACGCCACGTGCACCTTGTGCCCCGGCCGCCCGCCCGCCGCGCGGATGGACCGCGCCACGACGTCGGCCCAGATGTTCAGGTCCTGCTCGGTGTAGCCCACGACGGTGGGGCGCCCGGTGGTGCCGCTCGACGCGTGCAGCCGCCGCAGCTCGGACTGCTCCACGGCGAACATCCCGAAGGGGTAGTTCGCCCGCAGGTCCGCCTTGGTCGTGAACGGGAAGCGCCCGAGGTCGCCGAGCGTGTGGCAGTCGTCGGGCCCGAGGCCCGCCGCGTCGAACGCCGCCCGGTAGAAGGGCACGTTCTCGTAGGCGTGCAGCAGGGTGTCCTGGAGCCGTTCGAGCTGAAGTGCCTCGAGGTCCGCGCGGCCGAGCCGCTCCGCCGCGTCGAGGAGTGCCGGTGTGGGCGCCATCTGGAGATACCCCCGTCCGTGCCGGGCGACCGTGCCGTCGGCCGATCTTGTGTCGGGGTCAGTTATTCAAGCTTCACCGCTTCTGGCAAGGGTTTCGTACGAGGTGGCGCGCGCGGCGGCATCCGGCGCTGGGGCGGCGGTGGTGCCGGGGACCGGAGTGCGGGGCGGTGCCGCGCCCGGCGGCCCCCGGCCGGGTTCAGAAGTCGTCCGCGGTGCGCATCCGCTCCCTGATCCAGACACCGGCCGGCTTCAGCGGTGCCGTACCGGTCCAGGGGCCGCCCTTGTCGCAGGTGCCGGTCTTGAAAACGGCGCCGGAGCGGTGGTCGTCGGAAAAGTTCCAGTTGACCCAGCTGATCTTCTTCGACGCCATCAGGTCCAGGTACTTCTGCGACATGGCGAAGTCGTTCGCGCCCTCGCCCGCGTAGTTCTGCGTACCGAACTCGGTCACGAACACCGGGAGCTTCTCGGCCGCGCGCGCGAGCGTGTCCAGGTACTCCTCGCGGTGCGAAGCGGCGTAGAAGTGGAAGGTGTAGAGGATATTGGCGGCCTTCACCGGATTGTTGACCACCTCCCTCTCGTCGGCGCCCTCCGAGACGCCGAACGACGACCAGGCGCGGGTGCCGACGAGGACCGGGGCGTTGCCGTCGATGTTCCTGATGACGGGGATGATCTGCTCGGCGTAGGACTTGACGCGCGACCAGCTCACCGCGCTGGGCTCGTTGGCGATCTCGTACAGGACGTTGCTCTTGCCGTGGTGGCGCTTGGCGATCTCGGTGAAGAACGTCCTGGCGCGGGCGAGGTTGGCGTGCGGGTCGCCGGGGCTGAGCATGTGCCAGTCGACGATCACGTACATGCCGCGCGCGGTGGCCTGCTCGATGAGGGAGTGGGCGAGGTCGGTGTACTTCTTGGGGTCGGTCTCGTACCCGCCTTCCTGTACGTACGTGGAGACGCGCAGGACATCGGCCTTCCAGTCGCCGGCGAGGGCGTCGAGCGAGCCGCCGGTGAGACAGTGCGGGTACCACTGGGTGCCGTGGCTGCTCATGCCGCGCAGCTGGACGGCCTTGCCGTTGTGGTTGCAGAGCTTGGTGCCGCACACGGTGAGCTGGCCGTTGGCGGCGACCGGCGTGGCCGCCCGCGTGCTGGGGGTGGCGAGGGCGGAGGGCGTGGCGGTGGCCAGGGCGGCGACGAGTGCGGTGGCGAGAGCGGTGGCCAGACGTACTGGTCTCATGGGGGACTCCGAGCCGTAGAAGGTTAGGAACCTTTCCTAACCAAGGAATAGCAGCGGCGAGGAGCGGCTCACAAGGTGCACGACCACCAGAATTTTCAGCGGGCTGGTTCGGCGTTCAGCGTGCTGAACGCGCTTCGGTGTCGGCGCGCTGAACGCCCTTCGGTGTCAGCGCGCCGAGGACCGACGGACCGCGTCCGCCGTCACGGCCCGCGCCCAGCGATAGTCGGCCTTGCCGCTCGGCGAGCGCTGGATGCGGTCCGTGTAGACCACGGCGCGGGGGATCTTGTATCCGGCGAGACGGCTCCGGCAGTGGGTCTGGAGCGCGGACGGGGCCACGGTTCCCGCGCCGTCGCGCAGTTGGACCACCGCGGCGACCCGGTTGCCCCAGCGCTCGTCGGGCACCCCCGCGACCAGCGCGTCGTAGACGTCCGGGTGGGACTTGAGCGCCTGCTCGACCTCCTCGGGGTACACCTTCTCGCCGCCGGTGTTGATGCACTGCGAACCCCGGCCGAGCACCGTGACGATGCCCTCCTCGTCGACCGTCGCCATGTCGCCGAGCAGCACCCAGCGTTCGTCGCCGCGCCGGAAGAACGTCTCGTCCGTCTTCCGCGGGTCGTTGTAGTAGCCGAGCGGTACGTGCCCGCGCTGTGCGATGCGGCCCACCTCGCCGGGGCGGACGGGTTCGCGGGTCACCGGGTCCACCACCTGGGTGCGGGAATTGACCCGCAGCCGGAAGCCCTTGTCGGGTCCCGAGTCGTCCGTCGCGGTGCCGTTGAAGCCGGACTCGGACGAGCCGAAGTTGTTGAGCAGCAGCACGTCCGGCGCGAGCGCCGCGAACTGGGCGCGGACCGTCTCCGACATGATCGCGCCGGACGACGAGACGCTCATGAGCGAGGACAGGTCGGTGCCGCGCAGCGGGCCCTCCAGGGCGTCGACGAGGGGACGCAGCATCGCGTCGCCCACCAGGGACACACTGGTGACCTTCTCCTTCGCTATGGTGCGCAGCACGTCATCGGGCGCGAACCTGCGGTGCACGACCAGGCGTTGCCCGAAGTGGAAGCAGATGAAGGCGGTCAGCGTCGAGGTGCCGTGCATCAGGGGCGGGGTCGGGAAGAACGTGATGCCGTCGCCGCCCGCCGCCACCCGCTCGGCGACCTCCTCCGGACGCGTCACCGGTTCCCCCGTCGGGGCGCCCCCGCCGAGCCCGGAGAAGAACAGGTCCTCCTGGCGCCACATCACGCCCTTGGGCATGCCCGTCGTGCCACCGGTGTAGATGATGAAGAGGTCGTCCGCCGAGCGCTCGGGGAAGCCGCGCTCCGGCGACCCGGACGCCTCGGCCGCGGCGAAGGGCACCGCGTCCGGCGCCGCGGCCCCGGAGGGTGCGTCGCCGACCCGGATCAGATGGCGCAGCTTCGGCGCCCGCGGCAGCGCCGCGGCGACCCGGTCCCCGAACTCGGCGTCGAAGACCAGCGCCGTGAGGTCGGCGTCCCGGTAGAGGTAGGCCAACTCCTCCTCGACATAGCGGTAGTTGACGTTCACCGGCACGATGCGGGCTTTGAGGCAGGCCAGGACCGTCTGGAGGTACTCGACGCCGTTGTACAGGTGCAGGCCGAGGTGGTCGCCCGGCTTGACGCCGCGGTCGGTCAGGTGGTGCGCGAGGCGGTTCGCGGCGGCGTCGAGCTGCGCGTACGTGAGCGCGCGCTCCGCGCCCGTGCCGGGGTGGTCGACGTACAGGAGCGCCGCACGGCCCGGCACCACGTCCACGACGGACTCGAACAGGTCGGCAAGGTTGTACTCCACCGCTCCTCCTGACCCCGGCGTCATCGCGTGTGGCGGTCACTAGAGCAGAGCCGCCCGCAACTGGGAAGGGGCGCCGCGACAGAAAACTGACTAGGTGTCAGAAAACTATTGAACTGCCACGTCCCCTGCTGCAACCTGTTCCGGGTCCGACGACGGGAGGACGGCTATGAGTGGTACGGAACATCTCTCCGTACGGCGCGCAGGCGCCACGCTGATACTCACGCTCGACCGGCCCGAGGCCAGGAACGCGCTCTCGCTGCCGATGCTCGTGGGCCTGTACGACGGCTGGGTGGCCGCGGACGCGGACGACGCGGTGCGCTCCGTGGTCCTCACCGGGGCGGGCGGCGCCTTCTGCGCGGGCATGGACCTCAAGGCCCTCGCGGGCAAGGGCATGGGCGGCGAGCGGTACAGGGACCGGCTCAAGGCCGACCCCGACCTGCACTGGAAGGCCATGCTGCGCCATCACAGGCCCCGCAAGCCGGTCATCGCCGCCGTCGAGGGCGCCTGTGTGGCCGGCGGCACCGAGATCCTGCAAGGCACCGACATCCGGGTGGCGGGGGAGTCCGCCACCTTCGGCCTCTTCGAGGTCAGGCGGGGTCTGTTCCCCATCGGCGGCTCGACCGTCCGGCTGCCGCGGCAGATTCCCCGTACGCATGCCCTGGAGATGCTGCTCACCGGCCGCGCCTACTCGGCCGCCGAGGCCGCGGCCGTCGGTCTCGTCGGCCGGGTCGTGCCGGACGGCACCGCGCTGGGCGCTGCGCTCGCTGTGGCCGAGCAGATCAATGCGTGCGGGCCACTGGCCGTGGAGGCGGTCAAGGCCTCCGTGTACGGGGCCTTGGAGATGAGCGAGGTCGATGGCCTCGCGGCCGAGTTGGAGAGGGGGTGGCCCGTTTTCGACACGGCTGACGCCGAGGAAGGGGCTCGGGCCTTCGCCGAGAAGAGGGCTCCCGTTTTTCGGCGGGCGTAGGGCGGTCCCTCTTGGCGGGCGTAGGTCGGTCCCTCTTGTTCGGGTGCCCCGGTCTTGTTCGGGTGCCTCGGTCGTATCTCGGCTGCGGGGTCGTCGTGGCTGGTCGCGCAGTTCCCCGCGCCCCTGACGGGGCGCTGCCCCCGACGGGGCGTCCCCCTCACGGAATCGGAGTTCGAAGTGTTGCGTGCGCCGCTCGTCGTCGAGTTTCCCTTCACCCGGTCCCTCGGGCCCGTGCAGAGTGCCTTCCTCACCGGACTGCGCGAACGTACCGTGCTTGGCGTGCGCACGGCAGACGGCAAGGTGCTCGTGCCGCCCGTCGAGTACGACCCCGCTACCGCCGACGAACTGTGCGACCTCGTCGAAGTCGCCCCCGCCGGCACCGTCACCACCTGGGCCTGGAATCCCGAGCCCCGCCGCGGCCAGCCCCTCGCCACCCCCTTCGCCTGGGTCCTCGTACGCCTCGACGGCGCCGACACCGCCCTGCTGCACGCCCTCGACGCACCGGGCCCCGACGGCGTCCGCACCGGGATGCGCGTGCGGATCCGCTGGGCCGCCGAGCGCACCGGCGCCATCACCGACATCGCCTGCTTCGAGCCGGAGCCGGCGGCGGGGGCGGAGGCGGTGATGCCGTCGCAAGTCCGGGCGCACAGCGGGCAGTTCGCGGGCGTGCCCCCTGTCGACGGGATCGTCGCGCACGCCCGGCTCGACTACACCTACAGCCCCGGGCGCGCCCAGTCCCAGTACCTCCACGCCCTCTCCGGGCGCAGGACGGTCGGCGAGCGCTGCCCCGCCTGCCGCAAGGTGTACGTGCCGCCGCGCGGCGCCTGCCCCACCTGCGGTGTCGCCACCGCGGAGCAGGTGGAGGTCGGGCCGCGGGGCACGGTCACCACCTTCTGCATCGTCAACATCAAGGCCAAGGCCCCCGCGAACGCCGCCGTCGAGGTGCCGTACGTCTACGCCCACATCGCCCTGGACGGCGCCGACCTCGCCCTGCACGCCCGGATCGCGGGCATCCCCTACGACCGGGTGCGCATGGGCCTGCGGGTCGAACCCGTGTGGAGCGACGGCGCCCGCTTCCCCGACCACTACCGCCCCACCGGTGAACCCGACGCCGACTACGACACGTACAAGGAGCTCCTGTGAACCGCGATGTCGCGATCGTCGCCTTCGGGCAGACCGACCATCTGCGCGCCTGCGACGAGCTCTCGGAAGTCGAGATGCTCATGCCCGTCCTGCACGAGGTACTGGCCGCCACCGGTCTGAGGACCAGCGACATCGGCTTCACCTGCTCCGGCTCCTCGGACTACCTCGCCGGGCGTGCCTTCTCCTTCACGATGGCCCTGGACGGCGTGGGCGCCTGGCCGCCGATCTCCGAGTCGCACGTGGAGATGGACGGTGCCTGGGCCCTGTACGAGGCGTGGGTGAAGCTCCAGACCGGCGACGCCGACACCGCGCTCGTCTACGCCTACGGCAAGTCGTCGCCCGGCTCCGTGCGCGACGTCCTGACCCGCCAGCTCGACCCGTACTACGTGGCGCCGCTGTGGCCGGACTCCGTCGCCCTCGCCGCGCTCCAGGCACAGGCGCTCATCGACGCGGGCGCGGCCGACGAGCCCGCCCTCGCGGGAGTCGCCGCCCGCAGCAGGGACGCGGCCCGCGGCAACAGCCACGCGCAGCTGCGCGGCCCGGTGCCGCACGGCGACTACCTGGTACGGCCGCTGCGTACGGGGGACTGCCCGCCCATCGGCGACGGGGCCGCCGCGGTGGTGCTCGCGGCGGGGGAGCGGGCCCGGGAGCTGTGCGGGCGCCCCGCGTGGATCAGCGGCGTCGACCACCGCATCGAACCGCACGGCCTCGGCGTGCGCGACCTCACCGACTCGCCGTCGACACGCCTCGCGGCCGAACGCGCCGGGGCCTTCGCGCGTCCCGTCGACACCGCGGAGCTGCACGCGCCGTTCACCGCGCAGGAGATCGTCCTGCGCGGGGCGCTGCGGCTCGGCGACGACGTCACGGTCAACCCCTCCGGGGGCGCGCTCGCCGCCAACCCGGTCATGGCGGCCGGTCTGATCCGGCTCGGCGAGGCCGCGGCCCGCATCCACCGGGGCGCGTCCGACCGCGCCCTCGCCCATGCCACCTCGGGCCCCTGTCTGCAACAGAACCTGGTCGCCGTCCTGGAAGGAGACCCGCGATGAGCAGCGCACCCGGCAGGGAACCCGTCGCCGTCGTCGGGATCGGCCAGACCAAGCACGTCGCCGCGCGCCGCGACGTGTCGATCGCGGGCCTGGTCCGTGAGGCCGCGCGACGGGCCCTGGCCGACGCCGAACTGACCTGGGCGGACATCGACGCCGTCGTCATCGGCAAGGCGCCCGACTTCTTCGAGGGCGTGATGATGCCGGAGCTGTACCTCGCCGACGCACTCGGCGCCGTCGGCAAGCCCATGCTGCGCGTGCACACCGCGGGCTCGGTCGGCGGCTCCACCGCGCTCGTCGCCGCGAGCCTTGTCGCGGGCCGCGTCCACGGCACCGTGCTCACCCTCGCCTTCGAAAAGCAGTCCGAGTCCAACGCGATGTGGGGCCTGTCGCTGCCCGTACCGTTCCAGCAGCCGCTGCTCGCGGGGGCGGGCGGATTCTTCGCCCCGCACGTGCGCGCGTACATGCGGCGCGCCGGCGCCCCCGACGCGGTCGGCTCGCTCGTCGCGTACAAGGACCGGCGCAACGCCCTCAAGAACCCCTACGCGCACCTGCACGAGCACGACATCACGCTGGAGCGGGTGCGGGCGTCACCGATGCTGTGGGACCCCATCCGCTACTCCGAGACCTGCCCGTCGTCCGACGGGGCGTGCGCGATGGTCCTCACCGACCGCGCGGGCGCGGCCGGCTCGCCGCGCCCGCCCGCCTGGCTGCACGGCGGCGCCATGCGCAGTGAACCCACCATGTTCGCGGGCAAGGACTTCGTGTCGCCGCAGGCAGGGAAGGACTGCGCGGCCGACGTGTACCGGCAGGCGGGCATCGCCGATCCGCGCCGCGAGATCGACGCCGTCGAGATGTATGTGCCGTTCTCCTGGTACGAGCCCATGTGGCTGGAGAACCTGGGCTTCGCGGCCGAGGGCGAGGGCTGGAAGCTCACCGAGTCGGGGGTGACCGAACTGGACGGTGACCTACCGGTGAACATGTCGGGCGGTGTCCTGTCGGCCAACCCCATCGGCGCCTCCGGAATGATCCGCTTCGCCGAGGCGGCCCTACAGGTGCGGGGGCAGGCCGGCGCGCACCAAGTCCCCGGTGCGCGCCGGGCACTCGGGCACGCCTACGGCGGTGGCTCGCAGTTCTTCGCCATGTGGCTGGTGGGCGCGGAGCCGCCCACGACGTGACGCGCGGCGAGCGCCGGGCGGTGTTCCCCGGTGCCGGAGGTGATGGTGTCCTGCCACCGCGGCCTGTGCTGCGCCCGGGGCGAAAGCTAGGCTGGCGGCGGACGTCGCATCGGGAGGAGCACGGACGTGGTTGAGAGCACCACCACCCAGCAGCATCCGCTTCGGGGTTGGGACAAGCCGGACCTCGACCTCAGCACCGCCGAGTGGCGGTCGAGCAGTGAGGGGCGCGGAGATGTGGAGATCGCCTTCGTCGAGGGCTTCATCGCGATGCGCAACGGCGGCCGCCCCGAGGGCCCGTCCCTGATCTTCACCCCCGCCGAGTGGGGGGCGTTCGTGCACGGCGCCCGGGCGGGCCGCTTCGACCTCACCTAGGGGCTTCGATCCCGCCCCGGGGGTCGCCCTCGACCGGGAGCGGGTCCCCGGGGCGGCCGGTCCGCGGGGCGGCCGGTCCGCGGCCGGGCCGCGGCGGGCGTCAGGGCGCGTCGGGGCCGAGGTCGTCGTCGCCTTCGACGAAGGTGCGGACCACCTCGATGCCCCCGATGCGTGCGGGCTCGACCCGCCTCGGGTCGTCGCCGAGGACGACGAGGTCGGCGCGCTTGCCGGGGGTGATGCTGCCCGCGCTGTCCTCCCAGTGGCAGGCGTACGCCGCGTCCACGGTGTACGCGCGCAGTGCGGCGTCCACGCCGATCCCCTCGTCGGGGCCGATCCGCGCACCCGACGCGGACGCCCGCTCCACCATGAACTGGATCGCCCGCAGCGGTGCCCCGTCGGCCACGGGGCGGTCCGAACTGCCCACCAGGCGCACCCCGTGGTCGAGGAAGCCGCGCCCCCGGTACAGCCACGGCGCCCGCTCCGCACCCATGATCGCGGCGTAGTCGTCCCCGAAGTGCCGCAGGAAGTTGGGCTGCACCACGGCGGTGACGCCGAGCTCGGCGAACCGGCGCAGCTGGTCGGGGCGTACGAGACCCGCGTGCTCCACGCGGTGCCGGGCGCCGGGGCGCGGGTGTGCGCGCTGCGCGGCCTCGATGCCGTCCAGGGCGACGTCGACGGCGAGGTCGCCGATGGCGTGCACGGCCAGCTGCCAGCCCGCGCGGTGCCCGGCGACGATGGTGTCCTTGAGCACCCCGGCGTCCATCTGGAGCCGCCCGTTCGAGTCGCTGCCGACGTAGGGCTCGGTGAGCGCGGCCGTGCGGGCCATCATGCCGCCGTCGGTGAAGATCTTCAGCGCCCCCAGGGAGAGCGGCCCGTCCCCGAAGCCGGTGCGCAGGCCGAGTCCGAAGGCCCGCGTCGTGGTGTCCCCGGGCGCGGCTTCGACCGGGCGCAGCGCGTCGGCGGCCACCATCAGCTGCACGCGCACCGGCAGCCTGCCCGACTCGTGGGCGAGTTGATAGGCCGCCGCCTCGATCGGGCTGTGGGCGAACAGCGCACTGCCGACGCCCGCCTCCGCGACCGCCGTCACCCCCTCGGACCTGCACACGCGCGCCGAGTGCGCGAGCGCGTCGACGAGTTCACCCAGGGCGTGCGGCGGCCGCAGGCGCAGCACCTCGCCCATGTCCTCCTCGGCGAGGAACCCCTCCGAGTCCGCGAGCCGCGACGGCAGGAGTTTCAGGACGGCGGTGTTCACCAGGCACGCGTGTCCCGAGACATGTCCCAGGTGGACCTTGTGACCGTCGCTGACCGCGTCGAGGTCCGCGGCGGTCAGGGGCCGGTCGAGGTCGCGCTGGTCGTAGCCCGCCAGGGTCACCCAGGCGTCCCGCAGCCGGGTCGCCACGGCGTCGGCCACCACCCGGAGGATGTCGTCGACGCGCCTGCTCGGAGCGACACTCGGCACCTGTGCCTTCAGGCCCGCCCAGACCATGTGTACGTGGCTGTCGATGAAGCCGGGCAGCACGGTCGCGCCGTCCAGGTCCAGGACCCGGCGTGCCGGGAGCCCCGCGACGTCGGAGTCGAGGCCCACGATCCGGCCCCGCCAGATGCCCAGTTCACGAGCGGTGGGGCGGTCCGGGTCCATCGTGACGACATGAGCGTTGGTGATCCTGGTGCAGAGCACGGACAGATCCCTTCGAAGGGGCGGGGGTGACGGCTGGTCTGCGTCCTCAACGACCTTGTGTTCTATTATTAGGTGAGGCTAGCCTAAGTTTCCGGGGTGGTGGGTGGTGGGTGGTGGACGAGGAACGGGTGGAGCTGCGGGTGGCCGCGGTGAATCGCCTCGAGGCCTGGGCCGATGGTGTGGTCGCGGACCTCGACGCGCAAGAAGACGTCGATCGCTCCCTGTTGCGCGCGCTGTACGTGGATCCGAGCCTGCGCGAGGAGACCGCCGTGCGCCGCGCCGACGCGCTGCGCGCGGCCGCCCTCGGCCTGGGTCCCGCGGGCTGCGCCGCGGCTGCGGGGGTGTCGGAGCGCATCCTGCTCAACTGGCAGGCCCAGGAACCGGCGTTCGCGGCGGCGATGGCGGCGGCGGCCCGGCTCGCGGCGCGCGAGGGCGAGCGGGCCCGCCTGGTGGCGGCCCCGGCCGGCCCCGGCGCCGCTGCGCTGCGGGTCGTCCTGCGGGCCGTGCGCGACGGTGCCCCGCAGCCGTCGGCCGCCCTGCTCGGCGGCTGGTCGGAGCGCTCCTTCCTGCGCCTTCGCAGGCGCAGTCCGGAGGTCGCGGCCCTGCTCGCCGCCGCCCGCAGGGCCAGGTCGCGGGCCAGGAGGGCGGAGCGGCGCGGGGGTTCAGGGGGCGGACGCGGGTACCGCCTCGTGCGGGTGGACGAGGGCCTGCCGGTCCACGCCCGGCCGCCGGGCGAGTCATGAGCGCGGGGGAGGAGGCGATCGACGCCCGGACCGGCGCCGTGAAACCGGTGCGGGCGGGCGGCGACAGGGTGTCGTGTACATTCTGCTGCCGTGCCGGGGAGATCGAGCACTTCCGGGCGTTCGCGGGGCCGCGGTGGGCGATGCCCGCGGGTCCGATGGCGGTCGAATGCGGCCGACCGCACATCAATCCCTCGTCAGACATTGCAAGGTAAGCCTAACCTTATCTAACATGTGCCTGCTTAGGGAGGCGATGACGCGGGTGAACACCTTGCACAGCGAGCCGGATTCGACGTACGGCGGCACCGAGCCGACACACGGGGGACGCGAAGTGACGTACGACGTCTTGGGCATAGGCTTCGGGCCCTCGAACCTCGCGCTTGCGATCGCGGTCGAGGAGCACAACGCCCAGGCCGCCGAGGGCGAGCGGATACACGCGGGATTCCTGGAGAAGCAGCCCCGGTTCGGCTGGCACCGGGGGATGCTCATCGACGACGCGACGATGCAGGTGTCCTTCCTGAAGGACCTCGTCACCATGCGTGACCCCAAGAGCGGCTACAGCTTCCTGTGCTACCTCCAGGAGCGGGACCGCCTGGTGGACTTCCTCAACCAGAAGACGCTCTTCCCGCTGCGCATCGAGTTCCACGACTACCTGGAGTGGGCCGCCGCACGCGTCGCGGGACTCGTCGAGTACTCCTCCGAGGTCGTCGCCGTGAAGCCGGTCACCGAGGACGGCGAGGTCGTCGCCTTCGACGTCGTCAGCCGCGAGCCGGGGAACCCGGACGCGACCGTCGTGCGCCGGGCCCGCAGCCTCTGCGTGGCCACCGGCATGGAGCCGCACCTGCCGCCCGGCGCCGCGCGCTCCGAACGCGTCTTCCACAACAGCGAGTTGATCCCGCGCGTCGGCGCGCTCCTCGAACGGGGCACCCCGGTGCGCCGCGCCGTCGTCCTCGGCGCGGGCCAGAGCGCGGCCGAGAGCGTGGACTACCTCCACCGGCACTTCCCCGAGGCCGAGATCTGCTCGGTCTTCGCGAAGTACGGCTACACGCCCGCGGACGACAGTCCCTTCGCCAACCGGATCTTCGACCCGGAGGCCGTGGACATCTTCTACAACGCGCCGCCGGAGGTGAAGCGTTCCCTGTTCGACTACCACCGCGGCACCAACTACTCGGTGGTCGACATGGACCTCATCGAGTCGCTCTCGCGGACCATGTACCAGGAGAAGGTCCAGGGGCGGCAGCGCATGCGGATGCTGAACGTCTCCCGCATCCGTGAGATCGACGCGCGGGGCGACGGGCTGCGGATCGGCATCGAGTTCCTGCCCACCGCCGAACGCGACGTCCTGGACGCCGACCTCCTGGTGTGCGCGACGGGCTACCAGCCGCGCGGCATCGACGAACGCCTCGGCGAGCTCGGCAAGCTGTGCCGCCGTGACGAGGAGGACGCCCTCGTCGTGGGCCGCGACCACCGGGTCGCCACACACGCGAACGTCTCCGCCGCCATCTATCTGCAAGGCGGCACGGAGCACACCCACGGCCTCACCTCGACCCTGCTGTCCAACACGGCCGTGCGGGCGGGCGAGATCCGCGCCTCGCTCATCGAGCGCCGCCGCGGGGTCGACGCCGCGCCCTGAACGGCTGGGCCCACCCTGCCAGGACCCGCCCGGCTCCCCGGTCGGGTCCTGGCAGGGCCGCTCTCCGTGCGACGCGGGGAGTTCGACGCCAGGTCCTAGCGCAGCACCACGCATCCCCGCGCGCGCAGTGCCGCCAGGGTGTCCTCGCCGTCGCGGACGTCGTTCCAGCGCAGATCCAGCTTCTCCAGGGACGGCAACGCGGTGAGCCAGGGCGGCACCGCGCGCAGCCGATTGGCCCGCAGGTCGAGGCGGCGAAGCAGCGGCAGCCCGCGCACGGCCTCCGGTACGATCCCGAACGCGTTCTCACGCAGGTCGAGTTCGCGGAGCTCCCCGAGGTGGCGCAGCGTGTCGGGGAGCGCGGTGAGCCGGTTGCCGCGCAGCCACAGCTCGCGAAGGCCGCGCAGTCCGCCGAGCGTCGTGGGCAGGCCGGTGAGGCGGTTGTGCTGGGCGCGCAGCTCGACCAGGGACGCCATGCGGCCGATCCCGTCGGGGAGGGCGTCGAGCTGGTTCTCGCCGACATTGAGATAGGCGAGCCGGTCGAGGCCGCCCAGCTCCTCGGGCAACGCGGTCAGCCGGTTGTCGTGCAGATACAGGAAGTCGGTCAGCGCGGGCAGGCTCCCCAGCTCCGGTGGGACCGAGCCGATGCGGTTGTGGCCGAGGTCAAGCGTGCGCAGGTCCGTGAGGGTGGCGAGCCGGGCGGGCAGGTGCGTCAGCGCGTTGTCGGCGAGCAGCAGGACCCTGAGACCCGGGCGGTCCCAGACCTGCTCCGGTACGGCGTCGAGCCCCGCCCGCCAGTAGTCCAGCACGAACCTGTCGGCCACCGTGCGCCTCCCCCCGGCTAATGGTTGCGGCAGAACCTATCAGCAACCTTATGCCCGCTTCGTCCGAGCGGTCCTCGCGTTCCGAGCGGTCCGCGTGTTCCGCCCCGTCCGGGCCGACCGCTCCGTCCGGGCCGACGGTCCCGTCCGCGGTGCGTCCGGCGGCGCCGAGCCCCGCGGACGCACGGCGGCTGCCGCCCGTCGGCGAGACCGTCGCCAGGCTCAACGAAGCCGCGGCCCGGGTGCCCATGGTGCCCGTCCTGAGCTGGCCGGACGCCGCGGGGCCCACTGCCAGGGACGAACCGGCCCAGGCGGGCACGGCATCCGCCCATGACACCGCCACCACCAAGGAATCCCCCCGCGCCCCCACCGCCGCAGCTCCGCCACCCCCCCCCGCAGACACGCGAGGAGCACACCCGCAAGGACCTCCTGAACGCGCCCCTCGCCCGCGCAGCCCTCGCCTTCCTCACCGGGCCCGACCGGCAGCGGCTGCGTGCCTGCCGCGCGCCTCGCTGCGTGCGGTACTTCCTGAAGGACCACCCCCGCCAGGAGTGGTGCAAGCCCGCCTGCGGCAACCGCGCCCGCGTGGCCCGCCGCCACGAGTGCGGCAGGGTCACCCCCCGACACCCGGCGCGCGGGCCGGGTCCCCGCGCCCGCCGGTACCGCTTCCCACCGGCCCGTACCGGCCCGTACCTGCTCCCGCCAGGGCCTTTCCCGGCGCCGCCCCCGCGCCGGGTCCACCCCGTCGGACACGTACCATGGCGGCATGTCCTTCCTCCGCCGCCGCAGCTCCGCCACACCCGCGGGCCCGGACTTCGATGTCCTGGCCATGGATCCGGGTGACTGGCCCGGCAACCTGGGTGCCGGTCTGCTGCCCGCGCCCGACGGCAGCTGCCAGGGCATCTTCCTGCGCTACGACCTGTTCGGCGGCCGAGGCCCCGCGATGATCATCGGCAATCTGCCGGAGGGCTCCCCGGCCAGGGAGCTCACCGACGGCGAGGCGCCCTTCGAGGTCGTCCAGCTGCTGCTCGCGCTGGAGAACGAGGAGGAGGTCACCGTCGTCGCCAGCGAGGACGTACCGGTGATGCAGGGCGACAACCTCCTGATCGTGCGCCGTCTGCGGCTGTCCGAGAGCCGCATCTCCTGTGTGCAGTTCGACCGCAGCGACAACGTCCTGGTGACGATCGCCGCCTGGGACCGCCCCATCACCGACGACCTGTACGCCCTCCTGAAGCCGCTGCCCGCCGAGCTGTTCCAGCAGGGCTGAGCCGCACCGGCGCGTACGAGGACCCGCCCGGCGGGTCACCGGCCGCCGTCGAGCACGGCGCCCGCGAGCCGCTGCCGCTCGGAGATGTCCCGCTGGATCCGGGCGAGTTGCCCGGCGTGCTTGCCGATGTCCCGCTTCTGGTAGGCGACATCGACGGCGTACCAGACGCCGACCACGTTGTGCCGCTTCTTGCAGCGCGCGTCGGCGGTGGCGACGGCACGCTCCCGCGGTGTGGCCTCGGGGGTGCGCCAGGCCGGATCGCCCGCCGCTTCGACCGGCGTGCCGTAGGAGTAGCCCTTTCCTTCCATGCACCGGGACCACCGGGCGAAGGCGGCGATGACGCGCGGGTCGCGCCGGGCGAGGTCGAGGCCGCGCCGGTTGATGCGGTCGGCCTGCGGCGCGTCCCCGCCGGCTTCGGGCCCGCCCGCCTTGAGCCGCCGGTTCGCGGCGCCGAGGCACCCACCGGCCGGGACGGTGCGGCCGTTGACGCTCTGCCCTCCGGCCGCCGCCTCCGAGCCCGGCTTGACGGTGCGGTCGTCCGTACCGCCGAGTGCCAGCGCCATGGTGCGGGGCAGCGCCGTCCCCTGCTGCTGGTCGGGCGGCCGGGGGGTGCGGTCACTGCCGGCGGGAGCGTAGCCGTGCACGCGCGCGGCCGACTCGTCCGTGACCCAGTAGCGGTACTGCGTACGGGTCTTCGGCCGGAAACCGGCGTCGTTGCGGGGCATCCGGTAGGCGAACCCGAACTCCTCCATGCAGCGTTCGACGAGGGTGGAGCGGGCCCGCTCGAGACGGTCGAGCTGGTCGTCCCTGAGCAAGTAGCGCTCTATCGGCAGCCGTTCGTCGACGGCCGTGACCAGCTTGGGGAACGACGCGACGCGCGGAGGTGGCGCGGCGGCGTCACGCGGGGCGCGCGGTGCGCCCGAGGAGCAGCCGGCCACGGTGACAAGCAGCGCGGTCGCGCCCAGGCGCAGCGCGAGCCCACGCGGGTCGATGGGCAGTGGTCGGGGCACGGGGTCGCCTCCTCGCTGGCGGGTACGGAGCGGGGACTGCCCCGCCCGGCAGGCGGGACGGGGCAGTCGGGAACCGTGTGGCCTCAGAGGAACTTGCCGGAGGCGTTGTCGTTGCGCAGAGCGCCGAGGTTGCCCTCGCCACCTGCCGCGATGGTGGTGTAAGCGCCCTGGTAGTTGGGGAACTTGTAGACCCGGAACCGCTGGCCGAAGTTCCAGTTGTCCACGGAGGCGGCGTTGTTGCGCACGATCTGCCCGGCGCCGCTGCCGCCGCGCGGATGGGTGCTGGTGACGAAGCTGTTGTTGCCGTGGTTCGCGTCGTTCTTGCTCTTGTAGACGGCGCCTTCGAGGTTCGGGTGGTAGTGGATGCAGGCGTAGCCGGTGGAGCAGCTGACGGCTGCGGGGCCCTGTGCCGCGGCGGGCGCGCCCGTGGCCGCGCCGGCCGTTCCCGGCAGCACGGCGACACACGCGCCGCCCAGGGCGAGAGCGGCGATCAATGTCCTGGTCCTGGCCATGGTTTCCCCCAGAGTGGAGTCGTAGCGGTCGGGACGAGCTTCGCTCCCGCGTCCGCCGTGGCGACTTCCCGCCACGGTGCGGGGGCTCGTCCGGTGTGCTGCGAGAAGCCTGCCGCAGGCCGGGCGCCGGGGGACAACTGTGTGCGTCTGGGCGCACATTCCCAGGTCGGAGCGTTACCGCTGTACGGGGGTCACGGACCCCGCGGGCCGCCGTCCGGCCCGCGGAGCCCGCGCACTCACGATCCGGACGGCACCACCCGTACGTCGGCGGCGCGCACGAACGCCACCCGGTGGCCGAACTGGATCTCGTAGTAGACGTCCTTGCCGCGCACGACGCGGTGCGGGGCGAGGTCGAACGTCGGCGAGTAGAAGTACTCGCCAGGGAGCTTGTCGCCGACCGCGTACTTCTGGCCCGCGAGGAGCTTGTAGGGCAGCGGCGAGACCGCCTGGACCGGGACACCGGCCGGGTAGGCCTCCTTCTCCGGGTAGGCGCGGCCGTACACGGGCACGTCGGCGGCGCCGTCCTTGGGCGTCACGACGAGTCCGCGGGCGTCGACGGCCGTGGGCTGCTTCTTCGGGTTCTTGAACCAGGCCTTCTGCCCGAGGTACCAGACGGCCGTCCAGTCGCCCTTGCGCTCGGCGACGGCGTACTGCTGGCCCGTCGAGAGGCGCGACCCCATGTCGTTGACGTCGATGGTGGAGGGCTCGCCGCCGGGCCGCAGCCCGATGTCCTTGATCAGCGGGGCGTCCTCGCGGGGCTCGGTGTACACGCGTACCGCGCTCGATCCGTGCGGTGTGCACGTCTCGCCCGGCTTGGCGCAGCCCGTGAACACCGGCTTGTTCGCGCTGAACTCCGGGGCGACCGTCACCAGGCCGCCCGCGGGCCCCGACGTGCGGTGGAAGGGCTTGCCGAGCAGCGTGAAGTAGTGCTGCCAGTCCCAGTACGGGCCGGGGTCGGTGTGCATGCCCCGGATGGTGGCAGCGGTGGTGCCTGGAACGGTGTCGTGGCCGAGGATGTGCTGGCGGTCCAGGGGGATGTCGTAGCGCTTGGCCAGGTACTTCACCAGGCGGGCCGACGAGCGGTACATCGCCTCCGTGTACCAGGTGTCGGGCGCCGTCAGGAAGCCCTCGTGCTCCAGGCCGATCGACTTGGCGTTGACGTACCAGTTGCCGGCGTGCCAGGCGACGTCCTTGGTCCGCACGTGCTGGGCGACATGGCCGTCGGATGAGCGCAGCGTGTAGTGCCACGACACGTACGTCGGGTCCTGGACGAGCTTGAGCACGCCCTCCCAGGCGCCCTCCGTGTCGTGCACGACGATGTACTCGATGCCCTGGCTCTCAGGACGGTCGGCCTTGTCGTGGTTGCCGTAGTCCTTGTCGCCGAACTCCTCGTAGGGCGCGGGGATCCACTCGCACGCGAGTGTCCGCGGGCAGTCCGTCCCGGCCGCGGGGGCCCTGCGCAGGCCCATGTGACGCAGCTGCGCCGGGTCGGGGGCGAGGCCGGGCCTCGCGGCGAGGGCGACGTGCTGGCCGGCGTCCGTCGTGCGGTGCTGGCCGTCGCGGATCACGGCGAACACGTCGTTGGCGTACGAGGCCGCGGTCGCCCGGTCGTCGGCGCCGGAGAAGCGCGCGATGGCCCCGTACCAGTCGGCCGGGTCGCTGCTGAGCGGCTTGCCCAGGTGCTTCTGGGCGGCGGCGAGCAGGGCCGCCCCGCCGCGGACGTTGGCGGCGGCGTCCGCACGCAGGCGGTGCGCGGGCTGTCCGCTGAGCTGCGCGGCGCGCTTCAGGGTCTTCAGCCGGGCGGGGAGCTGCGCCTCCGCGGGCGCCTTCTTCCTCGGCAGCAGCGGGGGCCGCGAGCTGTCCCCGCGCGGGTCCTCCTCGCCGTGGCTGTGGTGCGGGGCGGTGGCGAGGGCGGTACGGGCGTCGGTCAGGTGCATCGGGCCGTAGCCGCCGGTGACGCTCGGGGCGCCGCCGTGCGCGTCCCAGCGCGACTGCATGTAGGAGACGCCGAGCAGCACGCTCTGCGGCACTCCGTACTCGGCGGCGGCCGCGGCGAAGGCACGCTGCAACCCGCCGGACGTGGCGTTCGCGCCGGCGGCCCCGGGCGCGGCCGCCGGTGACCCGGAGGGGGCCGCTCCGAGCAGCGGCACGAGCAGCGCAGCGGACGCGAGCGCCCCCGCCGTCCTGACGGAGCGTCTGCGTGCGGGCGGGGCGGTGGCGGTGACGGATCCTCGCAAGACAGCCTCCTGGGAACTTCTGGGCCGGTGAAGTGTGACGGGGCGTGCGGGGCCGGGCGTGCGTCAGTGGTACCCGCTGGCCGACGATCCGTCAATCATGCCCAGAGGAAGAGATTTCCCATGTCAGCACGGGTCTGGCGTGTTTTCGCCACGGGCGGCGCCATCGCCTGCGGCGCGTCAGAGGAGTGGACCAATGGACGACACCGGCGGCCGACGTCAGCGCTCCTGCACCGGCTCCCGAAGCCGTACGGCGAGCGCTCGCGGCGAGGTGACGAGGATGCCCGGATGCGCTTTCCCACTGGGCCGGAAGCCCTCGTCGACCCCCAGATGGACCTCGAGCCCGCCACCGCGGAACCAGCAGCCGCCCCGTGCCGCGAGCACCGGCGGCTTCTCCAGCTCCGTGGAGGGGCGGACCTGGCAAGGTCGATCGGTTGATCGGGCGGCCGGGGCGGCCTGGTCGACCAGGAGTGACAGGGGCGAACCGCGGGTACGCCGATGGGCCGCCTAGACTCGGCCGCATGGTGCGACTGCGACTCGGAATTCCCGTCATCGGCGTCACGGACATGGATCGGGCGGTGACCTTCTGGACCACGGCTCTGGAACTGGTGGCCGCGGAGGAGTGGCGGAGCGAGACGTGGTGCACGCTGCATCACGCCGACGGCTCGGGCCGGGCGCTCGGTCTCATGCGCAGTGACACCCCGCCCGAGCCGCGCCCCCGGGTCCACCTGGACCTCTTCGTGGACACGGCGGAGGAGCAGCGGGCGGAGGTCGAGCGTCTCGTCGCGCTCGGCGCACGGGCCGTCGACTGGGACCTCTACCCGCCCGACCCCGACTTCGTCGTCCTCGCCGACCCGGACGGCAACATCTTCTGCGTCGTCGACCTGAGCCACGCCCCGAGCGGCAGCGCCGGACCGGCGTCCTGACGCTCCGCGTGAGCGACCCCGCTCCTCGGACCGGTGCGGCACGAGGAGAGGGGATGCGGGCTCACTGCCGAACCCGTCACGAACCGTAGTGGGCGGCGCTGCGGTACACCAACGTCTCTGTGCGACTGTGACTGTTTGGGTACAGCGCGAGCGGGCGCCCGTACCCGGAGGAGGAGGCCGACCTCTGCGCGGCAGGGGCGAGTTCGGACAGAAGTTACCTTTTGGTATGGCGTGACTTCCTGGAGTGCCCGCAGTAGAACTCGTTGCAATCCAGCCACCGGCGAGGAAGGTCACGTGAGGGCAAAACCCGTGTGCGACAAGACATCTGACGGTGTGTCACGTCGTCGATTCTTAACAGGAACAGGTTCTCTTTTGGGCGCCGCGGCGCTGGGCGCACAGCCGTTCCCGGCCCGGGCCGTCGACGGCGCCCGGGTCCCCGCCCTGGTGATCGGTACGGGGTACGGCGGCTCCGTCGCAGCCCTGCGGCTAGCCGAGGCCGGCGTCGATGTGCACATGCTGGAGATGGGCATGGCCTGGGACACCCCGGGACCCGACGGCAAGATCTTCGCCAACACCACGAAGCCGGACCTCCGCTCCTACTGGCTCCGCACGAGGACCAAGCAGCCCCTGAGCAACTTCCTCGGCTTCCCGCTCGACAAGACCGTCCCGCGGCACACCGGCATCCTCGACGCCGAGGAGTTCGGCGGCATCACCGTCTACCAGGGCCGCGGAGTGGGCGGCGGCTCGCTGGTCAACGGGGGCATGGCGGTGACCCCGAAGCGCGAGAACTTCGGCGCCGTACTGCCAACGGTCGACGCCGACGAGATGTACGGGACCTACTACCCGCGCGCCAACGCGGGCCTCGGCGTCAGTGCCGTCGACCCGGACTGGTTCGAGACGGCCGAGTGCTACCGCTACGCCCGTGTCGGCCGCAAGCACGCGCAGCGCTCCGGCTTCCCGTTCGTCTTCGTGCCCGACGTCTACGACTGGGACCACATGAAGCGCGAGGCCGCGGGCACCGCACCCAAGTCGGCGCTGGCGGGGGAGATCCTCTACGGCAACAACCACGGCAAGAAGTCCCTCCAGCAGACCTATCTCGCCCGCGCGAGGGCCACGGGCCGCGTCACCGTCTCCCCCCTGCACAAGGTCACATCGGTGACCCCGGCAGCGGGCGGCGGCTACGCGGTCACGGTCGACCGGATCGACACCAGCGGTGACACCGTCGCCACCGAGACTCTGACGGCCGAGCGGGTGTTCTTCGCCGCGGGCAGCGTCGGCACCAGCAAGCTCCTGGTGAAGCTGCGGGCGACCGGCGCCCTGCCGCACCTCAACGGTGAGATCGGCAAGGGCTGGGGCGACAACGGCAATGTGATGTGCGGGCGCGCCAACCACATGGGGGACGCCACCGGCAGCCTCCAGTCGGCCATCCCCACCGCGGGCATCGACAACTGGGCCGCGGGCGGAGCCTTCGCGGAGGTGGCGCCGCTGCCCACCGGGATCGAGACGTACGCCTCGTTCTACCTGTCGATCACCAAGAACCCGCACCGCGCCCAGTTCACCTGGAACGCGACGGCAGGGCGTGCCGAACTGAACTGGCAGACCGCGTGGAAGCAACCCTCGATCGACGCCGCCAAGACGATCTTCGACAAGATCAATGCCAAGGAGGGGACGATCTACCGCACCGACCTCTTCGGCACGTACAAGATCTGGGGCGACCACCTCACCTACCACCCGCTCGGCGGCGCCGTCCTCGACAGGGCCACCGACAACCACGGCCGCCTGCACGGCCATCCGGGTCTCTACGTCATCGACGGCGCGCTGATCCCGGGGAACACGAGCGTCAACCCGTTCGTCACCATCACGGCACTCGCCGAGCGCAACATCGAGAAGATCATCGCCGCTGACCTGTGAGGGCGGCCCGACACTCCGTCAAGAGCCACCCTGTACTACCTGGTGACCCGTGGTCACGGTCGGGGCGCCCGCCGCCCTGCGCGAAGGGGCGCCCTCCGTGCCGCACCCGGCAGACGCGAGCGTCGGCGACCCTGCCCTTTCGGTCCTTCCGGGCGCTGCGCGCTCCCTGTTACACCTGGCTACGGAGGGCAGGACGAGGCAGAGCGGAAAGGGAGTGCGGGCGTGCACACAAGTGAGCGGGACGACCGGGCCGGCTCCGCTGCCCGCCTGCCGACGGCTCGGCCGGCCCAGGACACCCGGACCGCCGCTCCGGGCACGAACGAGGCGGCCGCGGCGGCCCGTGGCGGCCGGATCGGCCCCGCCGACATGAGGACCATCCAGGGCTCCGCCGGAAACACCGCCGCGAACCGTGCCCTGGTGGCGCAGCGCCAGGCCCGCGGCGCGCGCCAGGGGCCCGGGGTGCCCGTGCAGCGGGCCGGCGGCGGGCCCTCCAACGTGCTGTCCAACGACGCTCGGCAGTTCGGCCCGGGCGGCCTGAAGCCGCCCCGGCAGGAGGACCAGGACAACCTGGAGAGGGTCTTCCCCAAGAACAGTGACGGGGGGTTCCAGCAGTTCCCCGACCCGACCGCGACGGGCTACGCCCTGGTGGGCCAGCTCACCCAGAGGCTGAACAAGCTCGATCCCAAGGGCCCGATGGCCAGTTCGGGAAGGCCGCCGACTGGGTGAAGGCGATCAACCCGCAGCGGGACGAGGCAGGGGGCGCGTACCGCCGCAACTGCGGTGACGCGGCCCGCTCCTTCCTGGCCTCCTGGTCGGGCAACCCCACCGTGGCCGCCGGGGTGCACAACACGGGGCCGGGGGACGTCGAACAGGGCGGCAACGACCGGACGGCGACCATGTTGCGGACCCAGTGGCGGACCTCGATCAGAGAGGCGGCGGAGGGCGAGCGGGTCGAGAGCGTCTGGCAGGTCGTGGCGAGCCGGCTGAAGGGCGCGGGGCACGGAGCGTGCGGCGTCGTGGTCTTCCAACGCGAGGAGACGGGTTTCGTGCACGCCGTCTGCGGCGTCAACCACGGCGGCAAGGTCGTGTGGGTCGACCCGCAGCTCGGCCGGGTCAGCGCCACGCCCATGCACAAGGGCAAGCAGTTCATGACGATCACACTCGACCCCCAGTTCCAGCCGGTCGCCGCGCCCGCACCCCACCCCACGGCGCTCTCGCTGGACTGAGCCGTTCGGCACACGTTGTGATGCCACCCCGCCATAAGGGAGAGTCACCGGTCATGGAGTACTTCTGTTACCACCGTGACCGAGCGGGATCCGTGGCGTTGCGCGAGAAGCTGGTGGAGGAGCACTGGTCCTACATGGACCGGTACGCGGCGCGGCTGATCGCCCGCGGTCCGACCTTCGCCGCGGACGGCGAGACCCCCAGCGGCAGCGTGCACATCGTCGATCTGCCCGACGCCGCCGCCGCCCGCGCGTTCGCCTTCGACGAGCCCAACCACCAGGCCGGCGTGTACCGGGACGTGCTGCTGCGCCGGTGGCGCGACATGCTGGGGCGCACCATGTGGCAGTTCCCCGGCCGGGAGACCGACGGCGACCAGTACCTGGTGCTCGGCCTCGGCCCCGAAGGCACGGACCGGGTCACCGCCCTCGCCCCGCCGTCCGACCGGGACGGACTCATCGCGTTCGGGCCGCTCCTGTCCGACGACGCCACCACCTGGGTGGGCACGGCGGCGCTGGTGCGGGCCGCGGACCCGGACGGCGCGCGGGCCGTCCTGCGTCCGCACGCGTACGCCGAAACGGAGGTGCGGGCCTGGGAGTTCGGCGGGCGGCGGTGAGGACCGTGCCCGCGGGCGGGACCCCCTACCACCGCGAACCTGCGGAAAGGTGAACCGGGCCGAGGGGTCCGCCGGGCGGGGGCGGAGTTCCGCCGGTGGTGCGCGCCGGACATTCCCGCGCCCCCAATTCCTTTCACGCCCCCGCATTTCGGCCTTTCCGTTGTTTCCGTACGGGGGCGGGCGGATTCCCCTTGACACTCGTCGGGCCCGTGCCGAGTGTGGTGGGACTCTCTTGAACAGGGGTGGCGCCCATGACACTCATGCGCCTCACACTCGACACCGTCCACCTCTTCGAGGACGAGGAGGCGGGGTCGACCCGAATGGGTCTGTACGTCACCGTCCTCGACAACTCCACGGGCCAGGTAGCCGAATTCCGCTGGAACAGACGGAACGGCGAAGTCGAGGACAATTTCGCGTATCCACTGGACGGCGACACGGAATTCCCGAGCGTTCTGCTGTTCGACATCGGCGGAGTTCCCGGCGGCGTCGGCAGGATCCGCGTCAAGGCCTACACGGACAACGACGAACAGTGGCCGAGCGAGGGGCACCACGAGAACTTCCTCGGCGAGGCGGAGGTCGTGTTCGACACCCGGGAGCCCAGCCAGCTGGGTCAGGTGCTGCTCGGCCCCACCACGACGGACAACGGCAACACCGGCTACGCCGTCAACGGCGTCCTCGAAGAGGTGCCGGCGAGGGGGCTCCGGCACGTCAGGATCGTCTTCAGGGACGTACTGGTCTTCGACGACGAGAACAGCGACTTCACCCACATGGGGCTCTACGTCCGCGCCCTCGCCCCGGAGCAGGGCGGCGTCGAGGCCATCGACAGGGAACTCCTGCGCTGGAACAACGGCGGTGCACGCGTCTTCGACGAGGCGCTGTTCCCGCTCACCAGCGGCACCCCGGGACCCGTCACCACCCTGACCGTCGGAGGCCCCACCCGGATCTGGGTGGAGGCCTACACCCACGACGACGAAGCCCTGCCCGGCCCCGGCGCCTACGAGAACTTCCTCGGCCGCGCGATGGTCACCATCGACCCGGGCGACGCCGAGAACACCATGGGCCGGCACGTCCTCGGCCCCGCCCAGACCGACCAGACGCACAACGGCTTCCTGCTCACGATGAGCAGCGAACTGCTCCCGCCCGACGCCACCCCGAACCTGGAGATCACCGGCGTCGAAGTCACCCAGGCCATCCAGCACTTCACACCGCCGACGGGCGGCGAACCCCCGCACGCGCTCGCCGCGGGCAAGGCCACTCTCGTACGCGTCTACCTCGACTCCGGCATCGACCCGCGCGAGGGCGGCGGCACGGTCGACGGAGTGACGGGCACGCTGAGCCTCGACGGCGGCGCGTTCACCACCCCCGCCCTGCGGCCCATGACGGCGAGGCCCGTCGCCCAGGTCGACCGCGGGGACGCCGGGCACACCCTGAACTTCCTCATCCCCGCGGACCGGGTGCGGCCGGAACGGCGAGGATCCTGGTACACGCCGAGGTCGCCGGCACCCGCAGCAACCCGATGGAGGTGACGGCCGAGTTCAGGGCGACACGGCCGGTCACGATCTGGATGGTGCGGGTGTCGACGCCGATGGTCCCGGCACCGACCGCCGCGCGGTACCGCGCGGTCTCCGACACCCTGCCGCTGCGGTACCCCATCGCCGACACGGACGGCATCACCTACTACACCGTCCCCGGCCTGGCAGAGATCCACACCACCCGTGACCTGGCCTCCGAGGACGGTCAGGACGACTTCGTCGACGACTTGGAGGACATCCAGGAGGACCACGGGTCCGACGACCAGCTGCTGTACGCCATGGTCGACGACGCGGTGCACCTGGGAGACATCGCGGGGATGGCGCGCCTGGACGACCATGTGGCGTTCGGGTACGGCATCGTGACCACGTTCGCCCACGAGATCGGCCACCTGCTGGGCCTGAAGCACGCGCCCTGCGGCGGCCCCGAGGACGTCGACGAGGACTTCAGGCCGCCGGACGGCCGCATCGGCGACGTCGGCATCGAACCCCTTACGCTGCGCGTGCACCCGGGCGCCACCGGCGACCTCATGAGCTACTGCGACCGCGCCGTGCGCTGGATCGGCAGCTACCACTGGTTGCGGCTGCTCAATGTCCTGTCCGCGAGCGCCGCGCACGAGGACGCCGGGGCGCCGCCACGGCCCGCCGGGTACGGGGCCGCCGTGCCCGCCGTGCTCACCACCACGAGCCGGCCCTTCCCCGGCCCCTACGTACGGGTCCGCGGCAGGCTCTCACGGTCGGGCAGCGTGCGATGGCAGCCCTGCCTGCGCACCTTCCGCGGACCTCCTGCGGCACCCGTCCAGTCCCCCTGCACCGTCTCCGTCGAGGACCGCTCCGGCCAGGTCCTCGCCAGCTCCCCGACCACCGTGGCCTTCCACCGGCAGGACCGCGAGGAAGCCCCCTTCGGCGCCCGCCTGCCCTACACACCGCATGCCCACCGCGTCGTGCTCCGCCGCGACGGCGTCGAACTCGGCGCCATGACCGTGCCCCAGGAACCGCCGCACTTCCTGCTGCGCACCCCCAGCTCCGTACCGGAGATCGACACCGAGGGCGTCCTGCACCTGCGCTGGCAGCGCCCGGACACGGGGGAGCCGGAACCGCGACCGGACATCACCTAAGACGTGCGGTTCACCAACGCCGACGGCACCTTCGCGCCCCGCCCCGGCGTCAACCTCACCGGCGAGTCCTTCGACCTCGACCTGCGCACGATGCCCGGACACCAACGCTGCGTGGCCCAAGTCGTCGCGACCAACGGCTACCACACCTCGTACGTGCAGACCCCGCCGTTCCGGCTCCCGCCGCGGCCGCCGCACCTGCTGCCCGGCGCGACGGACGGGCCCGTCCTGCACGCACAGGGCAGCTCGCCCCAGCACGGACCGCTCACGGGCGGCGCGCTCAGCTGGCTGGTCGACGGAGCCGAGACCGGGGTGACGGGAGGCTCCTTCGACGTCCGCGGCACGGGCCCGGGCACCCATGTGCTCGCCGTCAGGGCCAAGGACCCCGACGGCCTGGACGGCACGCTCACACTCGGCGCCTACGACGGTGCCACCGGGCTGCGGCTGCCCCCGGCCGGGGAGCTGTAGCGGCACCTCGGTGAGCCGTGGCCCTGTCTCCCCACAGCCCACAGCCCACAACCCACAGCCCAAATTACAGCGAATGGGCGGTTTCCTGGCGGTGGCTTCGTTCGTTGACCGGTCGTTGTTCGACGCAGGATGCGGACAGCGAAATTCGGTACGAGAAGTGACAAGAAGTGACAAGAAGTCGTGGGAAGCCACGAGAAGAGGAGAAAGCTGTGCGTCGGATGAGTATGGCCCTGGTTCTGGCCGTCGCCGCCGGTGGGCTCGGTGCGTCGGCGATGACCGCCCAGGCCGCCTCCGCCCCCCTCGACGGGCCCCCGTACGCGTACAAGGACTGCCTCAAGGCCACCGCCGACAAGGGGGAGAGCCCGGCGCAGGGGAAGTGGCACTGCAACGAGCTGGTCAAGAAGGGCTGGGTCAAGCCGCCGAACCGGTGACCTGACCTGCGTCCCGGGGGGGGCCACCGGCGACGGTGGCCCCCCGCTGCCGACCGGGCCCCAACACCCCTTTTCGGCACGGAAGTTGTTAGCGTGGTGCGCGTGCAGAACCGCCCCGAGAACTTCGATGAAACCCGCCTCTGGGATGCCGCAGGAGAGTTCGGCATATCCCCTTCGGCCGTCTCCTACGCCCCGGTCGGCTTCGGGGACCATCACTGGCAGCTCACCGACGACGACGGCAGACCGTGGTTCGCCACCGTCTTCGACCTCGACCACAAGGAGCACTGCGGGCAAGGAGCCGCTGCGGCGCTCGACGGTCTGCGGCGGGCCATGGACACCGCGCTGACCCTGCGGGAGCGCGACGGGCTGCGGTTCGTCGTCGCGCCCGTGCCCACGAAGGACGGCAGCCCACTCGTCCCCTTGGACGCACGGTACGCCCTGGCGCTCTTCCCCCACGTACCGGGCCGCTCCGGCCGGTTCGGGCAGCGCCTCACGGACGCCGAGCGCGACCAGGTCCTGGAACTCCTGGCCAAGCTGCACGGCAGGACACCGCCGCAGAGCACCCCCGCGACGGCCGTCGAGCCCACCGGACCCCACGACATCCGTGCGGCCCTCGACGACCTCGGCGGCACCTGGTCGGGCGGCGCGTTCGCCGAGCCCGCCCGGCAACTCCTCGCCGAGCACGCCGCGAAGGTACGCGCCCGCCGCGCCGAGTTCGACGCCCTGACCGAGGAGGTACGGGGCCGTGGGGCGCCCCTCGTCGTCACGCACGGCGAGCCGCACCCGGGCAACCTCATCCTGGGCGAGGACGGCTACCGCCTCGTCGACTGGGACACGGTGGGGCTCGCCCTGCCCGAGCGCGACCTCTCCCTGCTCTCCGCGGAGCCCGCGGAACTCGCGCGCTACACCGAACTCACCGGCCGGACGCCGGACGCGGCGGCGCTCGCGCTGTACCGGCTGCGGTGGAGCCTGCTGGACATCGCCGAGTTCACGCGGTGGTTCCGCGGCGCACACGACCGTACCGAGGACACCGGGACGGCGTGGCTGGGGTTCACCGAGACGCTCGACCGGCTCGCGCGGCCCGCGTGACCTGACAGGGGGCGCCACCCTCGGGCCCGGAAGGCCCCCCGCGCCCGGAAGCCCCCCAGCGCACGGAAGGCCCCCGCGCGCGGAAGGCTCCCGCGTACCGCATCAAGGACCCGCGGCGCGTCCCTGTCCTTACGCGTCGCGGGTCCTCGTCGGGGCTCCGTCAGCGGGTGCCGACCGCCGCCCGTACGGCCCGGCGGGCCATCTGGCAGTCGTCGTGCAGCCTGCGCAGCAACAGCCGCTGCTCCTCGCCGGCCGGGGCGGCACCGGCGTGGGCGGCGCCCGGGGTCTGGTCGTGCAGCGACCGCTGCACGGCCATCTCGCACATCCTGATCTCGTGCGTGAGCACCAGCATCAGGTTGACCAGGAAGGCGTCGCGCGCCGCGGGGCCCGGCGCCTGGGCGAGCTGGCTGATGTCGCGGCGCGCCAGGGGGGCGTCGCCGAGCACGGACCACAGCGTCGCCAGGTCGTAGCCCGGCAGGTACCAGCCGGCGTGCTCCCAGTCGACGAGAACAGGACCCGCCGGTGACAGGAGCACGTTCGACAGCAACGCGTCACCGTGCGAGAACTGCCAGGTCAGATGCGGACCCGACGGGTGGGCGTGCGCTATGCCGTGCAGCAGCTTCTGTAGATCGCCCATGTCCCGGTCCGTGAGCAGCCCCAGCTCGTGGAAACGGGAGATCCGCCGGCCGTAGTCCAGCGGCCTGCCGAACATCTCCTGCGGCGGGCGCCAGGCGTTGAGCCGCCGCACGGCGTCCACCGCCGCCCGGATGTCCACCCGGGGCGGGGCCTCCACGGGGTGCCGTTGCAGCGCGGCCACCCGGCCGGGAACCCGCTCGATCACCAGCGTGCAGTCGTCCGGGTCGGCCGCGATGAGACGCGGCGCGCGCACGGGCGGACGGTGCCGGACGAACGAGCGGTATGCAGCTATTTCGTGCCTGATCCGCTCGGCCCACAGGGGTGAGTGGTCGAGCAGGCACTTGGCCACCGCGGTGGCGCGGCCCGCCGTGCCGACCATGAGGACGGTGCGTCCGCTGCGCCGCAGCACCTGCACCGGCTGGAACTCCGGACAGATGCGGAGTACGGAGGCGATCGCGGTGCGCAGCTGGGCACCCTGTGGCCCCGACAAGTCGAGTCTCCCGCTGAGCCGCCCCGACGCCGGTACCGGGCGGGTACGGCCGGCACCGAGCGGAGGGGCCGCGGAACGCGCCGGAGCCAGATAGGGGCCGCCTCCGGTGAGGGGGGCCTCCGCGGGGCGGGCGGAGCCGCGGGTCGGAGGGTGCGGGCGCAGCGACCGGGGCGGGGCGGACACGGGGGACGATGCTGCGTACATGGGCGATACAGATCCCTTCGTGTGCCGGCGAGTTGCGGCGCCCTCCCGCCCCGGCCGCAGTGGGTGCACCCTGGGGAATGCCTTGCGGCGACCGGGTCGGGGTGGCGCATTCCTACCTGACACCCGTCGGCCCCTGGCACACCATGTGGCGCACCCTGGCGAACCCTGGCGAATAGTCGCTCAGCAACTGACAGCGGGCTACTGTCAACTCAGCCGAGAACCTGGGGGCTTGACGTGAACGGACAACCCAACACCCGCCTGTCGGACCTCTTCGGCCTGGCGGGCTGGTCCAAGGGCGAACTCGCCAGACTGGTGAATCGGCAGGCGGCAGCGATGGGTCATCCGCAGCTGGCCACCGACACCTCGCGGGTGCGGCGCTGGATCGACATGGGAGAGATCCCGCGCGATCCGGTGCCGAGGGTCCTTGCTGTTCTGTTCACCGAGCGTCTCGGCCGTGTCGTGACCATCGAGGACCTCGGTCTGGTCCGGCACGGGCGCGTAGGCAAACAGCGCGGCGACGGGAGCGTGGAGCACCCGGACGGCGTGCCGTGGGCGCCCGAGCGAACCGCCGCGGTCCTCACCGAATTCACGGGAATGGACCTCATGCTCAACCGACGCGGCTTGGTGGGCGCGGGTGCCGCGCTCGCCGCCGGTTCCGCACTCACCAGCGCCATGCACGACTGGCTGCACACCGATCCGACCCTGAACGCCGACGCCCCCCGCGTCCACGACCCCCTGCACGCCGACCCCGCCGGATTCGACCGCTACGAGGCCGCCCCGATCGGGTCCCAGGAGATCGAGGAGCTGGAGCGCTCGGTCGAGGTGTTCCGCGCCTGGGACGCGTCCCGCGGCGGCGGCTTGCAGCGCAAGGCCGTCGTGGGCCAGTTGAACGAGGTGGGGGGCATGCTCACCTACCGTCACCCCGACCACCTGCACCGGCGCCTGTGGGGCGTCGCCGCCAACCTCGCCGTACTCGCCGGCTGGATGTCCCACGACGTCGGCCTCGAACCCACCGCGCAGAAGTACTTCGTCATCGCCGCGCACGCGGCCCGCGAGGGCGGCGACCGGCCCCGCGCCGGGGAGGCCCTGTCCCGGGCCGCACGCCAGATGGTGCACCTGGGCAAGCCCGACGACGCCCTCGACCTGATGAAGCTCGCCAAGTCCGGCGGCGGCGACGAGGCGCTGCCGCGCACCCAGGCCATGCTGTACACCATCGAGGCCTGGGCACAGGCGTCGATGGGGCGCGGCCAGGCCATGCGCCGCACGCTCGGCATGGCCGAGGACCTCTTCGTGTCGGACAAGGGCGACGTGCCGCCGCCCAGCTGGATGCAGATGTTCGACGAGGCGGACCTGCACGGCATGCAGGCCCTCGCCTACCGCACCCTCGCCGAGCACGAGGCGCCCGCGGCCCGGCTCGCCCAGCGGCACGCCAAGGAGGCCATCGCGCTGCGCGCCAAGGGCCGCGACCGTTCGACGATCTTCGACTACATCTCGCTCGCGTCGGCCTGCTTCATCGCCGACGAGCCGGAGCAGGCGGACCGGTACGCGCGTCTCGCACTGGTGTCCATGGGCTCCAACTCCTCGCACCGCACCTGGGACCGCCTGCGCGAGATGTACCGGCTCACCACGCAGTACGCGGGCTATCCGAAGATCGAGGACCTGCGCGAGGAGATCAAGCACGCCCTGCCGAGGACGGGCCGGCCGGGAGGAGGCAAGTGGGCCAAGGCGTAGCCCGGACGGGTACGGGGCTCAGGCGCCGACCCTGGCCACCAGGAGGCAGGCGTCGTCCTCGCGCAGGGCCACACCGAACTCCTCCATGGCGACGCGCACACACTCCTGTGCCGACCGCGCCTCGGTGAAGCGCGGTGCGAGGGCGAGCAGCCGCCTGGTCGCGACCTCTCGGGAGCGCCGCGGCACCAGGCCATCGGTGTACAGCAACAGCAGGTCATCGGGGTGCAACTGCTCCTCGGCCTGCCCGTAGGCGGCGCCGGTCGTCGCGCCGAGGAGCACGCCTTCGGGCGGGGTGAGCGCGCGCCCCGTTCCGCCGCGGAACAGCAGCGGGGCGGGGTGTCCCGCCTGTGCCCAGGTGAGGGTGTGGTCGCCCGGGTCGTACAGACAGCACACGGCGCTGCCGAGCGCGGGCTGGGCGGAGGCGTCGAGCAGTTGGTTCAGACAGCCCATGAGCCGACCGGGACCCGTCCCGGTGACGGCCATGCCGCGCAGGGCGCCGAGCAGCATCGCCATGCCCGAGGTGACGGTGACGCCGTGCCCGGTGAGGTCGCCGACGCTCAGGAGCGTACGCCCGTCGGTCAGTTCGAGAGCGTCGTACCAGTCGCCGCCGATCAGCGCGGGGGAGGAGGAGGGGAGGTAGTGGGCGGCCAGGTCCAGGCTTCCTGAGCCGCCCTGCGGGAACCGCAGGGAGCCGCGCCACGGCGGCAGCACGGCCTCCTGCAACTCGACCGCGAGCCGGTGCTCGGTCTGCGCGATGTGCCGCTGGCGCTGGAGCGAGTCACGGGTCTCGCGCACCGTTCGCTGGCTGCGGCGCAGTTCGCTGACGTCCCGCAGCACCGCCCACATCGAGGCGGTGGAGCCGTCGGCGGCGAGCACGGGTTCGCCCATCATGTGCACCTGGCGTACGTCGCCGTCGCCGCGGACGACACGGAACTCGCCGTCGATCGGCTTGCCGTCGACCAGGCAGTCCGTGACCATCGCCGTCAGCATCGGCTGGTCCTCGGGGTGCACCAGGGAGGGGAGTTCGTCGAGGGAGAGCGGAGGTTTCGCCGGGTCCCTGCCGAGGATCTGGTACAGCTCGCCGGACCAGCTGGCCTCGTCGTTGAGGAGGTTCCACTCGGCGCTGCCGACCCTGCTGAGCAGGGAGCCGCGCGTCGGCTCCGGGGGCGCGGGCGGAGCGGCCCGCGGGAGGGGGTGCGGCGGGCCCTCCCGGAGCTGGGCCAGGTGTCCGTGCAGGTCGTTGAGCTGGTGGACGGCCAGGTCGCACAGTGCCCGCTGCCAGCGGCCCGCGGGGTCGCCGTGGTCGGCGGCGGTCTCACGGCGCACGGCGTCGACCTCGCCGCGCAACCGGCGCGTCTGCGAGATCAGCGCGTCGACCGCGCCGTGCTCGTGCGGCCGGTCGGGGCGGTCCGCGAACACATGGGACGGCATGGGGTGCTCCGTTGACGATCCGGTGCGACCGGGCTGGCTGTGGGGAACGCCGGTCATGGCTCCTCGACCGGTAGCGGCAGGCACGCGTCGACCCGAGTGCTTCACCTACGGGTCTGCCATGGGTGACATGCGGGCCGGGCGCGGTACCGACTTCCGTAACAACTCTTCGACCGGTAACGACTCTGGCACAGCACGCCCATGCCCGTAAGGGATTTGGCAACACCCGATGCGGTGGTGCTTCTGGCATGTGCCACAGTCCTTGCGGGGGAAACGAATCGGCGGGCCGCCGTGTTCCTCGACCGGCGCGGGAGCGGCGTACGGCTCAGGAGCGCAGATAGCGGAGGACGGCGAGGACCCGGCGGTTCGCGTCCTGCGACACGGGCAGGCCCAGTTTGTCGAAGACCGCGGCCACATGCTTCTCGACCGTGCCCGTGGAGACCACGAGCGTCTGTGCGATCGCGGCGTTCGAACGGCCCTCCGCCATCAGGGAGAGGACCTGCCGCTCGCGGGCGGTCAGTGGCGCGAGCTCGGCCGTGCGGCGGCTCGCCCCCGCGAGTTGCGTGACGACCTCGGGGTCGAGGGCGGTGCCGCCGGCGGCGACCCGGGCCAGGGCGTCGGTGAACTCCGCGATGTTCGCGACCCGGTCCTTGAGCAGATAGCCCACGCCCGCCGAGCCCTCGGCGAGGAGGCGCGTGGCGTACGTCGTCTCGACGTACTGGGAGAACAGGAGCACCCCCGTGCCGGGGTGCCGGCGGCGGATGTCGATGGCGGCGCGCAGTCCCTCGTCGGTGTGTGCCGGGGGCATGCGGATGTCGACGACCGTGACGTCGGGGCGGTGCTCGGCGACCGCGGCGCGCAGCGCGTCCGCGTCGCCCACGCAGGCGCACACCTCGTGGCCACGCTCCACCAGCATCCGGCCCAGCAACTCCCGCAGGACGGCGGCGTCCTCGGCGATCACGACACGCATGGCGGCATGCTCTCACGCGTGCAGCGGCAGTTCGACGACGACCGCCGTCGGGCCGCCCGGCGGACTGTCCACGAGCAGCCGCCCGTCGACCGTGCGCACCCGCTGCACCAGACCGGTGAGGCCACTGCCCGCGCCCACCCGGGCACCGCCGCGCCCGTCGTCGCTCACCCGCAGCCGCAGCACGCCGTCGTCGCCCTCCGCCACGGTGATCGCCGCCCTGGTGGCACCGCTGTGCTTGATGACGTTCGTGAGCAGCTCGGCCGCGCAGAAGTAGGCGATGGTCTCGATGGCGGGGGTCGGGCGGCGCGGGATGTCCGTGCGCAGCTCCACGGGCAGCGCGCCCCGGGCGGCGAGGGTCGCGAGCGCGTCGGGCAGCCCGTCGTCGAGGGCGGGCGGGTGGATGCCGCGGGCCAGGTCGCGCAGCTCGGTGAGGGCTTCGGTGGCGTGGTGGTGGGCGGTGCCGACCAGGTGCCGCAGGCGGACGAGGTCCAGGTCCACCTGCGGGGGCTGGGGCGGGGGCGCGGCGGCGGGTTCGTGGGGCGTAGCCGGGGGCGAGGGGGAGGGGGCCGGGTCGTCGGGCAGCCGTGGTGCGGGGGCCGGAGCGGCGGGTATCCGGGGGTCGAGGGCCGGGGCGTCGAGGTGTTCTCTGATCATGTCCAGGGTCATCGCCACGGCGACGAGCCGCACCTGCGCGCCGTCGTGCAGATCGCGCTCGACGCGGCGCAGCAGGGCGACGGAGTCGTCGACGGCGAGCGCACGCGTGGTCTCCAGGTCCCGTACCCGCTCGGCGAGGGGGCCGGGCCCTAGGAGGGCGCGCAGGAGCCACCGGTCGGCCGCCACGACGAGCCGGACCGGCCAGGGCGCGAGCAGCAGCAGCGCTAGCCCGAGGGCGAGCGCGGCGAACGTACCGGCGAAGCCGTGCACTTCGAGGCCGCCGACGGGGACGGGGGTGGGGACGGGCATGCCGCCCGAGGTGTCCTGGCCGAAGACGCCCCACCGCAGCGGTGCCGTGAGGTCGATCAGACCGGTCACCCACCCCAGCGCGGCGTAGGCGCCGAGGGTGCTCACCGGCAGTTTCACCAGGGCGTACGCGACGGCCCGCCACCCCGCGCCGTCCCGCAACCGGGCGTCGACGCGCCCGACCACGCCGGAGCCGGGACGCGGCGGCGCCGGACGGGGCAGCCGTTCACCGAGCAGCCACGACGCGAGACCCCGGTGCGCCGCGCCGAGCCCCCGGGCGAGCCCCAGGCACCCCAGCAGCACGAACACCCCGACCACGGCACCGAGCAGCGAGACCGTCAGACCGGCGCCGAGCGCGAGCAGCACGGCCAGCGGCACACCGCCCGCCAGGCCGAGCGGGAACGCGAGGAGGCAGTACGCCGTCTCCGTCAGGGCGCGCCGGGACAGCGGTGCGCGCAGGAACGCGGTGGCGCGATCCCGGAGCGTGGCCGGACGGCCGTCCCGCGGGGTGGCCGAGGGAGCGTCCCGCGTACCTGGCGGTGTCATGAAGATCATGCTAGGTCCGGGGCGGGCACCGCCGTCATGCGGCTTTCCTCCGACCGGACCGGGGGTTCTCCCCCACGCGGGGGCCCGGTCCCGGAGGCCGCCGCCGCGCGCTCAGTGGGCGATCGAGTCAATCAACTCCCGCGCCCCCTGCCGCAGCAGGGTCACGGCCACGGACGTGCCGAGGGTCGCCGGGTCGAGGGGACCGGCCCACTCGTGGGCGTTGAGCACCGTCTTGCCGTCGGGAGTGAACACCTTCGCGCGCAGCGACAGGTCACCGCTGGGCTCACACCGGGCGTACCCCGCGATCGGGGAGTTGCAGTGCCCCTGGAGCACGTGCAGGAACATCCGCTCGGCGGTGGCCTCCCGCCAGGCGTCCCGGTCACCGAGGCCGCTGACGGCGTCGATCGTCGTGGCGTCGTCCTCACGGCACTGGAGGGCGAGGATCCCGGCGCCGATGGGCGGGCACATCGTCTCGACGGAGAGGACCTCGGAGATGTGCTCCGTCGCGCCGATGCGCTCCAGACCGGACACGGCGAGCAGCAGCGCGTCCGCCTCGCCGCCCGCCAGCTTCGCGAGCCGGCGACCGGCGTTGCCGCGCATCGGCACGCAGGTCAGCTGCGGGTGGGACGCGGCGAGCTGGGCGATGCGGCGCACCGACGAGGTGCCGATGCGGCTGCCCGCGGGCAGTTCGCCGAGGGTCCGGCCCGCCGGGTCGACGAGCGCGTCCCGGATGTCGTCGCGCTCCAGGAACGCGGCGAACGTCGTGCCCGCGGGCAGCGGCCGGTCCGCCGGTACGTCCTTGACGCAGTGCACCGCGAGGTCGGCCTCCCCGGCGAGCAGCGCCGCGTCCACCTCCTTGGTGAAAGCGCCCTTGCCGCCGAGCGCGGACAGGTCGCCCATCCAGCGGTCCCCGGAGGTCGTCACGGGCAGGACCTCGGTGCGGATGCCGGGGTGGCGGGCGGCGAGTTCGGCGCGTACGCGCTCCACCTGGGCGAGGGCCATGGGTGATGAGCGGGAGACGATGCGGATCAGCTCGGGAGCGGACATGCCGTACACGATAGGGCCTGCCGCTCGAGCTTCCGCAGTGGAGGCTGCGCCAACTGGGTTGTCGGGGTCGGCGGTTGGGCCGACCGGGGTGGTTCTGGGACAATGCGCCGTTCGCCGGGTCAGCTTCGGTGCCCGCATTCCCCCGGCTCGAGGGGCGGCGAGGTCACCGCCATGTTCGCCGTGCAGTGCGGGGTGTTGCCCTCGTCGCCGTGCCAGTCGTCGGGGCGCGGCCGGACGAAGGCGAGGGCCGCGAAGGACGCCAGGGCGAACAGGGCCGCGCAGCCCCAGACCGCCTTCCCGAACGCGCCGTCGAGGGCGTCCGGGTCGGTGTACGCGGTGCCGGTGAGGCCCACCGCGAGCGGCAGCGCGGCGACCACCAGGAGCTGCGCGATGCGGGCCGCCGTGTTGTTGACGCCGCTGGCGAGCCCGGCGCGGCCCGCGTCCACCGACGCCAGGACGGTCGCCGTGAGCGGGGCCACGAACAGGCTCATGCCGAGTCCGAGGACGACGACGGCGGGCAGGATGTCGGTGGCGTACGAGGCTCCCGGCCCGATCCGCAGCATCAGCAGCACGCCCGCGGCGGCGATCAGCGGGCCCGCGCACAGCGGCAGGCGGGGGCCGATCCGGCGTGCCAGGTCGCCCGCGGGCGCGGAGAGCAGCAGCATCAGGACGGTGATGGGAAGGGTGGCCGTGCCGGCCTGGAGCGCGTCGTAGCCGATGGTGGTCTGCAACTGCACGGGCAGCATGAACAGGATCCCGCCGATGGCCGCGTACAGACACAGCGTCATGGCGTTCGAGGCCGAGAACAGGCCGGAGCGGAACAGTTCGAGGGGCAGCATCGGGTGGCGGCGGCGGCGCTCGACGAGCAGGAACACCGCGCCCGCGGCGAGTCCCACGAGCCCCGGCACCACGGTCGTGACGAACGACGCGTCCCCGGAGGCGCCGATCAGCGCGAAGCTCACGCCCGCAAGGAACAGCGCAGCGAGGACCGCGCCCGGCACGTCGAACCGCTGCCCCGCGGCGTGCTCGTCGTGGCTCTCCGGCACGTGGCGCGCCGCCACCAGGACGAGCGCCGCCAGCGGCACGTTGATGAGGAAGATCCACCGCCAGCCCGGCCCGTCGATCAGCCAGCCGCCGAGGAACGGGCCGACGGCGCCCGCGACACCGCCGAGACCCGACCACGCGCCCACCGCCCTGGCCTGGTCCCGCGCCCTGAACGACGCGCGTACGAGGGCGAGGGACCCGGGTGTGAGCAGGGCGCCGCCCACGCCCTGGAGGGCCCGCGCCGCGATCAGGGTGCCCACGTCCTGTGCCAGGCCGCACAGGGCGGAGGCGAGCGCGAACCAGACGACGCCGATGACGAGCGTGCGCCGGCGTCCGATGCGGTCGCCGAGCGCCCCGCCGAGCAGGAGCAGCGCGGACAGCGTCAGCATGTAGGCGTTGACGACCCATTGCAGCGAGGAGATGGACGCGTCCAGGTCCCGGCCGAGGGTGGGCAGGGCGACATTGACCACCGTGCCGTCCAGCATGGCCATGCCGGATGCCAGGACGGCGCTCGTCAGGACCCAGCGCCCCCGCGCGGAGGCCAGGGCCACCCCGTCGGCGCCACCGGGCGACGTCGTCACCGGACCACCGCCCTCCTGACCTGGTCGTGCGGGGCTCCTGGTGCCCGCCTATATTGCGGGGGCGCCTGGTGCCCGCCTACATGTGGACCGCGCCGTCGTTCATGTGGCTGTCGGCGGGGCGGCCCCTGCGGTAGAGCACGACCGTGACGGCGAAGCCGACGGCGAAGAAGAGCGCCGACCACCAGTATGCCGTCTCGTAACTCCGCATCTGGGCCTCCGCCTGTGCCTGCCGGGTCGGTTCGCGGCCGGAGAGGTAGTTCGACGCCGCGGTCGTGGCGAGGGTGTTGAGCAGCGCGGTGCCGATCGAACCGCCCACCTGCTGGCTGGTGTTGACCATGGCGGAGGCCACGCCCGCGTCGTGCGCGGCGACGCCCGCCGTGGCCATGCTCATCGCGGGGGCGAAGATCAGACCGAGGCCGAGACCGGCGACGAGCAGCGGTGGCAGGACGTGCAGTCCGTACCCGCTGGTGGTCTGAAGTGCCGTCAGCCAGGCCATGCCCACCGCCGAGAGGGCCATGCCGAGCGGCACGATCGGCTTCGCGCCGAACCGCGGCACGAGGACGTTGGTGGTCAGGACCGACACCACGACCATCACCGCGACCATCGGCAGGAACGCGAGGCCGGTGCTGATGGGCGTGTAGTCGAGGATCTGCTGCATGTAGTACGTCAGGAACAGGAACACGCCGAACATGCCCGCGCCCGAGATGAACATGGCGAGGAACGACGCGCCCCGGTCCCGGTCGAGCACCACCCGCGGGGGCAGGAGCGGATGGACGGCCCGTGTCTGCCACCAGGCGAACGCCGTCACCAGTACCCCGCCGATGACGAGGAACCCCCAGGTCAACGGGTCGCTCCAGGCGTGGGTCTCGGCGTTGGAGAAGCCGTAGACGATGGCGAAGAGGCCCGCGGACACCAGGACGGTGCCCGGCACGTCGAGTTTCGGCCGGTCCTCCGGGGCTCCCGGGTGCAGTAGGCGGGCGCCGCCGAGCATCGCGGCCGCGGCGAAGGCGAGGTTCACGTACAGGCACCAGCGCCAGTCCAGGTACTCCGTCAGGACGCCGCCGAGCAGCAGTCCGACCGCGGCGCCCGAGCCCGCGACGGCGCCGTAGATGCCGAACGCCTTGGCGCGCTCGCGCGGGTCGGTGAACGTCGTGGTGAGCAGCGAGAGGGCCGCGGGCGCGAGGAGCGCGCCGAAGACGCCTTGCAGGGCGCGGGCGGCGACCAGCATCCCGAAGCTGGTGGCCGCGCCGCCCACCGCGGACGCCACCGCGAACCCGGCGAGGCCCGCGAGGAACACGCCCTTGCGCCCGACCAGGTCGGCGACGCGCCCGCCGAGCAGCAGCAGGCTGCCGAACGCGAGGGCGTAGGCGGTGACGATCCACTGCCGGTTTCCGTCGGTGAAGCCCAGGTCGCGCTGCGCGGACGGCAGCGCGATGTTCACGATCGTCGCGTCCAGGACCACCATGAGCTGGGCGACGGCGATGACCGCGAGGATCAGCCAGCGGTGCTCGTGCTTGCCGCCGGTGTGCTGCGGGGCGGCGGTGGCCGGCGGGGCGCCGGTGGCGGGTGGGGCGTCGGTGGCCGACGGGGGCGGCTGTGACACCGGCTGCGGTATACCGTCCGGTATGCCCTCCGGCGTGGCGTCCGGTATGCCGTGCGGTGTGCTCTCCTGCGTACGGTCCGGTACGCCCTCCGGAACGCCTTCCGAGCCGGGGCCCGCGCCTGAGTCGGGGCCGGGCGAACGGTCCATGGTGACCTCCAGACCCCCCGCCTCGAGCGGCACCCCCGTCACACGCTAGGCGTCCCGCCCGTGGCTCGCGACCTGGCCGGACTCCTCCGGTACGGGGGCGTGGTCCTGCGGGCGAGCGCCGGGAGCCCCGGTCCCGTCGCGGCCCGACACCCGTGCGGCCAGCGCCGCGACCGGCTCCGCGTAGCGGGCGGTGAGGGGGCCGAGCACGACCAGGATCAGGACGTACGCGGTGGCCAGCGGGCCGAGGGACGGCTCGATGCCCGCCGAGACCGCGAGGCCCGCGATCACGATGGAGAACTCGCCGCGGGCGACGAGCGCGCCACCGGCCCGCCAGCGGCCCTTGACGGAGATACCGGCCCGCCGTGCCGCCCAGTAGCCGGTGGCGATCTTCGTGCACGCGGTGAGGGCGGCGAGGGCGAGCGCGGGAAGGAGCACCGGCGGGATGCTCGCCGGGTCGGTGTGCAGACCGAAGAAGACGAAGAACACCGCGGCGAACAGGTCCCGCAGCGGAGCGAGCAGGCTGTGCGCGCCCTCGGCGACCTCCCCGGAGAGCGCGATGCCGACGAGGAAGGCGCCGACGGCGGCGGACACCTGGAGCTGCTGCGCGATGCCCGCGACGAGGATCGTCAGGCCGAGGACCACCAGGAGCAGCTTCTCCGGGTCGTCGCTCGACACGAAGCGCGAGATGACCCGGCCGTAGCGCACCGCGACGAACAGCACGAGCCCTGCCGCGCCGAGCGCGACGGCGAGGGTGAGGCTGCCCGCGGCCAGGCCCACACCCGCGAGGAGGGCGGTGATGATGGGCAGATAGACGGCCATGGCGAGGTCTTCGAGCACGAGGATGCTCAGGATGACGGGTGTCTCCCGGTTGCCGAGCCGCCCCAGGTCGCCGAGGACCTTCGCGATGACGCCCGAGGACGAGATCCAGGTGACGCCCGCGAGGACGACGGCGGCGACCGGACCCCAGCCCATGAGGAGGGCGGCCGCCGCGCCGGGCAGCGCGTTGAGCGTGCAGTCGACGATCCCGGCCGGGTACTGGGTCTTGAGGTTGCTGACGAGGTCGCTCGCCGTGTATTCGAGGCCCAGCATCAGGAGCAGCAGGATGACGCCGATCTCGGCGCCGATGGCGACGAACTCCTCGCTGGTGCCGAGCGGCAGGAGCCCGCCCGTACCGAAGGCGAGACCGGCGAGGAGGTAGAGCGGGATCGGGGAGAACTGGAAGCGGCCGGCGAAGCGGCCGAGGAGCCCGAGCGCGAGAATGATCGCGCCGAACTCGATGAGCAGGACGGCGGAGTGCATGCGCTCACTCCCGGCCGAGTATCGCGGCGGCGCTCTCGACGCCCTCCCGGGTGCCGATCACGATGAGGGTGTCCCCGCCCGCGAGCCGGAAGTCCGGCGCGGGCGAGGGGATGGCCTCGGCCCGCCGCAGCACGGCGACGACGGACGCGCCGGTCTCGGTGCGCAACTGGGTGTCGCCGAGCACCCGGCCGTTCCAGTGCGAGGTCGCCGCGACCTCGATCCGCTCGGCGACCAGGCCCAGATCGGTGGTGTGCAGCAGATTGGGGCTGTGGTGCGTCGGCAGCAGCGCGTCCACGAGCGCGGCCGCCTCCCCGGAGCCGAGCCGCACCGAGAGCGCGCAGGCGTCCGGGTCGTCGGACCGGTAGGCGCTGAGCGTCCTGCTGCCGTCCCGGTGCGCCACGACGGAGAGGCGCTGCTGCTCGCGTGTGGTCAGGTCGTAGCGCATGCCGATGCCTGGCAGCGGCGTTCGGCTCATACGTGAAGCGGACACAGCTCTCCCCTGGTACGGGTCGTCATTTCGTGCTCATGCCACCCTATCGGTGACGATTTTGCCCATACTTGGTGGTCTGCGGTGGGGCGGTGGCACTACGGGGCGGCGTCCGGGGAAGTGCCGCGCAAGTAGCCCGCCCCCGGCCCGCCCGGGACCGATCGACCCGCCGCGTGCGGCGCCCGCTGCGGGGGCTGCCACCCCGCCGCCGCGCCGCACGCCCGCTCAGCGCAGCCCCGCGACGTCGGCGACCTTGCCCGCCATGGTCGTCGTACCGGTGACGTTGGTCGTGGTGAAGCGGTCGGTCTGGAGGCGGTCGACGGTGTCGGCGACCGCACCGACGGTATCGGCGAGGTGGAGGTCCTTGACCGGGTTCTTCAAGGACTTCGTGCTGAGGTCCTTGGTGATGAGCTGATCCCCGGCGCCGTGCGACTCGTGACTGGCGACGGCGGGGGACGCGGCCCCCAGCGCCATCGCGACTCCGACGACTCCGGCAGCGGCCTTGGCGATGTTCACGTTCGGTCTCCGTTTCCTGGGGTTACTGGGGTTCCTGGGTTCCTGGGGTCTCTCGGGTTCCTCGGGCGCGCCGTGGCGTGCGACGGACCGGCCGTCGCGGCGCCGCATCACGGGACGCTCGGCGCGCTGCCGGAACACGTAACGCCGCCCGGGCCGCGGAAGTGACGGCAGATCACTCGTCCGCCGCGCCCCGGGCAGTCGCGCACGGCCGGCCCGCTGTGGCGTACCCCCGACATCGGCGTCACCCTTCCGGCACGGCGGCCGGGCACGCTGAGGGCATGTCCCCCACGACCACGCGGGCTCCACACCCCCGCCCCCGGGTGAGCCGGGGCGTCAAGCGCTTCTGGCTCGGCGCGCTGCTCGTCGTCGTCGGCTCGGTCGTCGTCACCCTGTTCGGATACGTGGGGCACTCGCGGGTGCTCAGGCTCCAGGAGGACGGTGTCCTCGTCCGGGGCACGGTCGTGGCCGTCACCGTCGACGGCGCCGGCAGGACCGAGAGCCTCTCCGTGCGGTTCCGGCCCGCGGCCGGGGGCGCCCCCGCCGCCGCTGACGGGGCGGTGCCCGGCACCGGGCCGCCGTCCGACTGCGACCCGACTACGGCGCGTCGTACCGCGCGAGCACCGTCTCCACCGTGTCCGCCTCGTCGGCGGGCTTGTCCTCCCGGTAGCGCACCACCCGTGCGAACCGCAGCGTCACCCCCGCCGGATAGCGCGTGGAGCGCTGCAACCCGTCGTAGGCGATCTCCACGACCAGCTCGGGGCGGACCCGCACCACAGGACCCTCCTCCTCGACGGCGAGCGCCCGCAGCCGCTCGGTCTGCCAGGTGAGCATCGCGTCGGTCATGCCCTTGAAGGTCTTGCCGAGCATGGCGTACGTCCCGTCGTCGCGCCGCGCCCCCAGATGCAGGTTGGACAGCTTCCCCGTACGCCTGCCGTGGCCCCACTCCGCCGCGAGGATCACCAGGTCCAGGGTGTGCACGGGCTTGACCTTGAGCCAGGAGGCACCGCGGCGGCCCGCGCTGTAGGGGGCGTCGAGCCCCTTCAGGACCGCGCCTTCGTGGCCGCGCGCCAGGGTGTCGGCGAAGAACGCGTCGGCGGCCCGGCGGGCCTCCTCGTCCGCCGGGTCGGGCACCAGCGTGCGGCGGACCCGCATCGGCTCCGGCACCAGGCGCGTGAGGCGGGCGTGCCGCTCCCGCAGCGGCAGGTCCAGGAGGTCCTCGTCGTCGGCGGACAGGGCGTCGAAGAACACCGGGGACAGCGGCATCTCGGCGGCCGCCGTCGCCACGTCGAGCCGGGACCCCACCCGCCCCGCGATGTCCTGGAAGGACCGCGGCCGCCCGTCGGGCCCGAGCGCGATGACCTCCCCGTCCAGGATGAAGCGCTCGGCCGCCAACTCCTGTACGGCGGACGTCACCTCCGGCAGCCGGGCGGTGATGTCGTCGAGCGTACGGGTGTAGACGCGTACGTCGGATCCGTCGCGGTGCACCTGGACGCGGATGCCGTCCAGCTTCTCCTCGACGGCACACGGGCCGAGCTTCTCGATGCCCTCGCCCACGGACGGCGCGCTGTGCGCCAGCATCGGCTGCACGGGACGGCCCACCGTCAGCCGGAACTCCTCCAGCGCCTCCGGCCCGCGTGCGAGCAGCGCCCGCGCGACCGGGGCGGGCGACCCCGCCAGCATCACCGCGCGCCGCACCGGCGCGGCCTGCGCCCCGGTGGCACGCGCGAGCCCCTCGGCGGCCACCGCGTCGAGGGCGCCCTGACGCACCTCCCCGGTCAGCAGCCCCAGCAGGAAACGCTGCTCCACCTCCGTGGCCGCGCCCAGCAACTCCTGGGCGAGGCGCCTGCGCTCGGCCTGCGCGCCCGACCCCGCCACCCCGGCGAGCGCGGTGAGGGCGCGGTCCACGTCCCCCACGGTGAGCGTCGGCACCGCTGCCGGGGCGACGGGGTCCTTGAGGGCGTTCCACCCCACCCCGATGCGGCCCTGCGGCAGCCGTCCGGCGAGATAGGGGATGACGAGCGGTACGTCGTCGGGTTCCGCCGCCCGGAACAACTCGGCCAGGAGTTCGATCTTCCGTGACCGCGCGGACGTCGCGGCCACACCCTTGGACACTTCCGCCACCCGGACAAACAACATGCGGCCATCCTGCAACGCGGGGCCCGATCCCGCACGGTACGGCCCAAGGCACGGACCGCGTTCGGGACGGGGTGCGGGGCCCGCCCCCGGGCAGCGGTGGACGGCTTCAGTGCGGCACGACCGCGCGTACGACGCCGAGCTCCACCAGGTCCTGCGGGCGCAGCCGCAGCCGTCCCGCCAGGTCGGGGACGTCCTCGTGGGGGAGCTTCAGGATGGCGGCCGCGGCCTCGGGGCCGATGACCGAGAAGTAGCTGTTCGGCGTGGCCCAGGTGTCGCCGGGCGCGGCGAGGGCCAGGGCGCCGCCGGAGCCGCCCTCGCCGATCACCAGGGACGTGACGGGGACGCGCGCGGCGGCCACCGCCGCGAAGACGTCCGCGATGGCCGCGCCCGCGCCCGCCCGCTCCGCCGCCGCGTCGTTGGCCGCGCCGGGGGTGTCGACGAGGGTGAGCACGGGAACCGAAAGGCGGTCGGCGAGGCGGACGAGGCGGGCCGCGGTGCGGTACCCCGCGGGCCGGGTGGGCGTCCCGGTCTGGGCGGCGTACGCGACCGCCCGGCCCGCGCGCAGCCCGAAGCCGCACAGCACGGTGTCGTCCGCGCCGCCGCAGCGGTCGCCGCTGAGCGGTTCGCGGACGTCGAAGTAGGCGTCTAGGTAGGCCTCGGCGCGCGGCCGCCCGGCGGCGCGGGCCCGGTGCACCGCGTCCCAGCCGGTGGCGGGCAGGGTCGTGGCGCCGAGGGCGCGCGGCGGTTCGGGCGCGCCGCTCGCGGGCGTGGTGAGCAGCCGCAGCCAGCGGCCGAGGCGGGCGGGCAGCAGCTCCGGCGCCACGACGGCGTCGATCGCGCCCGCGGCGAGCTGTGCCTCCGCCGTGTACGCGTCAGGGTCGGCGTCCGGCGGCCTCACCCGTGACCCCGCGAAGCCCACCTGCGCGCCGGGCAGCGCGAGGACGACGTCGGCGCCCGCGCCGAGCGTGGCCCAGCCGCCCCCCGTCGTCGGGTCGCGGAGCACCGCGATCTGCGGCAGCCCCGCCGCACGGTTCAGGACCGACTGGGCCGCCACGCGCTGGAGCTGGTGCAGGGCGCGCATGCCCTCCTGCATGCGGCTGCCGCCGGTCGCGATGAGCGAGACGAGCGGCAGGCCCCGTTCGCGAGCGGCCGTGTAGGCCGCCTCCAGCCGGTCTCCGGTGCGTTCGCCGAGCGACCCGCCCAGGTACCGGAAGTCGAAGGACACCAGGACGGCCGCTTCCCCCGCGACCGTCGCGGTCCCCGCGATCACGGATTCCGTCTCACCCGTACGCGCACGCGCGACGGCCCGCGCCTCGTCGTACCCCGCCCACGCCAGTGGGCCGTCCGGCCGCCCCGCCCGCGACGGGTACGAGAGGTCGGCGAAGTCCGACGCCACGGCGGCGACGGCCGCCCGCGCGGACACGCGGCCCGGAGCGCGGGGAGGCCCGGCGGGCGGCTGGGGCGACGAGGGCAGTGAGGAAGGGGACACGCCCGTACTCCTACCCGCTCGCCCCGCGTTCGTCGAGAACCCCCCGGCCGCGCTCACCGCCGCGGATCGGTCCGGTCCGGTGACGGGCGGGGCCGGTGCCGGGTGGATCTGTGGAGGTGCAGGTGGGGGCGAGTGTGGGTTGTTGTCGGAGAGGAGTGGTGTAGGTCACACGGATCTCTCTGTGCGCTTGCGTAATACGGGCACCCGCAACGGGGTCGAAGGGGCAAGGAAGCAGGAGAAGTGGAGAACGACCATGGCCGTGACGCTCGAACAGTCAGCCCGCGCCCGTCTGATCACCCCCGAGGGGCGTGAACGGCCCATCCCCGTGACGCTGCGCTACACCGCGGCCGACCCGCTCGCCGTGCAGATCTCCTTCCCTCCCGAGGTGTCCCTGGACGGCGCCGAGGTCACCTGGGTCTTCGGCCGCGGTCTGCTCGAAGCCGGCCTCGGCGCGCCCGCGGGCACGGGGGACGTGCACATCTGGCCGTGCGGCCGGGCCCGCACGGTCCTCGAGTTCCACGCGGTCCACGGCCTTGCCCTCGTACAGTTCGACCGCGCCGCCCTGCGCCGGTTCCTGATGCGGTCGTACGCCGTGGTGGGCGCGGGCGACGAGGAGGCGGACGGCGACCTGGACCGAGGGCTCCACCAGCTCCTGGGCGGGGTGTGAGCGGCAGGGGCACGGCGGTGCGGTGAGGCCGTGGCCCGCGGGCCGCCGCGAGCCGACGGCGCTGGAGCCCAGTGGCGGCTGTGAGCCGACGGCGCCGTGGCCCACAAGGCTCCGCGAGCCGACGGCTCAGCGGTAGAAGGCGGGGCGCTCGGCCAGGCCGACCTCGGCCCTGCCGCCGTCGACGAGCGCCCGCACCCCCGCCTCGGCGACGGCCGCCGCCGCGTAGCCGTCCCACGCGCTCGGCCCCGTCACCCGGCCCTCCCGCGCGTCCGCCACCCACTCGCGCACCTCGCGGTCGTAGGCGTCGGCGAACCGCACCACGTAGTCCTGGGCGATCTCCTGCTGGGCGCGGCCCGCGGACCGCACCACCATCGCGGGTTCGTCGCCGATGCGGGCACTGCCCCTCTCACCGACCGCCTCGCAGGCGACCTCGTAGCCGAAGCCGCAGTTGACGAAGATCTCCACGTCCACGACGGCGCCGTCGTCCGTCTCGAGGAGCACGAGCTGCGGATCCTGAAGACCGGCGGGGGCGCTCGCCGACGGGCGCGGCCTGACCACGGTCACCGCCGTCACCTCCTGGCCGAGGAGCCAGCGGGCCGCGTCGATCTCGTGCGACACCGAGCTGCTGATCAGCATCGCGGAGGTGAAGTGCGGCGGCGAGGCCACGTTGCGGTGCCTACAGTGCAGCATCAGGGTCCTGCCGATGCCGCCGGAGTCGAGCAGCGCCTTCAGCCCCAAGTACTCGGCGTCGTAGCGGCGCATGAACCCCACCTGGATCAGCCGCCGCCCGCCGCGGGCCTCCGCCGCCACCACGCGCAGCGCGGCCGCGGCGTCGTGCGCGAGCGGCTTCTCGCACAGCACGGGCAGACCCCGGTCGAGCGCCGCGAGCAACGCCTCCTCGTGCGCGTGTTCGGGCGAGGCCACGAGCACCGCACCCACGCCGGGCTCCGCGACGGCGGCGAGCGCGTCGGCGTGCACGCGTACGCCGCCGAGCCCGGCCACGGCGGCACGGGCCCGCGCCCGGTCGGGATCCGCGACGGCCACCACGTGGGCCCCGGCCACGGACCGCGCGAGGCGCCGTATGTGGTCGGCGCCCATGTGGCCCGCGCCGAGCACGGCCACCCCCAACGACTCGCTCACCGGATGAACTCCCCTCCCGCGGCCCTGCGTCGGGCCACCGTAGCGGCCCGGCGGCGTACGAGCACCAGGCACCCGGCGAGAACGGCGGCCGAGCCCACGCCGACGAGGACCAGGGCGAGCGAGGACGAGTCGTTGGACCGCCCCGGCGGCACGATCGCGGCCGCCGCGCTGCGCAGGTCGCGGTCCGGGGCCTTGCGCGGCCTCGCCGGCAGCAGCGACCCCACCGGCTGTACGCGGCCGACCGCGCTGAAGCCCCAGTCCAGCAGCGTCCTGGCCTCCTCGTACACGGAGAAGCCGCCCCCGCCCGGGTCCATCACCGTCACGAGCACGGTGCGGGTGCCGCGGTGGGCCGCGGCGATGAGAGTGTGCCCGGCGCCGCTGGTGTAGCCGTTCTTGACGCCGATCAGGCCGGGGTAGGGGGCCACGCCGTCCGCGCCCGTGAGGAGGCGGTTGGTGTTCTGGATGGGGTACGACCAGTCGCCGTGCGGGAAGCGCGCCCGCACCGTCGAGCAGTAGCGGGCGAACTGCGGATCGGCGAGACCGGCCCGGCCGAACACCGCCAGGTCGAACGCGGACGACACCTGGCCGGGGGCGTCGTAGCCGTCGGGCGAGACCACCTGGGTGTCCCTCGCGCCCAGCTCGCGGGCCTTGGCCTGCATCTGCCGCACGGTGTGCCGCCAGCCGCCGTTCATCTCGGCGAGTACGTGCACGGCGTCGTTGCCCGAGCTGAGGAACACCCCGCGCCACAGGTCCGCGACCCGGTACCTGCGCCCCGCGTCGACGCCCACCAGGCTGCTGCCGCCGCCGACCTTGCGGAGTTCGCGGTCGGTGACCGTGTGCGGGGTGTCCGGGTGCAGCCGGGGCAGGGCCGTCAGGGCGAACAGGGACTTCAGGGTGGACGCGGGCCGCAGCCGACGGTGCGCGTTGTGCGCGGCAAGCACCTCGCCCGTGCGGGCGTCGGACACCAGCCAGGAGCGGGCGGTCAGGTCACGAGGGGCCAGTGGGACGCCGACTGCCGGGCGCACCTGGACACCGGGCCGGTCGAGCAGGGACGAGGAGTACGCGGGCAGCGGCTTCGGCGGCGCGGGCTCGGCGGCGACGCCCGGCGCCGACAGGCCGGCCGCCGGTGCCGACAGGCAGACCGAGGCGCCGGCGGCGAGGGCCGCGGCGCGCAGGACGGTGGCGCGCCCGAGCGGACGCGAAAGGTACCTGGTGACCATTCAGCCACCGTAGAAGCGGGCTTCCGGCCGCGCAGATCGGCTTGGCCCGGGTGGATGTATCGCGCCCGCCGAGAGCGCGGGCCCGGCAGGCCGTGTGCATCGGCATGCATCAACCTCGCTCGGGGGAGCGGTAGTCCTCGGCGGGCGCGGCTTCCGGCACGGGGACCGCTTCCGGCATGGCGGGCTCGCGCAGGGGGCGCAGCAGCAGCCAGCCGACGGCGGGCAGGACGATCAGGGGTGCCAGGGCGGTCCGGAGGGACGTCGTGTCCGCGAGGGCGCCGATGGCGGGGCTCGCCACGCCGCCGACGCTGACGGTCAGCCCCAGCGTCACACCGCCCGCGGTGCCCACGCGCCGCGGCAGGTAGTCCTGGCCGAGCGTGACATGCAGGGAGAAGGGCACGTACAGGCCCGCGGAGGTGAGCACGACGAACAGGTACAGGAGGGGTCCGGGGACGAGGACGACTCCGGCGACGGCGAGCACGCTCAGCGCGTACGACCACTTCACCACCGTGACGCGGCTGTACCGGGTGGCGAGCCGCCCTCCGACGACCGTGCCCACCGCGCCGCCGAGATAGAGCACGAACAGCGCGACCGTACCGGCGAACCCACCACCGGAGGTGCGCTCGCGCACGTACAGCGCGATGAAGGCGCTCAGGCCGACGAAGACGATCGAGCGGCACACCACGGCACCGGAGAGACGCAGGAAGGAGGGCCAGTCGTCGTGGCCGTTCGCGTCGCCGCCGCGGGCGGTGGCCGTGGCCGTGCCCGGCGCCCGGAGCGCGCGCAGCGCCACCGCGCACAGGGCCCCGCCCGCGACGGCCGGCACGACGAGCAGCGGGGACGCGCCCAGGCCGCCGGCCGCGATCACGGCGGCGACCAGCAGCGGGGCCGTGGCGAAGCCGACGTTGCCGCCCAACGAGAACCAGCCCATCGCGGTGTGGCTGCCGCCGCTCGCGACCCGCGCCATGCGGGCGGCCTCGGGGTGGTACGCCGCGACGCCGATCCCGGAGACGGCGACGACCGCCAGCGTGAGGGCGTAGGAGCCGCCGACGCCGCTGAGCGCCACTCCCGCGCCGCCCACCAGCGAGCTGACCGGCAGCAGCCACGGCAGCGCCCACTTGTCGGTGAGCGCCCCGAACAGGGGCTGCACCACGGACGACAGGAGTGAGGCGGCGAGGACGATGCCGGACGCGGCGGCGTAGGAGTAGGCGCGCTCGGACACGAAGAACGGTACGAGGGCGGCGACCGAGCCCTGGTACACGTCCACGCAGGCGTGGCTGAGGGACAGCAGGGTGAGGGGCTTCTTCGGGGACACCCGTCGATGGTCGCCACCGTGACCGCTGTCGGGCTTCCGATAAAGTGCCAGCCTGTAGCGATTTTCCGCCAGGCCCGCGTCGGAGGTGACGCAGCCGTGCCAGAGGCCTTCGGTCGCCGGGGGGAGGTGTCCGTGCCGGAAGTTGCCAGCCGCCCAGGGGAGGCGCCCCTGCTCGGAGCCATCCGCCGCCCGGGGGAGGCGCCCCTGCCCGGAGCCGTCCGCCGCCCGGGGGAGGCGCCCCTGCCGGGAACCGCCCGCCGCCCGGGAAAGGCCCCCGTGCCGGAAGCCGTCCGGCACACCCCCACGGCGCCGACCCACGTCCGGCACCTCGCCGCCGGTGAGCGCATCGACGCCCATCGGCACGACGACCACCAGATCGTGCTGCCGGGCTCCGGGGTCGTCGCCGTCACCACGGAGGCCGGCACGTGGTTCGCGCCGGGCAACCGCGCCATCTGGGTACCCGCGGGCACCGTCCACGCCCACCGCGCGCACGGCCGCCTGAACGCGCACTTCGTCGGCCTGCCCGCCGACGAGAACCCGCTGCACCTGGACGCCCCCACGGTCCTGACCGTGAGCCCGCTGCTGCGGGAGCTGATCGTCGAGTACACGCGCGTGCCCGCCGCGACCGGCCCCGAACGCGGCCGGTTGCGCGCCGTCCTGCTCGATCAGCTACGGGCGTCGCCGCAGCAGCCGATGCAGCTGCCCACGCCCACCGACCCCCGCCTCGCGGCCGTCTGCTCGCTCGTCCACGACCACCCCGCCGACCCCCGTACGCTCGCCGCGCTCGGGGCCGCGACCGGAGTCGGCGAGCGCACCCTCAGCCGTCTCTTCCGTGCCGAACTGGGCATGACGTTCCCGCAGTGGCGCACCCAGTCCCGCCTCTACCACGCCCTGCGGATGCTCGCGGACGACACGCCCGTCACGACCGTGGCCCACCACTGCGGCTGGTCGTCGACGAGCGCGTTCATCGATGTCTTCCGGCGGTCGTTCGGGTACACGCCGGGCACGCACAACCGCCGTCCCTGACCGCACGTCGTCGACCGCCGGACGCCCAGGACGCCGTCGTGGCTGTGGAGGGCCCGGGCGCGTGCCCGGGCCTAAGCGGACGGCAGGTTCGCCTCGACGGCGGCGACGACCTCGGGGGCGTCGGGCTCGGTCTGCGGGGAGAAGCGGGCGACGACCTCGCCGTCGGGGGAGATCAGGAACTTCTCGAAGTTCCAGCGGACGTCCCCGGTGTGGCCCTCCGCGTCGGCCGTCGGCACGAGCCGCTCGTACAGGGCGTGCCGCCCGTCGCCGTTCACCTCCACCTTCTCCGTCAGCGGAAACGTCACGCCGTACGTGGCGGAGCAGAACTCGGCGATCTCCTGCGACGTGCCGGGCTCCTGGCCCATGAACTGGTTGCAGGGAACGCCGATGACGGTGAAGCCGTGCGGCGCGTACCGCTCGTGCAGGCGCTCGAGCCCGGTGTACTGGGGCGTGAGACCGCACTTGGAGGCCACGTTGACGACCAGGACGGCTCTGCCCCGGTACTGGGAGAGGTCGGCGGGTCCGCCCTGGAGGCTGTCGATGTCGATCGCGTCGTAAACAGACATGCCGCGGAGCTTACGGCCTGCGCCGTACCACGCCCGCACGGGCGGCTTCTCCGCGCCGGTCCCGGGCGGAGTCCGGCTCGCGGTGCAGCTTCCCGTACGCGATGAGCTCCACGGTCACCGCGACGGCCACCGCCTGCACCGCCATCAGGGCGATGAGCACGAAGAGCTGCACGGCGCCCGCCTGCACCGGCGAAGCCCCGCCGAGCAGCATGCCGACGAACGCGCCGGGCAGCGTGACGAGGCCGACCGTGCGGGTCTGGTCGAGGCCGGGCAGGAGCGCGTCGGACGCGGCGGGGCGGACGACCTCCAGACGGGCGTCGCGCTCCGGCAGGCCGATCGCGAGGCCCGCCTCGAACTCGCCACAGCGGGTGCGCAGCTCGTCGAGGGAGCGACGGCCGCCGAGGACCGTCGCGGTGAGCGCGCCGCCGATGAGGATGCCGGTCACGGGGATCATCGCGATGCCGTCCACGGGCACGAGACCCGTGAGCGCGAGGGCCGCGACGACCGGCACCACGGGCACGGCGAGGGGCACGGCCGCCCACCACCAGGTGGCGTTCGGGGTGACGCGGCGCCCCGCGGTGCGTGTGGCGACGGCGAACATCAGCAGCAGGAAGGCGAACAGCGCCACCCCGTGGTGCACCACCCAGCCGATCAGCAGCGACACCGCGCCGAGCTGGGCCGCGGCCCGCACCCCGGCCACGACGACCTCCCGTGCGCGGCCCCGCGACGCGTCGGGCGACAGCCGGAACACCGCGGCCGCCGCCGCCGCGACGAGCAGCAGCACCACCAGCGCCGCAGCGAGCGCGGCGTTCACGGGCAGCAGCGTCTGAGCAGCGGATACGCGCACGTCCACAGCCTAGGTGCGCGGACCCGTAGGCTCCTCGTACCGGCGCGTCCGCCCTCGTGGCGGCCGTGCCGGACGGACGTACGCAGGCGAGAGAAGGGCGAGAGTCATGGCGCAGCAAGTGCGGGGAGTGGTCGCACGGGCGAAGGGTGAGCCGGTGCGGATCGAGACGGTCACCGTGCCCGACCCGGGGCCGGGTGAAGCCGTGGTGAAGGTCCAGGCGTGTGGGGTGTGCCACACCGACCTGCACTATCGCGAGGGCGGCATCAACGACGAGTTCCCGTTCCTGCTCGGGCACGAGGCGGCGGGCGTCGTGGAGTCGGTGGGCGAGGGCGTCACCGAGGTCGCGCCCGGTGACTTCGTGATCCTCAACTGGCGGGCCGTGTGCGGGCAGTGCCGTGCCTGTCTGCGCGGGCGCCCGCAGTACTGCTTCGACACGCACAACGCCAAGCAGAGGATGACCCTGGCCGACGGCACCGAACTGGCGCCCGCGCTCGGCATCGGGGCGTTCGCGGAGAAGACGCTCGTCGCGGCCGGGCAGTGCACCAAGGTGGACCCGGCGGCCTCCCCGGCCGCGGCGGGCCTGCTCGGCTGCGGGGTGATGGCGGGGATCGGCGCCGCCATCAACACCGGCGGAGTGGGCCGCGGCGACTCCGTCGCGGTCATCGGCTGCGGCGGCGTCGGCAACGCCTCCGTCGTCGGGGCTCGCCTCGCGGGCGCGGCGAAGATCATCGCTGTCGACGTCGACGACCGCAAGCTGGAGACCGCGCGCGGTCTCGGCGCCACCCACACCGTCAACTCGCGCTCCACGGACCCCGTCGAGGCCGTCCGCGAACTGACCGGCGGATTCGGGGCCGACGTCGTCATCGAGGCGGTCGGCCGCCCGGAGACGTACGAGCAGGCCTTCTACGCCCGGGACCTGGCGGGCACGGTCGTCCTGGTCGGCGTGCCGACACCGGACATGCGCATCGACCTGCCGCTGCTCGACGTCTTCGGCCGCGGCGGCGCGCTGAAGTCGAGCTGGTACGGGGACTGCCTGCCCTCGCGCGACTTCCCGATGCTCATCGACCTCTACCGCCAGGGACGGCTCGACCTCGACGCGTTCGTGACCGAGACGATCGCGCTCGACGAGGTCGAGAAGGCCTTCGAGCGGATGCACCAGGGCGACGTGCTGCGTTCGGTGGTGGTGTTCTGATGACCGCCGCGACCGCCCCCGGCGAGGGCGGCGCCGCGCGCGTCGACCATCTCGTCACCTCCGGCACGTTCTCGCTCGACGGCGGGACGTGGGACGTCGACAACAACGTCTGGATCGTCGGCGACGACCACGAGGCCGTCGTCATCGACGCGGCGCACGACGCCGAAGCCATCGCGGCCGCCCTGGGCGAGCGGCGCCTGGTCGCCATCGTGTGCACGCACGCCCACGACGACCACGTCGACGCCGCACCGGCCCTCGCGGCCCGCACCGGCGCCCCGATCCTGCTGCACCCCGACGACCTGGAGCTGTGGAAGCTCACCCACCCGGACCGCGCACCCGACGGCGAACTCGCCGACGGGCAGGAGCTGACGGTGGCAGGGACGGTGCTGCGGGTGCTGCACACCCCCGGCCACTGCCGCGGCGCCGTCAGCCTGTACGCGCCGTCGCTCGGCACCGTCTTCACCGGGGACACGCTGTTCGCGGGCGGGCCCGGCGCGACGGGCCGCTCCTTCAGCGACTTCCCGACGATCGTGGAGTCCATCCGGGAACGGCTCCTGACGCTGCCCCCGGAGACAGTGGTGCGCACCGGGCACGGTGACAGCACGACGATCGGCGCGGAGGCGCCGCAGCTCGACGAGTGGATCGCGCGCGGGCACTAGACCGTGTCCGCCTCCGCGGCGGGCCGCGCCCGCCGTGACTGCGGGCCGCCTCCGCTGGACCGGCGCCAGGGCCGTCCTCGACTGTCGCTCGAGGGCGGCCTTCGTCGTGCACACCGCAGCTCACGCCTGCTGGCAGCACGCCCCGATCTCCGATAAGTTAGGCAAGGCTTACCTAATGGAGGTTCAGGATGGGTGTCCGACACGTCAGCACGACCATGCCCACCGCGGCGGCGCGCGCCCGCTCCGTGCTCACCACCGCCTGGTCCTGTGCGGTGACCACGGAGATCGGCAGGGACGATCTCGTCGGCGCCCACACCGTGAGCGAACGGGGCACGGTGATCCTGCACCCGCCCGAGGACAGCGCGCTCGCCGCCGCCTTGATCTGCGCCCCGCGCGGCGAGCCGTCCACGCTCCTGGAGTTCGCGGACGTGGCCCCGGTGCCGATCAGGGACCGGGTGCGCTCACGGCTCTGGCTCTCCGGCACGCTCACCACGACCCGCGACCACCTCGTGTTCGATCCGGTCTGCGTGGTCCTGCACGACGCGGGCGGTCGTACGGGCATCGACCTCGACGAGTTCGCGCTCACCGACCCCGACCCGCTCGCGCAGGCCGAGTCCCGGCTGCTCACGCATCTCGCCGACGCCCATCCGGAGGCCGTGGAGCAGCTCACGCGGCTGATCTCCGCGGACAGCCTCGCCGGCGTCGTCGCCGTCAAACCGCTCGCCATCGACCGGTACGGCCTGACGCTGCGTCTGGAACGCGTCAGCAGTCAGGCCGACGTACGCCTTCAGTTCCATGAACACGTCGACGACCTCGGCCAGGTCACCGAGCGGATGCACGCCCTGCTCACCAAGGCGCGTCTGCTGCGCCGCCCGGTGCTGCGCCCGAGCGCCCCTCCCGAGTCCTGAGCACCTCCCCACCCCCTCCGGAGGGCGGCTCGGCACCGGACCGCAGGGACCGCAGCGCCAGGAACAGCACACCTATGTCGTCCAGAAGCACGGGGTCGGGCATCAGGTCGGCGGGCAGCACGAGATAGCCGATCGCGCCCCAGAACACCCACGCCCGCCCCGTCGGCAGCCCGGCCCGCCGCAGCGCGCGGCGGGTGCGGACGAGCCGTACCAGGAGCACGACGGCCACCACCAGCATCGCGACCACGAGGACCGCGGCCACGGCGAGCAGCACCATGACTTCCGAGTTCACCGCACCAGCACTCCGATCGAATTGAGGGGCGCGGCCGGCGCGGCCACGGGCATGATGGCGCCCATGAACACCGACAGCCGTCCCGAGCCCGTCGCGGCCACGCCCGCCGGGTCCCTGGACTCCCCAGCTTCAGACACAGGTTCGCCTACCCGCACCGACGACCCCGTGCACGCACTGATCGTGGTCGACATGCAGTCTGCCTTCGTCACCGGTGCGGACGCCGTGCCCCACGCCGCCACCGTCCTCGCCCGCACCGAACAGCTCATCGCCGGGGCCCGCGCGGCCGGCGCCCTCGTCGTGCAGTTGCAGAACGACGGCCCCGAGGGCGCGCCGGACGAGGTGGGCACGCCCAGCTGGGAGGTCCATCTGCCGGTGGACACCGAACGCGGTGAGGTGGTGCTGCGCAAGACCGCGGACGACGGCTTCGAGGAGACCGGACTCGAGAAGCTGTTGCGGGGCAGGGGCGTCACCGCGCTCGCCGTCTGCGGCGTCATGTCGGAGATGTGCGTCAGCGCCACCGCCCGCACGGCCCTCGACCTCGACTTCCGCGTCGTCATCGCGCACGACGCCCACGGCACGTACGACATACCGGCCGCCGCGGGCATCGGCGACGCCGTCCCCGCGGCGACGGTGTCACGCGTCGCCGAGTGGGCACTCGGCGACGAGGTCGAGATCGTGCCGAGCGCCGACGGCGTGCGCTTCGTGGCGCCGTAGCGGGGTTCGTTCGGGCACCCCCGCTACGGGCGTGTCCGGGGCCCCCGCGTCGGGCACCCGCGCGCCGCGTTCCTCACAACGGCAGGACGCACACCGCGACGGGCGCCCGGAACGGCCTGCCCGCCGGGCTGAGCGCCCCGGTCCGCCCGTCCACGCGGAACACGCTCACCGACCCCGAGCGCTGGTTCGCGGTGAACAGGAGCCGGCCCGACGCGGAGAGCGCGAGGTGGCGCGGGAAGTCGCCGTCCACCGGCACCGTGCCGAGCAGCCGCAGGCGGGCGCCGCCGCGCTCGACCGCGTACCGGGTCAGGGTGTTGTCCCCGCGGTTGGCGAGGTAGGCGAAGGCCCCGTCACCGGTCACGACGAGCTGCGCGGGATAGCTCGTGACGCCGGGGCGGGTGCCGGTGGGCTGCGGAGCACCCGGAGTGAGCCGTCCGCTCGCCGGGTCGTAGGCGCAGACGACGACGGTGTTGTCGAGCTCGTCGGCGAGGTACGCGAAGCGCCCCGACGGGTGGAAGGCGAGATTGCGCGGCCCGGCCCCCGGCCGCACCGTCGCGTGGGAGACACGGCTCAGCTTTCCGGCGGCCGTGTCGAGCCGGTAGGTGTAGACCGTGTCGGTGCCGAGGTCGACGGCGAGGACGTGGCGGCCGTCCGGCGCGGTCACGATCTGGTGGGCGTGCGGCCCCTGCTGGCCGGGCCCGGGCGGCGGCGTGGAGTGCGTGACGAGATCGGTGCGCTCGCCGAGGGCGCCCGACGCCTCGATGGGGTGCACGGCCACGCTGCCGGAGGTGTAGTGGGCGCTCAGCAGCCAGCGGCCGCCGGGGTGCACGGACAGGTGGCAGGGCCCGGCACCGCCGCTGGCGCGCGTGCCGAGCACCCGCGGGCTGCCCGCGGGCGGCAGGTCGACCGCCGTCACCCCGCCCTGCGCGCGCTCGTTGACGGCGTACAGCGACCGCCCCGAGGGGTGCACCGCGAGATAGGAGGGGTCCGCCACGCCTTCGATGGTGCCCGCGGCGGTCACGGTGCCCGTCGCCTCGTCGTACGTGGCTGTCCCGATGCCGGTTCCACCGCCCGGCTGCGAGGTGTACGTGCCGAGGAACAGGCGCCGTTGCGCGCCGGCGCCTCCACGGGCCGGAGCCGCGTCGGCCGAAGCCGCATCTGCCGGAGCCGCCCCGGCCGGAGCCGCCCCGGCCGGAGCCGCGCCGGTCACGGCCGCCGTGGTCACGGCGAGGGACGTACCGATGAACCGCCTTCTGTTCATGACTGCACCTCATGGACGGGAGTGACGGATGTGACAGCCACAGTGACCCCAGAAGTCCCAACGGACAAGACCCGCAACATGAGTTGCATTCCGTGCAACGCGCCGCTCGCGCCCCGCGGTGTCAGCCCTCGGGGGTGACGAGGCCGCGCTCGTATGCCTTGACCAGGCGCTGCGGGACCATCCGGGGGACGCCGTCGACCGTCACCGGCACCAGCTGGGGGGTGGTGGCCTTCCACTGGGCGCGGCGGTGACGCGTGTTGCTGCGGGACATCTTCCGCTTCGGTACGGCCATCGGATCCTCCTGGTGCGAGGGGTACGGGGACGGCCCGAGGCTATATGAAAATGGATCCCATGAGCAAAAGGTGCCTGGGTCGGCGGTACGACGCCGTCACGGACGCCCCGCCGCAGCGACCTCCTCACCCTCCGGAACCGGCCCGGGTGCCGTCCCCGCACCGAACGGGCTGCCGCCGAGCTGCTCGCGGTGGTGCGGCGTCAGCCACCCCGTCAGGTCGGGGCCGAGGGGGACGACGGCGGTGGGGTTGATGCCCGTGTGCACTTGGTAGTAGTGGCGCTTGATGTGGTCGAAGTCGACCGTGTCGCCGAAGCCCGGGGTCTGGTAGAGGTCACGGGCGTAGGCCCACAGGACGGGGTCCTCGGTCAGCTTCCTGCGGTTGCACTTGAAGTGGCCGTGGTACACCGCGTCGAAGCGCACCAGCGTCGTGAACAGCCGGATGTCGGCCTCCGTGATGCTGTCGCCCACCAGATAGCGGCGCTCGGCGAGTCGCCGCGACGTCTCGTCGAGGCGCCGGAACACATCCTCGTACGCGGACTCGTACTCGTGCTGGGTGGAGGCGAAGCCCGCGCGGTACACGCCGTTGTTGACGTCGTGGTAGATGCCTTCCATCACCTCGTCGATCTCCGCGCGCAGCGGCTCGGGATACAGCTCGGGGGCGCCGGGGCGGTGCAGGTCCTGCCATTCCGTGGCGAGGTCCAGGGTGATCTGCTGGTAGTCGTTCGTGACCAGCTTGCCGCTCGGGACGTCCACGATCGCGGGCACGCTCACGCCGCCCGGATAATCCGACTCGCGTGCGTCGTAGGCCTCGCTGAGGTGGTGGATGCCGAGGACGGGGTCGCGGCCGCCCGGGTCGAGGGTGAAGCGCCAGCTCCGGTCGTCCTGGATCGGATCGGTGACGGCGAGGGAGAGCGCGTCCTCCAGGCCGAGCAGTCTGCGGGAGACGAGGGCGCGGCTCGCCCACGGGCAGGCCCTGCTCACCACCAGGCGATAGCGCCCCGCCTCCACGGGCCAGCCGTCCCTGCCGTCCGCCGTCACACGGTCGGCGAAGTGACTGCGCGAGCGCTTGAACGGCTTCTTGCCGAGCGCGGCGTTGCCGGACGCCTGATCCCCACCGGACGTCCCTCCGTCCTTGGGTTTCCGCTCGCCCCCCTCGCTCACCGCAGGCTCCCCTCGCGGCGCGGGGCCGGGGCTGTCGCGGGGGCCGACGCCGCGTCCGGCCCGGTAGGTCGGCGGCCGTCCGGTGACGGTTCGTCGGCGGGCCCGCGGTCGGCGTCGGCGGGCTCCGGAGTCGGGGCGGGCGGCGCGAGATCGTAGATCCTGTCCAGGAGCCAGGCCTCGTTGCCCGCGAGGCCCGCGCGCCGCAGCGCCTCGTCGGCGTCCGCGATCGGCACGGCGAGCAGCGCCGCCGTCTGTGCCGTCGCGGGCGCGGACAGGGCGGCGCGCGCGGTGTGCAGCAGCCGCAAGCACGCCTGCGCCGCGGCCAGTTCGGGATACGTCGTGCCGGTCATGTCGGTTGGCTCCTTAGCGCGCGGTTCCCAAGGTCGAAGGTGCAACCCCCACTCTTGCGCACGGGTCTGACAATTGCCCTTCAACCGCCACGCGAGCCGCCGCCCGGCGTCACGTCACGCGGTCGGCGGCGCGGGGTCACCCGGACCGGCGTACCGGTCCTCGGCAGCCGGACGGCGTACCGGTCCCGAGCAGCCGGACGGCGTACCGGCACGGTTCACCCGGACCGGCGTACGAGCCGCAGCCGCAGCCCCTGGGGCATCAGCGTCAGCCGCTCCACGACCCGCAGCCGGTAGCCCGGGTCCGGCACCAGGTCGTAGCGGCGGAGCAGCAGCCCGAGCACCAGCGTCGCCTCGTGCAGGGCGAACTGACGGCCGATGCAGGCACGCGCGCCGGTGCCGAACGGCTTGAAGACGTGGGCGGGCCGCGACCGCACCGCGGCGGGCGCGAACCGGCCGGGGTCGAACTCCTCGGGCCGCGGACCCCACGCCTCCGGATCCCGGTGCAGGAGCATCGTGAGCACCAGCGCCCATGCGCCCCGCCGCATCGGGTGCGCCCCGCCGAGCACCGTGTCCGCCAGGGCCTCCCGTGCGAACGCGGGGGCGGTCGGCCACAGGCGCAGCGACTCGTCGAGGACGCGGCGTACGTGGCGGAGCCTCGCCACCTGCTCGTACGCGGGTGCCTCCGCGGCCCCCCACACCTGGTCGACCTCGTCCCGCGCGCGGGAGAGCACCTCGGGGTGGGCGGCGAGGTAGTGCAGCGCGAACGAGAGGGCGCCCGACGTCGTCTCGTGCCCGGCCACCAGGAAGGTGATGACCTGTCGGCGGATGTTCTCCGGAGACAGGCGTTCGCCGGTGTCGGGGTGGGCGACGTCCAGCATCCGGTCCAGGAGGTCGCCGCGCGCACCCGAGGCGTCGGCGGCGCGCCGGGCGGCGACCACGCCGTCGACGGTGCGGTTCAGGTACGCCGTGTCGGCGGCGTTGCGCCGCTCGGCGCGGCGCAGCAGCACCGGGGCGAGCGCGGGCGGCAGGACGTTGCGCCGCTGCGCGTGCGAGAGCGTGCCGACCATGGCGCTCACGAAGGGGTGCGGCCTTGCCCGCTCGAAGGAGCCGAAGTCGTGCCCGAAGCCGGTGCGGGAGATGGTCTCCAGGGTCAGCTTCGTCATGTCGCCCGGCACGTCCACGGCCCGACCTGCGGCCGCCGCGGCGTCCCAGCGGGCCGTCAGCTGCCCGGCCACGTCGAGCATCAGCGGGTGATAGCCCGCCATCGCCTCCCGGCTGAAGCCGGGCGCCAGTATGTCGTGCGCCAGCTGCCAGTTGGGTTCGTGGTTGTACGCCGTGAACAGGCCGTCGCCCGCCACCGGCCGCAGGTTGGCCACGCCGAGCCCCACGTGCTTGGCGAACCGCGCCTCGTCGGCGAGCTCGGCCGCGAGCCGTGCGCCCCAGACGAAGACGATCTCCTTGCCGAAGGCCTTGCGGCGGAAGACCGGACCGAGGCGGCGCCCGATCGCCATCGAGTCCTGCACGGGCGTGCGGACGTTCGCGCCGAGCACGTCGCCGATCAGCGGAACGCGGCGGGGCGGGTGCGGTATGCGGTCGAGCCGGGGCCAGCCGGCCTCCGCGCTGCGGAACCCCTTCGGCAGGCCCCCGGGCGGCGGCCCGGCGCTTCCCGTCGGCCGCGTGGTCTGCGCCATGGCCACCATCTCCCTTGTGCACAGGGCTCCTTGGAGTGACCAGAGCCTGTTGTACGTGGATTCAACAAGGGATTGCAGTCTGGTCCTGTTGTTGAACCGACGTCAAGTAAGGTGCTGCCATGGCCGCGGACCCGCAGCACAGCCCCCGGCGCAGGCTGAGCACCCAGGAGCGCAGGGAGCAACTGCTCACGGTGGGCGCGCGGCTGTTCGCACAGAACCCCTACGACGACGTCTGGATCGAGCAGGTCGCCGAGATCGCGGGTGTCTCCCGCGGGCTGCTGTACCACTATTTCCCGACGAAGCGGGACTTCTTCGCCGCGGTCGTCCAGCGCGAGAGCGACCGCATGCTGCGCCTGACGACCGCCGAACCGGGACTGCCGGTGCGCGAGCAGCTCGGGACCGGCCTGGACGCCTTCCTGGGCTACGTCGAGGGCCACGCCCAGGGCTTCCGCGCCTTCCACCGTGCGAAGGAGGCGGGCGACCCCACCGTGCGGGCGGTGTACGGCGAAGGGCTCGCCGCGCAGGAGCGGCAGATCCTCGCCGCCCTCACCGCGGACCCCGAGACCGCACCGCTCACCGCCGAGCCGGCCGCCCTGAAGCTGGCCGTGCGCGGCTGGCTGGCCTTCATGGTGGCGGTCTGTCTGGAGTGGCTCGACGAGCCGGAACTGACGCGCGCACAGGTGCGCGACCTGTGCGCGCGGGCCCTCCTCGGGGCGATCCTGCCCTGGCCGGACAGCGGGTCCCGGAGCACGCCCCTGTCCTCGACGGACACCCTCAGTCGGGCAGGAAGCCCGCGCCGAAGTGCTCCGTGAGGGTGTGCCGGGTGCTGCCGCCGTCGTCCCCGAGCCGTTCGGCGGCCCACAGGAAGAAGTCGTCCGCGACGGTGACGATCCAGTCGTACGCCGGGTCGAGGGGGCCGGGGTCCGGCGCCGGGTAGCGGAGTTCGAGCTCGGGGCCGCCCGTCCCGAACACCGTGAAGAGGCGGTGGCCGTCCGCCTCCGACGCCTGCCGCACGGCCACCCGCGAGCAGTCCCACCGCGTCGGCCCGTATTGCAGCCACAGCGTGCCCGCCCCCGGGCCGTCGGCGTACAGGGCGGCGGCCACGGCCACGTCACCCCGCCGGGAGGCGTCCGTGAGGTGCACGAATCCATGGCAGCGCCCGGAACCGGGGGTGAGCACGCCCGTCGTGACGTCGAGCGACCAGATCCGCCCGTGCTGGTCGTAGTCCTGCAACACGACCTCGTGCGGCGGGGCGGCGGGCTCGTCCGCGGCAGGCATCAGCGCCGCCGCTCGATGCCGGGCTCATGGTGGACGGCGGCACTGCCGCGGGCGGGCGCCGCGACGACCGCCGCCCCGCCGGAGCGCCCGTCGGCGCGCATCGCCTCGGCGGCATCCTCCAGGACGTCGGACAGTCGGTGGTGGCGCAGGGAACCCGCTGGGCGGGCGTACGGTGCGGGCAGGGGCACGAAAGCTCTCTTTCGGTGCTGCGGTGGGCGCCTCACGGAGCGGGCGGGTGTGGCGCACGGCGGAACGTCCGGGACGTGCCGGACGTTACGGCCGCGCGCACGCATGAGGACCCTGTGGCGTCGGCACGTCAGGGTGATGTACGGGTTCCCTGCGCGCGCTGGGGCACACCAGGCCGCCGGCCGCGGCCCACCCCCGTCAGCGCCACGAAGCAGAGGGCCGCGAGGGCTTCGAAGCCCGCGGCCACGAGGAGCGCACCGGGGAGCGACCAGGTGGCCAGCGGCCCGCCGAGGCCCGCACCGATCGCGTAACCGGTGATCTTCAGGCTGGCCCCCGTGGTGAAGATCTGCCCGCGCAGGTGCGCGGGGGCCTCCCGGTGCCGCACCGCGAACAGGGCCGTGAGCTGCGGGCCCGCCCCGGCTCCCGCGACCGCCATGGCCGCGAACAGCGCGAGCGGCGTCAGGGTCGCGGCCAGGAGCAGCGCCCCGGCGAGGGCGAGCGTGCTGGCCAGGATCGTCGCGTCGGGCCGCAGCGCGCCGGGGCTCCGGGCCAGCAGGGCGTTGGTGGCCAGGGAGGCGGCGGCGAGCGCGGCCAGGAGGAAGGTCCCCGAGTCGGTGGCGCCGAGGGCCCGTTCGCCGAGCAGGGGAGTGCAGGTCACCAGCGTGCCGACGCCTACGTAGGAGATGACGGAGGTCAGCGTGGCGCGCGCGAGGGGGCGGACGCGGCCGATGACGGCGAAGCCCGACCGCAGATCGGCGATGACGGACGCGGGCGCGGTGGCGGGCGTGGGGGAGGGGGCGGGCAGGGTCCATGCCGCGGGCAGCGCGAGGACCACCAGGGCCAGGGACACCACGACACCCGCCGGCGCCCCCGCCGCCATGGCGACCGCCCCGGCGAGCGCCGGTCCCGCCAGGGAGGCGAAGTTGTAGGTCAGGGCGTCGAGCGCGGTGGCACGCGGCAGGTTCCCGGGGGCCGCCACCTGCGGCAGTTGCGAGGTCCAGCCACCGGCCAGGGCGGGGCCCAGGAGACCGCCGCACAGGGCGGTGGCGAGGACGACCGGCAAAGGCAGCCGACCGAGGCCCAGCAGGATGGCGAGCAGCGCCAGGGAGTACGCGGCCAGCGCAGTGGTGAGCAGCCGACCCGGCCGTGCGGCCCGGTCGAGCAGCACCCCGAAGACGGGCCCGCCCACGGCAGCGGAGAGCGTGATCCCCGACAGGAGCGCCGAAGCCGTCGACGCCGAGCCCGTCACGGAGAGCCCCACCAGGAGCAGGGCAGGACCTGACATCTCATCACCGGTGCGCGCGGCGGTGGCACCCGTGAGGTACCTCCCGATGCCGTAACGCTTTGACATGCGTACGACGTTACAAGGTAACGGGCAAGCTGACTATGGGCGTTACTCTGGCTCTCGTGAGGAAGCCGAAGGCCGAGAAGAGCGAGACCGCGGAACCGCGCGACGGCGCGGGGGCGCCCGAGGACGAGCGGTCCACGCGCCCTGAGGGGTGGTCCCGCCCTGAGGAGCGGTCCACGCGCTCCGACGAGTGGTCCACGCGCCATTCCGTCCTGCGCTCGGCGCAGCGCGCCGCCGCACTGGTCAACGTCCTGAGCGCGGGTGGGCCCGACGGCGCGAAAGGGCCCGACGACGCGGAAGCGTCCGACAGCGTGGATGGGCCCGACGCGCAAGCCGTCGCGTCGGTCACCGCGGTGCTGCGCGAGTACGGGGAACGGGGCGCGCTGGAGGTGACCGCGCAGGACGTGGCGGACCTGCGCGCCGTGTCCGACCGGCTCCGCGACGTCTTCACCGCTCCCGGTGTCGACGCCGCGGCGGCCCGCCTGAACAGGCTCATCGCCGAAGGCTGCGGACCGGTCAGGCTCACCGCGCACGGCGGCGGCACGCCCTGGCACATCCACCTGGACAGCGACGACTCCGCGCCGTGGGCGGAGTGGTTCCTGGCCTCGTCCTGCATGGCCCTCGCCGTGCTGCTCTGGGACCGGCAGCGGCCTCCCGGCGGGCTGTGCGCGTCACCGCGCTGCGACACCGTGTACGTCACCGGCGGCAGCGGCACGGCGCGCCGCTACTGTTCGCCGCGGTGCGCGACGCGTGAGCGGGTGGCGAGCCACCGGCGGGCCAAGGAGCGCAGGAACCCCTCGGGTTGAGGGACAGTTGAGGGACAGGGGCCGCGAGCCCCGCGCCCTGCGGCCCGCCCCCTCAGACCGCCGGACGCAGTGACTCTCCGACGCGCGGGAATAGCGGTGCGGCCCGCGGGAGCCGCCCGTCGGCGGTGGGCGTGCACTGCGCGGCCACCCGGGAGGCCGACTCCGGTACGAACGGGGAGAGTTCGCCGGCGAGCGTGCGACACGCGCCGATCAGGGCGGCGAGCACCCCGTCGAGGCGGTCGCCCGCCGCCGCGTCGCCCGCGCGCTCGGCCTTGGCGAGCTCCCAGGGCCGCGTGCCGTCGACGCAGCGGTCGGCCTCCGCCACGATCCGCCAGACGGCGTCCACCGCCCGCCGGAAGTCGAAGTCCGCCAGCGCGTCGTCGACCCGGCCCCGAACCTCACGGCAGGCGGCCACGAGCCGCTCCGTGCCCTCGGCCGGCACGCGGGGCACCGGCACCCGGCCGTCGCGGAAGCGGTGCGCCATCGTCACGACCCGGTTGACGAGATTCCCCAGCCCGCCCGCGAAGTCGGCGTCCGCCCGGGCCACGAGCCGCTCCCGGGTGAAGTCCGCGTCGCCGACGCGCGGCACATCCCGCAGCAGCCACCAGCGCACCGCGTCCGTCCCTGACTCCGTGACGAGTTCCGTCGGATCGACGGTGGCACCGGCCGACTTGCTGATCTTGCGGCCGTCCACGGTGAGGTAGTCGTGTACGAGGACGTCCGTGGGCAGCGGCAGTCCGGCCGAGAGGAGCATGGCCGGCCAGTACACCGCGTGGAAGCGGACGACGCCCTTGCCGACGAGGTGGGTGCGGCGCGTCGCACCGCTCCACCACTGCTCGTACGCGGGGTCGCCGGTGCCGTAACCGAGGCTGGTGACGTAGTTCCCGAGGGCGTCCCACCAGACGTAGACGACCTGTTCGGGGTCGTCGGGCACGGGGATGCCCCAGCCGCGGGCCCGCGTGTGCGACCGGGACACCGAGAAGTCGTGCAGGCCGCCCTCGATGAGGGCGAGCACCTCGTTGCGGCGCACGGCGGGCTCGACGCGCAGGCGCCCGGACGAGATCAGCCCGTGCAGTCGGTCCGCGTACCGGGAGAGCCGGAAGAACCAGTTCTCCTCGGCGACGGACCGCGGTTCCGTGCCGTGCTCGGCGCAGCGCCCTCCGACGAGTTCGGCCGGTGTGTAGAACTGCTCGCAGCCGACGCAGTACAGGCCCTCGTAGTGCTTGCGGTACAGGTCGCCCGACTTGGCGCACCGCCGCCACAGGCGTTCCACGCCCACGCGGTGGCGCGGGTCGCGGCTCGTGCGGATGAAGTCGTCGAAGGAGAGGTCAAGGGGACCGCGCAGCGCGGCGAACGCCTCCGCGTTGCGGTCCACCAGGTCCTGCACGGGCACGCCCGCCGCCTCGGCGGCGAGAACGTTCTTCAACGAGTTGTCGTCCGTGCCGCTCAGGAAGCGGACCCGGTCGCCGCGGTGCCTGCGGTGCCGGGCGAGCACGTCCGCCTGGACGATCTCGAGGGCGAAGCCGAGGTGCGGGCGGGCGTTGACGTAGGGAATGGTCGTGGTCACGTACGTGGTACGCGGGGTGGTCATGGGAGCCTCCAGGATCTCCAGGGGGAGAGGCGGGGCTCCGTGACCGCAACGCGACGAGGCCCCGTCTCGGGGCCTCGGAACACGCGTGCGTCCGAAGTCAGCGGCCCCGTCGGCGGGGCATCATGACGCTGCGGAACTCGGGCGTGATCATGCGGGGATGCTAGCACCGGGCCCGCGGACGGGGCCCGGGGTTTTCGCGTGAACACTGGTCCGTTGGGTTCTGGTCCGCGGGGTGTTTGTCGGCGGGGCGCCGGTCCGCAGGACAGCGGTCCGCGGGGCGCTGGGGTCGCGGGCCGCCAAGCCTCGGGCCGCCGGGTCCTCCACTACGGCGTCGCATACCTGCCAGACCACGGGCCGTGCCCCTTGGTGAACTGAGCCGTGCCCCCGACCGGCACCCCTGACAGGTACGCCGAGTACCGCGAGTGCCCCGCGCACCCCGAGCACTCCGCGTACCCCAAGTACCGCGTACCCCGAGTACCCCGTACCCCAAGTACCCCGCACCCCCGGATTCCCGCCAGGAAGGACCCATGCCCCAGCTCAGAACCGCCGTGCCCGCCCCGGCCTCCCGCACGCCGTTGCGCGGATGGCTCGCCGTGGGCTCGGTGACGGCAGGCCTGTTCGCCATCGTCACCGTGGAGATCCTGCCCATCGGCCTGCTTCCTTCGATCGGACGGAGCTTCGACGTCACGGACGGCACCGCCGGTCTGACGATGACGATGCCGGGCTTCCTCGCCGCCCTCTCCGCGCCCCTAGTCACCACGGCCACCTCCCGCGTGGACCGGCGCACCATGCTGTGCGCCTTCATGGCCCTGCTCGCGGCGGCCAACCTCCTCGCCGCAGCCGCGCCCGCCTACTGGCTCGTGCTCGTCTCCCGGGTCATGGTGGGCGTCACCATCGGCGGGTTCTGGTCGATCGCAGCCGGGCTCGCGGTGCGTCTGGTGGCACCGGGATCGGCCGCGCGGGCGACGGCGGTGATCTTCTCCGCGGTGCCGCTCGGATCGGTGCTCGGGGTGCCCGCCGGTACGTTCGTCGGCGAGGCCGCCGGCTGGCGGACCGCCTTCGGCGCCCTGGGAGTTCTGTCCCTGTGCGTCTGGGGCGCCATGCTTGCGGTGCTGCGGCCGCTGCCGCCGGAACAGGCGCTGCGCGTGGCCGTGCTGCGGGAGTCCGTGCGCGGCCGAGGCGTGCGCGGGGCGCTGTGGACGACCGTCGTCGTCGTACTGGCGCACTTCGGCGCGTACACGTACGTGACGCCCTTCCTCGGGGAGGTGACGGGCGTGGGCCCGGACCTGGTCACCGTGTTCCTGCTGGCGTACGGCGCGGCCGGGATCGCCGGGAACTTCGTGGGCGGCGCGGCGGTGGCGCGCAGGCCGCGGGCCGGGTTCGTGACGGCGGCGGGTCTGATCGCGTGTGCCACGCTGCTGCTGCCCGTCCTCGGTGACCGGCCGGTCGGTGCGGTCGTGCTCCTCGTGGTCTGGGGGATCGCCTACGGTGCCGTGCCGGTGTGCTCGCAGGCCTGGTTCGCGGCGGCGCTGCCGCGCGCACCGGAGGCGGCGTCGGTGCTGTTCACCGCCTCGTTCCAGGCGACGCTCTCGCTCGGGGCGCTGGCGGGCGGCGCCGTGCTCGACCGGACCTCGTCCTCGACGGTGATGGTGCTCGGCGGGCTCACGGCGGTGCTCGCGGTGGCGGTGGGGGCGCGCCGAGGTCCCGGCTGACCGGTTGACCGCTTGGCTGACCGACCGGCGGACCGACCGTCCGGCTGACCGCGAAGGCGCCGGTGCTCACCGCACGTCGGTTGAGCACCGGCGCCTTCGCCGTGCGGGAGCCGGGTCAGACGGCGGCGGCGAGCGCCTCGAACTGGGCGTCGTCCAGGGTGATGCCCGCGGCGGCGACGTTCTGCTCCAGGTGCGCGACGCGCGACGTGCCGGGGATGGGCAGCACGACCGGTGAACGGCGCAGCAGCCAGGCGAGGGCGAGCTGGGAGGGGCTCGCGCCGTGGTCCGTGGCGGCGGCGTCGAGCGGTCCGCCGGGCCGGGCCAGCTCACCGGTGGCCATCGGGTACCACGGGATGAACGCGATGTTCTCCCGCTCGGCGTACGCGAGCACGTCCTCGGAGCCGCGGTCGACGAGGTTGTACCGGTTCTGCACGGAGACGATCTCGGCGTGCTCGCGGGCCGCCTCGAGCTGCTCCAGGGTCACCTCGGAGACACCGATGTGGCGGATCTTGCCCTCCTTCTGCAACAGGGTGAGCTCGCCCAGCTGGTCGGCGAGCGGGACCTGCTCGTCGATGCGGTGCAGCTGGTACAGGTCGATGCGCTCCACGCCCAGGTGGCGCAGGCTCAGCTCGGTCTGCTGGCGCAGGTACTCGGGGCGGCCGACCGCGCTCCAGGCGTCCGGCCCCGAGCGGGTGAAGCCGCCCTTGGTGGCGATGACGAGGTCGTCGGCATAGGGCTTGAGGGCCTCCTGGATGAGGACCTCGTTGACGAACGGTCCGTAGGAGTCGGCGGTGTCGATGAAGGTGACGCCGAGCTCCACGGCGCGGCGCAGCACACGAACGGCCTCGTCCCGGTCCTTGGGTTCGCCCCACACACCCGGTCCGGTGAGCTGCATGGCGCCGTAACCCAGACGGTTGACGGGCAGGTCGCCGCCGAGGGCGAAGGTGCCCGAGGCGTCGGCGGGGCGCGAGGTGTTCGAGGTGCTCATGGGAGCGGTCCTTTCACGGCGTGCGTACCACAAGATGTGTGACGGCTACGAGAAGACGGGTGACGGTTACGAACCTATGCGCAAGAACGCCCGAACGGCGGATACGGGCATGCAGCGGCAGCCTCGCGGCCGGTCACGGGCGGGCGGCCCGGCTCGACCGCCCCCGCGTCACGTCGGACAGGACAGGACAGCGCGGCGCATGCGGCTAGTCCTTCCGAAGTCGGCGCCCGCCGCGACGAGGCGGCCCCGGAGCAGCCACGCGACCCGCGGCGTGGTCGTCAGGTCCCCGCCCGTCCCAGCCATCGGAATCCACTGGGCAATCGAGTGAGAGACATGGAATATCCGATGGGGCGAAAGGGAATACGCGACTGCCGAATATTCCCTCGGACCGGCGGAAATAGCCCCGTCGTCAGGGGGGTTGGAGGCACACATGCGCCAGCGGCACCCGGTCGCGGCACCCCACCGGAGGACTCCATGAAGATCGGCATCATTGGCGCGGGCAACATCGGCGGCAACCTCACCCGGCGCCTGACCGCACTCGGCCACGACGTCTCCGTGGCCAACTCCAGAGGCCCGCAGACCCTCACCGCCCTCGCCGAGGAGACCGGTGCCACGCCCGTGACCGTCGACGAGGCGGCACGCGGCGCCGAGGTCGTCGTGGTGACCGTCCCGCTGAAGAACGTCCCCGATCTGCCGTCCGGTCTGTTCGACGGGGCCGCGGAGGGCTTCGCGGTGATCGACACGGGCAACTACTACCCCCGGGAGCGCGACGGCAGGATCGACGCCATCGAGGCCGGCCTGCCGGAGAGCCGCTGGACCGAGCAGCACGTCGGGCACCCCGTCATCAAGGCGTTCAACGGCACGTACGCGGACGACATCCTCGACAAGCCGCTCCCCGAGGGCGCGCCCGAGCGGATGGCGCTGCCCGTGGCCGGGGACGACGAGGCCGCCAAGAAGGTGGTCCGCGAGCTGATCGACGAGATGGGCTTCGACACCGTCGACGCGGGCGGCATCGACGAGTCGTGGCGTCAGCAGCCCGACACCCCCGTGTACGGGCTGCGCGGTGGCGTCGCCGAGGTGACCCGGGCGCTCGCGGACGCGAGCCCGGAACGCCCCGCGGCGTTCCGGGCCTGAGCGTCCCGGCGTTCCGGGCCTGAGCACCCCGGCGTTCCCGGGGCCGGTCAGGTTCCGAGGCCGCCCCGCCTCAGGTGCAGCCGGGTGCCGTAGTCGTCGCCCAGCCAGATGCGGGCCTCGTCGGTGTGCATGCCGCCGAGCCGCGGGTTCGAGAACTGGTGCCGGACAGGTCCCCGCGGGTCGACCGCGACGCACACCTGCTCCAGGCACCAGGCCGGGTCGTTGCCCTCGGCGCGCAGCCGGATGTAGACGGGGTACAGGTCGAGGTCCTCGGTGTCGAGCTGGGGTCTGCGCGGGTCGTTGTAGTACGCGTTGACGACGTTGCCGCCCTCGCCGAGGACGAACTGGTTGTCGCCGTTGCGCGCGATCCTGTCCGAGTTCGCCAGCAGGAACTCACGTCCGGCTATGCCCAGGTAGATCCGCCCCTGCGTGGCCGCCCCCGCGACATCGGCGGTGACGAGGGCGATGGTGATCTGGTGGATGTCGGTCATGGTGCGCTCTCTCCCCGGGGCAGGTCGTCGGAAAGGGCCGGATGCCGCACGGCGGGCACGCGGAGGCGGTGTGCGGAGGACGGTGTGCGGAGGACGGCGTGCGGAAGGCGTCGTGCGAAGGGCGGCGTACGGAAGGCGTCGTGCGGAGGGCGGCGTACGGGAGGCGGTGTGCGGAGGGCGGCGTGCGGGAGGCGCGCGCACCTTCCGCCAGCACCGTCCTCCCCTGCGCCGTCCGTGTTAACCGGGAACGCGGTCACATGCCGGGGGCACGCGGTGCAACTCGGGGCCTATGCAGATGATCGGACTGCTACGCCGTGCGATCCCGGCGCCCCCCCTCGCCCCGGGTGGCGAGCCGTGGCGCCCCCCCCGGCTTCTCCGGGCGCGGTCAGGCGGAACGCGCCCTGACGCGTCCTGTGGTGCGTGACCCACTCAGAACCCGTGTTCGACGAACAACCGCAAGTCAAGACGGCGGACCCCACGGAGGCCGGGCCGCCGCTCTCCGCCCGGGAGACCTGGGCCGTCCTGTACCGCCACTTCCGCCCGCACCGCGGGGTGGTGGCCGTCGGCGCCCTGTTCACCCTGATCGGCGCGGCCACGGGACTCGCCCAGCCGGTCGCCGTCGAGGCGTTGGTGAACCGGCTCTCCGACGACGAGTCGGTCACCTCGATCCTCGTTCTCCTGACGTGTCTGCTGGTGATCGGCACGGCGGTCGAGTCCGTGGGCAGCTACATCCTCGAACGCACCGCGCAGTCCGTCGTCCTCGACTCGCGCCGCTCCCTCATCGGACGCCTGCTGCGGCTGAAGGTCACCGAGCTGGAGCGCGTGCAGCCCGGTGACCTGATGTCCCGCGTCACCTCGGACACGACCCTGCTCCAGGCCGTCACCACGCAGGCCGTGGTGTCCGCGTTCTCCGGCGGCCTCACCGTCGTCGCCACCGTCGTGATGATGGCCTTCATGGACCCGGTGCTGCTCGGCGTCACCCTCGGCGTGATCGTGCTCATCGGGGCCGCCACCGCCCTGGTCATGCCGAAGATCTCCAAGGCCACCCGGCAGGCGCAGGAAGCCGTCGGCTCGATCTCGACCGCCCTGGAGCGGGCCTTCGGCGCGTTCCGCACCCTGAAGGCATCCGGCGCCGAGGAGCGCGAGGTGGCGAAGGTCGAGGAGGCGGCGAGCGAAGCGTGGCGGCACGGCGTGAGGTCGGCCAAGTGGCAGGCCGTGGCGTGGAGTTCCATGGGCTTCGCCATCCAGGTGTCGTTCCTCGCGGTGCTCGGCGTGGGCGGGGCACGGGTCGCGTCGGAGGCCATCTCGGTCGCGACGCTCGTGGCGTTCCTGATGCTGCTCTTCTACCTGATCGACCCGGTGACCCGCCTCGTGGACGCCGTCACGCAGTACCAGGTCGGCTCCGCCGCGGTGGCCCGCATCGTGCAGGCGGAGCGGATGGAGACGGAGGAGTTCGATGCCTCGCCGCCGAGAGGGACGCAGAAGTCCGACACGCCGCCGCGGGTGCCCGCCCCCGCCGGCACCCGCCCCGCGTCGGTCACCTTCGAGAACGTGACCTTCCGCTACCGGCCCGACCTCCCGTACGTCCATCACGGTGTGAGCTTCACGGTCCCGGGCCCCGGCATGACCGCGTTCGTCGGCCCCTCGGGCGCGGGCAAGACCACGGTCTTCGGGCTCGTGGAACGCTTCTACGAGGCCTCGGACGGCCGCGTCCTCGTCGACGGCGAGGACGTCCTCCGCCTGCCGCTCGCCGAACTGCGCGCCGCCATCGGGTACGTCGAGCAGGACGCCCCCGTCCTCGCGGGCACCCTGCGCGAGAACCTGCTGTTCGCCGCGCCCGACGCCACCGCCTCCGACATCCGCGACGTCCTCGTGCGCGCCCGGCTCGACACCCTCGTGGACACGCTGCCCGACGGCCTGGACACCGTGGTCGGGCACCGCGGCTCCAAGCTCTCCGGCGGCGAACGCCAGCGCGTGGCGATCGCCCGCGCGCTGCTGCGCAAGCCCCGGCTGCTCCTGCTCGACGAGGCGACGTCCCAGCTGGACGCCGTCAACGAACTCGCGCTGCGCGACGTCGTCGCCGAGGTGTCCCAGCAGGTGACGGTCCTCGTCGTCGCGCACCGCCTGTCGACGGTCACGCTCGCCGACCGGATCGTCGTCATGGACGCGGGCCGGGTCCGCGCGGTGGGCACGCACGACGAACTGGTGGTGGCCGATCCGCTGTACGGGGAGCTGGCCGCGACGCAGTTCCTGGCGTCGTCGTGAGCCGGGTGCGCCGAGGGGAGGGCGGCCCCGGACGGTGGGAAAAACCCCGTCGAGGCGGCCGCGGCACGTCGCCTAGTGTGACGACATGACCTTCATGCCCCTGGAACGGTACGCCGCCCAGATCATCGCGCAGACAGACAGGTTGACGGAGCGGACCAAGGGCGCCGACCTCGCTCTGCCGGTGCCGACCTGCCCCGGCTGGAGCCTCGGCGACCTGCTGCGACACGTGGGCGGGGCGCACCGCTGGGCCGAGGAGATCGTACGCACCAGGGCGACGGGCCCGGTGTCGGACGACCAGGTGAACGACGTGTCCGGCGACGACCGCGCCGACGCGGCCGCCCTCGCGGACTGGCTCCGCGAGGGCGCGGCCCTGCTCGCCGGCGCGCTCAGGGACGCGGGCCCGGACGCGCGGGTCTGGACGGTGGCGCCGAACGGCACCCCGTTGTTCTGGGCACGCCGCATGATGCACGAGTCGGCGCTCCACCGCGCCGACGCGGCCGTCGCCGTCGGCGGCACGTACACCCTGGACCGTGAGGTCGCCCTGGACGGCCTCGACGAGTGGCGGGGCTTCACCGAACTGCCGCAGGCCTACCCGTCGCCGGAGGCGGTGCGCGCACTCCTCGCCCCCGGCCGCACGGTGCGCATGGAGGTGAGCGGGGCGGACGCCGCCCCCGGCGCGTCGTGGCTGGTCGACCTCACCGGTGCGGCCCCCGTCGCACGGGACGCCGAGGCCGCCGAGCGGACGGGCGAGGAAGCCGCCGTGACCGTACGCGGATCGGCCGCCGCACTGCTGCTGCTCATGTACCAGCGGCAGGACGTCCTGGACGACGCGGTGGAGTTCACCGGGGACCGCGAGCTGTTCGCGCGGTGGCGGGAAGCGGTGACGCACTGGCTCCGCAAGTCCTGAGACGTCGGCGCTCGTCCACGACTTGAGGCGTCGGCGCTCGTCCACGACCTGAGACGTCGGCGCTCACCCACGACCTGAGGCACCGGCGCTCGTCCGCGTCCGCAGGCGTCAGCCCTCGCTCCGTCCTGCCCGGTACGTCCGGCCGCCGCGGCGCGGAAGCGCTGCCGGTACGTCGTCGGGCGTGGCGGTGGTCTCGACGGCCAGGTGCAGCTCCGCCCTGGTCGTCGCCGACGACAGTTCCAGGTCGAGGGCCTTGCCGCACTCGCCGAGCCAGGCGGCGAGCGTGCTGCGGTGCAGGCCGAGTTCGACGGCGGCGGGAGCGGTCCTGCCGCGGTGGCGCAGCCAGCACCGCAGCGCGATCCGCAGCCGGGTGTCCAGCGGTTCCAGGAGCGCGGCCGCCCAGCGCCCGGCGTCCTCGGCGTGGATCAGGTCGGCGGGCAGCGGCGGATCGGGGCGGAGCCGGGCCGTCGCCGCCGCGGGCCGGGGAGCGGCGGGCGCGCGCAGGGCGAGCAGGAGCTGCGCCTGGACCGTGGGGTGGTCGAGGTCGGCGCCCAGGAGGGTGGCGATGCCCCGCAGCCGCGCCCGGACCGTGCCCTCGGACACGTCGAGGGCGGGCGCGGCGGTCTGCACCGACCCCGAACGCAGCCATGCCTCCAGGGTCCGGCGCCGCTCCCGGTCCAGGGGCCGCAGCACCGTCGCGGCCCAGGCGCGCAGGCGCTCGGCGGGGACGACACGGAGCAGACCGTGCGCGCCGAGGCCGCCCGCGGCGGACAGACAGCCGGCGGTGGCACCGGTACGGGCGGTCCCGGCCTCCGCCCACGCGGTGGCGAACATGTCGAGGGGCGCGGGGTCGGCCGCGCCCCCGGAGAGCTCGTGCCGGTCCGCGATGCGGGCGACGAGCGAGCGCACCGCGGCGTGTTCGCCGTGGGCGGCGCCGTGCAGGGCGACGACCACCAGCTCGGTGCCGTCGAGGCAGACCAGCATGCGGGTGCCGCCGAGCGCGGTGCCCGGCTGCGCCGCCCGCCAGAGGGTCTGGTGCGCGGCGTGCACGGCCCGCCCGGTGAGCCGGTGCACCGTGGCGTGCGTGGCGGCGGCGCCGAGGACGTCGGCGGCCAGCTCGGGCCTGCCGTCCTTGAGCAGCCGGAGCACCGCGGTGTGCAGCCGCTGCTCGGCTCCGCGCACGTCGTCCGCCCGCCGGGCCCGTACCCGCAGCAGGTCCGCGGTGGCCTGGGCGATCAGGGAGGCCGGCGCGACGGGTGCCCTGCCGGGGCCGATGACGAGGACGGTGCCGTCGCTGTCGGCCACCTGATGGACGGTGAGGTGCGCGGCGGCCCCCGGGTGCGCGGCGGCGCGCTCGGCCTCGCTCCCTGCACCGCGCGGCGTGCTGTGGACCGCGCCTGCCACGGGGTCCACCAGGGCCGCCCAGCCGTCGGCGAGAGCGGCCGCCTCGGCGACGAGACAGGCGCCGGAATGGGCGGCGGACCGCGTCAGGCGCCGCACCCAGGGGCACGACACCTCCTGCGCGGCAGCGCCCGGCACGGACACCGCGGGCCCCGGCGCCCTGCCGGTGGAAGCTGCGGACCCCGGCGCCGCACCCTGGGGAACGGCGGGAACAGCGGCCTCCCAAGGCTGCGCCGAGCGCCCCGCGGAACCGCCCGCGGCGCCACTGCCGGTCACGCCACCGCCGGTCACGTCACTGCCCGCCACGCCGCTCCCCGTCACACCGCTCCCCGTCATGAGATCCGTGCGACGCCGCCCCACCCCGCCCGCTCCGTGAGGCGGCCGGTGGTCGCGTCGGGCCGCCAGTCGGGCCAGCACACGTATCCGGGGTCGACCAGCTCGAGGCCGTCGAAGAACGCGACGGTCTGCTCGGGCTCACGGAAGACGTAGGGGATGGCGCCGGAGCTGTTGTACTCCTCCTGGACCTCGCGGTGCTTGTCGTCGGCGGCGGTGGAGTGGCTCAGGGACACATAGCTGCCGGAGGGCAGCCGGTCCACGAGCCGGCGCACCAGCGCCAGGGCCTCGTCCCAGTCCACGATGTGGCCGAGCACATCGTTGATCACCAGCGCTACGGGCCGGCTCATGTCCAGGGTCTTGGCCGCGCCCTCCAGGACGGCTTCCGTGTCCCGCATGTCGGCGAGTACGTAGTCCATCGCGCCCTCGGGCGTGCTCTTGCGCATCGCGTGCACGTGCAGCAGGACGAGCGGGTCGTGGTCGACGTACACCACCCTGCACTCGGGGGCGATGCGCTGGGCCACCTCGTGGGTGTTGTTGGCCGTGGGAAGACCGGCGCCCACGTCGAGGAACTGACGGATCCCGGCCTCCCGAGCCAGCCAGGTGACGCTGCGCACCAGGAAGCCCCGTGACTCCTGGGCCATGGGCTCGATCAGCGGATACTTGTCGCGGTAGGCGTCGCCGGCGGCCTGGTCCGCGGGGAACCAGTCCTTGCCGCCCAGCCAGTAGTTCCACACCCGGGCGCTGTGGGCGACGGAGGTGTCTATCTGCTGGGGGTCTGTCGGCTCGGTCATGCCAGGGCCTCTCTCGACTTGTCGGGATGGAAAGCGGTGGCGCAGGAGTAGTCCAGGAGGAGCCGGTAGTCCGTCACGGTCGTGCTCGCGTCCCATACGTCGGCGGCGCCCGCAGGACCGCACTCGCGGACCACGCGGTCCGGTATCTCCGGTGCCTCGACCCGGTACACGGTGATCGCGGGGGTGCCTGTCAGGGCGTGCGGCGGCCCGTCGAGGGGATGGATCTGGAGGGTCACGTCGGGACCGTCGACGGCCGCCCGCAACGCCGCCACCTGCTCCGCCATGACCTCCTCGCCCCCGACGCGGGTGTGCAGGGCCACGGCCGACATCACCGCCCAGATCCTGGTCTGCTGCGTACGCAAACGCTCTTGACGTGCCATCAGGAGATCCGTACGGGCGTCCTTGACGGCCGCGGACAGATCGGGGCGCAGGGTGTCGTCGACGGCGCGCGCGTAGGCCCGGGTGCGCAGCAGGGCGGGGACGAGGGCCGGTTCCCAGGCGCGGATCATGCTGGCGGCCGACTCCACGCTCATCAGGTCCAGCTGCCAGGGGTCCATGACGGAGCGCCAGGGGTGCCACCAGCCGGGCAGGTTGGCGGTGGCCAGCTTGCCGAGGAACTCCTCCGTCTCGGCGGGCGGCGCCCCGTACGCCCGGAGCAGCGCCCGGACCTGGCCCTCGTCCAGGGACGTCTGGGCCTGTTCGATCCGGCGCACGGTGACGGGGTGGGCGCCGAGGTCGTCGGCGGCCTGCTTGCGGGAGAGCCCTGCCGCCTCGCGCAGGATTCTGAGCCGGGTGGCCAGAACGAGATGGGCGAGCGTCGGGCCTGACCGTTCGCGGGCCACGCGCTCTCCTTCCGGCACTCACCTCAAGTTGCTGATAGTGCATACCTTGTCGCTTGCAATCTCTGTGCGCAACCCGTTGAGTATGTCCATGGCGGCGGACGGCGGGAAGTCCGCCCAAGTCGCCTCGCACTGCCCGAGCTCGCATCGCCGGAGGTGATGCGCCGGCGGGCCCGAGGGCGCGCGCCCGCGCACCCCGCGGCTGTGACACGCCGTCGCAGGACAGGACCAACACCTCGGGCAGAAGGGGGAGATGACGTGCTGACACTGGGCACGCTGGTCGGCAGGGCCGAGTTGGAGCTGGACTTCGCCGCAGGTGTCGACGCTGCCCGGTACGAGGCGGTGGGGGTCGCCACCCTGACGACCCTGACCCTGTCGCAGCTCCTGGAGGGCGAGCCGCAGCGGCGCCTGGAGCCCGGATCCCTCGTCCTGATCACCGGCCTGGAGTCGCGGCTGCGGGGGCGGGCGGAGGTCGCCCTGGAAACACTCATGGAGCAGCTCGCCCTGGACCGGTGCGCGGGCCTCGTCGTGCACACCACCCCCGACGCGCCACGGTCCGCAACCCGGCCCCGAGGCGCCTACGATCCGCCCCGAGACGCCGCCTACGATCCGTCCCGAGGCACCTACGACCCGCCCCGAGCCACCCACGCCGCCTCCCGAACGGCCCACGACCCGTCCTCCCGAGCGGCCCGCGCCCCCTTCCGGGCCGCCCACGGCCTGTCCCGGGCCGTCGTCGACCTGTCCCACACCCTCGCCGTCCCGCTCCTGACCACCTCCGCGGCGCCGCCGATGTGGGCAAGGACGCGTCACCTCCTCAGGGACAGCAGGCTCGCCGGTGCCGAGCGCCACGTCACGCACCTCACCACGCTGGTGCAGCAGGTGCCGACCGAACTGGCGGACCCGCAGGCGATGCAGCGCATCGCGGACTGGCTGGCGCGGTCCCTGCACGTACAGGTCCTCGTCAGCGATCCGCACCGCGTCCTCGCGGCCTCCCCGGCCACCGCGGCCGAGACCCTGGCACCGGCGATCATCCACCGGTCCATGGCCGAGTCGGCGCCGCACCCGGGCACCCACTGGCCGGCGTCCCCGTCGCACGCGGCGAACCCGGCGTCCTCGATGTACCAGGCGAACCCGGCGTCCCCGATGTACCCGGCGAACCCGGCATCCCCGACGCACGCGGCGAACCCGGTGGACGTGACGTACCCAGCGAGCCCGCACACCCGGCTCATCACCCTCGCCCCGGCCCGCGGGGCCGACACGGTCCTGGCCGTCGCCCGCAGCTCCGCCCCGTTCGACGAGGCCGAGCTGCGGCTGCTCGGCCACGCGGCGCGGCTCCTCGGACTCCTGGACCAGGCGCGCCGCGAGCACCGCGCGGCCGCCGACGCCTCCCGTGCCGCCCGCAGGGCCGCGATGGAACTCCTCCTGGACGGCGAGGTGGACAAGGCGCGGCGCGTCATGGCGCCGCAGGCCCCCGGCCTCCTGGAGACGGACACGGCCCGCGTCTTCGTGGTCGACGTGCCGCGCACCCACCGGGACACCGCGGTGCGCCGGTGCGAGGCCGCCACGTCCGGCCGGGCCCTGGTGATCGCGGACCCGCGTACGGACCGCCGGATCCTGGTGGTCCAGCCGGTGCGGGCGGGCCGGCCGACGGACGGCGTGGGCACCGAGCTGACCAGGCTGATCGCGGCCCTGGGGATAGGTTCCGTGGGCGGCAGCGGCGTCTACTCGATGTCCCTGCTCGCCGAAGCGCTCCGGGAGGCGACCGCCGCCCAGGGGTTCGCGCTGCAAGAGCCGGACTCCGCCGCCCTCACGGCCCACCACACGGACCTGCTCAGCCTGCTCCCCGCGCGCGAGGCACAGCTGTGGGCCCGGCAGTTGCTGTCCCCGCTGATGCGCAACGACGCCCAGTGGGAGCAGATGCGGGAGACCCTGCTCACGGCCCTCGCCCACCCGTACACCGTCGCGGCACGGCGGCTGAGCCTGCACCGCAACACCGTCACGCGCCGCGTGGCCCGGGCGGCGGAGGCCCTGCACGTGGACTTCGCCGCCGTCTCCGACCGCATCGCCGTCGGCCTCGCCCTCGAACTGGTCACCTGCCGGGAACAGCCGGACGGCTCCGCGCCGTCCGGCGAACTGCCGCCGACGCTGCGCTCGTTGCTGTCCTCGCCCCAGGTGACGGCCTGGGCCGACACGCTGCTGCTCTCCGCCCGCGGCGACCGCAGGGACCTGCTCACCACGGCGACGGTCTGGCTCACGCACGACGCGCACATCGAGCCGACCGCGCGGGCCCTCGGCCTGTCCGAGGCCACCGTGCGCTCCCATTTGCGCGCTCTCGAACAGCATCTGGCCAGGGACCTTGGCACCCTCGGCGGCCTGCGCGATCTCCAGTTCTCCCTGCACGTCGTGACCGGCAAGGTCGAGGTGGGGGAGCACTGCGGCGCCCTGTGCCCTGCGGTGCCCTGACCGGAACCGGCCCCCTGGAACCGGCCCCCCGGGACCGGTCCACCGGGTTCCCTCGCACACTTCACCGAGTACGTTGTACGCCGTTCCTTCACTGGGTACGCTGTACGCGATTCCTGCCGCAGGGCAGCGCACCGTACGCAGGGCCAGGGCCGTGCGAGCCACCCGAGGAGCACCCGTGAACGTCACCCCCGCCGACAGCCACACCGTGATCCAGGTCCGTGGAGCGCGTGCGAACAACCTCAAGAACGTCTCCCTCGACCTGCCCAAACGGCGGCTGACCGTCTTCACCGGCGTCTCCGGATCCGGCAAGTCCTCGCTGGTGTTCGCCACCATCGCCGCGGAGTCGCAGCGCCTGATCAACGAGACGTACACCGCCTTCGTGCAGTCGTTCATGCCGAGCGTCGGCCGCCCCGACGTCGACGAACTGCGCAACCTCAGCGCCGCGATCGTCGTCGACCAGGAGCGGATGGGCGCCAACTCCCGCTCCACGGTGGGCACGGCCACGGACGCGTACACGATGCTGCGCATCATCTTCAGCCGCCTCGGCGAGCCGCACATCGGCACCTCCGGAGCCTTCAGCTTCAACGTGCCGGAGGGCATGTGCCTCGAATGCGAGGGCACCGGCGAGGTCTCCACCGTCGACGTCGACCAGCTCCTCGACCGCGAACTCTCCCTCAACGAGGGCGCTCTCACGCTGCCGTACCACGCGGTGGACTCCTGGAGCTGGCAGGTCGTGGTCAACGCCGGTTTCCACGACCCCGACAAGAAGCTGCGGGACTACACCGAGCAGGAGTGGGCGGACCTGCTGCACAAGGAACCGGTGAAGGTGAAGGTGGGCTCCAACGGCTTCACCTACGAGGGTCTGATCAGCAAGATGCAGCGCACCTGGCTCGCCAAGGACCGCGACGGGCTGCAACCGCACATCAGGGCCTTCGTCGAGCGCGCCGTGGTCTTCGCCCGGTGCCCGCTGTGCGAGGGCACCCGGCTCAACCGGGCGGCGCTCTCCTCGAAGATCGACGGCCTGAACATAGCCGAGTGCGCCGCCCTACAGATCGACGAGCTCGCCGACTTCGTCCGCGCCATCGAGGACCCGGGAACGGCCCCGCTGCTCGCCAACCTCCTCGACCTCCTCGACTCGCTGACCGAGATCGGCCTCGGCTACCTCAGCCTCGACCGCCCCACCGGCACCCTGTCCGGCGGTGAGGCGCAGCGCGTGAAGATGGTGCGCCATCTCGGCTCCAGCATCACCGACGTCACCTACGTCTTCGACGAGCCCACCGTCGGGCTGCACCCGCACGACATCCAGCGCATGAACGACCTGCTGCTCCGCCTGCGGGACAAGGGCAACACGGTGCTCGTCGTGGAGCACAAGCCGGAGGTCGTCGCGATCGCCGACCACGTGGTGGACATCGGCCCCGGCGCCGGCGCCGCGGGGGGCGAGGTCTGCTACACCGGTGACGTGCCGGGACTGCGCGCCTCCGGCACCCTCACCGGCCGCCACCTCGGCCACCGCGCCCGGCTCCGTGAGCAGCCGCGTACGCCCAGGGGGCACGTGTCCATCAAGGACGCGGGACTGCACAACCTCAAGGACGTCTCGGTCGACGTGCCGCTCGGCGTCCTCACCGTCGTCACCGGAGTCGCGGGCTCCGGCAAGAGCTCGCTGATCCACGGCCATCTGTCCGGGCAGGACGGCGTCGTGGTCGCCGACCAGTCCCCGATCCGCGGTTCACGCCGCTCCAACCCGGCGACGTACACGAACCTGCTCGGTCCGATCCGCAACGCCTTCGCCAAGGCCAACGGCGTCAAGGCGTCTCTGTTCAGCGCCAATTCGGAGGGCGCCTGCCCCAAGTGCAACGGCCTCGGCCTTCTCTACACGGACCTGGCGATGATGCAGGGCGTCGCCTCCGTGTGCGAACGGTGCGAGGGCAAGCGCTTCATGCCGGAGGTCCTCACCCACCGGCTGCGCGGCAAGGACATCAGCGAGGTCCTCGGCATGTCGATCGCCGAGGCGTACGACTTCTTCCCGACGGGCCGGGCGCACACCATCCTCGGCCGCCTCTGCGACGTCGGCCTCGGCTATCTGCGCCTCGGCCAGCCACTGAACACCCTCTCCGGCGGCGAGCGCCAGCGCCTCAAGCTCGCCATCCACATGGCCGAGAAGTCCTCCACGTACGTCCTTGACGAGCCGACCACCGGCCTGCACCTCGCCGACGTCGACAAACTCCTCGCGCTCCTGGACCGCCTGGTCGACGACGGCAACTCCGTCGTCGTCATCGAACACCACCAGGCCGTCATGGCCCACGCCGACTGGATCATCGACCTGGGCCCCGGCGGCGGCCACGACGGCGGCGAGATCGTCTTCACGGGCACGCCGAGGGAACTCGTCGACACCGCGGACACGGTGACGGCGCGCCACCTGCGCGAGTACGTCTCGCCCCTCGACGGCGGTCGGCGCGATCACGCCATTCGCGTCGGTGACTGACGCACCTGTGCGTACGTGGGGCGCGCCCCCAGTGAGTTCGTATGGGGTGACGACCGTGAGCCGGCGTAGCAATCCGGCCACGGCGTCATACTCGGGGCGGACCGTGGCGAAGTTGGCCGAACCGGTCGTGGTCCGGCTAGGTGCATAGGGCATGAAGTGAGGAGCGGGACACCGTACGACCCGTACGTCCCGTTCGAGCACCGCGGAGGACGCCATGGCGCAAGCCGCCCCCTTCCCCCAGGACCGCACCTGCCCCTATCACCCGCCCACCGGATACCGGCCGTTGAGCGCACGCGCGCCGCTCAACCGCGTCACCCTCTACGACGACAGCCAGGCCTGGCTCGTCACCGGGCACGCCGAGGCCCAGGCCCTGCTCACCGACCCGCGGCTCTCCGCCGACCGGCAGAACCCCGCCTTCCCGCTGACCGCGCCGCGCTTCGAACTCTCCCGGCACGTGCAGACCGCGCTGCTCGGCGTCGACGATCCGCTGCACAACAAGCAGCGCCGCATGCTGATCCCCACGTTCGGGGTGAAGCGGGTGGCGGCGATGCGGCCCCGCGTCCAGCGCGTCGTCGACGAACTCCTCGACGCCGTCGAGGCCGAGGGGCCTCCCGTCGAACTCGTCTCCGCGTTCGCCCTGCCCGTGCCCTCCGTCGTGATCTGTGAACTGCTCGGTGTTCCCTACGCCGACCACGAATTCTTCGAGGGGGCGTCGCGCAGGCTCCTGCGGTCCGAGACCCCCGAGGAGGCGGAGGCGGGCCGCCGGGAACTGACGGACTACCTGGGCGAGCTGGTCGACCGCAAGCGCAAGACGGCCGACGCCGGGGCGTTCCCGGGTGCCGACTCCCCGGCGCCCGAGTGGCCCCGCGAAGCTCGTGAGACCCGGCGCGACACCCCCGAAGGGCTGCTCGACGAGTTGATCCGTGAGCGCCTCGCGGACGGCTCCCTCGACCGCGACGAACTCGTGCGCGTCGCCCTCATCCTGCTCGTCGCCGGGCACGAGACCACCGCCAACATGATCTCGCTCGGCATGTTCACCCTGCTCGAACACCCCGACCAGTTGGCGGCCCTGCGCGCCGAACCGGACCTGACGCGTGACGCCGTCGAGGAACTGCTGCGCTTCCTGTCCATCGCGGACGGACTGCTGCGCGTGGCCACCGAGGACATCGAGGTGGCCGGGCAGACCATCCGCGCCCACGAGGGCGTGGTCCTCGCCGCCTCCACCATCAACCGCGACACCGCCGTCTACGCGGACGCGGACCGGCTCGACGTGCGCCGCAGCGCCCGGCACCACCTCGCCTTCGGCTTCGGCATCCACCAGTGCCTCGGGCAGAACCTCGCGCGCCTCGAACTCGACATCGCCCTGCGGACCCTGCTCGCCCGCATCCCCGACCTGCGCCTCGCCGTGCCCGCCGACGCGATCCGGATGAAGCCAGGCGACACCATCCAGGGTCTGAGGGAACTGCCGGTCACCTGGGGGCCTCGCTGATGCGCGTCACCGTCGACACGGACGTGTGCATCGGTGCGGGTCAGTGTGTCCTGACCGCGCCGAAGGTCTTCACCCAGGACGACGACGGCTTCGGCGAGTTGCTCGCCGGGTGCGCGGAGCCGGTGGACGATCCCCTGCTGCGGGAGGCGGCACGGGCCTGCCCGGTGCGGGCCATCACGTTGCACGAGGAGGGCTGACGGGAGGGCGACGCGGCGGTCCCGCGGGACCGCCCGGGCCTTGCCGCGGCACGTCGGCCCGCCCCCGCGCCGACGTGCCGCGCGGGCCGCGCGGGCCGCGGGACAATGGTCCGATGCGCATCCGAGCAGCCCTCAGGAACGAGTTGCCGCGTCTTCAGGACATCGAGCGGGCCGCGGGCCGGTGCTTCCGGGACGTCGGCATGGCGGAGATCGCCGAGGACGAGCCGCCCGCCCTGGACGTGCTCGCACGCCATCTGCGCGCGGGTCTCGCCTGGGTCGCCGTGGCCCCGTCCGCCGACGGCCTGTCCGCCACCGCCGACCCGTCCGCCGCCGACCTGTCCGCCGCCGGCCCGTCCGCCGCCGGTGTGCCCGTGGCCTACCTCATCGCCGACCGCGTCGACGGCAACCTCCACGTCGAGCAGGTGTCCGTGCATCCCGGGTACGCGCGCCGCGGCATCGGCAGGTCCCTCCTCGACCACCTCGCGGACCGGGCGGCGGCCGACGCCGTCCCCGCGCTGACCCTGACGACGTTCAGGGACGTGCCGTGGAACGCGCCGTACTACGCGCGCTGCGGCTTCGCCGTCCTGGACGAGGAGGCCGTCGGCCCGGAGCTGCGGGCCGTCCGTGCGGACGAGTCGGCGCTCGGCCTCGACCGCTGGCCGCGGGTGTGCATGGGGCGCCCCGTGCGGCGGCGGGCTACCCCCGGGGCGCCGCCGCCTGCCACCCCCGCGGCGGCCCGGCACGGCGAGGGGCCCGTCGGCCAAGGGTGAATTCCGGCCGCAATGTGCCGGGCCGGGTCCTGGGTGCGTCGGAGGGGTTCAGTCCGACGTTGGTCTGGACCTATCATCCGTTGTCATGAGCGGGCCAGCGTTCCCCCACCGCGGTGCCGCCCCCGGGCACGGACCGGGGCCTACGCCCCGGCTCCCGAGGGGCTGTCCGGCGAGGGGGCAGGTCGTACGGGCTTTTGGGGGCGGGTACGCCCCGTGGTTGCTCGTCGCCCTGCTCTGCCTGGTCACGGCGCTCGGCGCGTCGGCTGCGGTCTTCCCCGAAAGTTCCGCGCACCGGAGCGACGACGCAGCCGCCACGGCTCCGTTCGGACCTCCGGCCGACGCGCTCACAGAGCACGGTGGAGCGCGCGGCGTGGCCCGCGGTGTAACGGACGGCGCGGCGCGCGGTGCAACGGGCGGCCTGGCACGCAGCGAAACAGGCAGCCTGAGGCGCAGCGAAACGGGCGGCGTGGCACGCAGCGAAACGGGCGGCGTGCCGGACGGCGCAGCGCGTGGCCGCGCGGGCGGCGCAGTGCGCGGCGAAGCAGGCGGCGACAGCGGCTGCCACGGCGGTGACGACGGCGACGCGTCCCGTGCCGCCGTGCTCCCCGTGCCCGAACAGCCCGGCGGCGGCCACGGCCAGCGGCCCGCCTCCGTCCGCCACGACTCCGGTCAGGGCCTGGCCCCGCTCGTCCGCACGGCCGCGCCCGACGTCAGCGCGGTCGACCTGTACAGCACCCGGGTGATCAGGACGTAGCGGGACCCTCTCCTCCCGTCCGCGTACGCCGACCCACCCCGGGCGGGCGCCGCACGGCGTCCCCCTCACATCCCCCTGGCCCAAGGAGAGATCCAGCATGTCCTCCTCCCTTCCCCCGCACTCCGCCGACCCCCAGTCCCCGCCGCCACCGTCCGCCTCCCCTCGTACGCGGACGGATCCCTCGCGCCGCCGAGCGTCCGCGGAGCAGGACCGACAGGTCGCGCTCGACAGCGGTGTGCTGGTGGTGCGTCTCGCGGTCGGGCTCATCATGGCCGTCCACGGTTCGCAGAAGCTCTTCCGCTGGTTCGACGGCTCCGGCCTGGACGCCACCACCGCCTTCTTCACCTCCGAGGGCTACAAGGCGGCCAGGGCCATGGCGTGGGTCGCCGCGCTCACGGAGACCTTCTGCGGCCTGGGCCTCGCCATCGGCCTGCTCACCCCGCTGGCGGCCGCGGGCATCCTGGGCGTCATGCTCAACGCCATCGCCGTCACCTGGGACGGGGGCTTCTTCGCCCCCGAGGGCATCGAGTACCAACTGGTGCTGCTCTCCGGCGCGGTGGCGGTCGCCCTGACCGGCCCCGGCCGACTCGCCGCCGACCAGCTCCTGCCGGGACTCCGTGACCACCGCTTCCCCCGGGGTGTCGCGGCCGTGGCACTGGGAGCGATCTCCGCCGTCTTCGTCCTGGTGGTACTGCGGGACTGACGTCCGCGCCCGCTCCGGGCCGCCGGTGCCGACGGGTCCGCCCGCCGGCACCGGCAACCCGGCGGCGGGGGAGTGGCCGCGGGCGTCCTGCGCGGGCCGTGACCGCTCCGGTCAGGGAACCTGCCGGGGCACGGGCACCTCCGCGGCCCGACCGGAGGCCGCCCCCGGGCCCTGCCCGTCCCCCCGCGCCGGCGGCCGGGGCGCACTGGACTCCCGTACCACCAGCTCAGGCGCGAGCCGTACCGCCTGCTGCGGGCCGTCGTCGCCACCGGCGAGGCGGTGGTTGAGCAGCCGCGTGGCCTCCGCCGCCAGTTCGGGCACCGGCTGGCGGACGGTGGTGATGCCGGGCGCGGCGAGGGCCGCCATCGGGATGTCGTCGAAGCCGGTCACGGCGACGTCACCGGGCACGTCCGCGCCGAGTTCCCCGAGCCGTTGCAGCGCGCCCACCGCGATGAGGTCGTTGGCGCACACCAGGGCGTCGGGTCGCGCCTCCCACACCAGGTCGACGGCCGCGCGGCCCCAGGCCACGGAGAAGTCGCCGAGCGCGATCCGCCCCGGAGCCCCCTCGTCGAGCGCGGCGGCCCCGGCCGCGTACGCCGCACGGCGCTCCGCCGCGGTCGACGCCGTCCCCTCGGCTCCGACGAACCAGACGCGCCGACGGCCGGTGGCGGCGAGATGGCCGAGTACGAGGGCCATGCCCGCGAAGTTGTCGACGGCCACGGAGTCCGCGACGCCGGGGCCGCAGCCGCGGTCCAGCAGGACGAGCGGCACCTGCGCGGCGGCCGCGGCGACCGCGTCCCGGCTGCGGCGCTCGTCGGCCGGTACGACCAGGAGGGCGTCGACCCGGCGGGCCAGGAGATCGTCGAGGTACCCGGCCTCGGCCACCGGGTCGTCGTCGCAGTCGGCGAGGAGCACGGCGCGGCCCTCGGCGTGCAGGGCGTGGGCGAGCTCGCGTACGAGGGCCGGGTAGAAGGGGTTGGTGATCTGCGGCAGGACGAGGCCGACGGTGCCGGTGGCGCGGCTGCGCAGGGCGCGGGCTGCGTGGTTGGGGCGGTAGCCGAGCGCCTCGGCGGCCGCGCGGACCCGGCGGGCGGTGTCGGCGCCGACCGGGCGGGTGCCTGCCAGGACCCGCGAGACGGTGGCGACGGAACAGCCGGAGGCACGGGCCACATCCCGCAGAGTCACATCAGCCACGCCTGAGCCCCACCCCTCCGCTGCGTTTCGGCAAACGTTATCAACGGCCACGTGTCCCGAACAGAGCAGTCAACAAGCCTGTGACGAGGAACGCACAGCTCGGGCGTGGTGCAGGTCATTGACAGGATTCACCCTCCTGCACAATGTGCTCGGAGAACGTTTTCCCGAGCGTCACCCGGCGGTGGCGGCTCAGCCGAACAAAGAGGTTCCGCGATGGCCAAGAAGATCATCCTCGACTGCGACCCCGGGCATGACGACGCGATAGCCATGCTCCTGGCGCACGGCAACCCCGACGTCGAGCTGGTCGCGGTCACCACGGTCGTCGGCAACCAGACCCTGGAGAAGGTCACCCGCAACGCCCTCTCCGTGGCCCGCGTCGCGGACATCACCGGTGTGCCCTTCGCCGCCGGATGCCCCCGCCCCCTGGTCCGCACCGTCGAGACCGCCCCCGAGATCCACGGCGAGAGCGGCATCGACGGCCCGGTCATGCCCGAGCCGGTCCTCGGCCTCGACGACCGCCACGCCGTCGACCTCATCATCGACACGGTCATGGCCCACGAGCCCGGCGAGATCACCATCGTGCCCACGGCGGGCCTGACCAACATCGCCCTCGCCGCGCGCAAGGAGCCCCGCATCGTCGAGCGCGTACGCGAGGTCGTCCTGATGGGCGGCGGCTACCACACGGGCAACTGGAGCCCCGTCGCCGAGTTCAACATCAAGATCGACCCCGAGGCCGCGCACATCGTCTTCAACGCGGGCTGGCCCGTCACCATGGTCGGCCTCGACCTGACGCACCAGGCCCTCGCCACCCCCGAGGTCGTGGAGCGCATCGCCCGGGTCGGCACGAAGCCCGCCGTCTTCGTCAACGAGCTCCTCGACTTCTTCGGCGCCATGTACCTCCGGGCCCAGGGCTTCGCGGCGCCGCCCGTGCACGACCCGTGCGCCGTCGCCTACGTCATCGACCCGAGCGTCATGACCGTACGCAAGGCCCCCGTGGACATCGAGCTCACCGGCACGCTCACCCTCGGCATGACCGTCACCGACCTCCGCGCGCCCGCCCCCGCCGACTGCCGCACCCAGGTGGCCGTCGACCTGGACCACGGACGATTCTGGGACCTGGTCGTGGATGCCCTCGAGCGGATCGGTGACGTGGCCGCGTGAACACCTCCAGCACCGAACCCGCACACCCCGCCGCTTCGCCGGGCGGCCGCCCCGTCCGCGTGGGGGTCCTTGTCACCGCCCTCCTGGTGGCCTGCTTCGCCTTCCAGCTGAACGCGAGCATGCTCAGCCCCGCCCTCAAGAGCGTCGAGGACACCCTCGACGCCACCTCCGCCGAGGTCGGCCTGACCCAGACGGCGTTCTTCACCTCCGCCGCCCTCTTCTCGCTGTTCCTGCCGCGCCTCGGCGACCTCATCGGCCGCCGCCGCGTCCTCGCCGCGATGATGGCGCTCATGGCCGTCGGCTGCGTCGTGGCCGCGCTCGCGCAGAGCGTGCCCATGCTGTTCGCGGGACGCGTCATCCAGGGCGTGTCGGGACCCACCGTGCCGCTCTGCCTGATCATGCTGCGCAACGAGGTGCACGAGCCGAAGCGGTACGGCACCCTGCTCGGCGTCATCACCGCCGTCAACGGCGGCATCGCGGGCGTCGACTCCATCGCGGGCGGCTCCCTCGCCGACCACTACGGCTTCCAGTCGGTGTTCTGGGTCATGGCCGTGGTCGCCGGCCTCGCCATGGTCCTCATCGCCACGCTCACCCCCGAGTCCACCGCCCGCGCCACCGGCTCCGACAACCGCATGGACTGGCCCGGCGTGGCACTCCTCGTGGTCTCCGTCGGCGCGGCCCTCGTCGCCCTGAACGAGGCGGGCAAGCTCGGCGCCGCGAACTGGCCGCTGGTCGCCGCCCTCGCCGTCGTCGCCGCCCTCGCCTTCGCCGCCTTCTGGCGTACCGAGAACCGCAGCAGGCACCCCCTGGTCGCCACCCGGCACCTGCGCCGGCGCGCCACCTGGGCGCTGCTCCTGACCACCGTCCTGACCATGACGGGCGTCTTCGCCGTCATGAACGGCATGATCCCGGCGTTCGCCCAGAACGCGGACGCCGGCTTCGGGATGAGCGCCGAGCAGTCGGCCTGGTGGACCCTCACCCCGTACGCCCTCGCGGGCCTGGCCATGGGCCCGATCGCCGGGCGGCTCGCCGCCACGCACGGCTACGGCCGCATCCTGCGCCTCGGCCTCGTCGGCTCCGCCGTCACCGTCGCCCTGATGCTGTTCACCCTCCAGGCCGACTCGCGCCCGCTCCTGCTCGTCTCGTCGGTCCTCATCGGCGTCACCTACGCGGGCGTCGGGAACATCGTCCTGAACGGCCTCGGCATCGTGCTGTCCCCGAAGGAGAACCCCGGCTTCCTGCCGGGCCTGAACGCGGGCGCCTTCAACCTCGGCGCGGGCCTGAGCTTCGCCCTCCTGTACGCGGTCCAGACCGCGGCGGAACCGGCGGACAGGACCTCGGTCGCGGGCTACTCGGCAGGCATGATCGCCGGCGTGGTCCTCATCGCGGCCGCCTTCGTCACGTCCTTCCTCATCCCGAAGCCGGTGGAGGCGGAGGCCCACGCGTAGGGGCGGGCCGGACCGCACGGTCAGTGGGCGCGGAGCGCGGCGAGGGCCCAGTCGAGGACCGGCGCGAGGCGCTCGGGCGGCGGCCAGCCGTTGACCACCGCCAGCAGTTCCTGGTACCGGTCGCGCCGCGGGACGTTCATGGACTCCAGGCGGGACAGCAGCCGGGAGCGCGGGGCGGACGTGCCGGAACCCTCGCCGAGGACGCGCGCGCAGTGGGCGGCGAGGCCGTCGACGACGGCCCCGGCCTCGGTCGACGCCGGGTCGACGCCCGCCGCGAGTGCCGGGGTGACACGGGTGCGCACGGCCTCGGCGAGGGTGCGGGTGAGCCCGAAGGCGTCGTCGGGGGCCTGGTCGGCCGCCATGCCGTGGGCCATCCCGTGCATGCTGGAGCAGAAGTCCGGGTCACGGAACAGCTCCGCCAACCTCACCCAGGCCACGATCTGTTCGGGGCTCGGATCGTGGGGCAGCTCCGGCGTCATCGAGCGCATGACGCCCACGAACGCCGGGTGGCCGTGTAGCCCGTCGAAGACGGCGGCGAGGAAGTCGTCGACGAGGCGGCGCCGTTCCGTACCGGAGAGCTTCGCCAGCCGGTGCGCCAGCTCCAGGTCCGCGGGTGTCGAGTTCCGCCCGGACACCGCGGTCAGCACCGCCCGGCGCAGCCGCAGGGCACGGATCTGCACGTCGAGGGCCTCGGCGTGGGACGCGGTGACGTCCGCCAACGAGACCTCCCGCGCCACCACCTTGCGGATCGTGTCCAGGTCGAGACCGAGGTCCCGCAGGGTCCGCACCAGTTCGACGCGGGCGACCGCCTCGGTGTCGTAGCGGCGGTACCCGGCCGGGGAGCGTTCCGCGGGCTCGATGAGGCCCCGGTCCGAGTAGAACCGGATCGTCTTGACCGTCGACCCGGTACGCCGGGCCAGTTCACCGATCGAGCAGAGGGTGTCGTCGTCCATGGGCACACCCTGATGTCTCCCCTTACGGGAGACACAAGCGGTACGGCCCCCGGCGGCCGTCAGCCCTGCGGCGCCGACACTCCACCAACGGGCGAATAGGGCCATTCTCCGGACATCAGCGGATGTACTTGCCTCTTCTGGTCAACCGAACGTTTCGTACTGGAGTGACATGCGCACCCGCAACCCCTTCGCCCTGAGCCTCGCCACCCTCGCTCTCGTCGGCAGTGCCGGGAGCGCGGCCGCCATCGGCGACGACTCCGGCACCAGCAGTGCCAGTGGCAACGGTGCCGAGGAGTCGTACGGCAACAGCGGCACCCAGGGGGACAAGAGCCCGCAGCTCTCCCTTGTCCAGGGCTCGTTGAACAAGCTCTGCCTGGGTGTCCCCGTCGACGCCAACGTCGGCTCCATCGTCGGCCTGGTCAACGTCGCCGTCCAGGACATCCCGATCCTCTCGGCGGAGCAGAAGCAGATCTGCACCGAGAACTCCACCCAGGCCAAGGAGGACGAGCCGCTGTCGCACATCCTCGACGACATCTCCGTGCTCTCCGGCAACGGCGTGCGCAACGGCTGACGGGTTCGCACCCACCGCAACCCGAACGCCCCGCGGGCCGCGACGCGCGGCCGGCGGGACGGGACCCCGGCCCGGTTCGCCGGGGTCCCTGGTGCTCAGCGTTTGAGCGTGAAGGTGAAGTCGCCGGTGGGCTTGCCGCCCAGGCGGACTGCCGAGACGAGGTTGCCCTCGGCGAGCAGTCCTTCGACCTCGGCGCGCGAAAGGCCGAGACCTTCAGCGATCAGCCGCACCGGCCGGACGGGGATCCGTGCCGCGAAGCGGACCGACACCTCGATCGCCTCGCCCCGCGGCCGGTGCGGCGCACCGGTGTCCAGGCGCCAGGCGGCGTCCCAGTCGAGGGCGATGTGGTTGCGGCGCCGCACCACCGGATCCTGGAGCAGTTCGGCTGCCAGGCCGGGGTCGTTGCCGTGCAGCAGGTCCAGGAGTTCGGGACGTACGGAGCGCACGTTCACCCGTTCCAGGACGGTGAGCCCGGTGGCCGCCCCGCACGTGGTGCACAGCGCGAGCAGCCAGGCGTCGATGAGCTTGTGGTGGGCGTCGACGCGGAATTTGCCGTCCGTACGGAAGCGCTCGCAGGCGCAGGTGCGGCAACGGCGCAGGACGAGAGGCAGACGGGTGGGAACGACCACCCAGGTTTCGGACACAGTGACACACCGGTTCCAGTGAGAAGTCCGCAGCGAAAAGGGGCACGTCGCACAGGTGCGACGCGCGACGGATCAGCGCTCAGGAGGTCTCACGCGGTGTACAACGGCACGTCCCAGGCCGGGTGACAGGGGCGGGAGCACGGTAATGGCACAGCGAAGCGGGGCTCCACCGGTTTTCCGGCGGTGGTGGTGCCGGTGGTGCCCGGAGCGGTCGGGGCGTCAGGGGCTAGTGGGTGTCGGTGGGGATGCCGAGGCGGGCGGCCACGGTGGTGAGGGTCGTGCCGAGGGGGAGGGCGACCCGGGTGCGGGCGTGCTGGTCGCCCCGGGTCGGGTCCCGGTTGACGATCAGTACGGGCTTCCCGGCCCGCGCGGCCTGGCGGACGAACCGGAGCCCGGACATCACCGTCAGCGAGGAGCCGAGGACCAGCACCGACGTCGCTTCGTGGACGAGCCGGCGGCAGTGCTCGACCCGCTGCGGCGGCACGGTCTCACCGAAGAACACCACGTCCGGTTTGAGGATGCCGCCGCAGTTCGTGCAGGGCAGCACGTGGAAGTCGATGACCTGTTCGTCGGAGAGGTCGGCGTCACCGTCCGGGTTGATCCCGGCGGCCACGGGATCGAAGCCCGGGTTGGCTGCCTCCAGGCGCCGGGCGAGCTCGCTGCGCGGGCTGACGGTGCCGCAGGAGAGGCAGCGGACCCGGCCCAGGCTGCCGTGGAGTTCCACGACGCCCTCGCTGCCCGCGGCCTGGTGCAGGCCGTCGACGTTCTGGGTGATCACACCCGAGAGCAGGCCGTGCTTCCCGAAAGCGGCCACGGCCCGGTGCCCGGCGTTGGGCAGGGCACGGCCGAAGGTACGCCAGCCGAGGTGGCTGCGCGCCCAGTACCGGCGCCGGGCACCGGCGTCCGCGGTGAATTCCTGGTACGTCATCGGGGTGTGCCGGCTCAGGCTGCCGCCCTCGCCCCGGTAGTCGGGGATGCCCGACTCCGTGGAGAGGCCCGCCCCGCTGAGCACCAGCACACCGCCGCTGCCCAGCGCGTCGGCGACCGGCTGGGGGTCCGTGGTGCCCGGCGGGAGGTCCCCGGTGGGGGACCAGCTCAGGGTGGGGCGGGAGCGCATACCGCAAGGGTACGGAAACAGGGCGCATGACGTCGTTCGTATGCCGCGGCCCCCTTGGTCGGCCTCGCGGTCGCGACGGTGCGAGAAGGCCGGGGGGTGCGTTCTCGGTCGACGGCGTGCGGCGTGTGCGTCGCGGGGACGACCGCTCCCGGGCGGTCGGCGTCAGCCTCGTGACACCGACACTCCGCCAACGGGCGAATCGGGACGTTCACGGGCCGCGGGCGGATGTACTTGGCCCGACTGCCCGACCGGACGTTCTGCACTGGAGAGACATGCGATCCCGTAACCTCCCCCTCGCCCTGAGCCTCGCCGCCCTCGCTCTCGTCGGCAGTGCCGGGAGCGCGGCCGCGATCGGCGACGACTCCGGCACCAGCAGTGCCAGTGGCAACGGTGCCGAGGAGTCGTACGGCAACAGCGGCACCCAGGGGGACAAGAGCCCGCAGCTCTCTCTGATCCAGGGCACGCTGAACAAGCCCTGCCTCGGCGTGCCCGTCGACGCGAACATCGGCTCCCTGCTCCTGCTGATCAACGTCGCCGTCCAGGACATCCCGGTCCTCTCGGCGGAGCAGAAGCAGATCTGCACCGAGAACTCCACCCAGGCCAAGGGCGACGAGCCGCTGTCGCACATCCTCGACGACATCCCGGCGCTCTCCGGCAACGGCGTGCGCAACGGCTGACGGCTCGCCCCCGCCCGCTGACGGCTCGCGCCCTCCGCATCCGCGCACCCCACCGCCCGGGGTCTGTGACAAAAGGGTCGGAGGGCACCCGCCGGACGTGCGCACTTCGGCCGACACACCGCATATGACCGTCGTACGAGGGCACCCGGGGTGAGTACTGGTGGGTACCGAATCCCCCGACGAGCCCGCGCGCCCGCCCGCCGCCACGCGAGGGGGCGGGCACGCGGCCACCCCGCCAAGGAGCCGACGGTCATGACTGACGTGTCCAGCATGGGTTCATCCGCGGACGACCCCCGGCCGGTCCTCACCGACCGGCAGGGTCACCCCGTCTACGACAACCAGAACCAGCGGACGGTCGGGGCGCGAGGCCCCGCCACGCTGGAGAACTACCACTTCCTGGAGAAGATCAGCCACTTCGACCGGGAACGCATCCCCGAGCGCGTCGTCCACGCCCGCGGCGTCACCGCCTTCGGCTACTTCGAGGCGTACGGAGCCTGGGGCGACGAGCCGATCGACCGCTACACGCGCGCCAAGCTGTTCCAGGAGCGCGGCAAGCGCACCGACGTCGCCCTGCGCTTCTCCACGGTCATCGGAGGCCGTGACTCCTCCGAGGCCGCCCGCGACCCGCGCGGCTTCGCGGTGAAGTTCTACACCGAGGACGGCAACTGGGACCTGGTCGGCAACAACCTCGGCGTCTTCTTCATCCGGGACGCCGTGAAGTTCCCCGACGTCATCCACGCGCTGAAGCCGGACCCCGTCTCGCACGAGCAGAAGCCCGCCCGCATCTTCGACTTCATGTCGCAGACGCCCGAGAGCATGCACATGCTCGTCAACCTCTTCAGCCCCCGGGGCATCCCCGCGGACTACCGGCACATGCAGGGCTTCGGCGTGAACACCTACAAGTGGATCAACGGCGAGGGCCGCAGCGTCCTGGTCAAGTACCACTGGATGCCCGAGCGCGGCGTACGCAGCATGACCGAGCAGGACGCGGCGAACGTACAGGCCGACGAGCTCGGCCACGCCACCAAGGACCTGTACGAGGCCATCCGCCGCGGCGAGTTCCCCCAGTGGGAACTGCTCGTACAGATGATGGAGGACGGCGAGCACCCGGAGCTGGACTTCGACCCGCTCGACGACACCAAGACCTGGCCGGAGCAGGACTTCCCGCCCAAGGCGGTCGGCCGCCTCGTCCTGGACCGCACCGTCGACAACTACTTCGCCGAGAACGAGCAGATCGCCTTCGGCACCGGCGTCCTGGTGGACGGGCTCGACTTCTCCGACGACAAGATGCTGGTCGGGCGGACGTTCTCCTACAGCGACACCCAGCGCTACCGCGTCGGCCCGAACTACCTGCAACTCCCGGTCAACCAGGCCAAGAACACGGACGTGCGCACCAACCAGCGCGACGGTCTCATGGCCTACGACAACGGTGCGGCCAACGAGAACCCCGAAGTCAACTACGAGCCGTCCATCACCGGCGGCCTCCGTGAGGCCCAGTACCCGCACCACGACGAGCAGGGGCCGCAGATCCAGGGGCGGCTGACCCGCAAGCGGATCCCGCGCACCAACGACTACCTCCAGGCCGGACAGCGCTACCTGCTGATGGAGGACTGGGAACGCGACGACCTGGTGCACAACTTCGTGTCGCTGATCTCCCAGTGCGAGCGACCGGTCCAGGAGCGCATGGTCTGGCACTTCCTGCTGGTCGAGAACGACCTCGGCCTGCGGGTCGGCGAGGGCCTCGGCATCAGGCCGTCCGACGTCGCGCACCTGGCACCGCTGCCGGGCCAGACCCTGACGGAGGAGGACCGCAAGCGCCTGGAGCACCTGGGCGACAACCCGCCGCGCGACGTCGCGGGGCTGACCATGACGCACTGCGTGCCCAACGAGCGCCACGTGGTGACCCGCTGACCCGCTGAGCGGGTCCGGCCTGCCGGGTCACCCGCTGATCCGGCTGCCCGTGCCCGGAGGCGCCCCGCCTCCGGGCACACAGCGCTCACCCAGCGGGCCCGGTGCCCTGAGCGCGACCGCGGGGCGGTCGACGCCCTGCGATCAGGACACCGGGGCCCCGTGCTCCGGGTACTCCGGCGGTGTGCCGCCGAAGCGCTTGACGACTTCCTCGTAGTCCCTCTCCAGAAGGAATCGGAACCCCAGCTGCTCGAAGGTCTCGATCTCCTGGGGAGTCGGCTTGCTGTGGTAGTGCCGGTGCGTTCGGTCCTGTGGCCGCGCCGGAGGCCTCCTGCCTTCCGCAAGGCCGGGCAGTTCCTGGAGGAACAGGTCGACACCGAGCTCGTACAGGCGCGTCAGATGCCAGAACAGCGAACGGCCGCGGTCGTACGGAAGCTCGTGGCTGGCGATCACAGGGCCCGTGTCGATGCCGCGGTCGATCTCGTGCAGGGTGCTGGTGAGCTTCTGCTCACCGGCGATCAGGGTGCGCATGGGCGCGGCAAGCCCGGCGTACTCCGGGAGGGCTCCTGGGTGGATGTTGAGGATCCCCAGGGAGGGCAGCGACAGGACCGGCTCCTTGAAGATCAGGTCGAACCGCACGGACAGGATCAGGTCCGGCCGGAACGCCTGGGCGAACGCCAGGCCGTCACCGGTGTTGACGCGCTGCACGTCCTGGAACCCGATGCCGTGCGCGCGCGAGAGGTGGTGGAAGGTCAGCAGTTCGCCGGCCGGGTGCGGGCGGGAGTCCAGGGGCGGGAAGACGACTTCGTCGACGAGGCCCCGCTCGAACCAGCGCTGGCGCCGCAGCGGGTCCGCGGCGGTCGGGTCACCCGGCGACGGCCTGTTCAGCGCCACCGCCACCTCGTGATCGCCGAGTTGTGGCAGCAGACGGTTCAACGCGACGCACACCACGAGGTCGCGCTGGGCACACACCAGGACACGCACAGGCTTCGCTCCTCCTTACGGGTGAGGTTCCGCTCCTTACGGGTGAGGCTCCGCGCCGGGTGCGGCCACGGACGGGCGAAGCGGGTGACACGAGTCCGCAGGGGAACCCGTCCCCCGGCCCTGCACGGACGACCCCGACCTCGTGAGGGCGCTGCGCCCCGGACCACCTCAGCAGACGCGCACCCGCACCGCTGGGAACGGCACGCGGTGAGGCGTCGGTGGCCGCGGCCGTCACCCTCACGGCACCTGCCGCACCCGCCCCCCCGCTGCTGTACTTTGCCGGGACCACGCGGTCGACGTTCGCTCTGAGCGGGCGGGCCCCGGCCGGAAAGCCGGTGCGACCCGTACCGGGGACAGGGGGCCCATGCCTGACGACGCGCCATGTTCGGTGCCCGCCGAGCACGACCCGGAGGTGACAAGAGCCGTCTACCGGGCCTGCGTCGACCTCGATGTGAGCAGCAAGGTCCGGCTGGCCGCCTTCGAGGCCGGCTGGGTGGAGTCCCACATGAACAACCTCGCCTGCGGGGACCAGGACTCGGTCGGCGTCTTCCAGCAGCGCCCCAGCCAGGGCTGGGGCACGGTCGAGCAGTGCGGGGACGTGCCGCACGCCACCGCGTCCTTCCTCCGGCGCGCCGTCGACGAGGACCGGCGCAACCCCGGCTGGACGGCGGGCCGGCTCGCCCAGGCCGTCCAACGCTCCAGCCACCCGGAACGCTACGACCAGGCGGAGGCCAAAGCGCGGTCGCTGATCGAGGAGGCGCAGGACGCGTAGGTCCGCGTCCCGCCCGTGGTGGTGGGCCGCCGGGGGCTACACGGCGCCGGGCGGACCGGTGCCCCGGACCTTCACAGCGGACCCCCGGGGGCCCGGCGGTGGCGAGCCCCCGTCAGCCCCCGCGGCGGACCCGGGCCGCCTTCCTGGCCTCCGCCAGCTTGCGGGCCTCACCCGTCCTGCGGGACTTGCCGCCCGCGCCGCGGGAGGTGTCCTTGCTGGTGCCGAGGCCGCGGAAGGGAGTGTTCGTGTTCTTGGGGCGGGACGCCGGGGGACCGCCGTCGAGCGGGGTGCCGGAGGGAGCCTTGGCCCCGGTGATGCGGCTGAGCTCCGCCTCGCCCGAGCGCACCTTGGTGACCTTCGGCTCGATGCCGGCCTCGGCCAGCAGCCGGCTCGTCTCGCGGCGCTGACCGGAGAGGACCAGAGTGACCACCCGGCCGGACTCCCCGGCCCGGGCGGTGCGGCCCGCGCGGTGCAGATAGTCCTTGGGGTCGGTCGGCGGGTCGACGTTGACCACCAGGTCGAGGTTGTCGACGTGCAGGCCCCGGGCCGCGACGTTGGTCGCCACCAGTACGGTGACCTGCCCGTCCTTGAACTGGGCCAGGGTGCGCGTACGCTGCGGCTGCGACTTGCCGCTGTGCAGGGCCGCGGCGCGCACACCGCTGGCCCGCAGATGCCGGGTGAGCTGGTCGACGGCGTGCTTGGTGTCGAGGAACAGCAGGACGCGGCTGTCGCGGGCGGCGATCTCCGTGGTCACGGCGTACCGGTCGGGTCCGTGGACCACCAGCACATGGTGCTCCATCGTCGTGACCGCCCCCGCGGACGGGTCGACCGAGTGGACGACGGGGTCGTGGAGGTAGCCGGCGACGAGCTGGTCGACGTCGCGGTCCAGGGTGGCCGAGAACAGCATCCGCTGGCCGTCGGGGTGCACCAGGTCGAGCGCCTCGGTGACTTGCGGCAAGAAGCCCATGTCGCACATCTGGTCGGCCTCGTCGATGACGGTGACGCGGACCCTGCCGAGGCGCACGGCCTTGCGCTCGACGAGGTCGTGCAGGCGGCCCGGGGTGGCGACGACGACCTCGGCCCCGTCGCGCAGCTCCGCGATCTGGCGGCCGATCGACATGCCGCCGACGACCGTGGCGAGCCGCAGCCCCACCGCGGCGGCGTACGGCGTGAGCGCCTCGGTGACCTGCTGCGCCAGCTCCCGGGTGGGCACCAGGACGAGGGCGAGCGGCTGCTTCGGCTCGGCGCGGCGCCCGGACGTGCGGGCGAGCAGCGGCAGGCCGAAGGCGAGCGTCTTGCCTGACCCCGTGCGGCCACGCCCCAGCACATGACGTCCGGCGAGGGCGCTCGGCAGCGTGGCCGCCTGGATCGGGAAGGGCTCGCGCACGCCGAGGCCGTCCAGCGTCCGCAGCAGTGCGGCGGGCAGTTCAAGATCGGCGAAGGTGGCGGCCGAGGGCGCCGATGACGCCTCCGCGCCGGGGGCGCGCCCGGCCTGCCCGGGGGCGTCGGCCCCGGTGTCCCGCCCGGACGGGCTGGCGGGGCCCTCGTCGTGCGCAGTGGTGTCGGTGTCGGGGCGGCGGTCGTGGTGCGTCATGAAGAGCCTTCCTCATGGGGTACGTGCCGAGGAAGGCCCGGCAGATGCGGGCCCGCGACAGCGGGCCCGAGCAGGTGACCGCACCGGCGGAGCCGGAACGGGGGTGGCAGAGGAGCCGGGTAGGACACGGGTGCGGACATCACAAACCCCTGCCACCTGCGCGAACACGCCCGCCGACCGACTCGGTGACCATCTGGACGGCTTCTAGCCGCTGTCCTCCGGCTGCACACCCGCCGCGTCGACGCTGCCTCGAACAGACTACCAACGAGGCGCCCGGCCCCGCAGTGACCGGGAAGCGGGACTCAGCTCCCCGCGTACGCGGCCGCCTCGGGGCCGCCGCCCTCCCCGAGCCGGGGGCGCCGGGGGCGGATGACGACCTCGCTCCCCAGCGGTGTGAAACCGGTGGCGAGAAAGGCCCGGAGGGAGCGGGCGTTCCCCGGTGCGACGGCGGCGAACACCGGCTCACCCGCGGGGACCAGGGTGAGCGCGTCACGCAACAGGGCCCGGCCGCGCCCCGTACCGGCGCCGTCGGGGTGTTCGAGTTCGATACTGATCTCGCGGCGTCCCGCGAGTCCGTCGGCCATGGTGACGAAACCCCGTGCGTCCCCGAGGACCCGCACGTTCTCACGCACCTCCCTGGCGTAGCGAACGCGCGGGTGATGGTCCACGTCCGAGCGCTCGAACAGGCGGGCAGAGCCTGAGGTGCCGCGCGCGACGAGTACGACGTCCGTGCTGCCGACGTCGCCTTCGCGGCCGGCGAGGTGGCGCAGGAAGTCGGGCGCAAGGGAACCCCCGTACCCGTCGGGCCCATGGGCGAGGACCTCGCGAGCGGGCAGCGCGGTGGCGAGCACCGCGTGGCCGGTGAAGGCGACGGAGCACTCCAGCCCCCGTGACAGCGGGGGAAGGACTGTCACCCGGCCGTCCGCGGGCGGGAAGCGTGACTCGGCGGCGTGCAGAAAGAGCGCCAGGAGGGGGTGTGGGTCGTCGTTCATGGGGGTCCATCATGTCCTGCCGGGCTGGGCCGGGTAGGGCCGGACCGGACTGGGCACAGGGCGGCTCGCGCGGGGCCGCTCAGGTGAGGAGCCCCGCGAGCCGGGCCATCTCGGTGGGTGGGTCGACCACCGGCTGGATGAGGAGCTCGTCGACGCCCGCCTGTTCCAGGGTGGTGATGCGGGCGAGGAGGTCGTCGCGAGTGCCGAGCAGGGCCAGGGCGTTCATCAGCGAGGGCAGAACCAGGTCCCGGTCCTGCGGTGCGATGCGTTCGAGGTAGTCGGGGTAGAGCTTGGTGTGCCGGTCCGGCGCGGTGGGGGTGGTGCCGCGCCGGTCGAGGAGCCGCCGCACCGCCTCGCGTTCCTCGGGTCCGAGTTGCTCGGCGAAGGCGGGTGTGTCGGCGGCGGTGTCGGCGGCGAAGGCCAGGAGCGACAGGACGAGGTGGCCCGTGGCGTCCCGGGCCGCGTCCCCGCGGGGGTCCTCGCCCTCGTCGAGCAGGTGGAGCGGGGCGACCACGTAGGAGTCCGCCGAGCCCGTGGGGTCCGTGGCGCCTGCCGGGTTCGCCGCGTTCGACGAGCCGGTGGAGTCCGTGAGGCCTGCCGAGTTCGCCGACTTCGCAGAGTCCGCCGAGCCCGTGGAGCCCGCGGTGTCCGCCCGGGAGCCCGTGCCGGACCCGGGGGAGCGGGGTGTGTCCTGGGCGGCGTGGCGGCGGGCGTCGTGCAGCGCGTGCCAGGCGGTGGGGTCCAGGAGGCCGACGGAGATGAGGCCGGTGCCGCGGCGTCCCGCGACGGCGGCGGCCTTCGGTCCGTGCAGCGCGGCGACGACGAACTCGATCGGGTCGGCGGTGTTCACGTGCGCCCCGGTGTGCAGGAACCGGATGTCGCGGACCCGGTCGCCTTCGCGGTACTCGGTCGAGCGCCCGGCGCACAGGTCCTGGAGCGCGGTGGTGAACTCCTCCAGCCGGGCCGCCGTGCTCGGCCGCATGCCGAGGGTGCGACGTGAGGTGTTCCCGGTGCCGACGCCGCAGATGATCCGGCCCGGTGCCAGCGCGTTGAGGCTGGCGAGTCCGCTCGCGGCGGCCGGTGCCGAGCGCAGCGCCGGTGAGGTCACGCCGATGCCGAGCCTGATGCGTCGCGTGGCCTTCGCGCACAGGCTCAGGGCGACGAAGGGGTCGCCGTTGACCATCGGCGTGTCGTAGACCCAGAAGCTGTGCAGGCCCAAATCCTCGGCCCGCACGGCGAGTTCCTCCACGCCGGGCTGTGCGCTGATCACGACGCCTGCACGCATCACAACCTCCGAGAGGTGCGGGGGCAACGGAGCTCGCTCAGCATGGCAGGTCCCGTCGCGGGGAGGGGGGCGACGGACTCCGCTCACAGCGCGCATGCCATCCGCGACGCATCGGGCAGTGATCGGAGAGAAGTGCACGCAACAATCGAGATGAACGAATAGGAGAAATTGACAGAGGGGCCGACTTCATGCCCCGTCATATCGCGCGAAGCATTTCCTTCGACCTTCCATCGGCAATTGACAGAGGGCGTCTGGCGTGCCTTCGGAGGTACGTGAAATCGGTAGTCCATAAAGGGTCGTTCGGGAATTGACAGAGGCGTGGTGATTGCCTACGGTCCCGTCGCGTCAGGTTTTCACCGACCGCGTCCGAAGGTATCGATGACCACGTCACCAACGCTGCCGAAAACCAGGCAGCAGTTGATTCTTGCCGTTCTCATGCTGTGCTCCCTGCTGATCTGGCTGGACAACACCGTCCTGAGTATCGCCCTGGAGACCCTCGCGGACCCCGTCCGCGGACTGGACGCCGACCCGGCCGAACTCCAGTGGGCCACCGGCGCGTACACCCTCGCCTTCGCCACCCTGATGTTCACCGCGGGCGCGCTGGGCGACCGCTACGGACACCGGACGGTGCTCGTCACGGGCCTGATGCTCTTCGCCGGTTCCTCGGTATGGGCGGCGTACGCGAACGACCCGCGGCAACTGATCGCCGCCCGCGTCGCGATGGGAGTGGGCAGTGCGCTGATCATGCCGGCCAATATGGCCATCCTCATGTGGACCTTCACCGGTCCGGCGCGGGCGACCGCCGTCGCCGTCTCCTCGACGTCCGCCGGTGCCGGAATGGCGGCGGGACCGGTCCTCGCGGGGCTGCTTCTCGACCATTTCTGGTGGGGCTCGGTCTTTCTGGTCAATGTCCCGGTCGTGGTCGTCGCGGTGGTCGGAATGGTCCTGCTGGTTCCGGATTTCCGCAGCCCCACCCCGCGCCCGCTGGACCCCGCGGGAATGCTGCTGTCGATCAGCGGGCTCGCGGCGCTGGCCTACGGGCTGATCCGGGCGGGGCAGGTGGCCGCCTGGAGCCGCACGGACGTCTGGGTGCCGATAGCCGTCGGACTGGTCCTGCTGGCCGCCTTCGTACGCGTCGAACTGCGGAGCAAGGCGCCCGGCTTCGATCCCCGGCTGCTCGCGCAGCGCATGTTCGGCGGCGGCAACGCGGCGCTCGGCCTGCTCCTGTTCGCCACGGCCGCCGTCACCTTCTACAACGCGTTCTACTTGCAGGGTGCACGCGCCTGGTCGCCGATGGAGGCGGGCCTCGCAGGGCTCCCGACCGCACTCGGCGCGATCCTGGGGGCACCGCTGGGGGCGCGCCTGGTGCGCCGCTGGTCGCTGCGCGCCGTCAGCGCACCGGCGTTCACGGTGGCGGCGCTGACCATGGGCGCGTACGGGTTCTTCGGACTGTGCACCCCGCTCCTGTGGATCGAAGCCTTGCTGCTGGTCCAGGGCCTGGCCATCGGCATGGTCCTCGGCCCGGTGACGGCAGCGTTGATCAGTACCCTGCCGCTCGATCGGGCCGGTGCCGGGTCGGCCGTCACCAACACCGTGCGCCAGACCGGCAGCGTGATCGGGATCGCGGTCGGCGGCACGATCATGTCGATCGCGTACCGGCACGCGATCGAACCCTCGCTGAGCGAGGTGCCCGCGGCCGCGCAGGACCGGGCGCGGCTCTCCGCCGAACAGGCCCGGCACGTCGCCACCGTGACCGACAGGCCCGCTCTCGCGCACGCCGCCGACGAGGCGTTCGTCCATGCCATGCACGTCGGCGCCGTCTGGATCATGCTCGTCGCACTTGCCGGGGCGGCGGTGCTGACGGCCGCCCTGCGCCCGGCCGGAAAGCCCGCGGGGCCGGTGCGGGAACCGGACCACGACCAGGGCGGCAGCCGCCCCGCGACCGGGACGGCCTCCCGCCCCTGACGGTGCGTACGTGGGGTGACTTCACCCAGTCCCTCCGCTCCGACGCCGGACTCGGCCGGAACCGGGGGCGGTGTACCCGTGCGGCGGCGGACCCGGTGGTGCCGCGTGCGGACGCGGCACCACCAGCCCCCCGTGGGTGGAGTGCGGCCCGAATCAGCAGCGAGCGTCGACGGCGCTCAACTTGTCGTTCTCGTGGGCGGCGAGATTGCCCTGCCCCCACCCTCCCCATGAGCCCATGTAGCTGCCGCTGTTGAAGTTGCGGTCCTTGTACATCCAGATGGTCGTGGGCGTGCGGTTCCACACCGAGCTGGCCTTGTCCTCGAACGGGCGCGGCACGAGGTGGCGGCCGCAACTGGGCACGACCCATATGCGGGCGGTGGAGTCCTCCTGGTTGCCGTAGGAGTGCTGGAAGAAGCACGTGCCCCCGTTGCACTGCTGCCAGGCCGCGGCGAGGTAGTCCCCGCCACGGAACTCGTACACCCCTTGCGCCCCGGGCACCTCGGTGACCCGGGTCTCCTCCGCGCTCGCCGCCGTCGGTGCGGCGACGGCGAGGACGGCCGAGCCGACCGAGACCAGTGTGGCGAACCTCTTGCGCATGTGTGCTCCCCTCTTGCCCTGAAGGCACCCGGACGGTGCCGGTTCACTGCGCTTCACTGTGGCCCGGCACGGCTGTCCGGTCTTGAGCAGGGAGCGCACGCATTCTTGGCACCCAGCGCATGTACCAGCCATCGGTCCGCGCCGGGGAAACCGGCGGTGCCCGGCGCGCACCCCTCTGGCGCGGAATGCACCGCGAAGCTGACCGGCGAGGTGCTCGTCCTCACCCCCGGGCCGCCCGACCATGAGCACCCGGACCCGGCGTCCCGGCCGGGCCCAGCGGCACGGGGGTGTGCGATGGCGGGTACGGATGGGGAGCCGGAGGCGTGGGTCTCCGTCTCCACCAGCAGTGTCAGCGAACGCGAAGGCTTCGAGTGGTTCAACGCGATGGTCGGCGATGCGGTCATGCCCCTGTCGATCACCAGCGCGTACACCGACAGGTTCCGCGGGACGGCCACCTCGCTGCACCTGCCGCGGACCGGGGTCTCCTCGTTCTCCTTCTCGCCGGGATCGGCGAGACGAACATCCGCGCACATCCGGCTCGGCGACCCGGAATGCTTTTTCCTCCTTCTGGTGCACGGCAGCCCCATCGGCCTCGAACAGGGCCGCAGCAGCACCCTGCTGCACGCCGGGGACCTGGCACTCTTTGACACTTCGCAACCGCTGGCCTGCGAGTTCGAGGACCACGACCGGCTGTCGCGGCTCACCCTGCTCCGGCTCCCCAGGGCCACCGTGCCGCTCCCCGCGAACCGGACCGACGCGCTGCTCGGCACCCGCCTTTCCGCACGCGGCGGGGTGGGCGCGCTGCTCGCCAGTTTCCTCGGCGGGCTCAGGGAGAACGCCGAGGAGTGCGACGCGGAGGAGCTCCGGCGCCTCGACGGCGTGGGCGCCGCGCTGGCCACCGCCTTCCTCGCCGGACAGCTGCCGGGCCCACCCGTCGTCCCGCCCGAGACCCACCGTCAGGCGCTGCTCGCCCGGATCCAGGCGTTCATCGAGCACAACCTCCGCGACCCCGAGCTCGGCCCGACGACCGTCGCGGCGCACCACCACATCTCCGTACGGCTGCTGCACCAGCTCTTCCAGGGGCGTCCGGAGACGGTGAGCGCCACGATCCGCCGACGCCGTCTGGAACGCGGCCGCGCCGATCTCGCCGACCACAGGCTCGGCCACCGCAGCATCGGCGAGACGGCCGCCCGGTGGGGCTTCCGCCACCAGGCGGACTTCGCCCGCGCCTTCCGCCTGGCCTACGGGATGTCTCCCAGCGAGTTCCGGCAGGAGCGCAGGGCGGCCACGGGTCCTCACGGGGCACACGGCGCCGGTTCCTCGGCGCCGTACGCCGACAGGTGACGGATCAGTCGGCGTCCGTGGTGCCCGGGACCCGCACGGCGGGCCCGGGGAGGCGGGCGCCGCCCTCGTCCGCCGCCCCGGTGTGCCGGGGACGGGACGCGGTGGCGGGCGAGAGCGCGGCGGCGACGAGTACGAGCAGCAGGACCGGGACCATGGCGGTGCGCAGGCCGTGGTGTTCGCCGACGAAACCCAGCGCGGGCGGTCCCGCAAGCAGGGCGACGTAGCCGATCCGGGAGGTGAGGGCGACGCGGCCGGTGGTGTCACGCCCGGACTCGCCCGCAGCGGAAAGGGCCAGCGGGAAGCCGAGGGAGGTGCCGAGCCCCCAGAGCAGCACGGCGCACCCGGCTGCTGCCGGGGAGTCCACGAAGGACACCAGGGCGATGCCGACGGCCGTCAGGAGCGCGCCGCCCCCGAGCGCCGCGGGCCGGCCGACCCGGGCCACCACGGGACCACCGGCGAAGCGGCCCGCCGCCATGGCGGCGGCGAAGCCCGCGTACACCGACGACCCGAGGCCGGAGGGCATGTCGTGGCCGTCGACCATCAGCAGCGGCAGCCAGTCGGTGGCGGTGCCCTCGGCGAGCGTCACACCGAACACCACACCGCCGATCAGCAGCAGCCGCGGATCGAGGTACAGCCGGCGCTCCCGGCCCGCCGTGGTCGTGTCCCCGGCGGGCGCCTCCCCGCCGGGGCCCGGGGCCGTGCCCTCGGGGCGGCCCGTGCCGGGGCGCAGTCCGGCCGCCGCGACGGCGAAGAGCCCGACCACGAGGAGCAGGACGAACGCCAGGTGCCAGGGCACGGGGAAGCCGACCGCGGCACCGGCCACCCCGAGTCCCGCTCCGACCACGGTGCCGAGGCTGTAACAGCCGTGCAGGGCGGGCAGCACGGGCCGGCCGAGCTCCCGTTCCACGCCGGCACCGTCGACGTTGCTCGCGACCTCCGACAGGCCCACGCCGGCGCCGAGGAGCAGCAGGCCGAAGGCCACCGACGGCGCCGACGACACCGCCGTGCCGAGCGCCGTCGTGCCCACACTGGCCAGCACCAGGCACATCCCGGCGACGATGACGGGGCGGGTGGAGAACCGCGTCACCAGGGCGGCGGCCACCAGGATGCCGAGCATCGAGCCGATCGACATGCCGAAGAGCACCAGGCCCATCTCGGCAGTGGAGGCGCCGAGCCGGTCCCGGACGTCGGGGGTGCGGGTCACCCAGGTGGCGAGCGCCAGGCCGGGTATCGCGAAGCACAGGCGCAGGGCCGTGCGGTGACGGCGCATCAGCGGGTCCGCCGGTACGGGATCCATCGGGGCGCGGGCCTCCGGGGCACGGGACGGCGAGCGTACGCACGTACCCTAACCGCGCGTATGAGCGGCCATCAGGGCCGATCGTCTGCGCACTCCGTACAACCAGCCGTGCCCTTCGGCGGTCACACCCGGTAACCCGTACTCCCGTCGACCGAGTGGGAGCCCCCCCGTGTCATACAGCCGCCGCACCCTCGCGTACGCCGTCGCAGCCGCCGCCGCGCTCACCACCGGGTTCGTGCTCCCGCCCGGTGCGGCCGCTGCCGCACCCCGCGCCACCACGAGCGACTTCGACGGCGACGGCTACGCGGACCTCGCCGTCGGTGTCCCGGACGGGACCGTCGGCGGCAAGTCCAAGGCCGGATACGTGAACCTCGTCCTCGGCGGCCCGAGGGGCGTCGGCGCGCACGGGAGCATCCGTGTCACCCAGGCCACTCCCGAGGTTCCCGGCTCCCTGGAGGCGGGCGACCGCTTCGGCGCGTCCGTCGCCCTGACCGACCTCAACGGCGACGGCATCGCGGAACTCCTCGCCGGTGTCCCCGGCGAGGACGTCACCGACCGCGGCAGGGACGCGGGCATGGTCATCGCCGTGGCCGGCTCGAAGGACGGGCCGGGACCGGCGTCGACGGTCCTGACCGGGCCGTCGCCGTCGGCCGCGTACGGCAGGTCGGTCGCGGCGGCCGACGTGACGGGCGACGGCAACAAGGAGATCGTGATCGGCGGCACGGACAAGGTCGTCGCGCGTGTCGCCCAGAGAGAGGACAGCATGGTCACCACCGTCGTCACCGCCCCCATGGGCGGCCGCGCCCCCGTCCTGGCCACCGGCGACTTCGACAGCGACGGCACCGCGGACCTGGCCGTGGCGTACTGGACGGCGGGCGAGCCCCACACGCAGTCCCACGTGCGCCTGTGGAAGTGGGACGCCGGCCGGTCCGCCCTGGCCAACTTCTGGAACACCGACAACGCGGGCGTGACCGCCCTGGCCACCGGCGACTTCGACGGCGACGGCCACGACGACCTGGCGCTCGGCGAGTGCCGTGAGATCGCCGACGAGAACATCGACGACCCGTGCGGCCCCGAGCAGCGTGCCGAGGGGGGCGGCATCCACCTCCACTACGGAAGCCCCGCGGGCGGTTCGTTCGGCAGCCGCGCCCAGACCCTCAACCAGGACACCGCGGGCGTCCCGGGCGTGGCCGAGGACGGCGACCGCTTCGGCGCCGCCCTCGCCGTCGCCGACGTCGACCGTGACGGCCGCGACGACCTGATCGCGGGTGCTCCCGGTGAGGCCGTCGGAAGCAGAGCGGGGGCGGGCGCGGCCTGGCTGCTCCGCGGCGGGGCCAGGGGCCTGCTCGGCGCGGGCGGCGCCGCCGCGTCCGTCGCCTGGAACCAGGACACGCCCGGCGTGCCGGGAGTCGCCGAGGCGGGCGACACCTTCGGCGCGGCCATCGCCACGGGCGGCCACACCCCCGGCGGCGTACCGGACGTCACGGTCGGATCCCCCGGGGAGAACGCCTCCCTGGGCGCCACCTGGCTCCTCCCCAACGCCTCGGCCACCAACGCGAAGGCCTTCTCACCCCGCACGCTCGGCCTCCCGTACCTGTCCGTGGCCCAGAAGTACGGCAAGCCGCTCGACAGCCGTTGAGCAGCCGTTGAGCAGCCGGGACGCAACCGCGACGCAACGGCTGAGTACGCCGTCACCAGGAGCACGCACTCCGCACACGCCCTCGCCGACCCCGCACGCGCCCTCACATGTCGCACGCCAGGTCGGCGACGCCGCGGTTCACGGCTTCCACGTACGCGTAGAAGGCGGCAGTCCGGTTCGCCGGGTCCTGGATCGTCGACCGTTGCAGGTCGGGGGTGAAGAACTGCCGCCGCTGGGCGCGGGAGATCTCCAGCTGCACCCCGCGGGACCGCAGCCCGGTGTTGCAGATGTTCCGCGGGCTCATGCCGCCCAGGTCGCCGGGCGGGTCCTCGCACCGGAAACCGGCCTCGGTCAACCGGGCGCGGATCAGTGACCCCAACTCCGAGTCCAGACCGCCGATGTAGGTGACGGCCTCGTCCGCCCGCCCGGCGGAGCCGTGCCACGACACGATGCGCGTGGCCTGCCGCGCGAGGTCCACGGCCTGCGGCTCGTCGAAGCGCGTCGACGTGATGTGCAGCGACGCGTTGCCGCTGCTCCTGGTCCCGGCGAACGTGTAGAACGGGCGGTCGCCAGCGGCGTGTTCGGCCAGTTGCTCGGGCGGCGCCTCGATGGCGCCGCCGTGGATCGCCAGGTGCAGCAGGTACACGCCCGAGGCGGGGCGGAGCTTGATGTACCAGTCCCGGCCCTCGACGTTGACGAGCTCGCCGGTGTCCGGATCCCTGTCGGTGACCAGCTCGTTCCAGTCGGTGTACTTGTCAGCCACAGCCGTTCACCCTACGTCCGCGTACGGCATGAGCAGCACCCGGCGGGCGGAACGATCAGGGGGAACCCGCCGGCCGCCACGGGGCGGCGGCCGGAGCGCGGGTGCGCCGGACCAGGCCCGCCCGCACCACCAGGAACAGCGCCAACGCGAACGGTGAGAGCAGGATCGCGAGGACCAGCAGCGGCCCCGTCACCAGCGGGTGCACACCGAGGCGCCGCGCCTCACGGAACATCCACTGCCCGAGCAGCAGGTCCCAGGCAATGACCTGTGCCCACATGGCGCCCGCCCCCTGGGCACGGGCGGTCAGTTCGCGGAAGGTGTCGATGTCCGGGGAGGAGACCGCGGACCACAGTTCGGGCAGGACGGGGACCGCCAGGGCGAAGTAGACGGCCAGGACGGGGACGACGGTCAGCGGTGACGCGGCGACGCGGGCGGTCGGGCCCCAGCCGGGGGCGAAGATCATGAGGAGCCAGACGGGAGCGGCGAGCCAGAAGGAGAACTCGAAGAGGAATCCGGTCACGAGACGACCTCGACTTCCTGACCGGCGGCCGCACGCCCGGCGGCCGCACCTCCGGTGGCCGCACGCTCGGAGGCCGCACCTCCGGCGACCGCACCTCCCGCGGCCCGCTCGACCTTCTGCCCCCCAGCCCCCCGGTCCGGCCCGGACGGCGGGCCGGACCCCCCGCGCAGCGCCCCGTACGTCCCGGCGACCGCGGCACAGGCGATCACGCCCACGGCAGTCAGCGTCGCGCCGTCCGGGTGGATCAGGGGCCGGCCGCGCAGGGCCTGCCAGGTGAGCAGGGCGAAGAGGGCCGCATACGTTCCGGACGCGACCAGGACGAGACGCAGCCGTACGCGTTCGTCCCGCAGCCGGACCATCCGTGGCGCGAGCACCGTCAGGACCACGAGCGCCAGCGGCAGCAGTTGCAGCGCGTGCATGCCGAAGAAGTGGGGGACCCGCAGATCGCCGCCGGTGGTCGACCAGCCGGTCACCGGCATCGAGGGGCCGCCGTCCGGCACCCCCACGCTGTGCGCGCCGACCACCGGGGACTCGCCGCGCACCTGGCCGGGGGCGGGCCGGGTCATCAGGAAGCCGACAGCGGCCCCGGCCAGCGCCACGACGATGCCGCAGCGCACCGCCCACGCGGCGGCGCGGTCGAGGATCCTGGCACGGAGCAGCAGGACGGCGATGACGAGGGTGCCGAGCCAGAGGACGACCACGGTGACGGCCATCGCGTCGAAGAGCGCCGAGTCGAACGGTGTCTCGTTGTTGAAGTGACTGCGCCTGCCGCGCACCACCTGCCAGGTGATGAGCACCATCTCCACCGTGCTCGCGGCCACGACGACCGTGCCCGCCCACCAGCCCACCCGCCGCCCGCGGTCCAGGAGCGACAGCATCCAGGCGAGCGACATCCCATACGCGACGAACGAGAGCGCGAACTTCAGCGGCTTGAACCAGATCCGCGCGCCCACCAGAACGCGGTCGTCGACGACGGCACCGACCGCGCAGAGGACGGTGAGGACGGCCATGGCCGCGGAGAACAGCACCAGCGGGCGGTGCCACGTACGCCATAACGTCATGTGATTCCCCTCGTGAACCTGTGAACCCCTGAACCCGTGAACCCGTGAGCTCGGGTGCTTGCGGGTAATGGATAGTGGCGCTAGCCACTATCCGATAGCGGAACTATCTATGATGGGGTGGGGATTGGCAAGGGCTGCTCGGCCCGGGCAGCGTGACGAACAGGAGAGTGGACAGCCCGTGCGCATCGGCGAGTTGAGTCGCAGGACCGGCGTGCCGGTGCCGACCATCAAGTACTACGTACGGGAAGGGCTCCTGCCACAGGGCGAGCTGTCGAGCCCCAACCAGGCGCAGTACGGCGAGACGCACGAGCGCAGGCTCCGGCTGATCCGTGCGCTCCTGGAGGTCGGCGGCCTGAAGGTGGCCGCCATCGCCGAGGTGCTCGAAGCGGTCGATGAACCCGGGCGGCCGCTGCACAAGGTGCTCGGCGCCGCCGCGGACCGGCTCGGCGGGAAGGGCGCGGACGGCGACGACCCCGAGGCGGCAGCCGCCCGCACCGCCGTCCAGGAGCTGATCGCGCGGCGCGGTTGGCGGACCGACGGGTCGAGCCCGGCCGCCGCGGACCTCGCGCGGGCCCTGGCCGCGCTGAACCGGCTCGAGCACGGAGCGTTCGCGGAACTGCTCGACGACTACGCCGACGCCGCCGAGCGCGTGGCCCGCGCCGACCTCGGCTATGTCGGCCGCCGGGTCGCCGTCGAGGACCTGGTGGAGAGCGTGGTGATCGGCACGGTGCTCGGCGAGGCGGTATTCAACGCGCTGCGCAGGCTCGCGCACGTGGACGCGTCGGCACGCCTGTACGGCGAGGGCGACGGTGGGGACGGTGACAGGGGCAGGGGCAAGTGAGCCCCGGGTGTGCCTTACGGCGGACGCGGACGCGGACTTGACCTCAAGTGCACTTCACGTAGCAGGATCGGGGGCGTCCTGCGAAAGGGGATGGGGCATGACGACGTACTCGGCGCCACTCGGCCCGTGCGAAGCCGCGGCGGGGGACGCATCCGGCCGGGAGGCGATGCGCCGCGGGCTCGCGCTCGTGGGGGCCTACGCGCGCGCGGAGCCCGCCGCGGTGGACGCGGCCCTCGACGGGGCGGGCCGCGCGGTGGTCCGGCGGCTGCCGCACGTCACGGGGGACATCCTGCGGCTCGTCGTCGGCATCGTGATGTCGGCGCCGCGCACCCTCACCCCGGCGGACGTGGCACGCACGGCCGCCGCGCTCGCAGCCGCCGGACCGCCGCACCACGAACTGGCCGTCTCCGAAGCCGTGCGCGCCTGGGCCGCAGGCGACGGCACACCGGCGCGCACCTGGTGGCAGGACGGCGTGTCGGGAGCCCACGGCGCCGCGGTCCTCGCGGCCGCCCTCGCGGTGCGGGCGTGGGGGACGGCACCGTTCCTCGGCCTCATCGAGACGTTCGAGGTCCTCCTGGAGACGCCCGAGACGCCCGACGAGGTGGTGGACGCCGGCGGCTGACCCGCCGCCGGAGCGGACGTACCGCTACGCGCCGGGCTTGCCGAGCAGCAGCAGGTGGTACTCCACATGGCTCGTGCAGAACGAGCGGTAGGGGCCCATCAGAGGATCCGTGCGGACCAGCAACTCCTTGCCGTAGCGCGCCTCGATCTCCGCGCGCCGGTCCTGGTACAGCGCCGCCATCAGCTCCGAGGAGAGCACCGCGTTGGCGGTCATGTCCTGCACGCGCAGGACCTGGAAACCGGCCTCCTCGACGTCACCGACGAGCGTCGTGAACGAACGCAGCGGCGGAGAGGCCCACAGTTCGCGGTACGCCGCGGTCTCCGCGTCGGTCGGGGTGCCGCGCAGCGTGAACTCGGTGCACAGGAGTTGCCCGCCCGGCTTGAGCACCCGCAGGGCCTCGCGCAGGGCCAGAGGCCGGTCGGACAGATGCGGAAGGCAGTCGATCGACCAGGCGGCGTCGAAGGACGCGTCGGCGTGCCCGAGCGCCATGGCGTTGCCGTACGCGAAGTCCACGCGGGCCGCCGCCGGATGGCCGGTGCGCCGCTCCTCGCACTGGGCCAGCTGGCGCTCGCTGACGGTGATGCCGGAGACCCGGGTGCCGGTGCGTTCCGCCAGGCGCAGCGCGGGGCCGCCGGTGCCGCAGCCGATGTCCAGGACGTGCGCCCCCGGCTTCGGGTGGAGCGCGTCGATGAGGAACTCGGTCTGCCGGTCCTGCGCGAGGTCGGCGAGACCGACGAGGGTGGTGACGGGGGTGCGCTCGCCGTGCGGCACCAGCATGCCGATGTGCACGGCCGCCGAGCCAAGGGTCATGGCCAGCAGGTCGCCGAACTGGTCGTACATCGCCCCGACTTCGTCCGGGCCGGGGGCCGGTGTGCCGCTCGTGTCGTGATCGTTCGCCGTCAAGGTGCGTCTCCTTCTGACGGGTGCGGGCCGGGGGCGCCCGCACGAACGGGTCCATCTCCTTGTGTCCGTCCATTGCACCTGCCACGGCGCCTCCCGTGACGGCTGAGACAGGCCATGCCTGCGGCGGCTCTCCCAGGAGCGGACCGGAACCGGAACGACCTGCGCGTTGCCGCGCCCGGCACCGCCCGTGCCGCGCGGCAACGGCGCGGTCACGGCGCGGAAAACCCGTACCCAGGCACCGCGCCGCATGATTTACGATTGTCCGGCTTCTGTCACAGTGCCGCGTGACGCGAAGGCTCATTTGTTTCCCCGTGTCGCTCTCGTGCTAGGAATACGGGGCGCCGCACGGCGACGTGAGTCGTTCTGCGGAATCGCATCGCACTGTGCTGTCAGTTCGGCCCCACCCGGGGCCGCAGGGGGAGAGGTATCACCGAGTGAACCGCATGCGTACGACCGCCGCAGTCCTGGCCACGGCCGGGGCGCTCACCGCCACCCAGCTGGGACTGGCCGGTTCCGCATCCGCTTCGACGCCGGCGCCGTCCGCGACGGCCTCGAAGGTCGCGCCGCGCAGCGCGGCCTGCCCGATCGACATCATCTACACGTCGAGGTTCTACATCGGCTCCGGCGGCTGGGTGACCGGCGACGGGCTGTACTTCGGGCTGAAGAACAAGAGCAACAAGAGCTTCAAGAAGGTCACCTTCACGGTCACCAACGTGAAGAACGTCCGCTTCGGCACGGCGAAGGCGAAGGGCGGAAAGGTCACGCGCAAGACCTCGAAGACCGTCTCCGTCCACACCACGACGCTCAAGAAGAAGGCGAGCCTGGGCGTCCGGGTCGAGTCGCGCCTGCTGAACACCCGTTCGTACAAGGTGAAGTTCAGCGTCCGCGGCTCAGGCTGGAACTGCGCGGTGAACCAGGGCACCTGGGGCAACTGAGCAGCGCCGCCGCATGCGGCCGGGGGCACCGCCCCCGAGCGCACGCTGACGCACCGGAGCCCGGTCGACCTCGGTCGACCGGGCTCCGGCCGTTCGCTCACCGGGTACGGGGCTCAGTCGCCCGAGCTGTCCTGGAGGAACCGCTCCACCTCGCTGGCGACCCCGGCCCTCGCCGACGACGCGCGCCCGTCGGTACGGGTGGAGGCCTCGTGGACGCCGAGGCCACCGCTCCACACATAGCCGAACGCCGGTTCGTCATGGACCTGCGGGCTGATCTGGATGTCCAGCTGCTTGAGCTTCGCCGCGGGCGCGGCGGCGTACAGCGTCGCCGTCACGCGGCGCTGCGGATACAGGTTGAAGTCCCGGATCACGGAGCCGCCGAACTCGTCGACGAACGCGCCGTGCCCGTCCCGCCCGACCCGCACGTCGTAGTGGCGGGGGTGGTCGTAGAGGTCGATGCCGAAGTAGGTGGAGCCGCGGTTGTCGAAGGTGACGTCGAAGGCCACGTACGTCAGGCCCTTGGCGTCCTCGTCGCGCCCGCGCTGCGGTGCGGCCTTGCGGAGATGGTGCACGCGGACGCGCAGTCCCGCCCATTCCTCGGACTGGTACTCCTGCCAGTCCCCGACGACGTTTGGTATGTCCATCATTCCCACCTTTCCAGGCGTAAGCCTAGGAGCAACGGGGCCGGGGACAGCAGGGTCCGTGGCGTGACGACGGCCACGCGTCCGCGAGGTGTCCGCTACGGCTTGCCGGACGTGCGCACCTTGCAGACGGCCGTCGCGGTCTTGCCGGGGTCGCTCTCCGACCGGGCGGTGAGCAGGACCCGGTTCTGCCGCTCGGCCCCGGGCCCGGCCTTCACGGCCACGTCGACCTCGACCGAACCGCCGGCCCTTGCGGTCGCGAGCCGGTTGGGCAGCCACGCCGACCAGCCGCGCCCCTGCGAGGTGGCGGTGAGCCGGTAGACGTCCGAGCCGAGGTAGCGGTCCGCGCTCTCCGGGTGCCCGGCCTGCCCGGTCCCGGCGCGCCCGGTGTTGGCCAGGTCGAAGGAGCACACCGCGCGGCGCCCGGGGTCGCCCTCGGCGTGCCCGCGGCGCAGCTCGACCCCGCGGCGCTGCTCGCCGTCGCCGTCGAGGGACTTCACGGCGACGGTGTACGAGAGGACTCCGGAGCGGCTGCGGCGCAGGTCGAGTACGTAGAAGTGCAGCCGGTTGGCGCGGTCGACGTACTCGTACTCGCTGCCGGAGTCGGCGCCCGCGTGCAGCAGCGCGTCGCTGAGCTGCCGGTAGTCGCCCATGGTGATCTTCTGCGGGGTGCCGTCGGGGCGCGTGTAATCCAGCATGTCGATGTCCTCGGGGTGCGAGTCGACCACCCAGGCGAACGGGGCCCTGTCCTCGTTCTTGGTCTTGTTGAGCAGCACACCGTGATCGGGGGTGAAGGAGTCCATGCCCATGCGGTCGACGACCTCGACGGTGTAGTTCTCGTAGCCGCCGCCGTCGCACAGCGGGTCGGCCTCCGGTGAGCAGGCCGGTGACAGATCGCGGTTCATGGCGATGTTGACGCCGCTGAGTCCCTTGGCGCCCGGCGGTGCGGAGCGCGCGGTGATCCGGGCGACGACCGTGCCGGAGTCCTTGAGCGCGTCGCGGTCGAGGCGCAGCACGTTCTTCTCGTCGACGATCCCGAGCTTGAGCTTGTCCCGCAGGATGTGCTGGGCGCCCATGGAGGCGCCGTTGGTGGCCGGGATCTGCCAGCGGGTGTGCGGGCCGCCGGGGCCGTTGAAGGAGCCGCGCGAGAGCATGCTCCAGATGCCCGTGTAGGCGCGGCGCAGGGGCTTGCCGTAGGGGTTGTTGTAGTTGTCGCCGATGCCCAGGATATGGCTCAGCTCATGGGCGTACACGCCCATGCCGGAGCTCTCGGCCTGGGTGGAGGAGCCGTCGGAGGCGTTGGGCCAGATGCGGGCCGCCGCCGCCCAGGACGTCCACGGGACGTAGCGGGTGCTCGCGGAGTTGTCGCCGGTGGCGATGGGGGCGGGCGGCCCCCACTTCGCCGGAACGCCCCGCGGGGACGCGAACTTCATCTGGCCGAACTCCTGCCACACGGACGACTCGTCCTGGCCCGCGGTGAGGTAGAAGACGAAGTCGAATTTTCCTGTCTCGGCCTCGCCGACGTCCGCGACCCACGCGGCCTTGCCGTCGGTGCGGATGTTCTTGCCGCAGGTGGTGTTCCGCGGGCAGGCACCGGGGTTCATCTGGGGTTCGATGCCGTACTGGAACGACTTGTGGGGCAGGCGGTAGACGCCGAAGGCCGTCAGGTCGACGCCGATGCGGCCACCGGAGTCCTCCATCCAGTACTCGTTGATGGTGTGGCCGCGGTTGAGCGCGCCCGGCTTGTTGAGGAAGTCCCGGTAGAAGCCGGGCAGCTGTGCGCGCGGAATGTCCGTGGCGCCGGTCTGCGGATTGCCGAACAGGGTCGACCCCGCCGGCCTGCTGACCGTGAACTCCTCGTCCGGGTAGTCGAGAAGGACCAGGGCGCCCTTGAAGGTGCGCTGCGTCGGCTTGAGGTCGGGATCGGCCCAGTCCGTTCCCGGCACCGACCGGTAGTCGGCCCAGGTCATGTCGTCGGGGTTCTGCCAGCGCTGCGGGTCGATCGGCTGGACGAGCGGAGGCCTGCCCGCGGGTTCGGGGTTCGCCCGTGCGGGGCCGGCGGCGAGCGCGGGGACGAGCAGGGCCAGGAGAGCGGTGAGGACGGCCGCGCGGCGGGCTCTGCCCCGCGGGGGTCCGGCGCGGTGTGTTCGGGTACTGGTGCGGCGGAGCAACAAGGCTCACCTCTTGTCTGGGGGGTGTGGACAAGAACATGACAAGCCGATCAGCGGTACCTTCCGCCGTGGCCCACCGGGGAGTCAACAGCCTTTTGGGACGGGTTCGGCTGCTGGGGCGCCGCTGCCGGGAGGGACCTGCCGTCCCCCCCCGTGCGCCACCGGTCGCCACGAAAACCCCGTGCGCCACTCGTGCCGCGGCCGCTACCGTCCTGGGATGCCCGATGAGGATGGATACTTCGGAGAAGCCGTCGCCGCCGACTACGACGAGTCGTCCGCGGCGATGTTCAGGCCGGAGGCCGTGGACCCGGTCGTCGACGTGCTCGCCGAACTGGCGGGCGGGGGACCGGCCCTGGAGTTCGGCGCGGGCACCGGCCGGATCGCGCTGCCCCTGGCCGCCCGCGGGACACCGGTGCACGGCATCGAGATGTCCCGCGCCATGGCGGATCGGCTACGGGCGAAGCCGGGCGGCGAGGCCGTCGCCGTGACGATCGGCGACTTCGCCACGACCACCGTCCCTGGCGGCCCGTTCGCGGTCGTCTACCTCGTCTTCAACACCATCAACAACCTGACCACGCAGGACGCCCAGGTCGACTGCTTCCGCAACGCCGCCGCCCAGCTGCGGCCCGGCGGCACCTTCGTGGTCGAGGTGGGGGTGCCGGACCTGCGCCGCCTGCCGCCCGGACAGACGGCCGTGCCGTTCCGCGTCGACGCCGGAGGATGGGCCTTCGACACGTACGACGTCGCCACCCAGGCGATGAGTTCGCACTACGTCACCATCGACGACGGCAGGGCCGAGCACTGGTCCATCCCGTTCCGGTACGTCTGGCCCGCCGAACTCGACCTGATGGCGCGCCTTGCCGGACTGCGGCTGCGCGACCGGTGGGAGGGGTGGTCACGGGCCCCGTTCACCAGCGAGAGCACCGGGCACGTGTCCGTCTGGGAGAAACCGGCGGCCTGACGGGGCGCCGCCGCCTCCGCCAGGCAGGAGAGCCGCCCGGGCCGGCAGCGCAGCCTGGGTCAGCAGCGCCGCCTGGGCCAGAAGTGCCGCCCGAGCCGGCAGCGTCGCCTAGGCCAGCAGTGCCGTCGCCGCCCGCCCGAACGTCCAGGACGCCACCCGCGCCACCACCGGGTCCGCGAACCCCGGCACCCCGCGGACCCGCAGCTCCTCACGCCACACCACCCGTGCGCCCCGCCCCCGCGCGTGGACTTCGATCTCGGCCCACCCCGTCACCACGGAACCCCGCTTGACGAGGCGGCACAACCCGTACCGCGTCGGCTCCGGGGGCTGCCAGACGACGACCTCCATCGGGTCGTCGAACGCGACCCTGCCGATGCCCGAGCGGGCCGTGAACACGGTGCCCTCGCCGTACGGCGGCGAACCGGACACGGTGACCCCGGTCAGCGGCACCACCTGTCCGTGCCGTTCCCAGTCCGTCAGACGGAGCCAGGCCTCGGCCGGGCTGAGCGGGGTGGTGCGTTCGACGCGGAAGAAGGCCATGGGGCGATCGTAGGAGCAGGGGAGTGCGATCGTGTGGAGGCGGTGAAGGCCGTCGACCCTGACGCTTTCCCTACCGGGGGGCCCACGACAATGGTGCAGATCATCCGGACGCTCCGTCCCGCCGTCGGCACCCAGCGTGTCGCACCCGGCTGCGGGCCCGGCGCGCCGCTGCCCGGACCGAACGCCCCCTGAGGAGCCCGACGATGACAGAGTCCCTGGCCCGCACCCCCGAACAGCCCTCCTCCGAGGGAGAAGTGAGCAGCGCGCGCTTCTGGAACGCGGCACAGGGCGGCAAGGACAACTACGAACGGGACCGCGCCGCCGTCGAGGCGGTGGAGAAGGTCGCGCCCGGCATCACCGCCGACGCCCGCTCCGCCCGCCAGTTCCTGCGCCGGACCGTGCGGTGGGCCGCCGCGGAGGCGGGAGTCACCCAGTACCTGGACCTCGGTGCGGGCCTGCCGCTCGAGCCGGACATCCACCAGATCGTCCGCAGGCACCAACCCGGCGCCCGCGTGCTCTACGTGGACAACGACCCCGTCGTCCTCGCCCACCAGAGCGCCTACCAGGACCCGCCCCTGAGCAGCTACATCGACGCCGACATGCGCGACACCGACGTCATCATGCACCACGTCGCCGACCGCTTCGACCTGTCCGAGCCCGTGATGCTCACCTTCAGCAGCGTCCTCGGCCACTTCCCGGACGAGGAGGCCCACGGCGTGACCGGGCGCCTCCTCGCGCGCCTCGCCCCCGGCAGCTGCCTCATGCTCAGCCACGACATCCCCACGCCGTCCATCATCGCCGCGTGCGAGGCCTACTCCGCGGCCCCCGGCGCCCTGCCCTACCAGCCCCGCACCGTCGAGGAGCTGCTGCGCTTCTTCGAGGGCATGGACCTCGTCGACCCCGGCCTCGTGCCGCTCTTCGCCTGGCGCCCCGACGACGAGACGGAGGTCACGGAGGTCATGGGCTACGGCGCGGTCGGCCGCACCCGAGCCTGAGAGGACTCGGCTCCCTCGCCCGCGTGCACAGCAGGGCCTCGCTCCCTCCCCCGCGTTCACAGGAGGACCCCGCTCCCTCGCCCGCCTTCACAGGGTGACGACGCCCGCCACCACCCCCGCCGCACCCACGAGCGCCAACAGGACGATCACTCCGATGCTCTTCCTGTTGTTCCTGCGGTCGGCGACCGGGTCGGCCGTGTAGACCGCCGGGTCGGAAGGGGCGTAGTGGATGGTGAGTTCGCGGCCGAGGGAGCGGCCGGGGGAGGCGATGCCCTCCCGGCACAGGACGGTGACGTCGACGCCTTCAAGGGTCGTGAACGTGACGACGGGGGCGTGATTGACGATGTCCCCGCCCTCCCCGTCGTTGTACACGTCCTTGGTGACGGACACGACGCGCGCCGGGACGGCGACGGCCGAAGCGAGCAGGGCGTCACGGGTCCGCGCGAGGCGGATGTCGGGGCTTGCCGCAGCGAACGCGACGAGGAGGACACCGAAGCCGAGGAGCGCCCACGGGTAGCCCCGGGCGACAGTCGCGTGGACCACCACGCCGACGAGGAGCAGAACGAGTGCGCAGTTCGGTCCTGTCCGGCCCTTCTTCTCGTCGGGGTCGAACACGACGCGGAACCGGTGGGGGCGGCCTCGCGGATAGCGCACCTCCAGCACCCGGCCCACCCACGCCTCCCCGACCGCGGGTCCGTGCCGGCCGGTGTTCGTCAGGGTGAACTCCCGCCCGGTGGCCGGGTCGTGGAACGCGAGCGTCACCGGTATGCCGGGCTGCTTGGAGGCGCCGTGCGCGGGCTGCTCCACGCGTACGACGCGGGCTGGCACCCACACCGCCCGCTGGGCCCGGCTGAGTCCGGCCCACGACAGGATGTAGCCGAGCACTGTCCACGCCGCGGGCACCACCCACCACAGCTCCAGCACCTCAGGACCCCGGCCTCTCGGGGACGCTGCGTGCCAGCGCCTCCGCCAGCTCCTCCAGTCCCGCGCGCCGGTCCGCGTCGTACGGGACGGACTGGCGTCTGCCGCCGCGCACCGTGATGACCACCCTGCGGGACCGGCCGGTGCCGAACTCCATCCTCGGCCCCTCCCACACGTGGTAGCGGGCGGCGTCGACGTAGCCGAACACCTCCAGGACCCGGCCGTCGAACGTGAGCAGGACGAAGTCCGACGCCGCCGCCTCGTGAACGGGTGCCGTGCTCACGGGGCCACACCGTCCCCGGCGTAGAGGTAGGAGCCGGGCCTGCCGGGGTCGGCGATCAGCAGCACCTGGTCGCCGGAGCGCGGGATGCGCAGCTTGGAGACGACGGTCTGCAAGGCCACGTACTCGGCGGCGCCGGACACCGTGAGGACCAGGTCGACGACCGGATCGAAATTGACCAACTGGCCGGTGTCACCGATGGACACGACGACGGCGGGTATCGTCGGCGCGCCCGCCGCGAGCAACTGCCGTACGTCGTTCCCGGAGCGGTGGGCGCCGATGGCCCGCTGTACGCGGGCGAAGTCCTGGCCGCCGAGGAAGGCACGCGTAGTGCGGCCGTAGAGCCCCTTGCCGGATGCCACCTTGCCCGCGATCTCGGCGGCCCGCTCCTCACGGCTCCTGCGCCGTCCGAAGATTCCCATGGTGCGCTTCCCTTCTGGCTGTGCCCGGTCGTGCCCGGTCGTCCGGTCGTGGACGAGGGGAACGCTAGGCGGCCCCGTGCCTCTACCGATCCCAGGTTCGTGCGCCGCGCCCGCACGGCGTACGCTCCTGCCATGCCGCCCCCCATGCAGCCGCCGGGCGAGCGCCGGCCGCGTGCCATGGTCATCGACCACGCCTGGCGTGACCTCGGCCCCGGCCTCGCGTCCCTGAGCGGCCCCGGCGGGGCGCCGCTGACCCGGACGGTCAAGCTGATCGTGCTGCCGCTGATCGTCAGGCCCGCCCACCACCCCGAACTGGCCGCGGACTTCCTGGACGCGACGGCGGCGGCCCGGCTCGCGGGGCTGATACGCGGGTCCGGTCCGCGGCTCATGGCGACGGCACAGTGGTTCACCCTGCTCAAGAAGGCGCGGCGGGCGCTCGGCGTGGTGGCGGGCAACCCGCAGGACCTGTACTTCCAGCGCTGCTTCGAACTCGCCGTCGAGCACGGCGCTCCCCGCGCGGGCGCGGACGGCACCGCCAGAGCGGTCGTCGAGGACGTGGCCGACACGACCGGCGGACGCACCGTCGAAGCCCTCAAGAGCCATCTCGCCGACACCGCCCGGCGTTCCCTGCTCGAGGCGGAGCTTGCCGCGGCCTGGGAGAGCCGTCCCCCGCCCGTCGACGCCGGTGCGGCCGTCGCGCTGGCCGCCGAAGCGTTGGAGGCCTGCGGCACACCGGAAGGGGCCGCGGACTCGCCCGCCTACGCGGCCATGGTCGAAGCGGACCACGGCGGCCAGTTCGGCAGGGCGCTGTGGGCTGCGCCGAGGGGCGTGTGGGCGGCGGGCGACGCGCTCCCCGACCATCTGGGCCTGAGCGGGCGACGGTTGCCGCCACGGCCGGAGGTGGGTGTCGGGGCGTCGACGGCCACGCTGGCCGCGCCGCTCGACCGCACGCTCTTCGAGCGGCTCTTCGTCGTCCTCCAGTCGTCGTCCCGGCGTGGGGAACTGCCGGCGGTGGCGGAGCTCGTCGCACGCGAGACCGGCCGCAGTTGTGCTCCGCTCGGACTGTACGACGCGAGCCTGCGCGTCGCCGTCGTCCTCGGCGGGGGGCTCGCGAGCGGCCTCGACCCGCTGGGCACGGGACAGCACCCGCCCGGCCGTACGGCGGCGCACCGCGCGGTCAACAGCCGCTGGCGGCGGGAGGCTTCGGTGCTGCGCGCCCGCAGGATGACCGTCTCCCCGCGGCCCGACCCCGGCGGGGGCGTCCTGGACGCGCTCGCCCAGGAACTCCGTACCCCGTGGGCCGCCTACATGCGGAGGCTGTGGGTGCGGCTGCACGGACGGGACGTCCACGACGCGCCCCTCACCGACCTGGCGGCGGCCTGGGCGGTGCTCGACGGGGTCGCACGCTCGGTGATGATGGACCACCGCGCCAAGGTCAGGTCGGCGCTGCGGAGCCTGACCACCGCTCCGGCGGCGCCCTCGCCGACGCTCCCCGAGACGGCTGCGGACGCCGCACCCGACCCGGCCCTCGCAACCGGGGGGAGCGGCTCGTGACGGGGGCGGGAGGTACCGGCGTCCCGGTGCCGGGCCCTTCGCCGGCTCGTGTCCCGGTGGATGTCTCGGTGGGGGAGTGCGGCACGATCCTGGTCGCCCCCGCTGCCTCCATCGGCGACGGTTCCGCCCCCGCCCGTGGCCCCGACTTCACCCGGGCCGTGCTCGATGTCGCGGGTGCCGTCCTGACCTGGCCGGTCCTCGGCGCACCCGGGCCGCCCTCGGCGCAGGTGCACGACGCGGGACGGGCGCAGCAGTGGCTGTGGGCGCTGTACGGCGAACGCGTCGCCCTCGCCGTGCACGAGCGGGCAACCGGCCGAGCGGCCGGGAGTCCGGCCCGGGTCCGCGTGCCCGCGGACCTGACCGCGCTCGCGGGCGACGCGGCCCGTCTGGCCCTCGGGCACTGGACGGCCAGGTGGTGGCCCGCCTCGTACCCGGACGGCATCCCGGTGCTCGCACCGGACGTGCTGGGCGTGGAGACGGCCGCGCTCACCCACCGGTGCCAGCAGTTGTTCGACGACGGCGGCGACCAGCCCGACGACTGCGCCGCCGAACTCGTCGACGAGCACCGGGCCGCCCTCGCCCCGCTGATCCAGTGGTGGCACGCGGCACCGCCGTCCACGCCCACGGCCCGCCGCCTGGAAGCCGTCCTGTTCCTCGTCGACGCCGCGGCGGACGCCGCAGGGCTCGACGGACCCGCCCTGCGGCACCTCCGCGCAGCCCTGGCCGAGCGGCCTTCGACCGGGGCGCCCGCCGACCCCGGCACGCTGTTCGCGCGGCGCACCGGCTACGCCCTCGCGGCGGGCGCACCGACCGCCGCGGGTGGCCGGGTGATCGCGCGGGGCGCGGGCACCAATGACTGGCGCCGCTACCCGCCCGGCTTCGTCGACGCGGCGGAGGACGCCGTGTCCTGGACCGCCAGGGCGCTCGGCGCACAGCGGCGGATCGAGGTCGAGGTACTCGCCCACGGCAGGGCCCCCGCGGGCGCACCCCTCGTCGCCGAGGTGTGCGTGAACGGTGTGCACCGGGGCCGGGTGCCGCTTGCGCGGCGGGACGACCTGTGGGCGGGCCACGGCGACCTGGACCTGAACGGGGGCCCGGCGCCGGGAGTCCAGCTGCCGCGCGTCGAAGTCGCCGTCGTGCTGCCGGGCTTCGACCCTGGCCCCGCGCCCGAGCCCTCGATCGGCCCCGACGCCGTACCCGGAGCCGGGGCGGTGGACGACCGTGCCGCCCGGGACGCCGTCCGCGCGCTGGCCCGGCGGCGCCTGGCCGCGGCGGCACCGGACCTCCCGTACGACGTGCCGCCGCACGCCGCGGCCTCGGTGCCGTTCCTCGCCGAGACCGCCGCCGCTGCCATCGCCGCGGACGAGGACTACTGACCCGTGCCGGAACTGGAGGGACCCAGACGGACGGGACGGACAGGACGGACAGGACGGACGACAGGCAACGGCGGACGACAGAAGGCGGACAGGGAGGGGAACGCCATGGTGGTGGCGCTGTACGGGGAGCCGTTCGACGGCGGCCTCGCCCGGGCGGAGCAGTACCGGCTCGCCGCCGAGCACACTGCTGCCGTCGCGGTCTACGAAGAGCTGCTGACCGTCGCGGAGACCCTCGAGGACTCGCCCGACGTACGGTTCCTGCGGGCGCATCTGCTGTCCGACCTCGCGAGCGTCCGGCTCACCGTCACGGACCTGGCGGGGGCCGAGGACGCCGTCGACCGGTCCCGGCGGCTGCTCGACGGCGTCGCCTCCGCACCCATGGGGCCGCGCGGCCGCCAACTGTGGCTGGAGGTGCGGCTGAAGACGCTGCTCGCCGGTGCCGACCTGCTGCGCGGCACCGGCCGCCTCGACGAGGCCCTCGCGGCTCTCGACGAGGCGGCGCACACGCTGCCCGAGTTCGACGACCCCGAGGGGCTGCGTACGGCCGAGATCGGCCTGAACCGGGTGCACCTGCTGATGGAACGCGGCGCGTGGGGGGCGGCCGAGGAGCAGGCCACGGCGCTCCTTGCGACCACACCCCCGACCGCGGTGGAGGCCCTGCCGCGGCTCCTCACCGCCCTCGGCCTGATCTGTGCCTCGACCGGCAGGTACGACGCGGCCGACGACTACCTCGCCCGCGCGTCGGACGGCTTCGTGGCGACGGGCGACACCGGTGAACAGCATTCCCTGCTCGCGCAGCGGGCCCACGTCGCGATGCTGAGGGGCGACTTGGAGCTCGCGGAGCGGCTGTTCACGCGGGCGTCCGCGTTCTTCGAGGCGCAGGGCAGGTCAGGAGACCTCGCGGTCTGCGAACAGGCCCGCGCGTTCCTCGCCGGGCAGCGCGGCGACGTCGCGGGATCGAGCGCCCTGGTGGCGGCGAGCCTGGCCCGCTTCGAGGAGATCGGTGCCTCGATCGCCGCCGCCGACACCATGCTCCTCGGTGCCCAGCACGCGTACGAGCGCGGCGACATCCCCGAGCTGCGGCGCCTCGCGCAGCGTGCCCGCGACGTGTACCAGGAGCGGGCGGTGTACGAGCGCTGCGCGCAGGTCGACCTGATGCTCGCCCGCACCCTTGAGGACAACCTGAACCGCACCGAGCACGGCGAGCACGAGCGGCGGTCCGTCGACACCGCGCTGTCCCTGGCCCTTCCGGCGGCACTGGCCCTGGAAGCGGCACGCTTCGACTTCGCGACCGCGCACGCCCGCAGCCAGTGGCTCGCCCTCGCGGACGACGCCGTACGCCTCGTCTTCCGTCTCGCCGTACGCCGACAGGACCAGGGGCTGCTCTTCGAAGTGGTGGAACACCGCTGCGCGGGCGCCTCCCTGGCCCTGGAGCGCACGCCGCACCAGGACGCCGTGCCCGTGTTCCCGGCCCCGGCCATGAAGGTCCACGGCGGCGAGGGGGCTCCCGACGCGCTCGGCGGTGTCGCGGCGGAGGCCGCCGCTTCCGCAGGGCTGCGGGTCGCGCCGCCGCCGAAGGTGCGGATGGCGCCCGGCTCCGGCCGGGTCGCGCTCCAGGAGTACATCGCGGCGGCCGAGTACCGCTACCGGCGCCGGATCGTGGACGCGCACGAGGTGCCGTTCTGGGCCACCGACGACCTGACGAGCCGTCCCGTGGTCCAGGTCCGCCTCGTCGACGCCGGTGATCTGTTCATGACCTGGACCTGGGCGGGCGGGGTGCAGGGGTTCGGCACGGGCCGCGGGCCCGCCGCCGAGGTCGACGACGCGGTGCGGGAGCTCGCGGCAGCGGTGCCCGGCGCGACGGGCGGGGCCGATGGGGTCGACGGGGTCGACGGGGTTGACGGTGCTGATGGTGTCTGCGGGGTCGAAGGTGGCGACGGGACCGAGGGGGCCGATGGGGTCGACGGGGTCGACGGGGTCGACGGTGCTGATGGTGTCCGCGGGGTCAAAGGTGGCGACGGGGCCGATGGGGTGGATGGGGTCGGTGGGGGAGCGCAGGGGGTGCGGCGCGCGTTCGTGTCCGGGGCGCTGGCCGACCGTACGGCCGAGCGGCGGCTCGCACGGCTCCTCGCGGAAGCGCTGTGGCCGCGGGGCCTGACCGAGCAGATCCAGCAGGTCTCGGCGCGCGCGGGCCGCCCACTGGTACGGATCCAGCCCTCACCGCGGGTCGCCCAGGTCCCCTGGGAACTGCTCGCCGTGGACGGCGACGTCCGGCTCGTCGAACTGGCGGACGTCGTGACCACGGCACCCGCTTCGCTGCGACGCCGGGGGGAGAGCGCGGCGAGTGGAGCGGACGCCGCTTCGAGCGCGGGCCTCGTCCCCGGTCCGGGTCCCGCCCCCGGAGCGACCCCCGCCGCCGCCCCCGCCCCGGTCGTCCTCGTCCTCGACCCCCGGGTCCCCGGCTTCCGGGCGGACTCCCCGCTCGGCTCGGTGCTCGGGCCGCCCGGGGCGGACCCGGAGCTGCTCGACCTCGTCCGGCGGCGGCTCGAGGCGGGCGACATGGTGCCGCGCGTCGCCGCCCCCGCGGAAGCGCAGCGCCGTACCGACCTGGACCGGGACTGGCTGGGGGAAGCGCTGCGTGCCGGTGCGCGGCGGCTCATGTACGTCGGGCATGTGAGCGCCGCGCCCCTCGCCGGGGGACAGAGCGAGGACGGTGCGCTGCACCTGTGCTGCGGGTCAGGGAGCAGCGGGCTCGCCGAACCACTGCGGAGCCACCGCCCGCTGTCCGCCAAGGACCTGCTGCTGGGCTCGCTCCCGCTGCGGGCCGACGGGGAGCCGGGGGCGCTGTTGTGGCCCGCGCCGCCGCGGGTGGCCCTCATCGGGTGCGAGAGCGGCGGCGACCTCCGGTTCGCCGAGTCGTTCGGCCTGGCGACGGCGATGCTGCACAACGGCGCCGAACTGGTCACCGCCACCCGCTGGGCGCTGCCGACCAGCTTCGCGTTCCACCGCCTCGCCGGACTCCCCCCGTGCGTGCGCCCCTTGACGGAGGCGATCGTCGCCGTCGACACCGCCCAGGAGCATCCCGACCCCGTCCACCGCCTCGGCCGCTGGCAGCGCGAGCAACTGGCCCGCTGGCGCGCGGACGGCCGGATCGAGCACTCGCCCCTGCTGTGGGCGGCCCTCACGTCCATCGTCGTGTGACCGCCGCCCAGGAGGCGGACGCGCCACGCTGGCCCCGGTCGGGCGGGACATCGCGGCGGTGTTACCGTCCCGGCATGTCCAAGGCTGAGATCGACACGCTGACCGCCGAGTTCTTCGGCTCCTTCGACAACCGGGGCAAGAAGGCCGCTGACGTGGCCCGGCTGCGCCGGTTGATGCTGCCGGGCGGAGTGATCGTCGTGACCGAACCGGAGTACGCGGCCTACACGGTGGAGGAGTTCATCGAGCCGCGCGAGCGACTGCTGGCCGACGGCAGGCTCGTCGAGTTCTCCGAGTGGGAGACGTCGGAACGGACCTACATCACCGGCAGCATCGCGTCGCGGTCCGGTGAGTACCGCAAGGCCGGGATCCTGGACGGCGAGCCCCTCGAAGGCGGCGGCGCCAAGACCATCCAGTTCGTCCGCACCCCGGCGGGCTGGCGGATCGCGGCGTTCGCCTGGTTCGACAGGCCCTGACTCGCGGCGCGCCGGAATCGGGCGGGGTCGGTGCCCGGTACGGTGCGTCGGAATGCGGTGGGGCGGGGCCCGGCACGGTGCGTCGGTGTACGGCGGGGGCGGTGCCCGGCACGGTGCGTCGCAGTCCGGCGGGATGAGGCCGGGCACGGTGCGCCGGCACCCGGCGGGAGCGCGGCCCCGCACGGTGTCCGGTTGCCGGGCCGCGTCCTGAGGTGAGACGCATGAGCCCGGCCGCCGTGCCCCTGACTCCCCTCGACCCCCACGGACGGGACCACCACGGGGGGAGGGAGCCCGGTTGCGGGCCCAGGGCGCGGTGGTCGCCGTGGAGTTGCCGGGCGGGGTCGCGGCGTGGCTGGTGACGCGTCAGGAGACCGGCAGGCAGGTGCGCGCGGACGACCGCTTCACCAAGGATCCCGCCTCGTGGGGCGCCTGGCAGGGCGGCGACGTCCCGGCCGACTGGCCGCCGCTGGCCCGCCTGGAGGCAGCCGTCGCCCTGCCGGCGCTCTTCGCCCGCTTCCCCGGCCTGTCACTGGCGCGGGGCGACCCGGAACCGCTCTCGTCCCTGATCTTCAACAGCCTCAGCCGCCTCCCGGTGGTCCTGGACGGAGCGCGCCCGCACGCGTGACCGGGTCAGGCGACGCCCGACGCCGGGATCCGCCGGCGCACGTCCTCGTAGAGGTTGCGCATCGCCATGCGGTAGAGCTCGGCCTGGTGGACGCCGAGGAACCCGGTGTGCCCGAACACCTCCAGGACGACCATGCCGTGCACGTACCCCCACACGCTCAGGAGCAGGGCGGTGGCGGGGGGCGGCAGCGCGGGGTCGCCCGACGGTGAGATGTGCTCCAGGTGCCCGAGGAACGCGGGCGACAGCGAGCGGACGTCGGCCGCGGCGAGTTGAGCCCGGGTGCAGCCGCCGAAGAGCTCCCGCTCGAAGACCGCGCTCATCCGGCGGTTCGCCTCGGTGGTGGGGCCGTCGACGGGCGCGTGGTAGTGCCGCAGCGGCGTGCCGTAGAGGAGCTGGAACCGCTCGGGATGGTCGATGGCCCAGCGGCGGTAGCCCTCGGCCGCGACGACGAGACCCGGCAGGTCCGGCTCGTCGGGCGCGGTCTCGGTGGCCCGCTGCACGGCGTCGGCCAGGTCGCCGTACGCCTTGGTGATGAGCGCCGTGACCAGGTCGTCCCGGCTCGGGAAGTAGTGGTACAGCGCCTGCACTGTCATGCCGAGGCTCCTGGCCACCGCGCGCAGGGACAGACCGTGCGGACCGTCCTCGGCGATGTGGGACTCGGCGGCGCTCACGATCTCCTGGACGGCGACGGCCCGGCGCCGCTCACGCAGGGTCGGTCGGGCGGTCTGCACGTGGTCTGGGGACATGAGGCGACCGTACGACGACTTCTCCTTGCACGGTACCGAGAAACTGTCGCCCGTTAAGAAAATCTAACACTGCTCAATCAAGTTGAGCCCCGCTAGCGTCATCGACGGAGACGGGAACGCAGGCCCGCGTTCCGGGCCGGGCCCGCGTCGTCTCTCGGCGCCGGCAGCAGAGCGCACGCGTATTCCGCCCTCATGTCACCCCGGCCGTCGCATGTCCTTTTGCACCGCACCACCTGAAGGAGAAAGCGCGTGTTCGAACGCATAGCGGAACTGGCGATCCGCCGGTCCCGGCTGGTACTCATCGTGGCCGCCGTGGTCGTGGTCCTCATGGGCGCCCTGGGCGCCGGTGCGTTCGGGAAGCTGCTGGGGGGCGGTTTCGACGACCCGGCCTCCCAGTCGTCCCGCGCCAGGGAGGTCATCGACGACAAGTTCGGCGGCGAGACGAACCTGGTCCTCCTCGTCCGCGCCGACGACGGCCGCGTCGACTCCGGGGCCGCGGAACAGAGCGGCAAGGCCCTGGTGTCCGAGCTCAAGAAGGAGAAGGACCTCGGCAACGTGGTCTCCTTCTGGGACACCAAGAGCCCCGACCTGCGCTCCAGGGACGGCCGTGAGGCCGTGGTGCTCGCCCACGTGGAGGGCGAGGACGTGGAGTTGCAGGAGAACGCCGAGGCGATCATCGACGACTACGCGGGAACGTACGAGGACACGCTCACGGTCAAGGCCGGAGGCAGCGCCGGCGTGAGCAACGAGATGGGGCCGCAGACCACCGAGGACCTCGTCCTCGCCGAGTCCATCGCCGTGCCGCTGATCCTCCTGCTGCTCCTGGTCGTCTTCGGCACCGTGGTGTCCGCGCTGCTGCCCCTCGCCATCGCGCTCGTCTCCGTCGTGGGCGTGTTCGCGCAGCTCTACCTCGTCGGCAGTGTCACCGACGTCTCCATCTTCGCGATCAATCTCACCACCGCGCTCGGCCTCGGTCTCGGCGTCGACTACGCCTTGTTGATGATCAGCCGCTTCCGTGAGCAGCTGGCGGCGGGGGCGAGTGTGGAGGACGCCGTCCGCAAGACCATGAGCACCGCGGGCCGCACCGTCGCCTTCTCCGCCGCGACCGTGGCGGCGGCGCTCGCCGCGCTCATGGTGTTCCCGCAGTACTTCCTGCGCTCGTTCGGCTACTCCGGGGTCGGCGTCGTCCTCATCGCGGCCCTCGCCACGCTCTTCGTGATGCCCGCCCTGCTGAACGTCCTCGGCCACCGGGTCGACAAGGGGCGGATGCCGTGGGTGAGGCCGGGCCGCGCCGCCCCGTCCGGGTCCTCGGTGTGGGGACGCCTCGCCCGCACCGTCATGCGACGGCCCGCGCTCACCGCGCTGCCCGTGCTCGCCGTCCTGCTGCTCGCGGCGAGCCCGCTGCTCGGCATCACCTTCGGCACGGCGGACGAACGGGTGCTGCCCGAGGGCGCGGAGAGCCGCCAGGTCTCGGCGTCGCTGCGGGAGAACTTCAACGGCAACGACGCCGCCGCGCTCCACGTCGTCATCGACGAGGCCGTGGCCAAGTCCCCGCTGGCGTCGTACGCGACCGAGCTCTCCGGCCTCGACGGCGTCGCCCGCGTGGAGACCAGCGCGGGCGTCCACGCCGGCGGGCAGTCCACGCCGACAGGTCCCGGCAACCCGGCGCTCGGCCGCGACGACGGCCAGCAGATCAACGTGGTGAGCAAGCTGACGCCGAAGTCGGACGAGGCCAAGGACCTGGTGGCGAAGGTCAGGTCGGCCGCTCCGCCCGCCGGTACGGACCCGCTGGTCGGCGGGGGCGACGCCGAACTGGTCGACTCCAACGACTCCATCGGCGGCAGGCTCCCGCTCGCCATCGGCCTGATCGCCGTCACCACCTTCGTGCTGCTCTTCCTTTTCACCGGCAGCATCGTGCAGCCGCTGCGGGCCCTCGTCCTCAACCTGATCAGCCTGGGAGCGACCCTCGGCGTCATGACCTGGATCTTCCAGGACGGCAACCTCTCCGGTCTGCTCGGCTTCACCGCGCAGCCGATGGAGACCTCGATGTCCGTGCTGATGTTCTGCGTGGCCTTCGGCCTCTCGATGGACTACGAGGTCTTCGTCACCAGCCGGATCAAGGAACTGCACGAACTCGGCGAGGACAACGAGTCGGCCGTGGCCAACGGCCTCGGCCACACCGGACGCATCGTGAGCGCGGCGGCCGTCCTGCTCGCGGTGAGCTTCTTCGCCTTCGGCACGGCAAGGATCAGCTTCCTACAGATGTTCGGCCTCGGCAGCGGTCTCGCCATCCTCATCGACGCCCTCGCCGTACGCGGTGTCCTGGTGCCGGCGGCGATGCGGCTGCTCGGCCGCTCCGCCTGGTACGCGCCAGGACCGCTGCGCAGGTTCCACCACCGGTTCGGCCTGAGCGAGAACGGCCCCGCCGAAGCCGCGCCCGTGCCGCAGCCCGTGCCCCTGCACCCGCAGGAGAAGGACTCGGCGGGCGTCTGACCCCCGCGGTCGCGGCCGCCCGCCCGCGACCGCGCTCCGTGCCCGTGCCCGCCTCCGCACCGCGGAGGCGGGCACGGGCACGTCCTTTTCCGGTCCTCGGGAAAACAATGGGCATCCGATGGACATGGATACCGAAAGAGGGGGCACCCGGCGCTGACTCTGTTCCTCACCTTTACTTTTAAGGCGGCACCGTGACCTACCCCGTCCGCGTCCCCGAAGTCCTGGAAGCGGCTGCGTCCCGCTCGGCACCAGCCGAGGCCACCGATGATCTGCCGTGGATCGAGGACGGTGCCGGCGTGGCCCCCCGGGACGCGCGCGAGCTGACGAGGCTGTTCCTCGACCGGCTCCAGTCCTTGGAAGAGGGCACGCGGGAGTACCAGTACGCCCGCAACACCCTGATCGAGATGAACCTCTCCCTGGTGAACTTCGCCGCCCGCCGCTTCAGGAACCGGGGCAACGGCGACATGGAGGACATCGTCCAGGTCGGCACGATCGGTCTGATCAAGGCCATCGACCGGTTCGACCTGTCCCGGGAGGTCGAGTTCACCTCGTTCGCGATTCCCTACATCGTCGGCGAGATCAAACGATTCTTCCGCGATGCGACCTGGGCCGTCCACGTCCCCCGCCGCCTCCAGGAGCTGCGCGTCTCCCTCGCGCGGGCCAAGGAGACCCTCTCCACCACGCTGGGGCACCCGCCCACCGTGAAGGAGCTGGCGGCCCATCTGGGCCTGAGTGACGAAGAGGTCATAGAGGGTCTGATCGCAGCCAACGGCTACGTCGCCGGGTCCATCGACACCCCCGGCGGCGAGGACGACTCCGGCGACGGCGGGATGACGTACGCCGACACCATGGGCGAGACCGACCCGGCCCTGGACCTGTTCGAGAACCTGCACGCCCTCGGCCCCGCGATGCAGGAGCTGGACGAGCGCGAACGGGCCATCATCGAGATGCGCTTCGGCCAGGAGATGACACAGGCGCAGATCGGCCGCGAACTGCACGTCTCCCAGATGCAGGTCTCGCGTCTGCTCAGCCGCATCCTCGACAAGCTCCGCACCAAGCTCCTGAGCACGTGAGGAACCCGCGCCCGCGGACCGGACGGCCCGCCCTCCGGTCCGCGGGACGGCACCGACGGTTGCCCCCTGTGCGCGAGTACGGTCAGCAACTCCGCCGAAGCGCCCTGCCCGCCTGATGCAACCGACGCATCCGCACCGTGGCGGACACCCGGCACATTGACCGCGCTCGGTCGCCCGGTGTTCGCTCCCCTACGGTGCACCTGGCCATGACCGACCGCTCGAGAGGCTGACGGCCGGGGCGTTCGGCGCCGGTGTGCGACATACGGAGACCGTTGTCGACACAGGAGGAACCGATGCCCCTTCACCGACGCACCGCGGCCGCGGGCGCCGCGCTCGCCGCCCTCTGCGCCGTGACCGCCCTGTCGCCCGCGGGCGCGACCGCCGCATCCGGGGGCGCGTCCGCCTCCCCCGCCACCGCGCCGCGCACCGAGCGGGTCAGCGTCGGCCCGGACGGCGCACAGGGCAACGCCGCGTCCACGAACCCCGCCGTCAGCGCCGACGGCCGCCACGTCGCGTTCGTCTCGGAGTCCCGCAACCTCGTCGCGAACGACACCAACGGCACCGCCGACGCCTTCGTCCGCGACCTGAGCACCGGCACGACGGAACGCGTCAGCGTCAAGAGCAACGGAAAGGCCGGCCACGGAGTCGTCCGCGAGGTCTCCCTCAGCCCCGACGGACGGTACGTGGTCTTCACCTCCACCGCCGACGATCTCGTACGCGGCGACCCCAACGACCTCGACGACGTCTTCCTGCACGACCGGCGCACCGGCAGGACCGAACGGATCAGCCCCACGGGCGCCTCCTACGACGGGCTGCGCGGCCCGCTCACGTACGACCCCGCCGTCAGCAGCGACGGCCGTTACGTCGCGTACGCGTCGGGAGCCGAGGACCTCGTCGCGGGGGACGCCAACGAACGGGACGACGTCTTCCTGCACGACCGCAAGAAGAACACCACGGAGCTCGCGCAGCTCGACAACGAGGGCGAGCAGGGCCAGGGCGACGCGTTCGGCCCCGCGTTCGCGGGCGACGCGGGACGGTACCTCGCCTTCACCTCCAACGCCTCCGGCCTCGCCGGGGTCGAGGACCACTTCGCGGCGACGGACATCTTCCTGCGCGACCGCGAGAAGGGCACCACGGAACTCATCAGCGTCCCCCAGGCCTACAACCGCAAGACCCCCTCCTGGGGCGCCGCCCTCAGCGGCGACGCCCGCCAGGTGGCGTTCACCTCGACCTCCAGGGTCCTGCGCCCGGAGGGCCCGGTCCCGACCGGCACGCGCAACGTCTTCCTCCTCGACCGCGAGAGCAAGCGCATGCGTCTGGTCAGCGCCGCACAGGACGGCACACCGGCCAACGGCGAGAGCGACCACGTCTCCCTGAGCAGGGACGGGCGCTACGCGGCGTTCACCTCCGCCGCATCCAACCTCACCCCCGACGCCGACGACAGCGGCACCGACGTCTTCCTGCGGGACATGCTGACCGGCGAGGTGCGCCTCGTCAGCGTCGAGAGCGAACCGGTGGCCGAGGACACGGCACCGGGACCGCGGACCGGCGTCAGCGGGGACGGCGGCGCCGTCGTGTACGACTCCCCGGCCGGGAACCTCGTGCCCGGCGACACCAACGGCGCGGCCGACGTCTTCCTGCGCCGCACCGGCTGAACGACGCGGCCGACGACCGCCCCCCCGGGGCCATGGCGAGGTGGCCGTCGCGGGGGACGGTGACGATGCCGCGGCAGCGCGAGCGCAGCCCCCGTACGCCGCCCGAGTCCAGGATCCAGCCCGCGGCGGGACGGCTGTGGTTGAGGACCACCACGGCCTCCTCCACCAGGTCGGGGCGGTTGACGGTGGCCAGGCGGTCCATTCGGAGTCTCCGCCTCGGTGCGGGCAGGGGCCGGGGGTAGGGGCCCCGGTCACCGCAGCCGTCGGATGTCCCCGCGGACCCGGTAGAAACCACCGGCCGCCGCGTGCAGGTCGTCCACCACATAGCGCGCCCCGGGCTGTCGTATCGCGTGCGGGAACTGCACGTTCCAGGAGCCGTCGTAGCCGTCGGACACCACGTGCACCCGCAGCCGGCTGCCGTCCTGGACGCATTCGAGGACGATCGCGCCCGCGGGGGCCTGGGCGACGGTGGCCACCGCGGTCGCGGCCGTCGCCGGTGCGTAGGTCGGCAGGGCCGCGGCGAGCTTGACGTCCCGCGCCGCGGGCACCGTGCCCCGCTCCGCCGCGGTGATGGCGGCCTCGCTCGCGTCCACGCACACCAGCGCGCCGTCCGTCGTCACCAGATACAGCTTCTCGTCGCGGTACTGCATCGAGAGCGCGGAGCCCCCGCCCGTGCCGAGCTTCCACAGCCGCGTGCCGTCCCGGTCGAAGCAGTAGACGGACGACGCGGCGTCCCCGGCGAAGACGAACCGCCCGCCCGGCGAGGTCGCGCACGAGTACACCGCGCTGTCACAGGCGTACGTGGCCTCGACCGCGCCGCTCGCCTTCGCGAGGCGCTGCACCACGCGGTGCGCCGTCCCCGCGTACACGGCGCTGTCCTCCTGCCAGCCGAACAGCACGTCGCCGCGGGTCTTCGTGTGCCACAACTCGCCGCCGCCGTCGGGGGCGTAGGCGGTGACTCCGCCGCTGTGGCCGTGGTACACGGCCCGGTCGTCGGCGCGGACCATCCAGGCGCGCTCACCCGGGCTGCGGCGCGCCCACTGGTGTTCGTCCTCGTGGTCGATGACGGTCAGGCGGCCGTCGTGGTCCGAGACGTTGAGAATGCCCTCGTGGATGTCCAGCCAGAAGATGTCGACGTCGGCTGCGATGTCGTACGCCGCGAAGGGGAGTTTCGACGACAGGTCGTAGACGCTGCCGTCGTCGCAGCCCGCGTAGATCCAGAAGTCGTCGGCGACCAGGCACTTGACGCCGTCGGGCAGGGAGAAGCGGGCGCGGACGCCGCCGTCGTGGTCCAGGGTGTACACGTCCCCCGCCTGGTTGCCGACCCAGCAGTGCTCGTCGTCGACGTGGATGCCGAACGCCGACGATCCGGTGCGGAAGCGCCACAGGACCGGCGCCACGGCGCGGGCGGTCGAGGGCGCCGACGTCACCTGCCGCCGGGTCACCGCGCGCGGGGCGCGCTGTCCCTGAACGGCCGGGGCATACCCCTTGCCGACCTTCCCCGCGACCTTCTTGGCGGCCGCCGCCCGCGCCTTCGCCGCGGAGGCGAACGTGGTCGTCTGCGTCTGCCCGGCGGCGCCGATGCGGCCGTACCTCACCGTCACCGTCTGGTTGTCGACGGTCACCTCGTAGAACTTGTGCGCACCCGCGCCCTCTTGCGAAAGCTCCAGATACGTCTTCGTCACCGTGGTCCCCGCAGACATGACAGACCCCTCCCCAGGGCGGACCCGCGGCGACTCCGGCGGGTCTCGATGGGGAAAACCATAGGAGCAGCCACTGACAACGGGACGTGCCGGGCGCGGCCCCCCCGTACCCGCGCCCGGCGGAGCACCCGCGCCCTGCGGATGCCGGCCTCGGCGGAGGGTCAGCGCTTCTGGACCGCCCCGACCTTCACCCACGGGATGCTGGTGCCGGTGCTCACGTACACCCGCAGCCCCTGGCCCGCGCGGTAGGCCCCGGTGGCCTTCTTGGTCTGTAGGCCACCGGTGCACTTCTGCAACCCGGTGTTGAGAACGGTGTTGTTCGTGTCCAGGTTCTTGACGGTGATCCGGACGTACTTGTTCTTCTGGCACGAGTACCAGACGCCGTGGGTCCGCACCGCGGTGGTGTACGCGCCCGAGTTCCACCTGCGCTGGTGCTCGGCGAAGTACGTCCTGGTGATGGTCGAGGGCCCCCAGACGTACCGCCAGCTCGCGCGCTCCTGCTCCGCCTGCGCGACGGGAGCGTGCGCCACGGAAGCGTGCGTGACGGAAGTGTGCGTGACGGGAGTGCGGGCGACTGGAGTGTGGGCGGACGCCGGCACCGCGGCGAGCCCGCTGAGGAGTGCCCCGGTGACGGCGGCGGTCGTCACCCGTCGTCGTGTGATCGTTCTTCCCCCTGTGTTCATGCTGTCCCCTTCTGTAGTGCTCCGGTGGCGCTGTTCCTCCAGGCTGCGCCGCTGCCCCGGCGGCGTCGATTCGTTTCGGGCAGCGCCGAAACGAGGGCTGCCGCCGCGTCAGGTGCGCCTGCCGGTCAGGCCCGCGCCGCGGCTTCGAGGAGCGCCCGGCCGGCGGGGCTCGGGGAGTGCAGTACGTGCTTCCCGCGACGGGTGAGGGTGCTCAGGCCGCCGTTGCGCAGGACACTCGCGTGTTCGCTGGCGCTCGCCGGGGAGATGCGGGCGTGCGCCGCCAGTTGGCCGGTGGTGCAGCCCGGGTGCTCGGCGATGACGCACAGCACGGTGGCCCGGGTCCGGCCGAGCAGGGAGCGCAGGGACGCCGGTACGTCCGCGAGCGCCCCGGCGGTGAGGGCCACGGGGGCCAGGGTGGAGCGGAAGCCGTCGCGGACGGGGAAGGTGACCCAGGGTTGGCCCTCGTCCGGGTGGTCGAAGGCGGGGTAGTGGGCGCCGAACACCGTCGGGACGAGGAGCAGCCCCCGGCCGCCGAGATAGATGTCGCCGTCGCGCCCCGATGCCGTGGTCATGTGCAGGACGGGCGGTGCCCACCGCAGGTGGCGCGGGTTGAGTTCGCGCAGGAGCCGGTCGACTCCGTGGTCGGCCATCTGCTGGAGGCGCAGCGCCCGGTCGGCGCCGTGGAGCTGGGTGATGCGGGGCCAGTAGGGGGCGATGAGCTGCTCGTGCGCGTACTCCACGGCGTCGGCCAGACGACCGATGAGGCCCGGCGTGTCCCGCAACCGCCGCGCCGCCCCGGGGACGTGCCCGTGACCGGAGAGCCACGTCTCGAGTTGCGCCGACACCTGCCGGGCCGGGGTCGAGCGCAGCTGCTCCAGGTCCTCCGGGACGTCGGTTCCGTTGAGATCCAGGAACTGCGGTGTCGCGCCGAGGGCGGGGATGAAGGAGAACAGCGGACTCACGCGCGGGTTCATGTGCTGGGCGGCCCGCTGCCGCCAGGCGTCGAAGCGCGCCGGGTACGTCCTCTCCTGGAGCAGCCGGACACCGATCGACAGCTCCAGGAGCGGCCGGACACCCGATGCCATCCGCGTGCGGGCCAGATCCTCGGCCGTGAAATGGATCCTCAAGGTCACGCGCGCGAGTCTCGTCCGTGTGGCCGGTCACGGCCAGTGCTCGGGCAAGGCGAACACGTGCTGTGCCTCCGCGCACCACGGGTTGGCTGAGATCAGGCCTTCAGAGATGGCCGATATGCGCTGCACCCGAACCCCTCCGACCCGCATCTCACCCCGTGGAGTACGCGACGGTGTGACGCAACTGCCCCGGTGACGCGGCGAGTCGGGAACTGGAACCAAGTGCCCCGGATCCGACTGCCGAACCTTCCGTCCGGACTGGCCTGAACGTTAGGGTCCTTGGTGTAGCCAACTACCACAGTGGCCACAGAAGGAGCGTGCCTGACATGGCTGTCCCGAGGACCTCGTCCACCTCACTGGTCACACCGGACATGACCGTCGCGGCCCGGTTCGAGCAGTGGGCGGACGCCGCCCCGGACGCCGCCGCCGTGGTCGGGGGAGCCGACACGCCCCTGACGTACGGGGAATTGGACGCGGCGGCCAACCGTCTCGCGCACGTCCTGCACGCACACGGAATCGGCCACGAGTCCGTCGTCGCCGTGGCGCTCCCGCGCTCTCGCACCTACGTGGTCACCGTCCTCGCCGTCCTCAAGGCAGGCGGCCTCTACCTCCCCCTCGACCCCGAACACCCCGGCGAGCGGCTCCGGTTCCTCCTCGACGACGCCGCCCCCGCCCTGCTCGTCACCGACGCCCGCACCACTGCCGACCTGCCGGGACACGCCACCCCGCGCCTCGTCCTCGACGCGCCCGACACGGCGGCGGACCTCGCCGCGGCCGCCCCGGAACGCCCGCGCGCGGCTCGCCGCACCGAGCCGGACCAGCTCGCGTACGTGATGTACACCTCCGGCTCCACGGGACTGCCCAAGGGCGTCGCCATCACCCACCGGGGCGTGGTGGGCCTCGCCGCCGACCCCGGCTTCGCTGCCGGGCACCACGAGCGGCTCCTGATGCACAACACCCTGGCCTTCGACGCCTCCACCTACGACCTGTGGATACCGCTCCTCGGCGGCGGCACGGTCGTGCTCGCCCCGCCCGGGCGCCTCGACGCCGCCGTGCTCGCGGCGGCGGTCGCCGACCACGGCGTGACCACCGTGACCCTGACGGCGGCCCTGTTCGCCCTGATCGCCGACGAGGACCCCGCGGCCTTCGCGGGTCTGCGCGAGGTGTGCCCCGCCGGTGAGGCGCTGTCCCCGGCCGCCGTGACCCGCGTCCTGCGCGCCTGCCCCGGCCTGACCGTGGTGAACGGGTACGGGCCCACCGAGGCCACCGTGGCCGCCACCCTGTACCCGGTCACCGAGGCCGACCGCGTCGCGGACGTGGTGCCGATCGGCGTGCCGCTCGCCGCCCTGCGCGCCCACGTCCTGGACGAGGCGCTCGCCCCGGTGCCCGACGGCGTGCCCGGCGAGCTGTACCTGGAGGGCGAGGGTTTGGCCCGCGGCTACCCCGGCCGCCACGCCCTGACCGCCGAACGCTTCCTGGCCTGCCCCTTCGGCCACCGCCCCGGCACCCGCATGTACCGCACCGGCGACGTGGTCTCCCGCGCGCCGGACGGCTGCCTCACCTTCCACGGCCGCACCGACGACCAGGTCAAGGTCCGCGGCTTCCGCATCGAGCCCGGCGAGGTCGAGGCCGCCATCGGCACGCTCCCCGGAGTGGCCCGCGCCGCGGTGGTCCTGCGGCAGGACCACGCGGGCGAACGGCATCTGGTGGCGTACGTCGTCCCTGAGCCCTCCGGGGAGACCGCGGAGGGCGGTCCCGAGTCCCGCACGGGGGCCGCGGAGGGCGGTCCCGAGCCCCGTACGGAGGCCGAGCGGCGGATCGTCGAGGAGTGGGAGCGGGTCTACGACGAGGTCCATGCCACGCCCGACGTCACCTGGGGCGAGGACTTCACCGGCTGGAACTCCCACGCCACCGGCGAACCCCTCGACCTCGACGACATGCGGGAGTGGCGTGCCGCGGCGGTGCGGCACATCATGGCCCGGCAGCCGCGCAGGGTCCTCGAGATCGGCGCCGGGGCCGGCCTGTTGGCGTCCCGCCTGCTGCCCCTCGTCGAGGAGTACTGGGGCACCGACCTCTCCGCACGGGCCGTCGCCCACCTCACCCGTGCGGCCGAGCGGGCCGGGTTCGGCGACCGGGCCACGCTGCTCCATCGACGCGCCGACGACGTACAGGGCCTCCCGGAGGGCCACTTCGACACGGTGGTCCTCCACTCCGTCGCCCAGTACTTCCCGGGCGCCGCCCACCTGGACCGGGTGCTCGCCGGGGCCTTCACCCTGCTCGCGCCGGGCGGGCGCCTCGTGGTCGGTGACGTACGCAACGCGGACACGCTGCCGCTGTTCCACGCCGGGGTGCGGCACGCCCAGGAACCGGAAGGGCCCGGTGCCGAACCGGCCGCGGTGCGGGTGGCGGTGGCAAGGGCACTCCTGACGGACACCGAACTCGCCCTGGCGCCCGCCTGGTTCACCCAGTGGGCCGGGCGCCACGGAGCCGCGGGGGTGGACATCCGCCTCAAGGACGGCGCGGCCCACAACGAACTGACCCGGCACCGCTACGAGGTCGTCCTGCACAAGCCGGGCGGCACCAGGGCCGAGGACGTCAGCGCCGTTCCCGCGGTGGTGTGGGGCCGTGACGTCACCGACCTGCGTGACCTCGAGGGCCGGGTGCGGGGGAGCGGTGGGCACGTCCTGCGGGTGACCGGCGTCCCCAACGCCCGACTGCGCGACGAGGCGGCCCTGGCCGTCGGCGCCGGCCTCGCCGAGAGCTCGGCGGGCGACGCGGCGGCGCTCGACCCGCGGCGGCTCGCGGACTGGGCGGAGGCGCGGGGCTGGGGCGCCGTGGTGACCTGGTCGCGGGCCCCCGAGTGCTTCGACGCACTGGTCTTCACCGAAGGACCCGTCACGGGCCGCGCCCTCACCGGCACCTGCCTCCCGCCGGAGCGCCCCGGCACGCCGTCGGCCAACGACCCGGCCGCCGCCGCCCGCATCGGCGACCTCGTCGGTTCGCTCCGCGACCACCTCAAGGAGCGACTGCCCGCCCACCTCGTCCCCGCCGCCGTCCTCGCCGTCGCCGAGCTGCCCCTGAACGCCAACGGCAAGCTGGACCGGCAGGCGCTGCCCGCCCCCGACTTCGCCGCCCGGACCACGGGGCGGGCACCGCGCACCCCCCGGGAGGCGCTGCTGTGCGGCCTGTTCGCCGAGGTACTCGGCCTGGACCGGGTCGGTGTCGACGACGACTTCTTCGCCCTCGGCGGCCACTCGCTGCTCGCGACGAAGCTCGTCAGCCGACTGCGTGTGGCCCTCGGTGCCGAGGTCGACCTGCGCACCGTCTTCGCCCACCCCACCGCCGCCGGACTCGCCCCCCGCCTGGACGACCACGCCCGCGCCAGGACCCCGCTCACCCGACGCGCCGAGCGCCCCGAACGGCTCCCGCTGTCCCCCGCCCAGCGCCGCCTGTGGTTCCTCCACCAGTACGAGGCCTCGCCCACGTACAACATGCCGTTCACCCTCCACCTGACCGGACAGCTCGACGTCCGGGCCCTCGAGGCGGCCCTGCACGACGTGATCACCCGGCACGAGACCCTGCGCACCGTGTTCCCGCAGGTCGACGGCGAGCCGTACCAGCACGTCCTGGACGTCGACGAGGTCGGACGGGACCACCGGATCGCGCTCACGGCGCGACGGGTGGACGGTGGGTCCGAAGCGGGCGGGCACGGGGACGGCGGGTCCGAAGCGGGCGGGCCCGGAGACGGCGGGTCCGAAGCGGGCAGGCCCGGAGACGGCGAGCCTGAAGCGGGCAGGCCCGCGGACGGCAGGCCCGAAGCGCGCAAGCCCGCGGACGGCGAGCCCGCACACAGCGGGACCGCCCTCGCGGAGTGCCTCACCGCCGCCGCCCGCCGCCCCTTCGACCTGGCGACCGAGCTCCCCGTACGGGCGTGCCTGTTCCGCACCGCAAGCGGCCCGGGTTCCGGCGGCGCCGACACCCACGTCCTCGCCCTGGTGATCCACCACATAGCGGGCGACGGCTGGTCCCTCGCCCCGCTGGCCCGCGACCTGGCCACGGCCTACACGGCCCGCACCGGCGGCGCCGCACCCGCGTGGGAGCCGCTGCCGGTGAGCTACGCGGACTACACGCTGTGGCAGCGCGACCTGCTCGGCGCGGAGGCGGACCCGAAGAGCCTGTTCGGCGAGCAGTACGCCTACTGGGCGGAGCAGCTCGCCGGCCTCCCGGAGACGACGACGCTCCCCGGTGACCGGCCGCGCCCGGCCGATCTCGATTACAGCGGCGACCGCCTCCGGTGCACCTTCCCGCCCGAACTCCACCGCGGCATCGTCCGGTTGGCGCACACGTCCGGGGCGACGCCCTTCATGGTGCTCCAGGCCACCATGGCCGCCCTGCTCTCCCGCCTCGGCGCGGGCGACGACATCGCGATCGGCAGCGGCATCGCGGGCCGCACCGACGACAGCCTGACGGACCTCGTCGGCCTGTTCGTGAACATGCTCGTCCTGCGCACGGACACCTCCGGCGACCCCACCCTCGCCGACCTCGTCGCCCAGGTGCGCGAGACCAGCCTCGCCGCCTACACCCACCAGGACGTCCCCTTCGACGCCCTCGTGGAGAGGCTCAACCCGCAGCGCTCCACCTCCCACCACCCCCTGTTCCAGATCGCCCTCGTCCTCCAGAACAACGAGGAGGCCCTCTACGAACTGCCGGGCCTGCGCGCCCGCGTCGACGACCGGGGCACGGGGACGGCCCGCTACGACCTCATGCTCAGCCTCACCGAGACCTTCGGGAACCGCACCGCGCCCGCGGGCATCACCGTCACGGCCGAGTACTCCACCGAACTGTTCGACGCCGGCACGATCGAGGCCCTGCTCACCCGCTGGCAGCGCCTCCTCGCCGCCGCCGTCGCCGACCCCGCCCAGCGCGTCGGCGGCGTCGACCTCCTCACCGCAGAGGAACGCCGCGAACTGACCGCACCCACCGGCCGAGGCGAACCCGCCGTCGCGCAGGCCACCTTCCCCGAGCTGTTCGCGGCCCGGGTGCGGCAGGCCCCCGACGCGCCCGCCGTGGAGTCCGCCGGCACGGCATGGACGTACGCGGACCTGGACGCCCGCGCCAACCGGATCGCGCACTGGCTCGTCGCCCGTGGCATCGGCCCCGAGAGCCTGGTGGCCGTGGCGCTGCCGCGCGGCGCCGACCAGGTCGCCGTGGCGCTCGGCGTGCTCAAGGCGGGCGCCGCCTACCTCCCCGTCGACCTGGAGTACCCGGCCGAGCGGATCGCGTACATGGTCCAGGACGCGGCTCCGGCGGCGCTCCTCACGACGGCGGACTCCCTCGACGAGCTGCCGCGAGGACTCTCCGTCGACACGGTCGCCGTCGACGCCGACGACGTCCAGGGAGCCTGGCAGCAGGCCCCGGACACCGCACCGGACGTCGCCCTCGCCCCCGCCCACCCGGCCTACGTGATCTACACGTCGGGTTCGACGGGCCGCCCCAAGGGCGTGACCGTCACCCACGCCGGGCTTGCCGCGCTCGCGGCCACGACCCGTGAGCGCCTCGCCGTCGAGCCCACCTCCCGCATCCTGCAAGTGGCGTCGCCGAGCTTCGACGCGGCGTTCTGGGAGCTGGTGCAGACCCTGACCAACGGGGCTGCCCTCGTGGTCCCCCGCCGGCGGCGCCTGGTCGGTGACGACCTCCACGCGGTGCTCGCGGAGCGGGAGATCACGCACGTGATGCTGCCGCCGAGCGTCGTGGCCACCCTCCCCGACGAGGCCCCCCGGACCCTGAGTGCGCTGCGGGTCCTCACCGTCGGCGGTGAGGCCTGCCCGCGGGGGCTCGCCGCGAAGTGGGGGGCGGGGCGGCGGCTCGTCAACGCCTACGGCCCGACCGAGACCACCGTCTGCGCCACGATCAGCGCACCCCTGACGGGCGGACCGGCCCCCATCGGCACCGCCGTGGCCGACGGCGCGGTCCGTGTCCTCGACGACCGGCTCACCCCGGTCCCGCCGGGCGCCACGGGCGAGGCCTACGTCGTCGGCCCCTCCCTGGCCCGCGGCTACCACGGCCGCGAGGACCTGACCGCCGAACGCTTCGTCGCCGACCCCTACGGCCCGCCGGGCACCCGCATGTACCGCACCGGAGACCTCGTACGCCAAGGCGCGCACGGCCAGCTCGAGTACCTGGGGCGCGCCGACGACCAAATCAAGATCAACGGCCTGCGCATCGAACCCGGCGAGATCGAGACGGTGCTCGCGGACCACCCCTCCGTGGCCCGGGCCGTCGTCACGGCCCACGGGACGAACGGCGCCGGGCGCCTCGTGGCGTACGTCGTGCCGGACCTGGACGGCGCGCAGCAGGTCGCGGAGTCCGAGCGGCAGGTCGACGAGTGGGAGCAGATCTACGACGACGTCTACTCCACGGCGGGAACGCGATGGGGCGAGGACTTCAACGGCTGGAACTCCAGTTACACCGGTGCCCCCATCGACCTGGACGCGATGCGTGACTGGCGGGACGCGGCGGTGCGCCGGATCACCCGCGGGCAGCCGCAGCGCGTCCTCGAACTGGGCGTGGGCTCGGGCCTGTTGATGGCGCACGTCCTGCCCCACGTCGAGGAGTACTGGGCCACCGACCTGTCCTCGCAGGTGATCGCGCGGCTGACGCGGGAGGTGGCCGAGGCCGGGTACGCGGACCGGGTCACGCTGCGCCACCGGCACGCCGACGACGTGCGCGGCCTTCCCGTCGCCCACTTCGACACGGTGGTCCTGAACTCGGTGATCCAGTACTTCCCGCACGCCGCCTACCTGGACCGGGTGCTCGCCCAGGCCTTCACCCTGCTCGGGCCCGGCGGCCGGATCCTGGTGGGTGACGTGCGCAACGCCGGGTCGCTGCACCTGTTCGCCGCCGGGGTGCACCACGCCCGGAGCGGCGGGAACGCGGCCACCGCACCGGCCGCGGCGCGCGCCGCGATCGAGCGGGCCATGCTCACCGAGCCCGAACTGGTCCTCGATCCGGAGTGGTTCGCACAGTGGGGCTCGCGCCACGGCGCGGCGGGCGTCGACATCCGTCTGAAGACCGGGGCCGCGCACAACGAACTCACCCGCCACCGCTACGAGGTCGCCCTGCACAAGCCGGGCACCCCGGTCCAGGACGTCGGCGAGGCCCCGAGCGTGGCCTGGGGCCGCGAGGTCACCGACCTGCCCGGCCTCGAAGACCTCGTGCGCGCCCGGCGAGGGCAGGTCCTGCGGGTGACCGGCATCCCCAACGCCCGGGTGGCGGGCGAGGCGGCCCTGGCCGTCGATGCCCGGCTGACGACGGCGAGGGCAGGAAGCCCGGCGCTCGATCCGCAGCGGGTGTGGGACTGGGCCGCGGCGCGCGGCCTCGGCGCGGTACTGACCTGGGCGGCAGCGGGCGACTGCTTCGACGCGCTGGTCTGCGCCGATGCCGGGCTGGCCGCCCGCGCCCTGACCGGGGTGTACCTGCCCTCGGGGCGCGGCGGCAAGCGGCTGGCCAGTGACCCGGCCGCGGCCACCGGGATCGGCGTCCTCGTCGGCTCGCTGCGCGGCTACCTCAAGGAACGCCTGCCCGCGCATCTGGTGCCCGCGTCGGTGGTCGCGATCGCCTCCGTGCCGCTGACCGCCAACGGCAAACTGGACCGGCAGGCGCTGCCCGCGCCCGACCTCGGCCCGCAGCCGGGCGGCAGGGGGCCGCGCACGCTGCGCGAAGAGCTGCTGTGCGACCTGTTCGCCGAGGTCCTCGACGTGCGGCGGGTCGGGATCGACGACGACTTCTTCGACCTCGGCGGGCACTCGCTGCTCGCGACGAAGCTGATCAGCCGCATCCGCACCGAACTGGAGGCGGAGGTGGAGCTGCGGGTGTTCTTCGCGCACCCGAGCGTGGCCGCCCTCGCCCCCCACCTGGACGCCGGCAAGCGCACCAGGGCCCCGCTGACCCACCGCGAGCAGCGCCCCGACCACCTGCCGCTCTCCTTCGCCCAGCAACGCCTGTGGTTCCTCCACCAGTACGAGGGACCCTCACCCACGTACAACATGGCGTTCGTGCTCCGCATGGAAGGCGCACTGGACGTCGCCGCCCTCGAGTCGGCCCTGCACGACGTGATCGCCCGCCACGAGACCCTGCGCACCGTGTTCCCCGAAGGCGCCGACGGCAGGCCCCACCAGCACGTCCTCGCCCCGGAACGGGCACGGCCGCCGCTCGCCGTGCGGGCGGTGCCCGGCGCGGACGAGGCCGCCCGCGCCGTCGCCGAGGGCGCCCGGCACACCTTCGACCTGGCGGCCGACGTCCCCGTGCGCCCGAGCCTGCTCCGCACCGGCGACGACACGCACGTCCTCGCCCTGGTGATCCATCACATCGCCGGCGACGGCTGGTCGGTGGCCCCGCTGGCCCGCGACCTGGCCACGGCCTACACGGCCCGCACCGGCGGCAGCGCACCCGCGTGGGAGCCGCTGCCGGTGAGCTACGCGGACTACACGCTGTGGCAGCGCGACCTGCTCGGCGAACCCGGCGACCCCGACAGCCTGTTCAGCGAGCAGTACGCCTACTGGGCAAAGCAGCTCGCCGGTCTGCCGCAGACCACGACCCTGCCCGGCGACCGGCCGCGCCCCGCCGTCCTCGACTACAGCGGCGACGTCCTCACCGCCTCCTTCGGGCCCGGGGTCCACCGGGGAGTCGTCGAGCTGGCGCGGTCGGCCGACGCCACGCCGTTCATGGTCCTCCAGGCCACCATGGCCGCCCTCCTGACCCGCCTCGGGGTGGGCGACGACATCGCGATCGGCAGCGGCATCGCGGGCCGCACCGACGACAGCCTGACGGACCTCGTCGGCCTGTTCGTGAACACGCTCGTGCTGCGCACGGACACCTCGGGCGACCCCACCTTCGCCGAACTGCTCACCCAGGTCCGCGCGTCGAGCCTGGCCGCCTACACCCACCAGGACGTCCCCTTCGAGGCCCTGGTGGAGAGGCTCAACCCGCGGCGGTCCACCTCCCACCACCCGCTGTTCCAGATCGCCCTCGTCCTCCAGAACAACGAGGAGGGCCACTTCGACCTGCCGGGACTCCGCGTGGGCGTCGAGTTCGCGGGCACCGGAACGGCCCGCTACGACATGCTCCTCAGCCTCAGCGAGACCTTCGACGACCGGAAGGAGCCCGCCGGGATCCAGGTCGCGGTGGAGTACTCCACCGAGCTGTACGACGCGGCCACGATCGAGACCCTGATCACCCGCTGGGAGCGCCTCCTCACCACCGCGGTCACCCACCCCACGCACCGCATCAGCTACGCCGGACTGCTCACCGCACAGGAGCGGGGCGAACTCCTCGCCGCCGAACGCGCGCAGACCCCCCTCCAGGTCGAACAGGCCACGTTCCCCGAGCTGTTCGCCGCACGGGTGCGGCAGGCGCCGGACGCCCTCGCGGTGGAGTCCGACGACACGGTGTGGTCGTACGCGGACCTCGACGCGCGGGCCGACCGGATCGCGCACTGGCTGACCGGCAGGGGCGCGGGGCCCGAGAGCCTGGTGGGCGTGGCGATGCCGCGCTGCGCCGACCAGGTCGCCGTGGCGCTCGGCGTGCTGAAGGCGGGGGCCGCCTACCTCCCCGTCGACCTGGAGTACCCGGCCGAGCGGATCGCGTACATGGTCGAGGACGCCGCCCCCATGGCGCTCCTCACCACCGCCGACTGCCTCGCGGAACTGCCCCGTGGACTGCCCGTGGACGTCGTCGCCGTCGACGCCGAAGAGACCCGCGCCGCCTGGCGGCAGGCCCCCGACACCGCGCCGAACACCCCCCTGGCCCTGGCCCACCCGGCGTACGTGATCTACACGTCGGGGTCGACAGGACGGCCCAAGGGCGTGACCGTCACCCACGCGGGCCTCGCCGCCCTCGGGGCCACGAAGCGAGCTTGCCTGGCCATCGGGCCCGCGTCGAGGGTCCTGCAAGTGGCCTCGCCGAGCTTCGACGCGGCGTTCGGGGAGCTGGTGCAGGCCTTCACCAGCGGGGCCGCCCTGATCGTGCCCCGGCAGCGGCGTCTGGTGGGGGACGACCTGTACCAGACCCTCGCGGAGCGGAAGGTCTCCCACGCGACGCTGCCGCCCAGCGTCGTCGCCACGCTGCCGGAGACCGCCCCGCGGACCCTGACGTCGCTGACGGCGCTGACCCTCGCGGGCGAGTCCTGCCCGCCGGGCCTCGTCGACGCGTGGGCGGGGGGACGCCGCGTCGTCAACGCCTACGGCCCGACCGAGACCACCGTCTGCGCCACCCTCAGCGCCCCCCTGACGACGAGTCCCGCCCCCATCGGCACGGCAGCCGCCGACGTGCGCGTCCGCGTCCTCGACGAGCGCCTCGCCCCCGTACCGGCGGGCACCCCGGGCGAGCTGTACGTGGCGGGGCCCAGCCTGGCACGCGGGTACCGCAACCGCCCCGCCCTGACCGCCGAGCGCTTCGTCGCCGACCCCTACGGGCCCGCGGGCGCCCGCATGTACCGCACCGGAGACGTCGTACGCCGCCTGCCCGACGGCCAGTTGGAGTACCTGGGCCGCGGCGACGACCAGGTCAAGGTCCGCGGACTGCGCATCGAGCCCGCCGAGATCGAGGCCGTCCTCACCCGGCACCCCGGCGTCGCCCGCGCCGTCGTCGTGGTGCGCGAGAACCGGGGGAGCGCGCAACTCGTCGCCCACGTCGTGGCCACCGCGGCCGGGATCCTGGTCAAGGAGCTGCGCAGGTTCGCCGCCGCGTGCCTGCCCGACTTCATGGTGCCCGCCGCCTTCGTCGTCCTCGACGCGCTGCCCCTGACCCCCAACGGCAAGCTCGACAAGGCCGCCCTGCCCCGCCCCGACAGCTCCGAGGGAACCCCCCACCGCGAACCGGGCACCGCCGCCGAGCAGCTCCTCGCCACCGTCGTCGCCGAGGTGCTCGGCCTCGAACGCGTCGGCGTGGACGACGACTTCTTCGCCATCGGCGGCGACAGCATCCGCTCCGTCCAGGTCGTCTCCCGCGCCCGCGCCCACGGCGTCGCCCTCACCCCGCGGCAGATCTTCGAGCACCGCACCGTCGCCCACCTCGCCGCCCTCGCGACCGGCCCGGCGCAGGAGTCGCGCCCCGGCACCGGGCCCGGGAGCACCGACGGGCCGCTGATCGCCGTGGCGCCCGAGGACCGGGAGGCGTGGCAGCGCTCCTACCCCGGGCTCGCCGAGGTGTGGCCCGTGACGGCGGCGCAGTCCGGCCTGCTCTTCGAGAGCAGCCTCTCCGACGCCTCGTACGACGCCTACCACGTGCACTTCGTGCTGCGCCTCGGCGGCACCGTCGAGCCCGGGCGGATGCGCGAGGCGGCCCAGGCGCTGCTCGACCGGCACGCCGCCCTGCGCACGGCCTTCACGACGGGCGCCGCGGGCGACCAGGTCCAGCTCGTCGTCGACGGCGTCCTGCTGCCCTGGCAGGTCGTGGACCTGCGCGACCTCGACGCCCGCGGTCGGGACGCGGCGCTGGACCGGCTCATCGCCGAGGACCGCGCCGTCCCCTTCGACCCGGCCGTGCCGCCGCTGCTGCGGATGACCCTCGCCCACACCGGCCAGGACCGTGCGGAACTCCTGCTCTCCGTCCACCACGTCCTGTTCGACGGCTGGTCCATGCCGCTGATGGTGGCGGACCTGCTGCACCTGTACGCCGCCGGAGGCGACGCCTCCCGACTGCCGCCCGTACGGCCCTACCGGGCGTTCCTCGGCTGGCTGGCGGAGCAGGACCCGGAGGCCGCCGCCGAGGCCTGGGCGCGTGAACTCGACGGCGTCACCGGGCCCACGCTCCTGGCCGGACCCCCCGCCGCGGCCGCCGTCGAGCGGAGCGGGCCCGGGCACGTCGAGCTGCGCGTGCCGCCCCGCACGGTCCGCGCGCTCCAGGACCGGGCCGCCGACCTCGGCATCACCCTCAATACGGTCCTGCAAGGCGCCTGGGGGCTGCTCCTCGGCCACCTGACAGGACGTCAGGACGTGGTGTTCGGCACCACGGTCTCCGGGCGGCCGCCGCAGGTGCCGGACGTCGACGAGATGGTCGGCCTGTTCGTCAACGGCCTGCCCGTACGGGTGCGGTACGCGCCGGACGACACGCTCGCCCACGTCCTCACCGCCCTCCAGGAACGCCAGGCGGTCCTCCTGGACCACCATCACCACGGGCTCAGCGAGATCCAGCGGGCGACCGGACTCGGCACCCTCTTCGACACGATGCTCGTCTTCGAGTCCATACCGGTCGACCGGCCGCGGCTCGGCGCCGCCCTCGCGAAGTCCGGGCTCAGCGTCACGGGCACGCGGGCAATCTCCGGCACCCACTATCCGCTGACCGTGATCGCGGAGCCGGACCTGCGGATGGACTTCCAGTACCGGGACGGCACCTTCGACCGGGCCGCCGTCGAAGCGATCGCCGCCCGCCTCGCCCGGATCCTGGAGCAGGTGGCCACGGACCCCGACACCCCGCTCGCCCGCGTCGACCTGCTCTCCGACGACGAACGCGGCCTGCTGCTCGAACGGGTCGCCGACACCGCCGCCGACCTGCCCCCGTGGACGGTCACCCGCCTCGTCGCCGAACGCGCCGCCCTGTGCCCGGACGCCACCGCCGTGACGGGGGACGACACCCGTCTCACGTACGCGGAACTGCGCGCGCGGACCGGACGGCTCGCCCGCGAACTGCGCGCCCGGGGCGCGGGCCCCGAGACCGTGGTGGGCCTTGCGCTGCCCCGCACCGCGGACCTCGTCGTCGGCATGCTCGCCGTCCTGGAGGCGGGCGCGGCCTATCTGCCCATCGACCCCGCCTACCCCAGCGCGCGCCTCCACCACATTCTGGCCGACGCCCGCCCCGCCCTCGTCCTGACCTCCACGGCCACCGCCCACGTCCTGCCCGCCACCCATGACGTCCCCCGGCTGTGCGTCGAAGACGCCGACTTCGCCGACTTCGCGTGCCCCGCGGTTCCCGGGGCCGGGGCGGACCTGCCGGAGGCACGGCCCGACAACGCCGCGTACGTGATGTACACCTCCGGCTCCACCGGCACCCCCAAGGGCGTCACCCTCACCCACCGCGCCCTGGTCAACGGCGCGCTGCGGCTCGCCGACGCCACCGGGATCACCGCGGGGACCCGCACCCTGGCCGCGACCTCCGTCAACTTCGACGTGTCCGTCTTCGAGATCCTCACCACCCTCGCCGCGGGCGGCACCGTCGAGGTCGTCCGCGACATCCTCGCCGTCGGCGAGCGCGGCGGCTGGAGCGGCGGCCTGCTCAGCGCCGTACCGTCCGTCCTCGCGGAACTCCTCGACCAGCTCGACGACGGCGCGCTGCACGCCGACTCCGTGGTCCTCGCCGGTGAGGCCCTGCCCCCGGCACTCGTCCAGCGGCTGCGCAGGGCCGTCCCCGGCGCCCGCGTCGTCAACGCCTACGGCCAGACCGAGTCGTTCTACGTCACCACGTTCACCGCCGGCGAGCACGTCCCCGACACGGGCGCCGTCCCGATCGGCGCGCCCCTCGGCCACATGCGCGCCCACGTCCTCAGCCCCGCCCTCGCCCCCCTTCCGCCCGGCGCGGTCGGCGAGGTGTACGTGGCGGGCCACCTCGCCCGCGGCTACCACGGCCGCCCCGCCCTGACCGCCGAACGCTTCGTCGCCGACCCCTACGGGCCGCCAGGCGCCCGCATGTACCGCACCGGCGACCTCGCGCGCTGGACCCCCGACGGGCAGCTCGTGTACGCGGGCCGCGCCGACGACCAGACCAAGATCCGCGGCATCCGCGTCGAGCCCGCCGAGATCGAGGCGGCCCTGACCCGGCACCCCAGCGTCGCCCAGGCCGCCGTCGTCGTCCGCGAGGAACACGGCGCCCCGCACCTGCTCGCCTGCCTGGTCCCCGCCGACCCGGCCGTCGGCGGGCCCTCCGACGGACAGCTGCGCGCCTTCCTCGGCGAGCACCTGCCCACCTACCTCGTGCCCTCGCTCTTCTTGACCCTGGACCGCCTCCCGCTCACCCCGAACGGCAAGCTCGACCGGTCCGCCCTCGTCGAGCGGGCGAGCGCGGACCGCCCCGGCCAGGTCAACCGGGCCAACCCGCGCGACCACGCCGAGTGGGCCCTCTACCAGCTGTGGCGGCGGGTCCTGCTCACCGCCGACATCGGCATCAGGGACAGCTTCTTCGACGTCGGCGGCACCTCCATCTCGGCCATCAAGCTCGCCCACGCCATCCGCGAGGAGCTCGGCGAGGACATCTCGGTCCGCGACCTGCTGCTGCACCCCACCATCGAGGAGCTGGCCGAACGGCTGCGGCGCGGCGCGGCCGACGCGCCGCCCAGCGACCTCATCGCCTTCCGCGAGGGCGAAGGACACGCACGCGTGCTCTGCGTCCACCCGGCGGGCGGCACCGCGTTCTGCTATCTCTCCCTGGCCGAGGAGTTGCCCGACACCGTCGGCGTGTACGGCGTCCAGGCGCCGGGCCTGCACCGGGGCGGGGCGTTCCTGTCGTCGGTCGAGGCCATGGCCGAGGCCTACGAGGAGCTGGCGGCCCCGCTCCTCGACGGCGCCCCGCTGGTCGTCGTCGGGCTCTCCTTCGGCGGCCTGGTCGCCCACGAGCTGGGCCGCCGCCTCGCCGCCGCGGGCCACACCCGGCTGAGCGTCGTGCTCCTCGACGCACCGGGATCGGAGGACGCCGACGCGCGCGCCGCCGTCGGACCCGTCGACATGGCCGAGTTCCGCGACAAGCTCGTCAAGTTCAACGGCATGTACCCCGGCATCGAGGACCAGCAGATAGAACGCTACTTCCAGGTCTACAACAACAACCGGTGCGCCATCGCCGCCTACGTCGCGCCGCCCACCGCGGCAAGGACCGTCTTCGTGCAGGCCGTCGAGGAGGAGATGCCCGAGGCCTACCGCACGCAGGTGCGGGAGTTCTGGGAGCGGCGCGCAGGCGGCGGCTACCACGTCGAGCCGCTCGCCTGCGACCACTGGGAGATGCTGGAGAGCGACGAGGTGCGCCGGGTGGCAGCCCTCGTACGCTCCGAGCTGGCCCGCGCCCTCGGCGTCGAGGGCGGGGCCTAGCCGGGGTCAGAACCGGGTGTCGTCGGCCACCGGAACGGAGGTGGGAGCCGGGGCGGGCGAGCGCTTGAACTTGGCGGCCGCCGGGGGCTTGGTGCCGCAGAAGGCCGGTTCGAGGGTGTTGGTCAGGGCCTGGGTGACGCCGCCGTTGTTGGAGGCGTTGGCGAACGCCACGACCGTGCGGCGGCCGTCGGGGGTGGCGAAGGACTGGGTCTGGTAGCCCTGCACGATGCCGCCGTGGCCGTACACCTTCCCGCAGGACAGGGTGATCTCGCGCAGCCCGAGCCCGTAGGAGACCTTCGCCGTCGGGGTGGGCAGCGCGGTCGTCATCTGCCGTACCGACTCGTCGGAGACGAGGCGGCCCGCGTCGCCCGCGAGCAGCGCCGAGAGGAAGGTGTCGAGGTCGGCTGCCGAGGAGATGACGGCACCCGCGCTGCCCACCCAGGAGCCGTTCTGCTCGGTGGAGTCGAGGAGCGGCTTGGTGCGGTCGTCGTTCGTCAGATAGCCGGTGACGTGCGCCCCCGCGATGTCCTTGCGCGGAACCACGTAGGACGTCTTGCGCAGACCGAGCGGCTTGATGATCTGCGTGCGCAGGGCCCGGGCGTAGGACGTGCCGGTGATGTGCTCGACGGCCATGCCGAGGAGGACGTAGTTGGTGTTGGAGTACGAGTAGCGCGATCCCGGCGTGAACTGCTTGCCGTGCTTCACCGACAGCGCCACCAGCTCGGCGGGCTGATAGACGGTGTTGCGGATGCGCTCCTCGAACGCGCTGGTGGTCTCCTCGCCGGGCTGCTCCAGGAGGTCGTTCGTGTGGTCGAAGATCCCGGAGCGGTGCTGGAGTACCTGGCGTCCGGTCATGTCCCAGTCCGCGGGCAGGGTGTCGGCCGGGAGGTAGTCGCGCAGCGGCTTGTCCAGGTCGATGCGTCCCTGCTCGGCGAGGCGCAGCACGAGGACGGACGTGAACATCTTGGTGTTGCTGCCCACCCGGAACCGCCGGTCGGTCCTCATCGGCGTGCCGTCCAGATCCGACGCACCGACGGCGACACGCAGGTTGCGGCCCGCGTCGTCACGGTCGCGCACGACCGCGAAGGCACCGGGGGCGCCCGCCGCCACGGTGCGCTCCAGGGCGGCGCGCACCGGCGCCGGATCGGCCTTCGTGCCGCTCGCGGGCGCGGCCACGGCCGTCGTCGCGCCGAGCGCGGCGAACACCGCACCGGTCACGGCCACCGTCGCGGTACGGGTGAACTTGTTTCTCGACATCAGGTGTTGCCCCCACCATTCGTGCACTTCACAGAAGCGGGCATCGGTCCGCGCCCGCCTGGACGTGATCGTATCGGCAGACACCGGAGGATCAGCTTCCGGCGTGTGAACGGCGGGCGTACGGGTGTCCTCTCAGCGGGACGCCCGGTCCGGCAGGGACTCGGCGTTGACGGTGGCGGCCACCGCCCGCACCTGCGGCGCGCCGACGATGCCGTAGTGCGTGGCGTCCAGGACGTCGCAGGATCCGAGCAGCGGCAACTCCGCACGCCAGGACCGCTCCTGCTCGTCCGGCGGGCCGAGCGGCGGAAGACCGGCCACCGGGCGGCCCGCCAGCCACACCCGGGCGGGGGTGCCGGTGAGCCGGGGCAGCTCGTGCTGCGCCATGCCCGCCACGTTGGCGCGGCAGCAGCGGGCGAGGCGTTCCGCGTACGCGGTGGCCGCACCGGCGGGCGCACCCGCACCCTCCCCGGTGTCGCCCTGCCCCAGTTCGTGCGCGAAGACCGCCTCGAACTGCGTCTCGTCGTACGCCCGGAAGTGCCGGGCGGCACCCGGGGGCGGCGGGTCGAGCAGATACAGGCCGGTGGCAGGGCGCCCCGACGCCTCCGCGTCGGCGGCCATGGCGTGTGCCACCCAGGCGCCGAACGACCAGCCCGCCAGGCGCCACCGCCACTCGTCGTGCGGGAAGCGCGCCTGGAGCGCCGCGTGATAGCGGCGGGCCCGCTCGGCGATCGACCACCGCGGCAGGTCCGGCCGGCGCAGCGCCGGATCGGCGATCAGGCACACCGTGAGGCACGGATCCAGCTCGGAGACCAGGGCGCGGTACGCCTGGATGTCGCCGCCGACCGGGTGCACCAGACAGATCAGGTCCCGGCCCGTCCCCTCCTGCCACACCTCCACGGACACGAGCTGCTCAGGCCCGGCACCGGCGAGCCGCGCGACGCGGGAGCGCACTTCGTTGAGGCTGACGCGGTGGCTCAGCTCGGAGAGCTCCACGTCGACTCCGTAGTGCTGCTCCACCTTGGCGATCAGGTCGAGCAGCGTCAGCGAATCGGCGCCGTGGTCGTACAGCGAGGCGTCCGGGTCGAGGTCGTCCACGTCGAGGAGGGACCGCGCCCAGTCGCCGAGCCGGTCGGCGACCTCACTTGTGGCTTCGTGCCGGGCCGCGGGCCGGGCCGCGGTGTCCGCGGGCGGTACGTAGAAGTCGCGTGCCCGCTCGATGTCGGTGGTGGACACCAGGAGCTGCGGCAGACCGAGGCGCAGCGCCCCGGCGAAGAGGCGCTGCCCCTCCTCCACGGCGAGGCCCACCGCGAGGTGCGCCTGGTGCCGGGTGTCGGAGGGCAGCGCGTCGCGGGCCATACCGGCCTCGCTCCAGATGTCCCAGCCGATGCCGAGGCGCACCGTGGGCCCCGCGTCGTCGGGGCAGTGCCGGGCGAAGCCGTCGAGGAGACCGGCCGCGGCGGCGTAGTCGAACTGGCCTACGCCTCCGAACTGTGCCGCCATCGACGAGCAGTACACGGCGAAGCCGGGACGGTGGCGCTCGACGAGCCGTTCCACGAGGAGCGCGCCCCGCAGCTTGGCCGCTCCGGCCCGGCGCATCGCGGCACCGTCGCGCCGCGTGACGAGGCCGCCGCCCGCCTCGCCCGCCGCGTGCACCACACCGTCGATCCGGGCGGCGCAGGCCTCGATCCGTTTCAGGACGACGTCGAGCGGTTCCGTCGCCAGGTCGGCCTCGACCAGCTCGACGCGGTCCGCCCACGGCGCCAGGCCGGCGGGGAGCCGCGGCCGTCGGGAGGTGAGGACGACCCGGCAGTCGGAGTGCGCGAGCAGCCAGGCCGCGAGTGCGCTGCCGATCCCGCCGGTGCCGCCGAGCACCACATGGGTCCCGGTGCGTGCACCGGGCACCGACACCTCGGGTCCTTCGGGCGTGGCCACCGCGGGGACGGGGAGCAGCGCCTGCCGCCACCAGTACCCCTTCCGCAGGGCGAGCCGCCTGGGCAGCGCCGCCGGGGCAGCGGCCTCGGCGGGCGGCGGGGCCGGGGCGGTCAGGGCGGTCAGCGCGGCCAGGGCGGCCGCCCAGTCGCCGGGGTCGGCGGAGGGCAGGTCGAGCCAGCGGCCGTCGACGGCACACTCCTGCGGCAGTACTTCCGCGGCGCCCGCGAGCAGTCCCGACTCCGGTCGCAGCACGTCGCCTTCGACCGGCTGCGCGCGGTACGACAGCCACCAGGGCCGCAGGCGCAGCACGTCCCGCAGGTCGGCCGCCGCCCGGACCAGGGCCGCAGGGGTGTCCAGGCAGGCCCACCGGGCACGGTCGACGCTGTCCTCACCGACAGGGCCCGCCACCGCGAGGGGCAGCGCGTGCAGCCAGTCGACGTCCGTCGGCCCCGACGGCTGCGCTGCCGTGCGCCCGGAGAGCGCGGTGAGCCCAGAGCGCGCGGTGAGCGTGGTGAGCAACTCCCGCAGCGAGCCGGGCTCGGCGGGATCCACCTCGTAGACGTCGTCGGCGAGGCGCGCGAAGGCGGGGCCCGCGCTGACCCGCACCACCCGCTCGTACGCCGCCTCGAAGGGGCGCAGCGCCTCGGGCGGCAGCGGCGCCGCGGTCATGGCCACGAGCAGCGCGGGCGTGCGCGGACCGGCCGGGACGCGGGCGCGGCCGAGGCGCACCCAGTGCGGCTGGTGCAGCCAGTCGGCCTCGGGCAGCCGCTGCGGTCGCCCGGCTCCCGGCTCGTGCTCCTCGGTGGCCCTGTCGGTGGGGGTGGCGCGCCGGAAGTCGTACGCGGTGAGGTGGAAGGCCGGTGGCGGGAAGTCCCAGGGCGCCTGGGCCGGTCCCGGCGGCCAGGGGACGGTGCGGCCCGCCAGCCAGGCGTCGACGAGTTCCGCGGCCGCCGGGCGGTCCGTGGCGGCGTACGCCTCCCCGGTGGGGTACGGGGCACCGTCGGTTGTCGTGTCGACGCCGGGTGACTCGGTGGTGGACAGCGTACGCAGCCAGACCACGGCGGCCTCGACGTCGGCGCAGACCGCCGCGGCACGCCGCCGCCCCGCCGGTCGCCCGGCCTGGAGATGGCGCAGGACCCGGTCGTACGTCTCGGGCCTGGCCGCGAGGAAGTCGGCGATGCGGGCGGCGTCGGCGCGCAGGCCCGCGGAACTGCTGCTGGACAGCACCAGGCAGGGCTCGGGCTCGGGCTCCGGCACCGGCTCCGTGGCGGGGGCCGCTTCGAGCACGAGGTGGGCGTTGGTGCCGCCGATGCCGAAGCTGCTCACGGCCGCGACCCGGGGCCGCCCGGCGGGCCAGGGCTGTGCCGCGGCCGGGAAGCGGAAGGGGGCCGCGTCGGGGCCGAGCCGCGGATTGAGCCGCCGGAAGCCGACGTTGGGCGGTATCACCCCGTGGTGCACGGCCAGCGCGGCCCGTACGAGACCGACGACGCCCGCCGCGGCGCCGAGATGGCCGATCTGGCTCTTCACCGACGTCAGCGCGCAGCCGCCCGCACCGTCCGCGCCCGCGTCCGGCACCCCGAAGGCCTGGCGCAGGGCACCGACCTCGACCGGATCGCCCAGCTGCGTACCGGTGCCGTGGGCCTCCACGTAGCCGATGTCGGCGCCCGTACGGCCGCTGCGGCGCAGCGCGGTGCGGATCACCTCACGCTGTCCCGCGAGCGAGGGCGCGCTGTAACCGAGCTTGCCCGCGCCGTCGTTGTTGAGGGCCGAGCCGGTGATCACCGCGTACACGGTGTCGCCGTCACGGCGCGCGCTGCGCAGCGGCTTCAGGACGACCACGCCGACACCGCTCGCCCCGATGGTCCCGTCGGCGTCGTCGCCGAACGGGCGGCAGTGCCCGTCCTTGGAGAAGATGTGCTGCGGACGGTAGGCGTAGCCGCCGGTCAGGAGCGTGTCGACGAGCACCCCGCCCGCGAGCATCACGTCGGCGTCGCCCTGGCGCAGCAGTCCCGCCGCGACGTGCACCGCCACCAGGGAGCTGGCGCACGCGGCCTGGACGGTGAAGGCGGGGCCGGACAGGTCGAGGTGGTAGGCCACCTTGGTGGTGAGGAAGTCCTTGTCGTGGTGGAGCGCCATCTGGAAGCTGTCGGGCAGCTGTTCGGGGTCGCCGTCGCGGAGCAGCGACTGGAAGTAGGTGTTCTCGCCGCACCCGGCGACGAGCCCGACGCGCCGGCCGGCCGGGTCGGTGACACCGGCGTGCGCGAGCGCCTGGACGGAACTCATCAGCAGGTGCCGCTGCTGCGGGTCCATGAGCCGCGCCTCCTGGCGGCTGATGCCGAAGTGCTCCGGGTCGAAGGAGAGCAGCCCCGACATCTGGCTGCGCGCGCCCACCAGGCCGTCGGCGGCGTCGAAGTGCTCGATCCCGCTGGCACCGGTGCGCACCAGGTCCCAGAAGGCCGCGAGGTCGTCGGCGCCGGGCAGGCGGACCGCCATGCCGATGACGGCGACGGGCTCGTCGGCGGGTACGGGTTCGTGGGCGTCCCGGGTGTTCTCGGTGCCCCAAGTGTTCCCGGTGCCCCGGGTGTTCTCGATACCCCGGGTGGGCGCCGACGCCGTTTCCAGGAACGCCGCGAGCCGTCGCACCGTCACGTGCTCGAACAGATCGGGGACGGTGAACCGCAGGTCGGGCTCGGCGGTGCAGCGCAGCTGGAAGCGCATCAGGTCGAGGCTGGACGCGCCGGCGTCGAAGAAGCGCTCGTCGGGCCCGACGGGCAGCCCGACCGCCTCCGTGAACAGCGCGCTCAACCGGGCCTCGTACGCCGAAAGACCGGAACCGGCGCCGCCCGCCCCGTCACCGGGGTGCAGCTCGTCGCCGGGAGCGTCGAGCGCCGCCCGCCGGTCCAGTTTGCCGCTGGGGGTGAGCGGCAGGGCTGCGAGGCTCCGGAAGCGGTCGATGCGTACGTACGGGGGCAGCAGGGGCGCCACATGACGGGACAGGGCGGCCGGGGTGAGGGCGTTCGGGGCGGCTCCGTCGCGGACCCGCACGCAGGCGACGAGCCGGTCGGTGTCGTCCCGTACGACCACGGCGTTGGCGACGTCCGGGTGCCGGATGAGCGCCGCCTCGACCTGGCCGAGTTCGAGGCGGTGGCCGCTCACCTTGATCTGCTGGTCGTCGCGGCCCAGGTAGTGCAGCAGGCCGTCCGCGTCGAAGCGGGCCGTGTCACCGCTGCGGTAGAAGGTGCCGAGGCCCGGCAGGTCGACGAAGCGTTCCGCGTCCAGTGCGGGGTCGTCCAGGTAGCAGGGTGCCGCCATGGGGCCGCCTATGAGGAGGCGGCCGGGGCGTCCCGGCGGTACGGCCTCGTCGACGTCGTCGACGACCCGCAGCCAGGCGCCCGCGACCGGACGGCCAATGGCAGGGCGCTCCGGCCAGTTCGCCGGGTCCCCCTCCAGGCGCAGGGCGCTGACCACGTGGGTCTCGGTCGGGCCGTAGTGGTTGAACAGGCGCGCGCCGGGCATCCCCGCGAACCAGCGGCGGATGGCGTCCGTGCACAGCAGCTGCTCGCCCGCGGTGACGACCTCGCGCAGCCGCGAGGGGCGGCGGCCGAGCCGGACGCCGTGCTCGGCGATGACCTGGAGCGCCACGTACGGCAGGTGGAGGCGCTCGATCCCAGCGGCTTCGAGCCGGTCGAGGAGCGCGGGCGCGTCCTGGCGCAGACCGGGCCGGACGAGATGGAGCAGTCCGCCCCCGCACAGCGTGCCGAAGATCTCCTGGAAGGAGACGTCGAAGGACAGCATGGCGAACTGCTGGGTGACGGCGGACGCCGCGAGCCCGCCGGACTCGCGCTGCCACTGGAGCAGATTGCACAGGGTGCGGTCGGGCACCCGCACGCCCTTGGGCACGCCGGTGGAGCCGGAGGTGAACAGGGTGTAAAGCGGCCGCCGGCCGTCGTGCGGAGGCAGGGGGTCCGCCGCTGCTCCGGCCGCCGCGCCGGTCACCGGCACGGAGTCCGGGAGCACGACGGGGTGCCGCGTGAGCCCGGACGGGGCGAACGCGTCGAGCCCGCCCGCCCCGCCCGCACCGCCGGGCCCGTCTGCCCCGCCCGGCCCGTCCGCCCCGTCCGAGTGCGGCGGCACCAGGACGCACAGGGGCCGCACCTGGTCCAGGATCTGCCGCAGCAGCGCGGGCGGATAGGACGGGTCGAGGGGCACGATGGTCAGGTTCAGCCGCGCGAGGGCGAGCAGCGCCACCACGTGCTCGGGCGAGGCCTGGAGGTACAGGGCCACGTGGCGTGGCCCGTCGTCGTCCGGGGGCGTCGGGTGCGCGTGGCGCAGCTCGGCGGCCAGGGCGGCGGCGTACGCGTCGAGTTCGGCGTAGGTGAACGTACGGTCCGCCGAGGCGAGCGCCGGGGCGTCGGGGGTCAGCAGGACCTGGCGGGCGAAGCCGTCGGCGACGGTCGTGAAGGCAGGTGGCGTCGCGGCGGCGCGGCCGGGCTCGGGCAGGGCGCGCCGGTGGGGCGCCACGAGGTCGGCGAGGGTGGGGTCCGCGCCCGCGGCCAGCAGGTCGAGGGCACGGCGCAGGAGTCCGTCGAGCGCGGTCGCCGCACCGGCGTCGAAGTACCGGGCGTCGTACTCCCACAGGCAGTCGACGTCCGTGCCGCGCTCCACCACCGACAGGGTCAGCGGGCACTTCGCCTCGCTCGGCGTCGGCCACTGGGGCCGCACCGTGCAGCCGAGCAGGGCGAGAGCGCCGAAGTCGGTGTTCTCCAGGACGAAGAGGAAGTCGAAGGGCGCCCGGTCCGCGCTCGGCCCCCGGTCGGCGAGGACGTCGGCGAGAGCGACGTCCTGCCGGTCGAGGACCGCCTGCGCGGCGTCGGCGTGCCGCCGCAGCAGGGTGCTCAGCCGCTCGCGCGGCGACAGTTCAAGGGGCAGCAGCAGCGTGTTCGCGAACATGCCGACGCTCGCCTCGAACTCCTGCACCGGCCTTCCGGCGACCGGGCCCGCGATGCGGGGCGCGGTACTTCCTGTCACGCCGTACAGGCACCAGGCGTACACGCCGAGCAGGAGCTGGAAGCGGGTGAGGCCGAGATCGGCGCAGAGCCGGTCGAGCGCGGCCGTGCGGTCCGCGTCGAGCGTGGTGCGCAGCAGCCTGCCGTACGCGTCGGGCCTCCCCCCGGCCGCCCCGTCTTCGACCGCCCCGTCCCCGGCTGCTCCGCCCCCGTCCGCCCGGTGCACGGCCGTCCCGTCCCCGGCCGCGCGGACCGGCTCCAGGGGCGCCGAATCCGGTGCCGACCCGGCGTAGTGCTCGCGCAGTGCGGCCCGCTGGGCGTGGTACGCGTCGTACGTGAACCACTCGGCCTGCCAGGCCGCGTGGTCGAGCGGCGTCGGGGCCGGCGGGGGAGCCGTGAGCGCGGCCTCGTCCGGGTGGGGGCCCGGCGCCCGCGTGTACGCGGCGTACGCCGCCGACAGCTCACCGAACAGGACGTTCAGGGACCAGCCGTCGACCGCTATGTGGTGCAGGAGCAGCAGGAGTTCGCCGCCGCCGGGGCGCGGCAGCCAGCAGGCGCGCAGGAGGCGGGGCTCGCTCAGGTCGAAGGGAGCGGCGAAGAAGTCGTCGACGAAGTCGCGATGGCCGTCGGGTTCGTCGCCGCCGGAACGGAGCGCTCCGTCCGGGGGAGCGGTCCATGGGTCGTAGGCGTCGCCCACCGCCTGCCGCAGCCCGGCGGGCGTCGGCACGAAGGCGGTACGCGGCGCCGGGTGCCGCGCCACGAGGGTGCGCAGGGCGTGCCGGAGCGCGGCGGTGTCGACGGCGCCGTCCAGGCGGAAGGACAGCGGGACGTGGTAGGCGCGGGAGTCGGGTCGGCGCTCCTGGAACAGCCACAGGCGCTGCTGTTCGGAAGTGGCGGGGGCGAAGGAGGCCCCGGCGGGGGCGGCCACCGGCGGGTAGGGCACCTCGGCACCGGCACGGCCCGCCTCGATCGCGGCCGCCAGCTCGGCGAAGTCCCCGCGCAGGATCAGCGCCTGGGGCACGTCGCAGCCCCAGCGCCGCCGGATCTCGAAGCGCAGACGCAGTGCCTTCAGGGAGTCACCGCCGCTGGCGACCCACCGGTCACCGAGGCGCAGGTCGCCGGCACCGAGGACCCGGCCCGCCAGGTCGAGCACCGCACGCTCCCGCCCGGTGACGGCCGCCGCGTCCTCAGGGGTCCGTCCGCCGGCGGTGGCGGCGGAGGCGGCGGTCCAGGGCGCGTCGGACCTTCGCAACAGGGCCGACTTGTCGACCTTGCCGTTGGCGTTCAGCGGTAGAGCCGTCACCCGGTAGATACGGTGGGGGCGCATGTACACGGGCAGGCTCGCGGCCAGATGCCGGTCGAAGTCGTCGTACGACAGTTCCGCGCCGAGCACCAGATAGGCCAGGAGCTCATGGACGCCGTCCGGGTCGCGGCGGGTGCAGACATAGGCCTGGCGCACGGCGGGGTGGGCCACGATCCGGCGTTCCAGCTCGCCCGGTTCGACGCGGAAACCGCGCACCTTGACCTGCCGGTCGGCGCGCTCGACGTACTCCACGAGGCCCTCGGTGTCGACGCGTACGAGGTCGCCGGTGCGGTAGTGCCGCCTCGGCGCACGGTCGTTCCCGCTGCCGTCCGCGCCGCTGTTCCGGCTGCCGTCCTCGCCGCCGTTCCCGCCGTCGTCCTCGCCGCCGCCACCGCCGTCGTGCCAAGGGAGGTCGACGAAGCGGCGCGCCGTCTCCTCGGGCAGATTGCGGTACCCGGCCGCCAGCGCGTCGCCCGACAGATACAGCTCGCCCACCTCGCCGGGCGCCGCCGCGCGGGTGCCGTCGACGACCACGAGCGCCCCGGTGCCCGGCAGCGCGCGCCCGATCGGGACCACCTCGCTGTCCAGGTCGCGGGGGACGGGGTGGCACAGGGCGAACGTGGTGGCTTCGGTGGGGCCGTAGACGTTGTGCAGGCGGGTGCGGCTCTCGGGGTTGTCGCGGAACCAGCGGCGGATCAGGCGGGCGTTGAGCTGCTCGCCGCCCACCAGGACCTGACCGATCCCGGAGAAGCAGTGCGGCACCTTGTCGACGATCGCGTTGAACAGCGCCACGGTGATGAACAGGACGTCGATCCGCAGGCGCGCCAGCTCGGCCGCGAGGACGTCGGGCGTCTGCACCGTCTCGTCGCCAAGGATCACACAGCGGCCGCCCGTCAGGAGCGGTACCCACACCTCGAAGCTGATCGCGTCGAAGGCGGGGTTGGACAGGCAGGCGAAGTGCGCGCCCTCGCTCAGCCGGAGGTAGCCGGGGCGCGCCAGACGCAGGATCCCGGCGTCCCGCACCTCGACGCCCTTGGGCTGCCCGGTGCTGCCGGAGGTGTAGAAGACGAAGGAGACGCCGGGGCGGGCGGCCGTGGCATCGTTGTCGCCGGGGGAGCCGGGGGAGCCGGTGCCGCCGGCGGGACGGGTGCCACCAGGGGGTCCGCTGCCGTCGGGGCGGCCCTGGAGCAGCGGATCCACGGCGAGCGCACGCACTCCCTCGGGCACCGCTGCAAGGGCACTGGCACCGGCACCGGCAACGCCACCGGCACCGTGTACCACCGCCGTGCAGCCCGAGTCGGTAAGGATGTGGCCCTGCCGCGCGGGCGGGCTCTGGGCGTCGAGCGGGACGACGGTCGCGCCGAGGCGCAGGGCGCCGAGCATGGCGCAGACCAGCTGCCACGAGCGCGGCAGGCAGACCGCCACGGCCTGCCCCGGACGCAGGCCGTGGCCGCGCAGGTTGTCGGCGACCGCCGCGCTGACCGCGTCGAGTTCGGCGTACGTGAGGGTCCGCCCACCGTCGACGAGCGCGACGGCCTCGGGGTGGCGGCGGGCCCGCGTGAGCACGGCCGCGGCGAGCCCGTCCTTCGGGAACGGTGCGTGCTGCTCTGTCCGCCGGCCCTCGACGCCGGGGTCCTGGTTCGCGAACAAAGCTGACTCTTCCACTCGCGGACTTGTCGCGGACGCATCGCGGGCCTCTTCGCAGGGGTGACGGAAAAGGGGGGTGGGATGTCCCTACGCGTAGTCACGCGAATACCGAGCGCCGGTTGTTCCAACGGCCCATGCCGCCGCCCGTGGTGATGATTGATCAGGCCAGATGTGTCTGTCAATGGCGGACCGTCCGCGCCTCTCCAGGGCGCGGCGGGACCCGGGTGCGGCGACGAGGCGCGGCGACAAGCCGCCGAGGGGGGGGGTGGCTGCCGGTGCGGACTCAGGGTGATCCGACCGGACTTACATCACGTATGTACGAAAATTTCCCTTTCATGCTGCTACGCTCCGTCGCGGTCGCCAATCTCGATCAACATGTACGACGTACAGGGGTGAGCGTGAAGGTCGTCTGCGTCGGAGGCGGGCCCGCGGGCCTGTACCTCTCGATCCTGTTGAAGCGTCAGGACCCGGCCACCGAGGTCACCGTGTACGAGCGCAACCCGGAAGGGTCGACCTACGGGTGGGGCGTCACCTACTGGCGTGGGCTTCTCGACAAGCTCGGGGAGCACGATCCGGAGTCCGCGCGAGCCGTCGCCGAACACTCGGTGCGCTGGAGCGACGGGGTGGCCCGTGTACGGGACGGCGTGCGGGACCTGACGACACGGCACCGCGGTGACGAGGGCTTCGGCATCGGCCGCCATCGGCTCCTGGAGATCCTCGCGGGACGGGCCAGGGAACTCGGCGTACGCCTGGAGTTCGCGCAGGAGGCCACCCCCGGCGCACTGCCCGCCGACGCCGACCTGATCGTCGCGGGCGACGGCCTGCACAGCGCCCTGCGGACCCGTGACGCCGACCACTTCGGCACGGAGGTCAGGGCGGGCCGCAACCACTACACCTGGCTCGGCACCACCAAGGTCTTCGACGCCTTCACCTTCTCCTTCGTGCAGACCGAGCACGGTTGGGTCTGGTGCTACGCGTACGGCTACGGCGCCGAGGGCAGCACCTGCGTCGTCGAGTGCGCCCCCGAGACCTGGGCGGGCCTCGGGCTCGACCGCGCCGACGAGGCGGACGGGCTCGCCCTCCTGGAGAAGCTCTTCGCCGACCTCCTGGAAGGACACCCCCTCATCGGCCGTGCCGACGCCGACGGCAGACCCCAGTGGCTGACCTTCCGCACCCTCACCAACCGGCGCTGGTACCGCGACAACGTGGTCCTGGTCGGCGACGCCGCCCACACCACGCACTACTCCATCGGCGCCGGCACGACCCTCGCCATGGAGGACGCCATGGCACTCGCCCGCGCGCTGCGCGAGCACCCGGACCTGCCCGCCGCGCTCGCCGCCTACGAACAGCGGCGCAAGTCCGAACTCCTGCCGATCCAGAGCGCCGCCCGCTTCAGCGCCCAGTGGTACGAGCACCTGCCTCGCTACATGGGCCTCCCGCCGCACCGGATGTTCGCCCTCCTCGGCCAGCGCCACTCGCCCCTGCTGCCACACGTGCCGCCCCAGCTGTACTACGGCATCGACAAGGCCGTCGGCCGCCTCGACGCCCTGCGGCGGCTCAAGCGCTGGCTGGGGCCGAAGGTGGCACGGGCCGCCATGTCCTGACCGGACGGCGTAAGGACGAGGCAAGGGGTACGCACCGGTGGATCCGACGACGACGGCCACGACGACGGCCACGCCCACGCCCACACCCATGCCCACGGCGTCCGCGCGCTGGGAGTGGGACCGCCCGGAGGACGGGGTGATCTACCGGGAGGCCGTCCGCGCGCTGCCCACCGGCGACGACGCGGAGTTCCACACGCGCGCGGTCGTGGAGCGCGTCCTCACCGCCGGCTTCGGCGAGTACTACGACTACCAGGACGCGGTGGACCGGCTCGACATCGCCGTCGCGGACCACGACACCGCCACCGCGGACCACGACACCGCCACCGCGGACCACGCGGGGGCGCGGTCGCGCGGCAGGCGCCTGCTTCTGCGGGTGTGGCTCGCCACCCTGCGGCTGCAAGTGGTGCTGATGCGCCGCCAGTGGCGCAGGTCGCTGCCCGCGGCCCTGTCCTCCCTGATGACCCCGGCGCCCGGTGGTTCCCGCGACGGCACATGACTCGGGGCCGCGCGGTCGTTCGCCGCGCGGCCCCGGGCCCGGATTCGTCGGCGTGGCCGTCACACCACGGCCGACGCCCTCGACGGGGTGTCAGATGTCCTCGGGCCGGATCCGGCCGCGCCAGCTGCCCGTCTCCAGGGACCGGCCCTCGATGAACTCCTTGAAGCGCTGCATGTCGCCCTTCACCCGGCGGTCGATGATGCCCATCGTGTCGGCGGCCTTCTCCGTCATGCCGCCGGGCTCGATGTCCATCACCAGCTCCACGCGGGTGTGCACCGCGTCCAGGGCCTGGAAGCGGACCATGCCCATCTGCTTGATGTCACCGCTCGTCGTGCGCCAGGCGATGCGCTCGTCCGGCAGCTGGTCGACGATCTCGGTGTCGAACTCGCGCCGGACCCCGCCGATCTTCGTGGTCCAGTGGTTGCGTCGCTCGTCCAGCTGGACGACCTTCTCGACGCCCTCCATGAAGTGGGGGAACTCCTCGAACTGCGTCCACTGGTTGTAGGCAGTGCGAGCGGGAACCTCGACGTCCACAGATTCCGTGACCGTGCTCATCAGCGTGCCTCCTCTACGTCCGTCGCCGCGGACGTGATCGGTTCTCGTGCTTTCTTGCGTCCTGCTCGCGTCCCGTCTGGTTGCGCGGGCCGCGTTCTTCTTCGTTACGCAGACCGGGTACCCCGTGTGCGCCGGACAACCCGTCCCGAGTTGCGATGCGGCGCCGGGAACCGGCCCGGGCTCAGCCGAAGGCGTCCCGGAGCGCCGGAAGCAGCGTCTGCGCCGACCACTTCAGGTACGGCTCCTGGGAGTCGCCCCCGACCTGCACCAGCGCCACCTCCGTGAACCCGGCCTCGACGTAGGGCCGTACGGCGGCCACGAAGTCCTCGGTGTTGTCGCCGCAGGGAATGGACTCGGCGACGTCGTCGCGCGTCACGAACTGCGTGGCGCCGGCGAAGGAGTCGGGGTGGGGCAGCTCCGCGTTCACCTTCCAGCCACCGGCGAACCAGCGGAACTGGTCGTGCGCCCGCGCGATCGCCGCGTCCCGGTCGGTGTCGAAGCAGATGGGCAGCTGCCCCACGCGCGGCTTCCCCGAGCCGCCGTGCCGGTCGAACGAGGTGATCAGCTCCGACTTGGGCTCCGTGGCGATCACCAGGTCGGCGAGGCGCCCCGCCAGCTTGCAGGACCGCTCGCCGGACACCGCGATCCCGATGGGTGGCGGCGCGTCCGGCAGGTCCCACAGCCGTGCCGAATCCACGTCGTAGTGCTTGCCGTGGTGGGTGACGTGGCCGCCGTCGAACAGCGCACGGATGATGCCCACGGCCTCCTCGAACATCTCGTGGCGCACGTCCACGGCGGGCCAGCCGCGGCCCACCACGTGCTCGTTGAGGTTCTCGCCGGAGCCGAGGCCGAGACGGAACCTTCCTTCCGAGAGCAGTTGGAGCGTCGCTGCCTTCTGCGCCACCACCGCGGGGTGGTAGCGGAAGGTCGGGCACGTCACGTACGTCATCAGCGGGATGCGCGAGGTGGCCTGGGCCGCCGCGCCGAGAACGGTCCACGCGTACGGCGAGTGTCCCTGCGAACGCAGCCACGGGAAGTAGTGGTCGCTCGTCACCGAGAAGTCGAACCCGGCCTCTTCGGCACCGACCACGTGCTGGACGAGCTCCCGCGGCCCCGCCTGCTCAGTCATCATCGTGTATCCGATTTGCACCATGGTGACCGCGTCCCCGCCGTTCATCGGATGAAACAGCGGGTTCGGCCGTTTGCAGCAACGTACGTACGGCACGCTCATGACCGTGTACGGGGTCCCGCTCCCGCCGTCGCCAAGGGCGCTGCGATGATGCTGGCGACGGAGACGACGGAGGGGACCCATGGGCACATACGTCCAGCTCGGTGACGTGCGGACCTGGTACGACGAGCACGGCGAGGGGGAGCCGCTGGTGCTGCTGCACGGCGGACTCGTGGACGCCCGGTTCTTCGAGCCGAACCTCCAACCGCTGGCCGCGCGCTTCCACGTCTACACGCCCGAGCGCCGAGGGCACGGTCACACCCCGGACGTCGAGGGGCCGATCACCTATCAGCTCATGGCCGACGACACCGTGGCGTTCCTCGAAGAGGTCGTGGGCGAGCCCGCGGACCTGGTCGGGCACAGCGACGGGGCGCTCGTGGCGATGCTGGTGGCCATGCGAAGGCCCGACCTGGTGAAGCGCGCCGTGCTGATCAGCGGTGGCTTCAACAAGGCGGGCGAAGCGGCGCCGGACGCCGAGTGGGACGTCGACGCGATCTTCGAGTTCCTCGGCCCCACGTACGCCGAGGTGTCGCCCGACGGCCTCGAACACTTCAGGGTGGTGGCCACGAAGATCGGTGAGATGGCGGCGCGGGAGCCGGACCTCCAGGCCTCGGACCTGGCCATCGTGACCCCGCGGACGCTCGTGCTGTTCTCCGACGACGACCTGGTGACGATGCGGCACGCCGTCGAGATGTACGAGGCCCTGCCGAACGCCGAACTCGCCGTGGTGCCCGGCACCTCGCACTTCCTCACCCAGGAGAAGCCGGACCTGGTCAACGCCCTCGTCCTGGACTTCCTCAGCACCGACAAGACGGCCCGGACGATCGCGCCCATCCGGCGCGCGACCTAGGCACGGCCCGGGCTCGGAGCAGCCCCTGAGCAGCCCCAGGGAGGCCGCAGGGAAGGCGTAGGGAGAACGGGGCTCGGCCGACCGGTCGAACGAACCGGTCGGCCGAGTCGTCAGCCCGGCCAGGCGCCGGTCACCCGGCGCGTGGCGACCGCGCCACCGCGGTCGACCGCGGCCTTGACCACGGAGAAGATCGCTCCCTGCAAGGTGGCGGCAAGGAGCACCTCACCCCAGGTCCTGTCCTCGTCGGTGGCGTCGGGCGCGTCGTCGTCGTGCCCCAGCTTCTTCCACGCCTGCTTGAACACCGCCCCGGCCAGCATGCCGCTGACGGCCCCCAGGGCGAGACCGACCGGCTTGTACGCGATCTTCGATGCTTTCATGCGTGACTGCTCCCCAGGGTCTCGAATCGGACTCGGTCCGACACCCGTGTGCCCCAGGTCAGCGGCCTCACACACCTGCCACTACGGGCCCGCCCCACCAGGCACCCGGCCGGCTCAGTCCCAGACGCTCCTGTCGTCGTCCTGGCCGTCGTCCTGGTCGCCGGTGCCGCGGTGCCGTACGTACAGGAGCGGGAACGAGCAGACCCCCGCGGCTCCCGCCACGACGCACACCACCTCGGTGACGTCCGTGCCGAAGGTTTCCATGAGGTGCCGGTCGCCCGCCGCGAGCGCCGCGCCCTGGCCGGTCACCACGGTGAGTCCGCCGAGCAGTGCGCAGGCCGTACCACCGCACGAGGTCCCCGCCGCGACGGGGGAGCGCGGCGGGGACTTACTCCCGTTTACCCCTCACCGCACGGGCTAATCCTGAGGACTCCGCGACGTGCGCGGCGAACAGGCTTACGCAGGGCACCCCTTGGCACCGCAGATCTTTCTGCATGTCGGCTTCCGTGCAGAAAAAATGAGCTTGGGTATGTCTGCAAGTGCAACTCTACGCGGATAGGCGCGGACGGTGACGGGTGTGGCGCGGAGGGTGACCGTCACCCCCGGCCGCTCGGCGGCGCCATGGACGCGACGCCGCCGCCGGGTGGACGCAACTCCGCCCCCGAGTAAAGGGATTGCGGAGTTTCGACGCTCAACCTCTTGCGTTGATCACATCTCGTCTGCCACATTCGCCCCAGCCGAACTGGCATGCACGCGCCAGGCCACCCGCCTGTCGTGCGCTTACCGCGGCTGCATACCTATGCGGCTGAGTCCTCATCAAGGACTTTCCATCCCCCACACAATGGAGACGACCGTGCGAATATCCAGACTCGTCCCCGCGCTCGCGGCCACCGCTCTCGCCGTCCTCGGGCTCGCCCCCACCGCGATGGCGCAGACGTCGCAGCCCGCCCCCGCCCCCGTCGTGGCGAAGGGCACCTCCGCACAGCCGATCATCGGCGGCGGCTACGCCAGCAACGCCCCCTGGGCGGCCCGCCTGTTCTCCAACGGCCGGCAGACCTGTAGTGCCACGATCGTCGCCCCGACGTGGATCCTCACCGCCAAGCACTGCGTCAGCGGCGGCGGCCTCTCGTTCCGCATCGGCAGCCTCGACCAGACCACCGGCGGCACCACCGCCAACGGCGTCAGCATCCACAACCACGCCTCGTCCGACCTGTCCCTCGTCAGGCTCGACCGCTCGGTCTCCGCCACCTACGCGCGCCTCGGCCAGCCCGGCTCGGTGCAGGTGGGCCAGTCCGTGCAGGTGTACGGCTGGGGCGCCACCTCCCAGTGCGGCTCGGAGATCAACTGCCAGTCCCGGCTCCTGAAGGTCGCCAACGTCACGGTGACCGGCGGCTGCACCGACGCCTACCAGGGCCAGGCCATCTGCGCCCGCCGCGGCAACGGCATCACCGCGGGCGGCGACTCCGGGGGTCCGATGATGGCGGGCGGCGTCCAGGTCGGTGTCGCCTCCACCAGTGACCGCCAGACCACGACCGCGTACACGAACGTGACGGCGTACCGGTCCTGGATCCAGAGCATCGCGGGCGTCTGATCCCGCACTCCCCTTCCCGACGCACCATCGTTGGCGGCCGGGCCGCCGATGTCCGTATCGCCTCCGCGCGGATCACCGCGCGGAGGCGACACGCGTTCTCCGCCCTTGGAGGCGCTTCCCGACTCCCCCCGCCCGCGCCCAGCCCCGGTACCCGTACCTGCGTCCACCCCCACTCCCGCGTGCAGCCCCAGGACCCCCGCGCGCCCTGACCCTCAGGTCTCGCGCCCCCGAACAGCCGGAGCCCACCCTTGCGCCCTCGCTCCCCGCGTGTCCTGACCGTCCTCGCCCTCACCCTGGTCGTCGGTGTCGCCCCCGCCGCCGGTGCGTCGCCGCCCGCACCCGGGCGAGAGGGCCCCGCGCGGCAGGGGACGGCGGCCCCGGGTGCGCACGCCCAGCTTCCTCCGGACGCGTACGCGAACGTCCTCGACCTGCGAGGCGTCCCGGCGTCCGCGCAGCCCGGCGAGTTCAACCCGGTCGGTGTCTTCGCCGACCGCGGCGCCTGGCACGCCTACGCGCTGCCCTCGGCCGCGGACCCCGCGTCGTACGGCGGCTTCACCGGGCCGCTGTACATCGCCCAGGAATACCCGTGGTGGCTGAGCAAGTCCTTCAGCCGGATCCGGCTCAGCGAGGCGGGCGCCGACCTCGACCTGGCCGCCGGTGGCACGCCCGAACTGACCTCGCTGCCCGGCACGCTGCGCCAGGTCTACCGCCCGCGCGGCCTGCGGCTCACCCTGGAACTGCGCTTCGCCACCGACCGCACCGCCCTCGTCCGGGCCCGCGTCAGCAACACCGGGCCCCGGCCGCGCACGCTCGGCGCGGGGTGGACCGGCACCCTGCTGCGCCCCGACGCGCCACCCCAGCGGGACGCGCCCGCGCTGACCGCGACCGCCCGCGGAGTCGCCGTCGGCTTCGCCCGCGTCCGCGAGAAGTGGGACTACCTCACGGACGGCACCGAACGCTTCGAAGTGACCCACCGCGAGCCCGTGCGCACGAGGCTCGCGGGCGACTCCTACCGCACCGAACTCGCCGCGCCCGTGACTCTCGCGCCCGGCGCGTCGCGCACCCTGGACTGGACCGAGAGCTACACCTTCACCGCGGCCGAACGCTCCCGCGAGGCCGCGTCCGTGCGCCGCGTCCTCGGCCGTCCCACCGCCACCGCGACGGCGGGCGATGCCCGCTGGCGCCGCTACGTCGCCGGGGTCACCGCCTCGGTACCGCCCGCCCGGCGCCGACTGGCCGTCAAGTCCCTCGAGACGCTGGTCACCAACTGGCGCTCCGCCGCCGGACGCATCCGGCACGACGCCATCAGCCCCTCCCTCTCCTACAAGTGGTTCGCCGGCGGCCTCTGGGCCTGGGACACCTGGAAACAGGCCGTCGGCACCGCGAGGTTCGCCCCGGGCCTGGCCAAGTCCCAGATCCGCGCGATGTTCGACCACCAGGTCCGGCCCACGTCGGCGATCAGGCCGCAGGACGCGGGGATGGTCCCGGACGCCGTCTTCTACAACGACACGTCCGACGGCGGCGGCAACTGGAACGAGCGCAACAGCAAACCGCCGCTAGCCGCCTGGGCCGTGTGGGAGGTCTACCGCAGGAGCGGCGACCGGGCCTTCCTGCGCGAGATGTACCCGAAGCTCGCCGCGTACCAGGCGTGGTGGTACCGCAACCGCGACCACGACCACGACGGGCTCGCCGAGTACGGCGCCACGGTCGACCCGGCCAACGACAGCGCCGAGCAGCGCAGGCTCGCCGCCGCCTGGGAGAGCGGCATGGACAACGCGCCGCGCTTCGACGCCGCCCTCGGTGCCGCCGTCGTCGCGAACCGTGACGCCTCCGGCACGGTGACCGGCTACTCCCTCACCCAGGAGTCCGTCGACCTCAACGCCTACCTCGCCGCCGACCAGGGGCACCTCGCCGCCATCGCGCGGGCCCTCGGCGACGGCGCGGGCGAGCGGCGCTGGCGTGCCCGGGCCGCGGCCACCCACCGCGCCGTCCGCGAGCGGATGTACGACGCGCGCGACGGCTGGTTCCACGACACGGCCCTGACCGGCGAGCGCCTCACCGCGCGCGGGCGCGGCGTCGAGGGCGCCATCCCCTTGTGGACCGGCACCGCGTCCCCCGCGCAGGCCGCCGCCGTACGCGACAAGCTCACGGACCCCCGCGAGTTCGCCACCCCCGTGCCCTTCCCCACCGTCGCGCGCAGCTCCCCCCACTTCGCCCCGCAGCGCTACTGGCGCGGCGCCGTCTGGCTCGACCAGGCCTACTTCGCCGAGTCCGGGCTGCGCCGCTACGGCTACTCCACCGACGCCCGCACCCTCACCACCCGCCTCCTGACCGGCGCCCACGGCCTGGCAGCCGAGAGCCCCGTCATGGAGAACTACGACCCACTGACCGGCGCACCGCTCAACTCACCGCACTTCAGCTGGTCGGCGGCGGTACTGCTGCCGATGCTGGGCGAGGACCGGGGGTAACCGGGGGTAGGGGCCCTGTTCGTTGTCGCTGTCAGGTGCCGATGATCTGTAGGGACCCCCACAGGGCCAAGGTGGCGGCGAGCAGTGTCAGGGGCACGGTGAGCAGGCCGAGTACGGTGAATTCCCTGAGGTGGACCTCGTGGTCGTGGTGGTGGACGATGCGTCGCCACAGGAGTGTGGCCAGCGAACCCGCGTACGTGAGGTTGGGGCCGAGGTTGACCCCGATGAGGACGGCCAGGACCGCTCCGGGGCCGGCGGCGGCGGCCGGGGGGACGAGGGCGAGGACCGCGGGCAGGTTGTTGACCATGTTGGCGAGGACGGCGGCGAGCGCGGCGGTGCCGAGGAGCGCGGGCAGCGCGGTGCCGTCGGGCAGGGCGTGGCCTAGCGCGTCTCCCAGGCCGTTGTCGAGCACGGCGCGCACGACGATGCCGAGCGCGAGGACGAACGCCAGGAACGGCAGGGCGGCGGACCGCACGACGGCCGCCGGGGTGGTGCGGCCCCGGGCCAGCGCGCGGACGGCCATGACGAGGGCACCGGCCGCGGCGGCCCACGCCGGGTCGACACCGGCCGCGGAGGCGACGGCGAACCCGGCGAGCGTCGCGACCACCGTCACCAGGGCGAACAGGGGCAGCCGGACCGGGGCCCGCTCTCCGTCGGCCGCCGTGGGCGCGGCGAGTTCGGCGGCGAAGAAGCGGCGGAACACGGCGTACTCGACGGCGATCGCGGCCAGCCACGGCAGCAGCATCAGGACGGCGAAACGCGTGAAGGAAAGACCGGTGGCGGTGAAGGCGAGCAAATTCGTCAGGTTCGACACCGGAAGCAGCAACGACGCCGAGTTCGACAGGTGCGCGCACGCGTAGGCGTGGGGTTTCGCCCGGGCGCCCATGCGGGTGGCGGTCGCGAACACCACAGGAGTCAGCAGGACCACCGTGGCGTCCAGGCTGAGCGCCGCCGTGATCAAGGACGCCAGGGCGAACACCGCCCCGAGCAGCCGCTGCGGGCGGTGCCGCGCCCACCGGGCCATCCAGGCGCCGCACGCCCGGAACAGTCCCTCGTCGGCGCAGAGCCCGGCCAGCACGAGTACGGCCGCCAGAAAGCCGATCACCGGCCCGAGCCGGCCGGCCTCCGCACGCACGTCGTCGAGCGGGATCGCCCCGCTGACGATCACGAGGGCGGCCGCGGGCACCGCGAAGACCGCCTCGGGCCGCCCAAAGGGACGGACGACGGCACACACCAGCACCACGATCAGCGCGGCGACGGACAGGGACTCAAGGAGCATGCCGTCGATCATTCACGCCGCCCGTGGCGACGGAGCCACCCACCCCCACGTGCGACGGCCCGCGGAGGGAACCGCCCCACCGCGTGCGTGAGTTCGATCACCGGGAGCTTCATTCTCGGGATAGCGGGCACCAGTGCCCCATGAAGATACTCGTCGTCCTCGTCCTCATCGGCCTCGCCGCGGCCTGGTACCTGCAATCGCGAAAGCGGCGATGACCGGGCACCCTGGAGGCATGGCCGGCACAGCGCCGATAGTCGTGCATCCACCGTCGGGCACGGGCGGCCGTCGGGTGACCGTGCGCGGAGAGATCCTCGGTCTCGCGCACAGCGACGGCGACGTGGTCGAGTTCCTGCGGCGTGCGGGCCTGCCGGAGGCGGCGGGCCTGCTCGACGACCCCGCGTGGGTGAAGTGGCGCGGCGGTCACGCGCACCACTACGAGGCGGCGTGACGGGAGGTCCGTTACGGCCTTGTCCTGTCCTGTCCTGTCCCTCCCGGTCGGGAGGGACGGGGAAGCCGGTGAGCACGGCGTGGACCAGCGGGTGTCAGCGCCGGGCCAGCCCTGGGTCTTGCCCTGCGCGGCGCCGTCGGCACCGGCCACCCCGGTGGCACCGAGCACAGCGGCACACGCCGCAGCGGCGGCGACACCCAGCTTGATCACGGGATGCATAGCGGACCCCTCGTGGAGGCTCGGCCCCGACCGGTCGCCAGGGACAAGATCGTCAACACGTACCGCCGTACGAGATCACGCGAAGTCGCTCGAACAGGCCCGCCCCGCGTCGTCCGCCCCGGTCGGGTCGAGCGCCTGCCGCAACCGCCGCAGCCCCCTGCGCATATGGCTCTTGACGGTGCCGAGCGGCATGCCCGTGCGCTCCGCGACCTGCGTCTGGGTGAGGTCCTGGAGGAAGGCGAGCGCGAGGACCTGCCGCTGGGGCAGGGGCAGGCGGGCGAGTGCCTCGCGGACGAGGACCCGGTCGACGACGGTCTCCGGATCGCCCGCGGGCGGCGGAGCGGTGTCCGCCCGTTCGGCCACGGCGGCGAGCAGGTCGCGGCGGCGGGTGCGGGCCGACAGGGCGTCGGCGACCTTCCTGCGGGTGATGCCGACGATCCAGGCGCCCAGCGCGCCGCGGTCCGGCCGGTATCCGTGCCGTCCCCGCCACACCGCGAGGAAGACCTGCTGCGCGACGTCCTCGGCCTCGCGGGCGTCGCCGAGCGAGCGCGCCGCCGCCGCGTGCACGGGGTCGCCCCAGCGCCGGTAGGTCTCGGCGAGCGCGTCCGGGTCGCCCGCCACGAGCGCGGCGGACAGATCCGCCTCGGCGCCCGCCTGTCGCGCCGCCGTGGCCACGACCGGCGCGGGCGCCGCACGTACGGCACCCCCTTCGGGCACTGCTGCCGTCACCCCCACGAGGACTCCTTCACATCGGCGAACACGGGAGGGCCCGGCGGGCGCCACCGCCCGGCGGTCCCGGACGGTGCGCGGCCTGCCTCCCGCTGTCGGCGACATTCCTACGGGCCCGCGCGACACGGCAACACGCATCGTTCTTGCGTCGTCTCATCTCGTATCGTCAAGGACATGGAAACGGTCGGGGACATGGCAGCGGTCGCGTGCGCGGAAACGGACGGGGGCGTGGAAGCGGTCGAGTGCGCGGAGACGGCCGACGGCGTGGAAACGGTCGACGGAGTGGAAACGGTCGAGGACAGGGAAACGGACTCGGGCGTGGAAGCCACCGGGGCCCCGCGAGCCACCGGAGTCCCGCAAGCCACCGGGACCCCGGAAGCGAACGGGGTTCCGCGAACGGGACACCATCCCCCGGCGGACCCGGCCCTCCCCGCCGCCCCCGCGGGCCTCGCCACCGGCGCCGTGGCGCGGATGCTGGGCGTGGCCCCCACCACGCTGCGCTCCTGGGACCGGCGCTACGGCATCGGGCCCGACCGGCGTGCGGGCACCAAGCACCGGCGCTGGGGCCCGCGCGACATCGCCGTGCTGAAGGAGATGTGCAGGCTCACGTCGTCCGGGGTGCCACCGGCGGAGGCCGCCCGCGCCGCCTCCCTGACCGCACCGCGCGACACGGCGGAGGGCCCTTCCGAGGGGGACGGTACGGGTTCGCCCGGCGGCGGCTGGGGCCCGCTGCCTCTCGGGCGGGTCCGTCAGGAGTGCCGGGGCCTGGCCCGGGCCGCCGTGCGGCTCGACTCGCCCACGGTGGACGCGTTGCTCGACTCCGTGCTCGCCGCGCACGGCCTGGTGACGGCCTGGGACGAGGTGATGATGCCCGCCCTCAGAGCCGTCGGACGCAAGTGGGAGACCTCGGGAGAGCGGTATGTGGAGGTCGAGCACCTGCTGTCCTGGCACATCTCCTCCGCGCTGCGCCGCGTCCCCGCCGCACGCGCAGCGGCCGGTTCGGGGCCGCCCGTCCTCGTCGCGGGCGTCCCGGGCGAACTGCACACCCTGCCCATGGAGGCCCTCACCACGGGCCTCGCCCAGTACGGCGTACCCGTGCGCATGTTCGGCGGCGCCGTACCGGCGGCGGCCCTGCGGGAGGCGGTGCGGCGGGCGGGACCCGCCGTGGTGGTCCTGTGGTCCCAGTCGCGCACCACCGCGAGCGTGCCCCTGGTCCGGCACCTGGACGAGATCGGCTGGGGCGTGCCGGGGGCCAGGCACAGCGCCCTGCTCATGGTCGCGGGACCGGGCTGGGCGGGGGCGCGGCTGCCCGACGGCGTGGTGTACCCGCAGAGCCTCGGCGAGGCACTCGGCCTCGCGCGCAAGTTCTGCGCACGGGCGCGGACGCCGGGCTGACCGCGGTGCGGTCCCGCTTCCGGGACCTCGATCGCCGGGGCGCCGGGGCCAGCTGGCCGGGTCAGGTACGGCCCCTGGCCTGCTGGAACCGGGCCAGGCCCGCGGACAGATCGAGGAGCGGCTCGGGGTAGTCGTACGCCGCGCGCTCCTGGCCGGAGAGCTTCCACGGCTCATGCGCCGCGGCGCCCCGCAGGCCCTTCAGCTCGGGGACCCAGCGGCGTACGTAGGTGCCGTCCGGGTCGTGGCGCAGGCCCTGGAGCACCGGGTTGAGCACGCGGTTGGGCCGGGTGTCGTTGCCCGTGCCCGCCACCCACTGCCAGTTGAGCTGGTTGTTGGCGATGTCGCCGTCCACCAGGTGGCGCAGGAAGTGCCGGGCGCCGACCCGCCAGTCCACGTACAGCGTCTTGGTGAGGAAGCTGGCGACCAGGAGGCGCGCGCGGTTGTGCATCCAGCCCTCGTGGGCGAGTTGGCGCATCGCCGCGTCGATCACGGGGAAGCCGGTGCGGCCCTCCTTCCAGGCGGCGATGTCTTGGGCGGCCTCGTCCTCGCCGCGCCAGCGGTCGTCCCGGCCGCGGTAGTCCGCGTGGGCCGCCGCGGGGCGGGCCGCGAGGACCTGGTGGTGGAAGTCCCGCCAGCACAGCTGCCGTACGAACGCCGCCGCTCCCGGGCTGTCCTTCTCCCCGGCACGGTGGGCGGCCTCGACGGGGGAGAGGGCGCCGAAGTGCAGATACGGGGACAGGCGCGAGGTGCGGTCACCCGGCAGGTCGTCGTGTCCTTCGGCGTAGTCGGCGATCCCCGACCGCAGCCACGCCGCCAGCAGGGACCGCGCCCGCGCCTCGCCGCCCGCGGGAATGCCCGGCGACACCTCCCGTACGTCGGCGCGGGACGGCACGGGGCCGGAGTCGACGCCGTCGGGGACGCGGACGGCACGCGGCGCGGTGAGCGGTTTCCGCTTGCCCTGCTGTGCCCAGCGCCTGAAGTACGGCGTGAAGACGGCGAAGTGGTCGTTGCCCGCCGGTGTCACGGTGCCGGGCGCGACCGCGGTGACCACGCAGTCGTGGACGTGCAGGACGCGGTCCCGCCCGGCGAGGGCGGACCGCAGCCGCTCCTCCCTGCTCTGCGCGTAGGCGCTGACCCCGCCCGACATGTGCACGGAACCCGCGCCCGTCGCCTCGACCACCGCGCAGACCTCGTCGACGACGTCGCCGGAGCGGACGACGAGGCGTCCGCCCCGGTCGCGCAGCGCCTCGTCGAGGGCCGTCAGGCAGTCGGCGAGGAAGGCCGACCGGTTGGGCGTGGCGAACCCCGCAGATTCGATGCGGTCGTCCCGCACGAACAGCGGGACGACAGCGGTGGCCTCGTCCAGCGCCGCACGCAGCGGCGGATGGTCGTGCACCCGCAGGTCGGACGTGAACAGCACGACCGAGACGTTCATGGCGCTACTCCTGGAGCGGATAGGTACGAAACACGCGGGGGGAGGGGACTCGGCGGGCGGAGGGGGACTCGGCGGGGGGAGGTACGGGTGAGGTGGAGGTACGGGGGTGAGCCGGGGGACACGCCCGATGCGTGGGGGGCTCCTCAGCCCGGGAAACGGCCGCTGCTGCGCAGCGCCCAGCGCCGCTCCGCGTACGCGAGGTCGTCGCGCCACAAGCGCCCCGCCGCGGCCCGTAACAGCGGACGGAGCAGGGGCGCGGTCGCGCGCGCGACCGCGAAACCGGGACGCTCCGAGACGGCGACGACCGCCTCCACCACGGCGGTGCGCGGGCGTCCCGCACCGTCCGGCGTGAGCGGCGTCGCATGGGACTCGACGACGGAACCCGTCCCCTCGCCCTCCGTGATGTGCATGACGACCGTACGGGGCTCGGGCGCCGTGAAGACCGCGCGCACCGGCACCACCATGCGGCTCGCGAGCTTGAACGAGACGTCCACGACGAACGCGTCCTCGTCCCCGGCGGCGTCGGTGTCCGGCTGCGGGGCGCGGGCCACCGTGAGGTCGACGAAGGAGTACGGGTGGAACCAGGCGCCGTGCCACGGGTCGAGCCGGTTGGCTATCACATCCTCCGGAGCGCACCGGCCGACCCCGGTGTAGACGGCGTGCACCGCCGACGCCAACGGCGGCCTGACCGGTACGACGGGACGATCCGTCGGCGGTTCGCCGCCGACGCGGTCGAGGCGTACCCACAGCAGGACGCCGTCGTCATGGCAGGGATACACGTCCCAGCCGGGGAACTCCCCGCCGTCCAGGGCGAGGCCGTGCCAGTGGCAGACGAGCGTGCCGCACCGCACCGGACTGTCCTTGAGGGGCGCGCCGAGATGCGGGCAGGCGCCGGAGCCCGCGCGGAGCCGCCCGTCGGGCCCGCGCCACAGCACGACCTCCACCCCCGCGACCGTACGCCCGAGCGGCCGATCGGCCCCCAGCTCCCGGGAGGCACCGAGCACGTACCAGTTGCCCGACGGCCTGCTCAGCGCCCGCCCGAGCGCGCTTGCGATGAGGGCGGGGCGCGCCTCGCGCCAGGTGGGGCGCTGCTGCTCCCAGGCGACGGCGCGGCGGCGAAGCCGCAGCGGAGAAAACCCGCGCCGCGCGGCCCTGTCGCGCTTCACGCGGTCCTCCGTGCCGTATCGCCCGCCGGGGGGCCCACCGCGTGCGTGCCGACGCCCGGTGCCCGTCCCGCCGTACGCGCGTCGGCGTGTCGTACGCCCCCCGACGCCCTCGCCCCCACCGGCAGTCCGGCCGCGGCACGCGCGGCGAGCGCCGCCGCGAGACCGCGCAGCGCGACCGCGGCCCGGCGCCGCCGCGGCACGGCCGCCCTGCGGTGCAGCACCGCGTAGCCGTCGGCGGCGACGGCGTCCAGGATGCCGCCGTACAGCACGAAGGCGGTCCGCACGCACGGGCGTGACACCGGGTCGAGCAGGGCGATGCCGGGTGCGGCGCGCGCGTAGACCCGGCGGGTGAGCCGCTCCGTCTCCCGCAGCGCCTCGGTGACCCGCCGGTCCGTGCGCCCGGTGGCCCGGCACCACTCCAGGAGCGAGCGGTCCGCGCCGTGCGCGGCGAGCAGGTCGGCGGGCAGATAGACGCGGCCGCGGTCGAGGTCCTCGCCCACGTCCCGCAGGAAGTTGGTCAGCTGGAAGGCGACGCCGAGGGACGCGGCGTACGGCTCCGCCTGTTCGCGCGGCACCACCGTGCCGAGGACCGGCAGCATCTGCAACCCGATGGCCGCAGCCGAACCCCGCATGTAGGCGTACAGGTCGTCGTAGGTCGGGTAGTCCGTGACGACGAGGTCGCTGCGCATCGACGCCATGAAGTCCTCGAAGTGCGCGGGCGCGATGGCGTACCAGCGGGCGGTGTCGGCGACGGCACGGACCACCGCGTGGTCGCTGCTCCCGTGCCGCAGCCCCGTCGACAGGTCCGCGTGCAGCGCCGTGAGGGCGGCGGCGCGCTCCGCGGGCGGCGCCTCGGCACCGAGGTCGTCCACGATCTCGTCGGCCCACCGGGCGAAGCCGTACAGGGCGTGCACGGCGGGCCGCCTCTCGATGGGCAGCAGCCGCGTGGCCAGGAAGTACGTCTTGCCGTGCTGGGCGTTGAGCCGTCGGCAGCGGGTGTAGTCGGCGCGCAGGCGGGCGTCCGTGATGCCCGCCGCCCTCAGCTCACGGTCCGTCACAGAATGCCGCCCTTCTCGTACGGGTCCATCGGTGCGGGCCGGCTCTCGTGCGCGTCGGTCACGGGCGGCCGCCTTCCGTGCGCGTGGCCGTCCGCGCGCCGCCGTGCGTCCCGCCCGGCCGTGGTCCTGTGACGCGTGCCGCCGCCAGCTTCCCGGAGATCAGCACGGTCGGCACGCCGACGCCCGGCGTGGTGCCGCAGCCGGCGAGCACGGCGTTCACGGTTCCGCGTACGAGGTTGCGTGGCCGGAAGGGACCGGTCTGGGCGAAGGTGTGGGCGACGGCGAAGGGGGTGCCCGCTGCATGGCCGTCCGCGGTCCAGTCCACCGGTGTGACCAGGCACTCCTGCTCGATGGCCGCGGCCACGTCGGGCAGTCCGCGGCGGTCGAGCACGCCGAGCAGCTCGTCGCGGTAGCGGGGCGCGAGGGCCCGCCAGTCCTGGGTGCCCGGGCCGATGTCGGTGTTGGGGCAGGGCGCGAGGACGTAGAGGAGGTGGTGCCCCGGCGGTGCGAGCGCGGGGTCGGTCACGGTGGGGTGGGTGATGAGCAGCGACGGGTCGCTCATCAGGCTGCCGGTGCGGGTCAGCTCCCGGAACGTCTGCTTCCAGGCACCGCCGAAGGACAGGTTGTGGTGGGCGAGTCCGGGCCAGGAGCGGTCGGTTCCCGCGTGCAGGACGACCGCCGACGGGGAGTGCCGCAGCCGCAGCGGGCGGCGCGGCTCCCGGCCGAGCAGCCGGTAGGCGACCGGCAGGTCGGGGGTGAGGACGACGGCGTCGCACGGGATGCGGGCGTGCTCGGTGACGACCGCGGTGACGCGTTCGCCGGTGCGCTCCAGCCGGGTGACGGGGCTGTCGTAGTGGAACTCGGCGCCCGCGTCGGCCGCCGCGTCGGCCAGGGCGCGGGGGAGCGCGTGCATGCCGCCGCGGGGGAAGTACACACCGGCGACGGTGTCCATGTACGCGATCACGGCGTACGCGGCGAGCGCGCGCTCCGGCGGGACACCCGCATACAGCGACTGGAAGGAGAAGACCCGCCGCAGCCGTTCGTCGGACAGGAAGCGGCCGATGCGGTGATCGAGGCGGCCGAAGCCGCCGAGGGCCGCGAGGCGCGCCAGGTCGGTGGAGAACAGGGCGAACGGCGAGTCGAAGTTCGTGTCGATGAAGCGCCGCATCTGGACGGCGTACAGCTTTGTGAGCCAGGCCCGCAGGTGCCGGTACCCCACCGCTTCGCGGGCGCCCGCGAAGCGCTCCACCTCGGTCTCCATCGCTATGGCGTCGGTGTGCACGTCCAGGGAGGTGCCGTCGGCGAACCGCGCCCGGTAGGCCGGGTGCAGGGGGAGGAGTTCGAGCCGGTCGGTGAGCCGGTCGCCGACGGCCGCGAACGCCTCCTCCACGAGGTCCGGCATGGTCAGGACGGTCGGCCCGGTGTCGACGCGGTAGCCGCCGAGTTCCCGCAGCCCCGCCCGGCCGCCGGGCTGCCCGTGCCGTTCGACGACGGTCACCCGGCGGCCCGCGCCGAGGAGGTGCAGCGTCGCGGAGAGACCGGCGAGACCGGCGCCGACCACCACGACGTGGTCGGTCGGACCGCTCAGGGTGCGCGGCTGCCGCGTCACGGGGTGCCTCCCCGCCCGAGGACCGTCGCGGCCCGGTCCCGCACGGGGGCCACCGCCGGGCGGGACGCCGGGCCCGCTCGGCCCACAGGACCCGCCGGACCCGCAGGACCTGCCGGATCCACGGGGCCCGGCGCGCCCGCTCCGGCCGCCGTGGCGAAGAGCCGGGCCAGCCGGTCGGCCACGTGCGGGGGCGCCTGCGCACGGGCGAGGCGTCGGGTGCCCTGGGACACGAGCCGCTCGATCCTGGACTCCACGGCGGCGCGGGCCCCCGTGTCGACGAGCGCCGCACGCACCCGGTCGAGCAGCTCGGGCGACAGTTCCGGGTCGCCGAGGGCGCGGCGCAGGAGCGCGAGCGTGGAGCGGTCCCCGCGCGCTTCGGCGCGGGCCGTCGCCACGGCGAGGAGGTAGGTGAGCTTGCCGTCCCTGATGTCCTCACCGCAGGGCTTGCCGCTGGCCCGCGGATCCCCGAAGACCCCCACGAGGTCGTCCCGCAGCTGGAAGGCGATGCCCGCGCTGCGCCCCGCGGCGCAGAGCGCCTCCGCGGTGCCGGGGTCGGCCCCGGCGAGCGCCGCGCCGAGGGCGAGCGGCCGCTCCACGGTGTACAGCGCGCTCTTCAGGCAGGCGATGCGCACCGCCCGCGCGACGGAGCGGCTGCCGTTGGCCTGGCTGTGCAGGTCCAGATACTGGCCCGCCACCATCTCGGTGCGCATCGCCCGCCAGATCTCCTGGATCCGGTGCCGGTGCGGTGCGGCGGGGACGGTCTCCGCGAGCACGTCGTCGGCCCAGGCGAGGGCCAGGTCACCGGCGAGCACGGCGGCGGACGTGCCGAAGGCGGGGGCCGGCCGTCCGGCGGGCGGGTCCGGATACTGGTCCTCCAGGTCGGCGTGCACGGAGGGCCCGCCCCTGCGCAGCGGCGACGCGTCCATCACGTCGTCGTGGATCAGCGCGCACGTCTGGATCAGCTCCACCGCGGCGGCCACGCGCAGCGCGGCCCGCGCCGTGGCACGCGTGTGCCCGCCCGCCGCCCGCATCCCCCACCACAGGAACTGCGGGCGAATGCGCTTGCCTCCTTCGAGGGTGAAGCCCACCACCCGCCGGGCGATGTCCTCGGCGAACAGCGGATCGACGGCGGCGGCCTCGGCGGCACGCCCGCGCAGCACCGCGCCCAGTGTCTCCTCGACGGCGCCCACGACGTCCGCGTCGACGGCTTCCGCGGAACGGAACCCGTCGCCGTCGTGACCGCCGTCGCCGACGCGCCGGCCGTGCGCGGGCGCACCGGGAGAGGGGTGCTCCTTGAGTTCGGTGCGGCGCATCGCGCGTCCTCCCAAGACGTTCGTGCTGTCGGGTCGTGCGGTAGTGGTTCCGGTCCAGGGCCCGCCACGGATGCAGGAAGCGGCGAATTGATGCAGAAGGACGCACCCGATCAGGTCGCTGCATCCGAACGGGGCGACAGTGAGGAATAACTCCTGGGTTCCACGGAAACCCGCACGGAAACCCAACAACGATCTCTGTCATCACCGCGACACCTGGGAGCCGGGAGCTGATGTGCGCACATGCGGGCACGACACGGACGTGGCGATCGTGGGCGCGGGTGCGGCGGGCCTGTCCCTGGCCCACTGGCTGCGTTCCGGTTCACCGGTGGGACGTGCCGCGTCCCTGACGGTCACCCTGATCGACGCGCCCCCGGGCCCCCTGCGCCCCGCCGAGCGCACCTGGTGCTTCTGGGAGCGCCCCGGCGGCCCCTTCGACGCACTCCTGACTTCCTCGTGGCAGCAGCTCAGGGTCCGCGGGCGCACGGGCGGCGCGTTCGTCGGCCGCCCCGTGCCGTTCCGGTACAAGATGCTCAGCTCCACCACCTTCACGTCGTACGTCGACAGCCTCCTGGACACGGCTCCGCACGTACGCCGCCTGGAGGCACAGGTCACCCAGGTGCGGGACAGCGAGGACGGCGCCGAGGTACGGGCCGTCACGGCCGGGGGCGCCCCGATACGGGTGCACGCCCGCTGGGCGTTCGACTCGCGGCCCCGCCGCCCCGGACCCGCGCGGACCGCGCTGCTCCAGCACTTCCGCGGCTGGTTCGTGCGCACCGAGCAGCCGTGCTTCGACACCTCGGTGGCCGACCTGATGGACTTCCGCACCCCGCAGCCGCCCACGGGCCTGTCGTTCGGCTACGTGCTGCCGCTCAGCCGGCGCACGGCCCTCGTGGAGTACACGGAGTTCTCCGGCCAGGCGCTCTCCGGCGAGGAGTACGACCGGGCCCTGCGCCAGTACACCGAGGAGGTCCTCGGGCTGCGGTCCTACGAGGTGACGCGGACCGAACAGGGCGCCATCCCCATGACGGACGGCCGCTTCCGGTGCCGCGACGGCGCCAGTGTGTTCCGCATCGGCACGGCGGCGGGAGCCACCCGCCCCTCGACCGGCTACACGTTCGCGGGCATCCAGCGCCAGACCCGCGCCGTCGCCGCCGCCCTGGCCGAGGGCGCGACACCGGTGCCGCCCGCCGTGTACCCGCCGCGTGCCCGGCTGATGGACGCGGTCCTGCTGCGCGCCCTCGACACCGGCCGGGTGCGCGGCGCCGACTTCTTCACGGATCTGTTCCGGCACGTCCCCGCCGAGCGCCTGCTGCGCTTCCTCGACGCGGACACCCGGGTGTGCGAGGACATCGCCATCGGCCTGCGCACCCCCGTCGGCCCGATGCTGCGCACCCTCGCCGAACTGCCGCTCACCCCCCGGCGCGCGACACCTGCGGCGGCTCCCGGACAGCGGGTGCAGCGGTGACGCCCGCCGGGTGGCCGGGTGCGCGGCGGCGACCGGGTCCGGGCGCGCCCCGGCGGGGGCGGGACCGCCGGGCTGAGATCCTCCTGCCCGCGCCCGGCAGCCGTCTGATCGGCGCGGACGCCCCGCACGTCGCCGTCGTGGGCGGGGGGATCGCGGGCCTGGCAGCCGCCACCGGGCTCGCCGAGCGGGGGGTGCGGGTCACCGTCCACGAGCGGGAGGCCCAATTCGGGGGACGGCTCGCCGGCTGGCCCGTGACGCTCGCCGACGGCAGCCACGCCACCATGAGCCGAGGCTTCCACGCCTTCTTCCGGCAGTACTACAACCTGCGGGGACTGCTGCGCCGCGCCGACCCCGGCCTCACGATGCTGCGGGCCCTGCCGGACTATCCGCTGCGGCACAGCGAAGGGCTGTACGACAGCTTCGCCCGGGTGCCGCGCACCCCGCCCTGGAGCGCCCTGGGCTTCGCCGCCCTGAGCCCCTCCTTCGGGCTGCGCGACATGGCCGCGATGAACCCGAAGGCGGCGCTGCCCCTCCTCGACGTGCGGGTGCCCGAGGTCCACCACGACCTGGACGGCACCAGCGCCTGGGACTACCTGGAGGGCATCGGCTTCCCCGCCGCGGCACGGCACCTGGCCTTCGAGGTGTTCTCCCGCAGCTTCTTCGCCGACCCGCGGGAGCTCTCCGCCGCCGAACTGGCGCTGATGTTCCACATCTACTTCCTCGGTTCCAGCGAGGGCCTGCTCTTCGACGTGCCCGCCGAGCCGTTCCCCGCCGCCCTCTGGGACCCCCTGGCGCGCTACCTCACCGGGCTCGGCGTCGATCTGCGCACCGGTCACAGCGTCGACGCCGTCACCCCGCACGGCGACGGCGGCCTGGACGTGACCTGCGGCGACGGGCCCACACGCCATTACGACGCCGTGGTCCTCGCCCTGGACACGGGCGGCCTGCGCCGGCTCGTCGGCGCCTCGGCCGGGCTCGGCGACCCCCCGTGGCGCCGCCGCGTGGCCCGGCTGCGCGACGCCCCGCCGTTCCTCGTCACCCGGCTGTGGCTCGACCGCCCCGTCGCCGCCGACCGCCCCGGCTTCCTCGGGACCAGCGGCTACGGCGGCCTCGACAACGTCAGCGTCCTCGACCGGTGGGAGGGCGAGGCCGCCCGCTGGGCAGGGCGCACCGGGGGGTCGGTGGTCGAGCTGCACGCCTACGCGGTCGACCCCGCCGCCGACCGGATCCGGGAGCAGAAGGACCTGCTGGCGCAGCTGCACCGGGTCTACCCGGAGACGGGGGAGGCCCGGATCGTCGACCAGCGGCACGAGTGGCGCGCGGACTGCCCCCTGTTCACCGTCGGCTCGTACGAGGACCGCCCCACGGTCCGCACCCCGCACCAGGACGTGATGGTGGCCGGGGACCTGGTGCGCACGGACCTTCCGGTCGCCCTGATGGAGCGCGCGGCGACCAGCGGATTCCTGGCCTCGAACGCCCTCCTGGAACGGTGGGGGGTGCGTGGCCAGACCCTGTGGACCGTGCCCGCCCGGGGACGCTCCGCCCTGCTGCGGGCGCTGGCTTCTCGCGGGGGTGGATAGCGCGCCGGACGGCCGCGACACCCTGCGACCGCCCTGCCCTGCCCTGCCCTGTCCCTGCCCAGGTCGCCGCGCCCCGCGACCGGAGCGGCCACCGCGCCTGGCCCACCTGCCGCAAGGGGTGGGCCCGCTCGCCTGGCCCACCTGCCGCAACGGGTGGGCCCGGACGGCTGACCCCGGCGAATCACCGCCCCGGCGCCGGGCCGATGTCAGTGCCCCCTGCGACGGTGGAGACATGACCACCGCCTCGCACACCGCACCCGGCGACCTGGTCGCAGCCTTGCGCCTGCCGGTGTGGAACACCCTGTCCGCCCGCGCCGAGAGCCTGCGCCGGGCGCTGCCGCCCCGCCCCGACGCCCCGGCCGCGCGCTATGCGTGGCTGTGCTCCCTCACCCCGGAGCAGGCCCGTGACGCGGCCCTCCTCGACCATCTGGACGCCCTGTGCGGCCACGTCGCCGGACACCCGGCCCTCGGGTACGACGCGGACGACCCACTGCCGGACGCCGCCCTCGAAGCCGCCGAAGGGTTCAACCCGCAGCTCACGGCGCTCATCGTCCGCTATCGAAAGGCGCGCGCCACGGACTGACGGGGACGTGGCCGGAATTCCCCCTACCGCCGGTGCTACGGGGATCGTCATCGTTGTCGAGATCGTCGTCATCGGTCCGGTACGTGACCGCCGGTGCGCGGCGGCCGTCCGTCAGGAGGTGTGGTCATGCGGATCCCCGGGCCCGAGCCGCGTGCGGACGGCGGGGTGGGCGCCGTCGCGGAAGCGGGCGGCCTGCACACCTACCAGCTGCGCCTGCACGCCGAGTACGGCCCGGTCGTACGGTTCCAACTCCCCGGCGCCGAGACGGCCGTGTCGATCGCCGACCCCGTGCTCCTTGAGGCCACGGCCCACATCGACAAGCGGCCGACGCGGCTCTTCGAGTTCCTCGCCCCGCTGTGCGAGGCGGAGAACCTCCAGGTGCTCGACGCCGACGAGCACACGCCGTGGCGCCGGGTGCTGTTGTCGGTCTTCGCCGGACGCCCCTCGCACGAACGGCACTTCGCACGGTTCGCCGCGCTCACCTCCGCACTCGCGGACCGCTGGGCCGCGCAGGCGGCGGCAGGACCCGTGGCGCTCCAGAAGGACCTCACCGCGCTGACGCTGCGGATGATCTGCGAGTACGCCCTGGACGGCGAGGCCGCCGATCCCGACCGCGTGACGGCCGCGTTCGAGGAGGTCCTCACCGAGTACCTGGGGCGGCTGTACGAGGTGCCGGTCCCCGGCACGCAGGAGGAGCGCGCCCGGCGCGCGGAGGCCGCCCTGGACTACTTGCGGAAGACGGTCGACGGGGTCGTCGAAACGCACCGCGCCGGTGGCCGCACGGACCGGAGCGATCTGATCGGCGCCCTCGTGGAGGCCGGTGAACGGCCCGCACGCATCCGGGACACCGTCATGGTGACCCTCCTCGCCGCCCACCACACCACCGGTGTGGCCGTCTCCTGGGCCCTGCATCTGCTGGCGTCGCACCCCGGAGCGGCGGCGCGAGTCGTCGAGGAACTCGACGAGGTGCTCGGCGACCGCGCGACACCCGACCACGCCGACCTCAAACGGCTGACCCGGCTCGAGAGGGCGCTCAAGGAGTCGATGCGGCTGTACCCGCCGGGCCCCTACGGCGCCCGTGAGACGACCGAGGCGCTCACCGTCGGCGACTACGAGATCCCGGCGGGCGCGACGGTCTTCTATCCGTTCTGGGCCGTCCACATGAACCCCGCGTACTGGCCGGAGCCGGAGCGGTTCGACCCCGACAGGTTCACCCCGGAGAAGAGCGCCGGGCGGCCGCGGCTCGCCCACATCCCCTTCGGTCTCGGCCCGCGCAGCTGCGAGGGCGCGGCCCTGGCGATGGTCGAGGCCGAGCTGATGCTGGCCGTGCTCCTCAAGCGCTTCCGGTTCCGGCACGCTCCCGGACACGAGGTGACACCGATCGAACGCTTCGTGCTCTGGGCCGCCGACGACATCCACATGATCGTCACGCCGCGTGCCGGGTGAGCCGTGCCGTGTGCGCCGTGACGCGCACCGCGTACGGAACCACGGCTCCGTGGAGAACATTCTTCCAAGACGGGTGCCGCCGGGTCGGGGCACGGTGGGGGCATGCACAGCGACGGAGCGGGAGAAGGCTGGTCCATCGTGCGACCCGCGCGGCACACGGGCGCACCGGCGGTGGCCGGCGTCCGCATGGCCGGGTACCGCTGTCCGGAGTCCGGGGGCCTGGACATGCAGGTGTTCCCGCAGCCCTTCCTGACGGTCGTACTCGGCATCGAGGGGCCGCCGTTGAGCGTGGAGCGGGACCGGGGGCGTGCGTGGGGCGTGGACCGGCGTGCCGTGAGCAGTCTGGCGGCCGGTCCCGTCCCCGGTCCGACGCGCGTGAGGGGGGCGTCGTTCGCCTGCGTCGAGCTGCGCCTGTCACCCGTGGCCGCCTACTCGGTCCTGGACGCCGCGCCGGTGGACCTGCACTCCGCGGTGGCCGGTCTCGAGGACCTGTGGGGCGGGCACGGGCGGCGGCTCAGCGAGCAACTGGCCGGGGCGGGGACGTGGCAGGAGCGGTTCGCACTGATCGAGACGTTTCTGGCGGGGCGGAGCGTGCGGGGCCCCGCGGCGGACGCGGAGGTGGTGGCGTGCTGGTCGCACATCGTGGCGCGGCGGGGCCGGGTGCGCATCGGTGAACTGGCGGCTGCGACCGGCTGGAGCCGCAAACGGCTCTGGTCCCGGTTCACCGCGCAACTCGGCCTCACCCCCAAGCGCGCGGCCATGCTGGTCCGCTTCCACTGCGCGGCCCGCCGCATCGCCGCGGGCGCGGACGCCGCGCAGACCGCGCTGGCCTGCGGCTACGTCGACCAGTCCCATCTGCACCGCGACGTGCGCGCCTTCACCGGCGGCACGCCGAGTGCCCTGGCACGGACGGTGAGTTCCCTCGACCCGGACACCGACGGCGGACGAACCGAGTGAACCGAGTGAACCGAACGATCCGAACGACCCGGACGCCGACACCGGACGAACCAAGTGAACCGAACGAAGACAGCGCAAACGAAGACAGCGAAGGGGAAAGCACCGTGACGCACAATGAGGATCGGGTCGCGGCCGCGGCCGCACCGGCGGACGCGGCCGACATCGGCCGGATCGTCCAGCTCGCCTTCGGCAGCCTGGCGGCGCAGACGCTGCGCGCGGCAGTGCGCCTGCGCGTGGTCGAACTCATCGGTGACCAGGAGAAGGACGCCGCCGACGTGGCCGCCCTCGCCGCCGCGGCGCCGCAGCCCATGACCAGACTGCTGCGCGCGATGACCAGTCTCGGCCTCCTCGAGGAACGCGCCAGGGGCACCTTCGCCGTCACGTCCGCGGGGGCCCTCCTGGACCCCGGCCGGCCGGGGTCGCTCGTGTCCTTCGCGCGGATGTTCACCGAGCCCATGATGCTGCGGCCCTGGGAGCAGCTCGACGACAGCGTCCGCAGCGGCGATGTCGCGTTCGACAAGGTCCACGGCACGGACTTCTTCGGCCATCTGAAGGAGAACCCCGAACTCTCGGCCGCGTTCAACGGCGCGATGAGCGAGGCCGTCCGCCAGACGGCGTCGGTCCTGCCGCGCGCGGTCGACTTCAGCCGGTTCCGCACCGTCATGGACGTCGGCGGCGGCAACGCGACCCTGCTCAGCGGGGTGCTCGCGGCGTACCCCGCCCTCACCGGCGTCGTCTACGACACCGAGGAGGGCCTGGCCCAGGCCCCGGACACACTGCGCGCAGGCGGGCTGGAGGACCGCTGCTCCCTGGTCGCGGGGGACTTCTTCCGCTCGGTGCCCGAAGGCGCCGACCTGCACCTCATGAAGAGCATCGTGCACGACTGGCCGGACGAGCGTGTCGTCACGATCCTGCGCAACTGCCGGGCCGCGCTGCCGCCCGGCGGCCGGGTCCTGATAATCGAACCCGTGCTGCCCGAGGTCGTCGACCCCGAGACCGCGGGAAATACCTATCTCAGCGACCTCAACATGCTGGTGAACGTGGGCGGCAGGGAACGCACCCGGTCGGAGTTCGAGGACCTGTGCGGCCGCGCGGAGCTGACGGTCACGTCGGTGACCCCCCTGGCCGGGGCCAGGCCCTTCCACGCCGTCGAGGCCGCCGTGGACGGCTAGCGAGCGGCTTGCGGGCGGTCTGCCACCGGCTGCGGACGGCAGCGCGCGGTTGCCGAACGGTCAAAACGGTCAGCGGACGGGGAGCGGCTGCCCACGCTCACCGTCCGGCCGCGGGCCGAAGACGCGCCGCTCCGCCTCCGTGATCGGCACGTCGTTGATGCTGGCCTCGCGCCGCGCCATGAGCCCCTCCTCGGTGAACTCCCACAGCTCGTTGCCGTAGCTGCGCCACCACTGGCCGTCCGCGGTCCGGCACTCGTACTGGAACCGCACGGCGATCCGGGAGCCGTGGAAGTCCCACAGCTCCTTGCGCAACGCGTAGTCCTGCTCCCGGGACCACTTCTCGCGCAGGAACTCCACGATCTCGGCGCGGCCGGTGACGAACCGGTCGCGGTTCCGCCAGACCGAGTCGGCTGTGTACGCCGTCGCGACGCGCTCGGGGTCGCGGGTGTTCCACGCGTCCTCGGCGGCCTGCACCTTGCGCAGGGCGCTCTCCTGGTCGAACGGCGGGAACGGGGGGCGTGCTGCCATGACGGTTCCTTCCCAGGGGGACTCAAGGGACTCAGGGGCCTCAGGGGTCTCAGGGGCCTCAGAGGACCCGGCGGAGAACGAGCGTTCTCCGTCGCGGCCTCCACCTTAGAGAACGCTGGTTCCCCGCGGTAGTGCGTTTGCCCGCGCGGCAAATTCTGCGCCCGCCCAGGCGCGTCCGCGTCGCGCGTACCCGCCCCGTGAACACCCGTGCGGGCCGTCCGCGGCGGAGGGGTACGGTGGCCCTGCGGGCAGTGAGGAGGACTTCGGCCGATGGACAGCACAGTCGCCGGCGGGCGGGCGTTGGACGCGGCCGAGGAGCTCTTCTACCGGCGGGGCGTCCAGGCCGTCGGCATGGACGACATCCGGGCGGTGTCGGGGGTGTCCCTCAAGCGCCTCTACCAGCTCTTCCCCGCGAAGGAACGGCTCGTCGAGGCCTACTTGGAGCGGCGCGACGTGCGCTGGCGCGAGCGCCTCGCCGAGCACGTCGAACAGCACGAGGACCCCGAGCGGCGCATCGTCGCCGTCTTCGACCGGCTGGGCGAGTGGTTCGGGGAACCCGGCTTCCACGGCTGCGCCTGGATCAACTCGTACGGAGAGCTCGGCGCCACCTCGGAGCCGGTCGCCCGCCAAGTGCGGCTGCACAAGGCGGCGTTCAAGGAGTACGTGGCACAGCTGGTGGCGCGGGCCGGTCTGCCCGCGGGCCTCGGCGAGCAGGTGTTCCTGCTGGCCGAGGGCGCGATGGTGAGCGCCGCGATCACCAGGAGCACGGCCCCGGCGGCACACGCGGCGGAGGCGACCCGCCTGCTGATCGCCGCGCACCGACGCTGACGTGCCGTACGTCGGCGCTGACGGCGGTGGATCCGGGCCGCTCGCCGCCCCCCGCGGCCGGGCACGGGTGCGTGCCGGTGCGCGGGGCGGCGGGCGGCCGTCGGGTCAGGGGCGGCTGGTCAGATAGCCGCCCATGGCGGTGAAGTACTCGCTCGCGGCCAGCTCGCGGCCGTCCTCGGTGCGGACGCGCGTGAGGGCGAGGCCGTGGTTGCGGCCCGTGCGGGCGTCGGCGCCGGCGACGATCACCACGCCCTCCCCCTCGCGGTAGAAGATACGGCCGGGAGTGCCGCCGTACTTCCCTTCCGACACGACCGCGGCAAGGACTTCGAGACGCTTGCCCCGGTGGAAGGCGTAGGCGCTGGGGTACGGCTCGGACTGGGCGCGCACCAGGCGCTCGAGGTCCGCCGCGGGCCACGTCCAGTCGATGCGGCTGTCCTCCAGGGAGCGCTTGTGGAAGAAGCTCGCCTGCGTCCGGTCCTGCGGGGTGAAGTCCTTGTCCCCGGCGGCGATCCGGCCGAGCGCGCCGATGGTGACGGGGGCGATGAGGTCGACGGTCTTGTGGAAGAGGTCGGTCGCGGTGTCCCCCGGGCCGACCGGCACGGACTCCTGGCGCACGATGTCACCGGCGTCGAGCTCGTCGTTCATCATGTGCGCGGTGACGCCCACTTCGGGCTCGCCGTTGATCAGGGCCCAGATCAACGGGGAGAAGCCCGCGTACTTCGGCAGCAGCGAGTCGTGGACGTTCAGCGTGCCGTGGCGGGGGAGGTCGAAGAGGCGCGGCGGGATCCACGTACGCCAGTTGTTGGCGACGATGATGTCGGGGTCGGCGTTCTTGAGCCGCTCGAACAGTTCCTCGTCGTCGGGGCGGTTGCGTATGAGGACGGGGATGCCGTTCGCCTCGGCGAGATCGGCGACCGAGTCGCTCCAGATCTTCTCGTAGGCGTGCTCGCTCTTGGGGTGTGTCACCACCAGCACCACGTCGTGCTCGGAATCGATGAGGGCCTGAAGGGTGCGGTGCCCCCAGGTCTGATAACCGAACATGACGACCCGCATGGGGTTCCTCCTCAGAGCAGGGATTGACGGGCGCCAGTAAAGCAAGGCTTACCTTAGTTTTCAACGTGTGCGTACGATGCCCCAGTTGATGGGGGTGATCATCCCTTTTGCCCTGTCGACACTGTCGTCATTTTAGCTTAGGCTCACCTAAACTCCATGACGCTCAGGACTTATACGTCCCCGGTGGATCAAAGGGATAACGTACTTCGACATGAGCACGACTGCATGGGAGCGCCCCGCACCCACCGTCATGGGGGCCCGTCGGCGCCGGATGGCGGGTTTGAGCGCGCTTGCAGCGATCCTCGTGGTCGCCGCAGCCGTGTCCCTGGCCGTCGGCGCGCGGGCGTTGAGTCCCGCCGAGGTGTGGCACGGGTTGTTCGCGGAGCCGGAGTCCGATCAGCGGCTCACCGAGATCCGGCTCATCGTGGAGACCGTGCGCGTGCCCCGGACGGTGCTCGCGATCGTGGCGGGAATCGCCCTGGGGGTCGGCGGAGCGCTGATCCAGGGGTACACGCGCAACCCGATCGCGGACACGGGCCTGTTGGGCGTGAACGCCGGTGCCTCGTTCGCCGTCGTGACGGCCATCGCCGTGTTCGGCCTCAGTGATCCGTTCCAGTACGTGTGGTTCGCCTTCCTGGGGGCGGCCGTCGCCGGTGTCGTCGTGTTCGGCGTCGCGAGCATCGGCCGGGGGACCGGCAATCCGCTGACGCTCGCCCTGGCCGGACAGGGCATCACGGTGTTCCTCGCGGCGATGACCACGGCGGTCGCGCTCTCGGACCAGGCGTCGCTGAACGCGCTGCGGTTCTGGAACTCCGGCTCGGTGGCCGGTGCCGGCTTCGACGTCATCTGGCCGGTGACCGGGTTCGTCGCGCTCGGCCTGGTCCTCGCCGCCGTCACGCTGCCCGCCGTCAACCTGCTCAACCTGGGTGACGACGTGGCCCGCGGGCTCGGCGTGAACATCGCGCGGAGCCGGATCATCGGCATCGTCGCCATCACCCTGCTCGCGGGCGCGGCCACGGCGGCGTGCGGCCCCATCGCGTTCCTCGGGCTCATGGTCGCCCACGTCGCCCGCCATCTGACGGGACCCGACTACCGCTGGCTCGTGCCGTACGCGGGCCTGCTCGGCGCCGTCGTCCTGCTGGTCTGCGACATCGTGGGCCGCCTGGTGGTGCGCCCCGGCGAGTTGGACGCGGGCGTCGTCGTCGCCCTCCTCGGCGCACCGTTCTTCGCGGCCCTGGTGTGGCGCGGAAAGTTCAAGAAGGCGTGAGGGTGACAGACGTGAAGTCCGTGCAGGCGGGGGAGCCCGGGGAGCCGGGGAGGTCCGGACACCCTGGGAAGGCCGGGGTTGCTGGGAGTGCCGGGGCGGCTGGGACGACCGGGGTGGCGGCCGGGAGTGCCGGGACGTCCGGGAAGGTCCGGGTGGCCGGAAGTGCCGCGGTGCGTGACAAGCCCGGCGCCCCCGCAGGCGCCGGGAAGCCGGCGGTGGCGCCGGGGGTGCGGCTCGGCGGCCTCTCGTTCGTGTGGCGGCCCTACGTCCTCGGCGTCACGCTGCTCCTGACGGGCGCCACCTTCCTGCTGTTCTGTCTGTCCATCGCCGTGGGGGACTTCCAGATCGGCCTGGGCCGGGTGATCGCCACGATCTTCGGCCGGGGCGAGCAGGTCGACGAGTTCATCATCATGGATCTGCGGCTGCCGCGTGCCCTCGCCGGGCTCGTCGTGGGCGTCGCACTCGGTGTCTCCGGGGCCATCACCCAGTCCATCGCCCGCAATCCACTGGCCAGCCCGGACGTTCTCGGCATCACGGGCGGCGCGAGCGCGGTCGCGGTGTTCCTGGTGAGCGTGTCGGGCGGGGCCGCGACGGCGGTCGTCAACACCGTGGGCCTGTCCGCCGCGGCACTCGCCGGCGGCCTGTGCACCGGTCTGCTGGTGTACTTCCTGGCGTGGCGGCGCGGCGTCGACGGCTTCCGGCTCATCCTCATCGGCATCTCGGTGAGCGCCGTCATGGAGGCCATCACGACCTGGCTGCTCGTCTCGGCGGACATCAGGGACGTGGCGCGGGCCCAGGCCTGGCTGGTGGGATCGCTGGACAACCGGGCCTGGGAGGACGTCGAGGTCGCGCTCTGGGGCACGCTCGCCCTGCTGGTCGTCGTGTCGTGCGCCGCGTTCCAGTTCAAACCGATGCACTTCGGCGACGAGGTCGCAGCGGGCCTCGGCGTCCGCTACCAGATGGTGCGGGCCGTGCTGCTGCTGTGCGCGGTCCTGCTGGCCGGGATGGCGGTGAGCGCGGCGGGCCCGGTGCCGTTCGTGGCCCTGGTGGCGCCGCAGGTGGCCATGCGCCTCGCGCGCTGCCCCACGCCCCCGATGGTGGCCTCGGGCATGGTGGGGGCGCTGCTGCTGATCGGCGCGGATCTCACCGTGCGCACGGTGCTGCCGAACAGCCTCCCGGTGGGCGTGGTCACCGCCGCGATCGGCGGTCCCTTCCTCGTCTATCTGCTGGTACGGGCGAACCTCGGACGAGGGAACGTCAGGTAACTGGTACAAAGGTGAGGCAAACCTTAACAAGCGAGGGGGGCTTGTGGCCGCGCAGTACACCACCGAGATCGAGTCCGGGGTCGTCGGCGACGCACGTCTGGCAGCCAACGGCGTCACCGTCGGGTACGGCAGCCGGACCGTCATCGACGACCTCGACGTGGCGATACCGCCCGGGGTGATCACCACCATCATCGGCCCCAACGGCTGTGGCAAGTCGACCCTGTTGCGCACCCTGACACGGCTGCTCAGGCCCACCAAGGGCACGGTCGTCCTGGACGGCGAGGACATCGTCAAGCTCAGGACCAAGGACGTGGCGAAGAAGCTCGGCCTGCTGCCGCAGGCGCCGGTCGCGCCCGAGGGGCTCACGGTGTCCGACCTGGTCGCCAGGGGCCGCCACCCGCACCAGAGCTGGCTGCGGCAGTGGTCCGCGGACGACGCCGACGTCGTGGAGCGCGCCCTCGCCATGACCGGGGTCGCCGATCTGGCCGACCGCCCCGTCGACTCGCTGTCCGGCGGCCAGCGTCAGCGCGTCTGGATCTCCATGACCCTGGCGCAGGGCACCGACCTGCTGCTCCTCGACGAGCCGACCACCTATCTGGACCTGGCGCACGCGGTCGACGTGCTCGACCTCGTGGACGATCTGCACGAGTCCGGGTGCACGGTGGTGATGGTCCTGCACGACCTCAATCTGGCCACGCGCTACAGCGACAACCTCGTCGTGATGACGGAGGGTTCGGTCCTGGCGCAGGGGCACCCGCGCGATGTGATCACCGCCGAACTCCTGTACGAGGCGTTCGGCCTGCGGGCCAGGGTGATCGACGATCCGGTGGGCGACCGGCCGCTGATCGTCCCGATCGGTCGAACGCACGTACAGCTCGACTCGATCCAGCCACAGGCGAATTGAGAGTTAGGCTAGGCTCACCTCACTTTTGCACGGTAAAGTTTGCCTGCCCCGACAGGGGCGCACCGGGACCTCCAAGGGGCGTTCCGGCCGGTGTGAGAGCACGTGAGAGCAAGGGATCTCGAATGCACCTCCAACGAACGACGCGTACGACGCCGTGGCGGCGGCTTGCGGCCGTGGTCTCCGCCGCCGCCCTCGGCGTCGGCCTCCTCGCGGGATGCGGTTCGGACGACTCCGACGACGGCGACAAGGACAGCGGCAACGCCGCGGCGGCGTCCGGCACGTTCCCCGTCTCGGTGGAGCACGCCTTCGGGTCCACGAAGATAACCAAGGCCCCCAAGCGGGTCGTCTCCGTCGGCTACACCGACGACCAGGCGATCCTCGCGTTCGGCGTCAAGCCGGTCGGCATGGTCGACCAGTACCCGAACCCGAAGGGCAAGTCCCCCGACATCAACACCCAGTGGCCCTGGGTGAAGGACAAGTGGGGCGACACCGAGCCCGAGGTCGTCATGGAGAACGGCGACACGGGCCCGAACTACGAGAAGATCGCCTCGCTGCGCCCCGACCTGATCATCGCGGTGTACTCCGAGATCGACAAGGCGGCCTACGGCAAGCTCACCAAGATCGCCCCGACGGTGGCCCGCACCAAGGCCGAGAAGGAGCCGTTCAGCGCTCCGTGGCAGGACAACGCGGTGCACATCGGCAAGGCGCTCGGCCAGGAGGACAAGGCCAAGAAGCTGGTGGACGGCATCCAGACCAAGCTGGACACGGCGAAGAAGAACCACCCCGAGTTCGCCAAGCAGACGGCCGTGCCGCTGTCCTGGTACAAGGACTCGGTCGCGCCGTTCACCACCACCGACGTACGCGGACGCCTGGTGACGGGCATCGGGTTCAAGGGCCAGAAGAAGATCGACGAGGTCGCGGACGGCAAGTTCTTCACCGTCCTCTCCCCGGAGCGCATCGACCTCGTCGACGTCGACCACCTCTTCGTCATCAATGACACGGCCGACCAGAAGGCCCTGAAGAAGTTCAAGCTCTTCACCAACCTGAAGGCCGTCAAGAAGGGCAACGTCTCCTACCTGCTCGACAGCGAGGGCCCGGCCGTCGGCGCGGCCATGTCGCAGGGCACGCTGCTCTCCCTGCCGTACGCCATCGACGAACTCGTCAAGTCGGTCGACTAGGTGTGAGCATCACTGAGACGAGGGCCGTCCCGGCGGCCCTGCGCACGGCGACCGGGCGCGAGGCCACCCGGTGGGTCGCGGCGCACTGCCGGCAAGTGCCCTGGCTGACGGCCGCCACCGTGCTCAGCACGGTGGCGGGCGCGGCGCTCCAAGTCCTGCCGGTGCTCCTGCTCGGCCGGGTCGTCGACGGGGTGGTCGACGGCGAGTCCCGCTCGGTCCTGATGACCGTCGGCGTCCTGATGGCGGCCGCCGCGCTGCTCGGCGCGGTGGCCACGGGAGTGTCGACCTATCTGATCGGACGCCTCGGCGCCGACCTGCTCGCCCAACTGCGCGAAGGCGCCGTCCGATCGGTGCTCGGCATGCCGAGCACACGGATCGAGCAGGTCGGCCGCGGGGACGTGCTCTCCCGGGTCGGTGACGACGTGGCGGTGCTCTCCAAGGGCATCCGCATGGCCATCCCCACCGTCTTCTCGGCGGGCGTGCTCGTCTTCATCGCCACGGTCGGCATGTTCGGCCTCGACTGGCGGCTCGGCCTCGCCGGCGCCGCCGCGCTGCCCGCCTACGCCCTGGCGCTGCGCTGGTACCTGCCGCGCTCCGCCCCGCTCTACCGCAAGCAGCGCGTCGCCCAGGCCGACCGCGCCCAGGCGCTGATCAGCGGCCTGAACGGGATCGACACCGTCCGCGCGTACCGCCTAGAGGACTCCTTCCGCGAGAAGGTCACCAGCGAGTCGTGGCGGGTGCGCGAGTACGGCATCGAGGTGTTCCGGTTCTTCGGCCGGTTCGTCGGCAGGGAGAACCGCGCCGAGTTCATCGGCCTCGTCCTGATCCTCGTGGTGGGGTACGCCCTCCTGGAGGCCGACGCCGCCAGCCTGGGCGAGGTCTCGGCGGCCCCGCTGATGTTCCACCGGCTCTTCACCCCCCTCGGCGCCATCATGTTCACCTTCGACGAGGCACAGAAGTCGGGCGCGAGCCTGACCCGCCTCGTCGGGGTGCTCAGCGAGGACTCCGAGGACCGGCTCGTCGGCGACGCGACGGTCGCGCCCGCCGACGCCGTGCCGTACGCGGTGACGGTGACGGGCCTGACCTACCGCTATCCCGACACCGAGCACCCCGTGCTCGAGGACGTCGACCTGACCATCCCGGCGGGCGGTTCGCTCGCCCTGGTGGGGGCGACGGGGGCGGGCAAGTCGACCCTGGCCGCGCTGATCGCCGGCATCGGCACGCCCGAGGCCGGGTCCGTGCGCATCGGTGACATCGACCTCGCCGGACTCGACGAGGCCGGGGCCCGGGCGCTGGTGAGCATCCTGACGCAGGAGACCCATGTGTTCTCCGGCTCGCTCAAGGACGACCTGCGCCTCGCCGCGCCGTCGGCCACCGACGCGGAGCTGCGGCGGGCGCTGCGCACGGTCGGCGCCGACACCTGGGTCGACGCGCTGCCCGAGGGGCTCGACACCAAGGTCGGCGAGGGCGGTGAGCGCCTGGACGTGACCAAGGTGGCCCATGTCGCCCTGGCCCGGCTCGTGCTCGCGCGGGCGCCCGTGGTGGTGCTCGACGAGTCGACCGCGGAGGCGGGCAGCGAGGGCGCCGCCGAGCTGGAGCGGGCCGTGCTCGCCGCGTGCGCGGGCCGGACCACGCTGTTCGTGGCCCACCGGCTCACCCAGGCGATGGCGGCCGACCGCATCGCCGTCCTCGACGCGGGCCGCGTCGTGGAGCAGGGCACGCACGACGAACTGGTGGCCCTGGGCGGCAGGTACGCGCGACTGTGGCAGGCGTGGCGAGAAGGTAGTTAGGTAGGCCTTAGTCAGTTGCGGTCGAGTTCGGTTCCCGAGTCCGGCCTGTGGAAGGAAAAGCTGAGTCTCCGATGACGCAATCGAGCGCTGGTCTCGTACTGCTCACCCCCGAACGCCTGGCCGACGTGCGCCGGCGTACGGGCGACTACTCCGACAGGACCCTCGTCGAAGCCTGCGCCATCGGCCTCGCGTACTGGGCGGCGGGCGAGGGCCCGAGCGGCATCGACCTCACCGCGGGCACCCTGTTCGCCGACGTCCTCGGCTGGGTCGACAACGGCGGGACCGCGCCCGGCGCCTGGCGGCCCGCCGCGGACGGCCTGAGCATCACCGTGCCGGAGGGCGTCGACCCCGCCGAGGCGCAGCGCGCCCTGGACGACCTGGCCGACTTCCCCGACCGGCCGCTCGGCACCATCGGCCCCTGTGACGCGGCGGCACGCCTCGAAGCCCTGGCGCGGTGGAACGACACCGCGGCGGACCGGGTCCGCCCGACCGTCGTGGAGATGTTCCTCGAACAGGCGCGGACCCGCCCGGACGCGGTGGCCGTCGTCGACGAGCGCCGGACACTGACCTACCGCCAGGCCGCCGAACTCTCCAGCCAGCTGGCGCACCACCTGCTCGAACGCGGCCTCGCCGCCGAAGAGGTGGTCGGCATATCCCTCGGCCGCTCCGCCGAGATGGTGATCGGCCTGCTCGGCGTGCTCCGGGCGGGCTGCGCCTTCGTGCCGCTCGACCCGCAGTGGCCCGCCGCCCGCCGCGCCCTCGTCGTCGAGGACGCCCGCATCGTGGCGCAGCTCAACGACACCGGCGCCCACGAACCGGGCGAACCGGAAGCCTTCGCCGTCGACCTCGACGCCTGGCCGTACGCCTCTCGCCCCACCGAGGGGACCGGGGTCGGCATCCCCGGCGACTCCCTGGCCTACGTGATCTTCACCTCCGGCTCGACCGGGCGGCCCAAGGGCGCGATGATCCGCCACGAGGCCATCAGCGAACGCCTGCTGTGGCAGGTGGACGAGATCCTGGGCTTCGGCCACGACGACGCGTCGCTCTTCAAGGCGCCGCTGTCCTTCGACATCTCCCTCAACGAGATCTTCCTGCCGCTGGTCTGCGGCGGCCGGCTGGTGGTCCTGCGGCCCGGCGGCGAACGCGACCCGCACCACCTCATCGGCGTGATCGCCGAACAGCGCGTCACCTTCACCTACCTGGTGTCGTCCATGCTGGACGTCCTCCTGGAGATCGCCGGCGACTCCGGCCGCCTGGACAGCCTGCGGCACGTGTGGTGCGGCGGCGAGGTCCTCACCCCGGAGCTGTACGAGAGGTTCCGCACCCGCCTCGACATCCCCATGTACCACGGCTACGGCCCGGCCGAGACGACCATCGGCGTCTCCCACGTCGTCTACCGGGGCGCCGCCGAACGCCTGTCGACATCGATCGGCAGGGCCAACCCCAACACCCAGCTGTACGTCCTCGACGACGAACTGCGCCCGGTCCCCGTCGGAGTCGGCGGCGAGCTGTACGTGGGCGGGTTCCTGCTGGGCCGCGGCTACGTCAACGCGCCGGGCCTGACGGCGTCGCGGTTCGTGGCGAACCCCTTCGCCGCCGACGGGTCCCGCCTCTACCGGACCGGTGACCTCGCCCGGTTCGCCCCCGACGGGTCCCTGGACTTCCTCGGCCGCGCCGACAACCAGATCAAGATCCGCGGCATGCGCCTGGAGATCGAGGACGTCGAAGCCGGTCTCGCCGAGCACCCCCGAGTACGCCACACCTGCGTCGTCGCGAAGAAGAACGCGGCGGGCGGCACCTACCTCGTCGGATACGTGATCCCGGCCGCGGGGAGCGAGGACCTGACGGCGGACGACGTGAAGACGTGGGCCGCCGCGCACATGGTCGAGTACATGGTGCCCGCCCACGTCGTCGTGATGACGGAGTTCCCGCTCACCGCGAACGGCAAGCTCGACCGCAACGCCCTGCCGGAGCCCGTCGTCGGCACCGGCGCGCTCGTCGCGCCCGCCACCGAGAACGAACGCGTGGTGTGCGCTACGGTCGCCGCGCTCCTCCAACTGGACGAAGTCGGCGCCGACCAGGACTTCTTCCAGCTCGGCGGCGACAGCATCCTGGCCATCTCGCTCCTGAGCGCGCTGCGCGACGCGGGACTCTTCGTCACCGCACGGCAGATCTTCAGCAACAGCGTCCTGGGCGCCCTGGCCGCCGTGGCGAGCCGGGAGGACGTCGCCACCGTGGACCACGGCGACACCGCGACCGGCGCGGTCGTGGGCTCGCCCATCGTGCAGTGGCTCGGCGAGACCACCGACGCCGTGGACGGCTTCGTGCAGTCGGTGGTCCTCAACACCCCGGCGGACCTGAGCGCCGACGCCCTCGACGCGCTCCTGACCGCCCTGGCGACCCGGCACGACATGCTGCGCGCCAAGCTGGTGCGCGGCACCCGCTGGAGCTTCGACATCCCCGGCGCGGACGGGGCAGCCGTGGCGTGGCAGGAGAGCGACAGGGCGCTCGACGAGTGCGTCGCGCTCGCCACCGAGGGCCTGGACCCGGCGGGCGGCGTGATGCTGCGCGCCGTCTGGCGCCGCGCGGCGCGCCAACTCGTGCTCGTCGCCCACCACGTGGTGATCGACGGCGTGTCCTGGCGGGTCCTGATGGAGGACCTGGCCACCGCGTGGCGGCAGCACGCGCAGGGCGCACCCATCGAACTGCCCCCGGTGGGCACCTCCTTCCGGCGCTGGACACAACTGCTCGGCCGGGCCGGGTGCGACGCCGACCGCGCCTACTTCCAGCGGCCGCTGCCAGGGGCGGACCAGCCGATCGGCAGGCGCGCCCTCGGCGAGAGGGACACCGTCGCGCGCGAGCGGACCCGCACCGTGACGGTCGGCGCCGACGTCACGTCGGCCCTCCTCGGCGAGATACCCGCGAAGTTCCACGCGGGCGTCAACGACGTCCTCCTCACCGCGCTCGCCGTCTCCCTCGCCCGGTGGCGCCGCGACCTCGGGCAGGACCAGACGTTCGCCCACATCGAGCTGGAGGGCCACGGCCGCGAGGGCCAGTTCGTGGCGGACGCCGCTGGCTTCGAGCCGGACCTGTCGCGCACCGTGGGCTGGTTCACCACCCTGTTCCCGGTGACCGTGGACCCCGGCACCCCCGCGCGGGGCGCGGGCCCGACCGCGCCCGCCTTCCTCGCCGCCGCGCTCAAGGCGGTCAAGGAAGACCTCGCCCGGGTCCCGAGCAACGGCGTCTCCTACGGCGCCCTGCGCTATCTGGCCGACACCGCGTTCGACGCCCCCGCACCGCAGGTCCTCTTCAACTACCTGGGCCGCTTCGACGCGGGCGCCCCCGGCGACTGGCAACTGGCGCACACCACCGGGCAACTGGGCGAGAAGCGCGACCCCGCCATGCGCCTGCCGCGCGTCCTGGAGTTCAACGCGATCGCCGAACCCGCCGCGAGCGGTGTGCCCGCCGCGGGCGGTGCGCCCTCCGCGAGCGGCGAGTACGAGCTGGTCACCACCATCTCCTGGCCCGAGGGGATGTTCAGCGACGAGGACATCACCACCATCGGCGCGTACTTCCGTGAGGCCCTGACCGGCCTCGCCGCGCTCGACCGGGGCGGCCACTCGCCCAGCGACTTCGCCCTCGTGCCCCTCACCCAGGCCGACGTCGACGCCCTGGAAGGACCGGCGCTGCGGGACGTCCTGCCGCTGACCCCGCTCCAGGAAGGCCTGTACTTCCACTCCGTCTTCGACGACGAGTCCGCAGGCGCCTATGTCGAGCAGCAGCTCCTCACGCTGGACGGCGAGGTGGACGCCGACCGCCTCGCGGCGGCGGCCACCCGGCTGCTCACGCTGTACCCGAACCTCGCCGCGCGCTTCGTCGCCCTCGCCGACGGCCGGGTCGTCTCCGTCCTCGACGGCGGCGTGGCGGCGCCCTTCACCACCCTCGACCGCCCCGGCATCACCGACGCGGAGATCCGCGCGTACGCCGAGGAGGACCGCAGGGCGGGCTTCGACCTGGCCACCGGGCCGCTGATGCGCTACACCCTCGTCCGCGCGGGCTCCGGCAGGAACGTCCTGGTGCAGACCGTGCACCACATCGTCGCCGACGGCTGGTCGGTGCCGCCGATGCTGCGCGCGCTCCTCGCCGAGTACCACGCGCCGGGCACCGTGTACCCGCTCGGCGGCTTCGCCGACTACGTACGCTGGCTCGGCGCACGCGACGACGACGAGAGCGACCGGGTCTGGCGCGAGGAACTGGCCGAACTGCCCGCCGCCTCCCTGGTCGCCGAGGGACACACGCCCTCCGAGCGGTTCGCCGACACCGCGGTGGAAGCCGACGGCGTCGACATCGACGCGGCCGCCCGCGCGGCCGGAGTGCCGCTGAGCGTGGCCGTGCACAGCGCCTGGGCGGTCACGCTCGGCGGCATCCTGCACGCCAGGGACGTGGTGTTCGGCTCCACGGTGTCCGGGCGTGACGCGGACGTGCCCGGTATCGCGGACATGGTGGGCCTGTTCATCAACACCGTTCCCGTACGCGCCCGCTGGGCCGACGGCGACACCTCCGGTGACCTGCTGGCCTCGGTGCGCGCCCACCAGAGCGCGGTCCTCGCCCACCAGCACGTCTCCCTGGCCAGGATCGGCCGCCAGGCCGGCGCGGGCCCGCTGTTCGACACCCTGGTCGTCTTCGACGTCGCGACCGACGTCCGGGCCCTGCGGCGGCCCGACGACACGCTCGTCATCACCGACATCGTGAACGAGGGCGCCCCGCACTACCCGTTGACGCTGGTGGTGGAGCGCACCCTGGAAGGCCGTCCGCGCTTCAACCTCATCCACGACGGCGCACTCCTCGGCGAGACGACCGCGCAAACGATCCTGCACACCTTCGCCCGCATCCTCACCGGCCTGCTCACCCGGCCCGACGCCCGGATCGACGAACTGGCGGCCGCGAGCGACCCGCGGCAGGACCAGGTCGCCCCGACGACCCTGGGTGCCCTCTTCGACGCCGCCGCCCTGCGCGACCCCGCCGCCACCGCCGTCACCCAGTGCGGACTCGACGGCGACACCAGGTCGCTCACCTACGGGGAACTGGCCGCCGCGAAGAACGACCTGGCCGGTGCCCTGCGCGCGGCCGGGGTCGGCCCCGGCAGGCGCGTCGCCGTCGCCGTGCCGCGCTCCGTCGAGCAGGTCACCGCCCTGGTCGCGATCGTCGGCGCGGGCGGCGCGTACGTCCCCCTCGACCTCGCCCACCCCGACGAACGCCTGGAGTACATACTCGCCGACGCCGCCCCGCAGGTCGTCCTCGTGGACGGCGAACAGCGGGACCGGTTCACGCGACTCCTCGACCGGGCCGGCGTTCGGGCCCGTGTGCTCGTCCAGGGGGACGCCCTGCCGCAGGCCACGGCCGCACCCGCGCCCGAGCCCGGCTGGCACGACCCCGCGTACGTGATCTACACCTCCGGCTCCACCGGCAGGCCCAAGGGCGTCGTCGTCCCGCACTCCAGCGTGGTCACGCTGCTCGCCCGCACCCGGCCCGCCATGGAGTTCGGCCCCGACGACGTGTGGGTCCAGTTCCACTCGTACGCCTTCGACTTCGCGGTCTGGGAGCTGTGGGGCGCGCTGGCGCACGGCGGCGAGCTGCTGGTTCCGGAGTACGCGCTGACCCGCTCCCCGGTCGACTTCCACCGCCTGGTCCGCGAGCGCGGGGTGACCGTACTCAACCAGACGCCGTCGGCGTTCTACCAGTTCATCGAGGCCGACCGGCACGCGGGCGCGCCCGCCACCGCGCTGCGCAGGATCATCTTCGGCGGCGAGGCCCTCGACCTCGGACGGCTGCGCGGCTGGGTGCGGGAGCACGGCACCGCCGCGCCCGAGCTCGTCAACATGTACGGCATCACCGAGACCACCGTGCACGTCACCCACCGGGTCCTGACGGACGCCGACTTCGACGACGCCGACGACGTCAGCCCCATCGGCGGCCCGATCCCCGGCCTGGTCACGCATCTGCTCGACGACCGGCTCCGGCCGGTGCCGCCGGGCCGCGTCGGTGCCATCTACGTCGCCGGCGACCAGGTCGCGCTCGGCTACCTGGGCCGGGCAGGACTCACCGCGGGCCGGTTCGTCGCGGACCCGTTCGCGGCCGACGGCTCCCGCATGTACCACACGGGCGACCTCGCCCGCCGTACGCTCGACGGCGAGTTGCAGTTCACCGGCCGCGCCGACGACCAGGTGCAGCTCAAGGGCTTCCGCATCGAACTCGGCGAGGTGGAGTCCGCGGTGCGCGACCTCGACGGCGTGGTCGACGCGGCCGTCACCGTCGCCGACAGCGCTGACCACCTCGTGGCCCACGTCGTGGGCCGGGCGCCCGCCGACTTCGCCGCACTGCTCTCCGCGCGGCTGCCCGTGCACATGGTGCCGAGCCGTGTCCTGACGGCCGCCGCGCTGCCGCTGACCGTCAACGGCAAGCTGGACCGCAAGGCCCTGGCCGAGCGGGCCCAGCAGGCCGAGCGGGCCGAGCAGGCCGCGGTCGGCGCCGGTGTGTCCGCCGGTGCGGGCGCGTCGGGGCCGGACGCGCAGCTTCCCGCGCCCCGCACGGGGCCCGTACTGGACTCGCTGGTCGAGATCTTCGCCGCGACGCTGCCCGGCGCCGACATCGACGGCGACACCGACTTCTTCAGGGCCGGGGGCGACAGCATCGTCGCCATCACCGTGATCAATCGCGCCCGCGCGCTCGGACTAGCGATCGCGCCCCGGGACATGTTCCTGTTCAGGACCCCGCGAGGGCTCGCCGAGCACCTGGCCACACGGGCCCCGCAGGCCCCGGCGGCACCCGCGGCCACCCGGTACGAGGACGGCCCGCTCCCGCCCACACCGATCATCCTGCGCCAGCGCGAACTGGGCGGCACCCTCCACCGGTTCGCCCAGGCACGAACCCTCCTGGCCCCCGACGGCACCGGGTTCGCCGACGCCCGGCGCGCCGCGAACGCCGTCGTGGCCGCCCACCCCGCGCTGCGCCTGCGGCTGCGTACCGAGCACGGTGTCTGGGCCCTGCGCACCGAACCCGCCCGCGAGGTCACCGTCGCCCGTACGGACGCGACCGACGCCACCGCGGTGGCCGACGAAGCCGCGGGACGCCTCGACCCCGAGTCCGGGGACGTCATCGCGTTCACCTGGCTGGAGCCGCACCGCACCCTGGTCGTCACCGCGCACCACATCGCCGTCGACGCCGTCTCCTGGCTCATCCTGCTCGACGACCTGGCCACCGCCATGAGCGGGAAGAGCCTGGCCCCGCCCACGACGTCGTACACCGAGTACGCCGAAGCCCTCACGCTCCAGGCGGCCCGGGCGGCCGACGACATCGGGCACTGGGCGAGCACACTCCGGGCCCCCGCACTGCTGCCGGACACCGCCGTGGGCGCGCTGCGCGAGACCACGGTCGTCCTCGCGCCCGACGTGAGCGACCTCGTGACCCGCACCGCCCCCGCCGCGCTCGGCGTCGGACTCACCGAGCTGCTGTGCGGCGCGCTGCGCACCGCGCTGACCCGCGTACAGGGCACACCCACCGACCTCGCGGTCGAGCTGGAGCGGCACGGCCGGGTCCCGGCCCTCGCCCACCACGACTACACGCGCACCGTCGGCTGGTTCACCGCCATCGCGCCCGTGCGCCTGACCGCGCACACCGACCCCGTCGCGGCGGCGCGCGAGGTCGCCGAACGCCAGCCGGACGAGCGCGCGCACCTCGCCTACGGGCTGCTCAAGTACCTCAACCCGCAGACGGCACCGCTGCTCTCCGCCCGCCCGCAGGTCCTGTTCAACTACCTCGGCCGCGGCGAGGAGTCCCAGGCCCCGCACCTCACCGGCGGCGACCGGGGCAGCCCGTACGCCGTCGAGGTCAACGCCTGGACCGACGCGGACAGCGGCAGCCTGCACGCGGCGTTCACCCTCGCCGACGGCGTCCCGGACGAGATCACCGAGCACTGGCGAGCCGCCGTCGAGCACCTCGCGGCCGCCACCGCGACGGCCGAGCGCACGGCCCCGGTCACCCCGCTCCAGCGCGGCCTGTACTTCCAGGCGCAGCTGGCGGGCCGGGCCGGGCACTACGTCGCGCAGAGCTGGTTCACCTTCGACCGGCGCCTCGACCCCGACGCCATGGCCGCGGCGATGGCGCACGTCATCGCGCGGCACCCGGTGGTCGGGGCCGGCTTCGGCACCGACGACGACGGGAACCCGGTCCAGGTCCTCAAGGCAGGACGGCGCGTCGACGTGCGCACCGTCGAGCTGACGGACGAGGCGGACGTGGCCGCCCTGCGGATCCGGGACCGGGACACGGGCTTCGACACCGGTCAACCGCCGCTGATCCGCCTCACCGTGGTGCGGCTGCCCGACGGCCACGACGGTCTGCTCCTGAGCTATCACCTCCTCCTGTGGGACGGCTGGTCCCGCGAGATCGTGCTGCGGGACCTGTTCGACGCCTACCGGGCGGTCGTCGCGGGCGAGCCGGTGGACACGGCCCCGGCCACGCCGGGCTTCGAGGACCACGCCCGGGCGCTCGCCGCCAAGGACCCCGCCGTCTCGGAGCGCTTCTGGGCCGCGCACCTGGCGGGCCTGCCCGGCCCGACGCTCCTCGCGGGCCCGGCCCCCGCGCTGTCGGACGGACTGCCCGGCACCCTGGTGCGGGCGCTCACCGTCGAACAGTCCGACCTGCTGCGGGCGGCCGCCAAGGCGCACGGCGTCACCCTGAACTCGGTCCTCACCGGCGCGTTCGGGCTGCTGCTCGGCGCCCACACGGGCCGCAGCGACGCCGTGTTCGGCGTGACCGTCTCCGGTCGCGACGGCGAGGGCCTCGCCGACATCGTCGGCGTGCTCCTCAACACCGTGCCCCAGTGGACGCGGCCACGGCCCGCCGACACCGTCCAGGAGTACCTGACGGCCGTGCAGACGGCCAGGGTCGAGGCGATGGACCACGAGCACCTGGGGCTCGGCGAGATCCAGCGGGCCAGCGGCCACGACACGCTGTTCGACAACCTGTTCGTGCTCCAGAACTTCCTGGACATGGACGCGTTCGCCGAGATGAACGCCCGGCACGGCATCACGTCGGTACGGGCCGACGACTCCACCCACTACCCGTTCACCTGGGTCGTCACCCCCGGCGAGCGGCTCACCGTCAAGCTGGAGCACCGCGACGGCGACACCGCGAACGCCCACCGCCTCCTCGACGACTACGTACGCGTCCTGGAGGACCTGGCCGGGTCGACGGGACCCCTCGGCGCGCTGCCCGGCCTCGGGCAGCCGCCCGAGGCGGCCGGGCGCACCGACGTCGGCACGGACACCGTCGTCGACCGCTTCGACCGGGCCGCGGACCGCGCCCCGGAGCGCGTCGCGCTCGTCGCCCACGGCGCGACCCTGACGTTCGCCGAGCTGCGGGACCGCAGCCGCGCGGTGGCGGGAGTGCTCGCCGGGCGGGGCCTCGGGCCCGAGACGACCGTGGGGCTCGCGCTCCCGCGCTCCCTCGACTCGATCGTCGCGCTGTTCGCCGTGCTGCGCGTCGGCGCCGCGTACGTACCCCTGGAACTCGACCACCCCGACGAGCGGATAGCGGCGATCGTCGCCGACGCACGGCCGGACGCGATCCTCACCGTGAGCGCCGTCTCACCCCGCCTGACCGGGGACCTCGTCGGACCCGGCGACCTCGTCGAGCTCGACCGGCCCCTGCCGGCGGCCGAACCGTTCGTCACGTTCGCACCGGACGACCCGGACCGTCTGCGGCACCCCGCGTACACCATCTACACCTCGGGGTCGACAGGGAAGCCCAAGGGTGTGGTGACCGAGTACGCCGGGCTCACCAACATGCTGATCAACCACCAGCGCCGCATCTTCGAACCGGTCCTCGCCGAGCACGGCCACCGGACCTTCCGCATCGCGCACACCGTGTCGTTCGCCTTCGACATGTCGTGGGAGGAACTCCTCTGGCTCGCCGACGGCCACGAGGTGCACATCTGCGACGAGGAACTGCGCCGTGACGCACCCGGCCTCGTCGCGTACTGCGCCGAGCACGGCATCGACGTCGTCAACGTCACCCCGACCTACGCGCAGCAGCTCGCCGCCGAGGGCCTGCTCGACGACCCGCGGCGGCGCCCGGCACTCGTGCTGCTCGGCGGTGAGGCCGTCACGCCGACGCTGTGGCAGCGGCTCGCCGCGACCGAGGGCACGGTCGGCTACAACCTGTACGGGCCCACCGAATACACCATCAACACCCTCGGCGTCGGCACCTTCGAGTGCCAGGACCCCGTGGTGGGCGTGCCCATCGACAACACCGAGGTGTACGTACTCGACCCGTGGCTGCGGCCCCTGCCCGACGGCGTGCCCGGGGAGCTGTACGTGGCGGGCATCGGCATCGCGCGCGGCTACCTCGGCCGGCCCGCGCAGAGCGCCCACCGGTTCGTGGCGTGCCCCTTCGGCACGCCCGGCGAGCGCATGTACCGTACCGGGGACCTCGTGATCCGGCGGCCCGACGGCAACCTGATGTACCTCGGCCGCACCGACCAGCAGGTCAAGATCCGCGGGCACCGCGTCGAACTCGGCGAGGTCGAGGCCGCGTTCGCCGCGCACCGAGCCGTGCGGTTCGCCGCCGCCGTCGCACAGCCGGACCCGCAGGTCGACGGCTCCTACCGGCTGGCCGCCTACCTCGTCATCGACGGCGCCGACCTGGCGGCGGTCGCCGCCGAGGTGGGCGCGGGCCTGCCCGACTTCCTGCGCCCGACGCACTACGCGCAGGTCGAGAGCATCCCGCTGACGGTCAACGGGAAGGCTGACACCAAGGCGCTGCCGGAGGCCAAGCCGCTCGGCGCGCTGACCACCGCGGGGGAGCGCGGTCCCGAGACCGGGACCGAGACCGTGGTGTGCGAGTACTTCGCCGAGGCACTGGACCTGGATGATGACGAGGTGAGCGCGGTGAGCGACTTCGTGTCCCTCGGGGGGCACTCCATGCTGGCGGTGCGCCTCGTCGGGCTGCTCCGCCGGGAGTTCGGTCCTGTCCTCACGATCCGAGACCTGTTCACCCTGCGAACCCCGGAAGCGATTGCCCGCCATCTCGATGACAACTCCTGACACGCAGCGGCCCCGCCCGGGGTCCGACATCCTCCGCACCGCACTGCGCCGCAACGTCGGCGCCATGGTCTGGGGCACGCTCCTCATGGGCCTGTACCAGGCGGGTGAGACGGCGTTCCCCATCGCACTCGGACTGATCGTCGAACACACCATGCGCGACGACCGGAACCTCGGCTCGCTCGCCCTGTCCATCGGCGCGCTCGCCGTGATCATCACGACGGTGTCGCTGTCGTGGCGGTTCGGGATGCGCATCCTCCAGAAGGCCAACACGACCGAGGCGCACCGCTGGCGGGTACGGGTCGCGGGCTGCGGCCTGCAACCGGTCGCCAGGGACGTCGACCTCAAGTCCGGCGAGGTCCTGACCATCGCCACCGAGGACGCCGACCAGACCGCCGACATCGTCGAGGTCGTGCCGCTCCTGGTCAGTTCGCTGGTCGCCGTCCTCGTCGCGGCGGTCGCACTCGGCCTCGCCGACCTCCGCCTCGGCCTCCTGGTGATCGTGGGAACCGTCGCGATCCTGTCGGTCCTCAGCGTGATGTCCAAGCGGATCGGCGCCAGCACCCAGGAACAGCAGGCGCGGGTGGCGCGGGCGGGCGCGAAGGTCGCCGACCTGATCAACGGTCTGCGCCCGCTGCACGGCTTCGGCGGCAACCACGCGGCGTTCCGGTCCTACCGCGAGGTCAGCACGGAGGCGAAGCACCAGGCGATCACCGTCGCCAAGGTGAACGGGGCGTACGCCGGCACCGCCCTCGCCCTCAACGCGGTCCTCGCCGCCGCCGTGACCCTCACGGCCGGCTGGCTGGCGTTCACCGGCCAGATCAGCATCGGCGACCTCGTCATGGCCGTGGGGCTCGCGCAGTTCATCATGGAACCCCTGAAGATGTTCTCGGAGATGCCCAAGTACGTGATGATCGCGCGGGCGTCCGCCGAGCGGATGGCTCTGGTCCTCGGTGCCCCGCCGGTCATGACCCCGGGTCCCGAGCGCCCGGCGGCGGGCGGCGACCTGGAGGTCGACTGCGTCCGCCACGGCGGCCTGCGCAAGCTGAAGTTCAAGGTGCCCGCCGGTGAGTTCGTGGCGATCGCCGCCTACCAGCCGCACGCTGCGGCCGACCTCGCGGCGATCCTCGCCGCCAAGGTGCCCCCGCACGCCTACGAGGGGACGGTGCGGGTCAGCGGGCAGGAACTCGCGGACCTCTCGGTGACGGCGGTCCGCGAGCACATGCTGGTGAACCCCTACGACGGGGAGATCTTCGCGGGCACGCTCCGTACGAACATCGACCCTTCCGGCACCAGCGGCTCCGTCGCCGAGGCCGTCGAGGCGTCCATGCTGACCGATGTCGTCGCCCTCCACAGGGAAGGACTCGACTACGCCGTCCGCGACCGGGGCGCGAACCTCTCCGGCGGGCAGCGCCAACGCCTCTCGCTGGCCCGCGCCCTCGCCGCCGACACCGAGGTCCTGGTCCTGCACGACCCGACGACGGCCGTCGACGCGGTCACCGAACAGCTCATCGCACGCAAGGTCGCGCAGCTGCGCCGTGGCCGCACCACCATCGTCCTCACCAGCAGCCCGGCCCTCCTGGACGTCGCCGACCGGGTCCTGGTCCTGGACGAGGGGGCCATCACGGCTGAGGACACCCACCGGCATCTGCTCGCCACGGACGAGGGCTACTGCCGGGCGGTCGCCCGCTGAGCGGAACCGGCGGTGCGGCCACGCCGTGACGGGCCGGTCAGGCGAGCGCCCAGGCGACATCCCTGAGCAGCGCGTGCCGCCAGCCCGCACGGTCGTGGCCGGACGCCGAGCGGGACACCCGCACGGTCGCACCGGCCCGCCCGGCCAGATCCTCGACGAGGCCGCAGTGCGGCAGCATCCGCGCCTCGTGCTCGCCCACGTCGAACGCGACCCGCAGCCCCGAAAGATCGGCGCCCCCGCGCAACCGCTCCGCGACCGCGCCGCCGACGGGCCCGCCCAGTGGGTCCGTCAGGTCCATGACGCCGGGCGCCCACCAGAACGAAGGCGACTGGCAAGCGACGCGTGACACCAGGCCAGGGAACTCGATGGCGGCGTACAGGGCGCTCAGCCCCGCGAGGCTCTGCCCGGCCACGACGAGGCGGTCACGGTCGGCGGGGACCCCGGACTCCGCGACCAGCGGCAGGAGTTCGTCGCGGACCGCCTCCCACAGCTCGGGCCTGCACGTGAACTCGGCCTCGCGGTCCTTGGCGGGGAGGAAGACCAGGGTCACGGGAGGCATCGCGCCGTCGGCGACCGCCGCGTCGAAGGCGGTCATGGCCGGGTGCAGGTGCAGCCAGTCGTCCCCGTCGAGCAGCAGGACCACCGGCCCGCCGCCGCCCACCGGATGGATCCGCACGGTCCGCCGCCCGCCGAGGCGCTCGCTCGCCCAGCGCAACCGGGTGCCCGGCAGCGGGAGCACGTCGTCGGCGCCGACAGCGGGCCAGTACGGCTGGGCCGGGGCGTCCGGGGTCGCGACGATGGACCGGTCGCCTCCGGCGCCCACTGGGTTCAACGGGTCGGCGTACGCGGTGCCGCCCGCACCGGCCGCACCGGCCGCGTCCGCTGTGTCGGCTGTGTCGTCCGTGTCGGCTACGAGGAACTGGTACGTGACACGCAGCCGTGCGGGCATCGGCACCTGTGCGAACCAGCAGTCCGTGTCGCCGAAGCGGCTCAGGGACACCGGTTCCGACCAGCTCTCGAAGCCGACGCGCGCCGCGGACCCGCGCCACAGGAACAGGGTCACCCACCCGCCGTCTGCGGCGGGTATGGAGGCGGGCGCACCCGCCGCCGCCCAGAACTCCTCGGTCCCGGGCGTCCCGGGGAGCCCGAACCGGGCGAAGGCGCCGGGGGAGTCGGGGTGGTCGCCGGTATCGGCCGCGGGATCGGACACAGGATGGTTCATGCAGGTGAGCCTAACCTCACCCGCGCGTACCGTTCCAGAGGTCTCGGCGTTGCCCTGGGGCTCTGGGCTCTGGGCTCTGGGCTCTGGGCTCAGGGCTCGGGGTGCAGGTGCGGGCCCGGTGCCGGGATCCATCTGCCGGCAGGTGCCGAATATCCCTCCGCCGAGCGGCCCTTCGCCGGCCCCCCGTGCCGGCGAAGGGACCCTCACCTCCCCTCCTGGTCACCCCGCGGGCAACGTGGCCGGCGGGGTGTGCCACGAGTCTGCGGTGACCGGCGAACCTCCCACAACAACAACCCGCCCACTTCCCTCAATTCGGGATTCCCAAGCCCCTGACCTGCTGGGACGCGAATGTCCCGGGATGCGTACGAGCGTCTGCCGCAGGCGGCGGCAGCGGCGGAGGGGAGTCGGGGTCGCGCGGGCGGCACGGACGCGGCCCGCACATACGAGCTGGAGTTCGAGGCCCGGGCAGGGGATCGGCGCCCGTCGACGTCATGCCCGTGACGCGGTCGTCCGCGCCGATGACGACGATGACGGGAGGGAACGGGGAGCGCCGGGGGCGCAGTGGTCTGGCCGCGCCCAGTTCGGCCGCACCGCCGACCCGAGCCGCCACCTCCGGTACCGCCCGACACGCTGAGTCCAAGGAACCCGCCCCGGTGGCCATGGACCGATGCTGGCACACGGGTGCCGGTGTCGGCGCTCGTGCCGCTACCGCTACCGACGCGGCGCGTCCCGCCCACGTGTCCCGCCCGGACGGACCATCAGTCGGATCGCTCGTTGTACGCGTCCGCAGCCGTCTCGTTCATGGCGCTGCCCATGGCCTGCACCCGCCCGGTGACGGCACCCTGCGGCGGCGCGATGTCCTTGCCCTCGCGCAGGGGCTCCCGTGTCCCGGTTCCCTCGGGGAGCAGCCGGGCCAAGAGGCCGTTGAGGCGCGTCGTCGCCGCGGGCGCCACGCCGTGCGCGAGGCCCGCGGCGCGCGCCAGGGGCGTCAGGACGAGGCGGGTGCGTCGCCGGACCACGGCGTGGACGATGCGCTCGGCAGCGCGCTGGGCGTTCATGGAGACGAGCGGCGCCCCGGCGAGCGTCGAGAACCAGCCGTACTCCTTGCCGCGGTCGCCGCCGAACCGCGCGTGCAGATGCGAGCCGGTGCGCATCAGGCCGGGGTAGACGGCCGTCACGGTGACACCGTCCGCGGCCGTCTCGGCGTTCAGCCCCTCCGCGAGCACTCCCGTCGCGGCCTTGGCGCACGCGTACGGCAGCAGATGCGGCACCCCCATGAGCCCGCCCACCGACGAGATGAGCGCGAGGCGCCCGCCGTGCGGACTCTCCCTCAGGTAGGGCAGGGCTTCGAGCGCGGTGTGCAGCGCGCCGTGGAACATCGTGTCCATCGCCGACCGGAACTCCTCGGCGCCGATCGATTCGAGCGGCGCGACCTGGATGATCCCGGCGTTGGCGACGACGATGTCCGGGCCGCCGCTCGTCTCGTGCGCCGTACGCAGCACGGCCCTGACCTGTTCCTGGTCGCGGACGTCACACGGGGCCGTGTGGAGGACCGCCCGGGGGTGCCGCCGCTGCAACTTGGCCCGGGCGCCCTCGAGTTCGGCGGCGTCACGGGCGGCCAGGGTGACGGTACAGCCCCGTGCGGCCAGGCGGTCGGCGATGAGCAGACCGAGACCCCGCGACCCGCCCGTGACCAGGGCGGAGTGCTCCGACAGGGTTTGCGGGGAACGTGTCGTACGCATGTCCGGGGTCTCCTCGTCCGGTCGCTGCGGCTTGCGGCGCCACGGATCGGGGCGCCGCGGCTCTCGGCGCTACGGCCTCAGGAGCGTCTTGATCATTCCGTCTTCCTTGGCCTGGAAGGTCCGGTACGCGGCGGGGCCCTCCTCAAGTGGTACGTGGTGGGTGGCGAAGCCGTCCACGCCGAGCGGGTCGTCGTCCGTCAGGAGGGGCAGGATGTCGTCCACCCAGTGCTTGACGTTGGCCTGGCCCATGCGCAGCTGGAGCTGCTTGTCGAACATGGTGAGCAGCGGCAGCGGATCGGCCGCACCCCCGTACACACCGGACAGCGAGACGGTGCCGCCGCGCCGGACGATGTCGATGGCGGAGTAGACGGCGTGCAGCCGGTCGATGCCGACACGGTCCATGAGCTTCTCCGCCACGGCGTCGGGCAGCAGCCCCACACCCCAGTGCGCGGCCTTGGCGATCGGCGCTCCGTGCGCCTCCATGCCGACGGCGTCGATGACGGCGTCGGTGCCGCGCCCCTGGGTGAGGTCGCGGACCGCGTCGCCGAGGTTCTTGCCGTACCGCCGCAGGTCCAGGGCCTTCACGCCGTCCTCGTGCGCCCTGCTCAGCCTGGCGGGCACCAGGTCGACGCCCACGACGAGGCTCGCCCCGCGGTGCAGGGCGATCCGGGCCGCCATGGCCCCGATCGGGCCGAGGCCGAGGACGGTCACGGTGCCGCCGGGCGGGATGTTGGCGTACTCGACCGCCTGCCAGGCCGTCGGCAGCACATCGGAGAGGAAGACGTAGCGGTCGTCCGGCGGGCCGTGCGGCACCTTGATCGGCAGGTCGTTGCCGAACGGGACCCGCAGGAACTCCGCCTGGCCGCCGGGGACCTGGCCGTAGAGCTTGGTGTAGCCGAACAGTGCGGCGCCCGTGCCGCGCTCCTTGACCTGGGTGGTCTCGCACTGGGAGTGCAGGCCGAGGTCGCACATGTAGCAGTGCCCGCAGGACACGTTGAAGGGCACCACGACCCGGTCGCCGACCGCCAGCTCCGTGACATCGGCACCGACCTCCTCCACGATGCCCATCGGCTCGTGTCCGAGGATGTCGCCGACGTCCAGATAGGGCCCGAGCACCTCGTACAGATGCAGATCGGAGCCGCAGATGCCGCTGGACGTCGTCCGTACGATGATGTCCGTCGGCTCTTTGATCACGGGATCGGGCACGGTGTCGACACGGACGTCTCGCTTTCCGTGCCACGTCAGTGCGCGCATGGGTGCCTCCTGCGGTGCGGTGGACTGTCATGGCCCCGGGTCTCCCGCCGCGCCGACATCATGCGTGCGGCGGCTGACGGGGGAGCCGGGCGGGGTGGAAGGTTCACGAGGGCGGGTAGGGCTTGGCGGACAGGAGTCCGGCCAGGTGATGGGCGTTGACGGCCAGGGCGCGGGTGGCGGAAGCCACCTCGTCGGGGGTGGAGTCGAGGTCCTTGTAGTCGGTGCCCTGCATCGCCTCGCCGACCCAGTACGTGACCGCGTTGGGGGCGAGCGAGAAACCGACGTCGTTCAGGCCCTGGAACAGGTCGGCGCTCACCTTGTGGGCGCCGTCCTCGTTGCCGACGACCGCGACGGCGGCGACCTTGCCGTACGTGGACAGCCGCCCCTCGTCGTCCGTCTCCGACAGCTCGGCGTCGAGGCGTTCGAGGACGCGTTGGCAGATGCTGGAGGGGTGGCCGAGCCAGATGGGCGTGGTGAGCAGCAGGATGTCGGCCCGCATGACCTTCTCGCGCAGGGCGGGCCACTCGTCGCCCCCGCCCATGTCGATATCGACGCCCGGTGACACCTGGTGGTCGGCGACACGGATCGTCTCGCTCGTGGCGCCCAGATTCTCGAACTCGCGCAGGACCTGGTCCGAGAGCACGTGGCTGCTGGAGGGGGTGGGCGATGCGTTGAGGGTGCACACCAAGGACAGAACGTGCATGGCGGGGATGGACCTTTCTGATTCTTCGGGGGTGAAGGCCAGGGGGGTGCAAGCCAGGGGGTGTGGCCGGTGGAGGGGTCGGGGGAAGGTCGGGGGAAGGGGGAGTGGCGCCGCGGGTACGGGCGGGGCCGGGGTGCCCTCAGCCGGTTCTGTCCGTGAGGGACGCTTCCAGGTCGTCCAGGTCGTCGAGGAGCTCCGCGGGCGTGGCGTAGACGGCCGCGGCGCCCTCCGCCTCCAGGTCCCGGCGCGGGATGCCTCCCGAGAGGACCGCGACAGCGCGTACGCCGGCGCGGCGCGCCGCCTGCATGTCCCACACCGTGTCGCCGACGAACAGCGCCTCGTGCGGCTCGCACCCGGCGATGTCCAGGGCCTGCCGCACGGGGTCGGGAGCCGGTTTGCCCGAGGAGACGTCGTCCGCGCTCGCGACGCCCGCGATGACGTCGTCCGCGTCGATGGCGCGGCGCAGGGCCTTCAGCTCCGCGCCGCCCGCCGAGGTCGCGAGGACGACGCGCCAGCCGCGGGCGTCGAAGGCGTGCAGGAGTTCCTTGGCGCCGTCGAGTGCGGGCAGCCGCTCGAAGCAGGTGGCGTACAGGACCTTGTGCGCGGTGCTGATGTCCTCGTCCGCGGACCGGTCGCGGTCGTCACCGAGCAGATGGTCGATGAGGTCGTTCGAACCGAGCCCGATGGAGCGGTGGATGTCGTGCGTCGGCACGTGGTGTCCCGCTTGACGGAACGCCTCCCACCAGCAGACGACATGGAGATGGTTCGTGTCGGCGAGTGTCCCGTCGACGTCGAACAGCGCCGCGCGCGCCATGGCCTCACATCCTTCCGTACGATCGTCCCGTGCCCCGGCCCGGGCCGCACCTTCAGTGGTCGTGCCGGGCGTCTTCTTGCGCGGTGGGGCTCGGCGTGAGCGCGTCTCCCGCCTCGCCGTCCTTCCGCTCGCGCTTCTTCTTGTCGCGCTCGGTACCGGCCGGCCGCGTTTCCGCGTCCTCGACCTCGTCGAAGACCTCCTCGGCCGCTGTCTCGGCGTGCTCGTGCGACGTGCGCCCGGCCGCGGACGCCTGTCCGCCCTTGTGCTCGTGATCGCGCTCGTGATGCATGTTTGTCCTCACTTCGTCGAGATGTCGGTGATCTGGAAGCCGCTGCGCGGCCTGGTCGGCATCCGGTTCAGGGGGATGCGCAGATCCTGCTCGGGCACGCGGTAGTCGAGCCGCGCGAGGCGGGGGAGCAGGGTGCCCAGGACGGCCAGCGTGATGTCCTCGCCCGGGCAGCGGTGGCCTTCGGACGCCTCCCCGCCGCCCTGCGGGACCAGCTCGTCACGGCCGGGCTCGCGGCCGGTGAACCGCTCCGGGTCGAACACGTACGGCTCGTTCCACAGCTCTGGGTCGTGGTTCTGCCCGTAGAGGTCCAGCAGGACGAGGGTGCCCTCCTCGATGGGCTCGCCGTGCCACTCCACGTCCGCGGGGGCGTGCCCGGCGACGAACGGCGCGAAGGGGTAGAAGCGCCGCAGCTCGTGCGCGAACGCGCGGGCGTACCCCGAACGGTCGCTGGCCAACGGCTCCCGGAGTGCCGGGTGCCGGTGCAGCGCGTGGGCGCCGAACACGGTGTACCAGGTGACGGCGACGGTGGGCCTGATGATGTTGAGGATCTCCACGGCGGCGGTGCGCGGGTCGAGCAGCTCGCCGTCCGCGTCGCGGTGCGCCGCCACGGCCTCGACCGCGGTGGCGGGGCGACCGGTACGGGAGCGCTCGCCGTCGGCCGAGCGGAGCTCCTCGACGAGCAGGGCCAGCCGCTGCTCCTGCCGCCGCCGGGAGCGCCGGGCCCGCCAGTGCCGGGGCCCCGCCGTCGCGAAACCGTCGACCATGGTCACCAGGTCGCGGGCGGTCCCGCGCGCCTCCGACTCCTCGGGGGCGGGGTCGTCGGGGTCCGCCAAGCCCCGCGCAGCGGCAGCCCCACGCGACCCTGCCGCCCCTGCACCCCCTTTACCCCCCGCACCGAGCGGTACCCCCGCCCACGCGCACACGGCACGGGTGATCAGGACGCTGACCTCGTCGAACAGCGAGACGCCGGACCGGCCCGACCACTCCTTGGCCGACCGGTCCCACTCCTCGCCCACCTGCTCGGCGAGTGCAGCGACACCCGCCGCGTCCTTGAGGAGCGACATGAACAGGGCCTTGCGCGTCCGGTGCTCCTGCCCGTCGAGGGTGTGCACGGCGCCCTGGCCGAAGAGCGTGCTGAGGACCGGTTCCGGCAGCGCCGTCCGGCGCCGTACGTGCTGCTCGTCGTAGAAGAACGTGACGGCGGCCGGGCCCCGCAGCGCCACCGCGGGCTTGCCGAGCAGCCTGGTGCGGACAGGCCCGGGGCCCTTGCGGCGGCTCAGATCGGGGAGCCAGGCGTATCCCCGGCTGAGCAGGGGCAAGGTGCTGTCCACCATCCGGCGGTCCCTCCACAAACTTGGGCAACATGAGCAACATCGACCCGGGTGCCCAGGCCGCTCCCGATCAATCGCGGCGGTGGGCCGCCGGAGTGCTCCCCTGGCGCACGATCTAGCGTGGACGCATGGATCTCCCGCTTGCCGAGTTGGACGCACGCGTCACGGAATGTGCCGCCTGTCCGCGCCTGGTCGCGTGGCGGGAGGAGGTGGGGCGGGTCAAGAGGGCCGCTTTCGCCGACTGGACGTACTGGTCGCGACCCGTGCCCGGATTCGGCCCGGCGGACGCTTCGCTGCTGGTCATCGGGCTCGCTCCCGCGGCACACGGCGGCAACAGGACGGGCCGGATGTTCACGGGCGACCGCTCCGGAGAGGTGCTCTACGGCGCGCTGTACGAGGTCGGGCTCGCCTCCGGGCCGGTGGCGGTGTCCCTGGACGACGGCCTGACGCTGCGCGGGGTGCGGGTGACGTCGCCGGTGCACTGCGCGCCGCCGGAGAACAAGCCCACGCCGGGCGAGCGGGACACGTGCAGGCCCTGGCTCGTGCGGGAGCTCGGCATCCTCGCGCCGGGGCTGCGCTCGGTGGTGGTCCTCGGGGCGTTCGGCTGGCAGGCGGCGCTGCCGGCGTTCGCCGAGGCGGGCTGGCGGCTGCCCAGGCCGCGGCCGAAGTTCGCGCACGGTGCGCGCGTGACGCTGGAGCGCGCGGTGCCCCCGGAGACGGGCGCGGGTCCCGACGCCCCGGGCCCTGTCACCCTGTACGGCTGCTTCCACGTCAGCCAGCGCAACACCTTCACCGGCCGCCTGACCCCGGACATGCTCAAGGACGTCCTGCGGCGGGCTGCGGGCGAGGCGGCCATCCCGCCGTACGCCGCTCCGCGGCGCACACCGGCTCCGTCGGCCACGCGGCCGATTTCACCCGTTCCCGACCGCCCCGCCAGCCTGTAGCAAATTCTTCCGACATGCCCGCCCTGTGTTCGAGTTAAAGGGAGAGCGGCATGAAACACGCAGGAAACATGAAGGCCTTCTCATGTGACCGACGGAGGGGGCCTTTTGCCGTGGGGGAGCTCGCTCACCTGCGTTTCCGCCCTTCGCGGCGGCGGGCGGTCAAGCTCCCCACGGGTGCGAACGCGCCACCCCTGTCTGGTATCTGCTGGTCAAGGGAGTTGTGTGACGAGCGGGGTTGCGGCAGCGCTCTCGTGGGACATCACGGCGCCGCGCAGGTGAAGAGATCGTGAACGACGCGCGGTGATTCAAAAGGGATCAGGCCAAAGTGGCGCCGACAGAGGGTTTTTGAGCCAGTGCGGGATTGCTCACCTTTGACTTTGACTTGGCATCGCTTTTACTTTGAATTGCAGCGGTGAATGCGCATCGAGCCCGCCGCGCAACCCCCTTCCCAGGAGGTACGACGTGGAGAAGTTCGACGAGGGCGCGGGTGGTCCCGTACCGGCGAAGCAGCCGGCCGCGGCCGACCGGACCCGTGCGCGGCACCGGCCGTGAGCCCGCCCCCAGCACACCGAACACCCTGAACCGATGACGCACTTCGCCACCGGCCGCCCGGACGCGCACCCGGTCACGCCCGCGGACACCAGGCCGGACCCGGGAGCGACACCGCGCCGCCCCCTGACGACCGTCCCGGCACGGGCGCGCCAGTGGGCGACGGCAGCGGTGATCGCCCTGCTGACGCTCCTCCTCGGCGGCGCGGCCCCGGCCGCCGCCGCGACCCCCGCCGCCGCGTCCGCCCTGCCGTCCGCCGCGCCGGACACCTACCCGGCGGCCGAGGAGACGAAGGAACGAGCCCTCCGGGACGGCGAAGTCCTGCATCAGCCCCGGCACCTCCCGCGCAACCGCCCCCACGTACCCGTCGCCCGCAGCTGCGCCGCCCCCTTCTGGGCGTGGTCCCTGACGCACTGCCGCCCCGACCCGCGCATCGACCCGGGGCCCGGCTGTTCCCGCTCCGGCCCCGCCGATCCCCGCAGAGCGGGCGCCGGGCTGCTGATCCTCCTCTGCGTGTCGCGCTCCTGAGGGGTGCCCCACGGGCCCACGGCCCGCACACCCCCACCCACACCGACACCGACACCCCAGGAGGTGTCTCCGCCATGGAGACCTTCATCGCCCATGCCCGAGGGTTCACCGCCCGCATCGCCGAACGGCGCGAAGAACAGGAGACGTTCGGCAGGCTCGCCGCCGGTCAGTCCCCGCTCGCCCTCTTCATCACCTGCTCCGACTCCCGGGTCGTACCGTCGCTGATCACCGGTGCGCGCCCCGGTGAACTCTTCGAACTGCGCACCGCGGGCAACGCGGTGCCGCCCTACGAGCCCGACCGCCCCGCCGGAGCCGAAGCCGCGACGATCGAGTACGCGATGCGGGTGCTCGGCGTCGCCGACATCGTGGTCTGCGGCCACTCGCACTGCGGTGCCGTCGGCGCGCGGGCCCGCGGCGACGACCTCACCGGGCTGCCCGTCGTACGGGACTGGCTGGACCGCCAGGTCTCCGGCGGACTGCCCTGCGACGACGGCCCCACGGTCGCCGGCGCCGTCCAGCGCCATGTGCGCGAACAGCTGGAGCGGCTGCGTGGCCACCCCTGTGTCGGCGAGCGCCTCGACACCGGCGCCGTACGCCTCCACGGCTGGTACTACGAGGTCCACACCGGCCTGGTCATGGCGCACGACCCCGAGACCGACGTCTTCCTGCCCCTGTGACTCCCGTGCGCCCCGCGACCCCTGCGAAGGCAGACGAAACCCCTATGAAAAGGCCCCCAGTGCGTGACTTCTCCACACTGCGAGCGGACTTCACCGCGTCGATCGTGGTCTTCCTCGTCGCCGTCCCCCTGTGCGTCGGAGTGGCCGTCGCCTCCGGCGTGCCCGCCGAACTCGGCCTGGTCACCGGCATCGTCGGCGGTCTCCTGACCGGTCTGCTGCCCGGCAGCAGCCTCCAGGTCAGCGGCCCCGCCGCCGGCCTGACCGTGCTGGTCTACGAAGCCGTGCAGGAGTACGGCCTCGCCGCCCTCGGCGCCCTGGTCCTCACCGCCGGGCTCCTCCAACTGGCCATGGGGGCCCTCGGCCTCGGCCGCTGGTTCCGTGCGATCTCCGTGGCCGTGGTCCAGGGCATGCTCGCCGGTATCGGCCTGGTCCTCATAGCCGGACAGCTGTACGCCCTCGTCGACGCGAAGGCCCCCGCGTCCGGCCTCGACAAGCTCGCTGAACTGCCGCGCCTCGCCGCCGACACGGCCGGTTCCGGTGACGCCCTGAGCGCGTTCGCCCTCGGTGCCTGCACCATCGCCGTCCTGGTGCTGTGGCCGCGGTGGCGACGGGCCGCCCGGGTGCTGCCCGCACCGCTCGCGGCGGTCGTCCTCGCGACGCTCGCCGTGTTCCTCCTCGACCTGCCGGTGGCGAAGGTCGAGGTGCACGGACTCGTCGACTCGGTGCAACTGCCGGGCGGCGACACCTTCTCCGCCCTGGTGGAGGGCGGCGCCCTCATGGGTGCCATCGGCACCGTCATCGCCTTCACCCTGATCGCGTCCGCGGAGTCGCTGTTCAGCGCGGCGGCCGTGGACCGCATGCACGACGGCCCCCGTACCGACTACGACAAGGAGCTGATGGCGCAGGGCGCGGGCAACACCCTGTGCGGGGTGCTCGGCGCGCTCCCGATGACCGCGGTGATCGTACGCAGCTCCGCGAATGTCTCGGCCGGTGCGAAGACCAAGGCTTCCCGGGTGCTGCACGGCGTCTGGCTGCTCGCGTTCGCCGCCGCGTTCCCCGCGGCGCTCGGGATCATCCCGGTGGCCGCCCTGGCGGGCGTCCTCGTGCACGCGGGCTGGAAGCTGATGCCGGTCAAGGACTTCGGGCCGCTGTGGCGCACGCACCGCGGTGAGGCCGTCGTCCTCGCCGTCACGGCTCTGGCGATCGTCGTCACCAACATGTTCGAGGGCGTCCTCATCGGCATGGGGCTCGCCATCGCCAAGACCGCCTGGGAGACCTCGCACGTCCACCTGGAGGTCGAAGGACTCGAGGGCAGCGGCACGATCCGGGTCCGCGTGGTCGGCAACGCCACGTTCCTGCGGCTGCCCAAGATCCTCGACCGGCTCGAGGCGCTTCCGCACGACCGCAGGACGGAACTGGACCTGTCGGGACTGCGGCACATGGACCACGCCTGTGCCATGGAGCTCACGGGCTGGGCCGAACGGCACGACGCGGCGGTCGGCGCCGAGGCCCGGGCGCTCGGCGTCACGGTCACGCCGTCCAAGGACGGGTCGGAGGGCGCCAGCGACACGCCCGTCCCCGACGACGCCGCGGACCGCACGGCCGACGACGCCGCGGCCCGTACCCAGCGGGACGACGCCGGACCGGCCCGTACACAGCGGTCGGCGGGGGCCGAAGCGGCCGAGTGCAAGGAGACCGCGGGGGCGCGCACCTGACGGCACGTAACCGTCAGGGCCGCACCCGGTCTCCCCGGTGACCGCCGAGCGGGCGGCACGCTCTCCACGGGCGTGCCGCCCGTTCTCTCGTACGGGCGCGCTCGCTGACCAGGGGCGCGGCAAGTGCGCCGGTCGCCTGCGAAGGCGGCTCCCGTGCGCGTGCCGCGCCCGGCGCGCGGAGTCGGGCCCCGGAAGCGGCAGCACGCTCCCGGCCCGGGTACGCCGCCGGGAGCGGGGTGTGCTTCAGGAACATCCCAACGCGTCCGGTGACGTGCCGCACGCGGTTCCGCGCTCCCCGCCGGGGCTGTTGGCTTGCCTGGCATGCCCATGGAACTCACCCCAGGCTGTGCGGAGTGCCGTCGCCAGGCCACCGCCAGGCGTCGCGGAGCCCTCGGACCCGTCCGCCGCCCGCCCGGCCACCGGTGACCCAACCGCTCACCCCGCGCCACGAGGAGCCCCCCGTTGACCATCGCCGACGCCGATTCCACGGCAGCGCAGATCCCGCCCCAGTCCACGTACCAGCACCGCGTCGCGGACTACTGGAACGCCGAGGAGAACCCGGTCAACCTCGAACTCGGGAAGCTCGACGACCTCTACCACCACCACTACGGCATCGGGGAAGTCGACTGGTCGGTGCTCGACACCGGCGCCCGGGGCGCCCCCGACCCCGAGAGCGCCCCCGGTCCCGGAAGCGCCACCGGCTCCTCCGGCGCCCCCGACCCCGAGGGCGCCCCCGACTCCGAGGGCGCCCCCGAGTCCCCTTCCGCAGCCGATCACCGGCGGGCGCGCATCACCGCCGAACTGCACCGGCTAGAACAGGCGCAGGCCGAGCTGCTCGCCACCCACCTCGGCCCCCTCACCCCCGAGGACCGCGTCTTCGACGCCGGCTGCGGGCGCGGCGGCGGCTCGGTCGTGGCACATCTGCGGTACGGCTGCTTCGCCGACGGCGTCACGATCTCCGCCAAGCAGGCCGACTTCGCCACGGAGCAGGCCCGCAGGCGGCGCATCGACCACAAGGTGCGCTACCACCACCGGAACATGCTCGACACCGGGTTCCCCTCCGGCGCGTACGCGGCTTCGTGGAACAACGAGTCCACGATGTACGTCGAACTGGAGCTGCTGTTCGCCGAGCACGCCCGGCTGCTGCGCCGCGGCGGCCGCTATGTGACGATCACCGGCTGCCACGACGACGCCTACGGACGGGCCTCCCGCGAGGTGTCCCTCATCAACGCCCACTACATCTGCGACATCCACCCGCGCTCGGAGTACTTCCGCGCCCTGGCCCGCAACCGGCTCGTACCCGTGCACGTCCAGGACCTGACCGCCGCCGCCGTGCCCTACTGGGAGCTGCGCAGACAGGCTGAACACCTGACGACCGGCATCGAGGAAACGTTCCTCGCCGCCTATGCCAACGGCAGCTTCCAGTATCTGCTGATCGTCGCCGACCGGGTCTGAGGCGCCCCGCGGCGGACGGCCTGCTTCCGCGTCCTCGTGCTCCCCGTACTTGCCGTGCTGCTCGTGCTCATCGCGCTCCCCGCACTCACCGCACTCCCCGCGGTCCCCGCGGTCCCCGTGCGGAGTCACTTGCGCCCTTCCCGAGACGCGGCACGGTGACCTCGGGCAGTGTGCGGCGTCGCGGAACGTGCACCGGCCGCCGCGCGGTCACGGGACCGGCACGACGGGAGAGGGGGCCGCCACGGTGGTCGAGGACGCGCAACCGGGCAACCTGCCAGCGGAGACGTCGAGCTGGGTCGGGCGGCACGGTGAGGTGGAACGGGTGTGCCGGATGTGCGCGCGGTCGCAGCTGGTGACCCTCACCGGCGCCGGGGGAGTGGGCAAGACCCGGCTCGCCCTGAAGGCCGCGGGACTGCTGGCCGCACGCTTCCGGCACGGCGTCTGGCTGGTGGAACTGTCCCCCCTGCACGAGGGCGCGCTCCTGGCGCACGCCATCGCCGAGTCGTTCCGCGTGCCCGGCAGGCCGGCCCGGCCGGTGATCGAGTCGGTGGCCGCATATCTGGCGGGGCGTGAGCTGCTCCTCGTACTCGACACCTGCGAGCACCTCATCGACGACTGCCGGACCGTCACCGAGGCCCTGCTCGCGCTCTCCCCGGGCCTGAGGGTCCTCGCCACCAGCCGGAGCCCGCTCGGCCTGCCCATCGAACAGGTCGTGACCGTCGAACCCCTCACCCTGCCGGTCCGCACGGCCCGGACCGCGCCGGAGTCCGACGCGCTGACCCTGCTGACCGTCCGGGCCGCGGAGGCGGTCCCCGGATTCACCGTGACCGACACCAACCGCGGTGATCTGCTGAGGCTCTGCGCCAGGCTGGAGGGCCTGCCCCTCGCCATCGAGCTGGCCGCGGCCCGGCTGCGGGAACTGCCCCTCGCCGAACTGACGGAGCGGATGGACGACCGCTTCGCCGTCCTCGACGACATCGCGGGTACGCGGTACGGGACCGGGCCGACCGAGCCTCCCTGGCACCGCGCGCTGCGCACCGCGGTCGGCTGGAGCCACGAACTGTGCACCCCTCCCGAACGGCTCCTGTGGGCCCGCCTCTCGGTCTTCGCGGGCTCCTTCGACGCCGCGGCGGTGCGGCGGGTCTGCACCGACGAACGGCTCCCGCGCGCGGACGTCCCTGCGCTCCTGGCCGCACTCGTCGACAAGTCGGTTCTGACCTGGCTGCCCACGGGCGGCGGCGAGCGGTACCGGATGCTGGACACCATCCGCGAGTACGGCGTCCACTGGCTGCACGACCTCGGCGAGGAGCCCGCGCTGCGGCGCAGGCACCGGGACGGCTGCCTCGACCTGGCCCGGCGGGGCGGCGCCGCGTGGCTCGGACCCGATCAGTACCGCTGGTACGACCGGATGCACGCCGAGCACGACAACCTGCGGGCGGCTCTGGAGTTCAGCCTCGTGGAGAAGGACGGGACGGCTCTCGACCTGGCGGGCTCGCTGTGGTTCTTCTGGTCCGCGTGCGGTCTCACCCGCGAGGGGCAGGCGTTCCTGGAGCGGGCCCTGGCCGCCGACGCGAGGCCGGGCCGCGCACGGAGCAGAGCCCTGTGGGCGCTCGCCCTCGTGCTCGTGTGCCGGGGTGACAAGGAGGGCGGCGCGGTCCGCGCCGCCGAGTCCCTCGCCGCCGCCGAGCGGGACGGCGACGTGTACGAGGCCCGCACCGCCCTCAGCGCCTACGCGGCCGCGAAGAGCAGTGACGGCGACCTGGACGCGGCGGAGGCGGCGGCAGGGAAGGTGCTGTCCGGGTACCCGGGCACGGCGGACGCGCTCGGCGGCGGACTGCCGCTGGCCGTCCTCCTGGCCTGGTGCTCCCAGTGCCATGTGCACCTCGTCCGCGGGGAGGTCGGCCGGGCCGTCGTCCTGATGGGCCGGATGCGCGCGGCCTGCGACCGCAGGGGCGAGCGCTGGATGCGCGCCTACGCCGACTTCTTCCTCGCGCAGGCGGAGCTGAGGCGGCACCGCCCCCGGGCCGCACGCCGCCACGCCCGCGACGCCCTGGAGGTGAAGCACCGCATGCACGACTCCCTGGGCGTCGGCCTGACGGTCGCCGTCCTCGCCCGGGTGGCGTCGGCCGCGGGCCAGGCCGAACGGGTGGCCCGCCTGCTGGGCCTCGCCGACCAGGTCTGGGCGACCGTCGGCGCACCACAGGCCGGGGTGGCGGAGTTGATCGCCGCCTGCGGGCAGTGCGAGCGCCAGGCACGGGGCGCCCTGGGCGACCGCGCCTTCGAGACGGCGTTCGAGAGGGGCCGGACGGAGGTGCTGGACGAGGGGGTGGCTTACGCGCTGGGACGCGTTTGAGCCGAGCGGCCGCTTCGATCAGCGTTTGCCCCCTGGTCGCTGCCCGAGCCCGAGTCCGAGCTGATCCAGCGGCGGAGCTGCGGGTGCGGGGGCGCGACTGCCGCCATGTGAACGGGGAACGGCGCCGGGGTGGCTCGTGGTGGTCGGGGTGAGGTCGGAGCTGGTGTAGGCTCAGGGTGCAACTCCGGTGCAGGACACGGGAGTCACGCGTCTGTGGTCCAAGGAAAGACGTCCATCATCCGATGGGAAATGTAGGTGCAAGGCCTGCCGGGCGCTCCAGGAGCGAAGCCCCGCACATCTGACAGATGTGCGGGGCTTCGTCGTTGCGCATGCCCGAGCATGCCGGAGCAAGGCCCGAGCAGATCTGAGAGGGCGTCCGCTCGGGCGTCCGACGGGGTTCCGCCCGTTCGCGCGGTTGCCACGTCCGCGCGGCCCGCCGTGCACCGTTCGGGTTTCAGTGCCCGGCGACCAGGTCCCTGGCCAGCCGGACCAAGGCCCCGATCGCCGGATGGGTGGGGGTGCCGGAGCGCCAGGCCAGGACCAGGGGCACCGGCGGCGCGTCCGTCAGCGGGCGGTAGACGATCGCGGGGTGCGTGTGCAGACGGGGTGTCGCCGACGTCGAGATGCCCACCGCGCGGCCCACCGCGACGGCCGTGAGCCACTCGTCCGTGTTGGCGACCTCGACCGTCCCGGTGGGGCGGCCGGAGGCGGGCCACAGGTCCAACGTGGTCGTCCCCGCCACCGTGTTGAGGGCGACCGGCCACGACGCGAGGTCGGCGAGGGTCAGGGTGTCGCGCGCGGCCAGGCCGCTGCCCGCGGGCACCACCGCCACCCGCTCCTCCTCGAGCAGCAACTCCGTGACCAGGCCCGGCTCGGCCACCTCCCCGCGCAGCAGCGCCACATCGACGACGCCCCTGGCGAGTCCTGCCGTACGGTCGTCCACGCGGCGCAGCTCCAGGGGCACGTCGGGATGCTCCTCGTCCCAACGGCGCAGCAGCGGCAGGGTCAGATCCCCGAGCGCGGCCCAGGAGTGCCCGAGACGCAGCGGCAGCGCGGCGAGCGACCCGGGGTCGAACGCCCTATCCACGGCCGCGAGGGCCGCGGCGGCCCGGTCACGGAACGTACGGCCCGCCGCCGTGAGTTCGAGGTGGTGCGTGGAGCGGTCGACCAGGCGGACGCCGAGATGGGTCTCCAGCTGGCGCAACGTGCGGGAGAGCGCGGGCTGACCGATGTGCAGCCGGGTTGCGGCGCGCGTGATCGCGCCCTCCTCGGCGATGGCGAGGAAGGCCCGCAGATGGCGCAGTTCCATGGTCATGCCCAGCGAGCATAACCACCGCCCGACAGGCATTTCACACGGCGCGCACCGCTTCCTAGCGTGGGGGCATGACATACACCGGGGACGAGGTGGGCGCGGTCGGCGCGGGGGCGGGGGCGTCGGCCGCAGGGTCGGGGGCCTTGGCGGCCAGGTCGGGAATGCCTGCCGTAGGGCTGGTAGGGCTGGCTGCCGGGTCGGGAACGTCCGCCGCAGGGCCGGTGGGGCTGGCTGCCGGGTCGGGAACGCCTGTCACAGGGCCGGGAGTCTTGGCCGCCGAGTCGGAAACGTCCGCCACAGGCCCAGCAGCGCTGACCGCAAGGCCGGGAACGTCCGCCCCCGGGCCGGGCGCGGCACCCGCAAGGGCGAGGGCTGTGGCCGGGTCCGCCGGGGGCGGCAGCCTCCGGGGCGTCGGCCTGGTGCTGGCAGGCGCGCTGTCCGTGCAGTTCGGCTCCGCCGTCGCGGCGCTGCTCTTCCCCCGCGCGGGCGCCCTCGGCGTGGTGGCGCTGCGCGTGACGCTCGCAGCCGTGCTGCTGCTCCTCGTCTGCCGCCCCCGGCTGCGCGGCCACAACCGTAGGGACTGGGCCGTAGCCGTCGCGTACGGGCTGGCGCTCGGCGGCATGAACATCCTCTTCTACCAGGCGATCGACCGTATCCCGCTGGGCCCGGCGGTGACGTTGGAAGTCCTCGGGCCGCTGCTGCTCTCCGTCGCCGTCGCTCGCCGGGCGGCCAGCCTGGCGTGGGCCGGGCTGGCGTTCGCGGGGGTGTTCCTGCTCGGCCGTGGCAGCCTCGGCGCGCTCAACTGGACGGGCGCCGGGTTCGCGCTCGGCGCGGGCGCCATGTGGGCCGCGTACATCGTCCTCAGCTCCCGGGCGGGGGCCCGCTTCCCGCGCCTCGACGGCCTCGCCGTGGCGATGGCGGTGGCCGCGCTGGTGAGCCTGCCCCTCGGCTGGGCCTCGGCGGGCAGCGCACTCCTGGAGCCCGAGGTGCTCGCGCTCGGCCTCGGCGTGGCGCTCCTTTCGTCGGGGGTCCCGTACGCGCTGGAGCTCCTCGCCCTGCGCAGACTGCCCGCGGCGACCTTCGCCGTGCTGACGAGCCTGGCCCCGGCGATCGCGGCCCTGGCCGGGTTCCTGGTACTCGGCCAGACACTCTCGGGTCCGCAGTGCCTGGCCGTCGCCCTCATCGTCGCCGCGGGCGCGGGCGCGGTGCGGACCGGCGGAGCGGCTCAGTCCGGCCGCCCCGCCCGCCACACGCACACCTCCGTGCCCGGCTGCCGCGCGGAGAACAATCCGGACGGCGAGACCGTACGCAGCAGGCCCCGCAACTCCGCCTCGAAGGCGTCCCGCCGGGCGCCGAACAGGTGCGGTGCGGAGAACGACATCGAGAACACCCCGGCGACGACGTCGTCCTCCGACCGCTCAAGGACCCGCCCACCGGGCACGACATGACGCTCGGGCCCGACGAACCCCGCCCGCAGCAGCACCGCCGCCTCCCCGCCCGGGGTACCGTGCCGCAGCGTCCCGGCTCCCGCCCGCCGCACCTCCCCCAGGTAGCGCCGCACCAGGTCCCCGACCGCCGCGTCGGGGACCACGGGGTGTGGGAGCCCCTCCGCGGTGGGCGTCCGCGACTTCAGATCCGACACGTGCACCAGTGCCCCGCCGGGCCGCAGCATGCCCCGCACCGTCGTCGCCACCAGGTCACGGTCCATCCAGTGGAAGGACTGCGCGAAAGCGGCGACCGTGAACGTGCCCAGACCCCTGGGCAGTTCCTCGGCCCGCGCCCGCACCCAGCGCGCCTTCCCGGAAACCCCCTGGGCGGCGGCCGCACGCTCGGCCTCGGCGATCATCCCACCGTCCGGATCGACGCCGACGACCTCGCCGAACAACTCCACGAGCAGCAGAGCGAGCGTCCCCGGACCGCACCCCACGTCGACAAGACGCCCGCACCCGTCGAGCCCGAGGGCCGCGCCCAGCACCTCCGCGAGCCCGGGGGCATACGGCAGACGCCCCCGCCGGTAGTACGCGGCGCTCCCCGCGAACAACGTCTCGTCCCACTCCCAGTCAGCAGTCACGACCACCCACCCTGCCCGACGACGAACGGCGCCGTGACGGTCACCATTCTGCCGAGCGGTGCACTGCGCGGTCCAAAGGGGCGCGCTACAGGCACGTCGACCGGCGCGCGCCGCGGGTACGCCCCCTTGTCGCCCCTTCTTGGCGCTTGCACTCTTTGAAGTGGGGACATCGGGATCCGTGACCGGGGGAGGGCCGGATGACAGAGCGACCCGGCGATCATTTACGCCGAACAGAACCCGCCTGGAAAGTCCTGCAAGACAGGATCCTCGTACATACCAGGGCCAGTACCAGGAACGGTACGAGCCCAGCACTGTCCGCGAAGGACCACGACGGAATCATCCTCTGCGGTGCTGACGCGCTCCCGGCGGCCGGCACCTTCCACCGTCAGGCGCCAGGCAGACAACTCCAACTCGTCGACCCGGACAGCTACGGCGACTTCGCCACCGCCGAGGAACCCTTCAGGCTCGCAAGCCACAACAGGAACGGCCAACAGTCCCTGTTCGAAGAAGACGACACACAAGAGCTCCGTGCCCTCCAACAAGGACAGCTGAGCAACGGCGCCGCCGCAGGCCTCACCCCCACCCGATACATCCGCGCCGGGGATCGGCGAGCGGTGACCGCCGCAGTTCAGGCCGCCCGAAGCCTCGAGGCGCACACGACCATCCTCACCCTGCCACTCGACCACAGATGGCTGCGCGAGCCCGACGACCTCGAGTACCTGATCAGCCGGCTGGCCGACCTGCCGCACATCAAGGGCATCGCTCTCGGCGCCGCAAAGAATCCCCTCGCCGCCAAGGGCACCGTCACCGCGCTGCGCCACCTGATCACCAGCCTGGAACGAGTCGCCCTCATCCGCACCGACCTCGCCGGACTCGACGCCTACGCGCACGGAGCCCTCTTCGCCTCGATCGGCATGCAAACCGCAATGAGGCACGTCCGGCAGCCCGGCAGCGTGCCGCCACCGTTGCCCAAAGGCAGCAACGTCACGACGATGGTCCTGCACCCGCAGCTCATGGGCTACTTCAAGGCCGACAAGCTGCGAGACCTCTACGGCAGGGTGCCCGCCCCGCTCTGCCACTGCTCCGTCTGCCGAGGCCGCAGCCTGGTCCGTTTCGACCACAACCACAGCGACCAGGAGGAAGCCAACCGCCACAACATCGCCACCTGGCTGCCCTGGGCCGACGATCTCCAGCGCACCACGGCGGGCTCCGACCGGCGCTCTGTGTGGGAACAGCTCTGTCACGACGCCCGCGAAGCCCATCAGCGGCTCCGCGAGGAGATCTCCGACCCCGGAGCTCTCGAAGTCCCGCGCTGGCTCAACGAGTGGGCAGGAGGCCCCGACTAGCTCCCAGCAGCTGTGCGTACACCTGCTCGGCGAACAGCCACCCGGCGGACGTGTGTCCGAACCGCGACGACGGCCGAGGCGCCACCAGCAACTGCGGCGCCTCATCCGCGCGGGTCCGCACCACGCCGAGACCGTACACGCCGGCCTCCATCACCAACAGCTCCGTGCTGTCCGCGCAGTCGTCCAGCCACACCACCGACGCGGCATACGCGCCGAACCGGCCTGCCCGCAGCAGCGCGCTCCGCACAGGTCTCGCCGTCCGCACCACCACCACATCCACGTCGAGTGGCCGCACCAGGCGTCGCATCACGTGCCCGTCGCTCCGCTCCAGCACACCTTTCGGGCACCGGCGCAGCCGCGCACGCTCCCGCGCCGTGAGAGACGCAACCGGCACCGGCAAGCCGGCCGGCAGGTGCAACAGGCTCTCCAGAACACCCATGTCCAGCAGCGGCGGCACATCCTCTCCCGCTCGACGCTCCACCTCCGCGACGTCAAGTCGGACGGCCAGTACGGCCTCGACACCCCGAGCCTCCACCTCGACCTCCGAAGTGCCGGGCAGCAACGAGCCACCAGCAGCCACCTCGCACACACGGCGCGCAGCATCCAGACACACATCAGACATCACACACATCCCTTGAGAACGACCGCTCCACGGCACGCAACCACATGGGCGCGCACGCCACGACCAGAAACCGCGAAGACCCGAGCGCGGCGTCACGAATGAGGCAGGGCACACACCCACGGACGCCGTGTCCTTCGACCCGTCCCGAGTGGTCGCGCGAACGGGACGCCCGCGACTTTGGTTACCGTCGCCGCGACCGATGGCCGATGAACCTGCCCCCGCCCGGCGTCGACCCTGGAGGAGTCCGGTTGGCGATCGACAACGGTGGGAGCGGTGGATGTGGAAGACGTCGATGACGCGAGGGAGTTTCGTGGCCGGGGCCGCGGCGGCGGGGGTCGGGGCGCTGGTGGGTGCGGGGCGGGCGGTGGCGGCGGTGCCGGTGGTGGGTGAACGGGTCGGGCGGGCCGGTCGGGCCGCGCGCGGGCTCACGTACCGCGGTGTGATGTACGAGTGCCAGGACGGGGAGACACCGCACACGGGCTGGGACCGTACACGGATGCGGTCCGACCTGCGGGCCGTCGCGTGCGATCTGCACGCGAACTCCGTCGTCGCCTTCGGCACCGGCGTGGAGCGCCTCGCCGCCACCGCGAGCGAGGCCGCCGGGCGCGGACTGCACGTATGGCTCCAGCCGCGCCTCGCCGACCTCCCCGAGCGGCAGATCCTCGACCACCTGGCGGAGACGGGCCGCGAGGCGGAGCGGCTGCGCGCGCAGGGCGCACGGGTGTACCTGAGCGTGGGGTGCGAGTTCATCCTGTTCGTGCCCGGCATCGTCCCCGGCGACAACGCGGTGGAGCGCGTACAGAACATGCTGGCCGGGAACTGGGACCCCGAGCGGGCGCAGCGCAAGCTCGACCGGTTCGTCGCTCTGGCCGCGGAGACGGGCCGCCGGGTGTTCCGCGGGCCGCTGACCTATGGTGCCGCGTTCGGCGACAAGGTGGACTGGGACCTGTTCGACCTCGTCAGCGTCAACTACTACTCGTACTTCGCCGACCCCCGGGGATACGTGGAGGAGCTGAGCCCCTACCGCAAGTGGGGCAAGCCCGTCGCGATCACGGAGTGCGGCACCTGCACCTTCGAGGGTGCCCCCGAGGCGGGCGGCATGGGCTGGGACGCCGTCGACTACGACAAGCCCAGGCCGGAGGTGCGCCCCGGCGTGCGGCGCAGCGAGCACGTTCAGGCCCGGTATCTGACCGAGGTCCTGGACGTGTTCGAGCGGATGGATCTGCACGCGGCGATGGTGTACCAGTTCGTCACGCCGGACGCGCCGCACCGCGGTGAACGCCGATACGACTACGACATCGCGAGCTACGGCCTGGTCAAGCCCCTGTGGCGGGCGGATGACGACCCCACGGCCGCGTGGCACTGGGAGCCGAAGGAGTCCTTCCACGCCGTGGCACGGCACTTCGCCGCCCACCAACACCCCCGGAGCAGGTGACGCGGTGACCGGCGCCCGCCCGGGGCGGGCGCCGGTACACGGCTACGCCGCGTCGGTCGGGTGGATCCCGGGTCCTTCGGAACGGTCGGCCAGCGGCGTGGGGGAGAGGTCGGTGAGTTCCTCGCCCGGTTCGAGGAGGGTGTCCGCGGCTCCGACGATGAGCGGGTCGGGGCTGCCCGCGCTGTCCTTGTCCTTGGCGGGGTAGTCGCAGCGCGCCAGCAGGTGCCGCATCGCCTCGAGACGTCCGCGCCGCTTGTCGTTGGACTTCACCACCGTCCAGGGCGCGGACACCGTGTCGGTCGCACGGAACATGTCGACCTTCGCGGCGGTGTACGCGTCCCACAGGTCCAGGGAGGCGATGTCCGTCGGCGACAGCTTCCACTGCCGCACCGGATCCACCTGGCGGATGGCGAACCGGGTGCGCTGCTCGCTGCGGGACACCGAGAACCAGAACTTCACCAGGAGCACGCCGTCCTGCACCAGCATCTCCTCGAACACCGGGGCCTGGGCCAGGAAGTGCCGGTGCTGCTCGGGCGTGCAGAAGCCCATGACGCGTTCGACACCGGCGCGGTTGTACCAGGAGCGGTCGAAGAAGACGATCTCACCGGCCGACGGCAGCTGGGTCACATAGCGCTGGAAGTACCACTGGCCGCTCTCCCGCTCGGTCGGCTTGTCCAGGGCCACGACCCGCGCCCCGCGCGGATTGAGGCGCTCGGTGAAGCGCTTGATCGTGCCGCCCTTGCCGGCCGCGTCCCGGCCCTCGCAGATCACGACGACCCGCTGCCCCGTCTCCCTGACCCACTTCTGGAGCTTGAGCAGCTCGATCTGTAGCACGCGCTTGGCGCGTTCGTACTCCTTGCGGCGCAGCTTGTGGTCGTACGGGTAGTTCTCCCGCCAGGTGTCGAGGGGGTGGCCGTCCTGATCGAGGAGTATGGGCTGCTCGGGTCTCGACCAGTCCACGGACAGATCGTCGAGGAGCCCCAGGTCGTCGGAGGCCCGCCGGGCGTCCCCGCGGACCTCCCCCCGTCGCCCGCGCTGCGGATTCTCGGGTCCAGTCCCCATGGCGTACGCCTCCTCGGCCCCGTCGTCGGCAGTTCGCACACCGGTTCCCCGGCCTGCCGAAATTATCCCCGGTCGCGGGCGCGGGCGCGGCGGCGGGGAAGGCCCGGGCCCCGTCAGGCGCGAGGGCCGGGCCCGGCGGTCCCGGGCGCCGGGGCCGCCGACTGCTCCCTGGCGCCCTGCCGTGCCGCGAGCAACGCCCACGCGAGGAGCGGGACTTGCAGCGGAAGGCGCCCGTAGGCGAGGGCCTTGAGCGGCGCCGGGCGGTGCCGCCAGTCGTACGCCATCTGCACGTTCGCGGGGAACACCGCCGCGACGAGGCCGGCAGCGGCGAAGCCGCCGACGCGGCGCGTGCGGGGGCAGGCCAGGGCGGCGGCCACGGCGAGCTCGGCGACGCCGCTCGCGTACGTGTAGGCGCGGGCGCCGCCCGGCAGCTGCCGCGGCACGATCGCGTCGAAGGGCTTGGGCGCGAGGAAGTGCAGCGCCCCCATGCCGCCGAGGACGCGGGCGAGGGACCGGGCGGGGTTGAGGGCCATGGGGACTCCTTCTGCGGTACGGGCGGGACCCGAGGGGTTACCGGAGGTTATACCGCACCTCCGCCGCCGTGGTTACTGGCGGGTAGTAGTTTCCCCGGGTCGCCCCTGAGCGGTCTCCCTCCGCCCGCCCTCAGGGGGCCGCCGGAGCCGCGGGCCTCGCCGGAGCCGTGGGCACGGCCTCGACGTCCGGCTGGTTCCTGGCCCATGCAAGGACACGCCCGACGAAGCCGCCCTCGTCGGCCGCTGAGTCAGTGATCATGGCGACACGCTACTGGAGGGCCGGGGGGCCGCCGAAGCGGTTTTCGCCGCCCGGCTCCGCCGGAGGCGTCGCCCCGTCCACCCCGCCCCCGGCGGCCCGCGCGTACGCCGCTTCCTTCAGTGCGACCCGGGCGGCGGGCGTCCCCGCGCGCGTCTGCCAGTAGGGATGGGCGGCGATGACCCGCGAGAGGCGCAGCAGCCGGCGCCGCCGCGCGGCGCCACCGCTCTCGGCGGGCGCCGCTGCCAGTTGTCCGTAGGTGACGTACCAGGCCGTCTGGTATGCCAGCAGGTCGGAGGGGAAGGTGTGCCGGTCCATGACGCCAGTAGATCGTATGTTCGATTTTCTGCGCAAAGTGGAGTCTTGCCCTGGACGGCCCGCACCAGGACCGTGTCCGTGGCCGCCCAGTGGCACCCGGGGCGACGGTGTGGCAACAACAGAGGGAGCGGCGAAGCGGCACTCGGATATGGCAGCGCCATCCAGGCACGGAAGCGCTGCTCGGATACGGAAGCGCCATTCAGGTACGGAAGCGCCACTCGGTTACGGACGGAAGGGCACGATCATGAAGATCACGGTCATCGGAGCCACCGGACTCATCGGTTCCCAGCTCGTCACGCGCCTCGGCGCCGCGGGGCACGAGGTGGTCCCCGCTTCCCTGTCGAGCGGGGTCGACCTGCTCAGCGGCGCGGGGCTCGACGGCGTACTCACCGGCGCGGACGCGGTCGTCAACGTCACCAACTCGCCCACCTTCGACGAGGCGTCCCTCGACTTCTTCCGCGTCACCTCGGGGAACCTGCTGTCCGCGGGGGAGCACGCGGGCGTCCGCCACCAGGTCGTCCTCTCCATCGTCGGGGTCGACCGGGTGCCGCAACTGGACTACTACCGTGCCAAGACCCTTCAGGAAGACCTCCTGAAGCGGGGGGCGACGCCGTACTCGATCGTGCGCGCCACTCAGTTCTTCGAGTTCATGGACGCCGTCATGTCCTGGACCGCGGACGAAAGCACCGTCCGGCTCCCGGCCACCCCCGTCCAGCCCGTCGCGGCGGCCGAGGTGGTCGAGGCCCTCGCCGACGTCGCCACCGGCCAGCCCCTCAACGGCACCCTGGAGGTCGCGGGGCCCGACGTCCTCCCCCTCGACGAGCTGGGCCGCCGCACGCTGGCGGCCCGCAAGGACGACCGCGCCGTCGTCACCGACGCCACGGCGGGCATGTTCGCGGCGGTCGAGGGCGACGTCCTGATCGCGAGCCCCGGTGCCCGCCTGGCTCCCACCCGCTACGAGGACTGGCTCGGCGCCCAGCGTTAGTGGGCGGTGGCGGTGCGTGCGGCGCGGCCGTCCCGGCCCCGGTGGCGTCCGCCCGCCGCGGGGTCACGCCGCCGTCAGGCCCCACAGTGCGAGCGCCAGCGCGCTGAAGCCCGCGCCGAGCACACACACCGCGCCCCAGCCCGCCGCCGCGTACAGGCTCGTCGAGGCGAGTGCTCCGAGGGCGCTGCCCGTGGAGTAGAACATCATGTAGCCGCCGATCACCCGGCTTCCCGCGTCGGGCCTGTGGGCGTAGATGACGCTCTGGTTGGTGACGTGGACGGCCTGCACGGCCAGGTCGAGCACGATCGCGCCCGCGGCCAGCGCCCACAGGGAGCGGCCGGTGAGGGCGAGGGGTATCCAGGACAGGACGAGGAGGGCGAGGGCGGCGCCCGTGGTCGCGCGGGCGTGTCCGCGGTCGTGCAGCCGGCCGGCGGGCGCCGCCGCGAGCGCGCCCGCCGCGCCGACGAGGCCGAAGGCGCCGATGGCCGTGTGCGACAACGCGTACGGTGCCTCGCTCAGCGGCAGGGCCACGCAGCTCCACAGCGTGCTGAACGCGGCGAAGACGAGGAAGGCGTACAGCGCCCGGGTGCGCGGGACCGGTTCGCGCAGGAACAGCGTGACCGTGGAACGCAGGAGATCGCGGTAGGGCACGCGGGCGCGCGGCGCGCCGTCCCGCGGCAGCGCGCGGTGCAGGGCCGTGGTCAGGAGCAGGGTCACCGCGGCCGAGCCCAGGTAGACGGAGCGCCAGCCCGCGAGGTCGGACAGCAGCCCCGAGACGGTGCGGGCGAGCAGGATGCCGAGGACGACGCCGCTCGTGACCTGGCCCACGACCGTACCGCGCCGGTCGGGACCGGCGAGGGCCGCGGCGTAGGCGACCAGGGACTGGGTGACCACGGCGAGGAAGCCGACCGCGGCGGCCGACGCGAGCAGCGTGGGGATGCCGCTCGCCGTCCCCAGCGCCACGAGAGCGGCCGCGAGCAGTGCCGACTGCGTGGTGATGAGCCTTCTGCGGTCCAGCCTGTCGCCGAGCGGCACGAGCAGGAACAGGCCGAGGCCGTAACCGATCTGCGTGACCGTCACCACGGCGCCGACGGCACCCTGCCCGACCCCGAAGCTCCGGCCGAGGGTGGCCAGGAGGGGCTGGGCGAAGTACACGTTAGCCACGGCCGATCCGCCGGCGAGGGCGAACAGCAGGACCGTGCCGCGCGAGGGCTCCGGTCGGCCGGTGCCGGTCCCCGGCGCCCTCCCGGCGCCGGTCCGCGACGTTGCGGCGGCGCTGACCCCACTACCGGTGCCGGTGTCACCCCTGGCACCGGCCCCGCCGCCGTCCGCGTGCCGCGCCTTACGACAGTCCGCAGCCATCCGTACCCCGCCCCTCAAAGTGGTTGCAAGTTGCTACCACGTGACCGTAGGCCAGGCTGGTAGCATGTTGCAACCGAATGTGGTGGTCCTGGTCGGGTGTCCTGGTCGGGGCGAGGTCGGGGAGGAAGGCGGTGGCGGCATGGTGAAGCGGACCAGCTTCGACGACAGCGAGTGTCCGGTGGCCCGCTCGGTCGACGCCGTGGGGGACTGGTGGTCCCTCCTGATCGTGCGCGACGCCTTCGACGGCAAGCGGCGCTTCGGTGAGTTCCAGCGCAGCCTGGGGGTCGCGAAGAACATCCTCACCACCCGGCTGCGGGCCCTCGTCGCGGGCGGCATCCTCGACCAGGTGCCCGCGTCCGACGGCAGCGCCTACCGGGAGTACGTCCTCACCCCCAGGGGCCAGGACCTCTTCCCGGTCGTCGTCGCACTCCGGCAGTGGGGCGAGGCGCACTCCTTCCGCCCCGGCGAACCGCACTCACGCCTGGTGGACCGCCGCCACGAACGCCCCCTGGGGCTGCTGCGGGTACAGGCGGCGGACGGCCGCGTCGTGACCCCGGACGACACCGTCGTCGTCAAGGTCGAGCCCGCGCGGGAGCCGTAGCCTTCACCCCTGACCGCCGTCGCCGGCGGCGGCGTCGGGATTCCTTGGAGTGACGGCGGTCCACCCGACCGGATCGGGCACAGGATGTCGGGTCGGGCACGGTGCGCGCTGCCTAGCGTGAGGAGCGTCAACGAGGAAGGAGGCCGGGCGTGCTCGACCGTCTGAACCAGAGCATGGAGCACATCGAGGACCACCTCGACCAGGTCCTCGACGTGGCCGAGGTGGCGCGCCGCGCGGCCACGTCGGAGTACCACCTGCGCCGCATGTTCTCCGCCCTCGCGGGGATGCCGCTGTCGGAGTACGTCCGACGCCGTCGGCTCACCGTCGCCGGTGCCGAGGTGCTCGCGGGACGCGAGTCGCTCCTGGCCATCGCGGTGCGCTACGGGTACGGCTCGGGCGAGGCGTTCGCCAGGGCCTTCCGCGCCATGCACGGCGTCGGCCCCGGCGAGGCCCGCCGCAAGGGCACGGCGCTCGTGTCCCAGGCCCGGCTGACCTTCCGCCTCACCGTCGAAGGGAGCAGCAGCATGCGCTACCGCGTGGTCGACAGGACGGCTTTCACGGTCGTGGGTCCCAAGACCCGGGTGCCACTCGTGCACTCGGGCCCCAATCAGGCGATCATCGACTTCGTCCGCGCCGTCGGACCGGAGACCCTGGAGCGCCTGGAGGAACTGTCGGACCAGGAGCCGCGGGGCGTCGTCGCGGTCTGCGACGACCTGGACCCGAGCCGCGCCGAGGGCACGGAACTCGACTACTACCAGGGCGTGATCACGTCGTCCGCCGTCCGCGAGGCCCCGGAGGGCATGTCCGTCCTGCCGGTCCCGGCCGGCACCTGGGCGGTCTTCACCACCTCCGGTCCCGTACCGCGGGCCATCCAGGAACTGTGGCGTGACGTGTTCACCGAATGGTTCCCGTCCAACCCGTACCGCAGCAGGCCGGGGCCGGAGATCCTGCGCACCCGCACGGCGCCCGGCGGTGCCGAGGCCGACGCCGAGCTGTGGCTGCCGGTGGAGAGGGACGTGGACGCGGGTCAGTAGGGGGCGAGCCGCCTGCCACGGTTGGGCGGGCGGCTCTCAGCCCGTACGCAGGTCCGCCAGCATCCGCTGCTGGTGACGGTGGCCGACGGTCTCGTAACCGATCACCGTGACGAAGGGGGAGAGCATCACCACGAGCAGGCACACCGCGGTGGCGACACCGGCGGCGGACAGCAGCACCGCGACGGCAAGGACCGCGAGCGTGGCGGAGATGAGCAGCAGGTGCGGACGGTCGACCGCGGACAGCAGCAGCGTGTGCAGCAGATAGACCATCAGCAGGTAGACGCCGACCGGCAGGGCGAGGGACAGCACCACGGCGACCTCGCCGATCTTCGTGTGGTGCTCCAGATGCAGCCCTGCCACGTGCAGCCCGGCACCCGCGGCGGCGATCCCCATGAACAGCGGGATGTGCCCGTAGCCGAAGAGATAACCGCGACGGCGGCGGTGTACGAGGATGTCGCCGAAGGGCGTCGCGAAGTACACCCACCACATCCCGAAGGTCAGCCCGACCCCGGCGACGACGACGGCGACCGCGTTCCCGGTCCAGTGCGTCCCGTCCCCTCCGCCGAGGAGGTCACCGGACGAAGCAACGGTGCCGACCACCCCCTCGCCGAGCGTGATGATGGCGAACAGGCCGTACCGCTCGGCGACATGGTGCGGATGCCAGGGCGTGCCGCCCGCGCTGCCCTGGGTGAGGACCGGAAGGACCAGTTCCAGGATCGCCAGGACGACGAAGGCGGCGAACACGGCTGCCGGTGGCAGGTCGGCGAAGCCGACCACGGCCCAGCCGACCTGGGCGATCACCGTCCAGCGGATGTTCGCCGTGCCCACGGCGTGGAACGACGGGGACTCCCTGGCCGCGCGCCGCCACTGCGACACCATCGCGATCCGCATCACCACGTACCCGGTGACCATGGCGCGCAGTTCGAGGTGGCCGCCCTCCTCCACGGAGTGGAACATCGCGGGCAGGCCGAGGGCGAACACGACGACACCCATCATCTGCACCATCGTCAGCACGCGGTAGAGCCAGTCGTCCGTGCCGAACGCCGAGGCGAACCAGCTGAAGCTGATCCACGCGACGCTGATCGCGAACATCGCGAGGGCGAACGCGACGACCCCCTGGCCGGGATGTCCCTCCGCGACCATCTCGGCGAACCGGGAGGCCGCGGTGCCGACCGCGACCACAAAGGTCAGGTCGAACAGCAGCTCGAGGGGGGTGGACACCCGGCCGTGTTCCCGCGGGTCGCGGCCGGTCATCGGCGTCCGGCTGTGGGCGAGGCCGCCCTTGCCTGCGAGCTTTGCGGGGTCGGGGTGGCTCATGCGCAGAATGATGACGCATGCGGTTGCACTCGCAAGTTCCCCGTCCGCGTCGGCGTGTCCGGATGTGACAGGGAATCGTCATTGCGGCCATTCGTCGCGGCGGCCACCATGAAGGCATGCCCCTTCCGCACCGGGTCGTCATCGCGGTCTTCCCCGATGTCGACCTCCTCGACGTCACGGGACCCGCCGAGGTCTTCTCCCTCGCCAACCGGGTGACCGCCGACCGCGCCGGCTACCACGTGGTCCTCGCCGGACCGGCCGCCGGCGCGGTCAGGACGTCGGCCGGTGTGCGGCTGCTCACCGACGTCGCCTTCGACGACGTCGGCGACCAGGTCGACACCCTGCTGGTGCCCGGCGCCGTCGACATGACCGACGACGGGCCCCGGGCCAGGATCGACGCCGACGTCGTGGCGTGGGTGAAGGCGACAGCCCCGCACGCCCGGAGGGTGGCGTCGGTCTGCGTGGGGGCGCACGTCCTCGCGGCGGCCGGACTCCTCGACGGCAGGACGGCGACCACGCACTGGTCGACCGCCGCCCAGCTCGCCGCCGACCACCCCGGCGTCACGGTCGACCCGGACCCCATCTTCGTCCGCACCGACCGCGGCAGGCTGTGGACCGGGGCAGGCATCAGCGCCTGCCTGGACCTCGCCCTCGCCCTGGTCGCCGAGGACCAGGGCGAGGAGACCGCCCTGACGGTGGCCCGGCAGCTGGTCGTCTACCTCAAACGGCAGGGCGGCCAGAGCCAGTTCTCCGTACCGCTGCGCCGCTCGGCGACCAACCGCAGGGACATCGACGAGCTGCGCCGGTGGATCGCCGACCACCTCGACGGCGACCTGTCCACCGGGGCCATGGCGGCCCGGATGTGCCTGAGCGAGCGGCACTTCGCCCGCGTCTTCGCGCAGGAGACGGGCACCAGCCCGGCCGCCTACGTCGAGGCGGCCAGGATCGAGGTCGCCCGGCGCCTCCTGGAGACCACCGACGGCCCGCTCGACGAGGTCGCGAGCAGCTCGGGCCTCGGCTCGGTGGAGACCCTGCACCGGGCGTTCCGACGACAGCTCGCCACCACACCGGCGGCCTACCGCCGCCGCTTCCGCACCCGGTCGGCCTGACCCGTTCCCGCACAGCCGTCACCACGTACGGCGAAGACCACGCACAGCGGGGACCACTCACAGCCACGTCCGCGAACAACCGCGTCCGCGTGCAGCCATGCCCGCGCGCAGCACGCACAGCCATATCCACGCACAGCCATATCCACGCACAGCCATATCCACGTACAGCCATCGCCACGAAAGGCACACCATGACCACGAACCACGCCTCCACCACCCTGCGCGACGTGATCGGCCTGGACAACGAGCCGCCTCGGCTGAGCGAGTCCGCCCTGATCCTGATCGACTACCAGAACACCTACCGCACCGGTGTCATGGCCCTGGAGGGCGCGGAGGAGGCCGTCGCGGCGGGCGCCCGCCTCCTGGAACGCGCTCGCGCCGCCGGCACCACGGTTGTCCACGTCATCAACGACGGCGGTGAGGGCACTCCGTACGACATCCGCGCCCACATAGGGGCGATCAGCGACGAGGTGGCCCCGGTGGACGGGGAGCCGGTCGTGGTCAAGCAGTTCCCCGACTCCTTCCACGCCACCGACCTGGAGCAGGTGCTGCGGGACCGCGGCTTCGCACCGGGCGGTGGCCGCGATCTCGTCCTCGCGGGACTCATGACGCACATGTGCGTGACCTTCACCGCCCAGGGCGCCTTCAACCGCGGTTACCGTCCCACCGTCGTCGCCGACACCACCGCCACCCGGCCACTCGGCACCCCGGACGGCACCGTCCTGCCCGCCGCGGCTCTCCGCACGGCGGCCCTGACCACCGTGACGGACCTGTTCGGCACCGTCGTGCCGAACGCCGACGCCCTGGGCGCCTGAGCGACCCGGACCCTGGCCGGACGGGGGCTCAGTCCGTGTGTTCCTGTCGCAGCCGCTCGGTGCTGCGGACGAGGGGGGCGAAGGCGGGCAGGTCGCCGCCCGCGCGCAGCATGGCGTCGTGCACCGCGGCGGCGATCTCGTTCTCCCGGGCGCCGGCGGTGGCCGCGGCGAGACCGGCGGCCATGGCCGTGTCGGACAAGCGCGCCGCGGAGCGGATCCGGTCGATCTCCCGCTCGGTGTGGACGTGCCGCAGTGCTCAGGAGGTCGTCGCAACGGTTCCCTCGCGCGTCCCGCCACGTACGCAACCGGTCCCAGACGGCGGGCGGGAGGTTGAGCGAGGCGGCCTGGTAGCCGACGGTCCGGTGTGCGGGCACACCACTCATCGGCCTCATCGGCCGCCCTCCGGGGACAGCCGCTCACCGCACCAACCGCAGAAGGGCGCCGAGGCATCGGCCCGCATCTTGCCGCACTCGGGGCACACCCGGTCGAGCGCGCACGCCGCCTCGCCGCCCTCCTGGACGTCTGTCCGCGGCGGCGCCGAACCAGCGATGCTCATGCCGGGGCGGCGCCCGTGCACGGTCAGATGGACCAGGCCCTGCGGACCCGCGCGCAGCCCGCGCCGGGACCCGCGCGGCAGCCACACCACCGCCCCGGACGACAGCGCGAGCTCCTGGCCCTCGCTGTCCAGGAAGCCGTCGCCCGCGACCACGACCAGGAGGACGTCCAGGGCGTTCTCCTCGTGCTCCGCCACAACGCCCCCCGGGGGCAGCCTGAGCAGGTTGGCGTCGAGTTGTCTGCGCTCCTCCGCGAGCTTCCACAGCGCGCCGGTCTGCTCGGCGGACACGAGGGGGACGTACTGGTCGAAGGAGACCAGCAGGCGGGGCTTCTCCTGCGCGGACATCGGCGCCTCCCGGTTGCGCGGCGGACGGCTGAAATCCTACTGGTCCCGGATGGCGGGAACCGTCCAACGCTCGGCCGTCCGCCGCGCACGCGCTGCTACGAGGCGGACATGGCGGGCTCCGCGGGCTCGACGGCGGCGAACAGGCGCAGCAGCCGGGCGACCTCGACGGCCATCGCCTCCCGGCCCCGGCCGACGTAGCGCCGGGGGTCGACGACGGCGGGGTCGGCGTCGAGGACGGCGCGCACGGCAGCGGTGAAGACGGTGTTGAGGTGCGTGGAGATATTGATCTTCCGGATGCCCGCGGCCGCCGCGGCGGCCAGCGTGGCGTCGTCGGCCCCCGACGAACCGTGCAGGACCAGGGGCACCCGTACGGCGGCGCGCAGGGCGCGGACCAGGTCCAGGTCGACGCGGGCGGTGCGTTCGGTCATGTGGTGCGAGGTGCCGACGGCGACGGCCAGCGCGTCGACGCCGGTGTCGGCCACGAAGCGGGCCGCCTCGCCGGGGTCCGTGCGCACCCCGGGGGCGTGCGCGCCGTTCTTGCCACCGATCTCGCCGAGTTCCGCCTCGACGAACACGCCGCGGGACCGGCAGTGGTCGGCGATCGCGCGGGTGCGGGCGACGTTCTCCTCCCAGGGCAGACGGGCGCCGTCGTACATCACGGAGGTGAAGCCGAGCGCGACGGCTTCCTCGACGAGGTCGGGGCGCGTCGCGTGGTCCAGGTGCAGGGCGACGGGGACGGCGGCGGCCGTGGCGGCGGAGCGGGCGGCCGCGGCGAGCGGCGCCAGGGCGCCGTGGTGGGCGACCGCGTTCTCACTGATCTGGAGGATCACGGGCAGCCGGGCCTGCTCGGCGCCGGTCAGTACGGCCTCCAACTGCTCGATGAGAGCACCGTTGAAGGCACCCACCGCGGCAGTCGTGGTGCGGAGCATGTCGTGCGGGGTGTCCAGGGGCATGGCTTGCGTTCCAGGGGTCGGCACGGCCCGGGTGAGCGCTGGGCGTTCCCGGCGGGAGGTGGCAGGGGGCCCCGGCCCGTCGTGTGCGGACGACGGGCCAGGACCTTTCCCAGGGCGGTCCGGTGGAGGCGTCCTAGGCGAGGATGACGGGCCGGGAGTCTTCGAGGGCCCTCCGGTGGACGCGTCCTAGGGGAGGACGACGGACCGTGTCAGGTGCGCGGGCCGGTCCGGGTCGCGCCCCGCGTCCTCGGCGAGCCGCACCGCGACCCGCTGGGCGAGCACCAGCTCCGCCAGCGGGTCGAGCCGCGCCCGGCGCAGATGGGCGCCGGTGGCCTCGATGCGGTCGGCGAGTTCGGCGGGCAGCGGGGACAGGCTCCACACGGCCCGGCCGGGGCCCGCCACGGCGATGGGCCCGTGCCGGTACTCCATGACCAGGTACGACTCGGTCCACCGGGCCGCCGCCTCGCGCACCTTGAGCGCGGCCTCGTGGGCGAGCCCCGCGTGCCAGCCCTCGCCGAGGAACGTGATCTGCTCCGCCCGCAGCAGCTCAGGGTCGAGCGGCGCGTCGAGGGCGGTGCCGAGGTCCGCTCGGGCCTGCTCGACGGAGTGGCCCAAGTGGGCGAGGAGCAGCACGAGTTGGGTGGTGGGGTAGCGGGTCTGGACGACGGACTGCTCGTCCGCGCCGGCGAGCACGATCACGTCGTGGGCCGCCCGGGCGGCGGGGGAGTCCGCCACCGCGGTGATCGTGGTGACCCGGGTGGTGGGGTCGGCCGACGCGAGGGCGGTGAGGACCTCGGTGGTGGTGCCGGAGCGGGTCAGGGCGATGATCCGGTCGTAGCGGCGGCGCAGCCGGGCCGCCGAAGCGGGGTAGGCGTCGGTCGGCCCGTGCCCGCTGTCCTCGCGCAGCTGGGCGTAGGCCTGGGCCATGAACCACGACGTGCCGCAGCCGATCACGGCGACGTGTTCGCCCTTGGCGGGCAGCGCGGGGGAGTGGGCGGGCAGTTGGCCTAGTACGTCCTGCCAGCACTGCGGCTGGCTGGCGATCTCCTGGCTCGTGAGTGACATGAGGTGCTGCTTCCCGATCTTCGTGAGGGTTTTGGGACGGGTTCGGTGAGGGTGGGTCAGACGGATCAGGCGGGTCGGTGGGGTCAGGCGGGTCGGTCGGATCAGGCGGGTCGGGCGGGTCGGGCGGGGTCGCCGAGGGTGGTGCGCAGGGAGGGCTGGCCCCGGGGCGCAGGCGGCCACCGCGCCACCGGCCGCCACCAGCGTTCCGGCCCCGCCGACGCGCGGCACGCTGCGCCGCGACGGCGCACCGGGGACCGAGGCCCGGCGGTCCGTCAGCAGGCCCGGCGGAAGTACTCGCTGCTGCCCACGGGCGAGACGCCGACGTCACGGCGCACGATGCTCAGGAAGGCGTGGACACAGCAGAGGTCGTACAGGCCGGGCGCGGGGGCGGCCCCGTGGTCGCCGCTGACGACCTTCACCCCGGAGGGCGGGGTGTAGGCGCCGCCGACCCGGTGGTCGAAGCCGGCCTCGGCCGGGGGCAGCGCGGGCGCGGCCGGTCCTGCCGCTGCCGTCGAGGGTGCGAGCAGGCGGGCTGCCACTGCGGCCGTACAGGTCACGGTGGCGGCCGTACTCCCGCGCACCACACGATCGAGGCTCATCGGTGAGCTCCAGCTGTCGGAGGGCACGTCCCCGCCTCGGACCCGGTGCGGTCCTGGCGACTCGGTCCGGGCTCGTGGCGGAGGCCAACTACCGGCTAGGCGTACCTCTGCGCCGAGTGCTCGACATCGGCGTTGCCAGGGAGTAAATCGAGCGCGTTCGACCATGTCAAGGGTTCGGAACTGAGGGAACATCCGTCAACTCACGCACAACCAGGCACGATATTGCGCGTTCTCTGCGCGATCCCTGAGTGAATCTGCTCGCTGGGGTTATGCTCCCCGAGTGCTGAGAAGCGACCGCCATGTGCAGATACTCGACCACGTCGCCGCGCGGGGCAGTGCCGACGTGACCCAGCTGTCCCTGCTGCTCGGGGTCTCCCAGGCCACCGTGCGCCGCGATCTCCAGCATCTGAGCGAGCAGCGGTTGCTGGAGCGCACCCACGGTGGCGCGGTGGTCGGCGCTCTGAGCATCGAGCTGCCGTTGCAGCACCGTGCGGATCAGCGCTCCCCGCAGAAACAGGCCATCGCCCGGGCCGCAGCCGACCTCGTCCCCGACGGCGCGGTGGTCGGTCTGACCGGGGGCACCACCACCACGGAGGTGGCCCGGCTGCTCGCCGACCGGGGCCCGGTCACCATCGTCACCAACGCCGTCAACATCGCGGCGGCCCTCGTCCTGCGGTCGACCGTCACCCTGATCGTGATTGGCGGCACGGCCCGCAGCGAGAGCTACGAACTGGTCGGGCCCATCGCCGAGAAGACCCTCGCCGATCACCACACCGACATCGCGTTCCTCGGCGTGGACGGCATCAGCGCCGCCCACGGCTGCACCACCCACGACCAGTTGGAGGCCGCCACCGACCGCGCCTTCGCCTTGCACAGCACCCGCTCCGTCGTGGTCGCCGACCACTCCAAGATCGGCCGGACGACGTTCGCGAAGATCTGCCCGGTGGCCGACGTGGACACCCTCATCACGGACGGGGAGGCGCCTGAGGCCGAGCTGTCGGCGATCGCCTCGGTGGGGGTGCGGGTCACCGTCGTCTGACGGCGCGTGTCCCGCGGGGCCTTCGTACGCACCCCGCCCCGCGACGCGCCGATCCGCGGCAGGACCCGGAAACGGCCGTGCCGCCCGGCAGGGAAGCCGGGCGGCACCGCGTACGCGCCGCCGGTGCTACGAGGCGTCCTCGGCCACGCGGGCCAGTACCGCCTCGCGCAGCCCGGCGGCGTCGACGTCGAGGGCCGCGAGCACGTCCAGGCCGCGCCCCTCTCCCGCGGCCAGCAGACCGAGCAGGATGTGTTCGGTGCCGAAGGTCTCCCGGCCGAGGGCGCGCGCCTCGCTCAGGGTCTGCTCGAGCGCCTTCTTGGCGTCCTCGGCGTAGGCGGGCCGCGGGTACTGGAAGGCGCCGGGGCCGAAGTTGTCGTCGGCCTTGCGCTTGATCTCCGCGACATCGATGCCGAGGGAGGACAGGGCGTCCTTCGCCTCCCGCCCTCCGGTCGCGGCGACTCCGGCGGCCTCCAGGACGCGCACGGTCTCCCGCCTGGCCCGTGTGTGCTCGACACCCTGCTCGCGCAACACGTCCCCAGCCGTGCTCCGTTCGGTGCCGACCAGGCCGAGCAGGAGGTGTTCCGTACCGATGAAGTCGTGTCCGAGGGCGATCGCCTCGTCCTGGGACAGCGTCACGGCGTGCCGCGCACGCTCGGTGAAAAGCTCGAACATCTACTTCTCCTTGCCTTCGGCCCTGCGCCTGCCCGCATGTTTCTCGTGCACCGACTGACGGCTGACGTTCAGCGACGCGGCGATGCTCTGCCACGACCAGTTCTGGTCGCGGGCGTTGTCGACATGGACCCGTTCCAGCTCCTCCAGCAGGCGGCGCAGAGCGACGACGGCCTGGAGTCCGACCTCGGGGTCCTTGTCGGTGACCTGCCCGGCCAGCGAGGCCGGTGTCTCCTCAACTCCCATGCCGTCAGGGTGCCCTGACAGCCGAGAGGGTGTCAAGGGACCCTGACAATGGGAGGCGGGGAGGCGGGGAGGCGGGGAGGCGGGGAGGCGGGGAGGCGGGGAGGCGGGGAGGCGGGGAGGCGGGGAGGCGCGGGCACCGGCTCCGGCTCCGGCACCGGCTCCGGCACCGGCACCGGCTCGGTGTCCTACCGAGCGAGCACCGGATAGTGATCGGACAGGTTCGTGTACGTGTACTCCTTGCCCCAGCTCGACACCGTCCAGGGGGCGCTGGTCTCCTTGACCACGTCGTTGCGCCAGCCTGCGGGGCGGGCGTGGCCCTTGCGGTGCAGGACGTGGTCGAGGTCCTCGCGCGGGTCGTCGGGGTAGCGCTCGGAGGCGATCGAGTTGTCCTTGGTGTCGAAGGAGTACGGGTGCCCCGTGCGGGAGTCCGCGGGCGCGAGCCCCGCGTCGGCGAGCATCGAGGCGTACTCGCCGCTGTGCCCGTCGACGTTGAAGTCGCCTGCCACCAGGACCTGTTCACCGGCCGGGATCCTCTTGGCGTCCAGGAAGGCGTCGAGTTCCTTGAACTGCCCGGCCCGGGTGGCGGCCGCCTCGCCCGCGCCGCAGCCGGGGTCGGTCGACTGCGCGTGCGTCCCGACCACGTGCACCCTGGTGCCGCGTACGTCGAGGACGGCGTACACGAAGCCCTTGTTGGAGTACACGTCGGAGCCGCAGGCGTCCTTGTAGACGTACTGCTCCTTGCGCACGATCGGCCACTTGCTCAGCACCGTCACACCGCCGTCCTCCGGCGTGAGCGCGGAGTACGCGCCACCGGTGGCGTCCCACCCGCTCTTGGACCGCCCCATGACCGGGGTCTGGTGCGGGTAGTCCCCCTTGGCGTGCTGCTGGAGCACCTCGGAGGAGGAGTTGTCGAAGGCCTCCTGCACGACGGCCACGTCATGGCCCCGGAAGAACGGGGCCGCGGGGATCGCCTTGGCGCGGTGGTCCTGGCCCCAGTTCGGGTAGAGCGTCTTGCTGAACAGAAAGGCGTTGTAAGTCAGCACCTCCAGGCGCGGCGTCGCCTCGGCGGCGGGTGCGGCAGAGGCGGTGGGCGCCGTCGCGGCGAGGGCGGCCGTCAGGGCGAGGGCCACGGAGGCGGCGCCGACCGTGTACGTACGCGGCGTGGGGTGGGGCATGGGAGGTTCTCCCTGGGGGGTGGGGGTCGCGCCGGCTGGATCAGGCACCGGCGCGGGCCATCCAAGGCGCCGCCGGTTACGTACGGGTGGCGGGGATGTGTTGATCACCCGATGTGTCGCCACACGTTCCGGGCGCGCCGCCTTGGTGAGCACGGTCGGGCGCACCGCCCGCGGACGCCTGCCGACAGCGCCGTCCCGGCCGAGGTCAGGCGCGGCGGGGGCGCGGCGGGTGCTGGAGGGTGTCGCTGAGCATCCGGGCGCTGCGCCGTGCGGCTTCCGTGGTCTGCTCGATGCGGCGCGGGTCCGGCACGGCGACACCGACCGCCGCGACGACCTCGCCCGAGGCGGCGTGCACGGGCACCGCCAAGCACAGTCGCTCGCCGCCCCATTCGTACTGGTGGAGGTCGGCGCCGTGCTCCCGGGCCCTGCGCAGCCGGCGGGCCCACTGGTTCGGGGTGTGGTCGAAGGGCGGGTCTGCCGGTGGCCCCGCCGCGGCGAAGACGACGTCGGCCGCGCTGTCGGGGGGCAGGGTCTGCCCCGGCAGGTGCGGGAAGTACTCCCGGGCGGCCGCCGCGATGCCGGTGACGACCGTCGTGCAACCGGCCGCGGGCACGGCGACGCACACGGTGGCCCGGGTCTCCACGGTCAGATGCCGCAACGGCGCCGCCGCCGTCCTCTCCCACTGGTGGAGGGGCGTCCAGGACCGTCCCAGGCGGGCGACCGTCACCCCCACCCGGTAGCGGCCCCGAAGCTGTTCCACCGCGCCGAGGGCGCTGAGCTGGCGCAGCAGCCGATGGACCGTCGTCTTCGGCAGGCCGGTGCTCGCCGTCAACTCGGCAAGTCCCGCTTCACCCGCCCGCGCAAGCTCTTCCAGGAGGTCGAACGCCCCTTCGAGCACACCTCGTCCGACCGGAGGACCGGCCTCCCCGCCCTCGCGTCCGCCCCGCTGATCCATCGTCCCCCTGTCCGCCCAAGTCCTGGAAGAACCGCCGGTACGCACACGGCGGACCACCCTAGAAGCAGTCGGCACACGAGATCGAGGCACGGACAAGCCGCGTTCCGAGGGGGCGGGCCGGAAAGCACCGGCAGCGCCGGAAGGCTCCGGGCCCCGCGGTGGCGTACGTGGCCAATGTGACGTACGACACGTGATTGCGTAGGCTCGGCGGGGTAGGCGGCCGGGAGCTCACCTGGACATTCATGCATCCGGGGAGAACGACAACCGTACGCGACAGCACACCCCTGGGAGGTAGCGATGTCCTCGAAGCGACGCCGTAAGAAGAAGGCCCGCCGCAAGAACGGCGCGAACCACGGCAGCCGTCCGCAGTCCTGAGAAGCCTGGAGCTTCGTCCCGGGCGTACCCGGGCGGCAGGGCGGCACTAGGGAGCGGGGCGACACCTCAGGGTGTCGCCCCGCGGCCGTGTACGACGTCCCGGCCATGGGTTCAGCGCCCGCCCGGGGCACGGGACCGGCGTCCGGGCCGTGGGGCACGTCACCTGGGAAGGTGCCCTCCGGGCCCCTCACCGGGCCGCGCCCGGCCCCGCCCCCACCGGAGCCAGCGTCCCGCCCCCGCTGAGCCGCGCCCGCACCTGGACCCGGGCGCCCCGCGGCGCCGGTTCCGCGAAGGTCCGGCCCGACCCCGACGCGCTCACGTCCCCGGAGGCGTCGATGCCGGTGACCTCGCGGCTCCCCGCGGCCAGGACGTACCTCCTGCCGGAGTCCGCACGCCAGGTGGTGCTCGCGACGACGTGCTGGCCGAACCGGCCGCACGCGGCGGTGGACCGGGCCCGTGCCACCACGCGGGTCGCCCCGCCGTCCCCGGTCGCCGGTGCCGTGAGCTGGAGAAGCACCCGGCCGGGGCCGCGCCAGGTGGTGGCGCGGGCGCAGGACCACACGGCCCGGCCCGCCGACTCGGGGAGGTTCTGCTCGGCGAAGTCCCAGACGTTGACGGACCGGGCGCCGGTGCCCAGTTCGGGCAGCCGGCAGGCGGTGCGGGCCCAACCGCGCAGTGCCCGCGGGCTGATCACCTCGCGCGGCTGGCGTGCGGGGGCGCCGGAGCCGGGCAGCGGGGTGTAGGTCAGATGGACGGGCAGCAGGTCGCCCAGGTCGCTGACGAGGAACGCGTGTTTCTCGACGATGCGCGACGAGGAGCGCAGCCACAGCACCGGCCAGGTGTCGCAGCTGCCACCGGCGACGGGACCCCGTACGGGGGCTGTGAGGCCGTCGGGCGACACCTTCAGAGGGCGGTTCGGGGCGTCGGGCCGGAGCAGGTCCCGCGTCTGCGTCCTGGCGATCCATGGAGCTGTCAGATATCGGATGCGGCCGTCGTCACGGCGCAGGGCCAGGGCCGCGGCGGTGGTCACGCCGGCGTTGTCGGCACGGGCGAAGTGTACGGAGCGTGGCGCGCCACGGTCCCCGGAGAGCGGTTCGCCGTAGTGGACGACGCGCTCACCGTCGTGGAGGAGGACGACGGCACGGCCGTCGACGTCGCCCGCGTACAGCAACCGCGGTGCGCGGCCCGGCGGTCCGGTGCTCGTGGCCGGGGCCGAGGTGACGCGGACGCCGCGCGGTGGCGAGGCCCAGGCGGACAGGGCGCGGTTGAGCAGCTCGCGGTCGGTGGTCCGTGCGCCGCGTGCGGGCCAGGCGGTGAAGTCGACGCGTGCGGTGTCGGACCACTCCTGGGCGGGGGCCCTGACCAGGTCGCCCGCTCGGGTGGTCGCAGGTCCCGTCGAGGGCGCCGACCGCCCGCCCTTGGCTTCGAGGCCGGTCAGGACCGTCGCGCTGAGGACGATCAGACCCACGGCGATCCAGACGAGCCGCACCCGGCGCCTGCGCCGCAGCAGGTCGGTGGGGCGCGTCTGCACGGTGCAGGCGTCGAACTCCCGTGAGCGCAGCAGCGCTTGCCCCGCCTTGCCCGCCACCGCTTCGAGCCGGTGGGAGGCGCGCACCGCTTCCTGCGGCTGCTCCGCGCCCGCGGCGGTCAGGAGTTCCTCGATCCGGGGGTCCGTCAGACCGTCGAGGCGCCGCAGCACGAAGGCGGCGCGGGCCGCGGGGCGGGCTTGGCCGCAGGCCTGGCCGAGCGTGACCTCGTCGACGCCGCCCGCCAGCGGGAACAGGCGCAGCCCCCACACCGCCGGGAGCATCACCCGCAGCGCCCGCGGCGGCGGCAGCCGCTTCGGCCAGCCGCGCGGGCGCCGCTCGTAGGCGAGGGCCGCGCGGAGCACGCGCAGCAGCAGCCAGCCGGAACCGGACGCGCCACCGCCCCCGCGCTGCGCCGGTACCCGGGCCGTCGTGTCCCGCCCGCTGCACCGCCACAGGCCGGGCAGCGCACGTTGTACGAGGGCGTGCGCGACCAGGACGCGTCGGTGCCGGGAGAGCGTGACGGGCAGGATCAGATAGGCGAGCCGCACCAGACCGGTGTACTGGTCGACGAGGGCGGTCTCGGCTTGGCCGAGCGAGACCCGTTCGACGGGGCCCGAGGTGCGACGTGGGGACGTGGGCATGGAGAGAGCCGCCTCCCGAAGGCTGATGACGCCGTCAGCTGCCCTCCGTCAAACGAGTGAACTTTGCGATGGTCACACTCCGGCCCGCGCCCGCCACGGCCCCGGCGGTGCCGTCCGCCGTCCGGCCCGGGCCCTGGCCTGCGGGCCCCGGCGTTCGCGGAAGGTGCGGCGGCAGGTGTCCGGGGGCGCCCGGGCGGTGCGGCTGGAGCGGCGCCGCGGGGGCGTCGCGGTGCCGCCCCCGCCAGGGACCTCGCGCTGCCTGCCCCCAGGGACCCGGCGGTGCTTGCCGCCAGAGACCTCGCGATGCCCGCCCCCATGGACCCCCCGGGCGGGATCTGCGACGCGCACGGCCTCCTCCGCGCACGGTCCGGACACCCAATCGTCGACTTTGTGTCCAGTTCGTGAAGGTGCCCGAACGGGCCGGGTCCGCGCTGTGCACCGGCCCGCGTCCAGGGCGGGGGTGATTGGGGAGTGCAGTCGTTCACAAGCGGAGCCCCCTTTCCGCCCGTTGTTGCTGGCATGCTGCCAAGGACCCGTATCCGCTGCCACCCGGGGCCTGGGTGGCACAGTGCCTGGAGGAGTCTGCAATGACCTCGTCCACTCCACGGATAGTCCTCGACCCCACCGGCGCCGACCGGCACGCGGAACACCGCCTGCTGCGCGCCCAGGGAAGCACGGCCCAGGTGGACGTACTCGGTGTGCCGGCCTGGTCCGTCACCGACCCCGAACTGCTCAGGACGCTCCTCGCCAGCCCCGACGTCTCCAAGGACGCCAGGGCGCACTGGCCGGGCTTCCAGGACGCCCTGGGCGGCTGGCCGCTGATCCTGTGGGTGGCCGTGGAGAACATGTTCACCGCCTACGGAGCCGAGCACCGGCGGCTGCGCCGGATGATCGCCCCCGCCTTCAGCGCGCGCCGCGTACAGGCACTCAAGCCGACCGTCGACGACATCGTCGGACGGCTCCTCGACGACCTCGCGGCCCGCCCCGCCGGAGAGACCGTCGACCTGCGCGCCGCGCTCGCCCGGCCGCTGCCCGTCGCGGTCATCAGCCACCTCATGGGCGTACCCGCCGCACAGCGCTCGGACTTCGGCGCCACCGTCGACGGGGTCTTCGACACCACCCTCACCGCCGAGCAGGCGGCGGCCAACACCGAACGCCTGTACGTCCTGCTCGACGGCCTCATCGCCGCCAAGCGCGCCGAGCCCGGCGACGACATGACCTCGCTCCTCGTCAGCGTCCGCGACGACGAGGGCGACGGCAGCAGCCTGACCGACGCCGAACTGCGCGACACCCTGCTGCTCATGCTCAGCGCCGGGTACGAGACGACCGCGAACGTCATCGACCAGGCCGTCGCCGCCCTGCTCAGCCACCCCGAGCAACTCGCCCACATCCGGGCGGGGCGCGGCACGTGGGAGGACGCCGTCGAGGAGACCCTCCGCAGCGAAGGGCCCGTCTCGCACCTGCCGCTGCGCTACGCCGTCACCGACATCCCCCTGCCCGACGGCCGCATCATCGCCAAGGGCGAGGCCATCCTCGCCTCGTACGCGGCCGCCAACCGCCACCCCGACTGGCACGGCCCGGACGCCGACGCCTTCGACGTCACCCGCGTCACCAAGGAGCACCTCTCCTTCGGGTACGGCGTCCACTTCTGCCTCGGCGCCCCACTGGCCAGGATCGAGGTCACCGCCGTGCTCCGGGCGCTGTTCGCGCGCTTCCCCGGCATCGAACTCGCCGTCCCCGCCGAGGAGCTGCAACCCCTGCCGTCCCTGATCACCAACGGCCACCAGACGCTCCCCGTCCGCCTGCGCCCCGCCCCCGCGGCCTCCGCGTGACCGCCCGGCACCGGACGGCCCCGCACGGCGGCTGCCCGCACGCGGCGCCGCGCCCCCGCGTCGCCTCGCCGACCGGCGAATTCCTCGACGCGCTCCTCGACGCGCTCCCCGAAGCGGCGGGCCGGTGCGACTGACGGGGTGAGGGCTGGGGGGCCGGGCGGGTTCGGTGAGCTGTTGGACTGTCCGGGCGACAGCGGCGCGGACCGGGTATGAACCCCGGGGGTGCGGGTGAGGGGTGGATCATGGCTGTCCTGCCGCGGATCGCACCCATACTCGCCTCCCCGGGGCCCCTGCCGCCGGCCCGTGCCGACGCCCTGTGGAGCGCGGAGACCAAGTACGACGGGCAGCGGGCGATCGTCTACCTGGGCGGCAACGGCTCGATGCTGCTGCGCTCCCGCTCCGGGGCCGACATCACCGCCGCCTACCCCGAACTCGCAGCCCTCGGCGCGCACGTGCACGCTCCCGCCGTCCTGGACGGCGAGATCGTGGTCCTCGACGAGCAGGGCCGCCCGGACTTCGCACGGCTCCAGCCCCGCATGGGCCTGGCCGCCGCCCCGGCGCGCGCCGCCCGCCTGGCCGCCGGGGACCCCGCGCACCTGGTCCTGTTCGACATCATGTTCCTCGCCGGGCGCCAGCTCACCGGCCTGCCGTACACCGCGCGCCGCGACCACCTGAGGAACCTGGTGGCGGCCGGGCCGCGCTGGTCCGTGCCGACCGCGGTCCCCGGACACAGCCGCGCCGCCCTGGACCTCACCCGCGCCCGGGGCCTCGAGGGCATCGTCCTCAAGCGCCTCGACTCGGTGTACGAGCCGGGGGTGCGCTCCCGCTCCTGGCTGAAGATCAGGAACGTCCGTACGGTGGACGCGGTCATCGGCGGCTGGCAACCCGGCCTCGGACGGCTCACGGGCCTGCCGGGAGCGGTCCTCGTGGGCGAGCACGTCGACGGGGCGCTGCGCTACCTGGGCAACGTCGGCACGGGGTGGAGCGAACACGAACGGGTCACCCTCGCCCGGCTCCTCGGCGTGGCCGCCGACGACACCTGTCCCTTCACCCCGCCCCCGCCCGTCCCCGAGGCCCACTGGGTGCTTCCGCGCCTGGTGGCCGAGATCCGCTACTCCACCCGCACCCGCACCGGCCTCCTGCGCCAGCCGGTGTGGCACCGCCTCCGCCCCGACCTCGCACCCGACGACCCGGCCTGAGATCCGGCGGCGGGGGCGCTCAGGCTCCGCGGCCCAGCGGTACGTACGCCGACCGCGCGGCGACGCGTGCCCTGCCGTCGGCCGACGCGTACCGCTGGTCGACGCGGCGCACCGCCTCCGCCCCGTCGGCGCGGGCCAGGCGACGGCCCCATGCGAAAATGGGCCCTTCGTGACGTTCAGGACACGACGCGCGACGTCCAGGACACGACGCCGCGCGACGTCCGGAACGCGAGTCATGACATCCAGGACACGACGGGGGAGAAGCGTGCGCCAGGTGATCTATGCCGAGAGGTCCCGCAACCCATTCGCCCAGGTGGTGGAGTTGAGCACCGCGGGACTGCGCAACAGGGGACGTACGACGCCGCTGAGCGAACTGCATCTGCCCGCGATGGCGGACGCGTTCGTGCGCGGCGGCTGGCTGGGCGGTGGTGGCACGGAGCGCGGCCTCGCGGAGCTGCCGGAAGGGCCCGGCGTCGTGCCGGTCACCCGGGTCACAGGGACGACCAGGCCGGTCAAGGTCCGCAGGGCCGCCGAGTTCGCGCATCGCCTCGGCGAGTTGGCCGTCCGGCAGTGCGGCGGCCCCGAACAGGTCGCCGCGCTGGCCGCGCGGGCGGCGGCGGAGGGCGTGCCGCTGTGGCAGGCGCGGCGGTTCGCCCCCGGGCCCGCGGGGCCGGTCACCGTGGCCGTCGAGCGGCGGCTGTTCCGCGTGGACGTGTGGGGCCCTGCCGCGCCCGTCGTACGCATCCGCGCGCCGTACGGCCTCTTCGCCGCCGACCGGTCACCGAGCCGCGGACTCGTCCTGACGGTGGGCGAGGTCACGGCGACGCTGACCCTGACCAAGGTCTGGCGCAAGTCCCGCAGTTCCGTGACCGTGCACAGCGCGCAGGGCCGCTGGGAGCTGCGCCGGACGAGCACCCTGTCGTCGGAACTGCTGCGCGACGGCTACCGCGTCGCCCTCCTGACCCGCCCGAGGCACAGGCGCAGGCCGCAGGACGGTTCGGTCCTGCTGCCGCTCGCCCAGGTCCACCACGACAGCCCCGACCCGCTGGACGCGGTCATGGCGCACACCTGCGCCGTCGCCTTCGGCCTCGGCGACACCACGGGCACCTGTCGCTTCCGCCCCCTGCCGCCGCGCCGGGACGGGCACAGCGGGGAGCCGGTGGTGATCGAGTGGGACAACCCCTGGTTCACCAACCTCGGCTGGGGGAGCGACGACAACGAGTCCGGCGGCGGGGACGGCTGGGGCTCCGACGGCGGCGAGGGCGGAGACGGCGGCGGGGGCGGCGGAGGAGACGGCGGGGGAGGGGACGGCGGCGGTGGCGGCGGCGACTGACCGCCCGCGGGGCAGGAACCGGCCGCCCCAGGACGCGGCGCGGCGGTGACGCGACGGCCGCCGCCGCGCCTCTTCACCGGCCGCAGGCTGCCGTGGAACCCGGACGGAGGTTCAACTCCGCCCACACCGCCTTGTGGCCGGTGAAGCACCGGCAGCCGAAGCGCGTCGCGAACGCGGTGACGAGTTCCAGGCCGCGACCGCCCACGTCGCCCGGTGACGGTGTGCGCAGTACCGGCAGGTGGGTGTTGGTGTCCGTGACGGTGATCAGCACGGAGGCGTCCCGCAGCTGGAGGCGGAGGGCGTCGGGTGTGCTGTGCCGCAGGGCGTTGGTGACCAGCTCTGTCGTGATCAGCGCGGCGGCGTCGACGACGTCGGCGTGCCCGGTCCCGCCGCCGAGCCACCGGTCGAGGACGGCGATGGTGTAGCTGCGGGCGAAGGGGGCGGCGGTGGGTTCGTCGTCGAGCGGCAGGACCGCGTCGAGGGGAGGGCCGGAAGTCATCCGCGCGTGCCTCCCCCGGCACACCGGGGTGGGTGCGGGCCGGCGGTCGGTCGTGGGGGGAGGGCGGTGCAGGGGATGAGCATGATCAACCTCAGGGTTGGTGCTGCCTTGCTGCCTTGCTGCCTAGCTCGTTGTGCGTGTTGCCGTGCTCGTGCTGCCGTGATGCGTGTTGCGGTGATGCGTGTTGCCGTGCTGCGCACTGCGCACCGCGTACGGCATGTCGCTGCGCACCGCGTACCGCATGTCGCCGTACTGCGCACCGCGCACCGCGCACCGCGCACCGCGCACCGCGCGGTGCCGCGCACCACGCGCAGCCGATTCCTGGCGTGCGGGCCCCGTGCGGTTGCCGATGGCGGCAGCGCCGCGCGGGGCGCGCACCTCTCCACCATGCGTGTGATTCACGCGCATGGCAATCTGGTGGCAGCGAAAACCGCGAAACCGCGGCAAGAATCAGCCGGTGACCAGGACGGGAGGCGGACGGTGGCACAGGCGCCGCGCGCGAGTCCGACGGTGGCGCACCGGGTGCTCGCCCGGCGTATGCAGCGGGTGCGCGTCGAACAGGCCCGCCTCAGCCCCGCGCAGGCCGCGGCCCTCGTGGGGACGACCCATATGACCATCCGCCGCATCGAGAGCGCGGCGACCCGCATCGACCCCGACCGGATCGAGCGGTTGCTGCGGGCCTACGGCTTGCGCGGGAACGAACTCCGGGCGCTGCTCGAGCAGACCCGGGAGGCGGCCGAGCCGGGCTGGTGGCACCTCCGGTACCAAAAGGTCATGACGGCGCCTTACCAGCACTGGATCGCGCTGGAGAGCGCGTCGTCCGCGATCCGTCTGTGGGCCCCTGGCCACGTGCCCGGCCTTTTGCAGATCCCCGCCTACACCGCGGCCCTGTACCGCGCGCTGCACCCCGACGCGCCCGCCGCCCACGTCGAGCTCGCCGTGGAGCTCGTCCAGGAGCGGCAGCGGCGCAGGCGCGAACGCGGGGCCCGGCTGTGGACCATCCTGTCCGGAGCCGCCCTGCACCCGGCCATCGGCGGCCCCTCCGTGCGCCGCGCCCAGCACCGAGCCCTCGAAGCGGCCCTCGGCGAGCCGCGCACCGCCTTGCAGATCCTGCCCCTGGCCGCCGGGGCGCACCCGCTCCTGAGCGCGCCGCCGGTGCGCCATCTGCGCGTGGACGCCGACATCCCCGACCATGTCGTGGAACACCGGCCCGCCGCCACCACCGTCACCGACGACGAGGACACCGTCGCCCGCTGGCGCCTGGCCCTGGACCACACCGCGGCCGCCGCCACCTGGCCCACCACCCTCGCACCCCACCTGCCCCCGGAGGAGAACCGGCATGGCTGACCCCCGCACCGCCCCCACCGGCGTCGACCCCACCGTCCCGCACAGCGCGCGCTGGTGGAACTACCTCCAGGGCGGCCCGTACTGGTATCCCGCCGACAAGCAGGCGGCGGACCAGTTCGCCCGCATGGTGCCCGAGATCCAGGACCTGGCCCGCTCCAGCCGCGAGTTCCTGTGGCGCTCCGTGCGCTTCGCCGCCGAGCAGGAGGGCCTGCGCCAGTACCTCGACCTCGGCGCCGGTCTGCCCGCCGAACCCAACGTCCACGAACTCGCCCAGCGCGCCCACCCCGACGCCCGCGTCGTCTACGTGGACAACGACCCCATGGTCCTGCTGTACCAGCACGCCTACCTCGACAGCACGCCTCAGGGCCGCACCTCCTACCTGGACGCGGACATGCGCGACACCGACCGCATCGTGCACCGGACCTCCGCCGTCCTCGACTTCGACCAGCCCGTCGCCCTGGTCCTCTCCGACGTCCTCGGCCACGTCCACGACGACGCCGAAGCCCACGCTCTGGTCCGCCGCCTGGTGGAGCACGCGGCCCCGGGCAGCGTGCTCATCCTCAGCCACTCGGCCCCCAGCCCCCGCCTGTCCGCCGCCGCAGACCAGTACGCGGAAACCGGCGGCCTCGGCTACCGGCTGCGTCCCACCGAGCAGATCGCCGCCTTCTTCGAAGGCCTGCACCTGGTCGATCCCGGCCTGGTGCCCATGCCCGAATGGCGCCCGGACGGCAGCACCACCCCCACCCGCGAGGACGTCGGCTACGGGGCAGTCGCCCGCATCCCGTGACCCCCGGCGGGTGGCGCGGGCGCGGACCGACCTGGCCGCCAAGCCGCCCGCGGCAGCAGCCCTGACGCCCGGTCACCAACAGTTCGTACGTTGCCGATTCGGCAACTTCGGTTGTCGGAACGGCCGCGTCCGTCGCACCCTGATGTCCGGCGGCCGGGAGGCCCTCGCAACCGACTCAGGAGGCCACGCATGAACACCCTGGAGAACGTCGGCACCGTACCGGCCGCGGCCGGTGACCCACCCTTGGTCAACCGGGTACGGCACGTCCGGTCCGACGAGTTGGACGGCTACGCAGCCATCAGCGGCTCCACGGTCGGCTCGCAGAGGCTGTGGATGGGCCGCGTCGAGAATCCGCCGCTGAGCGCGACGGACAACCACCACCACGGAGCGTCCGAGGCCGGGATCTTCGTGGTCAGCGGTCACCCCGTGTTCGTCTTCCACGACGGCACCCAAGAGGTGCGGATCACCGCGGACCCCGGCGACTTCGTCCTCGTGCCCCCGTTCGTCCCGCACCGCGAGGAGAACCCCGACCCCGACGAGCCGGTGGTCGTCGTGATCGCCCGCACCACGCAGGAGCCGATCAAGGTGTCGGTGCCCGAGCTGTACCAGTACCGGGGACCGGAAGCCGACTGAGCGGAACCGGTGGCACGGGTGCCGCCCCGCACGGGGGACAACCCCACCACCGGCCCTCGGGCCCGCCCCATCGCTCCGCCCCGCACGCGACCGGCATCGTAGGAGGCACGGGGGCAGTCGGGCCGCGTCCACCTTCGGGTGCGACGCGGCCCGAGTGCTCTCACGGGGGCGCGCCGCGGGCACCGCGCGTCCCGAGATCCCTGCCTCACGATCGAGGGGACACACGTGACCCAGCACAAGCGGCGTGCGATGGGCGGCGCACTCACCCTGGCGGTCGTGATCGGCCTCACGGCGGGCGCGCCGCCCGGGGGCGCCCCGGCGCACCGCGACGCCGCGGCGGAGCGAGCCCACGGCGGCGACCACGCCCGGTTGCGCGCACTCCTGCACCGGCTGACGACGGTCGACGGCGGACCCGGAGCGCTGCTCGAAGTGCGGGGGAGACGCGGCAGCGCGGTGCTGACCAGCGGGGTGGCGAACATGCGGACGCAAGCGCCGGTGCACCCCAACAGCCGATTCCGGATCGGCAGCATGACCAAGCCGTTCCTGGCGACCGTCGTGCTCCAACTGGTGGGGGAGCGCCGCGTGGTCCTGGACGCGCCGGTGGAGCGCTATCTGCCCGGTGTCGTCCGCGGGCACGGCAACGACGGCCGGAAGATCACCGTCCGTCAGCTGCTCCAGCACACCAGCGGCCTGCCCGACGTCCTGGACCACCTCGCTCCGGGGGACATCATGGAGGACCCGCTGGCCCACCACGACATCCGTGACCTCGTGGACATCGCGCTCGCCCACCCCCCGACCTTCGAGCCGGGCACCGGCTGGCGCTACTCCAACACCGGCTATCTGCTGCTCGGCATGGTCATCGAGAAGGTGACGGGACGCGCCTACGGCACGGAGATCCACCGGCGCGTCATCAAACCCCTCGGCCTGCGCGCGACCCACGTACCGGGCGACTCCCCGCACATCCCGGGACCGCACCCACGCGGATACGCACGGCCGGGCAAGGACGCGCCGCTCGTGGACATCACCGCGATCAACCCGACGGTCGCGGGCCCCGGCGGCTCGATGATCTCCAGCGGAACCGACATGAACCGCTTCCTGCGAGCACTCGTACGCGGCAGGCTGCTGCACCCCGCCCAGCAGCGGGAGCTGACGCGGACCCGGCCGACGGGCAACCCCGACGGCCGGGCCTACGGCCTCGGACTGGAGAGCAGGCCCCTCCCGTGCGGCGGCCGCTACTGGGGTCACACCGGCGACATGCTCGGGTACGAGACAGCGGCGGGGACGACCGCCGACGGCCGGCGGCAGGCCACCGTCGTGGTGAACGTCGACCCCGGCGGCACGGACGCGCAGAGCGACGACATGAGGGCCGCCGTGCGGACGGCGCTCTGCGGTGACCGGCACCCGGCTTCCCCGCAGAGCCCCCGGCCCGGGGCGCCGTGACAGGGGCAGCGACACGGCCGGGCGGTCGGCTCCATCTCTGGTTAGACGTCCCCCTCCCCCTCAAGCCCGATGCTCCTGCCCAGGTCACACCCCTAGCCTGGGCACACCATGGAACGACTGAACGACCGGTACGTGCCGGTCCTGCTGCTCGCCGTCCAGGCCGCGCTGTGGCCGGGCACGGCGCTCGTCGCAGGGCGGCCGCCCACCGCCACCGAACTCCTCGCGGCCGCGCTCGCGGACGGTCTGGCCACCGCTGCCCTCGCCACCCGCCGCACCCACCCCGTGCCCGCCCTCGTCCTGGTCGCGGCCGCCTGCGCGACGGTGGCCCAGGCCCTGCCCGCCCCCGCGGTGGCCGTCATCGGCACCGCCGGTGTCGCCCTCGCCCTGCACACCGTCGCCGCCGAGCGCGACACCCCCACCGCCCTGCTGTGCACGGGGACGCTCGCCGCGTGGCAGGCCCTGCACCAGCTCAGCCTGCACGGACTGAGCGACCGCGACGGCCTCGACCTGGCGGTCACCGTCCTGCTGTACGCGACCGCCACGGCCACCGGCGTGTATGCGCGCCGCGTCAGGGCCGCCCGGCACGCCGCCGAGCAGCGCCTGCGCCGTACCAGGGCCGAACGCCACCGCCTGCCCGCGGCCGAGCGGCGCCGGATGGAACGGGAACTGCACGACATCAGCGCACACCACCTCACCGCGGTCGTCGTGACCGTGGAGGCCGCCATCGAACTCCGCGAGAAGCGCCCCGAACTGGCGGTCGAAGCAGCGGAGTTCGCCGCGGAGACCGGCCGTGAGGTCACCCGCGCCCTGAGCGCGGTGAAGACCCCCGCCCCGCACTCCCCGCAGGAGCAGCCCGCACCCCAGGAGCGTCTGGAGAGCCTCGTGGCCGGCTTCCGCGCCCTGGGCCAGCCGCTCACCTGCGACATCCAGGCACCGCCCGACGGCACCACCGCCGACGCCGCGTACGGCATCGTCCGCGAGGCCCTGACCAACGCCGTACGCCACGCCTTCGGCACCCCGACCACCGTGACGTGCGTCTACGGCGACACGCACACCGAGATCACCGTCACCAACGAGCCCCCGCCCACGGCCGCGGGCACCCCCGCGGCACCGGCCGCGGGCCTGGGCGGCGGGCGCGGCCAGAACCTCCTGCGCGGCCGTGCCCGCGAAGCGGGCGGCACCCTCACCACCGGCCCCACCCCCGAGGGCGGCTGGCGCGTCCACGCCGTGCTTCCCGGACGGACCGGTGCGGGACCGGCGGCGAGCGTGCCCCGCGGCTACCGCCTCGCGCAGTGCGTCGCCGCCGCCGGGCTGTGCCTGCAACCGCTGCTGCCCACCGTCGTCATCCGCGACCACGCCGCCTCCGCGGGCGCGGACGTCTCCGTCGGCGTGCTCTTCGCCCTCCTCGCCACCGCGCAGGCGACCACGCTGATCTGGCTGCGCCGCGCACCGCGCACCGCCCTGACGGCGCTCCTCGTCCTCGGTGTGCTGTGGCCCGCGGCCACGGCCGCAGCCCCCTACACCGGCCCCGCGGTCCTGCCCGCCGCCCTCGGCATGCTCGCCACCTGCGCGGCGCTCGTCGCCGCCGCGGCACACACCGCGTCCGACGGACCCACCCTCGCCCTCGTCCCGCCGGGAGGGTCAGCAGCGTACGAGACCGTACGGGCCATCCCGCGCTGGACCGTCCCGGCGGCGGCCGCGGCCGTGCACGCCGTCACGGTGTCCGGCGTCCTGCTCACCCGCACCTCACCGGCACCGGGCGCCGTCGTCGTGGGCGCCGCCGGCGCGGGCACGGCGCTCGTCACCGCCGCCGCCTGGATCCTCGGCACCTGGCACGGCCTCCGCCGCCGGCAGGCCCGGGCCGCGGACGAGGACAGCCTCACCGCCTGGACGCACGAGGCCGTCCGGCACGCCTTCGCCGAGCGCCGCCGCATCACCGTCGGTCTGGAGACCACCGTGCTCGCCCGTACCGCCGAGGTCGTCGAGCAGGCCGAGGCCGGACACCTCCCGCAGACGGCGGAGCGGGCCCGGCACGCCCTGACCGCCATGCGCGCCCTGCTCGACACCGTCAGGAACGGCGAAGAGGGCGAGGAGCCGAGCGGCAGCCTGCGGCCCCAGCCGACCCTCCAGGCCCTCGACCTGCTCCTGCACCAGTACCGGGCCACCGGCCGCCAGGTCGACGTCCACATCGCCGACCGCTTCCCCGCGACCCTGTCACCGGAGGTCGACCTCGCGACCTACCGTGCCGCCGAGATCATCCTGGAAACATGTGGTGACGAGCCCGCCACCCTCGCCCTCGACCGTACGGACGACGTCCTGACCCTCACCGCCACCGGCGTCCCCCGCGCGACCCGGCCCCCGGCCCGCCAACGCCTGACCGCCCGGGCCGCCGCGCTCGGCGGCACCCTCACCACGCCACGACCGGACACGGTCGAGATCCGGCTGCCGCACCACCCGACGCCGCACACCGCAGGGACACGCGGCAAGGAGGTACCCCGATGACCCTCAGGGTGATGGTCGCCGACGACCAGCACGTCGTCCGCGCCGCCTTCGCCGCCGTCATCGACGCCGCCCCCGACATGAGCGTCGTGGCGGAGGCCGAGGACGGTGCCGCGGCGGTACGCCTCGCCGCGGAACACCGGCCCGACGTCGTCGTCATGGACGTCCGCATGCCCGAACTCGACGGCATCGCCGCGACCCGCATCCTCACCGGCCGCCCCGACGCGCCCCGCGTCCTGGTCCTGACCACGTTCGACCTCGACACCTACGTCTTCGGCGCGCTGCGGGCCGGCGCCTCCGGCTTCCTCCTGAAAGACGTCCACGCACCCGAACTGCTCCAGGCCATCCGCACCCTCGCCGCGGGCGACAGCATCCTCGCGCCCTCCGCGACCCGCCGCCTCATCAGCCACTACGCCGCCGGACCGCATCCCGCGAACCCCGGCCCCGCCGCCCTCGACGCGCTCACCGCCCGGGAGCGGCACGTCCTCGCCCTGGTCGCCGCCGGCCTGAACAACGCCGAGATCTCCGCCGACCTCGACATCACCGTCGGCACCGTCAAGTCCCACATCAACGCGCTGCTGCGCAAGCTCGGCCTGCGCGACCGCGTGCAGGCCACGATCCTCGCCTACGACCTCGGCCTCGCCCGTGCCGATCCGCCGGGCCCCCACGACTGACCCCGCCCGCCCCACCTGTCACCGATCGCCGTTCGGAAGGGCCACCGCACCGTGCGCACCACACCCAAGGAACCGACCACCATGCCAAGGACCCGGACGCCCCGGACGCACCGCACCGTACTGACCAACCCCTTCGCCCTCGGCTACCTGGCCGTCTGCGCGGGCCTGCTCGTCTGGGCGCTGATCGTCAGCTCCGTGGACACCCCGGATGCCTCCATGGCCGGAGTGATCCCGCTGCTCGCCACCGCTCCCGCCAGCCTGGTCCTCCTCGTACTGCCGGACCACAGCGCCATGTTCATCGTCTCCGTCGCCGTCGGTGCCCTCGTCAACGCCTCCGTCATCGGCTGGTGCGCCCGTACCTTGAGCCGGTACCGCAACGGCCCCGGCTCCACGGCATGACGTGCCGCACCGGCCCCCCGGGGCCGGGAGGACCTCGCCACCGCGTCGAACCCCCTGGAAGGTGACCTTGACCCCGAGCCCCCTGACCTTCGTCATCGGTACGGGCCGCAGCGGTTCCACCGCTCTCTCCCGCATCCTGAACACCCACCCCGACGTGCTGAGCCTCAACGAGTACATGGCCTCGGTCGGCGACGCGTCCTTCCCTGAAAGCCCGCTGTCCGGCGCCGAGTTCTGGGACGCGCTGTTCCGGCCCGCGCCGCACTTCGAGCGCATGGTCCGCAGCGGTCTGCCGCTGCCGGAGTTCCTCTACACCCGCCGCCCCGGCCGGTACACACCGGAGACCACCGGCATCCCCGCGCTCTCCCACATGGTGCTGCCCCACCTCAGCGACGATCCGGACGGCCTCCTCGACGAGATCCGTACAGCTCTCCTCGACCGGCCCGTCGATGCCGCGCCCGCGCACCACGAGGCGCTCTTCGCCTGGCTCCGTGCCCGGTTCGGGCGCACCGCCGTGGTGGAGCGCTCCGGCTACTCCACGGGCCGGGCGCCGGGCCTGCGGACCGCTTTCCCCTACGCCAGGTTCGTGCACCTGTTCCGGGACGGACCGGACTGCGCCCTGTCCATGAGCCGCCACCCCGGGTTCCGGGCGATCAACCTGCTGCGCGAGATCAAGGAACGGACCGGCGTCGACAGCCTCCGCGATCTGACGGACGACCACATACGGTCCCTGCCGCCGGATCTGGCGCCCCTGCTGGGCGACCGCTTCGACCCCGCCCTCGTACGCGACCGGGACATGCCCCTCCACCGGTTCGGCACCCTCTGGTCGGAACTCGTCGTCCAGGGCGCCCGGTTCCTCGACACCCTCCCCGCCCCCCAGCGCATGACACTCGCCTACGAGGACCTGCTCGACGCCCCCCGTACGGAACTGGCCCGCCTCGCCGCGTTCGCCGGCGTCGAGCCGTCACCACGGTGGCTGGACCGCGCGAGCACCCTGCTCGACGGCAGCCGCCGCGGCGCCGCCCGCCGAGACCTGTCGGCCGCGGAACTGGCCGAGCTGAGGGAGAGCTGCGCGGCGGGCACACGGGCGCTGACAGGCCGGGGCCCCACACCTCCTGCGCCCCTCCCGCCCCCGCGATAAAACCGGACACCCCCGACCGTGCGGAGGTAGCATGAACGACATGGCACGAGGTATCTGGTCGCAGAAGGTCCGATCCGCCCGCTGACGGCGGCGCCTTCTCTCTGCTGAATCGCGCTCGCCGTTCCGGTTCCCGCCGGGCGGCGGTTGCCGCTGCCCGGCTCCACTGCGAGCTGCGGAGCACCGTTGAACACCACCCCGACCACCCCGTACGCCACATCCCTGCCCGCCGAGGCGGGCGGCAGCGCCCACGTCCGCGCCGAAGGCATCACCGTCACCCGCGGCTCCCTGCGGGTCCTGAGCGACCTCTCGGTCACCGTCTCCGCGCGGTCACGGATCGCCGTCGTCGGCGAGAACGGCAGGGGCAAGACGACACTGCTGCACGCCCTGGCCGGGCTCGTCGAACCCGACGCGGGCACCGTGCACCGGACCGGCACGATCGGTCTGGCCCGCCAGGAACTGTCCGCGCGCGACGGCGCGACCGTCGGCACGCTGACGTCCGAGGCGCTCGCCGCGTCCCTCGCGGCGCTCGCCGCACTCGACGAGGCCACCCGCGCCCTGGCCGAGGGCGCCCCCGGCGCCGACGACCGCTACGCCGCCGCGCTCGACGCCGCGACGCGGCTCGACGCGTGGGACGCCGAGCGCCGCGTCGACGTCGCCCTGGGGGCCCTCGGAGCCTGCACCGACCGCGACCGTCCGCTGTCGACCCTCTCGGTCGGCCGGCGCTACCGGGTCCGGCTCGCCTGCCTGCTCGGCGCGCACCACGACGTCCTGCTCCTGGACGAGCCGACCAACCACCTCGACGCAGACGGCCTCGACTTCCTCACCCGCAGGCTGCGCGCACACGAGGGCGGCCTCGCCCTCGTCAGCCACGACCGGGCGCTGCTGCGCGACGTCGCGGACAAGTTCCTCGACCTGGACCCGACCCGCGACGGCGCGCCGCGCCTGTACGCCGGCGGCTACGACGCCTGGCAGGACGCCCGCCGCCGCGAGCGCGAGCGCTGGGAGCAGGACCACGAGGAACAGCAGGCGGAGCACCGGCGGCTCGGGGAGGCCGCGTCCAGGGCCCGCGACCGGCTGTCCACCGGGTGGCGGCCCGACAAGGGGACCGGCAAGCACCAGCGCCAGTCCCGGGCGCCGGGCGTCGTGCAGGCCCTGAAGCGACAGCAGGACGCGCTGGAGGCGCACCGGATCGACGTGCCGCAGCCGCCGCCCGCGCTGCGGTGGCCCGACCTCGGCGTGCGGCCCGGCGCACCGCAGCTGCGGGCCCACGGCGTCGCGGTCGCCGGACGCCTCGCCGCTCCCGTCGACCTCACCCTCGACGGCGGTGACCGGCTGCTCGTCACGGGCCCGAACGGCGCGGGGAAGTCCACGCTGCTCGCGGTGCTCGCCGGTGCGCTCGAACCCACGGAGGGGTACGTCAGGAACGCTGCGGGGGCGCGGGTCGTCCGGGTCACCCAGGAGACCCCCGAGCAGGACCCCGCACTCACCGCCCGCGAGGTCCACGCCCGCCACGTGGGACGCCTGGTGGCCCACGGAGCACTCCGTGACGCCGACGCCGTACCCCTCGGCGCGCTCGGTCTCCTGGACCCCGAGGCGCTGCGCACCCCCGTCGGGCGGATGTCGCAGGGGCAGCGGCGCCGCCTCGACCTCGCGCTCGCGCTGGCCGGGCGGCCCGGTCTCGTCCTGCTCGACGAGCCGACCAACCACCTGTCGTCGACCCTGGTCGACGAGGTGACGGACGCGCTCCGCGCCACGAGCGCCGCCGTCGTGGTCGCGACGCACGACCGGCAACTGCTGCGGGACCTCGCCGACTGGCCACGCCTGGAGGTGGGCGCCGGCTGACGCCGGGGGAGGGGAGAGCCGTGGGCGGCCCCGGTCGTCCGTGTACGCGTACGGTCCCGCCGTCGACCGCGGAGCCCGCGCAGTGCTGCGCGGGCGAGCGGGTCGGCGGTCTCCGGGCAGGTGGCGTCGAGCCGTCGCCTGTCAGGGTTGGGGGGCAGTGGTCTTTGGGCATGTGGCGCCGAGCCATCGCCCGTCAGGGCCGGGGGGCAGTGGTCTTTGGGCAGGTGATGTCGGGCCGCCGCCTCTCAAGGCCGGACGGCAGCGGTCTCCGGGCAGGTGGCGCCGAGCCACCCCCCTCAAGGCCGGGCCGCAGTGCGTCGAGAAGCCCGGTCAGCTGCGCGCACCGTTCTGCTCGCTGCCCCCGCCCCCGCCCTCGGGGTCCCACGTCGGGGCGTCGGAGGCCTCAGCGACCTGGCGCAGCGTGCGGCCGCTGAGCGCGGAGCGGGCCCGCCGCGGGTCGGGTGTGCCGCCGCCCGACGGGCCGCGCCCGGACCTGTTCCGTACGAGGGGGGTGCCTGGCCCGGACTTGGTCCGCACGAGCAGCCACGTCGGCTTCCGCGCGGACCCGCCGGACCCGCCGCCCCTCTCCTCGCGGCCGTGGAAGCGGGTAAGCGCGTACTGCCTGCGGAGCTTCTCGCCGTGCAGGGCGAACGTGGCGTGGCCGTGCTCCAGGGACTCCGCGAACGGCACCGGCCGGTTCTTCCCGTCGTGACTGGTCGGCCGGTACGTGCCGCGGTCCCAGACGATGACGGTGCCCCCGCCGTACTCGCCCTCGGGGATCACGCCCTCGAAGTCCGCGTACTCCAGGGGGTGGTCCTCGGTGGGGAGCGCGAGGCGCTTGTCCTGCGGGTTGGTGGAGGGGCCCTTGGGGACCGACCAGGATCTCAGGACGCCGTCGACCTCCAGGCGGAAGTCGAAGTGCATGGTGCTCGCGTCGTGGATCTGCACCACGAACGCGGGCTCGGCGCCCACCTCGGGCGGGCTCCCGCGCTGCCCCGCCGGCCCACCGCTCGGCTCCTTCGTCCTGTCGAAGTGCCGCTTCCCCCGATAGGTCCGAAGTCCGTCCGCCTCGCCCACGACAGCTCCCTTCTCCGACAACCGCTTCCCTCCGGACTGCGGCCACCGGCCCGTCCCGGCGGGGTACCCGAGATCGTCACCTGCCACACAGCGGCGGACGAAAGCGATCAATGAGGAATTGGGGGTGCGACAGCGGCTATTCCCGGCCGTTTCGGTGTACGCGAAGGGGAACATCCGAGCGTGGGAACTTTTGAGCGAACATGGCGTAGCGCATGCGGGCGGGCGTTCGGGGCGGCTTTGGCACGGCGAACGCTACTTTGGTCAGGGGCGTGCGCCCGCGCACGCTGTGTGACTGTGCGCCCCCAATGCTCCCCCTTGCGGCAGGTCGGCGGCGCTCTTGGCCCGCTCACGCGTCCGCCGCCGCGACGGACTTGTCGGGCCGCTGTCAATGCCGCGCGCCCGAAACCGGGCAGTCAACGGCGGAAACCGGTCAACCGGTGTTCGACGGCTATTCACCAAGGGGTTCGATGGGGTCGTCGTGGCTGGTCAGAGCCGTTTCGGTCACTTGTCCGCAGCGCGGAACGCGTCGTCTTGCCAAGTCGAGCGTTTGTGGGGGAGGGGGCGGGGCACACGCGAGGGACGACGGTCCGGACGAGCTCGTCGTACGAGGTTGAAGCCTCGCGGAAGCTACTCGTCGGTTACTGCGTGCGGCAGCAGAAGCACTATCCGTTCAACTTTGGGGGGTTGCTATCCGGTGACCCACCGTGAAGACTGTGGCCGAGTTCGACCGGGACGAAGGTGGTTTCGAGTGCGCATGGGGCAGAGTGTCGGACGGCGTCCGGCCGACATGCGCACCGCCCCACCCGTCCCTGGGCGTCCGGCCCCTGCGGGTCCGCCACCTGTTCGTAAGTGCATGGGGAGTACACGCGCAACAGCTGCGTGAACGTTTCACTGGGGGATGTTGTGATGTCGGCAAGGTTCGCACCAAGGGGGCTGTCCCATGCTCGGGGACGGGCGAAGCACCGACGTACGATGCGGCGGACGTGTTGAGCCGTCCCGCACGACGCCGGTGACGTTCGGCTGAACGCCGTCGTCCCGGAGGGGACGCCACCGACGCCTTGAGCGCCGCGCCCGCCCGGGCGTGCGCGCTGTGCGGGCCGCCAGGACCGCCCGCAGGCCGGGCGCGGGCCCGCGGACGCATCGGTGGCACGCATGCCCGGCTCCCGCTGTCCCCGCCCCGGCGGGCACCTCGCCCGCACCGGGTCGCGCGGTGCCCACCACCCGGCGCGCCGCACGCGACCGTTCCACACGGAGTCCGCCCGTGGCTCCGTCCTGCCCGCGCGCCCCGTCCGAGGGAGAGAAGTGAGCAACGAACCGGCACAGTCGCCTTTACCCTTCGCCAACCTCACCGACCGCTGGCGGTCCCTGCGCGAGGCCGGTCCGGTCCGGCACGACGAAGCACAGGGCGTGTGGCAGGTCCTCGACCACCAAGGGGTCGCCGCCGTGCTCGCCGACCAGGCGACGTACTCCTCGGACATGACCCCGATCGCCCCCACCCAGGAGGACTTCGCAGCCTTCACACAGGGCAACTTCGTCGGTATGGATCCACCGGAGCACCGCAAGTTCCGCACTCTGGTGAGCCAGGCGTTCACACCCCGCGTGGTGCAAGGCCTCGAACCGCGCATCGAAGGCGTGTGCAGACGCCTGCTCGACACCGTCGCCGACCACGACAGATTCGACGTCGTCGACACCCTGGCCTACCCACTGCCGATCATCGTGATCGCCGAACTGCTCGGCATCCCGTCGGAGGACCACCCGCTGTTCCAGGAGTGGGCCGCGACCCTCTTCGGCGGCGACCAGCTCGGCGACGCGCCCGACGCCGCCGACCTGGAGCGCGCACTCGAAGCCATCGCGCCGACCGTGCGCGAGATGCACGGCTACGTCCTGGACCACATCAGGCACCGCCGCGCGCACCCCGCCGACGACCTCATCAGCAAGCTCATAGCCGCCGAGGTGGACGGAGTGCGCCTGACGGACCAGGAGATGGTCGGCTTCGTCGCCCTGCTCCTGGTCGCGGGGCACATCACCACCACCGCCCTCCTCGGCAACGCCCTGGTGGCCTTCGACCAGAACCCCGGCACGCTCACCGCCCTGCGCGCGCAGCCCGACCGGCTGCCCAACGCCATCGAAGAGGTCCTCCGCCTGCTGCCGCCCTTCCCCGAACTGGGACGCCGCGTCAACCGGCCCGTGGTGCTCGGCGGGCACGAACTGCCCGTCAACAGCCTCGTCATGGCCCATCTGGGTGCCGCCAACCGCGACCCGAGCCGCTTCACCGCACCCGACACGCTCGACATCGACCGCAGCCCCAACCACCTGACGTTCGGGCACGGCATCCACTTCTGTTTCGGCGCGCCCCTGGCCCGCCTCGAGGCACGGATCGCGCTGCGCATGCTGCTCGACGACTACCGCGACCTCGCCATCCCGTCCCATGAGGACATCACGTACCAGAACCCCGCCGTCATCGTCGGCGTGCGTCACCTGCCGGTCCAGGTCAAAAGGCCCTAACGGCAGCACATCGGCACCGCCGGCCTCCGCCCACCCGACGGTCGGCGTGTCACCTTCCAAGAGCCACAGCCAACGGGAGTGCTTTTCACATGCCTTACCCCACCGCCACACCGGTCGTCGACCGGCAAGCGCCGCTCCTACGCCAGGAGTTGCAGCACCGCCTCAACAGCCTCGCCCGCACCCACCGGGTGCCCGGGGCCCACCTCGCCGTAGACACCGGTACGGAGGTCGTCAGCGTCCACACCGGCACGGCGGACGCCGCCACCGGCAGCGCGTACACGGCCGACACGGCCGTCCCGCTGGGCTCCGTCACCAAGGTGTACACCGCCGCCGCCGTCCTCCTCCTGGCCGACGACGACGACCTCGACCTGGACGACTCCGTCGCCTCCTACCTGCCCGAGCTGCGCGAATTACCCGCGGTGACCGTCCGTCAGCTCCTGGGCCACACCGCCGGGCTGCCGACGGGCCCGGACTCCGACACCGCGGCCCGCACCACCGTCTCCCGCTATCTCTCGGGCGTGTGCACCGCACGGGACGCGCTGTTCACACCGGGCACCGGGTTCTCCTACTCCAACGCCGGTTACATAGCCGCCGGCCGGCTCGTGGCGCAGGTGACCGGCATGACCTGGCAGGAAGCCGTCCAGGCCCTGCTCCTCGACCCCCTGGGCACCGAACCCGCCTTCCTCGGCGACCCGGTCCCCGCCCGCCCGAGCGCGGCGGGACACGCCGTCAACACGGCGACGGGGCGACTGCGCCCCGCCCACCAGAACCTGGCCCCGGTGGAGGCACCGGCCGGAGCCCTGCTCGCGAGCGCCCTGGACCTGATGGACCTCGGAAGAGCCCTGGCGGGCCGGTCCGCCGCGCTCCCGCCCGACGTCGCCGCCCGGATGCGGCAGCCCGAACCCGGCGCGGTCCCCGGCGCCCTCGCGGACGCGTGGGGCCTCGGCGTCGCGCTGTTCGACCAGGACGGCCGCCGCTGGTGCGGCCACGACGGCAACGCCCAAGGCACCTCCTGCCATCTGCGGGCCGAGCCGGAGAGCGGGGTGGTCGTCGCCTTCACCGGCAACGCAGGCGGCGCCACCGCGCTGTGGCAGGACCTCGCCGACGATCTCACCCGGCTCACCGGCGTACGCGTGCCGACCGCTCCGGCACCCGCACACCGCGGCGACCCCATCGCCCTCCCCGAGTGCGCCGGCGTGTACCACAACGGCCCCACCGAGTACCGCATCACCCTCGCCGCGGACGGCGCCCCCACGCTGTCCGTCGACGGCGACCTGCCGCTGCCCCTGATCTGCTACCCCGACCTGTCGTGCGATCTCGTCGATCCGGCCACCGGCAAGCACGAGCCCGGTGGGCGCTTCCACCGCGACGCCGCCACCGGTGTCATCGACCACGTGCAGATCTCGGGCCGCGCCGCGCGGCGCACCGGCACCGTCTGAACCCACCGCTCCGCCGTCTTCCCGCGCCCACGCGGCCGCGGCGCCCCCACGGCCACGTCGTCGAGGGGCGCCCCCGCGACGGCGCGCCCAGCATCGTCCCCGCTCCGAAGGACTGCACCGATGACCGAGCCGCACGACACATCCTCTCCGGCACCGCGCCGGACGCTCGCCGAACTCTTCGCCGCGTGGGTGACGCGCACGCCGGATGCGCCCGCGCTGACCGACGGCCGACGGACGTGGTCCTACCGGGAACTGGCGGAGCGGACCGAGCGGCTCGCCGGCGAACTCCGCGGGCGCGGGGCGGGTCCCGAGCGGACCGTGGCCCTGGTCCTGCCCCGCTCCATGGAACTCGTCGCCGCCGAACTGGCCGTGGCCCGCGCGGGCGCCGCCTTCCTGCCCGTGGACCCCGACTACCCCGTCGACCGGCGCGAGCTGATGCTGGTCGACGCCGTGCCCGCGGCGGTCCTGGACGACGTGCGTCGGGTCCGGGCTGTGCTCGAGGGGCGGGAGGCCCCGTACGGCGGGGACGCGGAGCACGCCGGAAGTGGTGCGGGCGTCGAGGAAGTGTGCGGTGGGGCGGCGGTCGGTGTCGACCATGCCGCCTACGTCATCTTCACCTCCGGTTCGACCGGCAGACCCAAGGGTGTGACGGTCACGCACCGCGGCATCGCGGGGTTCGCCGCGGCGGCGGCCGAGCGGTACGCCGTGGGCCCGGGCGACCGCGTGCTCCAGTTCTCCTCACCCAGCTTCGACGCCTCCGTGCTCGAACTGTTCGTCTCCGTCCTGACGGGCGCCACCCTCGTGGTCCCGCCGGACGGGCCCTGGCTCGGCGACGAACTCGCCGCGGTCCTGGACGAGCACCGCGTCAGCCACACCCTCATCCCCCCGGCCGCCCTCGCCACCCTGCCCGCGCCGGGCCCCGGCGGCGCACCCCACCTGCGCACGCTGATCGTCGGCGCCGAGGCCTGCCCCGCGCACCTCGTCGACAGCTGGGCACCGGGCCGCCGGATGATCAACTCCTACGGCCCGACCGAGGCCACCATCGTCGCGACCTGGACCGGGCCCCTGACCGCGGGGACCGGCACCCCGACGATCGGCGGCCCCCTGCCCGGCACCCAGGCGCACGTCCTGGACGCGCAGATGCGCCCGGTGCCGCCCGGCGGCGACGGCGAACTGTACGTGGGCGGCGACGGCGTGGCCCGCGGCTACCTCGGCAGGCCGGGACTGACCGCGGGCCGCTTCGTCGCCGACCCCTTCGGCCCGCCCGGCACCCGCCTCTACCGCACCGGGGACCGGGCGCGCCGGACCGCCGACGGCGACCTCGTGTACCTCGGCCGCGTCGACCGCCAGGTGAAGATGCGCGGATTCCGCATCGAACCCGGCGAGGTCGAGGCGGCGCTCCGCACCCACACCGGCGTCCGTGAAGCCGTGGTCGTGGTGCGCGAGGACGAGCCCGGACATCGCAGACTCGTCGGCTACGTCACCCCGGACCATTCCGAACAGGCCCCGAAGCCGTCGGAGTTGCTGGCCCACGCGGCCGCTTCCCTGCCGGCGCACATGGTGCCCGCCGCCGTCGTCGTCCTGGACGCACTCCCGCTCACCCCGCAGAACAAGATCGACCAGCGCGCCCTGCCCGCGCCCACCCGCACCCCCGCCCCGGGCCGCGTCCTGCCCCGTACCCCCGAGGAGGAGGCACTCGCCGCCATCTGGGCGGACGTCCTCGGCGTCGACGTCCTCGGCGTGCGGGACGACTTCTTCGACCTGGGCGGCGACTCCATCCTCGCCGCGATGACCCTGTCACGGATCCGCGACGAACTGGGCGTCCGCCTCCTGGTACGCGACGTCTTCACTGCCCGCGACATCGCCACCCTCGCCCCGCTGCTCACCGACCCGGCCGCAGCCGTGGCCGCCGAGCCGATCCCGCCCGCCCCGCGCGACCGGCCGCTGCCCCTGTCCAGCGCCCAGCGGCGGCTGTGGTTCCTCGACGACCTCTCCGACGGCGGCAGCGAGTACAACACCGGCGTGGCGCTGCGGCTGCGCGGCGAGCCGGACGTGGCGGCACTGCGCCGCGCCCTCGACCGCCTCGCCGCACGCCACGACGCGCTGCGCACCACCTTCGCCACCGTCGACGGCCAGGGCGTACAGCGGGTGAGCGGCGACGCCGCGCTGCCGCTGCGCACCGCCGACGTACGGGAACTGCCCGCCGAGCGGCGCGCCGAGGCCGCGGAGCGGCTCCTCACCGACGAGCTGAGCCGCCCCTACGACCTGGCGAAGGGCCCGCTGACCCGGGCCCTGCTCGTCCACCGCGCCGACGACGACCATCTGCTCCTGCTCGCCCAGCACCACATCGTCACCGACGGCTGGTCGGTGGGCATCCTCACCCGGGACCTGACCGCGCTCTACCGCGCGGAGGTCACCGGCACGCCGGACGGGCTGCCCGCGCCCGGCGTGCAGTACCCGGACTTCGCCGTGTGGGAGCACGAGCGGTCCGGCGAAGGACACGCGAGCGACCTCGCGTACTGGAAGCGGCACCTGACGGGCATGCAGCAACTGGACCTGCCCACCGACAGGCAGCGGCCCGCGGTGCGCACCACCGCGGGCGCCGCGCACCGCCACCCGCTCCCCGCCGAACTGGTCACCCGGTTGCGGCAGCTGGCGGGCGGGCGCGGCACCACCGTCTTCACCCTGTTCGCCGGGGCGGCGGCCGTGCTGTTCGCCCGCTACTCCGGGCAGCGCGACGTGGCCTTCGGCACCGTCACCAACGGCCGCGGCCGCCGGGACCTGGAGGACGTCACCGGATTCTTCGCCAACACCGTGGTGCTGCGCGAAGAGGTGGACGACACCCTGACCGTCGACGCCTTCGTGGAGAGCATGCGCGCGACCGTCCTCGACGCCTTCGCCCACGACGGGGTGCCGTTCGACCGCGTCGTCGAGGAACTCGCGCCGCTCCGCGACCCGAGCCGCACCCCGCTGGTGCAGGCCCTCGTCGTCCAGCAGACCGCGGGGGACCACTCCGGGGACCACGGCGGGATCCGCGTCGACGAGCACCCGCTGCCGCGCCCGGCCGCCCGCTTCGACCTGGTCCTCGAATTCTCCCCGCGCCCGGACGGCGGCTGCGAACTGACGGTCGAGTACAACACCGACCTCTTCGCCGCGGAGACCGTCGCCCGCATGAGCGGCCATCTGCACCGCCTCCTCGAAGGCATGGCGCGGAGCCCGCACCTGACCCTGGCCAAGCTGCCGCTCCTGTCGGCGGACGAGCGGAGCACCCTGCTCGAGGCCTGGAATCCGCCCGCGTCCGCGGACCGGCACCCGGAGCACGGCGACACGCTGCCCGCGCTGTTCGAGGCACAGGTCGCCGCGACCCCCGACCGCACCGCCGTGCTCTGGGGACCCGACCGCCTCGACTACACCGAGGTGAACCGGCGTGCCAACCGCATCGCCCGACTCCTCGTGGCCCGCGGCGCCGGACCCGAGACGCTCGTCGCGCTGTGCCTGCCCCGCACCGCCGACCTCCTGCCCACCCTGTGGGGGGTCCTGAAGTCCGGCGCGGGATATCTGCCCGTGGACCCCGGCTACCCGCGCGAGCGCATCTCCTTCATGCTCGACGACGCGGAGCCCGCCCTCGTCGTGGCCACCCGGGAGACCGCGCACGCGCTGCCCGACGGCTGCGATCCGCTGCTCATCGAGGACTGCCCGGCCGACGACGCCCGGGGGCCGGCCGCGGAGAACCCGTACGACGCCGACCCGACCGACGCCGACCGCCTGCGGCCGCTGCTCCCCGACCATCCCGCGTACGTCATCTACACCTCGGGCTCGACCGGCCGCCCCAAGGGCGTCGTGGTCACCCACCGCACCGTCGCCGCGCTCGCCGCCTGGGCGGCGGAGCGGTTCGGGCCCCGAGGTCTCGCCCACGTCGTGGCCTCCACCTCCCTCAACTTCGACGTGTCCGTCTTCGAGCTGTTCTGCCCGCTCCTCGCGGGCGGCAGCGTCGAGGTGGTCGCCGACCTGGCGGCGCTCGCCGACGCGGAAGGACCGCAGCGAGCCGGGCTGCTCAGCGGCGTGCCCTCCGTGGTCTCCCGGCTGCTCGGCGCGGGCGGCACGGACCTGGAGGCCGACACCGTCGTCCTCGCGGGCGAGGCGCTGCCCGCGCAGACGGTACGGGACCTGCGCACGGCCATGCCGTCCTGCGAGGTGGCCAACATCTACGGCCCCACCGAGGCCACCGTCTACGCCACCGCCTGGTTCGCGGGCGCCGACGTCTCCGGCCAGGCCCCGCCCATCGGCAGGCCCGTGGCCCGTACCCGCGCCTACGTCCTCGACCGGCTCCTGCGCCCCCAGCCCCCCGGCGTGACGGGCGAGCTGTACCTGGGCGGCGGCGGCCTCGCACGCGGCTACCTGCGCCGCCCCGGCCTGACCGCCACCCGCTTCGTCGCCGACCCGTTCGGCCTGCCGGGGGACCGCATGTACCGCACCGGGGACCTGGTGCGCTGGTCCGCGAGCGGTGAACTGGAGTACCTCGGCCGGACCGACCAGCAGGTCAAGGTGCGTGGCTTCCGCATAGAGCTCGGCGAGGTCGAGGAGGCGCTGCGCGGCTGCGCGGGCGTGGCGCAGAGCGCCGCCACCGTCGTGGAGAGCGAGGGCCACCGGCGCCTGGTCGGCTATGTCGTCCCGGCCGCGGGAGCGCGCCCCGAACCGGAGGCGGTGCGCAGGACGCTGGGTCGCGCCCTGCCCGACTACCTGGTCCCCGCCGTCGTCGTGGTGCTGCCCGCGCTGCCGCTGAACCCCAACGGCAAGCTGGACCGGGGCCGCCTCCCGGCACCGGCGCCCACCGGGCCCACCACACGCCACGTCGAGCCCCGCACTCCCACCGAGCGAACCCTTGCCGCCATCTGGGCGCAGGTCCTGCACGTGGAGCGGGTCGGCGCCGACGACAACTTCTTCGCCCTCGGCGGGGACTCCATCCTCAGCATCCAAGTGGTGGCCCAGTCCCGGCAGGCGGGGCTCACGGTGACCTCCCGCGACGTGTACCGGCACCAGACGGTCGCCGCACTCGCCCGCTGCGCCGACGCCTCCGGACGCCGCGACACCACGGCACCCGCCGTCGTGCCCGCCACCGGCACGGCACCGCTGACGCCCATCCAGCGCTGGCTGTTCGACAGCGCGGGCGAACGGGCGGGCCACTTCGCGCAGACCCTGTCCACGGAGCTGGCGGGCACCGTCGACGCGACGGCCCTGGAGCACGCGCTCAACGACGTCGTCGCCCACCACGACGCCCTGCGCTCCCGCTTCCCCCGCGGCGACGGGCAGCCCGAAGGCGCCGGATGGCGCATCGAGGAACGCCAGCCGCGGCTGCGCCTCGCCCGCCACACAGGGCCCGGCACCGACATGCCCCACCTGGGCCCCTTCGACCTGGACCACGGCCTGCTGCTCCGCGCCGTCCTGCACGACCGCGGCGACGACCTGCCCGCCGTCCTGCACCTGGCCGTCCACCACCTCGTGGTCGACGGCGTCTCCTGGCGCGTCCTCCTGGAGGACCTGGAACGGGCCTACCGGGCCCGCCGCGACGGCCGCGAGGGCACGGAGGCGCTGCCCGCCAAGTCCTCGCCGCTGCGGCACTGGGCCCGGCGCCTGACCGACCTGGCCGCCGGGGGCGGCTTCGACGGCGAGGCGGCGTACTGGACCGGGGCCACCGCGGGCGCCGCCGGCGACCTGCCGCGGGACCGCACGGGCGCCAACACCTACGCCTCGGCGCGCTCGGTGACCGTACGCCTGAACGCCGACGACACCTCAGCCCTGCTGCGCACGCTCCCGGACACCTACCGCACCCGGGCCAACGACGTGCTCCTGAGCGCTCTCGGCAGGGTGCTATGCGCGTGGACCGGCCACGAGCGCGTGCTCGTGGACGTCGAGGGGCACGGCCGCGAGGAACTGTTCGCGGACGTCGACACCAGCCGTACCGTCGGCTGGTTCACCACCCGCCACCCCGTCGCCCTCGCCGTCCCGCCGGACGCCGCGTGGGACGCCGTGCTCAAGCAGGTCAAGGAACAGCTCCGCGCGGTGCCCCGGCACGGCCTCGGCCACGACGTCCTGCGGTACCTGACCGGGAACGGCGCGCCGACGACGGCGCCCCGCGCGCAGGTCAGCTTCAACTACCTGGGCCGGTTCAGCGCCGGTGGCACGTCCGACGGCCTGTACGGCGACACGTTCCGCCCCCTCGAGCTGGACGCCGATCCGCTCTCCACCCGCCCCCACGCCCTCGAAGTGGTGGGCCAACTGGTGGGCGAGGAGCTGGAGTTCACCTGGTTCTACTCCGCCGAACTGCACCAGGAGTCCACCGTCACCGGCCTCGCGGGGCGGTTCGCCGACGCCCTGACCGGCATCGCCCGGCACGCCGCCACCCCCGGCGCGGGCGGCCGGACACCGTCGGACTTCCCGCTGGCCGCGCTCGACCAGGCTGCCGTGGACCGCATCACCGGCGACGACCCGGGGGCGGTGGAGGATGTCCACCCGCTCACGCCCACCCAGGCGGGGATGCTCTTCCACGGCCTGTCGCAGAACGACCGGCGCGTGTACTTCCAGCAGCTGTCGTTCGTCCTGGACGGCGTGACCGACCCCGATGTGTTCGCGGCGGCCTGGCAGCAGGTCACGGACCGCATTCCGGTGCTCCGCGGCCACGTCGTGTGGCAGGACGTACCCGAGCCGCTCTTCGTCGTGCGGCGGCACGCCGCCGTCCCCGTCACCCACCTCGACTGGCGGGACCTCGGCGACGACGAGCGCGACGCGGTGCTGCGGGACCTCCTCGACCGGGACCGCGGGCGCGGCGTCGACCTGACACCGGCCCCGCTCCAGCGCCTGGCCCTCGCCCGGCTCTCCGACACCTCCGTGCGCGTGGTGTGGTCCTTCCACCACCTGATCCTCGACGGCTGGAGCCTGTTCCAGGTCCTGTCCGACGTCTTCGCCTCCCACGCCCGCCTCACCGCGGCGCCGGACGCCGACGCCACCCCGGGCGAACTGCCCGACCGGCGCCCGTACCGCGACTACGTGGCCTGGCTGCGCGAACGCGACCGGGCCGAGGCCGAACACCACTGGCGGGAACGCCTCGCCCCGCTGAGCGAGACCACCGCGCTGCCCTACGACCGCGAGCCGCGCGAGAGCCACCACGCCGAGTCCACGGACGCCGTCCGCGTCACCGTGCCCGAGGCCACGAGCCGAGCGCTCGAAAGCCTGGCGAGAACGGCGGGCCTGACCCTCAACACCCTCGTCCAAGGCGCCTGGGCGCTGCTCCTGAGCCGGCAGGCGGGCCGGGCGGACGTCGTCTTCGGCACCACCGTGTCGGGGCGTCCGCCCGAGCTGCCCGGCGCCGAGGACATGACCGGGCTGTTCATCGCGACCCTGCCCACCCGGGTGACCGTGGCGCGCGAGGGCACCCTCATCGACTGGCTGCGCGACCTCCAGCGCGACCAGAGCGAGGACCGCCGCTTCGACCACGTGGCGCTCACGCGGCTGAAGGCCCTCACCGGACTCCCGGAGCGCGCGGCCCTGTTCGACAGCATCGTCGTCTTCGAGAACTACCCGGTCGACGACGACCTGGCCGCCGCCCACGGGCTGCGCCTGAGCGGACTCGAGGGCATCGAGACCACCAACTACCCGCTCAGCCTGGTGGCCTACCCGGGTCGGGAACTGACCCTGAGAGTCGGGTACGACCCCGAGCTGTTCGACGCCGCCACCGTCGCGCGGATGGCCGAGTACCTGACGGTCCTCCTGGAGGGCATGACGACCGGGCGGGACCGCGCGCCCGCGCGGCTGCCCCTGCTCACGCCCACCCGCCGCCACCAGGTGCTCGACACCTGGAACGCGACCGCCGCGCACACCCCGGACGTCACCGCGGCGGACCTGTTCGCCGCCCAGGCGCGGCGCACACCCGACGCCCCCGCCCTCGACGCCGGGGACGAACGGCTCACCTACGGCGACCTCGACGACCGGTCCACGGCCCTCGCCAGCCGGCTCACCGCGCTCGGAGTCACCGCGGAGGTCCCGGTCGGCGTCCTGATGGACCGCTCCGTCGCCCTCGTCGTCGTCCAGCTCGCCCTCGCCCGCACCGGCGGTGTCTACGTACCGCTGGACGGCAGGGCACCGAAGGAGCGGCTGCGGCACCTGCTCGCCGACGTGGGCGCGGAACTGCTGCTCACCGACGCCCACCGGCAGGAGCGCGCGCGGGACGTGCTGCCCGACGGGACCGTGTTGCGCGTCGACGCCGACGTGGACGTGGACGACGGTTCCGGCGGTGCGGCGGACGGGGTTCCCGAGGGAGGGGCGTCCGCGGTGCCCGACATCCCCTTCGTGCACCCCGACAACGTCCAGTACCTGATGTTCACCTCGGGCTCCACCGGCGTCCCCAAGGGCGTCGCCGTGCGCCACCGGGACGTCGCCGCGCTCGCCCTCGACCGGGCGTTCGCCGGGCACGAGCGGGTCCTCGTGCACTCCCCGCACGCCTTCGACGCCTCGACGTACGAGCTGTGGGTGCCGCTGCTGCACGGCGGTACGGCCGTGCTCGCGCCGCCGGAGGACCTCGACGCCGCCGGTGTGCGCCACGCGATCACCGAGCGGGGCGTGCGGTGCCTGTGGCTGACGGCCGGGCTCTTCCGGCTCCTCGCCCAGGAGGACCCGACCTGCCTGCGCGGCGCCACCGAGGTGTGGACCGGCGGCGAGGCCGTGCCGGGCGCGGTGGTCGCGCGGGTCCTCGACGCCTGCCCCGGCCTGACCGTCGTCGACGGCTACGGCCCCACCGAGACCACCACGTTCGCCACCCGCCGCCCCTTCCGCGCCGGTGACCCGCTGCCCGCGGTGCTCCCCATCGGGCGGCCCCTCGACAACACCCGCGTATACGTCCTCGACGAGGCCCTGGAACCCCAACCACCGGGTATTCCCGGCGAGTTGTACGTCGCGGGCGCCGGTCTCGCCCGCGGTTACGCGGGGCTGCCCGGCGCCACCGCGGGGCGCTATCTCGCCGACCCGTTCGGCCCGCCCGGCACCCGCATGTACCGCACCGGCGACATCGTGCGCTGGAGCGGCGACGGCGAACTGCACTTCGTGGGACGCGCGGACGACCAGATCAAGATCCGTGGCTTCCGTGTCGAGCCCGCCGAGATCGAGGCCCGGCTCACGGCACACCCCGACGTCGCCGAAGCGGTCGTGTCCCTGTACGAGCAGGACGGCCGCAAACGCCTCGCCGCCCACCTCGTACCGGCCCCGGGCACGGCGGCCCCGGCCGCCGCCGAGCTGCGCGCCCTGCTCGCGGCGGACCTGCCCGACTACATGCTGCCCGCCGCCTTCGTCACCGTGCCGGAGCTGCCCCTGACGGCCAACGGCAAGGTGGACCGGCGCAGGCTGCCCGAGCCCGACTGGGCGGCGCCGGGTGAGACCGCCTACCGGGCCCCGCGCGCCGGGGCCGAACAGATCCTCAGCGAGATCTGGGCGGAGCTGCTCGGTGTGGCACGCGTCGGCGCCGACGACCACTTCTTCATGCTGGGCGGCGACTCGATCCTCAGCATCCAGGTCGTCTCGCGCGCCCGCGCCGCGGGCCTCGCCCTCACCCCGCGCGACCTGTTCCGGCACCCCACCGTCGCCGCCCTCGCGGCCGCCTCGGGCACCGCCGCACCCGTCGCCGGTACGGACCCGGTGGCCGGGGACGTCGCGCTCACCCCCATCCAGCACTGGTTCCTCGACGCGGCGCCGCGCCGCCCCGAGTTCTTCAACCAGTCCGTCGTCGTGGAGACGGCCGACGACGTCGACCCCGATGCCCTGCGCGGCGCGCTCGCCGCGCTGTGGGCCCATCACGACGCCCTGCGCTCCCGCTTCCACCGGCAGGACGACGGCGCGTGGCGGCAGACGTGCGCCGACGCCGGGGCGCCAGCACCCGAACTGCTCGCGGTCCACGACCTGTCCGGCCTGACCCCGGCGGACGCCGAAACCGCCGAGTCCCGCCTCACGGCCGAGGCGCACGCCGCCTTCCGCCTCGACACCGGGCCGCTCCTCGCCGCCCGCCTGTTCACCGGACCCCGTACACGGCTGCTCCTCACGGTGCACCACCTGGTGGTCGACGGCGTCTCCTGGCGCGTGCTCCTGGAGGACCTGGACACCGCCTACCGGCAGGCGCGCGCCGGTGAACAGGTGCGTCTCGCCGAGCGCACCACCTCCGTCCAGGAGTGGGCGCGCCGGCTGCGTGCGCACACCGGCGCCGGTGGCTTCGCCGGGCAGCGCGCGTACTGGCAGGACGTCTCACGGCACTGCGCCGCACCGCTGCCCGTGGAGCCCGTCCACGGCGAGGGCGACGACGGCAACACCATGGCCGACGTCCGCGAGGTCACCGTACGACTCGACCGGCGACGCACCGACGCGCTGCTGCGCGAGGTACCCGGCACCTACCGCACCCGGATCGACGACGTGCTGCTCACCGCCCTCGGCCGGGTACTCGCCGGGTGGGCGGGGCGGCGGACCGTCGCTGTCGACCTGGAGGGGCACGGCCGTGAGGACCAGCTGTTCGACGACATCGACCTGTCGCGCACAGTCGGCTGGTTCACCTCTCTGTACCCGGTCGCGCTCGACGTGCCCGACGGCGACTGGGGCACCGCCCTGAAGGCCGTGAAGGAGCAGCTGCGCTCGGTCCCCGACCGGGGCATCGGCTACGGCGCGCTGCGGCACCTCGCCGACGACTCCCCGCTCGACAGCCCGCCATCGGCCGCCGTCAGCTTCAACTACCTGGGCCGGTTCGGCTGGTCCGGCGGCAGCGGCGACGAGGGCGCGCTCGTGCGCTCCGTGCCCGGTGGGCTCGACGGCGCCGAGGCCCCCGAGGGGGTGCGCCCGCACCTCTTCGACGTGGTGGCCCGCGTCGAGGACGGCCAGCTGGAGATCACCTGGTACTACAGCCACCGACTGCACCGCGAGGAGACCGTCGCGGGCCTCGCGTCCGGCATGATCGAGGCACTGGAAGGCGTCGTCGCCCACTGCGCCCGCCCGGACGCGGGCGGCAGGACCCCCTCGGACTTCCCGCTGGCCCGCTTGGACCAGTCGGCCGTCGACCGGGTCGTGGGGGACGGCCGCACCGTCGCCGACCTCTACCCGCTGACGCCGATGCAGGCGGGCATGCTGTTCCACAGCCTCCTCGACCCGGACGGCCGCACCTACGTCAACCAGGTGCAACTGGTGCTGCGCGGTGTCACGGACCCGTACGCCCTGGCCGAGGCGTGGCAGCACACCGCGGACGCCAACCCGGTCCTGCGCACCCGCCTGGAGTGGCAGGAGACCGCCGAACCCCTCCAGGTCGTGCAGCGGCGGGCCACCGTGCCCGTCACCCACCACGACTGGACCACCTGGTCCGCCGAGCGCAGCGAGCAGGAGATGGACCGCCTGCTCGCCGCCGACCGCGCCGCGGGCCTCGACCTCGGCACGGCACCGCTGATGCGGCTCACCCTCATCCGGCTCGCACCGGACCGTGTGCGCATGGTGTGGACGTTCCACCACGTCCTGCTCGACGGGTGGAGCGCCGCCCAGGTCTTCGACGAGGTGTGCGAGCGCTACGCGGCCCTGACCGCGGGACGCGGGCCCGAGGTTCCCCGACGTGCGGCCTTCGCCGACTATCTGGGCTGGCTGGCAGGCCAGGACACCGAGCGTGCCGAGCAGTACTGGCGCTCCGCGCTCGCCGGGTTCTCCACTCCCACGGCGCTGCCCCGGGACCGGTGGCCGGCCGAGGCGCACCGGGCGTCCTCGTCCGGCGCGGTCCGGGTGCTGCTCGACGGCGGTGTGTCGGCGCGGCTGCGGGAGACCGCGCAGCAGGCGGGCCTGACCGTCAACACCATGCTTCAGGGCGCCTGGGCGCTGCTCCTCTCCCGCTACGGCGGCGGTGACGACGTGGTGTTCGGCACGACCGTCTCCGGCCGGCCGGCCGACCTGCCCGGGGTGACCTCCATGGTCGGCCTGTTCATCAACACGCTGCCGACCCGGGCGCGCGTCGACGGGCAGCGGCGCCTCCTGGAGTGGCTCGGCGACCTCCAGGCCGCCCAGTCGGAGTCCCGGCGCCACGACTTCGTCTCCCTCGCCCAGTTGCAGACCTGGAGCGACATCCCCGGCGGCACCACCCTGTTCGACAGCATCGTGGTGTTCGAGAACTACCCGTTCGACGCGGACGCCCTGGCCCGGCACGGCCTCGCCATCGAGCAGGAACGCGATCTGGAGCCGACCAACTACCCGCTCACCGTGATGATCTCCCCCGGCGAGCAACTCACCGTCGAACTCGGCTTCGACCCGCACTACTTCGAGGAGTCCACGGCCCGTTCTCTCGCGGACCAGCTCCTGCACACCCTGCACGCGCTGGCGGAGGCGACGGACGCCACGCGTATCGACGCCGTCGACGTCCTGCCGCCCGCGGAGCGGAGCCGTCTGCTGGCAAGCCCGCCCCGTCCGGGGGGCGAGGCCGTCGCGCCGGTCGCTCTGCCGGTGCTGGTCGAGGCGGCGGTGGACCGTACGCCGGACGCCGTGGCTCTTGACGCGCCCGGCTTGTCCCTGACGTTCGCGGAGTTGGAGGCGCGGGCGAACGTCCTCGCGCACCGGCTCATCGCGCGGGGCGTGGGCCCTGGTGACCTGGTCGCCCTGACCCTGCCGCGCTCGGCGGAGATGTTCCTCGCCCAGGTGGCGGTCACCAAGGCGGGCGCGGCGTTCCTGCCGGTCGACCCCGGATATCCGCAGGAGCGGATCGCGCTGATGCTGCGGGACGCGGCGCCCGCAGTGACGTGGGGCGCCGAGGAGGTGGGCGGAGTACTCGTCGGCGTACCTGCCGACGAGCCGGGGCATCGGCCCACGGACGCCGACCGTGTGCGTCCACTGCGGCTCGATGATCCCGCGTACGTGATCTACACCTCGGGTTCGACGGGCACGCCGAAGGGCGTCGTGGTCACCCACCGGGGGATCGCCGGTTTCGCCGCCGCCGAGGCCGCCCACTACCAAGTGGGCCCCGGCGACCGCGTCCTGGCGTTCGCCACGCCCAGCTTCGACGCCTCCGTGCTCGAACTGTGCATGTCGCTGCCGCAGGGCGCGAGCCTGGTCGTGCCTCCGCCCGGCCCGCTGCTCGGCGCCGAGCTGGCGGAGGTGCTGCGTGCTGGGCGCGTCACCCACACGCTCCTGCCGCCCGCCGCACTGGCCACGCTGCCATCGGACACGCCCGGCACCCTGCCCGACCTGAAGACCCTGACAGTCGGAGCGGACGCGTGCGGTGCGGAGTTGGTCGCCCGCTGGGCGCCGCATCACCGTCTGGTCAACTCCTACGGGCCCACCGAAGCCACCGTCGTCGCCACCTGGTCGGACCCACTGGAACCGGACGATGCCGCGCCGCCCATCGGCAGGAGGCTGCCGCACACCGGCACCTATGTGCTCGACGCACAGCTGCGGCCGGTCCCCGACGGCGTACCCGGCGAACTGTGGCTCAGCGGCCCGTCCCTGGCCCGCGGCTACCTCGACCGGCCAGCCCTGACCGCGTCCCGCTTCACCGCCGACCCCTTCGGGCCGCCCGGCACCCGCATGTACCGCACGGGAGACCTCGTACGCCGTGACGCACACGGTGAACTGCACTACCTGGGCCGCACCGACCACCAGGTGAAACTGCGGGGCTTCCGCATCGAGCTGGGCGAGGTGGAATCCGCCGTCGCCCGGCACCCGCAGGTGTCCGCGGCCGCCGCCCGGGTGGTCGAACACGAGGGCCACCACCGCCTCGTGGCCTACGCGGTCCCCGAAGGCGCCGACGTGCCGGACTCCGCCGAGCTGCGCGCCTTCCTCGCACGGACGCTGCCCGAGCACCTGGTGCCGTCCGTGGTGATGCCCCTCGCGCGGCTGCCGCTCGGCGCCACCGGCAAGCTGGACCGCGGCGCGCTGCCTGAACCGGAGTGGCCCACCGGCGGCACCGGCGACGGGGAGGACGCGCCACGCACCGGAGCCGAGAAGACGCTCGCCACCATCTGGTCCGAGGTGCTCCGCGTGCCCGACGTGGGCGTACGCGACAACTACTTCACCCTCGGCGGCGACTCCATCCTCGGCATCCAGATCGTCTCCGCCGCCCGCAGGGCCGGCCTGAACCTCACCCCGCGGCACCTGTTCAAGCACCAGACGGTCGCGGAGCTGGCCGCGGCGGCCGAGGACCTGCCCGCCACGGCGGTCCGCGCCGAACAGGGCCCGGTCGTCGGCGAGACACCGCTGACACCAGTACAGCACTACCTGTTCGACACCCTCAGCGGCGACCCCGCGCACCTCACCCAGACGATCTCCCACCAGCTGGCCTCCGACACCGACGAGACGCTGCTGCGCGACGCGCTGACGGCCGTCCTCGAACACCACGACGCCCTGCGCCTGCGCTTCGAGAAGGACACCGAGGGGCGCTGGCACCAGCACGTCACCGCCCCCGAAGGACCGGCACGCCTGGAGGTGCTCGACCTGCCGCCGTCCGGCCCGGCGGGCACCGACGCGGCACTGCGCGAGCTCGCCGAGCGCCTCGGCGGCGGGTTCGACCTGTCCGCGGCCCCGCTGTTCAGGGCCGCGCTGTGCCGCCCCGGCGGCGACGGCAGGCCCGTACTGGTCCTGGCCGCCCACCACCTGGCCGTCGACGCCGTGTCGTGGCACGTGCTCCTGGAGGACCTCGACACCGCCTACCGCGCGCTGCGCGACGGTCACCGCGTGGACCTCGGGGCCAAGACCACGTCCTTCCGGGCGTGGGCGCACCGCCTCACCGACCACACCGCGGGCGGCGGCTTCGACGACGAACTCGCCCACTGGCAGTCCGCCGCCCAGGGCGGCGCGCTGCCCACCGACCTGCCGGGAGCCAACACCGCTGCCCACGAGGAGACGGTCACGGTCCGCCTCGACCGGGAGGACACCCGCAGGCTGCTCCAGGACGTGCCCGACGCCTACCGCACCCGCGTCAACGACGTCCTGCTCTGCGCCCTCGGCCGGGTCGTGGCGCGCTGGACAGGACGGGACCGGGTGGCGGTCACCCTGGAGGGCCACGGCCGTGAGGAACTGTTCGACGGCGTCGACCTGTCCCGTACGGTCGGCTGGTTCACCAGCGTGTACCCCGTCGTCCTCGACGTGCCCCGGCAGGCGGACACCGGCTCCGCCCTGAAGTCCGCCAAGGAGAGCCTGCGCGCCGTGCCGGGCGGTGGTCTCGGGTACGGCGCCCTGCGCCATCTGCACGCCACGGCGGGGGACCGGCTGCCCGGGCTGCCGCAGCTCGGCTTCAACTACCTCGGGCAGCAGGACGGCAACGCCCCCACGGGCGGCCTGCTGCACGCACCCCACGGCGGGCTCGTCGGCGGCATGGACCTGGCCGCGGAGCGCCCGCACCTCATCGACGTACTCGGCCGTGTCACCGACAAGCGCCTGGAGTTCACCTGGGCGTACTCGCGCGAGGTGTACCGGCGTGACACCGTCGACCGCCTCGCCGCCGAGCTGACCGAGGAGCTGCGGGCGATCGTGCGGCACTGCGCCGAACCCGGCGCCGGGGGCCGCACCCCCTCGGACTTCCCGCTGGCCCCCCTCGACCAGGAGGCCGTCGACCGCCTCGTGGGCAGCGGGCGCGACATCGTGGACCTCTACCCGCTCACCCCCACCCAGTCCGGCATGGTCGTCCACGGCATGGACGAGCCCGCGGGCGGCGTGTACACCGAGCAGGTCACGTTCGTGATGGACGGGGTGCGCGACACCGGCGTCCTGGCCGCCGCCTGGCAGCACGTCGTCGACCGCACCCCCGTGCTGCGCACCGCCGTGGTCCTGAGCGGCGTACCCCTACCGCTCCAGGCCGTGCACCGCACCGCGGCCCTGCCGGTCACCGAGCACGACTGGAGCGCCCTGACGACCGAGCGGCGCACCGCGGAACTGGAGCGGCTGCTCGCCGAGGACAAGGCCAGGGGCATCGCCCTCGACGGGGTTCCCCTGCTGCGCGTCACCCTGATCAGGACCGCCCCCGACGAGGTGCGGGTGGTGTGGACCTTCCACCACGTCCTGCTCGACGGCTGGAGCGTCTTCCACGTCCTGTCGGACGTCGTGGCCTGCCACGCCGCGCTCGCCGCGGGGGCGGAGCCGCGCCTTCCGGACCGCCGCCCGTTCGCGGACTACGCGGCCTGGTTCGCCGGCCGTGACACCGTCCGCGCCGAGGAGCACTGGCGCGCCGCACTCGCCGGACTCACCGCTCCCACGGCCCTGCCCTACGACCGCAGGCCCGCCCTCGGTGCCCCGGCCTCCTCGGGCACCTGGCTGTCGCAGCGGCTCGGCGAGGACTCCACCCGGCGGCTCCAGGAGTTCGCCCGCAGGCACCGGCTGACCCTCAACACCGTGGTGGAGGGTGCCTGGGGGCTGCTCCTGTCCCGGTGGAGCGGCGAGAGCGAGGTGTGCTACGGCACCACCGTCTCCGGCCGCCCCTCGGACCTGCCCGGCGCCGACACCATCACCGGCCTCTTCATCACCACGCTGCCCGCGAGGGCCACCGTGGACGGCGGCGAGACGTGCGACGCCTGGCTGCGCCGGACGCAGGCCGCGCGGGCCGACGACCGCCGCTTCGGCCACGTACCGCTGACCCGGCTGCACACCTTCAGCGACCTGCCCGCCGGGACACCCCTGTTCGACAGCCTGCTCGTCTTCGAGAACTACCCGGTGGACGACAGCACCGCGGGCGCCCACGGCGTACAGATGCGCGACCTGGAGGCCCGCGAAGCCACCAACTACCCGATCACGGTGGTGATCTCCCCCGGCGAGCGCCTCTCCGTCGAACTCGGCTACGACCCCCGCTACTTCGAGGCGTCCACGGCCCGCTCCCTGACCGACCAGCTCCTGCACACGCTGCACGCGCTGGCGGGGGCGACGGAGTCCACGCGTCTCGACGCCGTGGACACCCTGCCGCCCGCGGAGCGGAGCCGTCTGCTCGCGGGCCCGCCCCGCCCGGGAGTCGAGGCCGTCGCGCCGGTGGCTCTGCCGGTGCTGGTCGAGGCGGCGGTGGACCGTACGCCGGACGCCGTGGCCCTCGTCGCGCCCGGCTTGTCGCTGACGTTCGCGGAGTTGGAGGCGCGGGCGAACGTCCTCGCACACCGGCTCATCGCGCGGGGCGTGGGACCCGGAGATCTCGTGGCCCTGACCCTGCCGCGCTCGGCGGAGACGATCCTCGAGCAGCTCGCGGTCACCAAGGCGGGTGCCGCGTTCCTGCCGGTCGACCCCGGGTACCCGGCGGACAGGATCGCCTTGATGCTGCGGGACGCCGCACCCGCCGTGACGTTGGACGCGGCGGCTGTCCGTGATCTGCTCACCGAGGTACCTGCCGACGAGCCGGGGCATCGGCCCACGGACGCCGACCGTGTGCGTCCGCTGCGCCTGGATGATCCCGCGTACGTGATCTATACCTCGGGTTCGACGGGCACGCCGAAGGGCGTGGTGGTCACCCACCGGGGGATCGCGGGCTTCGCCGCAGCCGAGGCCGCCCACTACCAGGTGAGTGCGGGTGACCGTGTCCTGGTCTTCGCCACGCCCAGCTTCGACGCCTCGGTCCTCGAACTGTGCATGTCGCTGCCGCAGGGCGCGAGCCTGGTCGTGCCCCCGTCCGGCCCGCTGCTCGGCGCGGAACTGGCGGAGGTGCTGCGCGCGGAGCGCATCACGCACACCCTGCTGCCGCCCGCGGCGCTCGCCACCCTGCCGCCGGAGACCCCCGGCACCCTGCCCGACCTGAAGACGCTGACGGTCGGAGCGGACGCGTGCGGTGCGGAGTTGGTCGCCCGCTGGGCGCCGCACCACCGTCTGGTCAACTCCTACGGGCCCACCGAAGCCACCGTCGTCGCCACCTGGTCGGACCCACTGGAACCGGACGGCACGGCCCCACCCATCGGCAGGAGGCTGCCGTACACCGGTACCTATGTGCTCGACGCACGGCTGCGTCCCGTGCCCGACGGTGTGGCCGGTGAACTGTGGCTCAGCGGCCCGTCCCTGGCCCGCGGCTACCTCGACCGGCCAGCCCTGACCGCGTCCCGCTTCACGGCCGACCCCTTCGGCTCTCCCGGCACCCGCATGTACCGCACGGGAGACCTCGTACGCCGTGACGCACACGGTGAACTGCACTACCTGGGCCGCACCGACCACCAGCTCAAGCTGCGCGGACACCGCATCGAGGCGGGCGAGGTCGAGACGGTCCTCACCCGTCACCCCGCCGTCCTGGACGCCGTGGTGACCGTACGCGAGGACGAGCAGGACCTGCCGCGCCTGGTCGCCCACCTCCTCGCCGCACCGGGCGCCGAGCCGCCCGCGGCAGCGGAACTGCGGGCCCTGGCCGCGAGCTCGCTGCCCGGTCCGATGGTGCCGTCCGCGTTCGTCGTCATGGAGCGCTTCCCGCTCACCGACAACGGCAAGACCGACCGGGCCGCCCTGCCCGCGCCCCCCGCGGACCTGGAGGAGACGCCCGGCCGCGTCGCGCCCCGCACCCCCACCGAGGAGGTCCTCGCCGACATCTGGGAGGAAGTCCTGCACACGGCGGTGGGAGCCGAGGACGACTACCTCCGGCTCGGTGGTGACTCCCTGCGGGCCCTGCACATCGTGTCGCGGGCCAACGACGCCTTCGGCGTGAGCCTCACCCCCCGCGACGTCCTGGTCCACCGCACGGTCGCCGCCCTGGCCGACCTGGTGGAGGAGCAGGTGCTCAGCGAACTCGAAGACGCCGCGCGCGGCGACAGCGACGACCACGACGAACGGTAAGGACCCTCACCACCATGACGTCTTCGAAGCGAGACCGCGCCGACGCCCTGCCCGCGGACCTCAAAGAGGCGCTGCGCCGCCGCCTCGCCGGACGGGCCGGGGCCACCGGTGCGGCCGGCCCGGACGGGGCACCGGACGCGGCCCGCCGCGGCATCCCGCGCGCGGACCGCACCCGTCCGCTGCCGCTGTCCTTCGCCCAGCAGCGGCTGTGGTTCCTCGACCGGCTGAGCCCCGGCGACGCCGGATACAACAGCGCGGTCGCCCTGCGGCTCACCGGCCCGCTGGACCGCACCGCCCTGTCCCGCGCCATCGACACCCTGGTGGCCCGGCACGAGGCGCTGCGCACCACGTTCGAGGAGAACGAGGGGCGGCCCGCGCAGACCGTGCGCCCCGCGGGGCCCGTGGCGCTGCCGGTACGGGACCTCGCCGCGGCGGACGGGGACGCCCCGGCCGCCCGGAACGGGCACGCCCCCAGTGCGGCGGGCGCCGCACTGGACGCGGCGCTCCTCGAGGAGTACGACCGCCCCTTCGACCTCGACGCCGACGAGCTGCTGCGCGCGCTGCTGCTGCGGGAGTCGGACACCGCGCACGTCCTGATGCTGACGGCTCATCACATCGTGACCGACGGCTGGTCGATGGGCGTGCTCCTGGAAGAGCTGTGCACCGCCTACGACGCCTTCGCCCGCGGCACGGAGCCGGACCTGCCGCCGGTGGCGACGCAGTACCCGGACTTCGCGGTGTGGCAGCGGGAGCAGCTCTCCGGCGCTCGCCTGGAACGCCAGATCGCCTACTGGAAGAAGCAGCTCACCGGTTCCGTGCCGCCCGCGCTGCCGCTGGACCGACCGCGCGGCGGAGAGGGCGCGGGGGCGGGCGCGATGCACCACTTCACGGTGCCCGCCGACGTCACGGCCCGGCTGCGCGCCCTCGCCACGGGGCAGCACACCACCCTGTTCACCTCCCTGGTCGCCGCCTGCCAGACCCTGCTGGCCCGCTGGTCCGGGCAGGACGACATCACCGTCGGCTCCCTGACACCCGGACGGCCCCGCACCGACCTGGAACGCGCCGTCGGCTTCTTCGCGCACACCGTCGTCCTGCGCACCCCCGTGGCGTCCGGCGGCTCCTTCCGCGAACTGCTCGCGGCCGCCGCCGACACCGTCAACGAGGCCTTCGCGCACGGCGACACCCCGTTCGAACGCCTGGTGGAGGCCGTCGGCGCACCCCGCGAGGCGGGCCGCAACCCGCTGTTCGACGTCATGGTGCTGCTGCACCCGGACCCGCCCGCGGCGCCCGCCCTGCACGGTCTGGCCGTCGCCCCGGTGAGCGTGCCGCGGCAGGCCGCCGCGTTCGACCTGAGCGTGGAGTTCGTCCCCGACGGCGACCGGCTCGCGGGCATGCTCGAGTACCGCACCGACCTGTTCGACGCGGCCACCGCCGAGCGGATGGCGCACCAGCTGCTTCGGCTGCTCGACGCCGCCACCACGGAACCGGACCGGCCCCTGGACGCGCTGCCCCTGCTCTCCCCGGACGAGGCGCGGCGCGTCACGGACGAGTGGAACGCCACCGCGCGCCCCGTCCCCACCACGACCTGCCCCGAGCTGTTCGCGCGCAGGGCCGCACGCACCCCGCACGCCACCGCCCTGGTCGCGGGCGGCGAGCGCCTCGACTACGCGACGCTCGACGCCCGCGCCACCCGGCTCGCCCACCACCTCGCCGCCCGGGGCGCGGGTCCCGAACGCCTCGTCGCCCTGCGCCTGCCGCGCACCGCCGACATGGTCGTGGCGATCCTCGCCGTGTGGAAGTCGGGCGCCGGCTATCTACCGCTCGACCTGGCGCTGCCCGATGAGCGGGTGCGCTTCCTGCTCGACGACGCGCGACCGGCCCTCGTCCTCGACGAGGAGATGCTGCGGTCGCTGGGCGACGCACCTGGTGGACCGGGCGCGGCGGACGCGCCGCATGCTGCGGGCGCCTCCCGCGATTCGGACGCCGGGGGTGAGCGGGCCGGTGCGGTCGCTCCCGACGGGCCGGGCTCCACGGGCGGCGCTCCCGGCGAGCCAGGCCCCACGGACGCCCCCGGGGTGCCCGCCCCGGCAGGAGCCACCGCGCTCGCTCCGCCCGACCCCGACACCACCGCCTACGTCATCTACACTTCCGGCTCCACCGGCCGCCCCAAGGGCGTCGCCGTGTCCCACCGGTCCGCGGCGAACCTGCTCGCGGGGCACCGGGAGGGGTTCGTCGCCGACGCCGGGGGCGGGCCGCTGCGGGTGGCGCTGACCGCGTCGTTCTCCTTCGACACCTCGCTGGAAGGCGTCCTGCTGATGGCCGACGGCCATCCGCTGCACCTCGTCGACGAGACGACAAGGCTCGACGCCGCCGCCCTGGTCGAGTACGTCGTCGAGCACCGCGTGGACTTCCTCGACCTGACGCCCTCCTACCTGCGGCAGCTGCTGCCCGCGGGACTCCTCACCGACCCGCGCCACCACCCGCGCGTGCTCATGCTCGGCGGCGAGGCCATCGGCCCCGGCCTGTGGCGCGAGCTGGCCACGCACCGGGACGTGGCCGCGTACAACTTCTACGGCCCCACCGAGTGCACGGTCGACGCCCTGGCCTGCCGCATCGAGGGTGACGACCGGCCACTGGTGGGACGGCCGCTGCCCAACGTGCGGGCCTACGTCCTCGACGCGGGCCTGCGGCCCGTACCGCCCGGCGTCGGCGGCGAGCTGTACCTCGCGGGCGAGCAGCTGGCCCGCGGCTACGCCGGACGCCCCGGCCTCACCGCCGCCCGCTTCCTCCCCGACCCCTACGGCCCGCCGGGCACCCGGATGTACCGCACCGGCGACCTGGCCCGCTGGACCGCCGACGGCCGCATCGACTACCTCGGGCGCGCCGACGACCAGGTGAAGGTGCGCGGGCACCGCATCGAGCCCGGCGAGGTCGAGGCGGCGCTGCTGGACCTGCCGGAGATCACCGCCGCCGCGGTCGTCGCGGTGCCCGACGCCCACGGCCACCTGCGCCTCGCCGCCTACGTCGTGCCCGCCGCGGACACGGACCGGCCCACGGCCCCGCAGCTGCGGGCCGCCTGCCGCCGGGTCCTGCCCGACCACATGGTGCCGTCGTCCTTCACCCCGCTCGACGCGCTGCCCTTGACCACCAGCGGCAAGCTCGACCGCCGTGCCCTGCCCGCCCCCGACCTCGACGCCGCCCCGCGCGAGCGGGAGTTCGTCGCCCCGCGCACCGGCGACGAGCAGACGCTCGCCGACATCTGGGCCGACGTCCTCGGCATCGCCCAAGTCGGCGTCACCGACAACTTCTTCGAACTGGGCGGCGACTCCATCCTCAGCATCCAGGCCGTCTCGCGCGCCCGCGCGGCCGGACTCCAGCTGACCTCGCAGGACGTCTTCCGCCACCAGACCGTCGCCGACCTGGCCACCGCCGTGTCCCGCAGGGCCGCCGCGACCCCCGCGCCCCGGCGGCCGCGCGCCGAAGGGCCCGCCCCGCTGACCCCCGTACAGGAGTGGTTCTTCGCCACCCACGGCGCGCTCGGCCACTTCAGCATGTCGATGCTCCTCGACCTGCCGCACGACGTCGACGAGCAGGCACTGGAGCGCGCCCTGACCGCCCTCGTGGCGCAGCACGCGGCGCTGCGCACCCGGTTCGCGCGCACCGGCGGCACCTGGAAGCAGCACCCGGGCACCGTTCCGTCCTCCGGCCTGCTCACCCGTCACGACCTGTCCGCCGCCCCCGACCCCACCGGGGCCCGCACCGAGGCCGCGGACGCGGCCCGCGCCGCCCTCGACCCGGCCACCGGCACCCTGCTGCGCGCCGTCCTGCTGCTGCCCGCGCCCGGCGAGCGCCCCCAGCTCTTCCTGACCGCCCACCACCTGGCCGTCGACAGCGTCTCCTGGCGCATCCTCCTGCCCGACCTGGAACAGGCCTACCGGCAGGCGGCCGCCGGTGACCCCGTGCGACTGGAGCCCGGCACCACCGAGTTCACCGACTGGGCCGCACACCTGTCGGACCGGGTGCGCGCCGGTGAGCTCGACGACGACCTGCCGTACTGGACGGCCGAGGCCGCCGCGCCCCGCACCCCGCTGCCCGTCGACAGGACCGCGACCCCGCTCGCCGGATCGGTGCGCACCGTCCGCACCCGTGTGGACCGCGCCACCACCGGGGCCCTCCTGCGCAAGGTGCCCGGCGTCTACCGCACCCAGGTCAACGACGTGCTGCTCAGCGCGCTCGGCAGGGTGCTCGCCGACTGGACGGGCACCGAGCGCGTGACCGTCGCCCTGGAGGGGCACGGCCGTGAGGACGACACCGTCGACGTGTCCCGCACGGTGGGCTGGTTCACCACCCAGTACCCCGTCACCCTCACCCCGGCGGGACCGGCCGGCGCACCCGACTGGGGCGCCACCCTGAAGTCCGTCAAGGAACGGCTGCGCGCCGTGCCCCGGCGCGGCCTGAGCTACGAGGCCCTCGCCCGCCTCGGCTCGCCCGACCCCGCCGCGCGGGCGCTGCGCGAACTGCCGCTGCCCCAGGTGTGCTTCAACTACCACGGGCAGTGGGACACCTCCGGAGGCCAGGAGTTCGCACCGGCCGCCGACGTGCCGGGCCGGGACATGACCCCCGACGCACCCCTCGACCACCTCCTGGACGTCGCGGCCGTGGTCGCCGACGGCGAACTGGAGATCATCTGGCACTACAGCGAGCAGACCCACGACGCGGACACCGTACGGAGTCTGGCCGACGGCATGGTCAGGGCGCTCGGCGCCATCACCGAGCACTGCGCGCGGCCCGACGCGGGCGGCCGCACCCCCTCCGACTTCCCGCTCGCCCGCCTCGACCAGGCGGGCGTGGACCGCCTCGCCGGTACCGGGCGCACCGTGGAGGACCTGCTCCCGCTGACGCCGCTTCAGGAGGGCATGCTCTTCCACCGTCTGGTCGGCGGCCCGGACGACGTCTACGTGGACCAGGCCGACCTGCTCCTCGAGGGCGTCGGCGACCCGGAGGCCTTCGCCGCTGCCTGGCAGGGCGTCACCGACCGGACACCCGCGCTGCGGACCTCCGTGGTCTGGGAGGGCGTACCCGTACCGCTCCAGGTCGTGCACCGCTCCGTACGCGTGCCGGTCACCCACCTGGACTGGCGCGAACTCGACGAGGACGAGCTGTCCGAGCGCCTCGACCGGTTCCGCACCGAGGACCTCGCACGCGGCATCGACCTCGCCGCCGCCCCGCTGATGCGCCTCGCCCTGATCCGGCTGCCCGACGCGCGCCTGCGCCTGCTGTGGACCTCCCACCACCTGATCCTGGACGGCTGGAGCCTCGCCCAGGTGCTCTCCGAGGTGTGCGAGGAGTACGCGGTCCGCAGCACCGGAAGCAGCCCGCAGCCGGTGGTGCGCCGCCCCTTCGCCGACTATGTGCGATGGCTGGCCGAGCAGGACGCCGACGCCGGGCGCGCGCACTGGAGCGCCGCGCTCGACGGCTTCGCCACGCCCACCCCGCTGCCCCTCGACCGGCGCCTGGGCGAGGCCCACCAGGCACGCTCCGCGGGCCTGCACCAGGGCGGCCTGTCCGACGCGGACTCCGCCGCGCTCGCCCGCACCGCCCGGCGTGCCGGACTCACCGTCAACACCGTGGTCCAGGGCGCCTGGGCGCTGCTCCTGTCCCGCTACAGCGCCGAACAGGACGTGGTGTTCGGCACCACGGTGTCCGGCCGCCCCGACGACCTGCCGGGCGTCGAGACCATGGTGGGCATGTTCATCAACACCGTGCCCACCCGGGTGCGGGTCGACGGCGGCGCCACGGCGAGCGCGTGGCTGCGCGAACTCCAGGAGGCACAGGCCGAGGCGCGCCGCTTCGCCGCGGTCTCCCTGGCCGAACTGACCTCGCTCAGCGACGTGCCGTCCGGCACCCCGCTGTTCCACAGCATGGTCGCCTTCGAGAACTACCCCTTCGACGAGGCCCGCACGGCGGCGTCCGGCGTGCGCCTCGCCGACGTCACCTCGCGCGACGCCACCAACTACCCGCTGGTCCTGCGCGCCTACCAGGGCGAGCGCGTCGGCTTCGACCTCGCCTACGACCCCGACCTGTTCGACGAGGGCACCGCGCGGTCCCTCGCCGACCGGCTGTGCCTGCTGCTCGCCGCGATCGCGGCGGACCCCGAACGGCCGCTGCGCGACCTGCCCTGGACCACTGCCGACGAGCGGGCCGCCGTCCTCGCCGACGCGAACGGCACCCGGCACACCCGCCCCACCGACACCTTGGTGGACCTCTTCGAGGCACAGGCCGCACGCACCCCGCACGCCACCGCCGTCACCTGCGGGGGCGACCACCTCGACTACGCGACGCTCGACGCGCGGGCGGGCCGCCTCGCCCACCGCCTCGCCGAGGCCGGCGCCGGACCCGAGCACTACGTCGCCCTCGCCGTGCCCCGCTCCACCGACCTCGTCGTGGCGATCCTCGCCGTCCTGAAGGCGGGTGCCGCCTACCTGCCGGTCGACCCCCGGCTGCCCGCCGAACGCGTCGCCCACCTGCTCGGCGACGCGGCCCCCGTGGCCTTCGTGACCACCACCGACGCCGCCGTGCCCGCCGAGGGCACCGGTGTGCCCGTGCTGCTCCTCGACGACCCCGCGGTCCGCACCGACCTCGCCCAGCGGCCCGCGGGCCTCCCGGAGCGGGTCCGCCGTCCACTGCCGGAGAGCCCCGCCTACGCCATCTACACCTCCGGTTCCACCGGCCGCCCCAAGGGCGTGGTGGTCCCGCACGCCAACGTCGTACGCCTGTTCACCCGCACCCGGCACTGGTTCGGCTTCGACGAGCACGACGTGTGGACGCTGTTCCACTCCTACGCCTTCGACTTCTCCGTGTGGGAGCTGTGGGGGCCGCTGCTGCACGGCGGCCGGCTCGTCGTCGTACCCGACGACGTCGCCCGCTCCCCGGAGGACTTCCTGCGCCTGCTCGCCGACGAGCGCGTCACCGTGCTCAACCAGACCCCGTCCGCCTTCCACTCGCTGGCCCGCGCCGACGCCGAACACCCCGAGCTGAGCGCCCGCCTGGCGCTGCGCACCGTGGTTTTCGGCGGCGAGGCCCTGGACGTCGACCGGCTCGCCGACTGGTTGACCAGGCACGGCAACGACGCGCCGCGCCTGGTCAACATGTACGGCATCACCGAGACCACCGTCCACGTCACCTACGCGCCCCTGGACGGCGCGACGGCACACACGGGCACCGCGAGCCCCATCGGCACCGGCATCCCCGACCTGCGGGTCCACGTCCTCGACGGCGACCTGGCGCCCGTACCGCCCGGCGCGATCGGGGAGATGTACGTCGCCGGCGACGGCCTGGCCCGCGGCTACCTCGGGCGGCCCGGCCTGACGGCGACCCGCTTCCTGGCCGACCCGTTCGGCCCCTCCGGCAGCCGCATGTACCGCACCGGCGACCGGGCACGCCGCCGCGCCGACGGCACCCTGGAGTACCTCGGCCGCGCCGACCAGCAGGTGAAGATCCGCGGCTACCGCATCGAGCCCGGCGAGATCGAGGCCGCCCTGCACCGCCACCCGGGCGTGGGCGCCGCGACGGTCGGCGTGTACGAGGACTCCGCCGGGACACGGCGCCTCGTCGCCCACGTCGTCGGCGCCGGGAGCGGCGACGCGCACGGCGACGGTCCCGACGGCGGCGGCCGCGGCGGCGAACCCGGACGCACGGCGCCCGCCGCCCCGTCCGCCGCCGATCTGCGCGCCCACCTGGAGCGCCTCCTGCCCGCCCACATGGTCCCCGCGGCCTACGTACCGCTCGCGGCACTCCCGCTCACCGTCAACGGCAAGCTCGACCGGCGAGCGCTGCCCGCTCCCGGCCCCGACGGCTTCGCCACCGGCACCGACCGCGTCCCGCCGCGCACCCCCGCGGAACGCGCGGTCGCCGCCGCCTGGACGGACGTCCTCGACACCGGCGCCGTGGGCGCCGACGACGACTTCTTCGCGCTCGGCGGCGACTCCATCCTCGCCGTACGCGTGACGTCCCGGCTGCGCACGGCCTTCGGCCAGGACGTCTCACCGCGGCTCCTGTTCACCCACCCCACGCTGTCCGCCCTGGCCGCCGCGCTCGGCGACCCGGTGGCCGACGGGGACGCGGGTGCGGACGTCATTCCGGCCGCGGACCCCGGCACCGCGCCCCCGCTGTCGTACGCGCAGCAGCGCCTGTGGTTCCTCGACCGCTTCGAACCCGGAAGCACCGAGTACACGACGCTGTCCGTGCTGCGGCTGCGCGGCACCCTCGACGAGACCGCCCTGCGCACGGCCCTCGACGGCCTCGTGGCCCGGCACGAAGCGCTGCGCACCACCTTCGCCGAGGAGGAGGGGCGGGCCCGGCAGGTCGTCCACGCGCCGTACACCGTGGAACTGCCTCTCGACGTCCTGTCGGGCGCCGACAAGGACGCGCAGCTCGACGCCGTCGTCGGGCGCGCCGCCGCGACCCCCTTCGACCTGGCCACCGGGCCGCTGCTGCGCGCCAGGATCGTACGCGCGGCCGACGACGAGCACGTCCTGGTGCTCGCCGTCCACCACATCGTCACCGACGGCTGGTCCGGCGCCGTCCTCGGCCGTGACCTCGGCGAGCTGTACGCGGCGGCCCTGGAACAGCGCGCGCCCGAGCTGCCCGCCCTGCCCGTGCGCTACACCGACTACGCCGCCTGGCAGCGCGCCAGGACCGACGTCGCCGACGCGCAACTCGCCCACTGGCGCGAGGCCCTGTCCGGCCTGGAACCCCTGGAGCTGCCCACCGACAGGCCGCGCCCCGCCGTGCGGACCCGCGACGGCGCCCTGGTGACCTTCCACCTGCCCGCCGGCCTCACCGAGCGGCTGCGCGCGACGGCCCGGAGCGCCGACGCCACCCTGTACATGACGCTGCTCACGGCCTGCCAGATCCTGCTGGCCCGCTGGGCCGACCAGGAGGACGTCGCCGTCGGCACCGTGACCGCGGGCCGCGAGCGCCCCGAACTCGACGACGTCGTCGGCATGTTCGTCAACACGCTCGTGCTGCGCGCCCGCGTTCGGCCCGACCGGCCCTTCCACGAACTGCTCACCGAGGCGCGCACCACCGTCCTGGACGCCTTCGCCCACCAGGAAGTGCCCTTCGAGCGGCTCGTGGACGCCCTGGAGCCCGAGCGTGACACAAGCCGCACCCCGCTGTTCCAGGTCATGGTGGCCCTGCACAACCTGGGGGCGGAGACACCCCGCATGCCGGGCCTCGCCGTCGAGCCCGTGACACCGCCCGTCCGCAACGCGACCTTCGACCTCGCCTTCGACTTCGTCGAGCACGACGGCGGCGTCACCGGGCACCTGGAGTACAACACCGGCCTGTTCGACGCCGACACCGTCGAACGCCTCGCCGCGCGCCTCACCCTGCTCCTCGAAGCGGCCGCCGACGACCCGCGGGAGAAGGCCTGGGCGCTGCCCCTGATGACCGCCGCCGAGCGCCGTCAGGTCGTCGAGGAGTGGCAGAGCGACCCGCTCCCGGAGGCCGCCGGCGCCTTCACCGCCCTGTTCGAGGCGCAGGCGGCCCGCACCCCGCACGCCACCGCCCTGGTGGCCCGCGACGCCACGCTCGACTACGCGACCCTCAACACCCGCGCCAACCGCCTCGCCCACCACCTCCTCGCCCTCGGCGTCGGCCCGGAGACGGTCGTCGCGGTCCGGCTGCCGCGCACCACGGACCTGTTCGTCGCCCTCCTCGCCGTCCTGAAGGCGGGCGGCACCCTGCTCTGCGTCGACCCCGACCTGCCCGAGGAACGCGTGACGTTCCTCCTCACGGACGCCGCCCCGCGCACGGTCCTGACGCCCGCGACCCTCCGCGAGGTGCCCTGGGCCCTGCTGCCCGCACACGACCCGGCCGACGCCGACCGCCCGGCACCCCTGCGCCCCGACAACGGCGCCTACATCATCTACACCTCCGGCTCCACGGGACGGCCCAAGGGCGTCGTCGTGGAACACCGGCACCTGGTCAACCTCTGCCACGACCACCGCGAAGGCCTCGTCGCCCCGCACACCGCCGACGGACGGCGCCTGAAGGCCGCGCTCAGCGCGTCCTTCTCCTTCGACACGTCCTGGGAGGGCCCGCTGCTCCTCGCCCTCGGCCAGGAGGTGCACCTCGTCGACGAGGACGTGCGCCTGGACCCGGAGGCCTTCTGCGCACAGGTCGCCGACAGCGCCCTCGACCTGGTGAACGTCACGCCCTCCTTCCTCCGCGAACTGACCGCCGCCGGGCTCCTCGCCCCCGGCCGCCACCACCCCCGCCTGCTCCTCGTGGGCGGCGAGGCCGTCGGCAGCGACACCTGGCGCGAACTGTGCGCGGCCGCGGACCTGGGCGTCACCGCGTACAACATGTACGGCCCCACCGAGTGCACCGTCGACGCCGTCTACGGCCGCTGCGCGGCACAGCCCGCCCGCCCGGTCGTCGGCCGCCCCGGACGCGGCCTGCGCGCCTACGTCCTGGACGCCGCGCTCCGCCCCGTCCCGCCCGGTGTCCCGGGCGAGCTGTACCTCGCGGGCGCCCAGGTGGCCCGCGGCTACCTCGGCAGGCCGGGGCTGACCGCGGGCCGCTTCCTCGCCGACCCGTTCGGCGGCCCGGGGGAGCGGATGTACCGCACCGGCGACCGGGCCCGCTGGGACGCCGGCGGCCTGCTCGAATTCCTCGGCCGTGCCGACGAGCAGGTCAAGATCCGCGGCTTCCGCGTCGAGCCCGGCGAGGTCGAGGCCGCGCTCCTGGCCGCGCCGGACGTCGCCGACGCCGTGGTGACGGTCCGCGAACACGCGGGCCGCGCCCTGCTCGTGGCGCACCTGGTGCCCGCGGGCGAGCACCCGCCGACCCCCGACGACCTGCGGGCACGGCTGCGGCGGACCCTGCCCGACCACATGGTGCCCGCGGCCTTCGTGCCGCTGGCGAGGATCCCGCGGACCGCCAGCGGCAAGACCGACCGGCGCGCGCTGCCCGCCCCGCCCGCACAGCCGGACAGCGGTACGCCGTACGTGGCGCCCCGCACCGGCGGCGAGGAGCGCCTCGCGGCCATCTGGGCCGAGGTCCTCGGGGTGGAGCGCGTCGGCGCCCGCGACGACTTCTTCGCCCTCGGCGGCGACTCGATCCTCAGCATCCAGATCGTCTCCCGCGCCCGGCAGGCCGGGCTCGCCCTGACCACCAAGGACGTCTTCCGCCACCGCACGGTCGCCGAACTCGCCCTGTGCGCGCGGGCAGCGGCGCCCCGGAGCGCGGCGGCGGACACCACCGTGCCGACCGAAGCCCCGCTCACGCCCATCCAGCGCTGGTACCTCGACGGCCGCGCCCCCGGCGACCCGCTGCGCTTCACCATGACCCAGCGCCTCGAACTGTCCCCGGGCACCGACCTGTCCGCCCTCGCGGAGGCCGCGGACGCCCTCGTACGCCACCACGCCGCCCTGCGCACCCGCTTCCGCCGCACCGGTGACGACGGCTGGCGCCAGGAAGTCCTGCCCGAGCCGCCCGGCGAACTCCTCACCCACCACGACGTGACCGGCCTCGACGACGCCGCCGTGGAGAGCGAGGTGCAGCGCAGCGCGGACGCCGCCCAGGCCTCGCTGGAACCCGCCGAAGGCCGGGTCGTCCGCTTCCTCGTCTTCGACCGCGGCCCCGGCAGGACCGCACAGCTCGTGATCACCGTGCACCACCTGGTGATGGACGGCGTGTCCTGGCGCATCCTGCTCGCGGACCTGGAGAGCGCCCACCGCGCCGCCACCGCGGGCAGGACCGTCACGCTGCCCCCGGTCGGAACCGCCTACAGCCAGTGGGCCGCCCTGCTCGACCGGCACACCCGCTCCGGCGGCCTCGACGCCGACCTCGCGTACTGGACCCGCCCCGCCACGCCCGCCGCCCTGCCGCCGGGCAGGACCGGACCCAACACCCACGGCACCGCCGCCACCGTCACCGTCACGCTGACGGCCGAGGACACCGGGGCACTGCTCCGCCAGGTCCCCGACGTCTACCGCACCCAGGTCAACGACGTGCTGCTCAGCGCCTTCACCCGCACCCTCGGCCGCTGGTGCGCCCACGACACCGTGCTCGTCGGCGTGGAGGGGCACGGCCGCGAGGACCTCTTCGAAGGATCCGGCACCGACGGCCCGGGGGACGCGGGTGACCCCGGCGACGTCGACCTGTCGCGGACCGTCGGCTGGTTCACCGCCGAGTACCCGCTCACCCTGGACGTCGACCCGGACGCGGGATGGCGCGACACCCTGCGCTCCGTCAAGGAACAGCTCCGCGCGGTCCCGCACCACGGCCTCAGCCACGGCGCCCTGCGCCGGCTCCTCCCGGGCAGCCCCCTCGCCGACGGGCCCACACCGCAGGTCGGCTTCAACTACCACGGGCAGTGGGACGCGGGCAGCGGCACGGGCGACAGCGACGGAGGCCTGTACCGCGGCGTCCTCCCGTCGGCGGGACGCGACACCGACCCCGACGAACCACGGCCCTACCTCCTGGACCTGACCGGCGTCGTCCAGGACGGCCGCCTCGAACTCGGCCTGACCTACCCCACCGCCGTCTACGACGAGGCCACCGTCCGCCGCCTCGCCGAGGACACGTGCGCGGCGCTGCGCGACATCGTGGCGCACTGCGCGCGGCCGGACGCGGGCGGCCGCACCCCGTCCGACTTCCCGCTCACCGACCTCACCCAGGAGCAACTGGACCGGCTCGTGGGCGACGGCCGCGACGTGGCGGACGTCCTGCCCCTGACACCCCTTCAGTCCGGGATGCTCTTCCACGGCCTCGTCGACGACGCGGGCGCCTACTTCGACAGGACCGCGGTACGGCTGACCGGCGTGGCCGACCCGAGGGCCCTCGCGCAGGCCTGGCAGGAGGTGGCCGACCGCACCCCGGCGCTGCGCACCAGCGTCCACTGGCGGCAACTGCCGCACCCGGTGCAGGTGGTGCACCGGCACGCGGAACTGCCCGTCACCCACCTGGACTGGCGCGACCTCACCTCCGAGCAGCGCGCCGCGGCCACGGAGCGGCTCCTCGCCGACGACCGCGGCGCGGGCATGGAGCTGACCACCGCGCCCCTCACCCGCATCACCCTCGCCGCCCTGCCCGGCGACGAGGTCCTGCTGCTGTGGTCCTCGCACCATCTGGTCCTCGACGGCTGGAGCACCGGGCAGCTGCTCACCGAGGTGTGCGAACGGTACGCCGCCCGCACCGGCGGCACGGACGCGGCACCGCCCCTGCGGCGACCGTTCGCGGACTTCGTACGATGGCTGCGCGACCAGGACGAGGGCGCCGCCGAACGGTTCTGGGCCGAGGCGCTCGCCGGGTTCGATGCCGCGACGCCCCTGCCCTACGACCGGGCGCCCGCCGAGGCCCACCGCGCCCGCTCCGGGGACGCCGTCCGGCGCGACCTCGACGTGTCCGTGTCCCGGCGGCTGCGGGAGACGGCCGCCCGTGCCGGTCTCACCGTCAACACCGTGGTGCAGGCCGCCTGGGCGCTGCTGCTCGCCCGCTACAGCGGCCGCCGCGACGTGGTGTTCGGCACGACCGTGTCAGGACGCCCCGCCGAACTGCCCGGCGTGGAATCCATGGTGGGCATGTTCATCAACACGGTGCCGACGCGCGTGCGGGTGCCCGCGGACGGCGTGCTGCCCTGGCTGCGCGGACTCCAGGAGGAGCAGAGCGACGCCCGGCGCCACGACTTCATGGCCCTCTCCCGCATCCAGGCCCTGAGCGACGTCCCGACGGGACAGGCCCTCTTCGACAGCATGGTGGTGTTCGAGAACTATCCCGTCGACGAGTCGGCCACCGCCCGCACCGGCGTGGGCGTGGCGGACGTGCACGCCGACGACGCCACGACGTTCCCCCTGTGCCTGCGCGCCCACGTCAGCGACCGGCTCGGCTTCGACCTGGCCTATGACGCCGCTCTCTTCGACCGCGCCACCGTGGAACGCGCGGTCGACCGCCTCGCCGCGCTCCTCACCCGGCTCGCCGACGGCATCCCCGGCACACCCGACGACCTCGACCTGCTCACCGCCGACGACCGCGAGCTGCTGCGCCGGTGGAACACCCCCGCCCGGCAGGTGCCCCCGCGCAGCCCCGTCGACCTGTTCGCCGAGCAGACCCTGCGCACCCCAGGCGCGACCGCCCTGCACGACGGCGACCGCCGGCTGACCTACCGGCAGCTCGACGACTGGTCCGACCGCCTGGCGTCCCGGCTGCTCACCGACGGCCTGCGCCCCGAGGGCCGCGTCGCCCTCCTGATGGACCGCTCCGCCGAACTGGTGGTCGCCCAACTCGCCGTCCTGAAGGCGGGCGGCGCCTACGTACCCGTGGACACCCGCGCCCCCGAGGACCGCCGCCACACCCTGCTCGCCCGGGCGGGCGTCACGGCACGCGTCACCGCCGCCGACGTCGGCGCCGCGCTCGCCACCCCCGGCGCGACACCGGCCGCCCCCGGCGCGACACCGGCCGCCCCCGGCGGGAGGCTCACCGCCCCCGCCGCCGACCCCGACCGGCTCGCCTACGTCATGTTCACCTCCGGCTCCACCGGTGAGCCGAAGGCCGTGGCCGTACGCCACCGCGACGTGGCGTCGCTCGCCACCGACGGCCGCTTCGCCGACGGCGTGTGCGCCCGGGTCCTGCTGCACTCGCCCGTCGCGTTCGACGCCGCCACCTTCGAGGTGTGGGCGCCGCTCCTGACCGGCGGCTGCGTCGTCGTGGCTCCGGGCGACACGGTGGACGCGGCCCTGCTGCGCCGTCTCGCCCGACCCGCCGCGGGGGCCGGCACGGCGTCCGGCACGGCGTCCGGCGGTGCGGGTGCGGGTGCCGGAGTCGGGGACGGCCCGGGCGGGCTGACCGCGCTGTGGCTGACCGCCGGGCTCTTCCGGCTCCTCGCCCAGGACGCCCCGGACTGCTTCGCGGGCCTGCGCCAGGTGTGGACCGGGGGCGACGTGGTTCCCGCCGCCGCCGTACGCCGCGTGCTCGACGCCTGCCCCGGACTGACCGTGGTGGACGGGTACGGCCCGACCGAGACCACGACCTTCGCCACCTCCCACGCCCTGGCGGACGCGACGGCGGTGCCCGACACCGTGCCGATCGGCCGCCCCCTGGACGACATGCGCGTCCACGTCCTCGACGCCCGCCTGCGGCCCGTGCCGCCGGGCTGCGCGGGCGAGCTGTTCCTGGCGGGCGAGGGCCTGGCCCGCGGCTACCTGGGCCGGGGCGGCGACACCGCGGCCCGCTTCCTCGCCGACCCCTACGCCGGTCCCGGTGAGCGGATGTACCGCACCGGCGACCTGGCAAGGCGCCGCCCCGACGGCACCGTGGAGTTCCTCGGCCGCGCCGACGACCAGGTGAAGATCCGCGGGTTCCGGGTCGAGCCCGGCGAGGTGGAGGCCGCCATCGCCACCCACTCCGGCGTGACGGACGTGGCCGTGGTGGCGCGTGAGGACCGGCCGGGCGCCCGGCGCCTCGTCGCCTACCTCGTCGGCCCCGTCGGCGACGACCCCGACGCCCTCGACGCCCTGCGCGAGCACACCCGTGCGGCGCTGCCCGACTACCTCGTCCCCTCCGCGTTCGTGGCCCTCGCGGAACTCCCGCTCAGCGCCAACGGCAAGGTGGACCGCGCGGCACTGCCCGCCCCCGACCCCGACACCGGCGCGCACCCCGGCACCCGTACCGAACCCCGGAACGACGCCGAACGCCGCACGGCGGAGGTCTTCGCGGACGTCCTCGGCGTCGACCGCCCCGGCGTAGAGGACAACTTCTTCCACCTGGGCGGCGACTCCATCCTCAGCATCCGCCTCGCCGCACGGCTCGCCGAGGAGTTCGGCACCGACGTGTCACCCCGCGAGGTGTTCGCCCACCCCTCCCCGGCCGCGCTCGCCGCACTGCTCAGCGACCATAACGCCGCCGGTACGGCGCGTCCCGCCGTCGTCCCGGTCGAGCGCGACGCCACCGCCCCCATGTCGTACGCACAGCAACGCATGTGGTTCCTGGAGGAGTTCGCACCCGGTGGCGCCGAGTACGTCACCTCCCTCGCCCTGCGCCTGCGCGGCCGGCTCGACGTCCGTGCCCTCACCGCAGCGTTCCGCGGCCTGGTGGCACGGCACGAGTCCCTGCGCACCACCTTCGACGCGGTCGACGGCCACGGCGTGCAGGTCGTCCACCCGCCGCACGAGGTGCCGCTGCCGCTCCAGGACCTCTCCGGGCTGCCCGGGGACGAGCGTGAGCCGCGCCTGAAGGACCTGCTCGCCGCCGAGCGCGCCCGCCCGTTCGACCTGCGCGAGGGCCCGCTCCTCCGGGCCGGTCTCGTGCGGCTCGCCGACGACGAGCACGTACTGACCCTGACCCTGCACCACATCGTCACCGACGGCTGGTCCACCGCCGTCCTCACCGACGACCTCGCCCACCTCTACCGCGCCGCACTGAACGGCGGCGGCGCCGAGTTGCCGCCGCTGCCGGTGCAGTACGCCGACTACGCCCACTGGCAGCGCAGCGCCCCCGGCGCGGACGCGCAGCTCGCCCACTGGAAGGAGCACCTGGCCGGCACCGCACCCCTGGACCTGCCCACGGACCGGCCGCGGCCACCCGTGCGCACCCGCGACGGCGCCACCACCTCCCTGGTCCTGCCGCCGGACACCGCCCGCCGCCTCGCCCGGGTCGGCAGGGACCGCGGCACCACCCTGTTCACGACCCTCGTCGCCACCGCGCAGACGTTCCTCGCCAAGCTGACGGGCGGCCGGGACATCGCCGTCGGCACCGTCACCTCGGGCCGCGACCGCGCCGAGATCCAGAACCTCATCGGGTTCTTCGTCAACACCCTGGTCCTGCGCTCCGACGTCGACCCCGACCTGCCCTTCCCCGCCTTCCTCGACGGCGTCCGGCAGACGGTCCAGGACGCCTTCGCCCACCAGGACGTGCCGTTCGAGCAGGTCGTCGACGAGGTGCAGCCCGCCCGCGACACCAGCCGCACCCCGCTGTTCCAGGTGATGGTCGTCCTCCAGAACTCCCCGGCCGCCGACCTGGACCTGCCGGGCCTGCACGTCGAGGACGTCGAGACGGAGCTCCAGCACGCGGCGTTCGACCTCACCCTGGAGTTCGCCGAGACGGAGTCCGGCGCGCTGCACGGCGTGCTCACGTACAACACCGACCTGTTCGACACGGTCACCGCCGAGCGGATGGCAGGCCAGCTCACCACCCTCCTGACCGCGGTCGCCGACGACCCGCACCGCCCGCTCGGCGCCCTGCCCCTGGCCGGTGACGCGGAGCTGAAGGCCCTGCTCGACCAGGGACGCGGCACGCTCCTGGCCGCACCGGCGACCCTGCCGGAACTGTTCGAACGGCAGGTGCGGCGCGCACCCGACGCCGTGGCCCTCGCCGAGGGGTCCCGGCAGTGGACGTACGCCGAGGTCGACCGCGCCGCCAACCGGCTCGCCCACCGCCTCATCGGCCGCGGCGTCGGCCCCGAGCACATCGTCGCCCTCGCCCTGCCGCGCGCCTGCGAAAGCGTCGTCGCCCAGCTCGCCGTGGCCAAGGCGGGCGGCGCCTTCCTGCCCGTCGACCCGAACTACCCCGAGCGGCGGCGCGCGTTCATGGTGCGGGACGCGGGCGCGAGCCTGGTCATCGACGACCCGGCGCAGGTGTGGGTGCGGGACGGCAAGGACACCGCCCCCACGGACGCCGACCGCACCACCGCCCTGACGACCACCCACCCCGCGTACGTCATCTACACCTCCGGGTCCACCGGGACGCCCAAGGGCGTCGTGGTGCCGCACCACGGACTCGCGGCGTTCGCCGCGGGAACCGCGGAGCAGTACGCCGTGGGCCCGGGCGACCGCGTCCTCCAGTTCGCGTCGCCCAGCTTCGACGCCTCCGTCCTGGAACTGTGCTCCGCGCTGCTCAGCGGGGCGACGCTGGTGACCGGCGAGGAGGGCCCGCTGGTCGGTGAGCGCCTCGCCGAGGCCCTCGCGGAGCAGCGCGTCAGCCACACCCTCATCCCGCCCGCGGCCCTCGCCACCGTGCCCCCCGGCACCGCGGGGTCCCTGCCGCACCTGCGGACCCTGATCGTCGGCGCCGAGGCCTGCCCGCCCGACCTGGTCGAGCGGTGGGCCCCCGGCCGCCGGATGATCAACTCGTACGGGCCGACGGAGGCGACGGTCGTCGCCACCTGGACGGGCCCGCTCGCCCCCGGCCCCGCCGCCCCACCGATCGGCCGCCCGGCCGCAGCCACCCGCGTGTACGTCCTCGACGCGGCCATGCGCCCCGTACCGACCGGAGTGACCGGGGAGCTGTACGTGGCGGGACCCGGCCTCGCCCGCGGCTACCTCGGGCGCCCGGGGCTGACCGCGGGGCGCTTCGTCGCCGACCCGTTCGGCGCGCCGGGGGAGCGGATGTACCGCACCGGCGACCTCGTCGTCCGGGCCGCCGACGGCCAACTGCGGTTCGCGGGCCGGGCCGACGACCAGGTCAAGCTGCGCGGCTTCCGCATCGAACCCGGCGAGATCGAGAGCGCGCTGCGCGCCGCGCCGCAGGTACGGGACGCGGCGGTCGTCGTCCGCACGGCTCCGCGCCGGGACGCCCTGGACGCCCTGGACGACGCCGGCGGTGCCGAAGGCACTGACGGCACGCACGGTACAGGCGGGGTTGAAGGGGCCGACGGCGTGCGGGACGCCGCAGGACCGGACGGCGGGGCGGCCGCGGTCGCCGACCACGGCCGACTCGTCGCGTACGTCGTCCCCGCCACGGCGGAACCCGGGGACCTGCCCGTCGCCGAGCTGCGCGACCACCTCGCAGGACTGCTGCCGCCGCACATGGTCCCGTCCGTGTTCGTGCCGCTCGACCACCTGCCGCTCACCCCGAACGGCAAGACGGACCGGCGCGCCCTGCCCGAACCGGGACCCGCCCACACCGGCGGCGGACCGCACACCCCGCCGCGCACCAACACCGAACGCCGGGTCGCCCGCATCTGGAGCGACGTGCTCGGCGTCGACGACATCGGCGCGTACGACAACTTCTTCCACCTCGGCGGCGACTCGATCCTGAGCATGCAGGTGGTGTCGCGCCTGCGCCGCGAGGGCCTGCACCTGGCCACCCGGGACCTGTTCACCCACCAGACCGTGGCCGAGCTCGCCACCGTCGTGCGCACCGCGCCGGAGCACTCCGGGGACGGGCCCGTGACCGGTGACGTGCCGCTCACCCCGATCCAGGACTGGTTCCTGACCACTCCGCGCGCGGGCCACCACCACTTCAACCAGTCGGCCCTCCTCGAACTGCACACCGCGCCCGACCCCACGGCGCTGCGCGCGGCCCTCGCCGCCCTCCTCGAACACCACGACGCGCTGCGGATGCGCTTCACCCACGACGCCGAAGGATGGCACCAGTTCAACCCGCCGCCCGCGTCCGACGACAAGGACCCGTTGGCGCGGTACGACCTGACCGGACTGTCGGCCGAGGAGGCCGACGCGGCCATGGAGAAGGCCGCCGACGACCTGCACACCGCCTTCGACCTCGGCCGCGGCCCGCTGCTGCGGGCGGCCCTGTTCACCGGCGACGCCGAACGGCCGGTGTATCTGCTCCTGGTCGCCCACCACCTGGTCGTGGACGCCGTGTCCTGGCGCATCCTCTCCGACGACCTGGAAGCCGCCTACCGCCAGGCCGCCGACGGCGAGCCCATCGCCCTGGGGGAGCGCACCACCTCCTTCCGCGACTGGGCACGGGGCCTCGCCGCACACGTCGCCGAGGGCGGCCTCGACCACGAACTGCCGTACTGGCAGGAAGCGGTGACCGCCGAGCCCCTGCCGCCCGCCGGCGTGCCGGGAACGGACGCGGGGGAGACCCGCACCCTGTCCGTGGAACTCGACGAGGAGGACACCACGGCACTGCTGCGGGCCGCCCCGACCGCGTACCGCACCCGCGTCAACGACGTCCTGCTCGCCGCGCTCGCCCTGGCACTGGCCCGCTGGACCGGCCACGACCGGGTCCGCCTCGACCTCGAGGGGCACGGCCGTGAGGACGTGCTCGACGACGCCGACCTGTCCCGCACGGTCGGCTGGTTCACCACCGTCCACCCCGTCGCCCTCCAGGTGCCGGACCCGGACGACATCGGCGAGGACCGCGACTGGCGGACCCTCGTGAAGTCCGTACGCCGCCAGCTGCGCGCCGTCCCCGGCAACGGGCTCGGCTTCGGCGCGCTGCGCACCTTCGGCCCGCCCGAGGTGCGCGAGCGACTCGGCGCGGCAGCACACGGGCAGGTGGTGTTCAACTACCTCGGCCAGTGGGACGCCCGCCCGACCGCATCCGACGCCGGACTCGTGCGCACCGAGCACGGCTCCTTCGGCCAGGACCACGACCCGCGGGACAGCGGTTCGCACCCGCTCGAGGTGGTGGGCGCGGTCCAGGAAGGCCGGCTCGCCTTCACCTGGCACCACCGCCCCGGCCTGCACGACACCGAGACCGTGCGGCGCGTGGCAGCCGAGTTCGCCGACGCCCTGCGCCACATAGCCGGGCACGCCCGCGGCACCGCGGCCACCACCGGCAGGAGCCGCCTGTGACGCCACTCGGCCCCCGCGCCCGCGGGCCACCGACGACAGCCACCGACCCCGCCCCGCGGCCCGCCACCGCGGACCATTCGGTCCCACGGGACCGCACTACTCATCACGGAGAGCCCGACATGGACGAGAACACCCGCTACCAGGTGCTGCGCAACGACGAGGACCAGTACTCGCTCTGGCCGGTCGACGTCGACGTACCCGCCGGCTGGCACCGCGTCGGCAAGGAGGGCACCGAGGCCGAGTGCTCCGCCTACGTGGACGAGGTCTGGACCGACATGCGTCCGCGCAGCCTGCGTGAGCGCATGGAGAGCGCCGGGGCGTAGGCCGCACCGGTGCCGACCCGGGGCGACGACACCGCCGTCCGTCACCCCGGGCACGACCCCGCCTCCCATCCCTTCCCGTCTCTACTCCCGTCCCTTCTCACCCCCCCCACCCTTCTCGTCCCCTCACCCCCCGCAACCCTCGGGCCGCACTTCCCCCGTTCCACAGCGCGGCCGTCTCCACTTTCTTTCCAGTTCTGCTCGAGGAGTTCGCCGATGACGCCGACACTGCACAGCGAACGGCTGGAGTTCGCGCCGTACCGATCCAAGGACGAGGAGGGCTTCGTCACCCTGCTGCGCAACGAGGAGGTGTGCCGCTGGATGGGCCAGGAGCAGGTGCCCGAGGAGGACCTGCGCAAGGCCTTCCGCATGATGCTCACCGACATCTACCCGCAGAACCTGTTCGACGTGTGGGGCCTGTGGCACGAGGGAACATACGTCGGCCACGCGGAGGTCAAGAAGACGGGCAACGTGGACGGCCACGAGCTCATCACGGCCCTCGCCCCCCAGTACTGGGGCAAGGGTTTCGGCACCGAGGTGGTCCGCACCCTGCTGCGCCACGCCGCCGACAACCTGGGCCTCAAGGAGGCCTACGGCATGGTGGGCGCCGAGAACACGGCCAGCCTGGCGATGATCGAACGCCTCGGCTTCCGCCATGTACGGGACGTGGTGGGCGACGACGGGTCGGTCACGAAGATGGTCGTGATCTCGACGACCGACGTGCTGTGAGAACGGCGTCCGGTCCGTCCTGCGCGGCGGACGGCGGCCCGGGTACGGACCGTCGCGGCAGCCGCGGCTCGACGAACGGCCGGAACAGCCACCGTACCGGCGGGGTCGACAACAGGAACACCGCCGCGACCACCGAGACGGTCAGGACGACCTGGCCCACCGGGCCGAGGTCCTTGAGCGCCGGGTAGAGCCCGGCGGCCTCGCCCGCCCGGATCAGCAGGCCGTGCAGGAGGTAGGGGTACATCGTGACGGCGCCGAGCGCGGTGAACAGCGTGCGGCGCCGGGGCACGCAGGCCAGGAAGGCGGCGACGAGGACGGCGCTGAGCACGAAGAGGGCGAGGCGCACGACCAGATAGCGCAGCGGACCCACGCCGAGCTCGGTGTACCCGACGTCCATGGACAGCCAGTGCTCGTCGGGGGCGGGGACGAACAGATAGGCCCCGGCCCCGGCGAGCGCCAGGGCGACGACGGCCCAGCGACGCGCGACCCGCGTACGCAGGAGGGCGAAGTGCTGCGGCCGCAGACCCAGGCCGAGCACGAACCACGGCAGGAACATCAGCACCCGCGGCAGCGCCAGGTCGTAGCCCATCGTGGTCGTGCCCGCGGCGAGGGAGACCAGGACCGCGACGGCCACGGGATGGCGGACGGCACGCCACAGCGGTGCGCTGAGCCGCCAGAGGAACAGCGCGACGAGGAACCAGCAGAGGTAGGTGGGTTCCGTCGGGGTGAGTGCGAAGGGCTCGCCCCGCACCGCGCTGTTCGTGGCCGCGTAGGCCGTCTCGAAGAGGAGATAGGGGATGAGCACCCCTTCGAGCAGGCGGCGCATCTGGTCGGGCCGGGCGGTGAAGCGCTGCGAGAAGTAGCCGCAGAGCAGGATGAACGCCGGCATGTGGAACGCGTACACCACGGTGTGGACGGCTTGCAGCGCATGCGTGCCGCTGACGATCTGCTCCCAGGAGTGGCCGAGCGCGACCAGCACGATGAGCAGGAACTTGGCGTTGTCGAAGAAGGGGTCGCGCGTGTCCGGGGCACCCATCGGCATCACGCCCTCGATCGGGCGGGCGCCGGGGGTTCGACCGGTTGCCAGGGCGCGAGACGTCCTCCTTCACGCGTGGCATGGGTCCAGTACAGGCGGCTGTCGAGGCCGAGCATGGTGAGCGCGACGCCGCCCGACGCCAGGGGGGCACTCGAAGGGGCACCGGCGAGCAGGACACCGGTGCGGTTCCACTGAGGCCGGTGCCTGGCGGCGCCGGACGTGCCCCAGGCCGTGGCGACGTCACCGGTGGCGGACCGGGCGGCCAGCAGGACACCGCCCCAGTCGTTGGAGGTGACGCTCACCGGGCCGTAACCGCCCGCCCCGCCGAAGTCGGTCAGGTCCGCCGACTGGTGGGCGGTCAGCGGCTTGCGGCCGCCCCGCGACGCCGCGGCGGGGGCGAGGCCGTCCGCGTGCAGACGGGCGCCGCGTACGTTCCCGGAGTCGGGTACGCGGTAGAAGACCCGGACGCCGTCGTCGTCGGGGCGGACGGTCAGCGGCAGCGTGGTGGGCGGGAGCCCGGTCGGCAGCGGGCCGCGGACCAGCGCGTCCGGCTGGTCCTGGATCCAGGCGAGGACGGTGTGCGCGGTGGCGGCGAGAACGTAGGAGCGTCCCGAGCGGTCCGTCGCGGCGACCGGGTCGCCGTACACCGCCTCGCCGCCGAGGCCGCGCCAGGGCGTCCACTGCCCGTCCGCCTGCTGCACGCGGGTGGTGAGCTGGTGACTGCTGTCACGCAGGTACACCGTCACCGTGCCGTCGCGGTGCACCGCGACGGCGGGCGAGCTGATGTCGTTCGTGCCGATCTCGTCGGACACCTCCGGGGTGCCGAGGGATCGCCACGGCCCGAAGGCCCCGTCGGGGGCCTCCTGGAGGACGAAGCCCACCTCCCTGCGGTAGTCGGCGGCGCGGGCGCCGAACAGGGTGCGGGTGCCGAAGACGGCGATCCGCCCGTCGGGCAGGACCACGGGGTGGATTCCCGTGTCGATGCCGGTGTCCTTCAGGAGCGTGGGTCCCGTCCAGCGCTTCGTGCTCCACCGTGCGCCACCGCCCGGCCGGTGCCAGTGCGCGATCCGGCCGTCCAGCACGGCGAACGCCCGCAGGCTGTCGCCCTTGCCCGCGAGCAGCCAGCCCACGCCGGTGTCCCCCGCGTGGTGGATGCTGTACGACCAGCGGTGCTTCGGGCGCGCCGCGACCTTGATGTCACCGCAGCCCGCCGGGTCCTGGCAGGTGTTTCGCGAGGCGTCGCTCCAGGAGTACGTCTCCAGGGTGCGGGCCTTGGACGCGCCGGACGCCGGGTCCAGGGCCCGGGGCAGCCCGCCGTTGAAGTACCCCATGTAGGTCTGCACGGAGAAGTGGGGGCGCGAGCCGGTGGCGGCGTAGCGGGCCAGCGCCTGCTGCACGAACCGGGCACCGAAGCGGTGGTCCTGGTGGTCGGCGCACTTGAGGTTGCGGTCGAGCCGTCCCGGCGTCGGGTTCTGCATCCGCACCTGGGTCGGCTTGAAACGCTCCAGATGGCCGGTCAGGGTCCGGACGAGCTGTTCCCGTGTGTACGAGAAGTCACGGGTGACCAGGCCGCCGTGCACGAGCTGGGAGCCGAGCGCTGCGATCCGGCCGTCCCACAGGCCGTGCAGGCTGTGCGGGCGGTCACCGGTGATGCTGCCCGCCTCGTGCAGCAGCATCCACACCAGGTGGATGTGCGGGTACCCCTGGAGCGTGTCGAGCTCCGCCTGCCCGCCGCCCGCCGTGGCGATGACGCTGCGCCGCCACGGGTGGTCGGTCCGGCCCGTGACCATCTCCGCGTAGGCGGCGCGGATGCCGTTCTGACGCGCCTTGGCGTACTTGCGCCAGTCGCGCGCGGGCCGGGGCCGGCCGCGGTACGTGCCACGCCGCGGCGCGTTGATGCCGTTGGCCTCGCCCGACGTCAGATAGATCGTGGCCACGGGCCTGCCGCTGCGCAGCGCCTGGCCGACCTCGGGATTGATGAAGAACAGGTCGTCGTCGGGGTGGGCGACGATCTGCACGATCGACTCCGTGGTCTTCGGCTGCGGCCCGGAGGCCGCCCACGTTCCCGAGGGCGCCGCCGTACTCAGGTCCGGGGGCTGGTGCGGGGTGATGGTCCCCGCACCCTCGTCCGAGCGGGCCGCCACACCGATGCCCACCCCGATGGGCGCCACGGCGCACAGCAGGGAGGCCGCGATGACGTCACGACGGGTTGCTCGCGCGAAGCCGCGCTTTTCGGGGTGCATAAACGGTGTTGCCTTGTCTGACGTACCGGCCACTCGGCCAACAGCTCCTGGGATGGACTCCTTGATCACCGAAGAAGATGCCGTGGGGGCGGCCAGGGTTGTCCTCGGTGATCTTCCTCACGTGACGGGGATGTGAACACCGCGCACAGGTGAGGGGAACGTGCGTATGACAAAGGGAGACGTGAGAGGCCTTTCCGTACCCCGGGCAAGTTGGCTTCGGCAAAGCGAAACCCCGGAGATCATGTGCTGAAGGTCGTCGGGGCGGCGGTGCCGGGGCTCAGTGGCGGGCGGTCCTGCCACCCCAGTCGAGGCGGAGCACGGCGACGTCGTCGGAGTGCTGCCCGGCGTTCAGCGCGTGGGTCTCCTTGATCAGGAGATCGACGTGGGCGGCGGGGTCCGCGGGCGCGAGCTTCCCGATCAGGGCGAGCAGCCCTTCGACGCCGAGCCGCTCGCCACTCGCCCCGTTGTGCCCCTCGGTGAGGCCGTCGGTGTAGAGGGTGAGGGCCCCGGCGGCCGGGAGCCTGACGGTCGTGGCGGGCCAGCCGTACAGACCGGGGGCTATGCCCAGGGCGATGCCGTGGGCGGCGGGCAGCTCCGAGGTGCCGTCGGCCGTGGTGAGGAGGGGCTCGTGGTGACCCGCGAGGTGCAGGACGGCGGTGCCCGCGTCCTGGTCGAGGGTGAGCAGGGTGCAGGTGGCGAAGAGCAGCTGGCTGCCGCGCTCGGCGATCAGGATGCGCTCCATCAGGCGCAGCAGATCGTCGCCGCGGTGTCCGCCGAGGATCAGGGAGCGCCAGGCGATCCGCAGGCACACCCCCAGCGCGGCGGCATCGGGGCCGTGCCCGCTCACATCGCCGATGACGGCGTGCAGCAACCCGTCGTCGCCCTCCACCACATCGAGGAAGTCACCGCCGAGCAGGGCCAGTTCGGCACTCGGCAGATAGCGGGACGTCACGCGCACCGTGGAGGTGTCGAGCATGGGCTGGGGCAGCAGACCGCGCTCCAGGCGGGCGTTCTCCTCCGCCCGCAGCCGGGCGGCCTGGGCCTCGGCGCTGGCGCGTTCGGTCCGGCTGCGGTAGACGGCGTAGCGCACCGTGCGGCGCAGCAGGTCCGCCTCGACCTTGCCCTTGACGAGGTAGTCCTGCGCCCCGGCGGCCATGGCGTCGGAGCCGGCCTGGGCCTCGGAGAGACCGGTCAGGACGATCACCGCGGTGTGCGGGGCGAGGCCGCGGACGGCGGCGACCGCCTCGATGCCCGACACGTCGGGCAGGTGCAGGTCGAGCAGGATGCAGTCGATCGTGCTCCCGGCCAGCTCGGCGCGGGCCTCGGCCAGGGTGGTGCGGGTGGTCAGCTCGAACCGCAGCCCCGTGTCGTACAGGAGCTCCTCGACGAGCAGGGCGTCACCCTCGTCGTCCTCTATCAACAGGATGCGGTACAGCGGTTCGGCGGCGGTACCGCCCGGTGCGGGGGACATGGATGAGGTCATCTCACCTGCTCCGTGCCCGCGAGGGCGTCCTCCGGCAGGGGGGACGGGCCGGAGCTCTCCGGCGGCTCGGGCGTCAGGGTGAAGACGATGCGGGCGCCGCCGCTGTGGGCCGGGTCGACGCCGATGGTGCCCCCGTGGAACTCGACGATCTTCTTGCACATCGCGAGGCCGATGCCGCTGCCGCTGTAGGCGTCCTTGGTGTGCAGCCGCTGGAAGATCACGAAGACCTTGTCGGCGTACTCCGGTTCGATGCCGATGCCGTTGTCGGTCACGGTGAACCGCCAGAGGTCGCCCTCCCGCGCCGCCGTGACATGGATCCTCGGTGCTTCACCGGGACGGCGGAACTTGACGGCGTTGCCGATGAGGTTCTGCCAGAGCATGCCCATCTGCGTGGGGTCGGCGACCAGGGTCGGCAGCGGATCGTGGGTGATCGACGCGCCGGACTCCTCGATGCCGACGCTCAGCGAGGACAGCGTCTGCTCGAACACCTCGTCCAGGTCGACGCTCTGGTGGGACTTGTGCAGCCGCCCCACGCGGGAGAAGTCGAGCAGGTCGTTGATGAGGGTCTGCATGCGGTTGGCCCCGTCGACCGCGAAGTCGATGTACTGGTCGGCCCGCTCGTCGAGCTGCCCTCCGTAGCGCCGCTGGAGGAGCTGGGTGAAGCTGGAGACCTTGCGCAGCGGCTCTTGCAGGTCGTGCGACGCCACGTACGCGAACTGCTCCAGCTCGGCGTTGGAGCGTTGCAGGTCGGCCGCCTGCGCGTCGAGGCGGACGCGGGCCTCCTCGGCGAACGCCAGCTCCTGGACCAGGCGCCTGCGCATGGAGTCGATGTCGCTGCTGAGGCGCCGCAGGTCGGCGGGGCCCGTCGGGGAGATGGGGTGATCGAAGTCACCGCCGCCGATGGTGCGGGCGTCCGCGCCGAGCTGTTCCAGCGGCCTGTTGATACCGCGGCGCAGCCCTTCGAAGATGACGGCGGTGAGGACGAGGATGACAAGCCCGATGGCGCTGAAGACCCAGTTGCGCAGGGTCATCGTGGACATCAGGTCGTCCCGCGCATGCAGCCGGTTCGCGCGCAGCCGGTCCTGCTGGTGGCTCAGGGCGGCGCGCACCTGGTCGAAGGTCGCCTTGCCCTCCGCCGCCCGCTCGGCGGCCAGCCGCGAGGGGGCGCCGGGCTCCGCGGCGGCGATGGGCCGCGCGATCCGCTCCTGCCACCTCGCCACGGACTCCTGTACGGCCTTCAGGTCGTCGAGGCCGGTGCTGTCGCCGTCGAGCAGCTCCGTGAGCTGCGCGGTGCTCGCCTTCTGCTCGGTGACGCCCCGCTCGTAGGGCGTGATGAACTCCGGCTTGCCGGTGAGTCCGTAGCCGCGGATGCCGGTCTCCTGGTTGAGTACGGCCGACTCCAGGCGGATCGCGGTGGTCAGCGCGGGGGACCGCACGTCCACGAGGTCCTTGCTGAGCGTCCCGGTCCTGGCCAGGACCCAGGCTCCGGTCGTGCCGAGCAGGGCCAGGACCACCAACGACACGGCAGCCCCGGTGCGAAGCCACCGCCGGGTCGTCCACAGGGAGATTCCCCGCGCACGCGGTTGCTTCTGCTCGCCGGTCATCCTGTGGGCTCCTCGCTGTGACTGCCGCCTTGAAGTGCAGCCAGGACACTCTAGAGGGCGACAACGGTTGTTGTCGCGCGGGTGATCCGGGACCTAGAGTGCCAGGTATGCCAGGCACGAACTTCGTACTGCGGGCCTCCCCGCAGGAGACCGCGGCCATCGCGGACGCGGCGGTCGGCCACCTCGCGCAGCGCCTAGCCCGCCGGCTCATCGAGACCCCGGCGCCCGCGGGCCCGGGGGGTGGCCCGGTGCCGGGCGGTCCGGCAGCGGGCGCTTCGGCAGCAAGCTGTGCGGCGGTGGACTTCTCGGCGGCGAGCGTTCCGGCGGTGGACTTTTCGGCGGCGAGCGGTTCGGCGATGGACTTCTCGGCGGCGGACGTGCTGCCGCTGGACTGTCCGGGGTTCGGCGATGGCTCCGCGCCGGGCGAAGGACCGGAGCGGGCCCTGGCCCTGCTGCACCTGCTCGACCACCTCCAGCAGGCCACCGAACGGCTGCAACGGGAAGTCGCCGTGGCCGCCGCCCGCGCGGGCGCGGGCTATCCACAGATCGGCGCCGCCTGCGGCGTGACCCGGCAGGGCGCCCGGCGCCGCTGGCCGGGACTCTTCAACCACTCCCACGAGAAACGCTCGGAGCGTCCGATGATGACCACCCCCGCCCGCCCCTTCGACGTCCTGCTCGTCGAAGACGACATCGCCGACGCGATGCTCATCGAGGAGGCCCTTTCCGAGCGCGGGGCCCGCAACCTGGTCCAGGTCACGGACGGAGTGGCCGCGCTCGAACACCTGCGTTCGCCGGACACCGTACGCCCCGACCTCATCGTCCTCGACCTGAACATGCCCCGGATGAACGGCCGCGATCTGCTGAAGGTCCTCAAGACCGACAAGGACCTACAGACCATCCCCGTGGTCGTCCTCACCACGTCCACGGCACCGGAGGACGTGACCGGCGCGTACAGCAGCCACGCCAACGCCTATGTGACCAAGCCGGTCAACCTGGAGGAGTTCGAGCAGGCCGTCCAGAACATCGACGCCTTCTACCTCGACACCGCCACCCGCCCCCGCCCCTGACCACTCGGTCACCCGGCTGCCGCGAGAGCGGCGGGGACCGAGCGGCCCTGACCGTAGCCGGTCAGGGCCAGGAAGGCGGGGGCACGGCCGTTTCTCGCCGCTCGCCGAGCCGGCGCCACCGCCCGAGCCGCGCAGGTGGGCATCCAGCCCCGCCGACGACCACCGCGCAGAGGTGTCGTGTCGCAGAGGTGTCGTGTCATGGAGCCGGTCGGTCCGAGGCCACGAACTTCTTCCGCCAGGCCAGGGACACGTATACCAGCGCCACCAGGACCGGTACCTCGATCAGCGGGCCGACGACGCCCGACAGGGCCTGGCCCGAGGTCACGCCGAAGGTGGCGATGGCGACGGCGATGGCCAGCTCGAAGTTGTTGCCCGCCGCGGTGAAGGCGAGGGTGGCGGTGCGGTCGTAGGCGAGTCCGATGGCCTTGCCGAGGGCGAACGTGCCGAACCACATCACCGCGAAGTACACGAGGAGCGGCAGCGCGATACGGGCGACATCGAGCGGCTGCGAGGTGATCGTCCTCCCCTGGAGGGCGAACAGAACGACGATCGTGAACAGCAGCCCGTACAGGGCCCACGGCCCGACCCTCGGGAGGAAGTCCGCCTCGTACGCCGCACGCCCCAACTTCCGCTCGCCGATCCGGCGGGTCAGGAAGCCCGCGACCAGCGGCACCCTGAGGAAGACGACGACGTTCAGAGCGATCTTCCCCATGGAGATGTCGAGGTGCTCGCCGTCGCCGAGGCCGAGCCGGTCGGGCAGCAGGTCGAGATAGAACCAGCCCAGCAGGCCGAACGCCAGCACCTGGAAGACCGAGTTGAGGGCGACCAGGACGGCGGCGGCCTCGCGGTCACCGCACGCGAGGTCGTTCCAGATGATGACCATGGCGATGCAGCGGGCCAGGCCGACGATGATCAGGCCCGTGCGGTACTCGGGCAGGTCGGCCAGGAAGATCCAGGCCAGCGCGAACATGATCGCCGGGCCGAGCACCCAGTTGACGACCAGCGAGGAGACCATGAGCTTGCGGTCGCCGGTGACGGCGTCCAGCCTGTCGTAACGGACCTTCGCGAGGACCGGATACATCATGATCAGCAAACCGAGCGCGATCGGAAGCGAGATGCCGCCGATCTCGACCTTCGCGAGCGCGTCGTCGAGGCCGGGGACGAGCCTGCCGAGTCCCAGGCCGACGGCCATGGCGACGAGGATCCACACGGCGAGGAAGCGGTCGAGCGTCGACAGCTTCTGGACTACCGAGGCCCCTGCGGTGCTGGTGGTGGCTTCGGCGCGGGTCACGGGCAGGCCCTCTTGTTGTCGGAGGTGCTACGAGCGGTCTTGGCCAGGTCGGCGAGCCGACCGGCGAGCGAGGCGATGACGTCCGGCCGCAGCCGGTAGTAGGTGAACCGGCCGCACGGCTCCGTCTCGACGACTCCGGCCTCCCGCAGGACTCTGAGGTGGTTGGAGAGATTCGTCTGCCGGGCGCCTGTCTCCTCCACCAGGTGGGTGGTGCACAGCGTCTCGCGGGCCAGCAGGGTCACGATCTTCAGTCTCAGGGGGTCGGCGAGGACTCGGATCAACTCAGTCTCGACTGATGTCAGCATGGACTGATACTGTCACACCAGTATTGGCTGCGATGGGTTGGCATGGTCTGCCATGGGCTGCGATGGATTGCCATGGCCTGGCATGGGCTGACCCTGACTGAGACCACATTGGCTGACACCACTGGTCCGAGAGGGAGCCCGCTGATGTCCGAGAAGCCCTCCGTGCTGTTCGTCTGCGTCCACAACGCGGGCCGTTCCCAGATGGCCGCCGCGTGGCTGCGCCACCTGGCAGGGGATCGGGTGGAGGTCCGCTCAGCCGGCTCCGCCCCCGCCGACCGGGTCAACCCGGCCGCCGTGGCGGCCATGCGTGAGGTCGGCGTCGACATCTCCGCCGAGACCCCGAAGATCCTCACCGTGGACGCGGTCGAGGAGTCGGACGTCTGCGTCACCATGGGCTGCGGCGACACCTGCCCCGTCTTCCCCGGCAAGCGGTATCTGGACTGGCAGCTGGAAGACCCCGCCGGTCGGGGAGTCGAAGGGGTGCGCCCGATCCGCGACGAGATCAAGAGGCGCGTGGACCTGCTCATCGCGGAGCTCGCGCCGGATCCCGAGGTGTGAGGGGCGTGAGCGGAATCGGGGGAGCGCGCGGAAGCACGCGACGTCGCGAGGCGAAGGAATCACCCGGGTGCCCGGCCCCGGGGGCGGCCGGGGACCGAGCCGTCGCCCGCAGACTTGGGGCATGAATCCAGGACGAAGGGCTGTACTGGCCGCGGTGTTGGCCGCGGGGGTGACGCCGTGCGTCCCCGGGCGCGCGGCGGCGGGGGTTCGGCCCACTGGTGCGGCAGCGGAGCCCCGCCCCGGTGCGGCCATGGAGCCCCGCCCCACCCCCGCGGGAGAGCCCAAGCCGCCCGCCGCCCTGCTCGGCAAGGAGATCCGCCGCCTGCCCACCGCCCGCAAGGTGGTCGCGCTCACCTTCAACGCGGCCTGGAACGAGAGCGGCGTCGACACGGTCCTAGCCGAGCTGCGCCGCCGCCGGATCGCGGCGACCTTCTTCCCGACCGGCGCGTTCGCCGAGGCCCGCCCGGCAGCCGTACGGGCCATGGGCGCCGAGCACGGCCTGGGCAACCACTCCTACAGCCACCCGTACTTCGACTCCCTGAGCACCCGGGAGCGGCAGCGGGAGGTGCGGCGCGCCGACGCCGCGATCCGCACCGCGGCGGGCACCGAGCCGCTGCCGTTCTTCCGCTTCCCCTACAGCTCGACCACCCGGGCCTCGATCGCCGACGTCAACGCCCTTGGTTACGCGGCGATCGAGTTCACCGCCGACACCAACGGCTATCTCGGCCCCGCCCGCGGCATGACCGTCGACCGCGTCGTCGACCGCGTCCGCGCCGCACTCGCACCGGGCGCGATCATCCAGATGCACGTCGGCAGCCCCAGCGGGGGCACTGTCCTGGACGCGGAAGCGCTGCCGCGCATCGTGGACGAGATCGGCAGGGCGGGTTATCGGGTGGTGGACCTGCGGAGCTTTCTCGTGTGAGTTCGCGACGGGACCGGAACAATGCGGCGCCAACGCGCCGTCCTAGCGGGTGGACGGCGCAGGCCTTCCCGACCGGTTCCGCACGGGCGTGGGGATCTGCTCGATGTGGGAGCGTGGCGAACGGATGTCAGCCCCGTATCAGGGACCTCCGCGACAGTACGCCCGACGGAGCACAGCCGGTGCTCCGGTGGGCGGTTCTCGATGGGTGCGGAGGTGGGGGCGGCATGGCCGGCAGGGGTGCCGTACGAAGACAGGGACGGGGCGGGCGCGCTGCGCGGTTGCTGCGTCGGTGTGTGGTCCCGGGGGTGTTCTGCGCTCTCGCGGGGGTGCTGGCACCGCCGGGGCAGGCCGCGGCGGCCGAGGCCGCCGAGTGCAGGCTGCGTCCTGACGAACAGCACATCGACTGGACCGGGCGGAGGTACACCGGGGACCTCCTGTGCGAGGTGGAGCCGGGTCACATCAGGCTCCAGTCGCGGTCCACCAGCCCGGTGATCGGGACGATGCTCTACTCGCCCGCCTGGTTCGTCTGCTGGAAGCAGGGCAGCAGCTACCCCGGTACCGACCTGTGGTACCTCACCCAGGGCGACCAGGTGGTGGCCACGCCGGCGGCGAAGGCGTGGGGCTATATGCCGGCCACATCGGTGAAGGCGCCCGAGCACCCCTTCCCCGGCCTGGCGAAGTGCCCGTGGACATGACCGCGAACAGGGAAGCGGCCGGTGCCCGGTACGTGACTGCCGTCGAGGGTGTGATGGGTGTGACGGGTACGACCAGTGCCTCGGGTGCCACGGTCGGGACGGCCGGGCCGAGGAAGCCGCAGGGCGGGGGCCGTTCCCCGTGGCGGCGGGCCGCGTCCGTCGCGACCGTACTGGGGATCCTGGCCGTCGGCGCCGGTCTCGCCGCTCCCGCGCGGGCGGCGGACAGAGCGGCCACATGTGAGTTGCGCGAAGGCATCCAACTGCGGGACGCCATCGGCAATGTGTTCACCAAGGCGCTGTACTGCGACAACCTGCCGTCGGACGTGTACGCCCGCGCCGACTTCGCCTCGCCCGTCACCGGCTGGCTGAAGATGTCACCCTCGTGGTTCCCCTGCTTCACCACCGGTCCCGCGGACACCCAGGGCGACAAGACCTGGTACTACACCCAAGGCGACCAGGTGGGCACGATGCCCAAGATCAAGGGGTGGGGGGTCGTCCCCGCGGAAGCCGTGCAGCTGCCGGCGGGCACCCCGCGTCCCTTCCCGAACTTGCCCCGGTGTCCGTGGTTCTAGATACCCGGCGTCCGTGGTTCCGGGTCCCCGGATCCAGGAACCGGACCCCGGAACGGAGAGCTCTGCCATGTCCCATGAGCCCACGGTGGCGTCCGAGAGCCGCACGGCCCGGCGCGCACCGCTTCGACTGACCCGCGGACGTACGGCCTTCGGGGCGCTGCTCGGCGCCGTGGTCCTCGCCGCCGCGCCGACGGCGTCCTCCGCGCACGCCGCGGACCGCTCCGCCGCAGCGACGACGGAGTGGCGTCTGTGCATGTACCTCGGCGGCCATCCGACGTTGAAGAAGGGGGACACCGGCGAGGCGGTGCGGCACCTCCAGTGCGTTCTCAACGAGGTCTACCGCTACCAGACCGTCCCGGTGAACGGCTCCTTCGAGGTCATCACCGAAGCGTCCGTCAAGCATCTCCAGCAGCAGTTCGGTCTGCCGGGCACCGGTGTTGTGGACGCGGCGACGTGGACCGCCCTGCACCCGTAGCACGTCTGGTCCTCACAGAGAGACTTCCGGGATGAATACTCAGGCCAGTGCCCGACGGGACCGGCGAAGTGCGCGTCGGTCGGCGGGGAAGGCGGCCGCCTTCGCCGTGACCTTGCTCTGTACGGCGATCTGCGCGGCGTTGGCCGCGGCGCTGAGCCCGCCCACGCACGCCGCGGCTCAGCCCCGCACTGCGGCCGCCTCCGCCGCGCAGGTGGTGAACATCGTCAGCACCCACAGCAAGCTGTGCGTGGAAACCCCCACGTCGGCCCTCGGCCAGCCGGTACGGCAGGGACGCTGCTTCGGCAAGCCCGCCGCCCGCTGGTACCTCCAGGCCTCGGGTGCGGGCGCCGGCGCGGTCAACATCGTCAGCGCGGTGAGCGGTACCTGCGTCGGGGTGGAGAACGCGAGCCCCGCGGCCGGGGCGGCGCTCCGGCTCGCCGAGTGCGGCAGCGGTCCCGCCGTGAGCTTTCGGATCGTGCCCATCGGGGAGGGCGTCGGCTTCCAGACCATGACGTCCACCTCGCCCAAGTGCCTGGAGGTGACCGAGTCCTCGACCGCCGACGGCGCGGCGCTGCGACAGTGGGAGTGCAATCAGCAGCCCGGTTCGCTCTTCGCCCAGCAGCAACCGCCCCCGCAGTGGGGCACCACGCTCGTCAACACCCACAGCGGCAAGTGTCTGAGCATCCTCAACCAGAGCGGTGCGGACGGCGCGAGGGCGATCCAGCGCACCTGCACGGGCGCAACCGACCAGCGCTGGCAGGTCGTCGAACTGGGTGACGGCAAGGTCGCCGTGGTCAACGACAACAGCGGCCGGTGCCTGGCCATCAGCAACGGAAGCCTGGACAACGGCGCCAACGCCAACCAGTTCTCCTGCGACGGATACCGGTTCCACACCTGGGCGATGACGCCGGAGGGCCCGCCCGAGAACGCCACCTATACGCTCGCCAACCTGCGGAGCGGCAAGTACCTCGGTATCCGCGGCCAGAGCAAGGACGAAGGGGCCCAGGCGGAGCAGTGGGACCGTACAACGAACATGGATCAGGTGTGGCGCATGACGCCGTTGCCGTCGTAGGGGTTCATCGGCACGGCTGGGAGGGTCCCATGTTCCACCGCGCCCTGTTGGAGGGGTGCGGCAACCCCGTACTCCTGGAGACCTTCGACCGCATGTGGATCGCGAGCGAGCTGGCCCGCCGCTGGTCGTCCCTGCGCAGGCCCGACCGGGACGGCGCGCGGGAGCACCCGCCGCCTGGAGCACCGCCGTCTGGAGGAAACCGCGTTGGCCCGCGACGCCGACGCCGCGGCCGAGGTGCTGGCCCAGCACCTCACCTTGACCGCGGCGGGCCTGACCGATCGCGCTGACCACTGACCACGCGGCGCGGAGCGCGCCTCAGGCGAGCAGCCGGTTGCCGTGGGAGGCGCGGCGGGCCGAGGCGAGGAGGCCGCGGACCTGTGGCCCCGCCTGGTCGATGTGGCTGATGGGGGTGGCGAACGGGAGCCGGGCGTCGCGGTGTGCGGTCGGGTACTCCAGGCGCAGGGTCATCCCGTAGCGGTCGAGGGCCAGAGGGACCGCACGCACCAGATCCCGTGTCGGCCGGGGCTGCACGAGGCGGACCAAGAGGGGGACGAGTTCGTGGTGCTCGTCCACGAGGTGCGTCAGCATGTCCGCCTCCTCGCGCGCGACGGGGTCAGGGACGGCCGCCATGAGTTCGTCCAGCGTGACGAAGTGGCGCCCATCGCCGTCCTCCAGGAGCGCCTGGCCGAACTCCATGCAGGCGCTCTCGTGCGACTCGCCGTCATAGGGCGCCGCGAGGAGCCCGGTGAGGGTGACCCGGGCGCGCAGTCGGTCGCGGGCGGCGGTCGGTGCGATGTCGGTGAGTTCCAGGCGGACCGGGATGCGGCCGTGCGCGGTGGCCGGGACGCTCTCCGGGGGAGCGTGCAGGTGCATGTGGCCCATCGCCCCCTCGCCGTCGAGCCGGTGGACTTCGGTGTGGCACCCATCGCTCACCACCGTCATCGACCGCGCAGCCAGCAGGATGGACCGCACGCGCTCGGCGGGGTTCGGTCGTGTGACGCGCTTGCTGTGTGGACGCATCCAGATTCTCCAGGGGCGACGACGGAAGAGGCTCGGCTAAATAATTAGGTAAGGCTAACCTAACTATCCTCTGGGTGTCTGTTGTTCCTCCAGTCGCGTACGCGCATGCCTGGTGCGACGCCGTACCCGGGCGACACCGTGTCTGGTGCAAGGCATGGTCTGGTACGACGCCTTGTCTGGTACGACGCGGAGCCTGGGCGACGCCGTGCCCGGTGCGACCCCGACGTAGCGCGGGGCGGGTGACTACGCAGCCCAGTGCGCGGGGTGCTCAAGGGGGCTCGACACCTTGGTCCGGGCGTCGCCGCGTGCGGCATTGAGCTGCGGCTGGGTGAGGAAGAGAGCCCCCGTCAGGTCCGCCCCGCGCAGGTTCGTGTCGCGCATGTCCGCGCCGATCAGGTCGGCGTCGCGCAGGTCGGCGCCCGACAGGTCGGCGGCGATCAGGAGCGCGCCCCGCATGCTGGCGCCCCGCAGCTTCGCACCGCGCAGGCGCGCCCCCATGAGGTTGGCGCCGCGGTGGTTCTTCTTGCGTCCGGGGACCGCGGCGCGGGCCAGCTCGCCGGCGCGCAGCAGCAGCGCGTTCACCTCACCCCGCAGCGCGTCCACGTCCACGTCGCGTACCGTCTCGGCGGTGTCCCGCGTCAACCCGTCGATCAGGTCGTACGCACGCCGCAGATCCGGGTGCACGGGCCGGGCGGCGGGCAGGTCGAGGGCCTGGGCGGTGTACTTCAGGAGCTCGTGCAGCTGCCGCATGACCGGGAAGACCTCGTACATCGCGCGCGTGGAGTCCGGGTCCTCCCGCCAGCTGACGCCCTCGAAGGTGACCTGGGAGACCTTCTGACCCGCACCGAAGCAGTCGAAGACCGTGCAGCCGTTGTAGCCCTTGTCGCGCAGGCGCTCGTGGATCCCGCAGCCGAAGTCCTGCCGGAGGTTGCCGCACGGCGAACCCGCCGCCTTGTCCACCGGGAAGTCCGACGAGCGCGAGAACGGCAGCGCGACACAGCACAGACCGAAGCAGCTGCCGCAGTCGGCCTTCAGCTCGGTGCGGTCGGCGTACGAGGTGCGCTCTGACAAGGCGGTGACTCCTGCTGGTGCGGTTTCTTCCGGTGGTCGTGCCGCTCCATTGTCCCCTCGCGCGGGAACGCGGCCGCGGCTGGGGCGTACGGCCGCCCCCGGGTGACGCGCTGGGTGAGCGGGCGGCACGTTGCGTGACTGGACAGGGGGTGCCCCTATGTGTTCGGCCTCTCGAATAAGAGAGTGTGCGGTCATCCCCCTTCGGATACGTTCACGCTCGTGGATGAGACAGCACTCACCCCGTCCTGAGCGAGGCCGACCACAGCTACGGACGGCTCCCGGACGCGTTGCGCCGCCAGCCGGGTGCTGTCCGCAGCAGGCACCCCGACGCGAGCTTCGCGGCGCTCGGGTGCCCGGGCGGACGCGCTGACGGCGGAGCACCCCTGGGACGACCCGCACGGCCCCGACAGTCCGCTGGCCAGGCTCGTCACCCTGGGCGGCCGGGTCCTGCTGCTCGGCGCCCCGCTCGACTCCCTGACCCTGCTGCACCACGCCGAGGCGCTGGCCGACGCGCCCGGCAAGCGTTTCGTGGACTACGAACAGCCGATCACCGTGGAGGGGGAGCGGGTCTGGCGTCGCTTCCACGACATCGACTCACAGGGCGGTGCCTTCGACTATTCGTCGGTGGTACCGGAGGGTCAGTGGCCCTTCGACGCGATCGGCCGCGACATGGTCGCGTCCGGAATCGGCAGGAAGGGCCTGGTCGGCGCGGCGGAGAGCCATCTGTTCGAGGCGGAGGAGGTTGTGCGCTTCGGCGTCGCGTGGATCGAGGCGAAGCTCCGCGGGTAGCCGGGTTGTCGCGCCGGTAGCGCGGGGCTTGTTGGGCCGGTGGCCCGGAGCTTGTTGAGGGGTCAGGGTGGATTCCGGGAGCACCCTGAGCGATGTCGGGGTCGTCCCCGATGGAGCGGGGCCCCGACGGCTGGTGAACTTTTCCCATGAGGAAACGACAGTCGCCACGTCGCGCCGCCATCGCTCTCGCCGCGGTCGCAGCGCTGACCGCCGGCACCGCCCCTGCTCTCGCGGATTCGTGCCGCCCGGCCCCGCGACCGCACGCGAGAACGCAGGCGGCGCTGGACGACATGGTCGAGCAGGGCACCCCCGGTGTCGTCGCCCAGGTGCAGCACGTCCGGGGGAGATGGCACGGCCGGGCGGGTGTCGGCGACCTCGCTACCGGTCAACCACGCCGTGTCCACGAGAGGTTCCGCGTCGCGAGCGTGACCAAGCCGTTCACGGCGACGGTGCTTCTCCAGCTCGAGGCCCGAGGAATGCTGTCGCTGAACGACAGCGTGGAGAAGTGGCTGCCCGGAGTGGTGCGCGGCAAGAACTACAAACCCCGGAACATCACCGTGCGCCACCTGCTCAACCACACGAGCGGAATCTTCGACTACAACATGGACGAGGGCTTCCGCGCCAAGTACGCCGGTGCTGAGTTCAACAAGAACCGCCATCACCGGTGGGCCCCGGGGGAACTGGTGTCCATCGCCCTCACCCACCGGGCGAACTTCCAGCCCCAGGAGGGCAGTAGGCCCGGCAGACCCGGAAAGTGGGACTACTCCGACACCAACTACGTCCTGGCCGGAATGATCATCGAGCGGGTCACCGGCGGCACCTACGCGAAGGCGGTCGAACGCCTCATCGTCAAGCCGCTCGGACTCCGCGGAACCACAGTGCCCGGACTCTCACCCGAGCTGCCGCACCCCCACGCCAAGCACTACTCCACACTCTTCGACGACGCCCCGGGCGCAAAGGTGCACGACGTCACCGAGTTCAGCCCCACAGTGGCCTTCGCGGCCGGAGAGTTGATATCGACCGTCGGTGACGTGAACACCTTCATGTCCAAGCTGCTGAGCGGCCAGCTGCTGCCCGAAGCCCAGCAGCGGCAGCTGCTCGACGCCGTCCATGTCGACGGGGACAAGGGCCACGGCGGGCCCGAGGACGTGTACGGCCTCGGTATACGGCACTTCAAGCTCAAGGAGGGCTGCTGGGCCTGGGGCCACGGCGGCATGATCCCCGGATCGGCCACCCGTACGGTGGCCACGCCCGACGGCCGCCATGTGCTGACGATGAACCGCAACGGCGACTGGGGCGACCAGAAACTGGAGGACGCGGCTGTAGAAACCGAGTTCTGCGGGAACTGACGGTGCGACCTGAGCGTCATCCCTGTCGAGCCGGTCGTTCGGTCGGCCCGGAGTCCCCGTCATGGCGGTTGTCCCGTCGCTCAGCCGTTCCAGGGTCCCCGTCATGGTGGCCGTGGTATGCCGGAGGCAACCCGGGTCGCCCCCGGGCGGGGCATCCGCGGCGGCGAAAGCGCCTCTTCTGCCCGCGATATCTCGGAGCAAACGCCGAATTGCGGCAAATCCCGCCGCATGCGCGGACCTCATGACCGGTGATTGACGTCGGCGTAGCCCCAGGGCTCGGCGAGCCGTTGCTCGGGGTATGGAAAGCGATGACGTTCCGGCCGAGATCCACGCCCAGCTCCTCGGAGCGTACTGGCTCGATTCCCCCTACCTCGAGCAGTCGCCGTGCTGCTGCACCCTCAACCGCCCCGCCCGGCCCCAGGCAGTGGTGCTCCGCTCCACCCTGCTCGGGCTGGCGTGCCTGGCTCTGACACTGAGCCTCGCCGCGGTATGGGCGTAGCCCGGTGGCGCAGCCGTCCCCGGTGACGCGTCCTCTGCCCGGGCCGGGCTGTCGCTAGCCTGAGGGCGTGGACATCACGCGAACAGAGTGCCCGCAGTGCGGCTCGGAGGTGACCGGCCTCAACGGCCGCTACGCGTGCGCCCTGTGCGGGTGGGTGAACCACTGGTCGCAGGGCACCGCGGACCTCCCGGGCGCCGACGAGGACCCGGACGCACCCGACCCCGGCGTCGCGTCACTGCCGGGGTGATCGGGACCCGCGGGCTCCTCATGGTCCTCGGCGACCGGGCGACCGACAGTGCTGTGATCGCGCGACCGCCTCAGGACGCGCCGAGTCGGTCGGCCAGCTCGGCCAGGCTGTCGGCGTACACGTCGAACCGGTCCGCGGCGGTGGGTGGGTCGCCGACGGGGCGTGTGACGTAGGCGGTGCGCAGGCCGACGGCCTGTGCCGCGCGCAGGTCCCAGGCGTGGGTGGCCACCATGAGCAGGCGTTCCGGGGGAAGTCCGGTGACGGTGGCTGCCAGCCGGTAGACCGCCGGGTCCGGCTTGTAGGTCCGGACGTCCTCGGCGGACAGGGCCTGGTGCCAGCGCAGCCCGGCGTGCGCGTTGACTCCGAGGAGTGCCGTCCGGCTCGCGTTGGAGAGCCCGATCAGCGGGAAGCGATCCGCGAGCCGGGCGAGCCCCGTCACGCTGTCCGGCCACGGCGGAAGCCTGCGACTCGACAGGGCGAGCGCCGCCACGGCGGCCGGATCGTCGACTCCCGCGGTCGCCGCGACGAGCCGGGCCGCCTCTCCGTCGAGTACGTCGCTGTTCGCGTAGGGGCGGTCGCCGTCGAGGATGCGGCGCTGCTCACTCTCGATGTGCCGCTGCCACACCGCCAGCGCTCCCGCGATCCTCGACTCGTCGGGCGTCGGGCCGAGCGCGTCGAGTCCACCGATGCCGGCGCGGATACCGGCGGGTTCGTCGACGAGCGTGCCGAGTACGTCGAACACGAGGGCGTCGATCTCCAACTGCGAGCCGGTGCTGGTCTTCGGCCGGGGGTGTGCCATGGGCGAAGTGTCTCCTGGGCGATGCGATGAGGCAGGGGCGCGAGCGACTGTCGGTCCAACGCGTCGGGCGGCCGCGGTCATTCCCACCGACTCGACCGGGTCACGAGCGGCGCGCCGGCACCGACCGGGTGCTCGACGCGAACTCGCTGCCCGCCGAGGCCACGGCCAGGGGGACGGCGGCCGGGTGGCGCACGCTCTCGTCGAGGTGCGCCACGGCTCGGCGGCAGGGGTCCCAGGTGCTCGGGCCGGTGCTCAAGTCGGTGCTCAGGTCCTGCTCCCGTCCGACCGGCCGAAGAGTTCGATCTCGGAGATCGCCACCTGCTTCTTCCCGGACGCGGCGTGCGCCGACTCGATGGTGAACCGCACCTTGGTGGCCTCCCCGACGCGGAAGGAGCGACGCTGACCGCCCGGGCCCGGGTCCAGGGTGAGTTCGCGGGTCGCGGTACTCCCGTCCTTCTTGGTGACCGTCGCCTTGATGCGGTGGGGCAGCGCGGACTTGCTGAGCTGGTCGGCGCGGGTCGAGACACCCGGCGTGATGATGACGTCGAGCAGCCGCGCCGGACGGGCGAACTGCATCTCGATCCACTCGCCCTGGCCCGACTGCGCGACCCCGGGACCCCACCAGGTGTTGTTGAGCTTGTCGAAGGCCAGCTTCGCCCCGTGGTCCGGGTAGGAGCGCGAGGCGCTGATCCGGTCCGGCTCGACCGGAGCGCGCTTGGCGAAGTGGTCCCGCGTGGCCTGGTAGCCGTCGGGGATGTACACCAGGCCGAGGATGAGCAGCGTCATGACGACGGCGACGGTGACCCAGGTGCCGATGTTGTCGAACACACGGCGCAGCCGAGGGCGATCGCCCGCCCAGGGGATCTCCTGCTGCCCGGGGGCCGTGAGGCGGCGCCACCAGGGACGGTGCGCGGGAGCGGTGTCGCTCCTCTCGGCGAGCGGCATCGCACAGCGGCCGCAGTAGTGGCGGTCGGGGTGGTTCGGGGTGGCGCACCAGGGGCAGGGCGCGCCCTGCGCTCCCAGTTGCGGGCCGGGAGTGCGTACGTACGGCCGGTCGGTGTCGGGCCGCCCGGGCAGGACCGGGGCGACGGCCGGTGCGGGCGTGGGCGCCGCGGGGTCGGCGACGGGGACGACGAGGGAACGGGCGCGGTCGGAGACGGGGGTCCCGGCGGGCGCACCGTACTGCGCGGCGGGCGCGGCGGGCGTCGGGACGGTGCGGGCGGTGTCCGCCGAGTCCGGGGCGCCGAGGGCCGACGGGGAATCGCCCACCGCGCCCGCCGCCCCGTACGGCCCGGAGCCGCCGTGCCCGGCGGGATCGCCGTGTCCGGAGCCGCGGTCGGCGGTGCCCTCCGGGACCGTACCCGAGGGGTGGCGCTGCGGAAGCCCGGAGGGGGCGGTGCCCGGTCCGGCAGCGGGTGCGGGCACGGGACCCGTGACCGGTGCGGGTGCCGGACCCGCGGCGTGGGCGCCGGCCGCGCCGTCAGGGCCGGGCACACCGCCGCGCACTCCGCCCGGCGCCACACCCTGCGGGCCGCCCGACGCGCGGGGGACACCGGCCCCGCCGGGACGCGAGAAGGCATCCCAGCCGGAGCCGGAGCCGGAGCCCGGACCCGAGCCGGGGCCGGAGACCGAGCCAGGACCCGAGCCGAAACCGGGGCCCGAGCCGCGCCCAGTACCGGAACCAGCGGAGGAACCAGCACCGGAACCAGAACCAGCACTAGCACCGGAACCGGCACCAGCACCGGCAGCGGACCCTGTACCGGAACTGACACCGGCACCGGCACCCGTACCGGAACCGGCACCGGCACCGGCACCCGAACCGAAACCGACACCAGCACCAGTACCGGAACTGACACCGGAACCGGAACCCCCCGCAGTCCCACCGCGCGCACCGGCGCGATCCCACCCGAGCACGGCACCACAGGCATCGCAGAACGACTGCCCGGGTTCCACGCGGGTGTCGCACTCGGCGCAGTTCTGCGTGGTCATCTGTCCAGGATCCTTTCGGCGGCCGTCACGGAGACGGTGTAGGGCATGTGTGCGGGACGTGCGGCGGCCACGAGCGCGTCCAGGCGGTGGGTGTCCGCCGGGGTGGGCTCGGGCAGCCGAAGCGCCACGTGGAGGTGGGGGCGGGGAGTGCCGGGGACGGGGCCGCGGGGGCGCGCGCTCCATGCGGCGTCACCGCTCTCCGTGATCTCGGGCGCGGTGCCGAACGCGAGGCGTACCGCCTCCGACAGGCCGCGCCGGGTGCCCCGTACGCGGTGCAGACCGGCCGCGGCGGCCACGGCGGCGCGCAGCCGCCGCTCGGGTTCGGTGTCGTCGGTCTCCGCCCCGATCCACGTACCGAGCCACTGGGCGAAGTCGATCGGGGTGAGGGCGGGGTCGAAGTAGCTGTCCAGGCAGTCGAGGACATTCAGGATGGGTGCGAGGACCTCGTCGAGCCCGGCGACGAAGCGCTGGGCGAGGTCGTCGTCGGCGTAGACGGCCGGGAGCATCGTGCTGATGGGCGCGGAGGAGCCGAGGCCGTCGACGGACCCCCTCATCGCGGGCCTCCCGGGTGCGGCGGGCAGGGCGGGGCGGTCACGGGGCGTCTCCGATCACGCGTACGCGGTGGTCGTAGGAGAACACCAGGGAGGGCGGTTCCAGGTCGATGCGGTCGGTCCGGTCGCCGCGCTTGCCGGTCAGGGGGTCGGCGGGGTGCAGGACGACCTCGTCGACGAGTTCGACGCCCGGGACCCGTTGCAGGACGGCGAAGACCTCGCCCGCCTGGACGGGGCGGCCGAACGGCCAGCCACGGCCGTCGGCGCCCCCGGTCAGCGGATCGAGGTGGCGGTACAGGGCGTCGTGGGCCTGACGCCGCACGCGGTCGGTCTCCACCCCGCGGAACGCGTGGACCGTGGCCACCACGGTGATGCCCTGATAGTAGGGGGGCCCGACGGCGAGCCGGGTGCCGATGAGGCGGCGTTCGTCGAGATGGCGGGTGACGCGGTCCAGGAGCGCGTCACCGGGGACGAGTTGCTCGAAACGCAGCCGGCCGCCGGGGTCCGGTACGGCCTGGGGGACCACGAGGACCCGCACGGCGTACGCCCCGTGTTCGTCGGGATCGCCCTCCAGGCAGGTGATGCGCGCGGTCTCCGGTGCCGCGCGGCGGGCGAGTTCCTCGTAGTCGCGCAGGGTGACGGCGCGCTCCTGGGCGCGCAGGGAGATCGGGGCCCGGACCTTGGCCTCCTCGACCGTCTCCCCCTCGACGCCGCCGCGGGCCGCTTCGAGGTTGACGACCTCGGTGATGTACGGGATGGAGGTGCGCAGGACCCGGATCGCGCCGCGGGCCACGTTGCCGGAGCGGCCGCCGCCGGTGCGGTAGCGGCGCGCGCGGATGACCGCGCCCTTGGGGGCGACCAGACCGTACTGGCGCAGGGAGCCGTCGGGTTCGCGCACCGCGGGGCCGAAGGCGATGTCACCGGTGGCCGCGTCGAGGGTGATGTGCCGGTCGCCGGGCCGGGATTCGGCGAAGTGCGGTACGACCTGCCAGTCCTCCCAGCCGTCGCGCTCGGCGGTCTGGAGGAGCACCGGCGGGTCGTCGCCGACGACGGGCGCGTGGGTGAGTCGCAGCCGCTGCCCGGGCAGTCCGGTGGCTTCGCCGAGGGCCTCGTCGCGCACCGTCTCGGCGTGCACGACACGGGTGGTGCCGCCGACCGTGCAGGCGTCGGCGGACCGCACGGTCGGTGAGGTGGTGTAGAAGGGCTGGCCGGGCAGCGGCTCGATGACGCGGCAGCGCAGCCAGCCCGCCTCGTGGCCGCCGCTGCGGGACAGGACGTGGCCGCCCGGGACGTGCAGGACGACCTCGCCGGGCCGGTTGAGGCCGCCGGTCCCGTCGCGGTGGACCTCGCACGGCTGCCAGCCGTCCGCGGTCCACGCCTCCCACACCAGGGGTGGCTGGCGCGGGTCGACGCCGACGCCGTCGACACGGCTGTCGAGTTCGACGGCGACGGCGCAGTGCGGGACGGCCGCGGTCAGGCCGAACATCAGAGAGTCCCCGGGGTGCGGCGACTCGGTGAAGCACAGGACGTCGCGGTCCTCGGCGATCTCGGTGGTCCTGTCGGTGACGGGCTCCCCGCGGCTCTGCACCATCAGGTGCCGCAACGCGCTGGACACGATGGCCAGATCCTGCTCGGTGGCGAAGACGACCGCGTCCTCCTGCTCCGTGCGCAACGTGGTCACCTCGGTGCCCGCGGGCACCGCCACGACGTCCGCGCGGGGCGCGGAGAGCCAGAACGTGACGTCGGTGCGCGCGGCGGCGGGCGGGAACAGTGTGATGCCGACGAGGTCCAGGAAGGCCAGATGGTTCTTCTCCGGGACGCGGTTGAGCCGGTAGACGATCTGGTCGGCCATGTGCGCGACCGTCTCGACGAGGGTGACGCCGGGGTCGGAGACGTTGTGGTCGGTCCACTCCGGGGCCCGTTGCTGGATGTAGCGCTTGGCGTCGTCGACGAACTGCTGGAAGCGGCGGTCGTCGAGGTTGGGGCTTCGCAGGGGCATCAGCGGTCGCTTTCGGGTGCGCCGGGGCCGTCGGACGAGGAGGAGTCCCCGGGCTCGTCGTGGGAGGGGATGACATAGAAGGGGAAGACGAGGCTGCGCGGGTTGTTGGTGCCGCGGATCGCATAGCGCACGTCGATGTACAGGACGGACTGGTCCTCGCCCGCGGTGACTTCGACGTCCCGCACCTCGATGCGCGGCTCCCAGCGGTCCAGGCTCAGATACACCTCGTGCTGGATGCGGCCCGCCGTCTGCTCGTTGACGGGCGCGAACACCAGGTCGTGGATGGCGCAGCCGAACTCCGGGCGCATCGGCCGCTCACCGGGCGCCGTCGCGAGGACGAGCCGGATGGCCTCCTCCACCTCGCGCTCCCCGCTGACCAGGGCGATGCCCCCGGTGGGTCCGATGCGCAGCGGAAAGGCCCAGCCGGAGCCGACGAACTGTTCGGCCATCAGAGATCACCGGTCCTCATCGTCAGAAGGGCAGCGGTTTGCGGTTGACCAGGACCGCACCGGTCAGGTTGATGTTGGACGAGGTCAGCCCGACGCTGGCGGCCGAGGTGAGCATCAGGGGTCCGGCGGCACTGACGGTGGCCAGGCCGGCCACCCGTACGTTGAGGAACGAGGTGGTGACGCTGAACCCGCCACCGCCCGCGTTCACGTTGACGGCGCTCCCGGCACGGAGGCTGAGCAGACCGCCGCTCTTGATGGACACGTTGCGCTTGGCGCTCAGCGTGAGGTCCGTGCCCGCCTGGACGGACACCGAGCGGCTGCCCTTGATGGTCACCGAGCCCTTGCTGTCCACGGTGATCTCGGTCCTGGCCCGGTCCAGGTTGACGGTCAGCTTGCCGTCGCCCGTGGTGACCCGCACGCCCCGGTCGCGGCCCACGCGCTGGCTGAGCAGGTCGATCCGGTTGCCGGTGCGGTCGGAGATGGTGTGGCGGCTGGCCTGGTTGCGCGCTCCGGAGTACAGCGGGGACTTGTTCCGGGTCGGTTTGTCCTTGCCGTTGTAGAGCCCGCCGATCACGAAGGGGTGGTCGAGCGCGCCCCGGTCGAAGCCGACGAGGACCTCGTCCCCGACGTCCAGCGGGAAGATGCCGCCGCCGCGCTTCCCGCCGAGCTGCACACAGCGCGTCCAGTCGCTGACGTAGGTGTCGTCGAGCCACGGGAACCTCAGCTTCACGCGGGCCTGTTCGTCCTTCACGTCGACGTCCGTGACGACGGCGTTGGCCACGCCGGGCAGCCGCGGCTCGCTCTCCGTACCGCCCGATGTCAGCCCGTACAGGGAGCGCCACTGGCGGCCGCTGACGTTGACCCAGGACTCGTAGCGCTGTCCGTTGCCGAACACGTGCCGCACGGAGGTCGTCGTGTACTTGCCCTGGAAGGGCCAGCCGACCTCGGCGAGCGCCACGGGCACGCCCGGCCGGAGCTTGGGGTTGCCGTGGACGACGACCTCCAGTTCGGAGAAGGAGGAGGACACGTCGTCGAAGAGGGCGTCGGCGGCGTGCTTGACCTCCGGCCGCTTGTCGTAGGGCTGGGAGGTCCGCACGAGCTTGGTCTTCTTGAAGGCGCCCGCCGCCTTCTTCGGCGACGTGCCGATGGAGAAGACGGGGTTGTTGGCGCGGGTCGACGTCTCCACGATCTCGCGCGCGGTGGCGACGTCGTAACCGCGCACCTCCACCTCCGCCACCTGGTCGGCGGCGGTCACGGAGGTCCGCAGGCGCAGGATGTCCGTACCGGACTTCAGGACCAGGGGGTTCTTCTCGCTCTTCGGCGACGGCGCGCCCGACGACGGTTTCGGCGAGACGAAGTGGAACTTGCCCCGGGCGTCGAGGGACATCACCATCTTGTTCTCGTCCGCGAGCCGGGCGATGAAGTCCCAGTCCGTGACGTTGGCCTGGCTGATGAACTCGTAGCTCGCGCGGGAGGACTCGATCCTTCCCACGGGCACGCCCGCGAGCCCCGCCAGCTTCCTGACGATCGAGGACGCGGTCTCGTTCGTGTACGCGACCACGCGGCGCCGGCGCAGGAAGCGGTGCCCGAGGTCGTAGCCGCGGATGACGGTGAAGGTTCCGGTGCCGTCGTAGTCGGCCTCCAGGGCGGTGACCTCCCCGGTGAGGAGCGGATCACCGGCGCCCTGCCCGTCGGCCACCGGTGTGAGGACCACCGGAGTGCCGAACTGCACGTTGAGCTCCTTGAGGAGCAGACGGTACGGGTCGCGGAAGGTGAGACGGAACGCGGCCGGCACCCCGGCGCCCTGGTCGACCCAGCCGTCGACGAACATCCGGGCGTACTTCTCGGGCAGTTCGGAGCCCCCGAGCCGCACCTTCATGATGCTGGAGAATGCCGTGTCGGCCATCAGCGGCCCACCTCCTGCGCTGCGGGCAGCACGAGTTCGGTGCCGGGCGCGAGGGCCGACGGGTCGTCGATCCCGTTGGCCTCGGCGATGGTCCGCCAGACGGTGGCGTCGCCGTACTCGCGCCAGGCGAGCGACGGCAACGAATCGCCGGCGACGACGCGGTGCACGCGCTGCGCGGTGAGCGCGCCGGACGTCGGGTTCTGCCCGTCGGGTTCGCCCGGGATCTCGTGCAGCCGCAGCTGACAGGTGGCCCGGATGGGCACGCCCGACGTGCCGAAGAGGGTGTACGAGGCTTCGACGGAGCCGACGTAGGCGGTGAACCGGGCCGTGCCGAACGAGCCCCACTGGAAGACCACCCACGGTGGCGAAGGCTGGTCGGCGTCCTTGCTCCTCGCCGTCACCGCACAGCAGTCCAGCAGTGCCTTCACCTTCTTCATGACCGTGTTGCTCGTGGGCTTGTCGGAGGAGTCCAGGAAGATCTCCACGCTCATCTCGCGCGCCTCCGAACCCATGAACTCCGGCTGCGCACCGTCCCGGTTGCTCGCCGTCGGGGTCACCGTCCAGGACGCGCGGCGGCTGATGGTGAGCGTCGACGGGTTGAAGTCGAAGGTGAACGTCTTCATCAGGCCCCCCGGCGTGGTGCTGATGCCGATGGGGGGCTCATGGATGGCGAGGCTGGCCCGTACGAGGCTCTTGCCCGCGCCCTTGCTCTTGGGCATAAGGGGTGTCCCGCTTCTCTCTGCGCCTGCTGCGGCTGTCAGTCCGTGAACCCGTGGTGGGCGATCTCCAGGACCTCCGTGGCGACGGCCGGGCTGCCCGGGTCGAGCCGGGGGCCCTGCCAGCTGATCGGAAGCACGTCGATGAGACCCCAGCGGGCCACCTCCGACCCGTCCGCGCGCAGCGCCGCGATCTCGGCGGTGGGCCGCTTGATCCCGGTCTGCACGGTGGAGATCCACTTGGCGACCTTGGTGGTGTCCGGAGTGAGCGGGCGGGTCAGCCGGATGGTGGAGAACGTGACGCGGGACGGCAGTTGCCACACGAAGCCGTTGTTGCCGCCCTCCTGCCGGTGCTCCACCTCCACCTGCGACGAGAGGCCCTCGCAGCCGTTGAAGTAACCGAGGCTCTCGCCGTCGATGGAGAGACTGAACCAGATCGTGGAGCCCGGGTCCTGGCGGGGCATCGTACGAGGGCCTTTCTGTCGTTACTGCGGTGGTGCACCGGTGGTGCGGGACGGGGAGCGGCCCTGGGGGGGGGGGGGGGGGGAGCGGCCGGGGCGGTCGGTCAGCGGCGGTCGTCGCGGAGCCTGCCGATCCGTTCGCGGTCCATGCGGAGCTCCGTGCGGACGAGGCGGGTGATGCGGCCGATCATCCGGTGCACCAGTTCGTCGATCTGGAAGTCGGTGAGGTCCTTCGGGTCGAACGTCCCTGCGGGCACCCGGGTGTATCCGGGGGGCGGCACATTGCTGGTCGCGGACGTCACCGGGGCTGGGTTCCTGTCGGGCGGGAACGGCAGCGGGTCGTCGAAGACTTCTTCCTGGTTCGCCTGTCGCTGCTGGGGCTGTTGTGCCGGTTGTGCCGGTTGTGCCGGTTGTGCCTGCTGGTCCTGGTGGCCGGTGCGGAACCGTTCCAGGGTGTTGGCGACGGTGGCCGCGGCGTTGGCGGCGAGCGCGCCGGTCGCCGAACGGGCCGCGGAGCGGAGGCCCCGCTGAACGGTGGGCGCGCCGCCGGTCCCGGCGCCACCGCCGCCCGTGGGCGCGAGGGGCAGGCGCTGGACGGGGTGTGCCGCGGGTGACGCCGAGGGGGCGACGAGACGGGCCACGGGGAGGAGGGACGGGACGGTGGCGGCCGTGCCGACCGCCGTGACAGAGCCGACAGAGCTGACAGAGCGGAGGGGCACGGGTCTGGCGGATGTAGTGCTGCGCTGCACGGTGGCGGACGCCGCCGAGGCGGCGGGCGCCTGGGCCTGCGGTGTCGCCCGCGTTGTTTGCCTCGGCGCCGGGGTGCCGGACGTGGGCGCGACCGTACGGGCGGAGGCGGATGCGGACGGTGGGCTGGAGGGGGGTGTGGGCGGCGAGTGGGAGGGCGGTGTGGACGGTGAGTGGGAGGCAGAGGGCGAGGCAGAGTTAGAGACAGAAGGGATGAGGGGGCTGGCGGGGTGGGGCACCGAACGCTGCACCGACTGTGAAGCAGTGCGAGGTGCCGTGCGATTACTGCGGCTCGGCGCGTCGGCTCCCCGAGCAAGCGAGTCGGTGAGCGACACGGCCTCCGGGGGCGGGGCGGTCATCGGGGCACCAAGCGGGCTGCGGCCCCGCGGGGGTGCGGGCCTGGTGCCGGGGGTCGTGGAGCGCTGGACCGCATGCGCGGGCGGCACGATGGCCGGGCTCGCCGAGGGCGCTGCTGGGGTCGCCGGAGTGGCGGGAGCGGCGGAGGCGACCGTTCGGTTCGGCGGCGTCGTGGGAGACGGCGCGGCTGAGAGCGGCATGGTGGCCGAGAGCTGGGGTGCGGGTGGCATGGACGGCGTGGGCATCAGGGGCGTGGGGGTAGGTGGTGTGGCCGCCGGGGGCGTGTGGGGCGGCGCCCAGGGCGTCGAGTCGGAGGGCACCGGGGCGCCGAGGCCCGGGCGGGGCGCCTTGCGGGTGACGCTGCGCTGCACCGCCTGGGAGCGGGCGCTCACGGGTGCCGGGGACGTGGGCGCACTCGCCGCTGTCCGCGCGGGAGGGGTGTTGGGCTCGGTACGGGGGATGGGCGCCCCCGAAGGGGAGGTACCGGTCACAGCGTGCGAGGTGCTCGCGGCGGCACGCGCATGCGGCGTCGTCCTCGGCGTAGGCGTTGGCGTCGATGCCGGTGTCGGTCCTTCCGCCGGTGCCGACGCCGGTCCCTGTGCGGACGCGGGTGAGGTGCTCCGCTGCGCGGGCGAGCCTCCAGTTGCGGTACGTGAGTTGGTCGTCGCCGTACGGGGGGCGGACGGAGCAGAGTTGTTCGGGCCGCGAGTCGTACGCTGCGCCACTGGCCCGGCACCGGACGGCCGACCCTTGTCGGGCACCGGTGCGGCACTGCGCGGGGCGGCGGTGTTGTGCGGTGTGGCAGGGGCGGCAGCGTTCGACGGGGTACCGGTCGACTTCGCACCACTCGGCGAAGCGGTACCGGACGCGACCGGGGGTGCCGCCGGGGCAGTCGGCGGGATACTGGTCGGGCCCGGGGCAGAACCCAGCGCCTGGGCAGAACCCGGCGCCTCGGCAGGAACCGGCGCCGCAGTAGGGCTCGGCGCGACCGAAGCACCCGGCGCGACCGAAGCACCCGGCGCGACCGGAGTAAGTGGAGTACCCGGCGCGTCTGAGGAATCCGAGTCGCCCGTTGGGCCCGCAGCGCCCGCCAACGCCTGCGAGAACGCTTGCGGAGGGGAGGGCGCTAGGCCTCCGCCTCGCTCCTCGCCATCGCCTCCGGGTGGGGCCGACCCCGTACGGGAGGCATCAACCCGTACCGGAGCGGACTCCCGACGGGCCACAGGCAGGGCACGGCGCCGTACGGCCGCGGGAGGCGCGAGCGGCGCCTTGGTCAGGGGACGCGGCCGCGGAGCCGCCGTCGCAGGGGCGGGCGTCACGCGAACCCCGCCGACCGGGGCGGTGGGCGACGGTGTAGCCGTGCTCGGCACGCGTGACGACGTGACGGCCGCCGTCACGCTTCCGACCTCCCGCACGGCATGCGAACGCCGCACGACAGGAACGGCAGGAGCGGCAGGAGCGGCAGGGGTCCGCGCGCCGGAACGCTGGTCTCCAGGGGGTCGGCCCGCCGTGGACCGCTGGACTCCAGATTTCTGGGCCCCGGGGCTTTGCCTCACAGGAGTTGCGACCGCAGGAGTTGGGACCGCCTGCGTATGAACCGCAGCAGTTGGGACCGCAGGACTCTGCACCACAGGCCCCGGGGCACCAGAAGCCCCAACCCCTACAGCGCGAACCCCAGAGGCCTGAGCCCCAGACGCCCGAACCCGAGGGACCTGAGCCCCAGACGCCCGAACCCGAGGGACCTGAGCCCCAGACGCCCGAACCCGAGGGACCTGAGCCCCAGACGCCTGAACCCCTGCGGTCCGGTTCCCACGAACACCTGCCGCGCCAGAACCCTGCACGCCACCGACCCCGCCGCGCCGAGCGGCAGAAACAGCCACACCCTGCCTTCCGGGCGCCCCCACGCTCCGCGCCCCGGGCCCCGCCGCCCGCTGCACCTCCCGAAGCGGTACCGCAGGCGTCGGGAGCCCCGACGAGGGCGAGGGCGACGAGGGCGTCGGGGGCTGCACCGGTGTCCAGGAAGCCGCACCCGAGGCCCTCTCAAGGCCCGTCACAGGCCGCGCCGTGTCGCTCAGTGCCGCGGCCGACGAGGACGAGAGCCGACTGCTCGACGCCTCGTCCAGCACACCGAGCCGGGACGACGTACGGGTGAAGGACGGGTTCTGCCAGGTGGGCAGCCGCCTGCCGAACGCGGAGTCCGCGACACCGGCCCCGCCGTCCCCCAGGGACCGCTGGACCGGCGGCAACCCGGCCCACGCGCCGGGAACCGGACCTCCGTACCCGACAACCGCAGCCGACGGGGCACCGGCGTGACCGGACCCATCCCCGCCCACCGAATGCATGGCATCAGGCGCCCCGCCCACCTGGCGCACACCGTCGGACGCCCCGCCCCGGGTCCCGCCCCTGCCCCGGAACCGATCCAAGAACCCCAAACCTCAGCCCTCCGCCCCGGCGCCCGTCACGAAGGCGGCGATCTGGTTCGTGTACCGGCGGCGGTCGTGGTGTTCCAGGTCCAGGATCGTCTCCAGGTTCCAGTGGAAGTGGTAGGCCACGTACGCGATCTCCTCGTGCAGCCGGTCGGTCGCGTACGTCACGATTCCCCCAGGCGGCTCCCGCCGAGTTCCACCTCGAACGGCTCGGAGCAGTGCGGGCACTCCACGGCGGCGCGGGTGTGGCCCTCGGCGTTGATCTGGCGGTAGAAGTCCTGGAGGAAGGCGAGGTCGGAGGCGAACATGCTCTCCACCGTGCCGTCGTGCACGCTCGGCAGGGAGCCGAGCCGGGTGATGACCCGGCCGAGCAGCACCACCGACAGGTACGCGGGGTTCTCCTGGACCCGCACGTCACGCAGCGGGACGAGTTCGTCCCGCGCCGTGGACAGGCGCATCACGCCGTTCCGGTGGACGGTGCCCGCCTCGTCGACGTAGCCGCGCGGCAGTTGGAAGGGGAACTCGGTGCGAAGGACCCGGGGAGCCGTCCCGGTGGGAGCGGCGGCGGAAGACGTAAGGGGGGACTCCGCTTCCGCCGCCGCGATCTGGGGGGCCGGTGGCGCCGCGGCGGCCGTGCCCGCCTCCGGCGCACCGGCAGCCGTGCGCCGCATTATTCGATGACCAGTTCTTCGAACACGATGGTCACGGTCTCGCTCAGCACGGCGGCCTCACCGGCCTTCAGGGTGCTGGCGTCGATCTTGCTGCACCAGGCGTTGCGCAGGTTGTAGCGCTTCACCGGGTTGTCCTCGTAGTCCATCATGATGATGGAGGCGTTCTTGCGGGCCGTGCTCATCCGGCCGTTGATCGAGTCGTTGATCCACGTCGTGAACGCGGTCGACTGCGTCATGCCGCGCACCACGGTGCACTGCCCGTTCTTCTGCACACCCGGCAGCAGATTGATGTCGATCTTGCCCTGGGCGGTGTTCTGCGGGCTGACGATGACGTCCTGTTCGATGCTGAGACCGCTGACCTCCGCGAGGTACTCGACCATCACACCGTCGATCTGGAGACCGAAGTTGTGTGAAGTGAGGGAGTCGCCCTGCATGAGACTCATGTGTTCGCTGTCTTTCTAGGCTTCTGGGCTTGTACTTCTGGGCTACTGGGCTTGAAGACCTCTGCGCTTCGGAGGTGCTGCGCTTCCGGCCTACTCCTCCAGCTCGCCGTTGCCGCTGGAGAACTGCGAAAGCCGGAAGATCACGAACTCCGCCGGCTTGACGGGGGCGACACCGATCTCGCAGATGACCCGGCCGAGGTCGACCGACTCCGGCGGGTTGGTCTCCTCGTCGCACTTGACGTAGAAGGCCTCCTGGGGCCGCTGGCCGAAGAGCGCGCCACTGCGCCACTCGTTGACCAGGAACGCCGAGATGTTGCGGCGGATGCGGGCCCACAGCGCATGGTCGTTCGGCTCGAACACCACCCACTGGGTGCCGATGAGTATCGACTCCTCCAGGTAGTTGAAGTACCGGCGGATGTTCAGGTAGCGCCACTCCGGGTCCGAGGACAGGGTGCGTGCTCCCCAGACGCGGATGCCCCGGCCGGGGAAGGCGCGGATGCAGTTGACACCGATGGGGTTGAGCAGGTCCTGCTCGCCCCGGGTGATCTGTAGCTCCAGGTCGACGGCGCCGCGCACCACCTCGTTGGCGGGAGCCTTGTGCACCCCGCGCTCGAAGTCGTTGCGGGCCCAGATGCCGGCGACGTGGCCGCTCGGCGGGACCATGCGGGCCTGGCCCGTGGCCGGGTCGAAGGACTTCAGCCAGGGGTAGTACAGGGCCGCGTACTTGGAGTCGTAGCCTGCCGTCTCCTGGCGCCAGACCCGGATCTGACGGGCGTTGAGGCTCGGGGGCGGGTCGATGACGGCGACCCGGTCACCCATCAGCTCGCAGTGGGCGATGAGCCCGAGCTGCACGGCCTTGACGGCCTCCAGGTCGATCGCGCCCCGCTGGTAGGCGGCCATGAGGTCGGGCACGGCCACCATGGAGATCTCGTCGACGGCTTCCAGGCCACCGAAGCCGGTGCGGTCCGCCGAGTCCCCGAGGTACTGGGCCGGGCCGGGGTGGGCGGGTGCCTCCCGCTCCACCGGCGCCGGGGCGGGCTCTGCGGCGGGCGACGCGGCCAGGGTGACCGTCTGGTTCTCCGGGCGGGTGAGCTGCGCCGCCGACGCGGCCTCCGTCACCGTGATGAGCTTGGAGCGCTCCTTGACCTGGGTGACGACGTAGGCCCTGTTGCCCTTCTTGGCGCTCACGTCGAACGTCTCGACCTGCCTGTCGCCGTCCTTGACGATCAGCTTGAAGCGCTCGGCGGGGCCCTCGCCCTCGGGGTCGGCGACCTCCACCGTCAGCGGGCCCGCGCCGCCCTGCGCGGTGGCCGCCACGGAGAACGCGCCGAGCTGCTTCGGCTCGGCGGCGTGCAGCGTGGCGGCGGGGGCCGTGCCGGTCACCGCTGCCGGGGCCGCGCCGTCACCGGCGGCGCCCTCGGCGGAGCCGCCCACCCGGATGACGTAGGCGGCGGAACCGCCGTTGTTGAAGAATCCGTACACGGAGTGGGCGAGGTAGTACCCGTCGGTGAAGTCGCCGAACGAGGTGACGTACTGAGTCCAGTTGGTCACCAGCGTGGGTTCGTTGAGCGGCCCGGTCGGCGCGAGCCCGACGAAGGCCGCCACGGAGGGGCCCACTCCCTCGATCGGGCGTGAACCGCTGGACACCTCCTCGACGTAGACGCCGGGCGACAGGTAGGACGGCATGCTCTGCTCTCCTCGGGGTACGAAACGGGACGTCCTCACCCTGGCGTGTGCGTCCTGCCGTCGAAACGTCCCCGGGTGCCTGTCACCGGGCAAGGCCGGTGCCCGCAAGGGCACTTCGCCCGGCCCCGCCGCCGCCGGTCCGGGTGCGCCGCGAGGACGGCACCGGCGCCGCGGGCCTGTCAGGCCGGGGCGTGGCGGCGCGCAGCGGGGGTCCGGTACGCGATCACTGCCGGGTTCGGGCGTCGGAGGCCATCACGGCCGCCCCTGCGGGCAACCCCGGCTGCCCGGCCGTCTCGCGGTATGTCGTCACCAGCTCGCTTCGCCCGGCACCAGGCGGCCCGCCTTGCGGTACTCACGGCGGGCCCCCTCCAGGAGGTCGCCCGCGCCGACCGGCTCGTCCCGGCCCGCCGCGAGATAGGCGGCGGTGACCACCGCGCTGCGGATCCCGCCGCCCGCCAGCTCGAAGTCCCGGGCCAGGGCGGTGGTGTCGATGCCCTCGGCGCGGGGGACGTGCGCCAGGCCGTGCCGCCACAGCGCCAGGCGCTGCTCGGCGTCGGGGAAGGGGAAGTCGACCACCAGGTCGAGGCGGCGGGTGAACGCGTCGTCGATGTTGGCGCGCAGATTGGTGGTCAGGAGCGCGATGCCGTCGAACGACTCCAGGCGTTGCAGCAGATAGGCGCTCTCCAGGTTGGCGTACCTGTCGTGGGCGTCCTTGACCTCCGAGCGCTTGCCGAAGACGGCGTCGGCCTCGTCGAAGAGGAGCACGGCGTCCGTGCGGTCGGCCTCCGTGAAGATCCGCTCCAGGTTCTTCTCGGTCTCACCGACGTACTTGTCCACGATCGAGGAGAGCTGGACCACATAGAGGTCGACCCCCAGATCGGCGGCGATCACTTCCGCGGAGAGCGTCTTGCCGGTACCGGAGTCGCCCGCGAAGAGCCCGAGGACCCCCCGGCCGCGGCCGCCGCCCGCGCTGAGCCGCCAGTCGCCGAGGACCCGGTCGCGGTGCCGGGCACGCAGGGAGAGTTCCCGCAGTTGGGCGAGGGGGCCTTCGGGCAGGACCAGGTCCTGCCAGGCCACCGCGGGCCGGATGCGGCGCGCGTGCCGTTCGAGGCCCGACGCCGACTGCTGCCGGGCGGCGAGACGGACGTGGGCGGCGGTCAGCGGGGTCCCGTCGAAGGCGGCGAGCGCCGCTGCGGCGCGTGCGGCGCGCCCGATGCGTTCCCCGCCGAGATGGTACGGGGCAACGGTCGCGGCCAGGTCGAAGCCGTCGGCGTCCGGACCGAGCGCCGTCCGCCAGGCAGGTGTGCCGCCCGCCGGTTGCCGGGGTGCGTGCAGTACCAGCGGGTCGTGCGTGGACCACTGCGGATCGTAGGGGCGAGGGTCGGCGAGCAGCACGTTCACATCCGTGGCCGCCGCCAACTCGGCCACCATCGGGCCCGGTTCCTCGGGCAGACCGCACACCACCACCGCCCGGCCGCTGAGGCGGGCCTCCCGCAGCACCTCGGGTACCTGGTCCGCGGAGCCGGAGAAGCGCAGCGCGTCCATGCCCGCCGTGTGCAGGGCGGCCGCGAGGACGGCCATGGCGTCGCCCTCGCGCTGCTCGCGGAGGTAGACGGCGCACACTCCTTGCCCCAGCAGATCGGCGAGTCGCTTCCCGAAGTCCGCACCGCGCGCGGCGCCGGGCCGCGGGTCCGGCAGCGGGTGCAACCGCCCGAGGAGCGCGGCGTCGGCGGTGTCGTCGCCCAAGAGATGGGCGGTGACCCGGTCGGGCACGCACAACGAGCGGGTGAGGAGAGGGCGTTCGACGTCCTCCACGGTCAGCAGGCCGAGCGCCCGCAGGGGCGCCGAGAGGTGGAAGCGGACGCGCGCCTCGGGCAGGTGCGCCGGTATGCCGCACAGCTCCAGGGCCAGTCCGACGGTGGCGCGGCGGCGGCTCACGTCGTCGTTGAGGTAGCCGTAGAGCGGTTCGAAGGTGCGGTCGAGATCGGGGGCGAGGGCGATGAGGAGGACGGCCGCGTCCAGCTCGGTCAGGCGCAGCCGAGCCGCGACCCTGGCCAGGCGGTCCCCGTCGTCCCCCGACCCAGGCGCGGGTCCGCCGGGCCGGACCTCCGTACCGGGTGCTGGGCACGGCACCTCCGTACCGGGCACCGCACGCGGCCACTCCCGCAGCAGGTGGTTCAGGGCATCCCCGGACACGTACAGACCCCGCAGCGGATCGTTCGCGGTTGGGTCGTCGGCGGAGCGGTGTTCGACCAGCGCGGTCACCGAACGCCGCAGCCGGTCGAGCCGGTCGAGCAGGAAGCGTGCCGGGTCCTCCGCCCCGGGGTCCCGCACCGGGGAGGCCCCGGCGAAGGCGTCATGCGGGGGCGCGGCGCTCACGGCTGTTCCGTGCGGCGGGCCGCCGCGCGTGCGCGATCCGACCGGCCGCGAGCGGTACGTGCCGCCGCCACCTGGTGGGGCCGGTGGGAGCGTTCCTCCGACCGGGGCGGACCGCCGTCGACGCCGCGGACCCGGACCGTCGCCCCCTCGGTGACCGGCGGCCCCGCGTCGTAGTCGGGGTAGGCCGGGAACGGCACGGTCAGGACGACGTCCAGGGACGGTTTCAGCTCGCCGCCGAGAGCGGACCAGATGTCGGCGAGGGAGCGGGCCTCGGACTGGTTGCTCGCCACCGTCAGCGGTACCGAGAGGCCCAGGCGGCCGAGGGCGCCCGGGAGTTCCGCGGCGGACAGGAGCTCGTGCGGCAGCAGGGTGGCGAGGACGGCGGACAGCAGCCGGTGCTCGTCCTGCGGGGTCTTCGTCCAGGCCGTCACCAGGTAGGAGAGCCGGAACCAGCGCGGCGGCCTGCGGCGGCGTACGACGACGTCCTCGGTGTCGCGCAGCTCCTGGTGGCCGCGCTGGCGCCGGGACACGTCCTCGCGGATGTCGTACAGATAGGCGTTGATGACGGGCGCGTTGCGCCGGGCGGCCCAGTCGCGGTAGGGCACGTCGAAGGACACGTCGATGCCGGAACCGGCCAGTGCCCCGCCGCCGACGAGGCCTTTGAGTACCTCGTCCACGTCATGAATCACGCTTGCGCTCCCTCACGCCGTCCGCCGCCCGGACGGACTCTTGGCGGCCCCGCTCCCGATCGTGCCGTCCGCGCCGTCCGGTCGGCAGGCACGGCCAGGACGGCGGCGGGGCAGCGCCGGTGCCCCAAGGGGCGGCCGCCGCGGGAGCGCCGGCTCAGATGTAGCCCTCGCGGAGGGCGTAGGCCACCGCGTGCGAGCGGTTGCGCAGGTGCAGGCGGGTGGTGAGGCCGTGCATCACGTTCTTGACGGTGCGTTCGGAGTAGGACAGCTTGGCGGCGATCTCCGTGGTGTCCAGGCCCTCGGCGACCAGGCGTACGACGTCCACCTCGCGGGAGGTGAGCCCGCGGAAGGACGTCGGCTGGTCGGTGCCGGTCCTGTGCAGGCGCCCGACCTGGCTGATGAGCCTGCCAAGGAGGTCCGCGGGCAGGTCGCCGCCGCCCTTGGCGGTGGTGAGGACGGCCTGCACCAGGCGGTGCGCGGTGGCCTCGCGACGCCACACGATGGCGCCGACACCGCACTCGATGACGTCGAGCAGCTCGTTCTCGCGGACCGTGCCCACGACGAGCACGGCACGGGAGCCCTCGCTGCGCACGGTGCGCCGCAGCCGGGCGAGCGCGGCCTCGTCGAGCACGTCCTCGATCAGGAGGACGACGGTGGCGGGACCGGGGTCCTCGCTCAACTCGACCTCGGGGTGACGGCGCAGCTGGCTGCGCACACCCTCGCGGCTGATCGGGTCGGAGGCGTTGACGGCGACCCGTACCCGGCCGGCCGGGGGCGCGGAGGCCGTGGGGGGTGCAAGTGAGCTGGACAAGCGATTTCCCTCTGGTTCAGGGGCGGGTCGACAGAATCGAACATGCTCCCGTGCCCGGTGGCTCCGCATCGGTAGAAATTACGTAGGTGTGCGTACCTGTGGTGGTTTGGGGACCGCGGAGCACCCGCACGCGCCGCCCGGTCGTCCGGAGCCGCGCCGGGAAGCCGGTTTGACAAGACTTGTGTCACCTCACACGATGAACGTCATTGTTAGAAGGTCTAACGCAATGACCGGAGGCCTGCTCGATGCAGTTCGTGGGTCGCGACGGTGAGCGGCGTGAGATCGACCGGCTGCTGGCGTCGGCCGCCGCCGGGCGCGGCGGGGCCGTCGTGGTGGCGGGTGAGGCGGGCATAGGCAAGTCGGCGCTCCTCGACGCGGCGGTGGGGGCCCTCGACGGGTGGGAGGTGCTGCGCGCCGCGGGTACCGAGTTCGAACAGGACCTCCTGTACGCGGTCCTGCACCAGCTGTGCGCTCCCCTCCTCGACCACCGTCGCGCGTTGCCCGCAGTGCAACGGGCGGCCCTCGAGGCGGTGTTCGGCCTGGGTGAGCAGACGTCGCCCGGTCCGCTGACGGTCGGCCTCGCCGTCCTCGGGCTGCTGGCCGAGGCGGCACGGGAGCACCCGGTGTGCTGCGTGGTGGACGACGCCCAGTGGATCGACGAGGCCTCCCGGCAGATCCTGGTGTTCGTGGCGCGCCGGGTGGGCGCCGAACGCGTCGCGGTGGTGTTCGCCGCCCGCGACGCCGCGGTGGTGCCCGGCCTCGCCGACCTGCCGCGGATGCTCCTGAGCGGCCTCCACGACGAGGCCGCCCGCAGTGTGCTCGGGGCGGTGACGCACACCGGCCTCGACGCGGAGGTGTTCGACCGGATCCTGGCCGAGGCGTGCGGCAACCCGCTGGCGCTCCTGGAGTTCGCGCACGACGCGGGCCCCTTCGGGGTGCCGAGGCCGCGGCGGCCGCGGGCAGCCCTGGTGCACGCCCTGGAGCAGAAGTTCGTCCACAGATGGGCGCGGTTACCGGCCGGCGTCCGGCCCCTGGTGGTGCTCGCCGCGGCCGAACCGGTCGGTGACCTCGCCCTGCTGCGGCGCGCGGCGTCCCTCATCGCCCTCGACCCCGGGGACTTCGCCGTCGCGGAGGACGCCGGGCTCCTCACCCTCGGGCCGCGGCTGCGCTTCCGGCACCCCCTGGTGCGCTCCGCGGTGTACGCGTCGGCCACCCCGGGGACACGCCGGCGTGTGCACGCCGCCCTCGCCGAGGCCACCGACCCGGACACGGACCTCGACCGCCGGGCCTGGCACCGCGCCCACGCGGTCGTCGACGCCGACGAGGACGTCGCGGCGGAACTGGAGCGCTCCGCCGACCGTGCGCGCCTGCGCGGCGGCTTCGCCGCGGCCGCGGCCTTCATGGAGCGGGCGGGGCAGCTGACGCCCGCCACCGACCGGCAGGGCGAACGGCTGCTCGCCGCGGCCGGACTGCGGCTCCAGGCCGGTGCGCCGTGCGAGGCCCGCGCGCTCGTCGCCCGCACCGAGCGCCGCCTCAAGGACACCGACCGGGCGGAGGCGCGGCTGCTGCGGGCCCGCGTCGACTTCCAGCTCGCCCACAGTCCTCAGGCGACCGCCACGCTCATCGACATCGCCGCGGAACTGCCCCCGGACCAGGCACGGGAGACCTACCTGGAGGCATTCGCGTCGATCATGTACAACGACAACCACCCCGGCCTGCTCAAGGAACTCGGCGCCCACATCCGCGAGCGGGTGCCGCAGCGTAAGCCCGCCCGGCCGGTCGACCTGCTCCTGCACGCGCTCCTCGACCAGATCATGCTGCCCGTCGAGCAGGCGGTGCCCACCATGCGCGACGCGGTGACGGCGTGCCGGGCGGCCACCACCTCGACCGCCACGGGTCCCTGGCGGATGAACCTGGTCTGCCAGCTCGTCATCGACCTGCGCGACGACGAGATGCTCGAGGAGATGTCGGACCGCCAGGTGGAGGTGGCCCGCCGCCAAGGCGCCCTGGCCACCCTGCCGCAGGCGCTGCGCTACCAGGCGATCACCAGGGTCTCCGTCGGGCGCTTCGACGACGCGGCCGCCAGCCTCGCCGAGGCCCGCGCGATCGACGAGGCGGCGGGCACGGCCCCGCTCCTCGGCGCCGAACTCGTCCTGGTCGGCTTCCGCGGCGACATCGACCGCTACCGCGAGCTGCAACGGCAACTCGGCCATGGCGGGCGGCCGTTCGAAACCGTCGGCGAGCACTACGCCAGGGCGGTGCTGCACAACGGCCTCGGCAACTACGAGGCGGCACTGGACGCGGCCCTCGCGGCCCAGCGCCGCCATCAGGCAGGCTCGTACTCGATCTGGGCCGTCTACACCGAACTGGTCGAGGCCGCCGTACGGGCGGGACGCGGCGAGGAGGCCACCGAGGCCCTGCACCACCTGGAGGCAGTGGCCCGCGCGAACCCCGTCCCGTGGGCCGTCGCCGAGTGGTTGCAGGCGCGGGCCCTGCTCGGGCGCGAAGAGGACTGCGAAGCGCTGTACCGGAAGGCCATCGACCGCTTCGCCCGCACCCGGGTCCGGGTCCTGCACGCCCGCGCCCGGCTGACCTACGGCGAATGGCTGCGCCGCGAACACCGCCGGGCCGAGGCCCGGGTGGAGCTGCGCGCCGCCCACACCACGCTGTCCGCCATGGGAGCCCGCGGCTTCGCGGAACGCGCGGCCCGGGAGCTGCGGGCCACCGGTGGACAGCCACGCCGGGACGGCGAGGACCCGCTCGGCAGGCTCACCGCGCAGGAACGCCTCATCGCAGGGAAGGTCGCCGCGGGCGCGACGTCCAAGGAGGTGGCCGCGATGCTGTTCCTCAGCCCCCGCACGATTGACGCGCACCTGCGCAACGTGTTCCGCAAACTGGGCATATCCTCGCGCCGTCAGCTCCGCGAGACGCCCCTGTGACCACCGCACCGGCGCCGGATCGCCCAGCCCCGCGCTACGCAGTTTTCCCGGAACGGCCGGCGCGGGCAGGGGCGCAAAGACGGCCGGGGAACCAGGCGCCGGTGCGGGAGGCGGGGGGAGGAAGCCGATGCCTTCGTGCGCCCCGCCTCCGGGCGGAAGGCGTTCTCAGCGCGTGGCCCAGACGAGCACACCGCAGGCGAGCAGCAGCAGACAGATGGCGATGTTGGTCCGCCGGTAGGAGTCCAGAATGGCCGCGAACTCACGGATCATCGCGTTGGGCCAGAAGTAGGAGGCCGTGGGGGAGCCCACCACCTGGCCCCTGACCCCGACCCGCCGGGCGGTCAACGCGGCGCGGAAGGCGTGGTAGTTGTTCGTGACGACGACACACCGGTAGCCGGGACCGGTCTTCTCCATGATCGCTTTGCTGAACCGCAGGTTCTCCTCCGTGGTCGTCGACCGGTCCTCCCGCTCGATCAGGTCGGCGGGGAATCCCCGGGCGGTCAAGTAGTCGGCCATGGCGTGCGATTCCGGCAGCTTCTCGTCAGGACCCTGGCCGCCCGAGGTGATGAGTACGGGGGAGCCGCCGCGCCGGACCATCCGCTCGTGCACCTCTTTCGCGCGGTCCAGGCGGCTCGCGAGCAGCGGCGGCACGGTGGTCCCGCCGATCAGGCCCGAACCGAGTACGACCACGTAGTCGGCCTTGCGGCGGACCTGCAACCGCCCGTAGAGGAACGAGTAGCCGAGGAGGCTGAGGAACAGGAACGACAGGTAGCAGGTCAGGCCGAGAGCCGCCGTGCCGAGGCCGAGCAGCACCGGGGAGCGCACCACCGCCGCGGCGGCCAGCAGGGCGACGACGGCCAGCAGGGACACCCCCGCGAGCAGCGAGAGCAGATTGGTAGGACTCCTGCCCTCCTTGCGCACCATGTGCAGGCCGTTGGAGAAGAGGAAATAGATGAGCAGCAGCGTGCCGAGGGCCGCTAGCGCGAGCAACGCGAAGGCGATGACCCTCCCCGACGTCGAGCCGGAGCCGATCAGCTGTGAGAGCCAGGCGATCAGAGCGCAGAGCGCGGCGAGCCCCAGGAGCACCGCGTTGCTGAACTTGCGGCGTTCGCGCAGGACACGCCAGCAGAGTACGAGGAAGAGCAGCGCCGCCGGGGCGTAGACAAGCATTCGCACAGCTTAGGGTCTGTCCGAAGAGGCGAACCGGCCGCCCCGCATAGCGCGACGGCCGGTCGGTGTCGGGGGCGTGCGCCCGACCCGTCGGTCAGGCCCCGCTCTCCCTGAGCATGTCCGCACGCTCGACGAGCTTCACGCGTTCGCGGCCCTGCGGCTCGCCGAGCGCCTTCTCGGCGGCGTCGAGGCGGTACCAGCCCTCCCACGTGGTGAAGCGGACGTTCCGCTCGGACAGGAAGGCGTCCACGGCCTCGGGCGCGGGGGAAACGGGCGCCGGAAGGCGGTCGTTCGCGTGGTCGTCCAGGAGGTTGGCGACCGTCTCGTTGGCGTCGCCCTTGGTGTGCCCGATGAGGCCCACGGGCCCGCGCCGGATCCAGCCCGTGACGTACGTCGACGGCAGGTGCGCCCCGGTCTCCTCGATGACCCGGCCGCCCTTGTCGGGCACGGTGCCCGACTCGACGTCCCAGGGCAGCTTGGGCAGCTTGTCGGAGAGGTAGCCCACGGCGCGGTAGACGGCGGTGACGTCCCAGTCCTTGAAGGTGCCGGTGCCCTTGACGTTGCCGGTGCCGTCGAGAGCGGTGCGCTCGGTGCGCAGGCCGACGACCTTGCCGTCCTCACCGAGGATCTCGGTCGGCGACTCGAAGAAGTGCAGGAACAGCTTGTGCGGGCGCTCGCCCACGTCGCGGATCGCCCAGTTCTCCAGCGTCTTGGCGACCATGTCGGCCTGCTTGTTGCTGCGGCGGGTCGCGATCGAGCCGTCGTCGTAGTCGATGTCCTCGGGGTCGACGATGACCTCGATGGTGGGGGAGTGGTCCAGTTCCCGCAGCTCCATCGGGCTGAACTTGGCCTGGGCGGGACCGCGGCGGCCGAAGACGTGGATCTCCTTGGCCCGGTTCGCCCGGAGACCGTCGTGGACGTTCGGCGGGATCTCTGTCGGCAGCAGTTCCTCGGCCGTCTTGGCGAGGATGCGCGCCACGTCGAGGGCGACGTTGCCGACGCCGAGTACGGCGACCTTCTCGGCTTCGAGCGGCCAGGTCCGCGGGACGTCCGGGTGGCCGTCGTACCAGGAGACGAAGTCGGCGGCGCCGTAGGAGCCGTCGAGCTGCACGCCCGGGATGTCCAGGGCGCGGTCGGCCGTGGCACCGGTGGAGAAGATCACCGCGTCGTAGAAGGAGCGCAGATCGTCCAGGTTGATGTCGCGCGGGTAGTCGACGTTGCCGAAGAGGCGGATCTGCGGCTTGTCCAGGACCTGGTGCAGGGCCGTGATGATGCCCTTGATCCGCGGGTGGTCGGGCGCCACGCCGTAACGGATCAGGCCGAACGGGGCGGGCATCCGCTCGAAGAGGTCGATGGACACACCGGGGTCGGCGGCGGCATCGGACTTCAGGAGCGCGTCGGCGGCGTAGATCCCAGCGGGTCCGGCTCCGACGATGGCTACCCGCAGGGGGCGGTGCATGCTCAGGTTCCCTTCGGCAGTGACGACTGTCTCGAAGGCAACCGTAAACTAAGGGGACCCTAACCTGGTACGCGGGTCCCGCCTATGACCTCATAAGACTGACTTATGACTGATCAAAGCCGGGCCACTGTCCGCCTGCGGTCCGGGTTCCGACGCCTGCCGCCTGCCACCTGCCGCTTGCCGTTCACAGTTGATCGTTTGCCCTACCTAGGGGTCCTAGGTCTAACCTAGGACCCCTAGGAACGAGGAGGAACTCATGGTGCGTGCGGGACTGACCCGGGAACGGGTGACGAGTGCGGCCGCCGAGCTGGCGGACGAGATCGGCTTCGACAAGGTGACCATGGCGCAGGTGGCGCGGCGGCTCGGTGTGAAGGACGCGAGTCTCTACTCGCACGTGCGCGGCCTCGAGGAGCTGCGCGGGCGGATCGCCCTGCTCGCGGCGGACGAGAAGACCATCCGCATCGCGGAGGCCACCGCCGGCCTCTCGGGCAAGGACGCCCTGGTCGCGTTCGCCGGTGCCTGGCGGGAGTACGCCCACCGGCACCCCGGCCGCTACGCGGCGACGCAGGCCCCCGTCCCCATCGCCCCCGAACTGGCCGCCGACGCACCCGGACCGCGGCGCGCTGTCGAGCTGACCTACGGGATGCTGCGCGGCTACGGCCTCGGCGAACCCGACCTGACCGACGCGGTCCGGTTGCTGCGCAGCACCTTCCACGGGTTCGTCGCCCTGGAGGCCGCGGGCGGGTTCGCGCACGCGCGCTCCTCGCAGGACTCGTGGGTCCGCGCCCTGGACGCCCTGCACACCCTTCTGACGAACTGGCCCCCGCTGAGTGAGGGAGACTTCTCATGACAGGCCCGACGAGCGGCGACCTCCGCGTGCACGGCGCGACCCTGCACTACGAAGTGCGCGGCCGGGGCCCGCTCCTGCTGCTGATCCCCGGCGGGTCGGGCGGAGCCGCCGCCTTCGACCAGGTCGCCGACGACCTCGCCACCGCGTACACCGTCGCGACCTACGACCCGCGCGGCATGTCCCGCAGCGCCCTCGACGACCCCGAAGCCGAGCAGCGGGTGGCCGAGCACGCCGACGACGCGCTGCGCCTGCTCGACCTGCTCTCACCCGGCGAGCCCGCCCGCGTGTTCGGCACCAGCTCGGGTGCCGTCGCGGCCCTGCATCTGCTCACCGCACGGCCCGACAGGATCGAACGCCTCGTGGTGCACGAGCCGCCGCTCGTCGAGGTACTGCCGGACGCATCCGAGCACCGCGCGCTCCTCGCCCGCGTGCGGGAGACCTTCCACGCCGAGGGCCTCATGCCCGCCATGGCGGTGTTCGCCGAGGGGCTGAAGAAGGACGGCGGAGGTGCCGCCGGACCGAAGACCGCGCCCGAGGCCGAGCCGAGGACGGAACCGAAGGCCGCGCCCGACGCCGAGCCGGAGCCGGAACCGAAGGCCGCGCCCAACGCCGAGCCGAAGCCGGAACCGACGGTCCCGTCACGGGCGGAGGTCAACGCTCGGCCGGACGCGGGAGTGGAGCTTCCGCCCCAAGCCGCGGCCCGCGCCGAGCAGACCATGGCCAACCTGCCGTACTTCGTCGGGCGCATCGTGCCCGCCTTCATGTCCTACGCCCCGGACGTCACCCGCCTGGAGGCGCTCTCGGACCGGCTCGTGCTCGCCTGCGGAGAGGACTCGCGCGGTGAGCTGCCCTACCGTCCCGCGGCCTTCCTGGCCGAGCGCCTCGGTACCGGGCTCGTGCACTTCCCCGGCGGTCACACCGGACTGACCACTCACCCCGCCGAGTTCGGCGACCACTTGCTCAAAGCACTGCACGGCTGAGTCTGGCTGAAATCACCCTTGTGGTCGCTGCGAGAGGGCGCCTGTTCCACTGCATGTAAGGTTAGGCTAACCTCTGCCTCGTGCATGTAGGCGAGAAGACCGCAGCGGCCGCGCCGCCCGAGGGTCATGAACTGTCGGCCACGGGTGTCACCGTGGCGTACGAAGGCGTCGATGTCGTACACGACGCCTCGATGACGCTGCGACCAGGCGAAGTGACCGTACTGGTGGGCCCGAACGGAAGCGGCAAGTCGACGCTCCTTCGCACGCTCGCACGGCTTCAGCGGCCACGCACCGCCACCCTCGTCATCGACGGCGACACCGACGGCCTGGCCCTGAGCCCCCGTGAGTTCTCGCGCCGCGTCGCCCTGCTCACCCAAGGACGCCCGACACCCAGCGGTCTGACCGTACGGGATGTGGTCGAATTCGGCCGCTACCCGTACCGGGGCCGATGGGGCAAGTCCGACCCCGGCGGCCGGACCGCGGTGGACCGCGCGCTCGCCATGACCGGCGTCGCCGAGCTAGCGGACCGCGGGGCCGAGCACCTGTCCGGCGGCCAGCTCCAGCGCGTATGGCTCGCCGGATGCCTCGCCCAGGAGACGGGCGTGCTCCTCCTCGACGAGCCCACCACCTACCTCGACCTCCGCTACCAGGTCGAACTCCTCGACCTCATGCGGGACCTGGCGGACGACCACGGCATCGCCGTCGGCGCCGTCCTGCACGACCTGGACCAGGCCGCCGCCATAGCCGACCGGATCTTCCTGCTCGAAGCGGGACGGGTCGTCGCGGACGGCACCCCCGCACACGTACTGACACCGCAGCGGCTGACCGACACGTACGGCATTCGCATCGAGGTCGAGACCGACCCCCTCACCGGCCTGCTGCGCACCCGCGCCATCGGCCGCCACCACTCACGAAGCGAAAGGCTCAGCACCACCCCATGAGACGCCTCCTGATCACCGCGGCGGCCGCCACCGCCGCGGCCCTCGCCCTGTCCGCGTGCGGCACCACCGAGCCCTCCGCCGACGACAAGAAGAAGAGCGCCGACCGCATCACCCTCACCGACGCCACCGGCGCGAAGGTGAAGCTGGACGGGCCCGCGAAGAAGGTCGTCGGCACCGAGTGGAACGCCGTCGAGAACCTGATATCGCTGGGCGTCGACCCCACCGGCGTCGCCGACGTCAAGGGCTACCGGACGTGGGACACCGCCGCCCCGCTCAAGAACGACCCCAAGGACATCGGCACCCGCGGCGAGCCCAGCATGGACACCGTCGCGTCCCTGAAGCCCGACCTCGTCATCGCCACCACCGACCTGCCCGCGGCCGCCGTGAAGCAGCTCCGCGAGGTCGCCCCCGTCCTGACGCTGCGCGCCGCCGACGCCGCGGACCCGATCGGGCAGATGACCGAGAACCTCGACCTCATCGCCGAGGCCACCGGCACCACGAAGCAGTCCGAGAAGCTCAAGAAGGGCTTCGAGGCCAAGCTCGCCGAGGGCAGGAAGGCGCTCGCCGGCGCCGGACACGAGGGCGCGAAGTTCGCGTTCGCCGACGGTTACGTCACCGGCAACCAGACCTCGATCCGGCCCTACACCAGCGGCTCCCTCATCGGCGCCGTCAACGAGAAGCTGGGCCTGAAGAACAACTGGGAGGTCAAGGGCGACAAGAGCTACGGCCTCGGCGCCACCGACGTCGAAGGCCTCACCAAGCTCGACGACGACGTCCAGTTCGCCTACATCGGCAACGACGACGACAAGGGCAGCAACCCGTTCTCCGGCGTCCTGAAGAAGGACAAGATCTGGACGTCGCTGCCGTTCGTCAAGAAGGGCAACGTCCACCGACTGCCCGACGGCGTCTGGATGTTCGGCGGCCCCGACTCGATGAACCAGTACGTCGACTCCGTCGTCAAGGCACTGAAGAAGTAACACCATGGCCGTCACCGCAACCACCCCCGCCACCCGTCCTTCGACAGCGGCGTCCCGTTCGGGCGCGGCCGCGGTGACGGCCGCACTGGTCCTCCTCGTCGCGGCCCTCGCGGTCGTGGACATCACCCAGGGCACGGCCGCCGTCGGCCCGCCCGAGGTGTGGAAGGCGTTCACCGGCCGGGCCGAGGCCGGTGACGCGTCCGTCGTCATCGCCTCGCGGCTCCCGCGGATGACCGCGGGCCTCCTCGTCGGCGTGCTGCTCGGCATGGCGGGCGCCGCTCTGCAAGCCGTCAGCCGCAACGTCCTCGCCTCGCCCGACACCCTCGCCGTCAACGCGGGCTCCTACTTCGCCCTCGGCCTCACCGCCACCGTCGGCCTCTCCCTGCCGCTGCTCGCCGCCTCCGGCGTCGCCTTCCTCGGCGGTCTCGCGGCGGCAGCCGTCGTGCTCTCCCTCTCCGGCCTCGGCGCAGGCACCGTACGGCTCGTCCTCGCGGGCAGCGCCCTCACCCTCGGCCTCACCGCCGTCACCGAGGGCCTGCTCCTGCTGTACCCCGAGGAGACGGAGGGCCTCTACAAGTGGAACCAGGGCAGCATCGCGCAGAACGGCTTCGACGGCGTGCTGCACATGGCGCCGATCGGCCTCGTGGGCCTCGTCGGCCTGGTGCTGCTCGCGCGCAGGGTCGACGCCCTGGCGCTCGGTGACGAGGCCGCGCGCGGCGTCGGCGTGCCCGTACGCTCCACCCGCGTCACCGCCGTCGTCCTCGCCGCCCTGCTGTCCGCCGCCGCCGTCACCCTCGCGGGGCCCGTCGGCTTCGTCGGCCTGTGCGCCCCCGCACTCGTACGCCCCCTCGCCCGCAGGTTCCACGCGTTCACCCGCTCGCGGGCCAGGCTGCCGCTCGCCGGGCTCACCGGCGCGGCCCTGGTGCTCGGCTCCGACGTGCTGCTGCGCGCCATGGTGTCGTCGGACCTGTCGGTCGCCGTGCCGACCGGCGTCGTCACCAGCCTGGTCGGCGCAGTCTTCCTGATCGTCATGGCCGCCCGTACCCGGGACACGGCCGGCACCGTCCCGGTGGACCGGCTGCGCATCCGCAGCCGGGCCGTCTTCGTCGTCACCACGGCCGTACTCGCCGTCGCCCTGGTCGGCGTCACCGTCGCCGCCGTGCTCATCGGTGACAGCAAGCTGCTGCTCGGCGACGTGCTGAACTGGGCGCAGGGCCGCGCGGGCCAGACCGTCACCTTCGTACTCGACACCCGGGTGCCCCGCGTCCTGGCTGCCCTGCTCGCGGGCGCGGCGCTCGCCCTCTCCGGGACACTCATCCAGGCCGTGACCCGCAACCCCCTGGCCGAACCGGGTGTCCTCGGCGTGTCCAACGGTGCCGCGGCGGGTGCCGTCCTGCTGGTGACGACGGTGCCCGTGGCCGGTTCGTGGAGCCTGGCAGGCGGGGCGTTCGCGGGCGCCGTGGTGAGCGCGGTGATCGTCTTCGGGCTTGCCGCGCGGGGCGGGTTCCAGCAGAACCGGCTCGTCCTCGTCGGCTTCGGCGTCGCCACCGGGGCGGCGGCACTGATCAGCATGCTCATCATCCTCACCGACCCGTTCAACGCCACGAAGGCCCTCACCTGGCTCTCCGGCTCCACGTACGGGCGGACCCTGCCCGACGTGGTGCCCCTCGCCATCGTCCTCGCCGTGGGCCTGGCCGTCGCGGTCGTGCGGCGCACCGAACTCGACCTCGTCTCGCTCGACGAGGACACACCGCGGCTGCTCGGCCTCGATCTGAGCCGCGGGCGCCTCGGCTTCCTCGCCCTCGGGGTCGTGCTGAGCGCCACCGCCGTGGCCGCCGCGGGCACCATCGGCTTCGTCGGCCTGGTGGCACCGCACGCGGCCCGCGCCCTAGTGGGCCGTCAGCACGCCCGGGTGGTGCCGGTCGCCGTGCTCCTGGGGGCCATCCTCGTGTGCGTCGCCGACCTGGTGGGCCGGACCGTGATCGCGCCGGCCCAGCTCGGCGCCGGCCTCATGACGGCCGTGATCGGTACGCCGTACTTCATGTATCTGCTGGTACGCAGCCGCCGGTAGTCCCACCGGAGCGGTCACGGGCAACAAGCACGAAGGGGTGCGGGCCGGTTCACGGCCCGCACCCCTTCGCCGCTGCACGCCCAGGCGGTTCACTGCCGCCCCTCAGCCGTCGGCCCCTCGGCCGCCGTCGCCCCGCGGGTCGGTCGGCGGGCCGCTGGTCCCTGTCGTGGTAGGCGGCGAGCAACTCGCGTACGGAGCTGCCCAGTTGGCGGTGACCTCGCGTTTGCGCGCGGTGAGGTCCCCGGTGGGGGCCGGATCCGCGTCGGGGGCGGGGGTGGCGAGGAGCAGGCCCGGCCACCAGCCGGGCCCTCGGTCGTTCTGCGCTCCGGTGGCCGCGCACAGCAGCACCAGGAACGCGGCCTCGACGAGACGGGGACAGCGGTCGGCGTACCGCCGCCAGCCGTTGAGCATGAGACCCCCTCCGGTCGGGGGTGCGGGCCCATGGAGGGAGACGTGGTGGCATGGCGGAGGGTTGCCGGTGGGGGCGGTGTCGGGATGTGCGGTGTGGTTGGGGCGGCCGGGGTGGTGGGTGGCGGGGGCCTTGGGGCGGCTGGCGTGGCTGGCGGCGGGAACCTTGGCCGCGCTGACCGAGGTCGTCGGCGTGCAGGACGTCATCGACCTGATCGCCGACCAGATCATGCCCCCTTCGGCGCCAAGTGCCTGGTCCTGTCCACCGCCGAGTCCGGCAAGCTGCGGATCACCGGCTTCCGCGGTTACGCCCCCGGGACCATCGAGCGCCCTGACGGGCTGCGCCTCGACACCGCCTTCACCCTGGCCGGACGCGCCCTCGACAGCGGCATCCCCGCGTTCTTCTCCGACCCCGACGAGATGCGGCGCAGCCGCCCCGAGGCGCCGGTGGTCAGCGGCAAGCAGGCTTCGGCCTTCCTGCCGCTGATCACCTCCGGCCGACCCGTCGGCATCTGCGTGCTGTCCTACGAGACTCCCCACGCGTTCACCGCCGAGGAACGCGCCGTCCTGACGTCGCTGGCCGGACTCATCGCCCCGGCCCTCGACCGCGCCCGCCGCTACGACACCAAGCACGAACTCGCGGTCGCCCTCCAGCAGGCACTGCTCCCGCTCACCCTGCCCGCGGTCGACGGCCTGCGAGTAGCCGCCCGCTATCTGCCCGCGACCCAGGGCGCGGCCGTCATCGGTGACGTCCAGGGCCACAACGTCGCAGGCGCGGCCCTGATGGGCCAGGTGCGGACCGGCGTGTACGCCCGCACGGCCAGAATGACGCCCGAGCGGGTACTGCCGGACGGATCCTCCGCGGCCGCCCCGGCGGCGAGGCAAAAGATGCGTGCTCGAGGATGCGTGCCTAGAACGGAATACACGCTGATGTTCGGGGCGAGGGCGTCCCCGTGAGAGGGAGAAGCGAAGTCCCGGAGAACCCGGTCAAAGGGAGAAGCGAAGATGCCCGCTGAGTCATCCACCGTCACGTCGAACACGTTCGGCACCGCGCAGCTCGGGACCCCACCCCGCGCCCCCGCCCGTCCGGCCCCTTGGGTGCTGGGCGCCGACGAGTACGTCGGCGAACACATAGGCGACGACGCTCCGCGTCCCACGCCGCACGACACGGCGAATGCCGGTGCGTACGAGACCGCGGACGACCCCACGGACGGCCCCGCCGAGCGGACGCCCCGGGACGTCGAGGACGGCACGGTGGAGGAGCTGATACGCGTCGCCGTGGTGACCCGGCCCCTGGACGACGTCGTCGACCTGGTCACCCGCCTGGAGCAGGCACCGGAGAACCGGCCCACCGCGGCGTCGGTGCTGAGGCTGGCCGCGGTCGCCCGTTCGGTGGAGGACGTCTCCCGGCTCGTGGAGCTCCTCGCCCCACCGGAACACCCTGCCGAGCAGCTCGACGACGTCATCCGGCACGCCGCGACGGAACGGCCCATTCCCGACGTGAGCCGTCTCGTGCGGCTGCTGTCCCGTCCGCCGCACGACCCGCACTCCGGTGCCGAGGCGGTGCGTGCCGCTGCCACGACCAGGTCCGTCGAGGACCTGATGCAGCTGATCGGCTGCCTGGAGGACCACGAGGACACCGCCACGCCGGAAGCCCCGCCTCCGTCCTCGCCGAGCCCGAGCCTGGACCGCCCCGGTTCTCCAGCAGCCGTCGGGGGATCCGCCGGAACCCAGGACCCGAGTGCCATGGGCGGGACGGAGTCCCGTGGCCAGAACGTTGCGGACTCGCACGTCGGGGGCAAGGTGGACAGCCACGCCCGGAAAGGAACGGACAGCCGCGCCCGGAAGGGAACGGACAGTCGCGCCCAGAAGTGGATGGACAGCCCTGCCCGGAAGGGAACGGACAGCCCTGCCCGGAAGGGGTCGGACAGTCGTGCTCAGGGCGGGCGGGGCGGCGGCGCGCCGCTGGTGTGGCTGCGCCGCCTGGCAGGCGTGCTCGTGCTGCTCTGCGCGGCGGCCCACTTCCCGTTGCGCTGGACGGACTCGTCCACCTTCGCCCTCACGGTCGCGTGCGGTGTCGCCGCGGTCTGCGCCGCGGCAGGCGTGGCCCTGTGCCTGAGCACCTCACCGGTCGCGGCTGTGGCGAGCACCCTGGTGGTCGGCATGCTGGCCGTCAGCCACCTCGCGGACGAACGGGTTGAATCCAGGACCCTCGCCTATGTGCTGCGCCCCGACGGCGTGACACCGCCGCTCCCCGCACTCGCGGCCCTGATCGCCGCCCTCGCCTGTCTGCTGGTCGTCGCGCTGACGGTGGCGGGCCTCAGGGCCGCGGCGACGGGCGGCGACCGCCGACAGAGGTGACCCTGGCGGGCGGGCCGACCGGGTTCACGGCGACGGCACGGCCGGACCGACGAAGTCGGTCTCCCTGGAATGGCCGGTTGCCACCGGCCTGCCCGGCACCGACGGCGCGGGATCCCCCGTGAAGGTCGGCCCGATCGGGAGCGCAGGCCAGGGCGGAGCGAACTGACCCCGACCGGGGCCGAGTTGGTCCAGGCCTGGTCCGGAGCGCGGCGAGGGGTCCGCAGTGCCGCCGAGCTGGCTCATGCCTCCGAGCAGCTCGACCTGGGCGGCGCTCCGGGTGTCCGTCACCACCGGCGGCGTATGCGGTTTTCCATACACCGACGGTATGGGACGACTCGTAGCCTCAGACCATGCGTGTCTTGATCGTCGAGGACGAGCCCTACATGGCAGAAGCCATCCGCGACGGCCTGCGCCTGGAGGCGATCGCGGCCGACATCGCCGGTGACGGCGACACCGCTCTGGAACTACTGGACATCAACACCTACGACATCGCCGTCCTGGACCGCGACATCCCCGGCCCCTCCGGCGACGAGATCGCCAGACGCATCGTCGCCTCCGGCAGTGGCATGCCCGTCCTCATGCTGACCGCGGCCGACCGGCTCGACGACAAGGCATCCGGGTTCGAGCTCGGCGCCGACGACTACCTGACGAAGCCTTTCGAACTCCTGGAGCTCGTGCTCAGGCTCAGAGCCCTCGACCGCAGGCGCGCCCACAACCGGCCGCCGGTGCGGGAGATCGCCGGCCTGCGGGTCGATCCGTTCCGCCGCGAGGTCTACCGCGACGACCGCTACGTCGCGCTCACCCGCAAACAGTTCGCGGTCCTCGAAGTCCTCGTGGCCGCCGAAGGCGGTGTCGTCAGCGCCGAACAGCTCCTGGAGCGGGCGTGGGACGAGAACGCCGACCCGTTCACCAACGCCGTCCGCATCACGGTCTCCGCCCTGCGCAAACGCCTGGGCGAACCCTGGCTCATCGCCACCGTGCCGGGCGTCGGCTACCGCATCGACCCGACGCCCGGCACCGGGCGCGGGAACAGTGACCGTGGATAGGAGGTCCGGCCTGAGCGTCCGCCTCAAACTCACCCTCAGCTACGCCGGGTTCCTCATGCTCGCCGGGTTCCTGCTGCTCGGCGCCGCGGGGCTCTTCATGCTGCGCCAGGGGTGGTTGCAGACCAACGAAGAGGGGGCGTGGAGACAGAGTCCGGGCACCGAGATGGTGCGCGGCTTCGCACCGACGGCAGCCGCGGTCATGGCGTTCCTCCTGGTCTTCGGCCTCCTGGGAGGCTGGATCCTCGCCGGGCGCATGCTCGCGCCCATGGACCGCATCACCCGCGCCACCCGGGCGGCCGCTGCCGGAACGCTGTCCCACCGGATCCGTCTGCCGGGCCGCAAGGACGAGTTCCGCGAACTTGCCGACGCCTTCGACACGATGCTCGCGCAGCTCGAAGCGCAGCTCGCGGAACAGCGGAGATTCGCGGCCAACGCCTCGCACGAGCTGCGTACCCCGCTGGCGATCTCGAAGACACTCATCGACGTCGCCCGCGCCGATCCCCATCACGACACCGGCGAACTCGTCGACCGCCTCCACACCGTCAACACCCGGGCCATCGACCTCACCGAGGCACTGCTGCTCCTCAGCCGCGCCAACCAGCGGTCCTTCGCCAAGGAGCGCGTCGACCTGTCCCTCGTCGCCGAAGAGGCAGCCGAAACGCTCCACCCGCTCGCGGAGAAGCACGGCGTCACCCTGGAGACCAGCGGCGACATCGCCCCCACGGCCGGTTCGCCCGCGCTCCTGTTGCAGCTCACCACGAACCTCGTACACAACGCGATCGTCCACAACCTGCCGGAGCGGGGCACCGTCCGGGTCCACACGGGCGTCCGCCCCAAAACCGTCGTCCTCACCGTCGAGAACACCGGCGAGCAGCTCACCCCACCCTTGGTCGCGACCCTCACCGAACCCTTCCAACGCGGCACCGAACGCATCCACACCGACCAGGCAGGCGTCGGCCTGGGCCTGGCCATCGTCAAGACCATCACCGAGGCCCATGAGGGAACCCTCACCCTCGCCCCACGGCCTGCGGGTGGTCTCCGCATCACCGTGGAACTGCCCGTGGCATCGGGAGGGTGAGTCTTCGAGCCACCAGGAGGCGACCGATCGGTTCCGACGGGCCGGGACTTGTCCTCCCTGTGGCCAAAGGCGCTCGCTGAGGCGGGGCCGCCGCCTCAGCCGCGCTCGCGTCCTCACTCCCGAGCGAAGATCCCCAGCGCGTCGTAGGCGATCCAGGAACCGCTGGTCTTGTGCACCTTCAGCACGTTCTCCCCAGCCTTGAACAGCCCCGCGGCCACCGGGAACTCGTAGTACGAGGGCTTGAGCGTGGTGCCCGGGCGGCCGGCGTCGCCCTCGACGGAGCCACGGGTGGCGCCGCCACGGAACTGGAGGGTCCGCACCGGCCTTTCGTTCAGGATCACCTCGGCGCCGCCCGCGGCGGTCGCGTGCGAGTCGATCAGCCACAGCGCGCAGGCCAGGTCGTCCTTCGGGGCCGAGCCCAGGTCGAAGCGGAGCGTGAAGGTGTGCTCCTTGCGGCCGGCCCAGGCGTCGAGGGGACCCGGGTGGAGGTAGCACCAGTCGCGGCCGGCAGTGGAGGTGCCGTACCGGTAGTCGACGCCGGTGGGGAACGCGGTCCGGTAGTTCGCGCTCCGGTCCGGCGACAGGGCGAACTCCACACCCTTGTGGTCGAACTCACCGACCTTCGCCACCGCGCGGCCCGCCGCTGCGGAGCGGGCGTTCACAGCCGACACGGGGTGGGCCGGCCGGGTGCGCGCGCCCGAGTCGACGACGGCGACGACGCTGTAGTAGCGGGTCCGCGGCTCGGGGCCCACCCGGTGGGTGAAGTGCGGGTAGAGGGTGCGCCCCAGCAGGGTCGCCGTGCCGCCGAGGTCCCCCGTGCGGATGGCGCGCTCGGCGACGTACACCTCGTAGTGGTCGACGAGCTGCCCGCGCCGCGGCCGGTAGGAGCGCCAGGACAGCTCGACGACGGCGAGCCCGCCGGTGCCGGTCAGGCCGGTCACGGTGCCGGGCAAGGGGCGCTCGTGCCCGCGTCCCGGGTACGTCGCTGCCATCGCGGACGCGGCAGGAAGAGTCGTATCAGTCATGGTCAGCTCACCTTCTGCATACCGGTGCGGCCGTGCTCCACCCGGAACCGGTCGAGGGAGAAGCCCGCCGCCCGGTTGTCGGCACGGACATAGGGGACGGCACGGTACTCGGCGGTGATCGCGTCCGCGTCGGCGTGGCCCAGGACGTAGCCGCGACGGCCGTCGTAGAACTTCATCCAGGGATGCTGCATCCAGTCCTTCGTGAAGTTGTCGGTCGGCGCGCCGTCGCCGTCGGAGGCGATCGAGGTGCCGAGGAACTCGCTGCTCACCACCGCGGACCCGGGATCGGCGAAGTCGGCGAGCAGGTCGCCCGCGATGGAGCGGTGGCAGTCGCCGGTGAAGACGACGGAGGGCGCGACGCCCCGCTCGCCGAGCACGTCGAGCAGGCGCTGCCGCGCGGCCGGGAAGCCGTCCCACTGGTCCACGCGGTTCTCGGTCACCTTGACCAGGCCGACCTGTTGCAAGAGCAGGTTCCACCGGGTGTCGGACGACCGCAGACCGCGGTACAGCCACCGCTCCTGCGCGGCACCGAGCATCGTGCGGCCGGGCGCGTACTGCTCCTCGGTGTTCGCGGGCTTGGCGTCGCGGTACTGGCGGGCGTCGAGCACGTGCAGCGTGGCGAGGCCGCCGTACCGCAGCCGGCGGTGCAGCCGCGCGTCGGGGCCGTGGGCGAGGGCGAGCGGGGGCAGCGGGCAGTTCTCGTAGTACGCGCGGTACGCCACGGCCCGCCGTAGCAGGAAGTCCTCCTCGCTCAGGCCGTAAGAGGAGTTCTCGTCGGCGTAGTCGTTCTGCACCTCGTGGTCGTCCGGGGTGAGGATCCAGGGCGCCGCCGCGTGCGCCGCCTGGAGGTCGGGGTCGGTCTTGAACAGGGAGTAGCGCACCCGGTAGTCGGCCAGGGTGTTGGTCTCCAGCTCGTGCCGGGTCCCGGGGAGCGGGGCGTTGCGCCACATGTTGGCCGCGGTGATGCCGTACTCGTAGAGGTAGTCGCCGAGGAAGAACACCACGTCGGGGTCCTTGGCCACCAAGTCGCGGTACGCGGAGAAGTGGCCGTGGTACCACGCCTGGCAGGAGGCGGTGGCGAAGGTGAAGGCGTCGCGGGAACGGCTGTGCGGCGCGGTGCGGAACCGGCCGACGGGGCTGGTGCGGCCCTGGGCACGGAACCGGTAGAAGTACTGGCGCCCCGGCCGCAGTCCGTGCACCTGCGGGTGCACGGAGTGCCCGAGCTCGGGCAGTGCCAGGGCGGTGCCCGAGCGCACGACGCGGCGGAAGCGTTCGTCCTCGGCGACCTGCCACTGCACGCCGTAGCCCGCGCGGGGCATGCCGCCGTGTCCGTCCTCGGCCAGGGGTTCGGGCGCCAGCCTGGTCCAGAGCACGCAGCCGTCCGACGCCGGCTCGCCGCTGGCCACGCCGAGACCGAACGGTTCGTCACGCAGCCGCGGCGCGGCGGGCGTCGCCTCCGCCTGCCCGGCGAGTCCCGCACCGGCGAGCAGCGCGCCGACGCCGACGCCGGTCGCCTGTAGGAAGCGGCGCCGGTCCAGTCCGGAGGACGCGGGGAATGCAGAACTCATGTGTCTCTCCCGGGCGTTGTCGAGGTCCGGACAGATCGTTCGTTGCCGGGGTGGCCGCAACGCGGCGGACAGGTGAAGACCTGTTGGACGGGAGGGATCGTTAGAGTCCGGTGGGTGGCGTCCGGCCGCCGACGCGGAGGCCAACACCTAACGCACCGTCACGGCACGCGCCGAGCGGGACTCCTAGTGGGACTTCGAGCGAACATCCGGCGGGACATCGAGTAGCGCATCGGCGGGACATCGAGTAGCGCATCGGCGGGGCATCGAGCGGGGCATGGGGCGGAACATCGAGCGGATCAGCGCCGCCGGTCTGTGCGGGTGGGCCGCCCCGCAGGGCGTCGCGGGTGTGTGGCGCGTGCGGTCACGAGGACCAGCGGCAGCACGGCGAGCGCGAGGACGCCGCCGCCGAACGCCAGGACGGGGAACCCGCCCGACGCGGTGACGACGCCCGACGCCAGACCGCCGGACGCTCCGGCGACGGCGATCCCCACGTCCACCAGGCCCTGTGTGGCGGCCCGTGTGGACGGCGGCGTCGCCGCGGTGACCATGGCCGTGCCGCTGAGCAGCCCGAGGTTCCAGCCGAGCCCGAGCAGGACGAGCGCCACGGCGAGGGCCGCCGCCGAGTGCGGCGGCGCCAGGGCGGCCGTGCACCCCGCGGCGAGCAGCGTCACCCCGGCGGCCGCGGCGACGGGCCGGGGGCCGAGCCGGTCCACGAGCCGCCCGGACAGCGGTGACGGCAGGAACATCGCGCCCACGTGCAGGGCGATGACGAGCCCGGTGAGCTGGGTGCCGTGCCCATGGGCCTTCATGTGGACCGGCGTCATCGTCATGACGGAGATCATCACGAGCTGCGTGAGCACCATGACGGTGGTGCCGGTGACGAGGGCGCGGACGTCGGTGGGGGTGGGGGAGTGGATGTCGGTGAGGGTGGGGGACGGGGCGGGGGCCGGTGCCCCGTCGAGACCGTGCGACGCCGCCGCCTCGTCCCGCGCCTCCCCGCCTTCCTCAGCGTCCCTGCTCTCCTCGCCGTTCCTGCTCTCCTCGCCTTCCCCGCCCTCCTCGCTCTTCTTGCCTTCCGTCTGCTCCGTCTGCTCCGTCCTCTCCGCCTCCGCCGCGCGTGAGCGGGCGAGGAGCAGTGGGTCCGGGCGCAGGAAGCAGCCGAGGACCACGGCCGCCGCGGTGAACGCCGCTGCCGCGAGCAGGAAGGGACCGGTGAGCCGGGGCAGGTCCCAGTTGTGTGCGACCGATCCGGACCAGGTCACCAGGTTGGGGCCCGCGACGGCGCCGAGTGTGGTCGCGAGGAGGACCGTGCTGATGGCACGGCCACGGCGTTCGGGCGGTGCCAGGTCCGCGCCCGCGTACCGGGCGAGCAGATTGGTCGACGTACCGGCGCCGTAGACGACGAGGGAGACGAACAGCAGCGGCGCGCTGTCCGCCGCGGCCGCGCCGACCACTCCCAGGCTGCCGAGCGCCCCTACCGCGTACCCGGAGGCGAGTCCGGGACGGCGGCCCCAGCGCTGGCAGACGCGCCCCACGCCCACCGCGCCGAGAGCCGCGCCACCTGTGAACAGGGCGGCGGGCAGCCCGGCCAGCGAGGTCGAGCCGAGCATCTCCTCGGCGAGCAGCGCGCCCACGGTGATGCCGGCGGCGAGCCCGGCGCCGCTGAGGATCTGCGACAGGATCAGGACGAGGAGGACCCGTCGCTGCTCGGGAGGGTCGTCCGCCGGGGGCGGCGGCGGAGGCCCGGCGGCTGGATCGGTGGCCGGAGCGGTGGCCGGAGCGGGGCCGGGCGTGGTGGCCGGAGCGGTGCCAGGCACGGTGGCCGGATCGGCGGCAGACGTGGTGACTGGATCGGCGGCGCGGGCGCTGGCAGAGCGGGCGCGGGACCTCAACTGCCGCCCGCCCCTTGGGGCGCCGCCATGGGGGCGAGTTCGCTGATCTCACGCAGCGACATGTCGAGCTGCTCGTGCAGGAAGCGCACGATCGTCCAGTGCGGCAGCGCCCCGTCGTCGAAGGGCCCGAACTCCGCCACGTACAGGGGAATCCAGCGCAGCGCCTCCTCCACGGCCTGTTCGCGGCCCGGCTCGCGCTGGTAGTCCTCGTAGGCGATGCTGCGGTGCTCGACGAAGAAGCCGCCCGGCAGGCGCTGTTCGCACAGGACGCGGTATTCGCGGGTCTGAAGGATCAGGTAGTGCCAGATCTCGTCGATCTCCTGCTCCATGGGGAGGAAGAGGCCGCTGAGCCGGTCGGGGTGGCGGGATACGAGGTACAGATAGCGCAGACACTCGATGACCTGGCGCTCGACGTACTCCCGCGGCGCTTCGGTGAGCGCGGTGAAGTGGGCCACCACCTCGGCGTGCAGGGCTTCGCCGAGCAGGGCCTTGAGATCGTCGACGGACACGGTCGGCTGGGTGGTCATGGTGCTCCCGGAAGGCGTGGGGCGGGGCGTTGACAGGGGGGTGCGGGGCCCGGGCGAGGGGGGGGTGTTCAGGCGTCCTGGGTGAGCCAGGCGTACTTGCCGGAGGCGCCGATGGGGAGGTGCTCCCGGTGCCGCACGTCCGCGTCCCGCGCGGCGAGTTCGGCGACGCCGTGGCGCAGTGCGTCCGCTTCGGCGGGGGCCAGCGGGGAGCCGTCGAAGGTCGTGTAGTCGAGCAGGGCCAGGCCCGGCTCGCGGGTGTCGAGCCGGTGGACGAAGACACGGGGTGAGGCGGCGGTGACCACGTCGTCGAGGTCGCCCTGCGCCACCGGACCGCGCGCGGTCGCGAGCAACTCCTTCTCGCGGCCGCAGAACCGGACGATGCGGGCCGGGTCCGCGGAACCGTCGTCGGTGCGGACGCAGTCGCCCGAGCGGTAGCGGATCAGGGGCATGTGGGGGTTGCGGACGCTGGTCACGATGAGGCTGTGGATGCGGCTGTTGCCCGGTTCCACGGGGAGCAGCTCGACGCTCATCCGGTCCAGGTACGGGTGGTAGCGGCCGGTGCGGTCGCTGTAGAAGAGATAGCCGAGCTCGGTGCTGCCGAACAGGTCGACGACCGGGCAGGAGAAGTGGTGGCGGAGGTAGCGGCGCACGTTGAGCGGGGTGTACTCGTAGGCGTGCACGATGCTGGCCGGCTGCGGGAAGGCGGGCCACAGGCCCCAGGCGACGACCTTGCGCACCAGGTGGGCGAGGTGGGGTCCCGAACAGTCGAGGTGGTACCGGCCCTCGGGGTGGGCGGCCTGCGCGGTGCGGATCTCGTCGAGCATGCGCTCCACGTCCGCGCGGTCCCACAGGTCCGGGTCGCGCCGCAGGTTCACATAGAACGTCCGCTCGTCCAGGCGGCGTTGCTCCAGGTCCGGCAGCGGGTCGGGCTGCGCCTGCGGGCCGCCGTGCTTGCGGGCGTTGACGCGGGCGACGTGCTCCGTCGCGAGGACGGTGGTGAGGGAGACGCGGCGGCAGCCCTCGTGCCAGGTGTCGGCGATGTCCGGGTGCGCGCTCCACAGCTGGTAGTAGGAGTTGAGCAGGAAGTACGGGGGCCGGATGATCTGCATCCGCGCGTGGTTGGTGCCGGTCGAGAGCACGAACTCCGCCTCGCCCGCCTCGAGGGCGGTCGCCAGTGCGGGCGTCATCCAGTTGTCGGGGAAGCCGCGGGCGATCTCCGGCTTCTCCAGGACGGGGAAGTGGCCGCGCTCCACGGAGGGCCGGTAGATCGGGATGTCCTTGATCTGGGCGAGGACGTCGGCGCTTGGCTGACCGTTCATGACCACCCTTCGGGGTGCCGGTGCGCGGGAGCTGGGGAGGGGACGGCCCGGCGCGCCCACGGGGGCGCGCCGGACCGCTCGTAGCAAGGGCAACCAGCGGATGCTCAGGAAATGCAGCCGGACTTCGCGGAGGCGCTGATGCACCCCGACTTGTCGGCGCTGATACAGCCGTCCTTGCCGGACGTCTTCGGCGAGTTCAGGGCAGTCCACTGCTTCCAGACGTCGTCCCGGGTCATCTTCGCGACCAGCTTTTCCACGTCGTACCTCCAGGGAAGGGTGACAGTACGCGGCGGTGCTTCGGTGCGTTCGCCGCCGCAATCGAAAGTAAAAGGCAGTCCAAGCAAAAGTCAAAGGAGGGTAATGTCGAGCTGGCTCAAATGTCCGGCCGACGGGGTGACTTTGGCCTGATCCACCGGGGCGTTCCGGTGGTGCCCGGGGCGTACGGGCTCCAGAAGGCCGTTGCGCACCCCTCGCCCGGGCCGGGCGGGCGCCTGCTCCGCGAGGCAGGCCAGGCCATGCCGGGCCTTCGGGGTCCTCGTCGACACCCGCCGGGACGGCGCCGGTCGCCTCCTCGCCCCGGGGTGTGGCCAGCGGCGTGCGGGCCCGCTCCGGCGTGAGCAGGGGGCCGAACGACTGGGAGGCGGGGTTGGCCGCGGCGTCGTCGTAGAAGAGGACCTGCTCGCCGCGCCGCCCCGCTGGCAGGCCCTCGGCCCCGGCCGCATAACGCCGGTCGGCTTCACCGCCGCGAAAAAGGCCGTGGAGGCACGACACAGCCCCTGCTACGGTGACGGGCATGAAGCGCGCTGCTGTGATGACGACGACGCCGGACGGAGTCCCGGCGCGCTGACGGACGATCTGATGCGAAGCCCCGGGGCGAGTGCCCCGGGGCTTCTTCGTGTGCCCCGGGCATCCGCTCCGTCACCAGTGAGGAGACCGCGATGTCAACCGCCTACGACCACAGGAGGCTCGGCCGTGAGCTCGACCTGTTCGACACCGACCCGCTGATCGGCGCGGGGCTGCCGTACTGGCTGCCCGACGGCGCGACCGTACGGCACGCCCTGGAGGAGTACATTCGCGCCGCCGAGGTCAGAGGGGGATACCGGCACGTGTACTCACCGGTGCTCGGCAAGCGTGAGCTGTACGAGCTCTCCGGGCACTGGTCCCACTACAGCGACGACATGTTCCCGCCCATGGAAGTGGGCGGCGAGCAGGTGGTGCTGCGGCCGAGCCTGTGCCCGCACCACGCGCTCATCTACCGCTCCCGCTCACACAGTTACCGGGAGCTGCCCCTGCGGATGGCGGAGCTGGGCGGCATGTACCGCTCGGAGCTGTCGGGCGTCCTGGGCGGACTGACCCGGGTACGGGCCATCCAGCTCAACGACGCGCACATCTTCTGCACCCTCGACCAGGTGGCGCAGGAGGCACACGGCGCGCTGGAGATGATCCGCCGCGCGTACCTGGCCCTTGGCATCTCCCCGTCCCGCTATCGCCTCTCCCTGCCGGGGGTGGGCGGCAAGTACGTTGCCGCGCCGGAGCTGTGGCGCCGGGCCACCGCCCTCCTGACCGACGTCCTCGACCGCTCCGGGCTGCCGTACGAGCCGGTCGAGGGCGAGGCCGCCTTCTACGGGCCGAAGATCGACGTCCAGGTCGTCGACAGCGCGGGCCGGGAGTCCACCCTGTCCACCGTCCAGGTCGACTTCCACCAACCCGAGCGGTTCGACCTGCACTACATCGGCGCGGACGGCGCCAGACACCGCCCGGTCATGGTCCACCGCAGCGTCATCGGCAGCGTGGAGCGTGCCGTGGCCCATCTCGTCGAACGGCACGGCGGTGCCTTCCCGGCCTGGCTCGCGCCCACTCAACTGGTGCTCCTGCCGGTCTCCCCGGGTGAGGTGGCCAACGCCGAGGCGGTCGCCGGGCGGTGCCGCGACCTCGGTCTGCGCGCCGAGGTGGCCGGGCCCGAGCGGGGCACCCTGGGGGCCAGGATCCGCGAGGCCCGCCTCGTCCCGTACCAGGCTGTGATCGGCCCCAAGGAGGCCGCCGCCGGCCACATCGCCCTGCGCCTGCGCGACGGGCGCCGCCTGGAGCCCAGAGCGGCGGCGGATGTCCTCACCCGTGTGCACGCGCTCGTCCAGAATCACAGCACTGGTCTGTGAGAAATCGGTACGAAATGGACGCCCATGGTCACCAGGGTGCTGGCCGACACATCGCCGCAGGAGGCGCGCTGCGCGGAACTCCAGCGCAGGATGGCAGCCATTGACGGGCCACGCTCGCAGGGGCACGTCCATGCCCATGGCGGACCCGTAGTGCGTACGCACCAGGGCACGCCAACGGCTGGTCCCGGTGCACGAGGTGAAGACGGGGGCGGGGGACGATGCCCGGTGGGGTGCCGGAAGGAAGGGTTGGAGGCGTGCGGATCCCGCGCGTTTCCCTTGACCTGACGGTGTCTGGAGTGATCTACGGATGGCGACGTTTCTTTATCGGATCGGACGATGGGCCTTCCGACGGCGCCGGCTCGTGGGTGCTCTGTGGCTGGGTGGCGTTGTCCTCGCCATCGCCGCAGCGGCCCTCGCGCCCGCCGGGGAGGAAGAGGACATCTCCATGCCCGGCACCGAATCGCAGAAGGCCTTCGACCTGCTGGACGAACGCTTCCCCGAGAGCAACTCCCAGGGAGCCGAGGCCCGTCTGGTGTTCCGGGCCCCGGACGGGCAGCGGGTGACGGCCAGGGAGAACAAGGCGGCCGTCAGGGACACGCTCGGTTCGCTGGACGGAGGCGAGCAGGTCTCCGCGACGACCGACCCCTACGAGACAGGCGCCGTCAGCAAGGACGGCACCATCGCCTACTCCACGATCACCTACACCGCGGACGCCGTCGACCTGGACGGGTCGACGAAGAGCGCCCTGGAGCGCGCCGCGGGCCAGGCCAGGGAGGCGGGGCTGACCGTGGAGATCGGCGGCTCGGCCCTGGACGCGGAGGAGTCACCCGGCGGCACCACGGAGCTCATCGGCGTGGCGGTCGCGGCGGTGGTCCTCGTCGTCGCCCTCGGCTCACTGGTCGCGGCCGGCCTGTCACTCCTGACCGCCTTCGTGGGCGTGGCCATCGCCTTCGGCCTGGTCTCCGCGCTCGCCGTACCGCTCGGCCTGACGTCCACCGTCGCCATCCTCGCGCTGATGCTGGGCCTCGCGGTCGGCATCGACTACGCGCTCTTCATCACCTCCCGCTACCGCGACGAGCGAGCCCGGGGCCGTGACCCGGAAGAGGCCGCGGGCCGGGCGGTGGGCACGGCCGGGTCCGCCGTCGTCTTCGCCGGGGCGACCGTCTTCATCGCCCTGGTCGGCCTGGGAGTCGTCGGAATCCCCGAACTCACCAAGATGGGCCTGGGCGGCGCGGGCGCCGTGGCCCTCGCCGTACTCGTCGCGCTGACCCTGACCCCCGCACTGTTCGGGTTCTCCGGCCACAAGGTACTGTCCCGCGCCGTCCGCAAGGGCGCCCGCGCCGGAGCCGAACGCCCACATCCGGAGCCCGCCGGGTCCGGTCGCGAAGGGCTCGGCACCCGCTGGGCACGGTTCGTGCTGCGCCGCCCGGTGGCCGTGCTGCTGACCGCGGGCCTCGGCCTCGGCGCCCTCGCCCTGCCGGCACTGAGCCTCGAACTCGGGCTCCCCGGAGACGAGTCCAAGTCGGTGGAGACCACCCAGCGCCGCGCCTACGACCTGCTGTCGGAGGGCTTCGGCCCCGGCTTCAACGGCCCGCTCACCGTGGTCGTGGACACATCGAAGTCCGCCGACGCCACCCGGGCCACCACGGACCTCGTCGCCAAGACCGTACGAGGAGTGGACGGCGTCGCGTCGGTCGGTGAGCCGGTGCTCAGCAAGTCCGAGGACACCGCCGTCCTGACCGCCGTACCGAAGACCGCGCCGAACAGCGGGGAGACGAAGGACCTGGTGCAGGCGATCCGGGGCGCGGTCTCCGACGTCGAGGCGGACACGGGCGCCGGTGTCCTCGTGACCGGCACCACCGCGATGAACATCGACATCTCCGAAGCCATGTCCGACGCCCTCCTCCCCTATCTGACCGTCGTCATCGGCCTCGCGGTGCTCCTCCTGACGGTGGTGTTCCGCTCGATCCTGGTCCCCGTCAAGGCCGCGCTCGGCTTCCTGCTGTCGGTGGGCGCCGCCTTCGGCGTCCTCGTCGCCGTCTTCCAGTGGGGCTGGGCGGCGGACCTGTTCGGCATCGAGCAGACCGGCCCCGTCATGTCGCTGATGCCGATCCTCGTCATCGGCATAGTGTTCGGGCTCGCCATGGACTACGAGGTCTTCCTCCTCACCCGGATGCGGGAGGCCTACGTCCACGGCGCGTCCCCCGGCGAGGCGATCCTGAGCGGTTTCCGGCACAGCGGACGGGTGGTGGCCGCGGCGGCGATCATCATGATCAGCGTCTTCGCGGGCTTCATCGGCATGAGCAACCCGACCATCCAGGCGATGGGCGTCGGCCTGGCCGCCGCCGTCGCCTTCGACGCCTTCGTGGTGAGGATGGCCATCGTGCCCGCCGTCCTGGCGCTGCTCGGCCACCGGGCCTGGTGGCTGCCCCGTATCCTGACCCGTGTGCTGCCGGACGTGGACATCGAGGGCGAGAAGCTGGGCCGGTACGTACCGGCGCCCGCGGCCGCGCCGGACGCGGCGGCGCCCCGGCACCCCGTAGGCCGCCACGGACAGCGGTACTGAGCCGGTCATGACGCACAGGAGCGGCGGCGGTGGCCCGCTACCACGCGGCAGGTGGTGGCGGGAGGGCGCGACCACGGCGACGGCGTTCGCGCTCTGTCTGCTCGGCGGTGTGCTCCGGGACGACGACAGCTCACTGTCACCACCGTCCGCCGCCGCCTACTTCATCGCCGTGGTGTCCTGTGCCGTGCTGCCGCTGCGGCACCGGGCGCCGCTGCTCGCCATGGCCGTCACCACCGCGAGCGGCGTGCTGGTGCCGCATCTGGGCCTCCTGCTGAGCCCGCTCATCGTGGCCCCCGCCGTGATCACCGCCTACTCGTACGCGCTCGCCGCGCGCACCGAACGGCGCGCTGCGACCCCGGTGGCGCTCACCGCCGTGGGGCTGTTCGCCGCTGCCACCCCTCTGTTCGGTGACCTGTCGTGGAAGGACGCGAGCAGAGTGGGAGCGGTGGCGGTGTTCCCGCTGGTGGCCGGCGTACTCGGGCGCGCGGTGCACAACCGGCGGGCCTACCTTGCGGCCGTGGAGGAGCGCGCCCGGCGCGCCGAGAAGAGCAGGGAGAGCGAGGCGCGCCGGAGAGTGGCGGAGGAACGGGTGCGCATCGCCCGGGAGCTGCACGACCTCGTGGCCCACCAGATCACCCTCGCCAACGCGCAGGCCACAGTCGCGGCCCACCTCTTCGACACCCGCCCCGAGCAGACCCGCAAGAGCCTGCGGGAGCTGGTGGAGACCACCGGCAACGCGCTCGACGAACTGCGGGCCACGGTCGGCCTGTTGCGTCAGACCGGGGACGCGCCCGGGCCCGCGGAACCGGCGCCCGGCCTCTCCGGGCTCCCCACGCTCCTCGAGTCCTTCCGCCGCGCAGGCCTCGCGGTGTCGGTGCACCAGGAAGGCACCGCCAGACCGCTGCCACCGGGACTGGACCTCACCGCCTACCGCATCATCCAGGAAGCCCTGACCAACGTGACCAAGCACGCGGGAACCACCGGCGCCCGGGTGCGCCTGGCCTGGCACCGCGACCGCGTGACCATCACCGTCGCCGACGACGGGAGGAGCCCCCGTACGGCGTCGACCACGGCCACGGGAGGGCGTGCGGCCACGGGACCGCTCGCCTCCACCCTGCCGGAACGTCCGCCCGGCTACGGTCTGATCGGGATGCGGGAGCGTGCCACCGCGGTCGGGGGGCACCTCGAAGCGGGCAGGCGCCCGGAGGGCGGCTTCCTCGTGACCGCCGAACTGCCCCTCCCGCCCGCCAAGGACGCGACGCGGGGGGCTGCCGGAGCGCCAGGTGACGGACGGAAGGCCGACGAAGAGGCAGGGGACACGCCGTGACGCTCCGAGTGCTGCTCGCCGACGACCAGGCCCTGCTGCGCGGTGCCTTCCGGCTGCTGCTCGACTCCGCCGACGACATCACCGTGGTCGGCGAGGCAGCCGACGGCAGGGAGGCGGTGCGACTCACCCGCCAACTGCGCCCGGACGTGGTGGTCATGGACATTCGCATGCCCGAGGTGGACGGTCTCACCGCCACGTCGGAGATCTGCGCGGACCCGGCTCTGCGGGGCAGCCGCATCCTGATCCTCACCACGTACGAGACCGACGAGTACGTCGCGCAGGCGTTGCGCGCGGGAGCCGGCGGCTTCGTCGGCAAGGGCATCGGGGCCGAGGACCTGCTGGCCGCCGTGCGGACGATCGCCGACGGCGACACCCTCCTGTCCCCGGCCGCGACCCGCTCCCTGGTCGCCCGTTTCCTCGCCACACCGGACGGGCCCCCGGCGCACCACGCCGAACGGCTCGCCGTGCTCACCCCGCGCGAACGCGAGATGGTGGCGCTGGTGGCGACCGGCCTGTCCAACCAGGAGATCGCCGAGCGGATGTTCCTCAGCCCCTTCACCGTCCGCGCCCACGTGCAGCGTGCCATGACGAAGCTGGAGGCCCGCGACCGGGCGCAACTCGTCGTCATCGCCTACCGCACGGGCCTGGCCCAGGCAGACCCGGACAGCGGACCCCACCCCCTTGCGTAGCCCGGTCGGGCGTTTCGTCCCCCCGTAGGTCTCTCGGTGCCGCACCGGGTCACAGCGCCGGGGCGAACGGGGGCAGCACCAGGGCCGAGTGAGCCGGTCGGGCCGGCGCCGAGGGCAGGGTGCGGAGGCCGCGCAGCCGGGTGTCGCGCTGTTCCAGGGCGCGCGCCGTGGTGGGGAAGAGCGTGGCCGCACCGCTGTCGACCAGGGCCTGGTTCATGGCGACGAACGCGCGGAGGTCGCGTTCGTAGGCGGCGAACGCCGCGGTGTGGTCCCGGTGCGTGGCCAGGGAGTTGGCGAGCACGTAGGCACCGGCCAGCGCGAGGCTCGTACCCTGCCCGGTGAGGAACGAGGGCGCGTACGCGGCGTCACCGACGAGCGCGACGCGCCCCCTCGTCCAGCGGGGCATGCGGATCTGACCGGCCGTGTCGAAGAACAGGTCGTCCGCGCCGCGCAGGGCGTCGACCATGCCGGGGACCTCCCAGCCCGCGCCCGCGAAGGCAGCGCCCACCAGGTCCCGTTGGGCACCGGGGTCCCGGAGGGCGTCCGACGGCGGTTCCGGACGGTGGAAGTTCAGGAAGGCGTGCAGGTCGGCGGCGTCCCCGACGGCGTAGAGGGCCGCGGCCCTCCCCGGGGAGTTCCACAGCATCAGCTCGTGGGAGAGCCCGAAGGTGTTCGGCACGGTGAAGACGGCGAAGCAGTAACCGAGGTAGCGGTGGAACTGCCCTTCGGGGCCGAACAGGGACTCCCGGGTGGACGAGTGCACTCCGTCGGCGCCGACCACCAGGTCGAACGTACGCTGCCGCCCACTGCGGAAGGTGACGTCGACCCCCCGCTCGTACTGATCGAGGGTGTCGATGGAGTCGTCGAACAGGAACTCCACGTCGTCGCGGACCTCGGCGTGGAGGAGCGCGGCCAGATCCCCACGACGCACCTCGAGGTCCTGCCCCGCGACACCGCCGTCGACGACGCGTGGGTCGAGCGAGGCGATCGTGCCACCGTCGGCGTCGAGGAACGTGCAGCGGCGCGAGCCGATGTGGGCGTCCCGCAGTCGCGGCAGTATGCCCATGCGCCGGACCACTTCCGTCGCCGTGCCGCGGATGTCGATCGGGTAGCCACCGGCGCGCGGTGCGCCTGCCTTCTCGACCACGGTGACCGCGAAGCCGGACCGTCGCAGCCAGTACGCGAGGGCGGGTCCGGAGATGCTCGCCCCGGAGATCAGCACCGTGCGCTTCGCGTGCGTACGCACCTGCGTCGTGAGGCCGTGGGGCGTGGTCATGCCTGGGCTCCTTCGTTCTTCGTGACACGGACGATGAGCAGTGACAGCGCGGCGACGGCGCCGGCTACGGCGAAGCCGGTGGCGAAGGCCGATGCGGTCGGCAGGCCCGTCGTCGAGTCGGCCCCGGCGTCGAGGATCGACCCGCCGACCTGGACGCCGAGGGCGACACCGATCACCCGCGTCACCACGAGCAGACCGGTCGCGATGCCGGTGTCCTCGGTGTCGACGGCGTTCGCGGTGCGGGTGAGCAACGCCGTGGAGGCGACGCCCGCGGCGCCGGCCGTCAGCACCTTGGCGACCACGAGCTGCCACGCGGAGGCGTGCAGTGACGCGAGGGCGGCCATCGTGACCGCCGTGAGGACGGCGCCCGCGGCGAGCACGGCACGCAGACCGGCACGCCGCGCCACGACCCCGCCCACCGCATCGCCCACCGCCCCCGCGATGGCGCCGGGCAGCAGGAACAGGCCGATGTCCGTAGTGCCCAGCCCGAAGCCGTACCCGTCGGCGGACAGCGCGAACAGCTGCGGGAGCAGAAAGGACACCATCCCGAAAGTGGTGGTGATGACCAACGTGAGTACGCACGCGTGCCACATCGCGGGCTTCGCCAGCATGCGCAGATCGACCATGGGTGCGGCCGCCCCGCGCTCGACGGCGACCCACCCGGCCGCGAGGGCGGCCACGACCAGCGCGACGGCACCGGCCCCGAGAGGCGAGAGGCCCGCGCCCGTCACCCGTACGAGCCCGAGCATGAACACGAGCAACGTCCCGCTCAGCAGCACCACGCCGGGCCAGTCGACCCCGTGGTCCGAACGAACCGGCGGATCGTGCGGCATCAGCCGCGCCACGAACAGGGTCGCCACGACGATCACGAGCGTCGGCAGGAGGAACATCCAGTGCCAGGACAGCCCTTCCGCGAGCGGCCCCGCACTGAGCGTCCCCACCATGCCGCCGCCCGTGAACAGCGCCATGACCAGGCCGATCGCCACCCGTGACGCCCGTGCGGGCAGGTGCTTGCGCACCAGGATGAAGGAGAGGGGCAGCGCACCCACCATGACGCCCTGCAACACCTGACCGAGCAGCAGCACCGGCAGGTTGGGCGCCACACCGGCCAGCAGACCACCGGCCGAGACCACCGCCATCAGCAGGACGAGGACCCGCTTTCCGCCGTAGCGGTCGCCGAGTCTGCCGGCGACGGGTGCGACGACCGCGCCGGTGACGAGCAACGTGTTGCCGATCAACGCTCCTTCCGCAGGACCGACACCCAACTCACGTTGCAGCTGGGGGAGCGCGGGCTCCACCACTGACTGCAAGGTGCCGAGGGCGAGTGCCAGGACGCCCAGGGCACCGATCGACAGCCTCCCGATGCGGGCAGGGGAAACCACAGCCATGGACGTCCTTTTCCTCGTCGGGGATCGCGGCCTCCCACACTCCCTTCCGAGGCGCCGCCGGGCATCGTTCCGCACCGCCGTCCACCCCTGGTGCGCCCGGACCAGCCACGCGTCCGCCCTGGTGCCCGCGCACTACTCCCGGTGCGGGTCCGCCGCCCGGTGGTGTGCCGACCCGGTCCGACTCCCAGGCCGCCGGGCCCCCGGTCAGGCGAGCAGCGCGGCGGCCGCGGCCAGGAGGTCCCGGTTCTGGCCGGTGACGTCCCGCCGGGTCAAGTGGTGCAGCTCGTCCGCCTGGACGCCGAGGTCCTCCAGGGGAACGTCGACGTTGCCGCGTGCCCGGGTGGCCCGCCGCAGTGCGACGCGGAACCCGGCGCCGCGCGGCAGTTCGCCGAGCAGCTCGGGCAGCCACACGCGCAGCAGCTCGTGAGTCCACACGTTGGCACCGCCGGCGCCGGTGCGCCGGGCGGTGCCGAGGACGGGCCCGAGGCCGTTGTCCTGGAAACCGGCGGCGAAGATGTCGGCGGCCGAGTAGGACAGCGCGTCGGTGACGAGGACCTTCGGACCCGTATAGCGCGGCAGCCCGGCGGTGATGGCCTCGGGGTCGGTGAGGGGAAAGGCCTGCGAGTACACCTCGCCGGTCTCCACGGCGGCTCGGATCGAGTTCGTCCAGACGCGGAAGGCGGGGTTCGAACGCGCGAGGGCGAGCGCGGCGCGCGTCGTGGGCAGGGAGAAGCTCACCGGGGCTACGGGGTGCGGGCTCAGGACCTGCAAGGCGGACTCCGCGGCGGGGACGTGCCCGCCGGGGTTGCCGCGGATGTCCACGATGAGGCCGTCCGCCGGTCCCCTCGCGACGATCCGGGCCACCTGCTCGGCGAACGACCGGGCGCCCGCGACGTTGAACGAGAAGACGCGCAGGTACCCGTACGAGCGGCCACGGATCCGCAGCGTCCGGTGGCTGACGACGCTGCCGAGCGCCCGCGCGGCGGAACGCCGTGCCCGGGGCGGCGCGAAGAGCGTGCGCTTCACCTGCCGTCGGACCTCGCTGCCCACGTCGATGCCGAGGCTGGTCGCCAGCGTGGGTACGGGGTCCTGCGCGCGCCCCGCGTACTGTTCGGCGGCACGCACGCGCCACGGGACGCGGGTCTCGCGGCGGCGGCCGCCGGGGGAGCGGTAGGCCAGGAGCACCTGGTACTCGTCCGGCGGCGGTCCCGTACGCAGCGGGCGCAGCGTCAGCGACTCCAGGCCGCGGGCCAGGCGCGCGTCGAGGTTGGAGCCCGCCTGGGCGGCGGCGTTGCGCTCGACGGCCCGCTCGATGGGCACCCCGTTCCAGGCGGTGAGTTCGGCTCCGACGTCGAAGCCCGCGTGCACGAGCGAGCGGTCGACCTTGGAGACGATGTGGTGCGGCGTCCCGTCGGGGTCCGCGTACCGCTCGATGAGGAACCCTAGCGTCGCCACCTGTCCCCGGTACGGATCGGGCAGCTGATAGCCGGTGTGCAGGTCGCGCAGGCCCCGGAAGACATCCGTCAGCTCGGCGTGGAACTGCAACTCGCTGAAGGGCTGGAGACGGCGCTCCAGGAGGCGCAGGCGCTGGACGGGTTCGGTGGCGTGCATGGCCCGCTTGAGCGGGAGGTGGACGTACAGCTCCTCCAGCAGCACACGGGCGGCGGCCACCAGCTGGTAGCGGGCGGCGAGCGGCAGCGGGTCGGCCTCGACCCGCTCCATGAACTCCTGGAGCCCGGTCGAATCCGGCAGGGTGCGGGCGGGCTCACCGATCGCGACGGTCGGGCTCATCGGTCGCCGTCCGGCTTCGTCGGCGCGGGCTCACGGCTCGTCGGCGCGGGCTCACGGCTCGTCGGCAATGGCTCCCGGCTCGTCGGCGACCGTCCACGGCTCATCGGTAGTAGTCCGCGAGGTGCTGGAGCTGCGGCACGCCCGCGCGGGCCACCGCGGCGAAGAAGGCGGCGTCGTGGGTGAGCGGGTCCATGCGCGGGACGACCAGGTCCAGGGGGACCTCGCCGGCCGCCGCGAACGCGCCCGTGTCGCCTTCGGGCATGTCGCCGAACAGCGCGAGCGGCGCCTCGGGGTCGTCGAGCGGGCCGCCCCAGTCCGCGAGCGCGTCCTGCGAGGAGCGCCAGGCGGCCACCGGGTCGGCGCGGACCTGCTCCAACGCCCGCTTGACGCCGGGCCAGTCGAGCCGGGCGTCGGTCCTGCCCGGTTCGCGCACCGCCACGCGGCGCCTGCTCCCGGCGACCGTGAGCGTGTCGGTGTCCGTCGCCCCCGCTGCCTCCATCAGGGACGGCGTGCCGTAGAACGGCCTGCCGCGCACCAGCACCAGACGTATGTGGCGTTCGGTGGCGTCGATCAGGTTGCGGTAGGCGTCCTGCGCCGGGTCGTGGTGTTCGAGCACCAGCAGGTCAGCGGCGCTGCCGCGCTGGAGGCGGCCCACGTGCGGGCCCCAGGCGGTCGCCAGGGCGTCCCCGGGGTTCGCGGTGACCATGTCGCACAGCTCGCGGTCGCTGAAGCGCCCGTCGAGCTCGTGGCGGTTGACGGCGTCGGCGACCTTCAGCTCGCCGAGCACGTTCTTGGTGCCCGACGGCGACCAGTCGGAGCCGAGCGCGATGCGCAGCCCCTTCTTGTCCGCCTCGACCACGTTCGTCGTGTCGTGGTACAGCCAGTAGTTGGAGAACGGCGACCACACGACGGTCGCCCTCTCCGCGGGGTTGATCGCGGCCACCGCGCTCTGCCACTTCGTGAAGTCGGCCGCGGTCAGCGCGGTGGCGTGCACGCCGATCAGGCCCGGCTTCAGACATGGTTCGAGGTCCTCGAACTCGCGGTGGACGATCGTACCGACCCTGCCCTCCGCGACGTGGTAGATCAGCAGCCGGGTGCCGTCGAGCTTGGGCGCCCGCTCCTCGCGCAGCACCTCGGCGTCGAGCTGGAGAGCCGCCGTCATCACCATGTCGGCGCCTGCGGGCAGCTTCTCGTTGTCGATGATCCGCAGGAGCCAGCCGTCGACGGAACGCGTCGAGAGCGGGGCGCCCTGTATGGCTGTGGTCCCGCCGATCAGGGCCTTGACCTCGACATACTTGAGGAGCGCCTCGGGCGCGGCCTGGCCCAGCACCTTGGCGGGCCAGGTGACGGACGTCGAGTAGTCCGGGGGGCGCCTCTCGCCGACCCAGCGGTCGTGGTGCTGGTAGGGGACGCCGACGGCTTCCCACAGCGGGAGCGTGTTGTAGAGGAGGTGGTTGTGCAGGTCGATCAGGCCCGGGAGTATCAGCCCGCCGGTGTCGAGCAGCCGGGCCCGGGAGAACCCCGCGGGGGGAGCCTGCCCCGTCGCGCGCACCGCGGTCACGCGGCCGTCGTCACCCACGTACACGTCTCCGGGGTCCAATATCCGGTGGTCGTCGTCGCAGGTGACCACCGTGCCCCGCAGGACGAGGGCCATCAGCTCGGCGCCTTCCACAGCAGCGTGTGCTTGTCGTCGGGCGACGGGCGGCTGACGGAGTTCTGCGGCCCGCCCGCCGTCGCCCGCACCCAGGCGTCGTCGCCAAGGAACTCCGGCGCGCCGAACGGCAGATCACAGCGGGGGACCGCGCTGTAGTCGGACTCCAGGAACTCGGTGCCGTAATTCGGCCCTGTGTTGTCGCCGTCCTCGTCCGGGGTCACCACCTCCCGCAGCTCGGTGACCGCGTCGCGCCAGGCGTCGAGGAGGGCCGCCGGGTCGTGGCTGGAGGGATGGGGGACCTCGACGAGCGGCACCTGCGGGCGTTCGGCCCACAGCCGGACCGCCTCCCGCGCCATGAACCCCATGGCGACGACGGCCTGGAGGGTGGGGTCCGTGGCCCGGTCGAAGACGGCGTTGCGCCACCGCTTCTGCTCCGGGTCGTCGAGGCGCTCCTTCATGGCGAAGGCCTGGCTCGGGTGGACGGCGTAGGCCCAGGCGTTGAGGCATACGTAGGAGCGGCTCAGGCCGAGCTTGGTGAGGAACCCCTGGACGCGCTGGCCGGCGTTGCCGACGAGGCTGCGCCCGGCGATCCGCTCGGTGGGGCCGGGGTCGGAGGCCACGACGAGCACGCGGGCCGAGCCGTCGAGGCGACCGCGATAGAAGATCGGCCCCCAGTCGAACCAGAAGGCGTCCTTGACGGGAGGATCGGGCACCTGCGTCAGCAGGTCGGCGAACTGGGCCGTAGGCCCGCGGTCGAACTCCGGCATGGGTCAGCGCCTCCTAGCCGGCCGGGCGGCGTGCGCCCGCGAGCTCGGACAAGGGGCTCAAGACGGAGGGCTCGGCGGCCGCAACCCGGCGTACACCATCAGTGGATCACTCACCACTGATCGGCGCAAATGGGGGCATACCGGGTCATGCCGCGGACGTGTCCGCCCTCGCGGCAGTCGGCGGGAACCCGGGCCGCGTCACAGGCCGAGCAGCCCGAGGAAGGCCGAGGCCGCGGGCGACGGCGGGAACCGGCTCCAGACGACGCGCTCCACCCGTACGGGCCCGTCGGTGACCGGAACACGGCGCACGCCGTGCAGCGCGGCGGCGAACCTCCCGGGCAGCAGGGCCACGCACAGGCCGCTGCGGACCATCCGGGCTATGAGCTCGACACCGGACACCTCGAAGGCGACCTCGCGCCGCAGCCCGCCCGCCGCGAACGCCCGGTCCGACTGCGCGCGGGCGGCGCTGCCCTCGGCGGCCGCGTCCAGTCGACCGTCACGCACCTGCTCGACGAGCCGCTCGCTGGATCCCGCCCGCAGGCTGATCCGCACCTGGGGGTGGCTCAGGCGGTAGTCCCGCAGTACGGCCGGCAGGTCGACGGCCGTCACGGTGGGGATCGATCCGACGGTCAGCCTGCCCCGTACCTCCCCGGTGGCCGCGGCCACCTCCGCGCGGGCCCGCTCTGCTGCCTCCAAGGACTGGCGGGCGGCGGGCAGAAAGGCCTCACCGGCGGCGGTCAGCCGCATCCGGCGGCTGGTCCGCTCGAAGAGCCGGGCGCCCAGTTCCTTCTCCAGACGGGCAACTTGGTGGCTGAGGGCGGACTGCACGACGTGGCACCGTTCGGCGGCGCGGGTGAAGCTCGCCGTCTCCGCCACAGCGAGGACGTAGCGCGTCTGCTGGAGATCCGCCCCGGCGAGCGCTTCGGTGCGCGGGGCACCGCCATCTCCCTCTACGTGCAGGCCCCGGACGGAAACACCGTGGAGCTGCGCTGGTACCCGCAGGCGTCCTGACCCGGTGCCGGCGAGCGCCCCGACGAGAAGTCCGGGGCTCTGCTCAACCACGCCGCGCCTGTTCGCGGTCCTGCTAGTCGGTACCCCGATGTGCAGACAGCGAGGAGCAGGGAATGACGTTACGCATGAGATCCAGGGCCGCCGTCGTGAGTGTAACGGCGGCAGCGGTGGCGGCGACCGCCCTCGCGGGCCCCGCCCGGGCGGAGCCGGACACCGCCACCGCGAGGGACGGGCACCGCGCGACGCAACGGGCCATGGACGCGGCCGTCAAGTCGGGCACGCCCGGTGTCACGGCCGCGGCCCGGGACGCCGAGGGCGTCTGGAAGTCGGCGTCGGGGAAGGGCAACCTCAAGACGGGTGAGCCGCGCGGCAAGGACGACAGGTTTCGCGTCGGCAGCATCACCAAGACGTTCGTGTCGACCGTTCTGCTCCAGATGGAGGACGAGGGCAGACTCGGCCTCGACGACACCGTGGAACGCCATCTGCCGGGCCTGGTACGGGGCAACGGCAACGACGGCAGCAAGATCACCGTACGGCAGCTGCTCAACCACACCAGCGGCCTCTTCGACTACCTGGCCGACGAGAAGTACTGGGCCACGTACATGGAAGGCGACGGCTACCTCAAGCACCGCTACGACACCCTGCCGCCGCGCAAGCACGTCAAGGTGGCGCTCTCCCACAAGCCGCTGTTCGAACCCGGTGCCGACCACGACTACTCCAACACCAACTACGTACTCGCCGGACTGATCGTCGAGAAGGTGGGGGGCAGGACGTACGAGGCGGAGGTGCGCGACCGCATTATCAAGCCGCTGGGCCTGAAGGCCACTTCCCAGCCCGGCAACAGCATCCGACTGCCGCAGCCGAGCAGCCGCGGCTACGCCAAGCTGTTCCCCGCGCAGCCGGACCGGATCGACGACATCACCGAGATGAACGGCTCGCAGGGCTGGGCCGACGGCGACATCATCTCCAGCGCCCATGACCTGAACCGGTTCTACAGCGCGCTGCTGCGCGGAAAGCTGCTCTCGCCCAAGCAGCTCAAGGCGATGAAGACCACCGTCAGCAGCCCCCAGAGGCCGAACACGTTCTACGGGCTCGGCCTCCAGCGCTTCAGGACGAGCTGCGGCACGACGGTGTGGGGGCACGGCGGCGGGATGGTGGGGTGGCTCTCCCTGGCCACCAGCACCGCGGACGGCCGCCACCAGTTCTCCTTCAACTACAACGGGGACTGGGACGGCGGTTCGATGACGGCCCTCCTGAACGCCGAGTACTGCGGCTCGTCCGCCTAGGCACGAGCCCCCGCGCCCGGCCCGCCACGGGAGGTGGCTCCGGCCGCACGCGCACCACAGCCCGGCGGGAGCCGGTCAGAGGTCGACGACCAGTTCCGGGGTGAGCGCGCGCGACACGCACGCGTAGACGCGGCCCTCGGGGGCGCCGATGTCGTCCCGGTGTTCCGGGCTGCCGGAGAGCACGGTGAGTTCACAACTCCCGCAGACACCCTCGCGGCAGCCCGCGGGCACCGGGAGTCCGGCGCGGTTCAGGGCGTCCAGGAGGGACTGGTCGGCGGGGACGGGGACGGTTCGTCCCGAGCGTGCGCACACCGCGTCGAACGGCGTGTTGGCGGGGAAGACCCGGGCGGCCGGGCGGAAGCGTTCCGTGTGCAGCTGCCCGGCAGGGAAGGCGGCCCGCGCGGCGGCGATCATCGGGGCCGGGCCGCAGCAGTAGACCAGGGTGCCCGGCGCCAGGTCGCAGGCCAGGGCGGTCAGGTCCGGTCTGCCGTCCTTGTCGGTGGCGACGAGCCGCACCCGGTCGCCGTGGCGTGCGCGCAGCTCCTCGGCGAACGGCATGGCCGACGCCGACCGGCCCACGTGGACCAGGGTGGCGGGGATGTCCGCCATAATGGCCGCGGACAGCATCGGCAGCAGCGGAGTGACGCCGATGCCGCCCGCCAGGAAGAGGTACCGCGGTGCGGGCAGCAGCGGAAAGTGGTTGCGGGGCAGCGACACCTCGAGGGCGCGGCCCGGGCGGAGGTAGTGGTGGATGTACTCCGAACCGCCCCGGCTGAGCGGGTCGTGCCGCACCGCGACGCGGTAGTGCTCCGCGTCGGCGGGGTCGCCGCACAGTGAGTACGAGCGGGTGAGCCAGTTCGGCAGGGACAGGTCGATGTGGGCGCCCGGGTCCCAGGGGGCCAGCGGCCCGGTGGTGCCGCGCAGGACGAGCGAGACGACGCCATCGGCGACGTGTTCGATGCGGTCGATCACGGTGTGCTGCATGGCTGATGCACCTGAGCCTTCTCAGTACAGGGTCTGATAGGCCTCTTCGAGGCCCGCGTCGAGGACCTCGGGGGCGATGGGCAGGTCGAGCTGGGCGGTGGTCATCTCACCGACCGAGGGCATCTCGGCGGCCAGTGCCTGGCTCGCGGGGTCCCACAGCCGGGAGCGGACCAGCGCGCGACCGCAGTGGAAGTAGGCCTCCGCCACCTCGATGACCAGCGCCAGTTCGGCCTCTCGCCCCTCGGTGTGCATACGGGCGAGGACATCGGGTTCGTCGGTTGCGTACGCGCTGCCGTTGACGCGCAGCGTCTCCCGCATGCCGGGGATGAAGAAGCACATCCCGACGCCGTCGTTCTCCGCCAGGTTGCGGAAGGAGTCCGCGAGCTTGTTGCCGGGCCGGTCGGGCAGGGCGAGCGTGTGCTCGTCGAGCACCTTCACGAAGCCCGGGTAGTCACCGCGCGGCGAGCAGTCGGCGCGGCCCGCGTCGTCCGCTGTCGCCAGCGTCAGGAAGGGCGAGTGGGCGATGAAGCGGCGGAAGTGCTCGTCGATACGGTCGAGGATCTTGGCCTCGACCAGGGCGTCGGGCGCGCCGAGCCGCGCACGGACCTCGGCCGGTGAGAGCCGCCTCGGGCGGGCACTGGCATGCGTCACAAGGATTCCTCGGTTCCGTAAGTCCGCAAGTCCGTGCGGGGGAGCGGTCCCGACCGCGTGACAGCAGCCATCGGGCTCTGCCTTCCCGCAGGTCGTGGCACTATTGTGAGCAATTACTCGTATCTTGCGCCACTCGCTTTCGCAGCGCTTCCAGGAGGTGCCAATGGCGGCGGACCCGCGGTCGCTCCGCGCACGTAAACAGCCGCGACAGGCACGGGCGGAACTCACCCGGCAGCGCATCCTCGCCGCGGCTGCTCACGTTTTCGCCGAACACGGGTACGCCGCGGGGACCACAAACCGCATCGCGGAGCGGGCGCGGGTCTCGATCGGATCGCTGTACCAGTACTACCCGAACAAGGACGCGATCCTTCTCGATCTCGTGACCCGGCACCTCGACGCCGGAGCGATCTCGCTCAAGGAGCGCCAGGACGGCGAACAGCCCGCATCCCTCGAAGCCGTCCTGCGCGCCTTCGTGCGGGCCGTGATCGACAATCACCTCGACGACCCGAAGCTCCTCCAGGTCATGGCGGAACAGACGCCACGCGCCCCCGAACTCCTGGAGAGGATGGCCAGGAGCGAGCAGGAACAGGTCGACTTCACCCGGGACCTGCTCGCACGGCATCCGGAGGTCCACGTCACCGACATCGACACCGCCGCCCGCCTGGTCGTGTCCACGGAGCAGCTCGTCCATCAGCTCGTCGCCGCGCCGCGCCCCGTCGACGCCCGCCGTCTCGAGGACGAACTCGTCGCCATGCTCACCCGCTATCTGACGGCCGCGCCCGTACCGGACTGACGTCCGTGGGGCCGTAGAGGGCCTTGGCGTGACCGCTGAGCAGAGCCCAGTAGCGGTCCCCGAAGGACCAGTGCCACCACTCCGTCGGATAGTTCACCAGACCCGCGGCCGTCAGCACGGAGCCGAGCAGCTTCCGGTGCCTGCGGGCCTCCTCGCTGATGCCGGGGGCGTCGGTGTAGCAGGCGCCCGCGCTCTCCTCCGGGTCCGCGTTCATCGGTGTGCCGAGGTCCAGCTCGCGCCCTTCGGCGTCGGCCAGCGTGAGGTCGACGGCCGCGCCCGCGCTGTGCGGGGCGATGTCGGGCGGTGACACATAGCGGCTCGTGGCCGAGTGGATCTGCTGGTGGGTCCACTCGGGGTGGGCGGCGCGCAACTGGTCGGCGTACTCCTCGAAGTACTCCCGCTGGAGTGCGGGCGGCCGGTACCCCTCCACGAACAGCAGCCGCACTCCCGGCGGGAGGAGCGTCTGGGCATGGAGCAGCCGGTTCAGCACACCCTCCCGGAGGTACGCGAAGACGCCCGCCGCATCCTGCTCACGCGTGTCGACCAGCAACGAGCCGCCGCGGCGGACGTCCACGAGCCCTTCGCCGCACTCCACGACGGGTATGGCGGCGACTTCGGGGTCCGACATCAAGACGATCTGATTCATGGCGTGATCATCCCGTACACCTGGACGCGGGTGCGGCGCGCGGGGCGTGTTCACCGGTCCTGCCGTTCCTGCTGTTCCTGCCGCAGGCTCGTGACGAGCTCGCGCGGCAGGCCGTGGGTGTCGTGGAGGTAGTGGAAGTCCTCGTCGCGCAGCGGCTTCTGGAACCGCGGCCGGGCGAGTACCTGCCGACCGCGCTCCAGCAGCCGACGGAAACGCCGCTCCTCCTCGGCCAACTGCCGGCGCACGTCACCGGGATCCATGTCCTGCCGGAAGTGGTCCAGGGTGTGCAGGACCAACTCCTCGGGCAGGTCGCCGAGTTCACGCGAGGGGTCGTCGCGCCACAGTACGGTCAGGACGCGTCGTACGAGGCGGCGCAGTACGTACCCCCTTCCGGTGTGGGCCGGGCGCACCCCGTCGCCGAGGATCACGACGGCCGAACGCAGGTGGTCCTGGGCCAGGCGGAGCGAGGGCTCGTCCAGTGGCCACAGGGCCGGTACGAGGCGGCGCCAGGGGGCGAAGACGTCGCACTCGAACACGGACGACTTGCCCTGGAGCAGGGCGGCGAGGCGCTCGAGGCCGAGGCCGGTGTCGATGTTGCGCTGCGGCAGCGGCACGAGGGAGCCGTCGTCGAGCCGCCGGTGGCGCATCATCACGTGGTTCCACACCTCCACCCAGCGGTCGTCGCGGGTGGGTGTCGACCGGGGCGGTGTGTCCCCGCTCCAGAAAAAGATCTCCGAGTCGGGGCCGCACGGGCCGACCGGCCCGTTGGACCACCAGTTCTCGCCCTCGGTCAGCTCGACGGGCACCCCGAGGTCCTGCCACACCCGAAGCGAGGCGTCATCGGGCCCCGTCCTGTCGTCACCGCCGTACACGGTGGCATGCAGCAGCCCCGGATCCACCCCGAGCCCCTCGGTGAGCAGCCGGTACCCCCAGTCGAGGCTCTGAGGGCCCTCGTAGTCCCCGAGCGACCAGGTGCCGAGCATCTCGAACACCGTCAGATGGGTGTCGTCACCGACCTCGTCCAGGTCGGTGGTGCGCAGGCAGCGCTGCACATTGACCAGGCGCCTGCCCAGGGGATGCGGGCGCCCCTCCAAGTACGGTGTGAGCGGATGCATGCCGGAGGTGGTGAACAGGACCGGGTCGCCGGGCGGCGGCAGCAGGCTCGAGCCGGTGATCCGGTGGTGTCCCCGCTCCTCGAAGTACTCTACGAACGTGCGGACGATCTGTTCCGTGTGCATGGGGGTGGCTCCTTTGCGTCACAGCGAGGGAGGCACCGGACAACGGAACCGCGCCGGCCATCACACCGAAGCGAAGGACAGGAACGCCACGGAAGCACCGACGGGCCGTTTCCGGTCGCCGGTGGGAAGGGAAGGTCAGACGGCGGCAACCGGCGAGCTGGTCGCTCGCGCGGTCGCGGTGAGGCCTGGGCCGGTGACGTTCATGGGGTGACAGTAACGCGCCCTGCCTCACGAGGCACGTGAATTATCCGTCGGGGGCCCGGCCCCCGAGGATCACCAGCGGAGTGCCGTGAAGTCGATCGGCTGGGGGCGGAGCAGGCGGGTGCGCTCGGACAGGGCCCGCAGGCGGTGGGACATCTCGTCGGCGGGGAGGTGGCGGCGGTCACCGTGGCCCGGCAGGACCCATGCGAAGCGCAGCCGGTCGGCGGTCCTTGCCAGGGAGGTGGCGAGCTCCTCGATGGAGTACCAGGTGACGCTCTCCGCGACTGCGAGGTCGGCGGTGGTGCGGGACCAGTAGAAGCTGTCGCCGCTGAAGCAGTACCGGTCGTCCGCGAGGTAGAGCACACTGCCTCGGGTGTGGCCGGGCAGCGGGTGGGCGGTGACTCCCGCGTCGATCTCCACGGGTTCGATGCCCCGGATGACCCGGTCGGCGTCCGGTGCCGCGTCCAGGTCGCCCTCGTGGATCCACAGCCGGGCGCCGAAGTGGTCCGCGTAGCGGCGGCCGTGCGCGGCGTGGTCGCGGTGGGTGAGCAGTACGTCGGTGACACGGCCGGATGCCTCGTACCGCGCGGCGAGGGCACGGCTCCAGCGCGGGGTGTCGATCATCATGGCCGTGCCGGAGGGCCGCAGCAGCAGATAGGCGTTGGCTCCCGCAGTGTGCGGTGAGTTGTGCCCGCAGATCAGTACGGTGTCGTCCAGGGGCATCGGGAAGGGGTCGCGTCCCGGGTCCGTCCGCCCCGTCGTCGGCCGGATCGAGCGTGTGGGGCAGGCGAAGACGGCCGCGTGCAAGCGCCGTGTCTCCTCCTCGTCACGGGGCGGGCGCAGGACCCGGGACTTCCCCCGGGACTCGACGATCAGCTCGGGTGCGAACTGCCGGGCGACATCGCAGTTGGTGCAGCGGTCGTCCACGTACCAGCCGTCCACGGCGGGACTCCTTCCTTAAGGTGCGGCCCCGACCGGGGCCGCACCTCCAGGATTCCCACCCGCTGCCGGAACCGGTAGACCCACCCGTTCTTGTACTTCCGGCTCCGTGCCCATCTCGCCACCCGCGGGGACGGTGCCCCTTTTGCGGCACTTAATGACGTTTCATTCGATGCCGCGAGCTCAGGAGTCGGCGCGCTCACGACGTACGGCGCTCACGACTTCGCGAGCTGCCGCGGGTCGACGGTGTCGCCCGCCGCGGGCTGCTCCGGGCGTACGTCCTTGCCGTAGTCGCCGAAGGTGGCGGTGCTGGGACGCTTCCCGCCCTCTGTCGTGGTGCGCAGGATGTACGGCTCGCCCTCGGTGGCCACGTACAGCGTCTGCGTCTCGCCGGACGACGCCTTCTTCGTGAGCTTGATGGCCTCCTGGCCGTCCACCGTCGTCGTGCCGCCCTTCTTCATGCCCTTGCGTGCGGACTTGTCCTCGTCCATCGACGCGACCAGGCTCTGCTTGTCGCACAACCCCTTGGTGACAGCGTCGTCGGCGGGCATCTTCGCCCACTTGTCCCGCAACTTCGGGATCGCCTTCGCGGCACCCGGCTGCCCCTTGAGCGAAGCCTTCCAGTACTGCTCGTCGCCGCGCAGGTAGAGCGTGTCACCGATGTGCCGCACGTCGGCCCGCGTGCCCTGGATCCGAAGGGTGCCGTCGCAGTTCTTCTGCTTGTCGACGGAGAGGTCGAGGGTGAGGGACTTGCCGTCGGGCTGCCGCGTATCGCCCTTGACGTGCAGGGACTCGGCCTTCTTCGTGGCCGCCACGGCCTTGTCGGCGATCTGGTCGGCGCTCTCCCCGGAGAAGGGCTTCTTCGAGCCGTCCGAGTCCTTCCCGTCGTCTCCGCAACCTGCCAGGAGCGCACCCGAGACACCGACAACGGTCATCGCGGCCAGCAGTTTGGTTCCACGCAAGGTGAACATCTCCCTCCCCTGGAACGCACCATCGCGTTCCGAACGGTGACGGCCTCGAAGTGGACCGCTGTTCGTGCCGTTACCCGCGAATCAGGTTCCTGCACACGGCATGTGACGTTCAATCAGGGGCGGGGGAGAGGTGTCGCCCGCGCCCCGTGGCGCACCGTACGGACGAACACGTCCTGGACGCCGTTGGTGTCGTCCGTGACGAACCCGTCGCTGTCGTGGCCACCGAAGACGACGGTCCGCGCGCGGGCGTCCATCCTCGCGTCCACGGCGTTCGCCGGCTTGCCGTCCTTGTCCGGTGACACCAGGACGTCGGCGCCGGTCCGCAGGTCACGCAGGTACTCGGCGTCCTCGGTGGTGTGGACCGGCCAGGTGTCGAGCAGCAGCTTCGAGCCGTCGGCGGAGACACCGTCCACGGACAGGACGCCCTCGGGGCCCGGCAGGACCGCGTCGATCCGGGTGACCTCACCGGTGCGCAGATCGCGTACGAACGGGTTGTGGCTGCCGTTGGGGTCCTTGCCGGGCACCAGGTCGGAGGCGGGGGAGTCGAAGGCGAGGGTGGAGCCGTCGAAGCTGAGCAGCGGGCCGGTGGCGGGACCGTTCGCCGGGGTGCCGTCGTGCGTGGTGTCGGCCTGGGTCTCGCCGCCGGTGGCACGGTCGTGGACGTACAGGTCGGACCAGTCACCGCGGGGCGGGGTGCCGTGCACGTGCTGGTAGGCGACCTTGCTGCCGTCGCCGCTCAGCGACGGGGCGCGGAAGCCGCGGTGGCCCTCGTCGGGGCCCACGGGGAAGCTCACCAGCTCGGTGCGCCCGGCACGCAGGTCGCGCAGGTAGACGGCCTGCGCCCCGACGGTGGCCGGGTCGGTGTCGTGGACGAGGAAGGCGACGGTGCGGCCGTCCGCGGAGATCGCGGGCGAGCCGCCGTTCTCGTACCCGATGGGCAGGTCGACGTCGGCACGCTCGGTCCGCCCGGTGCCCAGGTCCTGGACGACGACGGCGCTCGTGTCACCGTCCTGCGCCGTGTAGGCGAGGTGGCGGCCCCCTGCGCTGAGCACCGGTGAGTGAATCGGGCCCAGCGGGTCCTCGACGCGCTGGAGCCCGCCCTTGCGCAGATCACGTACGAACACGTCGGCCCGGCCGTTGGTGTCGCCAGGGACGAGGTTGGTGGCGTCCGAGGTGAACGCGACCACACGGCCGTCGGCGCTGATGACGGGGTTCCCGGACGAGCCGTCCGCCGGGCCGCCGTCGGCGGCGACACTGATCAGCCGGGTGGCTCCGGTGCCCGGGCGCCGGTACTCCGGGGCGAGTGCGGTCCGGTACTCCGGCGCGCGTGCGGTCCGGTACTGCGTCGCCGGCGTGTCGGCCGGGGTAGCCGCGGCCGCGGGCAGGGCCGCGGCCGAGAGTAAGAGGGCGAGGACGCCCCCGCCCGCCGACCGGATCGCTCCGCCGCGTCCCCGCTGTCTGCCGGCTCTCGTCATGTCGTCCTCCCGAAACCCTGTCGACCCGGCCCGCTGCCGGGTCCAGCGGGGATGCAAGCGCACACGGGGCGGTCGGGTCAATCAGGCGGAACGCGTACAACCTGGACGGCCCGCCAAGCGTCCGCGACCACCCGGCGTCCTCGGCCGTCCATCGTCTGCGACCGCCCGGCGTCCGCGACTGTCCATCGTCCGTGACCCCGCGCCGCTCGGCGCTCGCGTCGGTGAACTCCCCGGAGGGCGGCGGAGGAGCCCGTATCGGTGGAATGACCGATGTGCGCGGGACCCGGCCGCGGCCATAGTCCTCGGGAGATCGTTCGCGGGTCGCCTCGGGCGCCCGGCAGGTGAGAGGACCTTGTGTGAACACGTATGCGGATCTGGTGTTTGTCGGTGGGCGAGTGGTCACGGTCGACGCGGAGTTCTCCGTCGCCTCGGCCCTGGCGGTGACCGGCGGGTTCATCGCCGCCGTGGGCGGGCGGGAGGACGTCGCCCCGTTCATCGGCCCCGACACCCGCGTCGTCGACCTGCGAGGGGGGACGCTGCTCCCCGGCATCAACGACTCCCATCTGCACGGGTGCGCCTTCGGCATGTCGACGCCGCCCCTCTCCCTCGACCTGAGCCATCCCGCCGTCTCCTCGCTCGCGGACGTGGCCGCATCCGTACGTGAGGCCGTCGGGCGGGTGCCGGGCGGGCAGTGGATCACCGGTCACGGCTGGGACACCGGATACCTCGACGAGTGCGTCGCCGACCCCGCGCGGCAGCCCTCCCGGCACGACCTCGACGCCGTGAGCCCGGACCACCCCGTCGTCCTGTACTCCTTCTCCGGGCACGCCACCTGGGTCAACTCCAAGGCACTGGAACTCATCGGGATCGACCGGCACACGGTCGCGCCGCCCGGCGGAGCCATCGTCGCGGACGGAGCCGGCGAACCGACCGGGCTGCTCCACGAAGGGGCCCAGGCCCTGATCCAGAACGCGCTGCCGCCGCTCAGCCGACAGGAGCGGACCGACGCGATCCGCGCGAACCTCGCCGCGCTCGCCCGGCTCGGCGTGACCAGCTACACCGAGCCCGGTCTCGGCCCCGGCGGCGACGGCATCATGCGGGGCGCGCTCGGCGCGGAGACCCTCGACGTCTACCGTCAGCTCCTCGCCGACGGCGAACTGACCGCCCGCCTCGGCGTCCTGCTCCTGCCCACCGGCATGGCGAGCACCGCCGAGGAGTTCGCCCGCACCCTCACCGCGCTCAGCGGGTCCGGCGGGTCCGGCGAGCCCGGGGACGCCGATCCGCGCCGCCTCGCGATCCTCGGGGTCAAGATCTTCGCCGACGGCATCGTCCCCAACAAGACGTCCTGGATGCACGAGCCGTACTCCGGCGGCGGCTGCGGCTCCCTGTGCGTGGGCGGCGAGACCGACGCCGAGCGGATCGCCGAGATCGACGCCATGATCCGGCACGCCCACGCCGCCGGGTACCAGCTGGGCGTCCACGTCACCGGCGACCGGGCCTGCGACACCGTCGCGGACGCCTTCGCCGCGGCCCTCGCCGAGCACCCCCGGCCCGACGCCCGCCACTACCTCATCCACGGCGACTTCCTCACCGCGCACAGCATGGAGGTGCTGGCCGCGCACGGCCTCGGCGTCAACATGAACCCCACCATCAAGTGGACCGTCGCGGACATGGAGGAGGAGTTCGTGGGTGCCGAACGGGCCGCGTACGCGTGGCCCTACCGGGACGCCGTCGACGCCGGTGTGCGGGTCGCGAGCGGGTCCGACGCGCCTGTCACGTACCCGGACTGGCGTCAGGGCGTCGCCACCATGGTGCTGCGCGAGTCGAAGGCCGCCGGCCGGGTCAGCGGCCCCGAGCAGCGCATCGGCCTCGCCGAGGCGATCCGTACGTACACCGTCGAGGCGGCCTGGCAGGACTTCGCCGACGACTGGAAGGGCTCCCTGGAGCCGGGCAAGGTCGCCGACCTCTGTGTGCTCGACGGGGACCTGCTCGCCGCCGACCCCCACGACATCCCGGAGCTGCCCGTCGTCCTCACCGTCGTGGACGGGCGGATCGTGCACGACACCCTCCGCGATTGACGTACGCCGCTCGCATGATCATCCTTGGGGGGTGGCAGCGGAGCGGAGCACGGCGGACATCCTGGACGCGGCCGTCCACGTCCGCGCGGCCGCCCGGAGTGCCACGGCCGGTGCGACCGGCCTCGATCCGGTCCTGACGGCGCTGGCGGACGTGGTGGAGTACGACCACGCCTCCCTGGCCCGGTGGGACCCGCGGCGCCGACGCCACACCACCCTGGCCGGGAGCTACCCCGACGACGCCACGGACTACATCGAGACCCGCCTCCACCACGACCCGGTGTTCCCCGTGCTCCGCAGCCCGGCCCGGGGCGGACTCTGGCTCGGGGACGTCCCCCCGCACCTCCTGGCGGCGTCCCCCGGCTTCCAGGACGTGTTGTCACCCCTCGGCATCGAGGACGGCGTGGCGCAGTGCCTGTTCGCCGCCGACGGCCGGTACGTCGGCATGCTGAACGTCAGCACGCGCCGGCCGCGGCGCGCGCCCGACCCGGCGCGCGCCGTGGTCACCCTGCTCACCGACAGCCTCACCGCGGCCCTGGCCGCGGCCGTCGCCGTCCCGGCGGGCCCGCCGTCCGCGGCGGCCGCCGCCGACTCCGCCGAGGACCCGCGGCGGCCCGGCGGGCTCTCGCCACGGGAGCTGCAAGTCCTCGCCGAACTGACCGCGGGACGGACCAACCGGGAGATCGCCGAGCGGCTGTACATCACGCCGCGCACCGTGGGCACCCACATCGAGCACATCCTCGCCAAGCTCGACCTCCCCAACCGCGCGGCCGCCGCGGCCCGGGCCGCCGCCTGGGGGATCGGCTCTCAGAAGGCCCTGCCCGATCCCTCCACGCCCGCGACCGGCGCGCTGTCGAGGCGGCGCGTGCGGTAGCTGTCGGCGTCGAGGGTGATGACCTCCGCGTGGTGGGCCAGACGGTCCACCGTCGCGGAAGCGGTCGCGCTGTCGCCGAACACCTCGTCCCAGCGGCCGAGGGGGCGATTGCTGGTGACGATCAGCGAGCCCCGCTCGTACCGGTGCGAGACGAGCTGGAAGAGGAGGTGGGCGGCCTCGGAGTCGAAGGGCACGTAGCCGACCTCGTCCACGACGAGCACCGGGTACGCGTCGAGGCGGGCGAGCTCCTTGCGCAACCGCCCCGCGGCCTTGGCGTCCGCGAGCCGGGCGGCCCACTCGACGCCGGTCGCGAACAGCACCTGGTGGCCGGCCTGACAGGCCCGTACGCCCAGGGCGACCGCCAGATGCGTCTTGCCGGTGCCGGGTCCGCCGAGCAGCACCACGTTCGCCTTGCGGGTCACGAAGTCGGCCTTGCCGAGGCGGGCGAGCACATGCGGCTCGGGTCCGCGCAGCCGCCCCTCGTCGAACATCTCGAGGACCTTCCTGGCCGGGAACCCGGCGGCCTCGATGCGCTCCTCGGCACCGCCCTCCGGCTCCGCCGCCTTCTCGCCGTGCGCGGCCGCGGCCCTGCCGTCCCGCTGGGCGGGGACGAGCACGGGCCGCGGTTCCTCCTGCACGGGGCGCGCCTTGGCCTCGTGTGCCGCCATGGGCCCGGACATGTAGGCGAGGATGGCCGCGGAGGCGATGAACGCCATGTGGATGACCGTCCCCCATTGCAGATCGTGCCGGGGCGTGTGGTGCACGTCGACGAACATCTGGAGCAGGTGCACCGACGAGATGCCCACGATGGCGGTGGCCAGCTTGACCTTCAGCACGTTGGAGTTGACGTGCGAAAGCCACTCGGGCTGGTCCCGGTGGCCCTGTAGGCCGATCCGCGAGACGAAGGTCTCGTACCCCCCGACGATCACCATGATCAGCAGATTGGCGATCATCACCACGTCGACGAGCTTGAGCACGGCCAGCATGACGTGTGTCTCGTCCGCGTGCCCGCTAATGACGTGGTGGATGAGATGCCACAACTCGTTGAAGAACTTGTAGACGTACACGCCCTGTGCGGCCACGAGGCCGAAGTACAGGGGGGCCTGAAGCCACCGTGTCGCGAAGAGGGCACACCCCAGGGTGGTCATGTTCGACGGGGACGAGACGGATCGGGACACAAGACCTCCAACGGCCGTAAGACTCATCATTCTTGTGGTCCGGCGCCGACAATCTGAATTCGAGCCACTCGTTGGGATTAATAGAAATCCAGTCGGACAGGTCTTTCACCCGATCGCATCCCGCCCGCGTGAGGATGTACATGACCTGACGCCCGTGCCCCGGAAGCCCACAACAGTGGGCTCCGCGGCTCACACCGCGGGCGCCCCCGTCTCCTCGAGCACCCCGTCGGTCAACCGCAGCCAGCGGTTCACCCCGATCCCGGCGAGGAACCGCTCGTCGTGGCTGATCACCAGGAAGGCGCCCCGATAGGAGGTGAGCGCGCTCTCCAACCGGCCCACGCCGACGAGGTCGAGATTGTTGGTCGGCTCGTCGAGCAGCAGCAGGTGGGGGGCGGGTTCGGCGCACAGCACGCAGGCCAGGGTGGCGCGCAGCAGCTCACCGCCGGAGAGCACCCCGACCGGGAGGTGTGCCCCGGCTCCCCGGAAGAGGAAGCGGGCAAGCAGGTTCATCCGCTCCGCCTCGGTCTTTCCGGGGGCGAACACGGCGAAATTCTCCGCCACGGTGCGGTCCGGGTCCAACAGGTCGAGGCGCTGCGAGAGATGGGCGATCCGGCCGTCGCCGCGCCTGATCTCCCCGCTGTCCGGGGCGAGGTCGCCGGTGAGCAGGCGCAGCAGGGTGGTCTTGCCCGCGCCGTTGGGGCCGGTCAGCGCGATGCGCTCGGGGCCGCGGACCGTCAGGTCGACGCCGCCGTCACCGAACACGGCCCTGCCGCCATGGCTGACCTGCATCCCCTCGCCGAGGAAGAGGTTGCGACCGGCCGGTACCTGGGTGTCGGGCAGCTCGACGGTGATGCGCTGTTCCTCGCGCAGCGCGCGCCCGGCCTCGTCGAGCCGGGCCTTGGCGTCGCCGACCCTGGCCGCGTGCTGTTGTCCCGCCCGGCCCGCGGACTCCTGCGCGCCGCGCTTCATGGTGCCGGCGAAGATGCGGGGCAGGCCGGCGCTCTTGAGGTTGCGGGCGGCGTTGCTCTGCCGGCGTTCGGCGCGCTCGCGGGCCTGTTGCATCTCGCGCTTCTCGCGCTTCAGTTCCTGCTCGGCATGGCGGATGTTCTTCTCGGCGACTTCCCGCTCGGCGCGCACGGCCTCCTCGTACGCGGTGAAGTTGCCGCCGTACCAACGCAGTTCGGTGCTCCCGAGCTCGGCGACGCGTTCCATGCGGTCGAGCAGCGCGCGGTCGTGACTGACGAGCAGCAGGCAGCCGGAGAAGTCCGCCAGGACGTCGTAGAGCTTGTGCCGGGCCGTCAGGTCGAGGTTGTTCGTCGGTTCGTCGAGCAGCAGCACGTCGGGGCGCTTGAGCAGGTGGGCGGCGAGACCGAGGGAGACGACCTGGCCCCCGCTGAGCGTGCTCAGGGGGCGGTCGAGGGCGACATCGGCAAGACCGAGGCGTTCGAGCTGGGCGCGGGTGCGCTCCTCGATGTCCCAGTCGTCGCCGATCGTGGTGAAGTGCTCCTCGCTCACGTCGCCGGTCTCGACGGCGTCGAGGGCGCGGATCACCGCGGCGACGCCGAGGACCTCGGCGACCGTGAGGTCACCGGTCAGGGGGAGGCTCTGGGGGAGGTGGCCGAGTGTGCCGCTGACCGACACCGACCCAGTGGTGGGCTTCAGTTCGCCTGCGATCAGCTTGAGCAGGGTGCTCTTGCCGGAGCCGTTCGGGGCGACCAGGCCGGTGCGGCCGGTGGGCACGGTGAACGACAGGCCGGTGAAGACAGGGGTGTCGTCGGGCCAGGTGAAGGAGAGGTTCGAGCAGACGATGGCGGCGTCGGACATGGAGGTGACCTCGGAGGCTCGAGGGCAGACAGAGCTCTGCCCTGGGCAGGGTGGGGAAAGGGGTACGACGAAGAGGGCCACGGCAGCGGCGCTCGTGCAGCGCCGTCCGACGGCCGGTCACATCCGGATCTCATCCGGAGATGTCGTCTTCACCCACCACGCCTGCGACTCCTTGATCAAACGGATCGGGTCACTCGCAGCGTAACAGGCCATCGCGCGGCGCCCATGCCGCCGGGGCGCGCCCATGCCGACCGCGTCGCGCTGATGCCGACCGCACCGAGCCCACGCCGACCGCCGCGCGGCGGCTGTGCTCAGCGGACGCGGTAGCGCACCGGAAGGGACAGGACCCCGCGGATGATCCCCGAACCGATCCAGTCCAGCGACTCCGGCGGCGCGGCCAGTTCCAGTTCGTCGACGCGGGACAGCAGGGTGCGCAGGGCGATGGTCGTCTCCAGGCGGGCGAGGGGGGCGCCGAGGCAGTGGTGGACGCCGTGGCCGAAGGCCAGATGGCGGGCGCCGGGGCGGGAGACGTCGAGGGCGGGCGGGAGGGCGCCGCCGTCCTGGGGGGCGTCGTGGCTGGCCGAACCGAGGGCCACGACGACCATGCTTCCCCTGGGGACGGGCACCCCGCCCAGTTCGATGTCCCGCGACGCGTAACGACTCGTCGAGCGTTCGACGGAGGTGTCGTGACGCAGGAACTCCTCGACCGCACCGGGCATCAGCTCGGGTCGGTCCCGCAACAGCCGCAGCTGGTCCGGGTGTCGCAACAGGGACAGCACGGAGTTGCCAAGGAGGTGCACCGTGCTCTCGTGGCCTGCGACGACCAGCATCATGGCCGTGCCGACCAGCTCCTCCTCGGAGAGCCGACCGTCCTCCTGGTCGCGCACGGCGACCAGAGCGGACAGCAGATCGTCCTGGGGGCGGCGGCGCTTGTCCGTCAGCAGATCGGCGAGCAGCCCGTGCAGAGAGGCCAGCGCCGGGCGGTGTTCGGGCGAGGCCACCTGGAGCGCCTGCCCCGACCAGCGCCGGAAGTCCCGGTGGTGCTGCTCGGGGATGCCGAGGAGCTCGGCGATGACCGTGGCGGGCAGCGGCGCGTTGAACGCCTCGACGAGGTCGAGTTCCCCCGACGGCGGCATCGCGTCGATCAGTTCGTGGGCGATCTGCTCGATGCGCGGCGCCATGTCGGCCGTACGACGCGGGGTGAAGGCGGCCGATGCGAGGCGCCGCAGGCGGGTGTGCTCGGGCGGGTCCGCCTCCATCATCTGCGCGCCGAGCCCCACCGACGGCTTGTTCAGTACGTAGCCCGCGGCGGCCAGCGCCTCGGCGGCGGGCGTGGAGTCCTTGAGCAGGTCGGGGTGCGTCAGCGCCTCCCTCGCGAGGTCGTAGCCGACGACCACCCAGCCCTTCAGGCCGAGGTGGAACTCGGCGGGGTGAATGGGGCCCAGCTCCCTGAGCCCGGCGTACCGTGCGGGCGCGTCCGCCTTGAACGCGGGGTCGAGGACCACCGTCTCGTGCTGGTGCGGGCTCTGCTCGTGCGGGCACTGCTGGCGCGGGCTCTGCTCGTGCGGGCTCATGAACGCCTCCTGCGTCGGACGTGCGGCGGTGCCCCGGCGGGCCGGGGCGCTCTGAGCACGGCGATCACGCTGTCGTCATGGCAACGATCCGGGGCCGGCGGTCGTTCTCCGGGAGCACCGGTCAATCCGTGCGCCGCCGCTACCAACCGGGTTCGTCCGGGCTCTCACCACTGCCGTCGGGGTCGACGACCACCAGGTCCCAGGGGTTCGGCCCGGTGCCGTCGCACCAGGCTTGCAGGTCCGCACCGTCCACGCAGACTATTCCGCAGTGCTGCGCGTACTCGAGGGCGGGAGCGGTGAAGTCGCTCGTGGTCACGAGGACCGCGACGTCGGCCTCATGGACGGTGAAACATGTGCCTCCGAAGCGCTGCAAATCCTGTGAGCCGACCTTGTTGTCCTCGCAGTAGCGCTTGCACTGGATGACGATCCGGCGTCCGTCGGGAGCGAACGCCAGGACATCGGCGCCCAAGTCGCAGGCGCCGCCCACGACTTCCACCTCCTGGCACGCGTCACGGACGCAGAGGTCGGCTATGGCCTGCTCGAAACCGTCGGCGTCGAGTTCGGCGTAGTCGACCGGTGCGTCGAGGACGACGGTGGTCGCCTCCTCGGCCACGGGGGCACCGGCCACGGAGGGTTCGGGTACGAGGGTGCCGGGAACGGCCGTGCCGAGTGCGGGCGCGAGGGGCGCGTGAGTGCCGGGCACGGGCTGTGTCGTGTCCGTGGCGGCACTCCCGTCCCACGCGAGGGTGGGTGCCGTTCGCGCCTCGTCCGTGACCGCCGCGGCGTCGAGGCTCGCGGAGGCCCGCTCGGCCGCCTCCTCCAGTACCTCGGCCGCACGGCGGGCACATCTCGCCGCGGAGAAGCGGCGCCATCTGGACCGGCCCAGGCAGGCGGCCGCGACGCCCACGGTGACGAGGGAACCGATCCACAGCGGGTTGCTCTCGGCCATGTGGGCGGCGGCGCGCACCAGGAACACCGTGCCGGACAGCGCGATCGCCACCAGAACGAAGAACAGGGCGGTCGTGCGCAGGTCGAAGCGCCGGTTGCGGTCCACGCGGTGCACCGGGCGCACTGGTACGGCCATGCCACTCCCCAACCCTGGACGACGAAGATCACTTGTCTTCACGTGCCCTAGATTGGCTTCGCCAAAAGGGTGTTCGGTATTGGTGCTCGTGCGGGCCCGGACTTGCCGACGAGAGCCGCCCGCTCGGCCGGGGTGCATCCGCCGGGTCGAGGTGCACGCGCCCGGGCCGACGGGCACCGCCGGGGCACCGGCGGAACGGCGCCTCGGGCGCACCCGCTCGGCCGGGGCGTGCCCGCTCGGCCGAGGCGTGCCCGCTCGGCCGAGGCGTGCCTGCCCGTCTGGGGCGCACCCGCCCGACCGAGGCACCCGCCCGACCGAGGCACCCGCCCGACCGACGCCCACCGCCGGTGCCCCCGCCGAGCGACCCCTCAGACGACTATGACCCGGCGCCCCCGCGTATGCCCCGCCTGACTGTCGACGTGCGCCTCCGCGGCCCCGGACAGCGGATACGACTTCTCGACCGGGATGTGGAGCACGCCCCGTGAGATGAGGTCGGCGGCCTCCGCCAGCGCGTCCGGCACGCTCCCGGCCACGCCGGAGAACCGGACCCCGAGATCCGGCGCCCCGAGATCGGCGATGGAGAGGACCTTATCCGGGTCCCCGGTCAGCTCGACGAGTTCGCGGATCACGCCCGACCCCGCGAGGTCGAGGGCGGCGTCGACACGGCCGAGCCGCCGCACCCGCTCGACCCAGCCCTCGCCGTACGTCGTGGCGAGGGCGCCGAGGCCACGCAGATAGTCCTGGTTCGCGGCCCCGGCCGTACCGATGACCCTGATGCCGCGTAGGCGGGCGATCTGTAGCACCGCCGAGCCGACCCCGCCGGACGCACCGCTGACCAGCAGTGTCTGCCCGGCCTCCACCCCGACCTCGCGGATGACGCGCAACGCGGTCTCCACCACCGACGGGTACCCGGCGGCCTCTTCGAACGTCAGGCCCTCGGGCATGCGGGCCCAAGCGGACAGGACGGCGAACTCGGCGTAGGTGCTAGCGCCCTCGCCGAACACGTGGTCGCCGACCTCGACATCGTCGACGCCCTCGCCGACCTCGTCCACCACCCCGGACGCGTCGAGCCCGACGCCCGCGGGCAGTTCGGTCGGATGGGCGGACAGGACCTGGCCCTCACGGATTCTCCAGTCGACGGGGTTCACCCCCGCCGCCCGCACGGCGATACGTATCCGGCCGGGGCCCGCGTGGGGCTCCTCGGCATCCATGAGGCGCAGGACGTCCGGGCCGCCGAACTCGGCGAAGCTCACCTTCTTCATGCGGCGGAACGTAACACTAACCGTTAGTGTTTAACAACGGTTATGGATTTGTGCCTGGTAGCGTCACGGCATGACCACCCCGCCGGGGCGCCGTGAGCGCAAGAAGGCCGCGACCCGTAAGAAGATCGCTGACACCGCTCTGCGGCTCTTCCTGGAGCGCGGGTACGACGCGGTGGGCATCCGTGACGTGGCCAACGAGGCCGACGTGGCCGTGACCACGGTCTTCTCCCACTTCGCTGCCAAAGAAGCCCTGGTGTTCGAGCAGGACAAGGACTTCGAGCGACGGCTCACGGAGGCGGTCTCCGGCCGTGCGCCGCACGAGCCGCTTCTGCCCGCGCTGCGCCGCGAGATCCACGCACTGGTGCGCCACTGCACGGGGGACGCCGCCGCCCCGATCTGGAGCATGATCGAGGGGACGCCCGCCCTGCGGGAGTACGACGACTCGATGAGGTCGCGGCACGCGGAGGCGCTGGCCTCGGCCATCGCCGCCGACCCCGGCCTTCCGCCGACTGCGACGGCTTCCCGGGCCATCGCGAGATTCGTGCTCGACGCCTACTCGGTCGCTCGGGAGGCGGCCGATCCGCAGGCCGCGGTGGACGAGGTCTTCCTGATGATCGAGGCGGCCTGGGGGGTCGCGTGCACTCCCGATGGCGAGCAGAAAACGGACGGCTGCGTTTCGGTCTAAAAGCGCCCCCCACTTTTCAGCCGTGCAGCATGGCGGGGCACGAGGAATTACTCAAGCTTGCTCGCTAAATCCGCGCGATGCGTCACGCTTGACCGGATTTGCACACGTGACGAGTGGTGCGTAACCTGAAGCGAACCCTCCGGATCTTCACAGGTCCACCATCCTGCTCGACCGGAACTCGACGGTCGAGAGGCCTTACCGTGGGGTACGTGCTCACCTCTGTCCTGTATAGTCCTAATGTCATGCTGGACATGTGAACGCTTTGTGGATTTGAATGGGCGCGTTCATGTACGGAAAGTGCGGCAGAGGCGGGGGTTCGCTGCTGCCCTGCGGTACATGCTCGTACGTGCTCGATCAGTGGAATCGCCCAGCGAAATCTCTTTACTCGTGTATCGCCTCGTGACCAATAAATTCACGGTGAACCGAGTTGGGTAGATTATTGCGCCGCAAGGCTTGTTCCTGTGCACCGACAGAGACCTTTCCTCGCGTGGCGCCGACCTCCCACGCAAGGCGAACAGTGCGCCCCCTCGACCAGGGCGGCGGCATGGGGGAGTGAGCAGTGAGAATCGCGTTCCTGATCAACAACGCCTACGGCATAGGCGGGACGATCCGCGCCACCGTCAATCTCTCCCGCGCGCTGGCGGACCGGCACGACGTCGAGGTCGTGAGCGTCCACCAGGTGAACGACGAGCCCGACCTCGCCTTCGACGAGCGGGTACGGCTGACCCCGCTGATCGACATGCGCAGGGACAGCCCCACGTACGAAGGCGACCACCCGCTCGCCGGCCGGCCGTGCACGATGTTCCCGGACACCGGCGCCGCGGTGAACTCCGCCCGCCTGCCCCACTCGGCGCTCCAGGACGAGCGCATCGGCGCCTGGCTGCGCACCACGGACGCCGACGTGGTGATCGCCACCCGGCCCGACCTCAACGGCTACCTCGCCCGCGACGGCCAGAGCCGGTATCTGCGCATCGGCCAGGAACACCTGAGCCTCGACGCCCACAACCCCACCCTGCGCGGGCACCAGAACAAGGCGATCGCGGGCCTCGACGCCTTCGTGACCGTGTCCGAGGCCGACGCCGCGCAGTACCGCCGGGCCCTGCCGGACGTGCCGGCCCGCATCCTGTGCATCCCCAACAGCGTCCCCGAGCCCGCGGTCGAACCCTCCGACCAGCTCACGGACGTCATCGTCGCCGCGGGCCGCCTCATCGGCATCAAGCGCTACGACCGGCTGATCAACGCCTTCGCGAAGGTCGCCGACCACCACCCCACATGGACCCTGCGCCTCTACGGGCGCGGACCGGAACGGGCGAACCTCCGCCGTCAGATCGACGAACTCGGCCTGTACAACCGCATATCCCTCATGGGGCCGGTCTCCCCGATCGAGACCGAGTGGGCCAAGGGCTCCCTCGCCGCCGTCTCCTCCGACATGGAGTCCTTCGGCATGACCATCGTGGAGGCCATGCACTGCGGCGTCCCCGTGATATCCACCGACTGCCCGCACGGTCCCGCGGAGATCATCGACGAGAGCAACGGCGTCCTGGTCCCCCTGGACACCGACGTGGACGGGTACGCCGCGGCCCTCGACCGCCTCATGGCCGACGCGTCCCTGCGTACCCGCCTCGGCGCCGGGGCCCTGAAGCGGGCCGGCGTCTACGCACCCGACGCCATCGCCCGGCGCTACGAGACCCTGTTCCGGGAACTCTCCGACCAGCCGCACCGGCGCCCGTCGAAGGCCGCACACCGCGGCTCGTTGTGGTCCCGGCTGAAGGCCACGCTGCCGAGCAAGCCCGCCGCCCCCGGCGAGCCCTCGCCCGCACCGGAGTCGCACCCCGAACCCGTGCCCGCCGTGCGCCCCGTCGCCTTCGCAAGGACCACCGCCGACGGCGGCATCACCGTCCGTCTCGACGCGGCGTCCCTGCCGCCGGGCCCCCTGGACTTCCTGGCCCGACTGCGCCGCGACCCCAAGGGGCGGCACATCCGCGTCCCCGTACCCGCCGCGGCATCCGGCGCGCACGACATCCGGCTCACGCTCGATCCGACCGAGCACGAGCTCGCGGAGGGCCGTTGGGACTGCTACGTCGTCGCCGAGGGCGCGACGGAGAAGCGGGCGCGACTCGTCTGCGTCACGGCGGAACGGGCCCGCAGCGTCGGCCGGGCCCCGGCCCTCGTCGACGGCGAGGTGTCGGCCTGGCTCCCCTACACCACGGCCGACGGCTTCCTCGCCCTGCGCGTCTGGCAGCGCACCGCGCACGCCGAGGTCACCGACATGGCCGTCGGCGCCGACCACGCCACCGTCACCGCCCGGCTGTTCGCGGCCGACGTACCCGAGTCCACGGACGCCGCCACGGTGATCGCCGTCTCGCGAGCGGGGGAGGCCTACGACTTCACCCTCCCCGTCACGCAGGCCGCGGCCCGGCCCGCCCAAGGAGCCGCCCGGCCCGCCGGCGAGGGGTGGCACTTCTCCTTCACGGTGCCCTACTCCCGGGCCCTCGCCCTGCGGAACAGCAGCCACGACCTGTGGGACCTCCGCCTCCACCTGGGGCACACGCGGCCACCCGTGACCATCGGCCGCATCGGTGGCGACATCGTCGACCGCAAGAAGACCGACGTCGTGCCCGCCGTCCTCCTGCCGCACGGCACTCGCGGCGAAACGCGTGCCAAACCGTTCTTCACGGTCACCAACGACCTGGCGCTGAGCCTGCGGGACACGGACGAGGCGGAGGCGGCGACCCAGCCGGGGGCGACAGCGGGCTGACGGTCGCGGGCAGCGCGGCGCCCGGGGTGCCGGGCGCGGGGGTTCAGTCGGAACCGCCGCGCCGCCAGGCGGGGTTCACCCGGATCTCGATGTCGCCGGAGACCGCCTCGGGCGCGGGGTCGGCGGTGACGCGGACCCGTACCCGACGGCCCGTACCGGCCTCGGTGAACGCCAGGGGCGGGCGGCCGTCCTGAAGGTGCTCGTCCCCCCACTGCATCAGTGCCAGGAACACCGGAAGCAGGTCCTCGCCCGCCTCCGTCAGCCGGTACTCGTCGCGGGCCCGGCTGCCCGCCTCCTGGTAGAGGACCGGCGCGACGATCCGCGCGGCCTTCAGCTGCTTGAGGGCCCGTGACACCGCGGGCGCGGAGGCCCCGACGCGATCCACGAAGTCCTCGAACCTGGTGGTTCCGTAGAAGCACTCGCGGACCACCAGGAACACCGTCCTGGTGCTGAGCAGGTCGAGGACCCGGGCCGCCGAGCAGCCGTCGCCGATCGACCAGGCGTCCCGGTCGCGCAGTCGTTCCTCGAAGTTCATCGCCACCCCGCCATGATAACTAACGATTGCGTCATCCAGCTGGTCGTGGTTCCCTCTGCCTAACGATGCCGTTACTCAGGCGGCATCGCATCCTGCCATGCGAGGAGCAGCGAACCGCCATGCCACTGTGGACCGTTCATCACACGCCCGGCACCTTCACGGACGCGGAGAAGCGTCGACTCGCCTCGGACGTCGCCGACCACTACGAACAGGTCGGGCTGCCCCGGTTCTACGTGGTCACGCTGTTCCACGAGACCCGGCCCGAGGACTTCTACGTCGGCGGGGAGCCGACCCGGGTCGGGGTCCGCATCACGATCGACCACATCGCCCGCCGCAACCCCGACAGCGAGAGCCGCCGCAGGACCGCCCAGTGGATCAATGGCATGCTGCGGCCGCACCTGGAGAGGAACGCGGGGCTGCACTGGGAGTTCCACGTCGACGAGACCAGCGACGAGCTGTGGATGATCAACGGGATCGTGCCGCCCCCGGCGGGATCGGACACGGAGAAGTGCTGGGCCGAGAGCAACGCGGCGTCGCTCTACTGACCCGCGCCGCGGACGCGGGTGAGCGGATGACGGCCGGTCAGCTCCGCCAGGCGGGCACGGTCGGCAGCGGGCCCGGCGGGTCGACGTCAAGACCGCCCCCGTCCGTGCGACCGGCCAACCAGCCGAGCAGCTCCGCCGCGGGTCCCGACACCCGCGGCCCCCTCCCGTCGCCGACCGGGCGCGGCACCTGGTCCTCCTCGGCGCACAGCACCATGGCCGGGGCGTCGGAGCGGTCGCGGAGCTTGCGTACCGTGAGGGCGAGTTCCTGCTCCACGAAGTACGGGGGCCAGGCGCTCGGGCCGTGGCCGGTCGCCAGGTCGGTGTGGTGCACCTCCACTTCGCGCAGCATGCTGCCGATGGTGCCGCGTACGGGGCGCATGCCCCCGCCGAGCCAGCGCACCGGCACGTCCCACGCGTCCCTCGGATGGTCGTCGACGGCCGTGAGGAAGCGGTGCAGCGCGGTCTCCAGGTCGTCGACCAGTTCGGCGGCCGGACGTCCCGCGCCCTCCTCGATGTCGCGCTCCCGCCGGGCCTCGCCGCTGTACTGGGGGAGGTCCAGGCCGGTGCGGGCCGCGGCGAGCAGCCGGGTGCGCGAGTCGGCGCTGCGCGCGATGTGCGTGAGTACGTGGGCACGGCTCCAGCCGGGCAGCGGTGAGGGGGCCCGTACGTCCGCGTCCGTCAGGGCGGACGCGGACGCCAGCAGCCGTTTCACGGACATCCGCAGGACAGGCAGCAGGTCGGCGGGCAACTGCGTCTCGTCGTGGGTCATGCGGTGTCTCCGATCTGTAGCCGCGATTCGCCGCACTGGCCCCCGTGGTGACATGGCCGCAACTGCGACGGCCGGGTCGCGGGGTGCCGGTGTGCAGCCATGAAGTACCCATCGAGGCCTGCTCGAACCACCCCGCGAACGCCTGGCCCGCCGCCTGCTCGCCGCTAGAGGTCGAGTTGGTGCTCGTGTGTTGTGTGCGTGGGGGCGTAGCCAAAACTGTCGTTGATGTGCCGCATGTGCGTGTTGCTGTCGGCGGTGTCGGCCAGGAGGCCGCCGAGGCGCGGGTAGTGGTCCTTGGCCTGCCGGATCGACTCGGCCTTCATCCACGCGCCGAGACCGTGTCCGCGGTGCTCGGGCAGGACGCCGGTGCCGTAGTGCTGGGCATCGCCGGTGCCGTCGCCGGGGACGACGAGTTCCGTGAACCCGGCGACCGAGTCGTCGCGGGTGTCGATGGCGACGACGGTGTGCAGCTGGTCACCGCGCTGTTCGACGGCTTTCGCCGCGGCCCGCACCCGGTCCACGTCCCAGACCACGGTGCCGTAGTCGGTGTCGTCCATGGGCATGTCGTCCATGGCGCGGCGGGAGGCCGCGAACGTCAGGGCGAGGTGGTCGGGGACGGTTCCCCGCCATGACGCGAGCCGGTAACCGGAGTGCGGCCGCTCGATGACCGCGAGGAGGGCGGAGGCGTCCACGTCGGCCAGTGACAGGCGGGAGTACCGCAGGGTGAGCACCTTGCGGAAACCGTGTGCGGCCAGGAAGTGGTCACCGGGCGACCCGGCCCCGGTCTGCGCCACGACGCTGCGCCGGTCGTCGTCCCTGGCGGCGGCCACGGCGGCGTCCAGGAGCTGGGAGCCGACGTGCTTGCGGCGCTCCGCGGGGTGGACCTGGAGGGTCAGTTCGGCCAGGTGCTGCTGCCCGGCATCGGTGAACAGGCGCAGGAAGGCCGATCCGACCGGGATGGCGTCGCCGTCGGACGCCAGCCATACGAGACGCCGCTCGTGCGGGCCGTGAGCGGGGTCGGTCAGTGGGGTGATGCGGTGCGACAAGGTGTCTCCGTCGTCAGGAGGTGGCAAAGGTCAGTACGCGAGCTCAACTCCTGGGCAGTCCTGCGCATGTGCTCCACACCTCCTCGTCGACAGCGCCGGCCAGGATCAACTCCGGCAGCTGGGAGAACGTAGCCGACGGATCAGTTGCGTGGCAACGGTTCATGGCGCGTCCGTGCCGGTGGGCTGCCTGTCCGTGGGCGACCGGGCCGGGGCGCGGGGGGCGCGCCCCGGCCCGGGGCGGGTCAGGATGCGGACAGCTCGCCCCGCACCGTACGGGCGGCGGTGACCAGGTTCTCCAGGGAAGCGCGGGTCTCGGGCCAGCCGCGGGTCTTGAGGCCGCAGTCGGGGTTGACCCAGAGACGTTCGGCGGGGATGGCGTCGAGGCCCTTGCGGAGCAGGGCCGCGGCCTCGTCGGCGTCGGGCACGCGGGGGGAGTGGATGTCGTAGACGCCGGGGCCCGCCTCGCGCGGGTAGCCGTGGGCGGCCAACTCCCGGGCCACCTGCATGTGCGAGCGGGCCGCCTCCAGGCTGATGACGTCGGCGTCGAGGTCGTCGATGGCCTGCACGATGTCACCGAACTCGGCGTAGCACATGTGGGTGTGGATCTGCGTCTGCGGCCGGACGCCGCTGGTCGTGAGCCGGAACGCCTCGGTGGCCCACGCCAGGTACGCGGCGCGGTCCGTGGCGCGCAGCGGCAGCGTCTCGCGCAGCGCGGGCTCGTCGACCTGGATGACCGAAGTGCCCGCCGCCTCCAGGTCGCCGACCTCGTCGCGCAGGGCGAGGGCGACCTGCCGTGCGGTGTCGCCGGGCGGCTGGTCGTCACGGACGAAGGACCAGGCGAGCATCGTCACGGGGCCGGTCAGCATCCCCTTGACCGGCCGGTCCGTGAGCGAGTTCGCGTACGCCGTCCAGCGCACCGTCATCGGCTCGGGCCGGGAGATGTCACCGGCGAGGACCGGCGGACGCACGTACCGGGTGCCGTACGACTGCACCCAGCCGTGCTGGGTGGCGAGGTAGCCCGTGAGCTGTTCGGCGAAGTACTGCACCATGTCGTTGCGCTCGGGCTCGCCGTGCACCAGGACGTCGATGCCTGCCTGCTCCTGGAAGGCGAGCACGTCGCGGATCTCGCTCTCGACGCGCTGCTCGTAACCCGCGTCGTCGATGCGTCCCGCGCGCAGGTCGGCGCGGGCGGCGCGCAGTTCCGCGGTCTGCGGGAACGAACCGATGGTGGTCGTCGGGAGGAGCGGCAGCTTGAGGTGGGCCCGCTGGGCGACGGTGCGGGTGCTGTACGGCTGGGAGCGGCGGCTGTCGGCGTCGGTGACGGCGGCGACCCTGGCCCGTACCGCTGTGTCGTGCGTGATGGGTGAGGTGGCGCGGGACGCGAGGTCGGCGCGGTTGGCGGCGAGTTCGGCGGCGATGGCGTCGGTTCCCTGGGCGAGACCCCTGGCCAGTGTGGAGATCTCCGCCGTCTTCTGCCGGGCGAAGGCGAGCCAGCGCAGGATCTGCGGGTCGATGTCGCGCTCGGCCGCCGCGTCGATCGGGACGTGCAGGAGGGAGCAGGAGGCGGCCACGTCGACCTGGTCGGCGAGACCCAGGAGCGTGCCGAGGGTGGACAGGGAGTTCTCGAGGTTGTTGATCCAGACGTTGCGGCCGTCGACCACACCCGCGACCAGGCGCTTGCCGGGCAGTCCGCCGACCGCGGCCAGCGCGTCGAGGTTGGCGGCAGCGGCGGCGGTGAAGTCGAGGGCCAGGCCGTCGACCGGCGCCTTCGCGAGGACGGGCAGCGCGTCGCCGAGCCGGTCGAAGTAGGACGCCACGAGCAGCTTGGGCCGGTCGGTGAGGGCGCCGAGATCGCGGTAGGCGCGCGCTGCGGCGTTGAGCTCGGCGGGTGTGCGGTCCTGCACCAGGGCGGGCTCGTCGAGCTGCACCCACTCGGCGCCGGCCGCGCGCAGGGCGACGAGGACCTCGGCGTACACGGGAAGGAGGCGGTCCAGGAGCGTCAGCGGCTCGAAGTCGGCCGCCGCACCGGGAGCGGGCTTGGCCAGGAGCAGATAGGTGACGGGGCCGACCAGGACGGGGCGGGCGGCGAGGCCGAGCGCGAGTGCCTCCTTCAGCTCGGCGACCTGCTTGGCCGAGTCGGCCGTGAAGACGGTGTCGGGGCTCAACTCCGGCACCAGGTAGTGGTAGTTGGTGTCGAACCACTTGGTCATCTCCAGCGGCGCCACGTCCTGGGTGCCGCGTGCCATCGCGAAGTAGCCGTCGAGCGCGTCGGCGTCGACGGCCGCGCGGTGCCGTGGCGGTACGGCGCCGACCATGACACTGGTGTCGAGGACGTGGTCGTAGTACGAGAAGTCCCCGGTCGGCACCTCGTGGATGCCTGCGTCGGCCAACTGCTGCCAGGCGGAGCGTCGTAGGTCCGCCGCGGTCTGCCGGAGGGCGTCCGCCGTGACGCGGCCCTTCCAGTAGCCCTCGACGGCCTTCTTGAGCTCACGGTTCCGACCCTGGCGGGGGTAGCCGTACACGGTGGCCCGTGCTGCCGCGGCTGCGGGCTTCGCTGTCACGGAAATCTCCTTCGCGAGATGACTCCTGAGCATCCCGGTGACGGGACACGGACGCGAAGGGGTGACGAACCGGACGGGGCGGACGTGCGCGCCGTGGCGCGGTCGTCCTCCGCCTGGTGTGCACGCCGACCCGCCCACGAGGTCACCGGGATGTCCGCACGCGATCGGTCACGTGCGGGCAACGGGCAGGTCTTCGGACTCGTGGGCGCGCCTGCCGAAGCAGACTCCTACTGGCCGTCGCTTCCCAGACCCGGCCGGGTCCAGTGCGTATGACGGCGTTCGTTCCCACTCACCGCTGCGGGGCAGTCCCGGATTCCCACCGGGTTCCCTCTTGCGACGCGTCTGTCTGGCGGACAGGGCGAACCAGCTGCACAGGTCAGATTAGAGGGTCACCGGCTTCGTGGGCAGTGCTGCCCGTACGGCGGCAAGTGATCTCGGACACGGTTCGGGTCCGGGGCCGGGTCCGGGTCCGGGTCCGGGTCGAGCCTGTCCCGCGGACGCCGGGCGCGAGAAAAGGCCGGAGTCCCGGATTCGCCCTCAGTTCCCGGCGGGGGCGAGCCCCCGCCAGCCGTTCTCCAACAACTCGAAGGCACGAGTGACGGCCTCGCGGGGGTCGTCCTGGCCGCGGGCGGCGCGGGGTGCCTCCAGGGCGAAGTGGGCCAGGGCCGTGCAGGCCGGGTCGTTCGCGGGCATGCCGCTCTCCTTGGCGATCACCCGGGCGAGGGCCGAAGCGTGGCGCGACCACATGCCCTGAAGGTAGTCGCGCAGCGCGGGGGTGTTGTTCACCAGGTCGAAGAAGGCGGCGAAGCGGGCGTCTCCGTCGGAGGCGGCCATGCGGTGGCGCAAGGCGTGCTCGCGCAGTGCTGTGGGGACGGACTGCCCCCGGGGGCGTTCGCGCACGGCTGCGAGCAGCCGGGCCTCGTCGTCGGCCTCCTCGTCGAAGACGAGGGCCTCCTTGACCGGGAAGTGCTTGAACAGCGTCGTGGTCGACACATCGGCGGCGTCCGCGATCTCGCGGATGCCGACGTCGTCGTAGCCGCGCTCCAGGAACAGCCGCAGCGCGGCGTCGGCGATGGCCTGGCGGGTGGCGGCCTTCTTGCGCTCGCGGCGCCCCATCGGCGCTTCCGCCGCGCCGGTCTCGGTCTCGTTCATTCCCGCACCCTACCCCTGTGGTTGCACGGCTTCAAAAGTTTACCTGTTGCACTTATGGAACGGCCGTGCTCTCCTGAACCCAGTGATCAGCCGGGCCGATCGCGTGAACCCAGTGATCAGCCAGGCCGATCGCGTGAACTCAGTGACCGGCCAGGCCGCTTGCGCGAACTCTGTGATCAGCCACGCCGCCCGCGACGGCGCGCCCTTCCGAACGGAGCACCGCCCATGAACACCACCCCCATGCACACCACCCCCATGCACACCACCCCCGTACTCCGCATCGCCGTCATCGGCGCCGGTCCCGGCGGCCTCACCTGCGCGCGCGTCCTCCAGCAGCACGGCATCGCCGTCACCGTCCACGAACTGGACGCCTCTCCGGCCGCCCGCGACCAGGGCGGCACCCTCGACATGCACCCGGGGTCGGGCCAACACGCCCTGCGTGCGGCAGGGTTGCTGGACGAGTTCCGCTCCTTGTCCCGCCCCGAGGGGCAGCAGATGCGTCTGGTCGGCGGCGACGGCCGGATCGTGTTCGACGGGATACCGCCGGAGGCCGACACCACCGAGGGCAATCCGGAGATCGACCGTGGGGTACTGCGCCGTCTCCTGCTGGAGTCCCTCGAACCAGGCACCGTCCACTGGGGTCACGGACTCGCCCGCGTCGAACCCCTCGGCGACGGCGTCCACCGACTGCACTTCACCGACGGCACCGCTGCCGACGCCGATCTCGTCATCGGCGCCGACGGCGCCTGGTCCAAGGTGCGCCGCCTGCTGACGAACGCCGCACCCCGCTACACCGGCGTCACCTTCGTCGAGACCGGCTTCGACGACGCCGACGTCCGTCATCCCCGCCTGGCCGCACTGACCGCCGCCGGCACGATGATGGCCCTCCACAACCGGCAGGGCTTCGTCGCCCAGCGCAACAGCGGCGGACACATACGCGTCTACGTAGCCATGCGCGCCGACGAGGACTGGTACCGGCAGGACGGGGTCGACCTCGCCGACACCCCTGCCGTGCGCGACGCGCTCCTGCGCCGGTTCACCGGCTGGGGCGAGGAACTGCTCGGCTTCGTCACCGACACCGACACGGGCTACGTCAACCGCCCCCTGTACGCCCTGCCCGTCCCGCACACCTGGCCGCACACCCCTGGCCTCACCCTCCTCGGCGACGCCGCCCATCTCATGTCCCCCTTCTCCGGGACGGGCGCCAATCTCGCCATGCTCGACGGTGCGGACCTGGCCGAGGCCCTCATCGAAAGGCCCACCGTGGACGAGGCCGTCACGGCGTACGAGAGGGTCCTCCTGCCGCGCTCCGCCGAAGCCGCGGAGGGGGCGGCCGAGGCCATCGACGACGCCTTCGGCCCGGACGGCGCCGCTCGGGTCCTCGCCCACATGGGCGCCCCGGAGCGTGCCCCGGAGCGCGCGCCGGAACCGGCGGCGGGCCGGTTCAGCGGCTGACCGCGTTCTCCCGCGCCACGCGCGACAGCTTCTCGGGGTTGCGTACGTGGTAGGCCCCGGTGGCACAGCCGTTCTCGACCCGTACGGCCACGACGCCGTCGACCTCCCCGTCGACGCGGACGAGCAACCCCGGGCCGCCGTTGATCTGGACCGGTTCGACCGACCTCGCGGCGTCGCGCTTCCACCAGCCGCCCGCCAGCAGCCGGGACACCTCGTCCACGCCCACGACGGGCCGCAGCAGGGCGTGTTCGACCCCGCCGCCGTCGCTCAGGGCGACGACGGCGGGTGCGAGGACGTCGAGGAGGCCCTGCAACTCACCGGGTCCGTGTCCGATAGGCGAGCTGGCGGACCGCGGCCGGTGTCCTGCCGACGGCTTCGGCTGTCTCGTCGTAGTCGACGTCGAACACCTCACGCAGCACGAACACCGGCCGTTCGACCGGCGCGAGCGTCCCGAGGGCCAGCAGCATCGCCATCGAGATGCTGTCGGCGAGCTCGACGTCCTCGGCGACGTCCGGCGCGGTCAGCAGTGGCTCGGACAGCCACGGTCCGACGTAGGACTCCTTGCGCCGACCGAGCGCACGCATCCGGTCCAGCGCCTGCCGGGTGACGATCCGTACCAGGTAGGCACGTTCCTCCCGCACGCTCGCCGGGTCGACGCCGACCCAGCGCAGCCAGGTCTCCTGTAGGACGTCCTCGGCGTCGGCGGCCGAACCGAGCATCTCGTAGGCGACGGTGAACAGCAGGTTGCGGCGGCCGCCGTCCTGCTGTGGCGCCGCAACCGCCGGCTGACGTGGCCGGTCAGGGCCACCGTCGGCATCCTGCTGGGCACCTGCACGCAGACCTTGCTGGGGCTGCACAGCTCCCTCGCCGCGCATGTCACCCTCGGTGTGGCCCTGTGCGCGATGGCGACGGCACTGGTCCTGCGGGCCTTCACGCTCCGCGTGGCGGGTCCGAGGGCGGCCCCCCTGACGGCTCCGTGACAGTCCCCGGGCGGGCGTCGCCCGGGGAGGCGGTCAGGCGGCGCGGCAGAGCGCCGCGGGGCCGACCGGGGCCGGGGTGCCGGTCACGGTCGCAGGTACGGGTCGGGTCGTGCGGGCGGTGGTCGCCGTCCGCGAGCGGTGCCGTGCGAAGACGACGAGGCGCAGTACGGCGAACCGCACGACACCGGCGAGTGCGGACGCGGACAGGTAGACGACCTGCTCGACGACCGCGCCGGGCGCCGCCACCAGCTGTTGCAGGACGAACATCGCCACGCACGTCACCGCGTACGCGGCCGCCGCGGACCCGGCCGACTGCATGTGCTGGCGCCAAGTCGCGCGCCCGCCCGCACCGAAGGTGAAGCGGGCGTGCAGTTCGGTGGCGAGGAGCGTCGAGACCGCGGTGATCAGGGCGTTGGCGAGGACCCAGGGGATCCAGGAGGCGAGAGCCGCCACGGCGAAACTGGAGGCGACGCCCACACCGCCGCCGCAGAGCACGAAGCGGGCAAAGGCGGTGAAGGCCCCGGGCGCCGACTGCTCCTGGCTCTGCGCTGCCTCCATGCCCTGCCCACCCCTTCAGACGGCTCATCTCGCGACATACGCGCCCCGTGGCCGGTGAAGCCAGGGGGTGCGTTGTTCGTGCTGCCATCATGGCACACAAATGGCACCATGGCGAGCCATTAATGATGCCAACGCTGGCACTATTGGCATCACGCAATTCTCCGAGTGCGAAGATCCCCAGGTCAGGAGCGTGTGAGGGGGGTCGGTAGTTGTTGGTGCCAGGGAAAGTTGGTCTGCCTCCTGTCCCCGAACGGCCCAAAAGGGTGATGCTGCGCGGAAGCGTCTCGCAGTCGCACGGCGCACCACGTCATGCGCACCACATCATGCGCACCACGTCAAGCACGCGAGCACCGGACAGAGGGAGCGCAACAGGATGGCGATCACTGCCGAACAACTCGGCGCCAAGGTCGACGAACTGGGCTTGGTGCAGCGGCCGGTCATGGTTCACGCGTCACTTCGTTCCTTCGACGCGCCCGTGGAGGGCGGCGCGGACGCCGTTCTGGACGCCTTGCTCTCCCGCGGCTGCACGGTCCTCGTCCCGACGTTCACCGCACCGCAGTTCACCGTCGTCCCGCCGACCGGGATGCGCCCTGCTCGCAACGGCATCGACTACGCGTCCCTGCCCGACGAGCCGGCTGATCGGCCCGGAGCGGCCGCCCACTACACCGTCGACTGCGGCGTCATCGACGCGGGCATGGGCGTGCTCCCGGCCCGACTGCTGGCCCGCAGCGAGGCGCGGCGAGGGCGGCACCCGCTCAATTCCTTCGCGGCGCTGGGTCCGCGGGCCGCCGAACTCGCCGCCGCGCAGTCTCCGACGGACGTGTACGGACCTGTACGTACCCTCGCGGACGAGAACGGAGCCATATTGCTGCTGGGTGTGGAACTGAACAGGATGACGGCGCTCCACCTCGCGGAACGGGACTCCGGTCGACAGCTGCCGGTTCGCTGGGCCCGTGCGGCCGACGGGAGAGTGGTCATGGTGGAGACGGGCTCGTGCTCGGAGGGGTTCCCGCGCCTGGAGCCGTGGCTGCGGTCGTTGGCGCGCGGCGTCACGGTGAGTGGGTCCCGGTGGAGTGCCTACCCGGCGAAGGAGACCCTCGCCGCCGCGGTCGCGGCCATAACCGCAGACCAGAGCGTGACCCACTGCGCCGACGACGACTGCCTCGCCTGCGGGGACTCGGTGGCGGGCGGTCCGATCGGCCCGGTTCCCCTGGGCTGACGCAACCCGACCCGTCCCTGGTCCGTCCGCCGCGGCGGACTACTTCTCGCGCAGGCCGTCAATGTCGGCGGCCAGCACAGCCATGTCGCGGACGTGCGTGTAGTACTCGGCCGCGTACTCGCCGTCGATCGCCGGGAGGACCCTCGCGAACACCGCCGTCAGCCGCGTCAAGCCCGCCCGGTGCTGCTCGCTGAGTGGGCCTTCACCAACGACGGCTGCACAGCCATAGACGTCCGCGTCGAGCAACACCATGTCCTGACCCTGGATGTCCGGGCCGCGGAAGCCGGACGGGAACGGCCTGGCCATGTGCTCGGCCATCGCTTGGGCAAGCGTGTCGAGCCTTTCTTCGAGCATGTGGGAAATCCTGCCGGACACAGGCTTGCGGCTCTGGACCGAATGCTCCGGCGGGCCCCGAACCGCACGCGAGCCCAATCCGGCGACTTGCGCGGTCGGCACTAGCTGTGAACCGCCGTCGTCGCCTCCAGGGGGAGCGCTCAGTTGTGACCTGGTTCACCGGCGCGGTGTCGTAGGCGTAGCCGAACGAGATCCGCACGAGTAACTTGCCGCCCATGATGCCGAGTTCCTCGCGTACGGTCGGCGTAGGAGCTCAGCAGCCCCTGCGGGCAGCTGTCCGCACGGCATCGGGCCGAAACGTCCGGTACGACGCGGCGGCGAGGGCACGGTGCCTGGGTACGCATCCTGGCCGCCGCCTCCCGCCTCTTCGCCTGCCGGGGGATCACCGCAGCTCCGTACGTACCGCCACGGTGACCGGCCTGTGCCACGCTGGTCGTACCGGTACACGGGCGCCAGGTCCGCGACCATGGAGGTCACGTCGTCCAGGTAGTCCGGCAGCCCCGGGCCGCCGTGGAGCAGGACCACGGCCGGCTGCCGGGTCGTGTCGCCCAGCGCCCTCCAGCTCACCTGCGCCGCGTTGGTCATCGACACGAGACCCCGCCTCTGCGTCACCGTCACCCGACCCGCGTAACCCATGCATGGTCTACGGGAGTCTGCCATCCAGCGGACCCTCAGGTCACGGAGTGCGATACCCCCGGAAGGTCACCGACGCGTGGTTGTCGAAACCGAGCCGTTCGTAGAGCGCGACGGCGCCGGAGTTCGCGTCGGCGACATGCAGGAACGGCCGCTCGCCACGGGACACGATGCGTTCCACCAACGCGAGCACCAAGCGGCCCGCGTGGCCCCGACCGCGAGCCTCGGGGGCCGTGCACACCGCACTGATCTCGGTCCAGCCCGGGGGACGCAGCCGCTCGCCCGCCATCGCCACCAGGTTTCCCTGTACGCGTACGCCGAGGTAGTTGCCGAGTTCGCCGGTGCGGGGTCCGAACGGCCCCGGCGCGGCTCGTGCGACGAGGTCGAGCATCTCGGGGACGTCGTCCGGGCCGAGATCCACCGTCACGGCGCCGGGTATCGACTCCGGAACGTCGAGCGGACGCCCGTCGGGCCAGATCATCTGCCGGCCCTCGAGTTCGAAGACGGGGTCCCAGTCCGGAGGCGGAACCGCCGGGTTGCTGAACATGTCGGCGAATCCGCCGCTGCCGAGCAGCCGAGCCAGGTCGGACCAGTCGGCCGCGTCGGGCTTGGTCGGCAGCGCGCAGAAGGTCGAGACCCCCGGCAGATACGTGGCCGCCTGCCCGAGCCGTCGGCCGAACTGCGCGTGCCGGCCGAGCAGGGACTCGGCCACAGGGTTGTCGATCACGGCGATATCACTGTTCACGCGCCTGATCCTTGCATCACTGCGCTCCTCACCGGCAGCGGGGTGGACCACTGCGCTCGCGGTCGGAACAGAGGGCGCTGTGACGGAACAGAGGTTCACGCGGCTGTTCACGCCCGGTGCAGTGCGGAGCGGCCCGCGAAGCGCGCCGCGTCACCCAGCTCCTCCTCGATGCGGATCAGTTGGTTGTACTTCGCCGTGCGGTCGGAGCGGGAGAGCGAGCCGGTCTTGATCTGACCGCATCCCGTCGCCACCGCGAGATCCGCGATGGTGGTGTCCTCCGTCTCGCCCGAGCGGTGCGACATGACGGCCGTCCAGCCCGCCCGGTGGGCCGTGGCCACCGTGGCGAGCGCCTCGGTCAGGGTCCCGATCTGATTGACCTTGACCAGGACCGAGTTGCCGACGCCGGTGCGGATGCCCTCGCGCAGCAACGTCTCGTTCGTACAGAACACGTCGTCGCCCGTGAGCTGGCAGCGGTCGCCGACGCGGGTGGTCAACTCGCGCCAGCCGTCCAGGTCGTTCTCCGCCATCGGGTCCTCGATGGATACGACGGGGTAGGCGTCGATGAGCTTCGCCAGGTAGTCGACCTGCTCGGAGGGGGAGCGGCGCACTCCCTCGCCCCGGTAGTCGTACACGCCGTCGCGGAAGAACTCCGACGACGCCGGGTCCATGACCAGGCCGATGTCCGTACCGGGGCGGTAGCCGGTGCGCTCGATGGCGGTCAGTACGAAGTCGAGCGCCTCCTCGGCGGTGCGCAGCGCGGGCGCGAAGCCGCCCTCGTCGCCCACGCCCGTGGAGTGCCCGGCGGCCAGCAGGTCGCGGCGCAGGGTGTGGAAGACCTCGCTGCCCATGCGGACGGCCTCGGCGAAGGTGTCCGCGCCCACGGGCACGATCATGAACTCCTGGAAGTCCAGGGGATTGTCGGCGTGGGCACCCCCGTTGACGATGTTCATCATCGGCAGCGGCAGGAGGTGGGCGTCGGCGCCGCCGAGGTAGCGGTAGAGGGGTTGGCGGTGGGCCGCCGCGGCGGCCTTGGCGGCGGCGAGCGAGACGCCGAGGACCGCGTTGGCGCCGAGCCGGGACTTCGTGGCGGTGCCGTCGAGGGCGACGAGCGCGGCGTCTAGGCCCGCTTGGTCGGCCGCGTCCCGGCCGCGCACGGCCGCCGCGATCTCCCCGTTGACGTGGGCCACCGCGCGGTCGACGCCCTTGCCGTGCCAGCGCGCGGAGTCGCCGTCGCGCAGTTCCACGGCCTCCCGGGCGCCGGTTGAGGCACCGGAGGGGACGGCCGCGCGGCCCAGGGAACCGTCCGCCAGGACGACGTCGACCTCGACCGTGGGGTTGCCCCGGCTGTCGATGATCCGGCGGGCGGTGACGGTCTCGACGGCGGCGCTGACGGGCGTGACTGCCTGTGCGGACATGGGAGGCCCTCCCGGTTGTCGTATGCCGTGGCCCCTGCTGCGACAACGCTGGCGCTGAGCCCGACGGGGGAACCATACAGCAATGCTGTGCAGTTTGGCTGCGCAGCTTTGCTGTTCAGATGTGCTGCCCAGATGTGCTGTTGAGTTCGCCTGGCGAATTCGCCTGTTGAGTTCGCCCGGCGAGTTCAGGTGCTGAGCCGGACTGTTGCGTTCGCTGTTCAGCTCGGCTGTTCAGCGTGACTGCGCACCTGACCCGCCCGGCATCTACGCGCAGGTCAGGTGCACGGTTTCACCGTTCGGCGGGGTAAAATCCCCCATGCCCACCTCGGAAGCCGCCGCCATCGCCGCCGAACTGCGCACCGCCATGGGCAAGCTGACCCGACGTGTCAAACACGAGGACCGCATCCCGCTGGGCCAGGTCGCCGTGCTCGGCGCGCTCGACCGCGAGGGCGCCATGACCACCAGTGACCTCGCCGCCAACCAGCACGTACGTCCCCAGTCGATGGCCCGCGCCGTAGGTCTTCTCATGGAGCAGAACCTGATCACGCGCCGGGCGCACCCCACGGACGGCCGCAAGTCCCTCGTGGAGTTGTCGGACGCGGGCCGGGCCGCGCTCGAAGCGGAGCGCGGCCGCAGGGTCGGCTGGCTCGCGCAGGCCATCGAGGCCGAACTCAGCGAAGCCGAGCGGGCGTTGCTGGCACAGAGCGCGACCCTGCTGGAGCGACTCGCCGCCCGCTAGCCCCGCGCGCAGGCCCCGTACGCCAGCCCCGCACGCAGCTCCCGTACGCCAGCCCCGCGCGCAGGCCCCGTACACCAGCCCCTTGCGCAGGTCCCGCGCGCAGGCCTCGACACCGAACGTGCCCGCGCCCGGACGGGACGGTGGTGCTCAGCCCAGGGTGCGGGCCCGTTCGAGGACCTCGGCGGGGGCCTTGGCCACCGAGCCGGAGTCGAAGGGGGGCTGCGGGTCGTACTCGGTGTAGAGCTGGATCGCCTGGGCGGTCACCTCGTCGGTGAGCAGGGCCGCGAGTCGGACGGCCATGTCAATACCGGAGGACACCCCCGCCGACGTGATCACCCGGTCGTGCCGGACGACGCGCTCGGCGGTGTAGACGGCGCCGTACGACTCCAGGGAAGCAGCGGCGTCCCAGTGGGTGGTGGCGGTCAGACCCCGGAGCAGACCGGCCGCGCCGAGCACCAGGGCACCGGTGCAGACCGACGTGGTGAACCGGGTGCCGGTGTGGATCCGGCGTACCCAGTCGAGGAAGTCGTGGTCGTCCACCATGGTGAGGAAGCTGCCCCCGCCCGGGATCAACAGGACGTCGCAGCGTTCGACTTCCGAGTACGCGGTCGGGACGTGCACCGGCAGGGAACCCAGGACGTCCTGCACGAGCCCGGGTCGGGCCGTGACGAACCGTACGGTGGCACCGGGGACGTACCCGAGGATCTCGTACGGGCCGATCGCGTCGAGCGGCTCGAAACGGTCGAACAACGGTATGACGATGTCCATGCACCGCAGCATAGCCAGCACTGGACGGCGGCACGCTCGTCGGCACCGCCACGCTGTGGGGCAGAGACAACCACCACCGGAACGCGCACATCGGCCGCGGCCTGCTGCCTCGGCCAACGTCAAGGGGTGGGCTCCGGTCTGTCGTACACTCGGCGGGCTCCCGCGAGCGGGACAGGACCGCCCAGCGGCCCGACCCGCAGGCGGTGGCCGCGTAGAGATGGCGGCCCGCAGGCGGTGGCCGTGAAGAGGCGGCGGCCCGCAAGCGGTGACCGTGCAACGACGCGGCCCGCGAGCGGTGGCCGTGGAGAGATGAGGAGCCGGAGTGGACACAGCGCGCCACGCCCCGACGGCCGTTGCGGCGCCCGCCGACGTGTGGATGCTGGTGCGGCAGCGTCCCGCTGTGCTGCGGCGCTCCACCCGCGAACTCGCCACGGCGCTCGCCGACGCCCACGGCCCCCGCTTCGCGGTCTGGCACACCGACGAACTGCTCTTCGGCGTCCAGGGCGGAAGGCTGGTGCTGCGCACCCTGGGCGGCGCGGATCTGCCCGCCCCCGCCGTGGTGTGCGTACGCCAAGTGGCAGGACCCATGCGCAGCGACCGCGAGGTCACCCTGCTCCGGCACCTCGAACGCATGGGCAGCACCCTCGTGAACCCCCTGGACGCCCAGCTCAAGTCCCGCAACAAGGTCTGGCAGCTACAGGAACTCGCCGTGGCCGGAGTGCCGGTGCCCGACACGCTGTCCTACGCCACCGCCCCGCTGGAAGGCGTCCTGCGCAGCCCCGACCTGAGAACGCCGTGCGTGGTGAAATCCGTCAGCGGCGCCAAGGGCGGGCAGGTCTTCCTCGCCCCCGACCCGCAGCTGCTGCGCGAGGTGGCCGGCAGTCTCACACGCGAGACGCCCTTCCTCTTCCAGGAGCACGTGGCCCCCTCGCACGGCCGCACCCTGCGCGTGATCGTCGTCGACGGCGAGCCCGTGAGCGCGGTGCTGCACACCTCCCACAACGGCACCCTCACCGCCAACATCGCCAAGGGCGGCACCGCCGACGTGTGCACCGGCCGCTATCCCAAGGCGGACGAACTGGCCGTCCGCGCGACGCGCGCCCTCGGCCTCGACATCGCCGGGGTGGACCTGCTGTTCGCCGCCGACGACACGTACACCGTCTGCGAGGTGAACGCCGTTCCGGGCTGGCGACCGGAGATGACGGCTTCGATCGCTCCCGCCGTCACGGCGTGCATCGCCCGAAGGATGTCTGCCCGCGACTGAGGCCCGGTTGAGGCGCGCCGGTGGACGGCTGCCTAAGCTTCGCCCATGCCGGACTCAGAGTTGCAGCGGATCCACTCCTTCCAGTCGGCCTTCGCCCGTCGCCAGGCCGCGCGCGTCGTCGACCTGCCGGGCGGATTCGCCGTGTACGACGACGACTTCGCCCACTCCCGCGCGAACAACCAGGTCTATATCGACGAGACCGCCGACTTCGAAGCGGTACCCGCCATCGCGGAACAGGCGCTGGGGCAGCTGTCGCACCGGTTCGTCTCCGTCCTCGACGACGAGGCCGGAAAGGCGTGCGCGCAACCGCTGATCCGCGCCGGATACACCCACTTCAGCTACCTGATCATGCTGCACGAGGGCCCCGTGCCAGGCGGCGGGGGCGCGCACGAGGTGGACCTCGACGCGCTGCGCGGCCCACTCACCCGGCGGTGGCGCGGCCTTCTGCCGGACGTCGGCGACGACGTCGTCCACCACCTCGTCGACCGGCGCGAGGCCCGCCGCCGCGGGGCCGACATCGTCCGGTTCCTCGCTGCCCGCACGGAGGAGGGCGAGGTCGCCTCGTGGGCCGACCTCTATCTGGACCCGGCCACCGGCATGGCCCAGATAGAGGACCTGATCACCGCGGAGGCCCACCTCAGGCGCGGGTACGCCGACGCCGTCCTGACCTCCGCGCTGCGCATGGCCGCCGACAAGGGCTGCGCCACCCGGTTCCTGACGGCCGACGCGCAGGACTGGCCACGGCAGTGGTACGAGCGCCGCGGGTTCTCCGCCGTCGGCCGCTCGCACTGCTTCCAGCGCGGCTGACCCGGAACTCAGTCCTCCGAGGGCCGCACGATCTTCCACTCCTGGTCGTCGGTGTTGGAGCAGGTGAAGAGAGTGAGGTGGGCGCCCTCGCCGCCGGTGCTGTAAACCGCCACGTCCAGACACTCGTTGTTGCTGGCGAAGTTGCGGATCCAGTAGTCGCCGCTCCTCTGCTTGTCGAGCCACCACAGTTGGTTGTCGGCGGTCGTTCCCTCGCACTCGTACTCGAGGATCGGCGACCTGGTGGGCTGCGCACCGTAGTCCGGCAGGTCCACGCACTTGCGGTCCTCGACGTTGCGGATCTGGAAGAGGGCCGAGCCGCCGGGACCCCGCTTGCTGTACTTGACCTCCAGGTCCCACCGCTGGGGGCCGTCGGCGCTTTCGTCGCAGCCGGACTGCACCACCCGGCCCGCCGAATCGGAGTCGCTCGCCGGGAGGGACGCGCACATGTCGGTGGTGGCGTTGCGCAGCAGGATGTCGGAGGCGGGAAGCACCTTCTTCTTGGGCTTCTTCCTGGCCCGCGGGGACTCCTTGTCCCCGCCGCCCCCGCCCCCGCCGCCCTTCTCCTCGTCCGGCGGATCCGACTCGGCGGGAGCGTCCTCCTCGGGGGGCTCCGGCTTCGTCGGCTCGTCGGACGGCGGGGGCGGCTTCAGCGACGGCGACGGCGGCAGCGCGTTGGCGGCGGCTTGCGGCTGCTCCCGGGCGCTGCTGCCGACCTTGGGCTTGTAGGTGATCCACAGCATGACGAAGGTGAGGGCGAGCGCCAGGAACACCCCGAGGAAGGTGGCGAGCCAGCGAGGCAGGAAAGTCCGCTGTACGTAGGTGCCCTCGACGTCGAGCGGCGTCACCCCCGACCGCTTCACCGCGAGGGTGTACGGGCGCTCCTGCTTGGACCCGAACCAGATGATCTCTCGTGGTCGCAGCGTGGCCTTCACGAACGCGACACGGCCCGGTTCGATCTGGATGTTGCTCGGGTGGATGTCGTACGAGAGCTGCTCGCTGTTGTCGCTGCCGCTCAGCGACGCGGTCACCTTGGTGTTGCCGAGGTTGTCGACGGCCAGCTTCGACCGCCCCCGGAAGCGGCCCTTCACCGTCGGCGGCACCAGTTCGGCGCGCACCTCGGTGAACGGGGTGATCGTCAGGTTCCCCTCGGGGACGGTCACGGCCTCCGGGTGCTCGGTGGGGGTGATGCGTACCGCGTAGGCGTTCGGACCTGCCGTCGCGTCGGGGGTGCGCGGCGGGGCGAGGGTGAGCTCCACCGTTCCCGTCGTGCCCGGGTAGAGCCGCAGGGAGGGAGGCTCCACAGTGATCCACTGCGCGAGGGCGCCGACTGGCTCGAAGCGGTACTCGTCGACCACGTCACCGGTGTTGCGCAGACGCAGCTGCACCGCCGTGCTGCTGCCGGGCTCCACCGTGGCCGATGCTGGTTCAAGGGAGGTCCAAAGGCTCACTGCTCGACGCTAAGGCAGCGGCGGGCGGCCGACAGGAGCCATAGAGGCAGACCGCTGTGCCCGCGCGGGCACGGGTGCCGCCCCGGAGGGTCCCGCGCCGTCCGCGCGGATGCGGCGGCCCTGCGCCCGCCCGTGGGCGCCCTGGCCCGTCCCCGCCGCCGCGGCCCGCTTCCACGGCACGGCCCGTACCGCGTACGCGGCTGGTCGTACGCCGTGTCCTTGCAGGTCAGCGCCCGGTCTGGTCGAACGCGTCGGCCTCCAGGCCGAGGTTCTCGGGTGTCGTGTCCAGGACGTTGCCGTCGAGGAGGTCGACATCGAGGGCATCCTCGCCGGTGGGCCGGCGGGTGTCGGCCGGGGTGGAGGTGCCGGTGCTCTTGGCGCTCTGGCCGAGGAGCGGCACCTTGAGGGCGTCGGTGAGCCTGGTCACGGCATCGGTGAGGCCGGTGAGGATCCCGTTGAGGGCGCCGAGTCCCGCCGCGGGGTTGGGGGCGGGGTCGGCGGGCTGCTGGTGGGCGGCGGCGGGGGCGGCCGGGGCGGCGGCGGCCGTCGCGGTGGTGCCGAGGAGGGCGAGCGAGGCGAGGAGCGCCGTCGCGGCGGCGCGGGGCAGAGCAGACATGGCAGCGGTGCCTTTCGGTAGGGAGTGTGTCCCTAAACAGGCTGTGCGTCCCCCTCCGCCCCGGCCACTCTGCGAGGGCCAGCCGGGTCTGCGCGCCGGGGGCGTAGGTACGGGGCTCGCGCGGAGCCGCGGCCCCCGTCGGAGCCGAGCTGCGGCCCCCGTCGCAACCGAGCTGCGGGCCCTCTCGAAACCGGTTCGCTCCGGCCCCGGTGTCCTGGTGATTCGTGGGTACACGGTCCGCGTGAAACAGGACTGCTTGGGAAACAAGGCGGACCGCAGGTACGAAACCGTGGCCGTCGACGATCGGGACGCGCCGGCAGGCGACGTCCTCTCGGTGTCCGCGGCGTTCGAGGACAGCGAGGACATCGGCGCCGCCCGGGATCTGGCCCGGGGCTTCCTCGCGGACGCGCGGGCCGTGCACGGTCTTCCCGTGTCCAGCAGGGCCATGGGCACGGTGCAGCTGGTGGTCAGCGAGCTGGTGACCAACGCCCGCAAGTACGCTCCCGGACCGTGTCTGCTGACACTGGAGATCCAGGCGGGCGCCGTCACGGTCACCGTGTGGGACAGCGGCACCGCGCTGCCCTTGATCCTGCCGCCGGACCCGGCCCGGGTGGGGCAGCACGGCCTGGAGATCGTCATCGCTGTCTGCGAGGGCTTCGCGATGCGTCGCGAGCCGGTGGGCAAGCGCGTCACCGCGGTGGTGGCCCTGGCCGACGGTCCCGCCAGGGCCTGACTATGGTTCCGGGCAGGGTGGCGTGACTACGGTCCCGAGCGGGGCGTGACTGACGGCCGCACGTAGCCGACTGCCCGTAGACCGACTGCCTGTACGCCGAGTGCCCGTAAGTCAAGCGCCCGTCAGTCGAGCGCCTGTAAGCCCGGCGACTGCCTGTAGGCCTCGCCGGCCGACCGGGCCCACGGTCGGCCGGCGGCCGCAGATCACGCGGCGAGGACGGAGTCGTCCCCGGTACGAGTGCCGGGAAGCTGGTTCCGGGCGGCGACGAGGGCGGCGTCGATGTCACGGGTACCCGTCGACACGCACAGCGTGTAGGCGACGTCGTCCATCCGCTGCCGAGTCTCCGCGGTGCCCTGCTCCGCGTGCAGGGCGCGCAGCGTCTCGTACCGCTCCACCAGGTTCTTCAGCACGGCCGGGTGTGCCATGAGCATGGGGTGCCTCCCTCTCAGCCACTGATCACAGGGGTTCATGCATCGCCCCTTGTGCCCCGGCCGTCCGCCGACATTCCTCGCGCCTTCTGTGGCGTCGGCTACACGGGCCCCGGGGTCGCCTCCGCCCGCCCACTCTTGCACCGATGCCTCCGTGGCCACCGACCGGCAGCCGTTCCGGGCCGCGTGCGAGGGGCGCTGGAGATCCGGGGCACCGTACGCGGTTCCGACAACTCCGTCGCATAATCTCGTGCCTGGAGACGTCAGAAGCCGTCAGAAGCCGTCAGAAGCCGAGGAGGCAAGGGTGCTCGGAAGAGGTACGCGGTTGCTCGCGGGCGCCATGGCCGTGGTCTGCCTGCTGCTGATCGGACCCAGCGCACCGAGCGGTGCCCTCTGGGCCAGGTCGCTGCCCGTGGGAGAGGTCAGGGACGCCGTACCGAACCGGGTCATGACGTGGAACATCTGCAACCCGTGCGACGAGAACAACGTCGGCAGGGCCGCGGAGATCGCCGCGTACGCGCCCCAGGTCATCGGCCTGCAAGAAGCGTGCGTCCGTGACGTGGAGAGGATCAGGGACTACCTGAAGAACCTGCACGGGCTCGTGTACCACGTCGAGTACGGGTCGGTTCTCCGCAAGCGGAGCCGCTGCGGGGGGTGGCCGTGGAGCCCGGGGGCCTTCGGCCAGGCGATCCTCTCGGCGGCGCCGATGACGGACCGCGTGAACGTGGAGTACCCCGAAGGCGGATCCGAAGACCGTGGGTACATGGCCGTCACCACGCGGGTGGGCGGCGAGCCCGTCCGCGTGTTCAACACCCACCTCGCCCAGCGGCGCCAGGAGGCGGTCCGGGCGGGCCAGACCCGCGTACTCGCGAAAGCGGTCGCCCGGCACGAGCGTGCGATCGTTCTCGGCGACTTCAACGCCGTCCCGGACACCCCCGAACTGACCAGGATGTGGGCACGGGCCACGGACGCGGACCCCCAGTGCCTTCCCCTGCCCACCGGACCCGGCACCTGCGAACCGACCACCGACTGGCAGCTCAAGTTCGACTACGTCTTCCTGCGGGACTTCGTGCCGCTCAAGCAGGGCGTGCGTCCTTCTCCGTACTCGGACCACCATCTGGTGCACACCGACCTGGCCCCGGCCCGGTAGGCCCGACGTCACTCGTAGCCGGCGGCCATCGCGGCGGCGCGGTCGCGCAGGGAGTCGCGCAACCACTGCGGGGTCAGGACCTGCGCGCTCGTGGCGAGTTGCCACAGCGCCCATTCGGCGTGCCTCGGATCCTGGAAGGTCACCTCCAGGCGCAGCCTCCCGTCGGCGTCGGCGTCGGTCACTTCGGCGAGGACGGCGAGCGCGGTGCCCACAAGGTCCTCGCGCCGCGACCGGTCCACCCGTACGAGGACGGAGACTTGGTCGCCGCCGGTCCTGAACCGTGTGCTGCGCTCCTGCCAGGCCCGGTCCAGGTCGACGCGGTCCGGGCGCTGTGCCGGTGCGGTGAGTTCCTCGGCGGCCACGACCCGGGACAGCCGGTAGGTGCGGTCCGCACCGGACCTCGTGGCCAGCAGATAGCCCTGGCCGCGCACGGTGACCAGGCCGATCGGGTCCACCGTGCGCCACTTCGGGGCCTGGTCCACGGCCGCATAGCGGATGCGCAGCTTGTGTCCGGCGAACACCGCGCGCCGGACCTCGGCCACGACGGTGTCGGGCACCTCATCGGCGTCGACGCGGCGCGCCAGGAGGTCGGTCTCCGGGTCGATGAGCAGGCGCTGAGCCGCACCGGCCGCGGTGGCCCGATAGCTCTCCGGCAGCGCGTCGACCACCTTGCGCATGGCTGAGGCGAGCGCCGTACCGAGGCCGAACGCCTGGGCGCCGCGCCGCGATCCGGCGACGAGCAGGGCCAGTGCCTCGTCGTGGTTCAGTCCGGTGAGCTCCGTCTGGAACCCGGGCAACAGGGCGAACCCGCCGTGGCGGCCGCGCTCGGCGAAGACCGGGACACCGGCTGCGGACAGCGCGTCGATGTCGCGCAGCACGGTGCGGGTGGACACCTCCAACTCCCTGGCGAGCGCGGCCGCGGACATCCGGCCGTGCTGCCGCAGCAACAGCACCAGGGATACCAAGCGGTCGGCGCGCATGCGTAAAACTCTACGGGAATACGTGACACAGGGTGTCGTGTATTGCTTGGGAAGCTGAGCGGCATGACGAACAGGAACATGCCGAACAAGAACATGACGAACAACGACTTGAGGGACAAGGACTTGACGGACAAGCAGGCTGCCGTCGAGCCGAACGACCTGGGCAGGTACTTCATCGAGCGCGCCAACGCAGGCGATGTCGACGGACTCGTGGCGTTGTACGAACCGGACGCCGTGCTGGCGTTCCCCCCGGGGAACATCGCGACCGGACACGCGGAGATCCGCAAGGTGTACGAGCAGTTCGTCGCCGCCGCGCCGGTGCTCTCGCCCGGCAGGCAGCACCCCGCGCTGGTGAGCGGCGACCTCGCGATGACCGCGGCCACGCTGACCAATGGTGACATCACCGTCGAGATAGCCCGTCGTCAGCCGGACGGAACCTGGCTGTGGGCCGCGGACCAGTCGGCGCTCGCGCCGTGACGGGGGCCAACGGTGGTGTGAGCACCCGCTGTTAGCCTGCGCTCATGATCAAGGGGAGATCGCCCGGCCGCGACCGCATAGCTCATTGGCGGGAAGCAACAGGTCAGAGCGTGTTCTGATCCTGGCAAGCTTCGTGAACCGAGTCGGCAACGGCCTCTTCAACACGGCGGCGGCGCTCTACTTCACGCTGGTGGTGGACCTACCGGCAGCGCAGGTGGGCGCCGCCCTCACCGTCGCGGGCCTGATCGGTCTGCTCGCCGGGATACCGGGAGGCCACCTGGCCGACCGACGCGGGCCCCGCACCGTCATGATGCTCGCCCTCGCGGTCCAGGCGGTGGCGATGTCCGCGCTCGTGCTGGTCGAGAGCTGGGCGGCCCTCACGGTCGTCGCCACCCTCGACCAGCTCGCCGCAGCCGTCAGCGGCGCGGCCTGGGGAGCCCTCGTGGTCAGGGTCGGTACCGACCGTCCCGCGCTGTTCCGGTCGAGACTCCGTACGTACGTCAATCTGGGCGTCGTCCTGGGAACCGTGGGCGCCGGCTTCGCCGTCGCGGCGAACACGCGTACCGCCTACGTCGTGCTCATTCTCGGCAACGCGGCCAGTTTCGCACTGTGCGCGCTCCTCCTCTTCCTGCTCCCCGCCTACCAGGCGTTGGCGGCACCGCCGCAGCAGCGCTGCTGGTCGGCGCTCAGCGACCGTCCGTTCGTGACCTTCACCGTCCTGCACGGTGCGATGGGCCTTCAGTATCCGGTGGTGTCCCTGCTCCTGCCGATCTGGATCTCCGAGCACACGGACGCGCCGCGCTGGACCGTAGCGGTGTCCGCGATCAATGCCGCGGTCTGCCGTCGGGCCCGCACTCGAACGCTGGGGTACGCGGAACCGACCTTCCTCCCGACAGGGTGCAGCGGCTGCCGACCGGCGTGAAGAAGCAGACCAGGCGCACGCATAGTCGGCCGGACCGTGCGAGTGTCAGACCGTCGGTGTCGCCGGTGTCGCCGGCGCCGCGTGTGCTGCCTCGGCGGCTGCCCGAACCGGGACGACACGGGAAAGTCCGTGTGCCGCGAGCACCTTGCGGAACGGCTTCCAGACGGCGGGGTCGGAGAGATTGGTGAACAGCCCCGGGCAGGTGTTCGTGTCCCCGCTCACCAGGCCGTGGACCACGGCTTTGCCGCGCGAGGGCGGCGCGAACAGCGGTCCTCCGCTGTCCCCGGGCCCCACCCGCCGCTCAGGGGTACCGGCGCACACGAAGTTCTTGTCCCAGGTCCCGCCCTCGGTGTCGAACTCGGTGACCGGGAGCGCCGTCTCGTGCAGGCGCGTGGGCTTGGCCTCGCTCTCCAAGTCGGTACGCCCCCAGCCCGCCGCCCGGAGGAGGCGACCCGCCTGCGGCTTCGCCCCCAGGGGCGGGAGGCTCGCGCTCTTCTGGCGGGCGGGGGAGTCGAGCACGATGAGACCCAGGTCCGTGTTGGTCTCGGTCGAGAACGCGGGGTGGCTGTGCACGGTGAAGTGGTCCTTGGTCACCACCGTCCCCTGGTCGGTAGTCGCGTCGGACCGCCCCAGGACGACCCGGATCGTGACCTTCCCCTGTTCGGCCCACTTCGAGCAGTGCGCGGCCGTGACGACCACCCGGCTGTCGACGAGCGCACCGCCGCAGTAGTGCGACCAGCTTCCGTCGTCGTCCCGCTGCTGTAGCTGCACCACGAAGGGGCGTTCACCGTCCCCGACCGGCTTGCCGCCGACGATCGCGGCGGCGGAGGGCACGCTCGTCCACACCAGGCCCAACGCGCCGGCGCCTGCCAGGGCCGTGCCCGCTCGGCGACCCATTGACGTGCGCAAGAGCCCACTCCTTTCGTCTGCCGCCGGGTGCGAGTCCGACGGTCCCGTACCGCGGTCGGCACCTGCCGTCCGCGTCCGTCGACGATCCTGGGCTTCCTGTGCCTCCGCCTGGCATCCACCACGTATCAGGCACCCCTCGGCGACCGCGCAACCTCCTCGCTCACGCGCAACGCGCCCACGCGTCCACGGCGGCGTCCGCCCGGGCAACGTCCACCCCGGGCGAGGCCCCCCGCCCTGGGGCGCGCAGAGTACTCCGTATGACGACACCCGCAGAGCTGCTCCGCTCCTTCGCCCGGACCCGCGCCTCGCTCGACGGTGCGGAAGTCACGTACTGGTGGACCGGGAACGTGTACTCCTGGGCTCCGGACGAGCCCTACCAGCACGTCTTCGGCCTCGAAGGGCTCAACGTCGCCCGCCTGGTCCGGGACGCCGACGCCGGCCAGGACGCCTACCGACTGCTCACCCGTGAGGCCGCCTTCTACCTCGACCCCGCGAGCCGCGAGATCCTGGAGACCTGGCAGGACCTGCCGGTGGTGCACATCTGGAACGACCCGGCGAACCAGAAGTGGCGTCCCTTCCCGATACCGACGACGGAGCTCGACGGACAGGTCTGCTTCAGCCTGGAGATCCCGCTCGCCTACCCCTCGCCCCTGCCCGTGGCCCAGTACCCCGTCCACTCGGCGGGCGACACCTACAAGGCCCTTGAGCTCTTCCAGTTCTTCGCCGACCGCGCCGACCTGGCCGGCACCGCGCCGAGCGTCCCCGCCACCATGTCGTGGACCCGGATGTCCCCATGGCTCCCGTGGATGGCCCGAGGGCAGCGGCCCGGCGGGCTCACCTTCCACTGCCGGGGCCGCAAGCTCGGCTCGTACGCCGAGGTCCCCGACCGCACCCGCGCCCACATCGCCGACCACCACCCGGAATTCGCCCACGCCCCGGAGAGGTGGAGCGAACCGAACGAGACCAGCTGGACGTACTTCCGCAAGCTCAACCCGACGAGCTAGCCGTTGCATTAGCGCCCTGCGAGTGCGGGTCCCCAGAGAACGGTCCGCGTGCGGCAGCCTCAGTACGGGCCGTTGACGTTGTCGATGGAGCCGTAGCGGGCGGCCGCGTAATTGCAGGCGGCGGTGATGTTGGCGACCGGGTCGAAGCTGTCGAGCGACGTGCCGGGCAGGCGGTAGGTGGTGAAGGTGGGGCCGATGACCTGGAGGAGCCCCTTGGACGGGGTGCCTGCGGCGGCGTTTACGTCCCAGTTGTTGATGGCCAGCGGGTTGCCCGAGGACTCACGCATGATGTTGCGGTGGATGCCCTCGTAGGAGCCGGGGATGCCGTGCTGGGCCATGAGGTCGAGTGACTCCCTGATCCAGCCGTCGAGGTCGTTGGTGTAGGTCTTCTTCGCCGGGGCGGCGGCGGGCTCGGCGAGCGCGCTGTCGCGCTCGGAGCGGTCCGCCCGCTCGGCGGAGGCGGCCGGCTTCTCCGCGGGCCCGGCCGGGCCCTTCTTGCCGAGGGTGAGCTCGATGCCGGCGTGGATCACCTTCGGGTCGGCGCCGATGACGCCGCGGTTGTCCCGGTAGAGCTTCTGCCAGCCGCCGCTCAGGGAGTGCTCGCGGGCGATCTTGGAGAGGGAGTCACCCGCGACGACGACGTAGCTGTCGGGGGCCGCGGCGGGCTTGGCGGCCGTGTGGGGCTCCGCCGCGGCGGCGGTGGTCGCGCCGAGCACCGGGAGCGCGAGGACGGCTCCTCCCGTGCCTGCGGCGGCGATGCCCCGGGCGAGCGGGCTGGACTTGGGACGACGGTGCTTTCCCTTTGCGGGCATGGCGCATTCCTCTCCGTCGCCTACGAGGTGAGCTGTCGGGTTCGGACGGGAGATGTCCGGTCGCGGCGTGCGCGACTTCACCCCGAGCCGTTCCGGAAACCGGATCGGCGTCTTGCCTGGGTCCCCCGCTCCTGCCGTGCGTAAGTGAGTGATCGGAAAGGTTTCCGGACAGCGGCAGGATTCGGCGTTCCATCCGGATTGACGGTGACGTTAAGCGAGAAAGTCCCGGCGGAACAAGACCAGAATTGCGGAGAGGAATGCACCAGGTCCGTTCCTGGTGATCATATTCCCCGGCCCTCTTTGATCGATTGGCCCAATCCTCTTTGCCAGAAAGGGAGTGCGCCCCATGCGCTCTCCCGAGAGCCCCGCGAGGGCGTCTTCATTGGTGTGACTCATTTCACGGGACGGGCGCGGGGTGAGGTGTCGCTCGTCACGTATCGGGGCGCGTCGTGTCGCTGATCATCGCGCAATACGGGTGATGTTTTACGTACGCCAACAACAGCATGAAGAGGCGGATTTTCGGTGCAAAAATGGACATAGTGCAGCCGCATTGTCAGTGGTGGCTGCAAGGCTGAGGGCATGAACGGCGATGAGCAACTGCTGCGCGGCCGGGTGTACGGGCACGACCACGACGACCCCGGCCCGCTGGCCGACCAGACGTATGCGGTGCTGACGGGCGGGCCGTTGGACGGACTGCTGCTGCGCATCACGGACCGGCGGCCCAAGGACGTGGACGAGGGCGTCGCCCTGCCCACCGAACTCGGACGGTTCCCCGGCGGCCGGTCGCTGTACGGCCCGCGGCCCGGCGAACCCCGCAGGCCGGGCCCGGGCGTGAGTTGCCGCTTCCACTACACCGGCGACGTGCCCTGACCGCGGTCGCCCTGGCGTAGAAGAATGGAGTCGGGGAATTCCGTCGGGAGGAAGCCATTGGGGTCGCCGGGGAACCCGCGGGCTCAGAGCGAGAAACCGCCGTCGATTCCGAGGACCTGCCCCGTGATGTAGGCGGAACGGCGGGAAAGGAGGAAGGACACCAAGTCCGCTACCTCGTCCGGTGTTCCGGGTCGGCGCAGCGGGATCCTGCTGATCTGCTCCTTGCGTTTCGCTTCGCTGAGTTCAGCGGTCATGTCCGTCGATATCATGCCGGGCGCAACACAGTTGACGCGTACTCCGAACCGGCCGAGTTCCTTCGCGATCGACTTCGTGAACCCGATGATCCCGGCTTTCGACGCCGCGTAGTTCGACTGGCCGATGTTGCCGTGGATGCCCGCCACCGAGGAAACGGTCACGATGGCCCCGCTGTCGTGCCGCATCAAGGAGCGCGCCGCGGCACGGCAGATGTGATAGGTGCCGTCGAGATTCGTACGGAGCACCGTGTCCCACTCGTCGTCGGCCATCCCGGCGAGCGGCCGGTCCCGTACGACACCGGCGTTCGCCACCACCGCGCCGATCGGGCCGAGTTCGGCCTCCGTCTCGGACACGAGTTCCGCGGCCCGGCCCGCCACCGAGACGTCGGTCCTGCGGGCGAGCACCCGCGCCCCGACGCCGCGAGCCTCGGCCGCCACCGCCTCGGCCCGCTACGGCGTGGAGAGGTAGCAGAACGCCACGTCGAAGCCGTCGGCCGCCAGGCGGAGCACGGCGGCCCTTCCGATGCCGCGCGAGCCGCCGGTCACCACCGCGACAGGCCTGCTCCCGTCGGTCATCGGGCTGTCCCGAGCTTGGCGGAGACGAGTTGGTGGATGGCCGCCAGGGTGGTGAGCGACTTGATCTCCTCCTCGTCGATGGTGATGCGGTACGTCTTCTCGATCTGTACGGCGACTTCCATGGCGGTGAGTGAGTCCACGGCGAGGTCCGTCCTGAGGTTGGCCTCGTCGGTGACTTCCTCGGTGGGGAGTTCGAGTTCTTCGGCGATCAGCGCGCGCAGGTCCTCGCGGTTGACGCCTGCTGTCGGGTTGCCTGACACGGTGCCGTCCTCCTTCGATCTGGCCCTTGTGGTGTCGCTCTTGACGCTCGGCCCCGGTTCGCTTCAGACGACGAGTGCTTCTCCGCCGTCGACCCCGATGACGTTTCCGGTGAGCCAGGGCGAGTCCGAGACGGACAGGGCGACGATCGCCTCGGCCACGTCTTCGGCGCGCGTCAGCCGACCGCCCGGATTGACGCCCCGGCAGTGGGCGACGAGCTTCTCGTTGCCCGGGATCCTCAACAGTGCCGGGGTGATCGTCGTGCCCGCCCGGATCGCGTTCACCGCCACGCCCCGGGGGGCGAGTTCCACCGCCAGGTTGCGGACATGGGACTCCAGCGTGGCCTTCGCCGCCGCGACGGGCGCATAGCCGGACAGCACCCGGGACCCGCCCGCGCTGGTCATCGCGAAGACCTTCGCCCCCCGCGGCAGCAGCGCCGCCCGCACCAGGTCCTGGATCCAGTACACGAGACTGTGCGCCATGACGTCGACCGTCATCGTCAACTGTTGCTGCGTGACCTCGGGCACCTCTTCCTCCTGGCCGGTCCGCGCGGGGAGGAGGGAGGTGAGCGTCCCGTAGGCGACCGAGTGCAGGACGATCCGGGGCCCGACACCGGACGTGAGGTCCCGGATGACGGGGACGAGTTCCGCGCGAGCCCTGGGCGCCGCGATGTTGCGGTTGAAGAAGTGTGCCTCCACGCCGAGCCCGCCCAGGGTCTCGGCATACTGCTCCGCCCGCCGCTGCTGTCCCTCGGCCAGGTCGAAGTGCACCCCGATGACGTTGCAGCCCGCTTCGGCCAGCGCCCGCGCGGTCTTCTTGCCCATGCCGCTGGACACGCCGAAGACCAGGGCCCAGGAACCCTTGAGGGGAACGAACATCACTCTCCTCCCTTGGCGGCCGCCGCCCGCGGCGCGCGCGGTCCGGGTGAACTCCCGCCTCGTGGTGCGACGGTCAGCTCGGCGTAGGCGAGCGTGCCCTGGGCGGAGGCCGTGAGTACCGCGCGCCGGGTGGGGGCCGTGTGCGCCTGCGCGAACAGGCCCACGACGCGCCGCAACGGGGTGAGGCAACCGGCCTGCGCCGGTGCCGGGACGACGACGACCTCGCACGCGCCGTGCAGGTGGTCGAGCCACCGTGCGGCGGCCGTCCCCACTGCGGAGTCGTCGAGGACCGCGTCGACCCGGCCCGGTGGGGCGTCGCCGACCAGCGGGCCGAGGACGGCGTGGGCGTCGTGCGTCGCCGCACCGGGGGCAAGGAAGGCACTCCGTACCCGGCACGTGCCGTAGCGCGCGTGTCCCCCCGCGGCGGGTTCGCAGTGCAGCACGGCGGCGCCCGCCTCCGTTCCGGGGGCGAATGCCTGCGACGGCGGCACGGAGGCGGGCGCCCGCGACGGCGCTCCAGGGGACGGTGGCTGCCACGGTGCTCCAGTGGCGGGCGGCTGCCACGGTGTTCCAGGGGCGGGCGGCAGCGCCTGAGAAGGTGAGAGGGCCTCCTCGACCGCGCCCACCAGGACCGCACGGGCCCGGCCCGCCGCGACGGCGCGAGCCGCGATCTGCAACGCCTCGAGACCGGCCGTGACAGGGGAGTTGACGGTCAGGTTGAAGCCGGTGATGTCGTGCTCCATCGAGAGCCTGCTGGCGAACGAACTCATGGCGATGAAAGGGCTGCTGGACGGAGACATCTGCGCGGCGCCCTCCCGCATGATCGTGCGGTCCATCGCCTCCAGCAGGGCGGCGCCGGTGTTGTTGATGGCCACCGCCGCGCCCCGGTGCTCGCGCTCGGTCCGCGCGAACCGGCCCCCGGCGTCACCGACCGCCAGCCTCGACGCGGCAAGGAGGTACTTGCACGCATCGGGCAGCCGCCGGTAGCCGCGCCCGGGCAGGGCGACCTCCGCCTCGAACCAGCCGGGGGCCGCCGCCCCGGCGGGAGCCAGCGCGTCCGCGGGCCCGCAGACGCCCGGCGCCGCCATGCCCATGCCGACGACGGCCAGTTCACCGGTGCTCACCGTGACCACTGCGACGCCTCCCCACCGACACCCTCGGCACCGGCACCGGCACCGGCACCGGCACCGACACCGACACCGGCACCGACACCCTCGACGATGCTCTCGCCCTCGATGTCGCCCTCGCCGTCGACGAGGCCCTTGACCACGAAAGACGTGTTGTTGCCGCCGAACGCGTAGGTGTTGACCAGGACGGCGGGCGCGGCCGGCGGCACGGGACGCTCCTGGGGGAGCCAGACGTCGCACTCCGGGTCCTGGTCGATCGGAGTGTTCGCCGGGACCCGCCGGTGGCGCAGCATGAGGGTCGCCGTGAGGCAGGCGAAGGCGCCTGCCGCACCGGTCGTGTGACCGATCATCGCCTTGAGCGAGAAGAGCGGCAGCTCACGCATCCGTGGCCCGAACACCCGGTGCAGGGCCTGGCTCTCCACCACGTCGTTGAGCGGTGTTCCCGTCCCGTGGGGGATGACGCAGCCCACATCGGCACCGCTCAGCTTCGCGTCGGCCAGCGCGTCGAACATCGCCCGGACGATCTGGTCGCCCGAGGGGTCGGGGGCGGTCGCGTGATAGGCGTCGCAGCTCCAGGCCGCACCGGCCAGCTCGGCGTACGGTACGGCTCCACGCCGCCGGGCGTGATCGGCCGCTTCGAGCACGATCATGGCCGAGCCGTCGCCGAACATCGTTCCGGCCCGGCTCCGGTCGAACGGCCGGCAGCGCCGCGGATCCGCGGCCCCCAGCCGGTTGAAAGCACCCATCCTGGCCCGTGTGGCCCCCTCGGCCCCGCCGACCAGGACCGTGCTCGCCTCACCCGCACGGATCATGTCGAGCCCGATCGTGAGCGCGTACCCGCTGGCCGAGCAGGCGTTGCCGACACTTGTCTGCGCCGCACGCGAGCCGATCGCCGTCCCCACGACGGCGGCCGCGGGCGTCAGCGTCGTCCAGGTCGTCCGTCCCGCGCTGCGCTGGAGCTCCTGCATGTCCGAGTTGCCCAGCTCGACGCCGAGCACCACGGGAACGGTCTCGCGTGCCCCGTCCTCCACTCCGGCGTCGGTGAGCGCCTGTTCGGCCGCGGCGATCGCCAGGCGGGGGCTGCTGCCGAGCTCCACGCCGGCATGGCAGGACGGCTCGGCGGGCACCTCCGCCCGGTCGACCAGATACATCTTCCTGGTCCGCATGTTGAGGTGGGGCAGCGGAATCGCCTCCGGCTCCCCGCCACCCGCGAGCAGGCCGTTCCAGTACGCGCCGACCCCGGTGCCCAGGCAGGAGATCGCACCCAGACCGGTGATCACGACACGGGGGTCGTCGTCGAACGGGTTCATGTGTCCCTCCCGCGAGGGGGCGTACGTACGGTCGGCGTGCGTACGCCTCCCCGAGGGGGCATGCGCTCTGCTTCCCCAGGGGGTGCGAGTACCAGCGCCGAGACCGAGGTCCCGTCGCTCTCCCCGGCCCCGGCGCCCGCGACGGCGAGCACCGCCCCCGCCGTCCGGCCCCCCGAGGCCGCGCCCACCGGCTGCCCCGTCGAGGCCCCACCCACCGGCAACCCCGCTCCCGCCCCGGCATCCGCACCCCCCGCCACCGCCTCCCGTTCCAGCTGCTCCACGGCCATCGCGCACTGCACCACCCCCAGCGCGCCCGAGCACCGCCCGAACCGTGCGGTCGGATCCGCGTCCAGGCGCCGGACCGCCTCGGCGCCCGCTGCCCGGACGGCGGACCGCTCGTCGGCCGCCCTGCCGTATCCGGCGATCTCCGCGCGGATCCGGGCACCGCGGTGCACGGCGTGCCGCACGGGCTCGATCACCAGACCCACGGCCCCGTCGATCCACCGGGTCCCCGCGCTCTCCCCGTGCAGCCTGGCCACGGGCGGAGTGCTCGGTTCCACGCCTATCACCAGCGCCACCGTGGCCCGGCCCGCCGCGATCAGGTTCCGTGCCGCGGCCACGGCGTCGAGCCCGCCCGAAGCGCCGTTGCACAGCGTCAGATTGGGGCCGCGGATGCCGTGGTCGAGGGCGATCCAGGCCGCTGCGACGGCGCTGGAGAGGTGCGGTACGCGCATCGGGCTGACGTCCCTGCTGCAACCGGCGGCGATCGTCGTGACGGAGTCGCACACCGCGTCCAGATTGCCGAAGTTGCTGGAGACGACCACCGCCGCACCGTCGAGCTCCGGCGCGCCGATGAGCCCGGCGTCATCGAGCGTCCCCCGGGCCACCCGCACCGCGAACCGCGACGACCGGGCCTTGTGCCGCATGCCGCGTACGGCGAGGGCCGTCACCGGATCGAAGCCGGGTCCCGCCACCGCCCAGCCCACACCGGTGATCGCGGTCCGCACGGCAGCCGGAACACTCGCCGCGTCGCCCCTCGCACCGGCCGCGTCGCCCCTCGCACCGGCCGCGTCGTCCCTTGCACCGGCCGCAGCACCACTCGCGCCGGCCGCATCGCCCCGCCCACTCATCGCGTCGCCCCTTCCACGATCGCCACGGCGTTGATCCCGCCCATGCCGACGGCGTGCACCTGCGCCGTGCGGAACGGCCCCGTGGCAGGGCGGCCGGAGACGACCCGCAGTTCCTTCACTTCCTCGATCGGGTCGGTGAGATCGCTGACCGCGGGCAGGGTCCGGGAGCGCATCGACTCCAGGGCCACGACGAGGTTCAACAGGCCCGCCCCACCGGATATATGGCCCGTGCCGCCCTTGACCGCGGTGACGAGGGGGCCGGGATCGGAGGCTTTGAACACGTCCTGCAACGCGACCGCCTCGGCCAGGTCGCTCTGCGCCGTGCCGCTTCCGTGCACGATGACCAGGTCGATGTCATCGGGCACGACCACCGCGCGCGCGTGCGCGTCCTCGATCGCCCGGCGGATCCCCGCCGGATCGGGCGTCTTCGGATGGGTCGCGTCACAGTTCATGCTCACGCCCCGGACCAGGCCGTGCACCCGGCCGGGGTGCGTACCCGCGCGCCGCAGCACCACCGCCACCGCGCCCTCTCCCATGATCATGCCGCGGCGGGACCTGTCGAAGGCCCGGATGGTGTCGGGCGGCGGGAACTGGATCCGGTCGAACCCGCCGAAGGAGCTCTCGGGGATCGCGTCGGTGCCCGCCACCACCACGGTGTCCGCCTCGCCGAGGGCGATGAGGTCGGTGGCCATCCCCAAGCCGTAGAGCGAGGCCGCGCAGGCACTCACGACGGTGTGCACGTCGTGCAGACCGAGGGCGGAGCGCAGGGCCGCGGTGAAGTGCAGGTCGGTGGGGGAGAGGGGGCCCTCGTGCCGCCACCACAGCTCGGCGGTCCGCATCTCCCGGTGCGTGGTACCGACCAGGACCGGCAGCCCGGGCTCCGGTTCCGGCAGGCCCGCGTCGGTCAGGGCCTCCCGCACCACGCGGACGAGCCAGCGGGTCACCCACAGCGGCTCGTCCACACCGGGGCGCACCCGGTCCTGCACCTCGTACGCCGCCCCCGCGCGGTACTTGGACACGTCGAACGCCGACAGCGGCGCCAGTCCGGAGCGGCCCGAGCACAGGGCGCCATGGATACCGGCGACGGTGTCGCCCAGCGCGCACACCGCGCTCATCCCGGCGATCTCCCAGCTCATGCGCCGCCCTCCGGACTGCTGACGGGGCCGCCGCCCTCCGGACTGCTGACGGGGCCGCCGGGCCCGGGGCGGAGCCGGAAGCGGGCCAGCTTGCCGTTGGCGGTGACCGGGAGTTCGTCGATGACCTCGATGCGGGACGGCCTCTTGTACGGGGCGAGGCCTGCGCGCAGTGCCGACCTGACCGCCTTGCGGGCCTCGTCGGGGCGGGCCGGGTCCCGCGGCACGACGTACACCGTGGCCTGCTCGAGCCCCGTCCGGTCCGTGGTGCCCACGACCGCGCAGTCCGCGGCCTCCGGGGCCGCCCGGACCACGCGCTCGATCTCGGCAGGCGCGATCCTGTAGCCGCCGAGCAGGAGCATGTCGTCGGCGCGGCCCACGTGGCAGAGGTCGCCGCCTGCCGCGCGGTAGGCGATGTCACCGGTGTAGACGCCGCCGTCGGCGAACGCGCGGGCGGTGTCACCGGGCCGGTCGAGGTAGCCGAGCGCGGCCGACTCCGTGGCGAGGTGGAGCCGGCCGGGAGTCCCGTCTTCCACCGGGCTGCCGGCGTCGTCGCGGACGGTCGCGGTCACCCCGGGAACCGGGAAGCCGATCGATCCGGGACCGGCGGCCCCGCCCCGGCCCACGGCGGCAGCCACGACCGTGTGCAGGACCTCGGTCGCGCCGAACCCGTTGATCAGCGGCACGCCGAACGCCTCGGTGATACGGGCGCCGAGACCGGCCGGCAGATGCTCCCCGGTGGTCACGGCCAGGCGCAGCGAGCCGGTCTCGACCGCCTTGCCCTTCGCCGCGAGTTCGAGGAGACCGGCGTAGAGCCAGGGTACGGAGAACAGCACGGTCGGCCGGTGCGCGTCCAGGGCCGCTGCCACGCCGTACGCGTCCGCCTGCCCTTCGAGCAGCACCGAGCTGGCGCCCGCCGCGTACGGGTACAGCAGCGAGTTGCCGAATCCGTACCCGAAGGAGAGCTTCGCGGTGGACAGCACGACGTCGTCCGGGGTCAGGTCCAGGAGGCTGCCGACGCCACGCAGGATCGCGTGCACCGCCCGCAGGCAGTGCCGTACCCCGCGGGGCCTGCCCGTGCTGCCGGAGGTGTACTGGACCAGCAGCTCGTCGGTGGCGCCGAAACGGGCAGGCGGTGGCGTGGGCCCGACCGCACGTGCGGGGCCGAGTGCGGTGCGGAGCCCGGGGCGCCCTGCCGCCCGCCTCTCGGCGTCGATCGCGCCCAGCTCGTTCCGCAGGGCCGCCGCGTGTTCCGGGACGACGTTCAGTTCGGCGAACTCCGCCTCGCTGTCCCGTGCGACGAAGGCGACCCGCGGGCCGGAGCAGCGGGTGCAGCACGACGGGCACGCACCCGTGCCACCACAGGGCGAGAACGGCGGTGATCGCTGCGACGCAGTCGTCGGAGACGACGACCGCGCGGCAGCCGGGCCGCACCCCCACAGCCCGCAGCCTCCCGGCGCGGTCCGTCACCGCGCCGAGCAGATCGCCGTAGGTCACTGCACCGACCCGGCCGTCCACCCCGCAGCGGCGGTCGCGGGGATGGCCGAGCAGCAGCAACTCGACCGGGTTCGCGGTGCCGGTGGCGGCGTTCATGTCACTCGGCGCCGATCGTGCAGCAGCCGCATCACATCGCCCACGCTGTCCATCAGGGCGGCGTCCGCCGGGGCGAACTCCGCACCGCAGGCACGCTCCAGGGCCACGATGAACTCCGCCTTGTGGAGCGAGTCCATCTCCAGCTCCGCGTAGAAGGACCTGTCGATCCCGACATCGGCCACGTCGATCTCCAGGACGCCCGCCACCAGCTCCTGCACCTGCCGGTCGGTCACCACGGCATTCACCTTCCGGCCTTCCTGATCGCTTCGGTCACGAGCGACTCGCTCGTCACCCTTCCGGCTTGCGTCAGCGAGACACGTACATCGGCGGAACGGCCGTTCATCGTGTGCAGGGTGGCTTCGGCGCGCACTTCCCCGGGGCGTGTCACCGTCAGGTACCGCACATCCAGGCGGGTCGTCGCGAACACCATGTCGTCGTCGAGGAGGCCGCACAGGACGAACCCCGCGGCCTGGTCGTGGATGCCCGCGACATGTCCGCCGAAGGCCACGTCCGGTTCCACACAGAGATCGTCGGGGATGCGGAAGGTGACCGCGACGAACCCCGCGTGCCATTCCATCGTGGCGACCTGGAGTGACAGGCGCGCCACATAGGCCGGAACCGGGGTGCCCCCGGCGGCTATCTCGTCGAGCATCTTCTGCCGCATCGTCAGGGCACCTGACGGCGAGGATCCGTCCACGTACGCTGCCACCTTCCTGGTCATGAGGCTTCGGTCCGATGCCTCGGCGCGGCCGGCCGCACCGAGGTCCCGTTGCAGGCTGGGGACGGCGACGTTCACGATCGAGGTGTCGGCGAGCAGCACGAAGGCGGCGCCGAGCACGAGCGCCGCGGCTCTCCTTTCCGTCGGCAGGAACCGGCTCGGCGCCGCCGCCGGTGTCGGGGAGCCGCTCATCCGGTGGTTCCGTGCGGTAGGAGCCGGTGCCGGCGGACCTTCATCGTGCCGGTGAGCGGGAACTCGTCCCAGGGCCGGTGGTCGACCCCGGTGTTCTCGGGCAGCCCCGCCCTTCCGCGGGCGTGCCGCCAGCGGTCGTCGTCCACCGGTTTGCCGTCGGCGGTGGCCACCACCGCGGTGGCCTTCCCCTCCACGGCGATGATCACGACCTCGGCCAGCTCCGGCAGTTCGTCGAGCAGGACGTCCTCGGCGCGCAGGGTGCTGGGCACACCGGGGACCCGGTCCACCTGCCGGTCGTGGAGCTCCACGTGCCCCTCGGGTGTGAGCGCGCCGATGTCGCCCATGGGCCACCAAGTGTCACGGTTGGGCAGCGGCGGGCGGCCGATCATCGACTCGGCGCGGGCGGGGGTACGTACCTCGATGTGGCCGGGGGTGCCGGCCGGAAGCTGTGCTCCGGTGTCGTCCACGACGCGGATCTCCATGCCGGGGAACGCCGTGCCCACGTCACGGGAGTTGAACCGACCCGGTTCGCGGATGTCGGAACGGGTGGTGATCAGGAGGGTGACCGGCCCTGTCTCGGTCTGCCCGTACGCCTGGACGAAGGTCGGATCCGGCCGGTCGGACGCCTCCAGAAGGGTCCGCAGCGTCCGCGGGTGGATCGCGTCGAAGCTGCTGATGAAGCGCTCGACCGAGCTGAACGGGTTCGGTGTCTCGCGGGCCAGGGCCTCCCAGCGCAGGAACATGTTCGGCTGCGCCTCCAGGGCCTCCGGCCGGTACCGCAGCAGCGCCTCGCGCGCCGGGGCCGGGTCGGGGGAGGAGATCCCGAGGAACGGCAGGCCGGTGTTGAGCACCGTGAGGAGGCCGGACGACATCCGCACATGCACGAAGGACAGGCACTTCGCGCTGATCCCTGCGTGGTCGAGTGACTGCACCACACCCATCTGCGGCGCCACGTGGGCGTAGAGGGAGTCCACCGTGTGTACGAGGAGCTTGGGCTTCCCGGTGGTACCGGAGGAGTGCGTGATGAGGGTCCGGTCCGAGCCGGAACGGCGCGTGACCTGATGGGTTGCGGGCTCGCTGAGCTGGACCGCGCCTGCCCAGCGCGCCGACGCGGACGATCGCGCACTGGATCGCCTGGATGTCGAAGTGATTGGACTTGACCAGGGCGACCACCGCGCCCGGCCGCACTCCCGCACCCCACAACCGGTCGGCGTAGTCCGCGACGACGGCCGCGAAGTCACGCACGGTGGTCGGGGTGCGGGAAGCCGACCCCCAAGGCGTGTCCGCGCACAGGGTGGCCCCGCCATGGTGTTCGGCGGCGATCTCCGGCAGCAGGTTGAGATCCGCACTAGGGAGCACGGCATCCTCCTCCGTCATGGCCACTCTTCGAGGTGGCACGATCCGGTGTCCCGCGCGGGGAGGGCCAGGGCGCGTGCACCGTCGCCCGGTCGACGACGCACAGGTCCGCACGCCCCGCCAGGACGATCGTGTCGACGTCGGACACGGCGATCGAGCCCGCGGCCAGCACGGCGAACCCGCTCCTGCGCCCGGCCTGGTTGCGGATCCGGTCCGCGTACACGTCCCTGTCGGCCTCCGTCCCGGCGCGGACGTGCACGGCCTCCGCGCCGCGCGCAGCGAACTCGTTCGCGAGCTCGGCCGCCGCGTCGACGCCGTCCTCGCCGGGGCACCACCGGGCCGGTGCGACGCGCAGGCCGACCGGCCGCTCGGCGGGCCAGACGGCACGGATCGCGCCGAACACCGCAAGGGGGCGGCGGAACCGGTTCCGCAGCGATGCGCCGCCCCGTGCCTGAGAGGCGCCGCTCCTACCCGGTGAACCGTTGTGCCGAGCCCGCTCGTCCGAGGGGGACAGCGCAGCGGAGAGCCAACTGCCGTGGGCGCAGTCCAGTTCCAGCAGGTCGAATCCGGCGGCGGCGCGCCGGGCCGCGGCGGCGAACTCGCGCTGTAGTTCGCCGAGGGGCCTGGTGGCGCCGTCGGGGCCGTAGTAGCCGAGCCGGACGCCGATCTTCGCCGGGGCGTGGGCGTGGACGAAGTCCACCACCCGCCGCCACCCGGCGGCCTGTTCGCCGGTGTACAGACCGGCACCGCCGGGGAGCGCCGTGCCCGCCGCGGAGACGGACACAGGACCGGTCAGCACCAGACCGGCTCCGTCCAGCGCCGCACCGCCCAGACGCACCAGCTGGAGGTCGCCCGGCACCCCGTCGCGGCCCGGGAAGGCCTCGCCGGGGGCCGCCCCGCCGGGGGCGACGACGACGCGGTTGACGAGGTGCAGCCCACCGAGCGTGAACGGCTGGAGCATCGGCGGGTCCGCGCGGTGGGGAGGATCCGTGCGGTGGGGAGGATCCGTGCGGTGGGGAGGATCCGCGCGGCGGAGAGGATCCGTCCGGCGGCGAGGATCCGTCCGGCGGCGAGGATCCGTCCCGCGGGGAGGGTCCGCCCGGCGGAGCGGAGCCGTCCGGCCGGGCCCGCTCACCTGGCCGGGTCCAGCCGCCCGGTCGCCCCCCGCGCCCGCCGCGCCCCCCGCGCCCGCCGCGCCGGCGAACCACCGCTCCGCGCGGGCGATGAACTCGGGGTCGCGCCGGCGCAGGCCGGCGTAGGAGACGCGGCGGCTGCGGGTCAGGAGGTTCACCGCGAACTGCTGCGGGTCCTGGTGGGTGTAGCGGTCGATGTTCTCGAACCACTCCCGCTCCGTCGGCGCCCACCACCAGGTCGTGATCGGCGGCGAGGGCGTCCACGTCGGTGACCTCGCTGCCGTAGCGCACCGGGACGCCGAGCCGGGCACAGCGGCGTTGCAGGGTCAGGAGCAGCCCCGCGCGGCTCATCGCGGCGAACCCGTTCCCGCCCGCCGTGAACGTCGTGCCTCGGAAGCGCACGTCGATGTCGTCCCACCGGGCGAGCATCGGGCGCATCCCGGAGACGACGGTCGGATCCGCGTGCTCGATCCCGCCGAGGGCCTGGTCGGACAGCACCACCCCGAACCCGAAGGTCTCGTCGGGCGCGTTCCGCTCCCAGACGGTGATCTCGTGCGCGGGGCCGAGCCGCTGGGCCAGCACGCTGAAGTACAGCCCACCGGGACCACCACCGATCACAGCGATCCGCACCTCGACCTCCCCCGCACCGGGTGCCCCCGCGGCCGTTCAGGACCGTACCCGCGCCGTCCGCCCGGCCGACGCCGCCAGAACGTCCTGGATCAGCTGTGGCGGGACCGTGGCATCGTCGAACCACCGGCCGCCGAGCGGCCGGGGGACCGGCATGATCTGGTCGTTCGTATAGGACAGGACCTTGCGGTTGTAGCGCAGTACCGCGTCCCGGAGATCGGCCGGCAGCTCCTGGTCGAGCAGCAGCGCCCGCTCCATCTCCCCGAGCAGTTCCTGTGTCTCGTCGATGGTCTTCAGGACGGCCTTGCAGAATCCGGCGGGGAGGACCCCGTACTCGCCCTTGATCTCCACCAGGCGCGTGATCGCCTCGTAGGAGACGTCCTGGAGCTGGCGCCTGCTCAGCCAGTCCGTCTCGTAGTTCAGCCGCCGGTACCACAGCGGCTCGACCATGGCCCGGCGGTGTTCTTCGAGGGTGCGGTGGTGGATGCGGTAGCCGTGCTTGTCCGGTTCCTCGAAGAACTGCGACCCGGGGTCGAGGAACGGCACCATCGGGCAGATCAGCGGCAGGGCGGCCCATCCTCCGAACTTCCGGATGATCCGCTCCGAGTACGCGATGGTGTCCATGACCGATTGCCGGTCCTGGTGGGGCATGCCGATGAAGAACCAGATCATGATGCCTTTCACCCCGGCATCGAGGGCGCGCGGAATCCACTCCTCCATCTGCTCCATGGTGTAGTTCCCGCGACCGGCCGCCTTGCTGATCCTCAGGTCGTGGGACTCCGGGGAGAGCATGATGTAGGAATCCGTTGCCTCACCCATCTTCTTGAGGACGTCGGGTGGCGTCAGACTGAACTGCTCGAAGTGGACGCTCTTGTATCCGAGCTCTTTCACGGCGTCCAGGTACTGGTGCATCCGCGTTCTGTTCTCGGAATAGCACTGGAGCGCGTAGATCGAGGTGCGCTTCGCCGCCTCCCGCATGGTACGCAGCTCTTCGACGACGAGATCGTTGTCCTTCTGCACCAGGGTCCTGCGGACACCCATGATGTTGCGGTAGGCGAACCGTGATCCGCCGCACCAGCCGCAGTCGTGCGCGCATCCGGTGTTGGGGCAACGTCATGATGAGCTTAAGCGCCGAAGGTCCGCCGTCGGCCGCTTCGCGGTAGTACGACCAGTCGTTGCGCACGTTGTTGTAGTTGTTGTCCGGCGTGTGCGAGAAGCCGGTTCTCCGGACCTCGCCGCCCACCTTGTACAGGAGGTTCGGAATGGAACGGAAGTCCCTGCTGCCCTGCCGGACCCTGGTGATCAGCTCGGTGACCGGGTCGAGGGTGTCGTAACCCTGGACGACGACATCGACGCTCGGGTACGTGATCAGTTCCTCGGCGTAGTAGGTCGCCGAGATGCCGCCGAAGACGGTGAGCGCCTCGGGGTGCACCTTCTTCACGACGGCCGCGAGTTCCACCGAGCCGTGGCAGTGCGCCATCCAGTGCAGGTCGAAACCGAAGACCGGTGCTTCGAAGCGGCCGAGTAATCGCTCGACATCCATTTCGGGATGCATGAGCATCAAGGAGGCGACATTCACTATCTTTGTCTCGAAACCGTGATCGGCTAGACGCTGCTTTATGGAGAACCAGCCGATGGGATAGATTTCGTAGACCGAGGTGACATTGACGCTGTCGCTGTCGCTCAAATAGGCGAACAGCATGTCGTCGCGCTCACGGAAGTCATAGACACTGGGCGCGTGCAGGAGGAAGAGATCGGCCTAGAGTCGCGATATCGGCGGCTGATCCGTGATGGACATTCACGGCCTCCCCTGGCTCTCCGCCCGCCAGTTCAAGATTCACCATACTTCTTCCGGCTGAAAGATTTGTCAAGAGCCGATCGACTGGGGATCTCTCCGCAATTGATCTCCGGCTTAGCCGGTAATGGGATAGGCGAGTTTGGGAATCATTCTTCGCACCAGGGGTGGCCTGCGGGAACGACGACCGTCATCGGGTGAAGGTACGGATGCGGTAGCGCAGCCCGGACGTGGAGGACAGCCAGCCGGTGTCCTCGGCGGCCTCCCACGTCGCGTCCGGTGTCGGGGCGTAGGTGTCGCCGTCCACCGCTGCGTCGACTTCCGTCACCGAGAGGGTCGTCGCGTACTCCAGGGCGGCACGGTAGATCTCACCGCCGCCGATCACCCATGCCGTGGCGGGGGCGGCGGGCTCCGACGGCGTCGTTTCGGGGGCCGCCGCGGCCCCTGCCTGCCACGGCTCGGCCGCGAGACCCAGCGCCTCCGCGACGGAACCGGCACGCGCCGCGCCCTCGGCCGCCCACCGCGGGTCCCGAGTCACCACGATGTTGCGCCTGCCGGACAGCGGACGGAACCGCGGGGGCAGCGAATCCCACGTCTTGCGCCCCATGACCACCGGGTGGCCGAGGGTGGTGGCCTTGAAGTGGGCCATGTCCTCGGGCAGCCGCCACGGAATCGCGTTGTCCGCGCCGATCACACCGGCCGGGGTCTGCGCCCAGATCAGCCCGACGTTCATACCGCGACCGGCGCCTTGATGGCCGGGTGGTGCTGGTAGCCGAGCACCTCCACGTCGGCGTAGGCGTAGTCGAAGAGCGAGTCGGCTCGGCGCAGACGCAGCTCGGGGAAGTCGAACGGAGTGCGCGAGAGCTGCTCCGTGACCTGCTCGACGTGGTTGTCGTAGATGTGGCAGTCACCGCCGGTCCAGATGAAGTCACCCGGTTCGAGGCCGACCTGCTGCGCCACCATGTGCGTGAGCAGGGCATAGCTGGCGATGTTGAACGGGACGCCGAGGAACAGGTCCGCGCTGCGCTGGTACAGCTGGCAGGAGAGCCTGCCGTCGGCGACGTGGAACTGGAAGAAGGCGTGGCACGGAGCGAGCGCCATCTTGTCGAGCTCGGCGACGTTCCAGGCGGAGACGATCATCCGGCGGGAATCCGGGTTCCGGCGCAGCGTGTCGAGGACCTCGCTGATCTGATCGATGTGCCTGCCGTCCGGAGCGGGCCAGGAGCGCCACTGGGCGCCGTAGACCGGGCCGAGGTCGCCGTTCGCGTCGGCCCACTCGTCCCAGATGGTGACGCCGTGCTCCTGGAGCCAGCGGACGTTCGAGTCGCCGTTCAGGAACCACAGCAGCTCGTGCACGATGGATCTGAGGTGCACCTTCTTGGTGGTGACCAGCGGAAACCCCTGCGCGAGGTCATACCGTAGTTGGTGCCCGAACACACTTCGGGTACCGGTGCCCGTCCGGTCGGCCTTGGCCGTCCCGGAGGTGAGTACCAGCCGCAACAAGTCTTCGTATTGGGTGTCCGCCACAGGCGTCGAGTCTACGTGCTGTGACCGGGTGGTCCGTCGCCCGCCGGGCGAGCCCCGGGGCGCCGGGAGGAGGCCGTGCGGGGCGCGGGCGTGCCCCGCGGAGCGACCCCCCGGGCGGGGATCCGCGCCTGGCAGGTGCCGACGTCGCCCATCCCCCCACCGCGTACCGAACCGTCACGGCCTCGACCCCGAGATCGCCCTCCCGGCCGAGCCCCTGCACCCCCACATCGCACTCATTCATATGATGACCACACAAATAATCAATACGGGTCAAAGGTGTACGTAGCCCTTGGATGCCTCCGTCATGCTGCGCTGTCATATCCCTGCCAGATCGCCCCGCTCGTCTCGTTGAACCCTTCAGGGGAAGGCAGGATCATGGGCAGATTCAGGTACGGAACCGCGGCGTCAGCCGTTGGGCTGGCCGTTCTGGGAACACTCTCGGCCGCGGCGGGCACGGCGCACGCGGAAGCGGGCCAGGACAACATCGGCATGTACAAGCAGGAGAAGACCCAGTGGTGCTGGGTCGCCTCCGGGCTGACCATCGCCAAGTTCCAGGGCTACGGGTCCACGCAGACGGACTTCTGCAACCGGGCCCAGCCCTCCTACGGCTGCAACAACCAGCCCGCGACGCTCGGTGACATGGCCAAGGGCTGGAGCAGCCTCGGCCTGGCCCACACCGGTTCGGGTCTGAACAGCGCGGCCACGTTCAACCAGGTCTACACCGACGTCAAGGCGGCCCGACCGGTCGCAGCCCGCATCGGATGGACATCCGGGGGCGGACACATGAACGTGGTCTACGGCTTCGACACGTCGAACAACACCATCGCCGTCGCCGACCCGTGGCCGGACACCGCCACGTACACGTGGTGGAACTACAACGACTACGTGAGCAACAGCTCGTCCAAGTGGACCCACTCCCGCATCGGCATCTCCCGCTAAGGCAGGCGACATGCGCGACACCAGCCACACCGGAACGACCGCCGGGCGGGCGCGCTCCCGCTCCTCCCGTCTGTCCATCGTCCTCGCCCTGAGCGCGTCCGCCCTGCTGTCCGTCGTCGGCCCGGCCCACGCGGGCCCCGCCAAGGACCCGCTGCCCGCGGACATCCCCGACTACCAGGCCGCCCTGGACGCGGTGAAGTCCACCGCCGTCCGCAACGCCGTCTGCCGCTTCCTGCGCACCCCGCTGCCCACCGGGACCGGCGGGCCGGTGCAGTCGATCCCCGACACCGCCGAACCGTGCCGTGGCCTGCCGACCTTCACCATCAAGGATCCGCTGGCCCTCAACGAGATCACCCCCGGTTTCGTCGCCGGCACCGCGAGGCCCCTGCCCACGGAAGCGATCAAGCTGACGCAACTGGTCTCCTCGCTGAGCGCCACCGTCGACGGCCGCACGGCCACGGTCATGCTCGCCCCCACCCGCGGCGGCGGCTGGCACCTGGCGGCCGTGCGCGACGGCGACAGCGACGCCGCGTACGCGGGCAAGGCCACCCTGGGAACGCTGGTCTTCACCGAACCCCAGATCCGCGGCTGGTACCAGCTCAGACTCAACACCGTCGAACCGCTCAACGACCAGGCCAGGGAAGGACTGAACGGCCAGGTCTCGGTATCGCTCGCCGACTACCAGCAACTGGTCAAGGCCCGGTACGCCGACAAACTGCCCGGCTCGGAGTACGACACCACGGGCTACTCCAGCGGCTTTGGCCCACAGCGTGAGGACGACGGCGGCGTGTCGGCCTCCACCCCGCTGCTCGTCGGCGGTTCCGGCGCGGCGCTCGCCCTCGTGAGCGGGACGGTCGTACTCCGCCGGCACCGGCGCGCGAGCACCGACTGACCTCGCCCCGCCCCGTACGCCACCCCGCCCTGGCAACCAGCGAGGGCGGGGTGCGCCCTGTTTCGCTGTCCACCTGGGGTGTGCCTGGTGCCGTGGACCCCACGCACCACAGGCCGTTGCTCGGTGGTGCGGCAATAATCGGTTGTGCGCCGACGGTGACGGTGGGTGCAATGTCCGGCATGGTCACCCAGGTGCTCCCGCCGCAGCAGGATGAGATGAACGCCGATGCGTCGCCCGTCCGGATCGGAGCTCTCGTTCCGCTGACCGAGCCCGGCTGGGTCGAGGCGGGCCACCACCTGCTCGCAGGCCTGGAGCTGGGCGTTCGCGAGGTCAATGACGCCGGCGGGGTCCGGGGAGGACCACTCGAGCTGGTGGTCAGAGACACCGCCGCCGACCCGCAGCGGGCGGCGGCAGCCGTGGACGAATTGGCCCGGCTGGGGGTGGCCGCCGTGGTGGGGGAGTACCACAGCGTCGTCGCTCGCGCCGCCGCCGCCAGGGCCGACTCCCTCGGCCTGCCGTTCCTCTGCTCGTCAGCGGTGATCGACGCGCTCACCGAACAGCCGACGGAACGGGTCGCGCGGCTCGCACCGCCGCAGTCCCACGGCTGGCGGATCTACGCGGACTTCCTCCTGGGCGCGGGCCACAGCCGGATCGCCGTGGCGGTCCAGCCGAGTGTCTACTGGGCTTCGGGGACCCGCATCCTGCGGGACCACCTCGCTGCGCGCGGCGGCACCGTCGTCGAACTCGACACGCGCGAGCTCGCGCCCACGGACGTGTGCGACGCCCTGGTCGAACATCGCGTGACGGCCCTCCTCCTCCTGGTCGGCCTCCCGGAACCGGCGGCGTCGATCGTCACGTCCGTACGCCGTGACCAGCGCCTCACCGAGGTCATGATCGGTGCACCGGCCGGGCAGCCGGAGTTCGCCGGGTGGGTGGCATCACTGGGCGGCGAGGGTGCCGCGGTCCCGTTCCTGCGCTATCTGCCCGAGCGTCTCAGCCCCCTCGGAGTACGAGTCGAGCGGGCACTGCGCGAGCAGTTGGCCGAAGCACCCTCCTTCGTCGCCTTCGAGGGCTACGACGCCGTTGCCGTCATCGCCGATGTGCTGCGTTCGCACGGCGTGGACCGGGCGGACGTCGCCGCGGCGTGGCCGAGCGTCGCCGTCGAGGGCACCCGTGGGCGGATCCAGTTCTCCCGGACGCCGGGCACCGATGTGTGGCAGTGGGCTCGGCCGCCGGTCCAGGTCGTCGACCGCGACCCGGCGGAACCCGAACGCTTTCGGGTTCTGCACTCCGGCTGAGAGAGCCCCGGGGACGCGGCAACCCGTGGACGCGGTGTCACACGTACGCCGTGTCGGGTGTTTGCTGCGTCAAGTGTTTGCCGGGTCTGCGAACGCACGCCCGGCGTCGCATACCCGCCCTGTATCCGCTGGTTACAGGTCAACCGGCGCCAGGGGCAAGGATGGTGGCTCCGCCTCGTGATACGGCTTTCTCGGAGCGGCAGCTCAGGCACTCGCGGACGCGCCCGGCGGAGCCCGCGCCTCCGCGGTCGGCGGCAGGAAGGGGAGGGCAGTGGAGTACCGGCGCTCGGAGCCCCAGCACGACAGGACCGGCACCCCGGCGGGGCGCGGGGTGCTGGAGGGGGCCTTCGCTTTGCTGGAGGAACTCGCCCGACTCGGTGAGGCACGGCTGACCGATCTCGCGGAGGGTACGGGGCTGCCGAAGGCCACGGTGCACCGCCTCCTGTGCCAACTGGCCGGTCTCGGCGCGGTGGAGCAGCACAGGGGCCGCTATCGCATAGGCCCGACGTTCGTACGCCTGGGCCGCACCCGTGACCACCACCGCCTGCTGGGCAGGGCCGCAGATTTGCCGCTGCGTCAGCTGACGGCGTCCACGGCGGCCACTGTGTGCGTGGTCGCCCCGTCCGCCGCGGGCATGACGGTCGTGCACGGGATCCCCGGGCTCCTGCGTGAGTGCTTCCCGCACCTGCCCGGGCAGGTCCTTCCACCGGACAGTGCGGCACACGTCGTCTTCGGTGCCTTCGAGCAGCCCGCGGACCCGGCGCCCGGGCACACCGCGGCGCAGTGGGCGCGCCGTCTGGTCCGTGCGCGTGAACGCGGCGCGGAGGTCCATGAGTACAAGGGGGACGCTCGGTGCGTGTGTCTCGCGGCGCCGGTGCACACCGCGTCGGGCCGGGTCGTCGCCGCCATAGGGGTGGGGGTTCCCGACCATCGCCGACTCACCGCCGCCGTCGCATCGGCCCAGCGCGCCGCCCTCGCGCTCAGCGCGAACCTGCGGCGGCTGCACGGCTCCCGGCCGCTCTGAAGGCGCGGGGGCGGCCGGGCCGGATCGGCGCGAGGAGCGGAACAGGCCCGGGTGAGACGCCCTGTGCGGCGCCACGTCCGGGCTTCGATCAGGCGGCACGGTGACCGCGGCGGTACCGACAGCGGGCACCCGGCGCCGCACGACCCGTACAGCGGGCGTGAGCAACAGGAAAACCCGCTGGTATGGTGCGCCGATGTCTGTGATCAGGAAATTCCAAGTCACCTTCGACTGCGCGCAACCCGAGCGCGTCGCTCGCTTCTGGTGCGAGGTGCTGGGGTACGTCGCACCGCCGCCGCCGAAGGGGTTCGACACCTGGGACGCCTACAACCTGTCCCTGCCGTCCGAGGAGCGGGATGCGTGGTTCGCCTGTAGTGATCCCTCAGGTGTGGGTTCGCGACTGTTCTTCCAGCGTGTTCCCGAAGGCAAGGCCGCCAAGAACCGGGTTCATCTCGATGTGCGGGTCGGCACGGGGCTCGTGGGCGAAGAGCGCCTGGCCGTGCTGGAGGCCGAGTGCGCACGGCTGATCGCGCTCGGCGCGGTACGCGTACGACTCCTGGTCGCCGACGAGGACAACGAGTCGTGCCTGGTGATGCAGGACGTCGAGGGCAACGAGTTCTGTCTCGACTGAGCACCCGCGCGGACGACTGCCCGCCCCGTCGCATCCGGCGGGGCGGGCGGCCGTCGACCGTGCGCACGCCCCGGCCCGGGGATGTCCCGGAGGGCGTCCAGGGATGTCAGAAGCGTACGTCGGAGCAGGCGTAGAAGGCGTTGCCGGTGTCGGCGATGGTCCAGACACCGAGGATGAGGTGCCGGCCGGTCTTCTGGGGCAGGACGCCCGCGTGGGTGACCGTGGCGCCGGGCTGACGGCCGCCGAAGGGTACGGAGAGGAACGGCTGCGGGTCCAGGTCGGCCCTGGTCAGCGGCTTGGCGGGGTTCCAGCCGTCCTTGGTGATGTAGTAGCGGAAGTCAGTGGTGGCGTGGCGGGCGGTGATGCGCCAGACGAAGGTGTGGCTCTGGCCCGCGGTCAGGCTCGTGGCGGGCCAGTTCCCGCCTCGCGGGTCGTCCAGTTCGGAGAAGCGCCCGATGCCACCCGAGCAGATGTGCCCGTCGGCGGGCCCGCGCGCGGGGAACCCCTTGGAACCCTCGACGCTCGGCGGCTCCCACTGGATCTGCCCGCAGTTCCGTACGGTGCCGTTGCCGCACAACTGCTGGCGGCTGACCGGCGAGTCGGTGTAGCCGTGGCCATGGGCGCTGCCACTGGTGGCGAGCACGGTCGATCCGGCGAGGCCGAGGCCGAGGAGTAACGAGGTGAGCTTCCTGCGCATGGTGTGCTCCCGTGGTCCGAGGTTGCGGAAGGGGGCGGACGAACACCTTCGGCGCACCGCCTCTGCCCGGCCGAACGGTGTGTGGACAGAGTGGCAGTGAGGAACAACCGGAGGACACGCGTCCGACGCGGTCTAGACCAAGTCCGAGACTAGCTCGACACATTAGTCATGTCCATACCAATGGCAAGTCGTCCGGATGGGCGCAGCACCGAAATTCGGTGGCCGTCACAACATCCGGTGGGCAGGGTTGAGCGATGGACGACGCCCAGGCCGCTGACGTGCCGAGCCACTCCTGGCTCGGAGCCCCGATCGACGCCCGCCCGCTGTTCGCCCCGGAGCAGGCCGCGCTGATGACCACGCTGCGCGGCCTGGCACCCGCCGACTGGGCCGAGGAAGCCGTACCCGGCTGGACAGTCCGCGATCTCGCCGCCCACCTCCTGGGCGACTTCTACGGCCGGCTCGCCCGGGACCGCGACGGCCACCGCACAGGCCCTTCCCCCGCTCCGGACGAAACCCTGGAAGCGTTCATCCACCGCAGCAACCAGGAGTGGGTCGACGCCCATCGCCGGGTGAGTCCGGCCGCGCTCACCGAGACCCTCGACCTGGTCGGCGGGCAGGTCGCCCGGTACTTCCAGGCCGTGGAACCCGGCGCCCCGTCGCGGGGAGTGTCCTGGGCCGGGGTCGACCCGGCGCCGATGTGGCTGGACAGCGCCCGCGACCTCACCGAGTTCTGGACCCATCGTCAGCAGATCCGCCACGCGGCCGGTCAGGGCACCGACCCCGACCCCTGGTTCCTCTCCGTGGTCCTGGACACCTTTATGCGGGCCCTGCCCCACACCCTGCGCGAGGTCACCGCGCCCGTCGGCACGCAGGTCCGGGTACGCGTCGACGGGCCGGGCGGCGGCCATTGGGCGGTGACGGCCACCGGCCCCTCCTGGTCGCTCGCCGAACCCACCGTCGAACGTCCCGCCGCGCTCGTCGAGCTGGACACGGAGACCGCCTGGCGCCTGTGCACCCGCGGTATCCAGCCGGACACCGCCCTCGCCCGGGCCCGCGTCGACGGCGACCGCGAACTGGCGGGCACGGCCTGCCGGATCGTGTCGATCATCTACTGACCGCTGCCGTCGCGCTGCCCGCCCTGACCCGGCCGGACAGCGCACAGTATGCGCCATGGGCAACCCGCACTCCACGGACCGGGGTTGAGGCGGCGGGCCCGTGGGCACGGGTGTGCTCGACCGGGCGCGGGAGTGGAAGGAGCCGGGCGATGGGCGACATGGGCACTGCCGGTGAGCGGGCGGCGGGCGGGGCGCACGACGGAGACGGGGGAGGCGCCGCACTCATCGACGCGGCGCTCGGCTTCGTGTTCCCGGCCGCGCTGCGAGCCGCCGCTCTTGCCCGCGTCGCGGACCACCTGTCCGAAGGGCCCCGCACACCCGCCGAGGTGGCCGCCGCCACCGACACGGACCCGGCGGCCTTGACCCGGGTGCTCCGGCTCCTCGCCACACGAGGAATCTTCGGCGAGGACGAACAGGGCCGGTTCCGTCTCGAGGCGGCAGGGCAAGCACTGCGGTCCGACGTTCCCGGATCGGTGCGGGACGGAATCCTCATGATCACCGACCGTACGTTCTGGCTCCCCGCGGGGCGGATGGACCACTGCCTCAGTACCGGCGGCTCCGTCTTCGAGGACATCTTCGCCAAACCGTTCTTCGACCACTTCGCCCAGGACGCCGAGACCGCCGCCGTCTTCCACGACGGCATGGCCGCCATGTCCGGCGTGGAGAACGGACCGATCGCCGACGCCTACGACTTCCCGAGGACCGGCACCGTCGTGGATGTCGGAGGGGGCCAGGGCGGGTTCCTCGCCGCCGTCCTGCGAGCCTGCCCCGGTCTCAACGGCGTCCTGTACGACCGGGCCCACGTCGTGGCCGGGCACCGGCTGGGCGACGACGCGGCGCTCGCTGACCGGTGGTCCACGGCGGAGGGCGACTTCTTCACCGACGTACCCCGAGGCGACATCCTCCTCCTCAAGCGCATCCTGCACGACTGGCAGGACGACCAGTGTGTCCGCCTGCTGCGCGCCTGCCGCCGCTCGCTCGCCCCGGGAGGGCGGGTCCTGGTCGTGGACGCGGTCATCGCCCCCGACAACCGCCCTCACCAGGCCAAGGACCTGGACCTGCTGATGATGGCTTCGCTGGTCGGCCGCGAGCGCACGCACGAGGACTTCCGTGCGCTGCTGGCCGAGGCGGGCCTGCGCCTGACCCGTGTCTGCTCCACGCCCACCGTCTTGAGCGTCGTCGAAGCCCGGGCCGCGGACGAGGCGCCGGAGACGGGCGGCTCCTGAACCCCGTCCGCCTTCTCCCGCGGGCTCGCACGCGTGCGTCCCGGCGCCGTTCCCGACGAGCCCCCGGCAGCCGTCGCGTCCTCATCGCCGGGCCGAAGCAGTCGGCTGACCTGCTGGTGAGCCACGTCGAGCAGGCACGGCACCCGCCCGTGCGGGAACACCTGGACGGTTGATCGGTGCGTGTGCGTTGCGCGCGCCCGCCTGCCCGTCACGCAGGGATACTCGGTGCTCGATCGATCGAGGCGGACCCGGGTTGCGCCGGACGGTGGCGGACAGGTGGATCACATGACTGATGACGGCTTCTTCGTCCGCGGATACGGTCCGCCGCCACGCGAGGACCGCCCGGCCATGGTGCTCGTACACGGACTCGGACTCTCGGGCCGGTACTTCGTGCCGCTCGCGCGCCGCTTGGCCGTGGGCGGGGCGAGCGTGCTGGTGCCTGATCTGCCGGGCAACGGGCGTTCACGGGCCGCCGTGCGCCGCGCGCCCGACGTCGGGCAGTGCGCCGACGCCCTGGCCCGTCTGCTCCAGCGGCGTTGCCCGGGTCCGAGCCTGCTGGTGGCCAACTCGGTCGGCTGCCAGGTGGCGGCGGCGCTGGCCGCACGCCACCCCCGCCTGGTGAGCCGCCTGGTGCTGGTCGGTCCGGCGCTCCAACCGGGCGTCTCCGCCTCGCGTCAGTTCGGCCGGCTCGTCGCGGACGCCCCCAGGGAGCCTCTCGGGCTGCTCTCCCTCGCCGCGTTCGACTATCTGGTGACCGGCCCGCTGCGGTGTGCCGCCTCCTTCCGGCAGGCACTGCGGGACGCGGCCACGTCGTTCGAGGTGAACCTCTCCCGGGTCCGCGCGCCCACGCTCGTCGTACGGGGAGCGGGTGACACCATCGCCTCCGGCACATGGACTCGGCGAGTGGCAGGCCTGGTCGCCGACGGGCACACCCAGGACGTCCCCGGCGCGGCGCACGCGGCCCACTACAGTGCGCCGGACGCCATGGCCGCACTGATCGAGAAGTTCACGGCGGAGAGGCCAGGATGAGATCCCGCAAGACGTCCGGCCGCCCATCCTCCGGCCGCGCATTTTCCAGCCGCCCATCCTCCGGCGACGCATCCTCCGGCCGCCCGGGGCGACCCTCGCCCTGGTTGCGCCTGCTGCCCGGCATCTCCCCGAAGCGCCGGGGCCTGGTCCTCGCCTGGTGGGGGTTCGCCCTCACCTTCGGCGGCATGCGGCTGCTCACCTGGCTCATCCACATCGATGTGGCCGGGGTCGGCGACATGCAGGCCGGCGGGGTGCACATCCACCACTACGTGTGGGGAATCCTGTTGCTCGCGGTGGTGGGCGCGGCAGGTCTTGCCGACCGCTCGGCGCGGGCGCGCGCCTGGATGGGACTGGCCTACGGGGTGGGCCTGGCCCTCGTCGTCGACGAGGCGGCCCTGCTGATCAGCCTGGAGGACGTGTACTGGGACACCGAGGGCGGAATCAGCATCGCCCTGGCCATCGCCATGATCGCCGTCGTCGGAAGCGTGCTGGCGCTCACGCGGGGGCGGCGGGCTTCGGAAGGGGAATCCGAGTGACGCGCCTCGGAAGGCGCATCTGAGTGACGCGCTCCGGAACGCGGGTGCTGCGGCCCAGTGCGCGCCCTGAGGGAGATCTTGGTCGCCCGCTGGGCGGGCGCCGCACCGCCCGCGGGCAGAGAAGGAAGCAGCTGCCGTGGAGCAGGACGCCGAACCCCGGCTGGTGATCCGTCAAGTCCCGTTGGGCCGGGCCGTGGTGGTGATATGCCTGTCCGGCGAACTGGACTTCGACACCGTCACCTCGCTGCGCGAGGAGATCGTGCGCACGTCGCCGCGCCCTCTGCCCGTCATCGATCACATTCCGCTGCCCGCCATCGGTCACATTCTCCTGCCGCGGTCCGTCAGGACAGTGACAGCACCTCGCGGTGCACTGAGGACATAAGGAGACGACGATGAGCACACGTTCGATCACGGCTGAGGTCCCGATGGTTCCGCGGATGAGCGAGGACCCCGCGCAGCTCGTCCCCGAGCTGGCCGCGGTGTCGGCGGCACTGTTCAAGGTCACCGGCAACGGTTCGGTGCCGCGCTCCACGATCAGCCTGGTCCAGCTGCGGGCGGGCCAGATCGTCGGCAGCACCTACCTGACCGTTCTGCACACCGGGTTCCTGCGCAAGGCGGGGGAGTCGCAGGAGCGGATCACATCGGTGTCCTCCTGGCAGGACTCGCCGTACTTCTCCGGTGCGGAGCGCGCCGCCCTGGCCCTGGTGGAGGCCGTGTTGCAGCCGTCCGCGGACGGCGAGCGGGTTTCCGACGAGTTGTATGCCGAGGCTGCCGAGCACTACGAGGACAAGGCGCTCGCCACTTTGATGTTCGCGATCGGGCAGGTCAACTTCTTCATAGCGGTGGCCCTCATCGCCAAGCCGGTGCCCGGCAGGTCGTTCACCGACCCGTGGAAGTAGGACCGAACCGCTCTCTGCTGTTCGGTGGGGGACCCGGACCCGGCGGGTCCCCCTGCCCCCAGCCCCTGCCCGTAGGCTGACGATGAGGGAAGAGGGGAGGCGCTGCCGGGTGGGCGGTGATGTGCTGCGTCGGGGGGACTACCGCGGTGTGCCGTGGAGGAACGGTGGCGGACTGACCCGGGAGGTCGCGTCAGGCCTCGTCCACGTGCCCGCGTCGGGCGAGGAACTGGCGGACGGCTTCGACTGGCGGGTGAGTGTCGCGGACGTGGACGCGGACGGCCCCTTCTCGCCCTTCGCCGGGGTCGACCGCGTGATCACCCTGGTCGAGGGTGAGGGCATGCTGCTGACCGTGGACGGCGCCCCGCACCAGGTCGGACCGTTGCGCCCCTTCGCCTTCTCCGGCGACGCGGTCACGGACTGCCGTCTGGTGGCGGGCGCGGTGCGCAATGTGAATGTGATGACCCGCAGGGGCCGGGCCTGGGCAGACGTGCGGATCGTCACCGTGGACACAGCGGAGACGGTGGAGCCGGCGTGCGCCCCGGGCGAGACCCTCCTGGCCGTGGCCGTCACCGAGGGCATCTCCGTCGGCGGCCCTGACGGACCGGGGACAGCCCTGGGCCGCCTGGACTGCGTACGTCATGAAGGCCCGGGCGCACTGACTCTGCGGGGCGACGGCACGGTGGCCGCGATCAGGATCAGGATCGGGTGCGGGTGCGGGTGCGGGTGCGGGAGCGGGAGCGGCGCGACGGATCTTTAGGCTTGGACCTACCCTTTCCCCCATGAACCGATGGAGAGAACTGACCGGTGGGACGTCCGGAGAGGACTACGCCGCCCGGTTCGCCGCCCTGGCCGGCAACGGTAGGGACATGCACGGGGAGGCACGGTTCTGCGCCGCGCTCGTGTCCCCGGGAGCACGGGTACTGGACGCCGGGTGCGGTACCGGACGGGTCATGATCCGGCTGGCGGAGCTCGGGTACGACTGTGTCGGGGTCGACCTCGACGCCTCCATGCTGGCGGTGGCCCGCAAGCAGGAGCCGGAACTGCCCTGGATCCAGACGGACCTGGCCGAGTTCGACCCGGCCGCACACGGTGTGGCCGCGGACTTCGACCTCGTGGTCGCCGCCGGCAACATCTTCCCGCTCCTCGCCCCTGGCACCGAGGCCACAGTGGTCGACCGCCTGACCGCGACCTTGCGCCCGGGCGGTGTCCTGGTCGCCGGGTTCGGCCTGGACGCAGCCCACCTGCCCGTGCCGCCCGGGATCACCCTGCCGGAGTACGACGCCTGCTGCACCGCGGCGGGCCTCTCCCTCGTCGATCGCTTCGCGACCTGGGCCGCCCACCCGTACGAGGGCGGCGGCTATGCCGTCAGCGTCCACCGCCGCTGAGTCGTCACTGCCCCCTGCGTGACTCCCCCCTGCGTGACCGCCCCCTGTGTGACCGCCTCCGGACGGCGTCCCGCGGGAGAGGGGAAGGTGGGCGCCCGGAAGAGGCGAGAACTCGGGCGTCGCTATCATGCGCGGAATGATCACCTCACATGCGGGCCTCGACGATGTCGGCGTCGCGACGGCGGCGGCACGCGCCGGCGCGGACGTGGTGCGCTCCCTGTACGGTCGGCGGCTCGACCGTATCGACAAGGGGGCCGGGGACTTCGCGACCACCGCCGACGTGGAGGCCGAGAAGGCGATACTCGGCGTCATCCGTGCCGCACGGCCCGACGACGCCGTACTCGGCGAGGAGGGCGGCCGGCAGGGTGACGCCGATGCGGCACGCCAGTGGTTGGTGGACCCCCTGTGCGGCACCTTGAACTACGCCGTCGGCAACATGCTGGTGGCCGTCAACGTCGCGCTGCGCGGCGGTGCGGCAGCGGTGGCCGACCCGTTCAGCGGCGAGGTCTTCGCCACCGACGGCGAGACCGCCCAGGTACGGCACGAAGGCGCCGACGTCCGCCTTGCGCCCACGCCTTCGACCCACCTCGTGGACGTCAACCTGGACCCGCCGTTCCCCGGGGCCCCGGCGTTCCGGGCCGTCGACCTGCTGGCACACCCGGATTTCGTGGCGCGGTTCCGGCCCCGCGTCGTCTCCTCCACGCTCGCGTTGGCCTGGGTCGCCGCCGGCAAGCGCGCCGCGTACGTCACCGATGGCGGCGACCTGCCCGGGAGCGTGCACTTCGCTGCCGGTATCGCCTTGTGCCGGGCCGCGGGGTGCGTGGTCACCGGGATCGACGGCGGCCCCGTGGGGCCGCAAGGCCGCGGACTCGTCGCGGCGGCGGACGGCGCGACGCACCGGTCTTTGATGTCGATGATCGGCTGACGCCGCGCGCCCGCAGCGCTGTCCTCCGGCGCCCGACCGCCCCGGCGCGTCAGTTCCGGGAGCAGTGTGCGGGGTCGTGCTCGGCGTGGTGCGAGAGCCCCGCGGGCAAGCAGCAGGCCGCGTTCAACTCCGCCCACGCGCGCCTGAGTTCGGCCTGTAGTTGTGGCGTGAGAGGCGTGTCGGGACAGGGGCGCGCGGCGAGTTCGGCGCGCTGTGCGAGGACGAGGGCCCGGCGGTGTGCCGCACGCTCGCCCCGAGCCCAGAGGGCGAGGAGACCGGCACCGTGGACGAGCCCGAAAGCGGCCGGCCACGCGCGGTCGTACACGGCGTAGGCCGCGCCGACGGTGAGCAGGGCCGCGCCCGCGATCATGACCGGATGAGGGGACATCAGTGCCTCCAGGGCGAGAAGTGGAGCCAATGAGCCAGGGGTGGACCAGCGTGAGCACGGCGTCGCGCCGCCGGGAGCCGCCGCGGAGTGTTCGACGCCCCGCAGTCGCCTCTTACGTTGCTGTTGCCCGCGGAAGGCGCGGCAATGCTCGCCGGATTCCGCCACGCCGCGATCCGTGCGCCTCCGGCTGCCGAGGCTCACGCGTACTGCCGCCTCCGTCCCCGCGGCAGGACGCGCACGCGTGCCGCCTCCGTCCCCGCGGCACGCGAGGTCCGGTCGCCGTCCGCCGTGCAGCGGAACCGTGAATTCGCGCCCCGATCAGCCTGGCTGGAACGGGACGTCACAAAGCGCGGTGTTCTGCCGTTCACTGCTCGCGAGCGGTGCGCTCGGAAGCGGTACGACGGACGAGAGGCGTTCACAGTGCGGCGAACTGGGCGAAATCTGCTGTTTGCGGTAGACACCGGTGTCTCGATCCTCGCGGTGGCGGCCGTACACGGTGTCGCGCACCTGCCGTTCGCCATGGCCCTGTACGCCGACGTCGTCGTCGGCCTGTGCTGGTTCGTCGTCGCGACCCTTCTCCTCCGCCACCGGCACCCGGACCCGCTGGTCGACGACACGCCCGGTGCGGGCCGTCGTCGCGCCGTACGGTTCACCACCGGCAGTGAGCCCCTCGCCCGGTCCCACTGGGGCAGCCGCTACCGCCACTGATCCGGCCAAAGTACCGGCACACCGGCCCCTGTCGGCCCGCACTCTGCGAGCATGACCGGCGATCCCCCGCCGAGGAGCCCATGTGACCAAGGTGCCCGGAACTCACGTGAGTTCGGCCGTCATGACCCATCCCGTCCGTCTCGTCCAGGCGCAGGACCTCGCACATCGGCTGGGTCTCGACGGCCTGGCCATCGACCCCGACCCGCAAGGTCCCTCCTCCGCTCTGCGCACCGCCCTGGTCGCCTGGTCCGCGGCGGCTCCCGGTGCGAGTCACCACCTTGTGGTCCAGGACGACATCGAAGCGCCCGTCGAGCTCCTGGAGATCGTCACCGAGGCCGCCACCCGGTTCCCCGACGAGGCACTGGCCTTCTACACCAACTGGCACGCTCGCAACGGCGGTGCCGCCCGCCTCGCCGCTCTCGCGGGCGCCGCGTGGGTGCGGGCCGTTCCCGACGAGTTCACTCCGTCCCTCGCCGTGTGTCTGCCGGTCACGACGGCCGCCGCCTTCACGTCATTCGCTCGGGGCAGTGCCGAGCGGCACGACGACGAACTGTTCTCCGTCTTCTTCCGGGAGCGGGGCAGAATGAGTCTGCTCGCCGTGCCGAACATCGTCGAGCACATCGGGACGAGCAGCATCAACGGTCACGCGGCGCAGGGCATCCGGCTCGCCGCCTGCCCCGTCTCCGCCGCCGACGCCGGCCCCCTGCTCGCCCACGGGCGGGTCCTGGAGGAGCCCGGCTGGATCCCGTACATGCGGTACGGGGAGGGCTACATCAGGCTGCCCGGCCAGGAGAAGGACGCCGACGGCGGTCGCGGCCACCACCCCTGGCGGGAGGCGCTGCCCGCGACCGGCCTCACGGAAGAGGGCGTGCACGCCGTGCGGAAGGCGCACTTGCCCGAGGACCTCGCCGCCCGGGTGGCGCACACCTTCGGCAGGCCCTTCGCCGAGGAGCTGTGGACCTACTGCCTGCTGCTCGGGCGGCAGGCCGCCCACGCCGCGCGCAGCCTGGGGCCCGCCCCGGCCGGTGTGCCCGACGCCGCCGTGAGCAGGCTGCGGCGCGCGGCCGTCGCCGGCGCCGGACCCGCCGGGCTGTCGCCCGAGCGCCGTCCCGAGGCGGGCCCGGAGGAGGTCCGCGCGATGACCGCCCTGGCGCTGAGCGCCGTCCGTACCGGGGAGGCCCTGCTCTAGGCGGGGACCCGGTGGGTGATCCACACTCCGGGTTCCCAGTACGTGCCCAGGTCCCGTTCCCTGTCGACGCGGAGCGGCGCGAGCCCGCCGGGGAAGACGTAGTCCCCGTCCTCGGGGAAGGCCATGTCCGTCCAGCTCTCCCACTCGGCCACCGTTCCGGTGATCCGCGAGGAGCGCCCGGATGCCGCCGCGACGGTGCCGCCCGCGCCCACCTGCGTGCGGATCCACGGGTCGAACGGGGCTCCGTCCTCGCGGGTCCATGCCGCGTACCGCTCGATCGGCGTGAGGGGGTACCGCTCCTTCCACGTGGGCCTGACGGGCACCAGGACGGTTGGGAGACCGGCGTGCGCGGCTGTTTCGGTCATCGCGTCCAGCAGGACCTTGGACAGGCCCCGGCCCTGGTGGTCCGCGGCGACCTCGATGCCCAGTGCGCACAGCGCCCCGGGGGCGCGGCCGGCGTCCCGGTCGGCGAAGGCCCGCGCGATCGAGTCGTCGAGGCCCGGGCCGAGATCCGCCGCCGTGCCGTCCCAGCTGCGCGGCAGTGAGCGGCCCGCGCCTGCGATCACGTCACGCTCGTCGTCGTACAGGAGGAACTGGTAGTCGGGGAAGTCCTCGAACAGCCGGTTCCAGTAGTCGCCGTTGATGTCGCCGTGCAGGTTGTACTCGGGCACCACGCCGGCGAACCGGTCCGGGATGCGGTCCCACAGTTCGGGCTGTCGGGAGTGGCGTACCAACTTCAGGGCCATCGGGTCCAGCTCCTTCTCAGGCGGGGACTTCGAGGTCCCAGACGATGACGATGGGCAGCCCGTCCCAGGCGGCGCGGGCCGCGTCCCCGATGAACTCCTCGTATCCGCCGGGTGCGAGCCGCCCGTTGAACAGCGGTTCGTGGCAGGCCCGCACGCGCAGGCCGGCCTGTCCGAACGCCTCCAGGTAGCGGCCCGGCAGGTGGACGTGGTTGCGGATGAACGCCAGGTCGTCGGAGCCGTTGACGAAGAAGCACTGTCCCTGGAGGGCGACCACGAACGGATGCAGATCGGTGACGACGATCCGCCCGCCCGGCCGTACCACCCGCGCGAGTTCCGCGGCGCCCGCGGTGAGTTCCGCCAGGTGGGTCATGGCGAGCGAGCAGACAGCGAAGTCGACGGAGTCGTCGGCCAGGGGCAGCTCTTCCAGGTTCCCGATCCGGTACTCGGCCTCCGGGGTGTTCGCGCGGGCCTTGGCCAGCATCTCCGGTGACTGGTCGACACCGATCACGTGGTGGCCCCGGCCGGTGAGGGCCCGGGTCTGCCGCCCGGTGCCGCACGCGGCGTCCAGCGCGACGCCCGGCGCGACGCCGTCGAGGATCGATGCGACGACCGGCTCCTCCACCTCGATGTAGGAGTTGGGCAGCGAGTCGTAGACCGTGGACCACGCCGCGTAACCGGCTGTCGCGTCGAGTTCGCTGATCGCGCTCCCGTCGCCCGGCAGCTCCTCCGGGCCGCGCTCCTCGGCGGCGAAACGGCGGATGTCGGCCACCCTGGCCCGCAGGAAGGCGTCGTCGCCGTCCACCGCGTGCCGCAGCAGCGCGAGCCCCTCGATGCCCAGAAGCAGTTCCCGTACCCGGAATTCATTGTTCATGTGATCCCCTCACCGTTCGGCGGACGCCTTCTTCTCCTGCCGGATTCCGCAGTACCCAAGAGATCCACAGGGGATTCAGGGATCGTCGACTGTGTCCAGAAAAGGGGTTCGAATGGCCGGTTGGGCGCGCCGTTGTCGCCGCCTCGGCGGGCACCTAGCATGCCTCACATGATCGAAGGATATATCGGCCGTGAAAGCGTCACCGTCGGCGGCGAAATGACGGTGCACGTCTCCACCGACTCCGCCCGTTTCCGGCTGCGGTTCTACCGGCTCGGCCGGGAACTCGTCTTCGTCGGTGAGTCCGCCGTCCACCCCGGTGCTCTGCACGCGGCGCCCGCCCACCCGGACGGAATACCCGGAACGGCTTCACCGGCAGACGACTGGAGTTGGCCACCTCTCGGCTTCACCGTACCGAAGGAGTGGCAGCCGGGAATTCACCTCGTCGAATTCGTGGAGCTCGGGCACGACGACCGGGCCGGTGGCCCACCGTTCCTCGACCTGGCGGATCTAGAAGGGTACGCACGCGAATTCTTCGTCGTCCGCCCACGCGTCCCCGGCAGCCACTCCGCGATCCTCTACAAGAAGTCCACCTTCACCCGGCACGCCTACAACCGCGCCGACCTGCCCGGCACACAACGGGGCGCGAGCCTGTACGACCATCCCGTCCACCGAGCGGGCGGGGACGGCGAACCCCGTGGTCACAAGGTCAGCTTCCACCGTCCTGGCGGTGTCATCGACCTCGCGTACTGGGACGCGCCCTTCGTCGCGTGGCTGGAGCGCCACGGCTACCCGGTCGAGTACTGCACGGACCTCGACCTGCACGAGGACCCGGAACTGCTCTCCTCGTACGACCTGCTGCTGAGCGTCGGCCACGACGAGTACTGGAGCGGGGCGATGCGCGCCCACGCGGAGGAATTCGTCCGCGGCGGCGGAAACATCGCCTTTCTCAGTGCCAACGCCTGCTGGTGGCGGGCACATCCGGTGGACCGCAATTCCGCATTCGTCTCCGACACCGACCACCACGTCGGGGCGGAGTACCCCCACCTGCCCGCCACGGACCAGTGGTGGGTACCCGCACCCGACGGCGTCGGCAGGCCGGAGAACGCACTCACCGGAGTGAGTTTCCGCAACGGCGGAATGTGGCCCGCCACCGAATGGCCCGGGGACCGGCCCCGAGTCGGCTACTCGGTGCAACACGCCGACCACTGGATATACGAAGGGACGGGGCTGCGCGACGGGTCGGGAGGAGGAGCGCAGGACCGATTGGGTGCCGGTACCCCCCTCATCGGGTACGAATGCGACGGTGCCGCTTTCGCGTACGACGCCGAAGGAATCGCCCGTGCCACCGGAGAGGACGGAACTCCGGAATCGTTCCTCATCCTCGGAATTCACGTCCTCGAACCGGTGCACGAGGATTTCCACCACATCGAGTGGGGCCACTGGAACGGCCCCGCGCGCGAGAAGACCATCAGCAGCCCCCGTGCCGCCACCATGGGCCTCTACACCGCAGGCGGCACGGTCTTCACGGCCGGCACCACGGACTGGCCCGTGGTCTGCGGACACGAACTGGACCCGGCCGTCGTCCGCGTCACCCGCAACCTCCTGGACCGGCTGCGACACCGGACACCACCGCCCCGGTGAGCAGGCCGTCGAGCCCGCTGATCCGCGCGGCCCCGGCGGGCAGGGGCGGCGCGGGACCGTCCACCGCCCGGTCGGGGCGGTGCAGGTGGACGGCCCGCATCCCCGCGTCGAGAGGGCCGAGCACGTCGGGCGCCCACATGTCCCCGACGAAGAGCACCCGCTCGGGCGGCAGCGCACACCGGTCGAGCAGTGCGCGGTAGATCAACGGGTGCGGCTTGCGTGCCCCCGCCCTGGCGGAGCCCACCACCACGTCGACGGCGCCACCGAGCCCCACCTCCTCGACGCACTCCTCCAGGTTCCAGAACCAGTTGGAGCACACCCCGACGAGCAGCCCCCGGCGCCGCAGGGCGCCGAGGACCTCGCGTACGTCCGGGAAGAGTTCCAGCCTGATGGCCTTCATCGCCCGGTCCAACTCGTCGACCAGCCCGTCGAGCGCCTCCCGCGGCACCCCGCAGTCCCGCGCCCGGCGTCGCAGCCTCTCGCGCTCCCACGCCGTGTACGTGACCTCGTCGGCCGAGTACGCGGAGTGCTCCTCGCCCTCGCGGGGACCCACGGCCCACTGGTCACCCCAGAGCTCCCCCTGGGGCGTGAGGCCCCGGCGGGCGAAGATGCCGCGGTGGTCGGGGGGCAGCGGCCGCACCATCCGTACGAGCGTGCCGTAGAAGTCGAGGACGACCGCGCCCACCCCGTCCACCAGCGGCGACCCGGGCCTAGAAACGGCCGTACCTGCGCGGGAAGTAGTCCTCGAGCGCGCCGTCCCGCTCGATGTCGACGGTCGCGCAGTGCAGCCCGCCGCCGAACGGCCCCACCGCCCGGAACGGCACCGGCACGATCTCGAACCCGTACGCCGACAACTGCTCCGCGAGCCGTACCTCCTTCTCCTCGATGCACAGGGTGTTCTCGTCGAGGTTCAGCATGTTCCCCGCGAGCCACGGACTGCTGAAGGACAGCTTCGGCGGGTGGTCCCAGCTCGCCGGCTGCACCGCCTCGACGATCTCCCAGTCGTTGAGCTTGAAGAACTCCATCAGCTCGGCGTCGGCGAGCCGCTCCCCGCAGTGCAGCACCAGCCCCGGACGCAGCGGCACCCAGGTCGCGTCGATGTGCAGCGGGTGCGTGTTGGTCGAGGTGACCGCGTGCACCCGGTGGTCGGGGAAGTGCCGCCGCAGCCAGTCGAAGCCGCTCCTGTTGGTGACGAACGACAGCTGCACAAACAGGTCCCTGCCGAACCGTGCCACGTCGGCCGCGTCGAACAGCGGCTCCGCCTCGGTGAGGACCAGGTCGTAGTCGCGGACCCGGGCCAGTTGCACGTCGGTCGGCAGGTCGTTGTAGGTGTCCCAGAACCCGGTGTGGTACGACGCGTCCGTGAGCCGGGGCTTGGGGGCGGCCTCCCAGCGCATCCGCTCGTCGGACTCGAAGAGTTCCTGGAGCACCGGTCGATAGCACAGGTACTCGAACCAGCGGCTGCGGTAGGACATGGTCGCTTCCAGGACCTCGTTGCCGACCGTGAGGAGCAGGTCCCGGGGTGGCATGCAGCCGAACATCGAGTCGTGCGTCCACTCCGGCGTGCTCACCCGCTGGGTGAAGTCGACAGGTGTGGGGCGGTCCACGCGGATGCCGCGCCGGCTCAGCATGTCGGCGAAGTCGTCGAGCTGCTGATCGGCCTCCGCCACCATGTCGGCCGGCATCGGGCCGTGCGTGCCCAGCGGGAAGCCGTCGTCGGGGTAGTCCCTGCGCACCGCGTGCTCGGGGGCCTGCACCACGGTGCCCTGCGCACGGCCGACTATGACATGGCGCAGTGGGTCCCAGCCGTTCCAAGAGTTGACCCGCACCGGGCGGGCGGGGATGTCGGATCCGGTCGTCCTCTGTTCGGTCACGTACAGACCCTCCGGTCGAAGTCGCGGAAGTGCCGCTGAGGGCAAACCTGCGGCCCCGCTCCGTCACCGTCAAGAGCCACTCCGTCACCCGACGTCGCGTTCGCGTCAGCGTGGCCGGAGTGTGGTCCCTTGGTGTCCTGGGACGGACGGTGCGCACAGGGCGCAACGTGCCGGGTGCGAGGGAAGTGCCTACCGCTGTCTTCCGGCCGAATTGCCCTCGCGTCGCGCGGACCCGCGAAGGGGTGGGTAAGGAAAGATGCGGTCGCCGACCTCACACGCCCCGACGCACGGAGGATTTCCGATGGCACTGCGCATGCCCGGCCGGTCCCTAGTACTGGGAGCCGTCCTCCTGCTCACGGCGGCCGGGTGCGGCTCCGGCGGTAACGACGGCTCCGGCGGAGGGGGAGGAGGCGGAAACAAGCTGACCGTGTGGCTCGCGGTGGACGCCAGGGAGAGCTGGCCGACACTGGTCGCCTCCGCCAACAGCCGGTTCGCCAAGGAGCACCCGGGGGTGAAGGTCGACGTCCAGTACCAGCAGTGGACGACGAAGAACCAGAAACTCGACGCGGTCCTGGCCGGCCGGAACGTGCCCGACGTGGTGGAGATGGGCAACAGCGAGACAACCAACTACATCGTCAACGACGCCTTCGCGCCATTGGACCCGAAGGGCTTCGACCACTCCGGACAGTGGCTGCCCGCGCTCACCGACGCCTGCCGCCACGACGGCCGGACCTACTGTGTGCCGTACTACGCGGGTGCGCGCGTCGGCATATACCGCAACGACTACTTCAAGCAGGCCGACATCACCCGGGCCCCGCGCACCTATGCGGAACTGACCTCGGCCCTGGACAAGCTGAAGGAGAAGTTCGGTTCCAAGGACCCCCGCTTCTCCGCGTTCTACATGCCCGGCCGCTACTGGTACGCCGCCATGGCCTTCGTGAAGGACGCAGGCGGCGAGATGGCGGTCGAGAAGGACGGCCGCTGGCACGGCGCCCTCTCCGCACCCAAGTCCATCGACGGCCTCACCACCTGGAAGAAGCTCTTGGACGACTACTACGAGGGCGACCGCGCCAAGGACAACAGCGACCAGCCCGCCGTCGTCGGGCAGGGCAAGGTCGGCGTGTTCTACGGCAACACCTGGGAGGCACAGGCCGCCACCGACCCCCGCTCCGGCGGAGACCCCGGACTGAAGGGGAAGTTCGCCACCTTCGCCTTCCCCGGCCCCTCGGGCAAGCTGCTGCCGCCCTTCCTCGGCGGCTCCACCCTCGCCGTGCCCGCCAAGTCGGCGAACAAGGACCTCGCCGCGGACTGGATCCGCCTCTTCACCGACCGGAAGTCCCAGCGGCAGATGATCGCCGCCAACACCCTGCCCAACAACACCGTCCAGCTGGCCGACGTCGCCGCCGACGGAGTCAACGGCCCGGCGGCGCAGGCCGCCACCCGCGGCTGGGTCACCCCCCTGGCCCCCGGGTGGACCTCGGTGGAGAAGTCCAACATCCTGCCCGAGATGCTGGAGCGCATCGCCTCCGGCAAGGCGTCCGTCCGGGACGCCGCCCGGGAGGCGGACCGCCGGATCGACGACGTGGTCAATGAGCGCTGAACCGATCCGTCGCCGACTGCGCTCCGCACTGCCGTACCTCCTGATCGCCCCCACCGTGCTGGCACTCCTGGTGGTGCTCGGCTACCCGCTGGCCGACATGGTGACGCTGGCGTTCCAGGACATGACCCGCAAGGAGCTGTTCAGCGGCGCGGCCCCGCCCTGGGCCGGTCTGCGGCAGTTCCGGACGATCCTCGGCGACGGGTTCTTCTGGACGGTGGTGCTGCGCACCGTGCTGTTCGCCGCGGTGTGCGTGACCCTGACCATGGTGCTCGGACTGCTCGTCGCGCTGCTGATGCGGCGGGCCTCGCCCTGGGTGCGGGCAGTGCTCACCAGTGTGCTCGTCGCCGTGTGGGCGATGCCGGTGATGGTGGCGGCAGCCGTCTTCCGCTGGCTCTTCGACGCCGACTACGGAGTGGTCAACTGGTTGCTGTCACTGCTTCCCGGCGTCGACCTCGACCGGCACAACTGGTTCACCGACCCGTGGCAGGGCTTCGCCGTGATCGCCGCGGTCGTCGTCTGGGGCTCGCTGCCGTTCGCCGCCATCACGCTACGGGCGGCGCTCGCCCAGATCCCCCCGGAGCTGGAGGAGGCCGCCGTCATAGACGGTGCCCGCCCGTCACAAGTCTTCCGGTACGTCACCTTTCCCGCGGTCAAGCCCGTGTTCGTGGTGGTCACCACGCTGATGACCATCTGGGACTTCGGGGTCTTCAACCAGGTGTGGCTGATGCGCGGCGGCCAGCCCGAGCGCGAGTACTACCTGCTCGGTGTGTACTCCTTCATCGAGTCGTTCGCCGTCAACCGCTACAGCACCGGAGCAGCCATCGCCGTGGTCACCGTCGTCCTGCTGCTCGCCGGGGCCGTGGTCTACCTGCGGCAGATGATGCGGCTTGGAGAGGCCGAATGACATCAGGACAGCGACGCAAGGCCCGGCCCGGGCGCCCGCCGCGGCGCCGCTACGACGTTCTCGGCCTCCTCGTGGCCGCTGTCGTCGGCTTCCCCGTCTACTGGATGGTCCTCACCGCGTTCCGGCCCGCCACCGATATCCTCAGCCTGCCACCGGAGTTCTGGCCGAGCAGTCCCACACTCGACAACTTCGCGCGGGCGATGGGCACGGAGACGTTCTGGGCCAACGTGCGCTCCAGCGCCGTCATCGGTGCCGGTACCGTCCTCGCCTCCCTGCTGGTGGGCACCCTTGCCGCATTCGCCCTCGCCCGCTTCCGGTTCACCGGACGCAAGGCGTTCGTCATGGTGATCCTCACCGTCCAGATGATCCCCCTCGCGGCCCTCATCATCCCCGTCTACCTGCTCCTGAACGAAGCGGGCCTCACCGACAGCCTCGCCGGTGTCATCCTCACCTACCTCGTCTTCACCCTGCCCTTCACGGTGTGGATGCTGCGCGGCTTCGTCGCCGCCATCCCGGTGGAGCTGGAGGAGGCGGCGATGGTCGACGGCTGCGGACGGCTCGGCGCGTTCGTCCGCGTCGTCCTGCCGCTGCTCGCTCCCGGCCTCGTCGCCACCTCGGTCTTCGCGATGGTGCAGGCGTGGAACGAGTACGTCCTCGTCTACGTCCTGCTGTCCACTCCCGAGAAACAGACGCTCAGTATCTGGCTGGTCTCGTTCCAGACCAGCTTCGGCACCGACTACGGCGGTCTCATGGCCGGAGCCACACTCACCGCCCTGCCCGTCGTGGTCTTCTTCCTGGTGCTCCAGCGCAAGATCGCCGCGGGACTCGCCAGCGGAGCGGTCAAGGGCTGAGCCCCCGACCCCGCCCGGCGCGGCCCGTCGGCGACACCCTGTCCCACCCCCGTGGAGGAGAACACCGTGACGCACGACCGCCTCGACCTCGTCAGCAAGCTCTACCAGCCCTCGGGCTGGCCCCGGGTCCTCCAGGCCGCCTCCGGTAAGCCCTCCCGAGCCCCGCTCGTCGTGGACCTCGACCCGACCACGTTCTGCGACCTCGCCTGCCCGGAGTGCATCAGCGGCAAGCTCCTCAACCAAGGCCGGTTCACCCCCGAACGATTAGTCGCGCTCGCCGAGGAACTCGTCGCCCTGTCCGTACGGGCCGTGGTCCTCATCGGCGGCGGGGAGCCACTCGCCCACCGGGGCACCCGCCGCGTCCTGACCATCCTCGGCGAGGCGGGCCTGGCCGTGGGAGTCGTCACCAACGGCACCATGATCAAGCAGAACCTCGCCGAGCTCGCCCAGTACGCCACCTGGGTCCGCGTCTCCGTCGACGCCGGCACCGAGGAGACGTACGGTCTGTTCCGCCCCGACCGCAAGGGCCGCAGCGTCTTCGACAAGGTGATCGGGAACATGCGGCTGCTCGCCGCGGAGAAGAAGGGCGCTCTCGGCTACTCCTTCCTCGTGATGTCACGCCGGGAACCCGACGGCCGCACGGTCACCAACCACCACGAGGTGCTGCGCGCGGCCGAACTCGCCCACGACATCGGCTGCGACTACTTCGAGACCAAGGCCATGTTCGACGACGACCACCACGTCGTGCAGGTACCCACGGAGATACTGGAGTCCGTCGACCGCCAGCTGGCCGACGCCGCCCGCCTGGAGAGCGACCGCTTCCAACTCGTCAACTCCTCCACCCTCGCCTCCCTGCGCACCCGTGTCGGCCCCGTCCAGCCCAAGGACTACCACCGCTGCCGCATAGCCGAGCTCCGCACCCTCATCACCCCCTCCGGGGTGTACGTGTGCTCCTACCACCGCGGCAACCCGCTGGCCAGGATCGGCGACGCCGTCACCGACGACCTCGCCGACATCTGGCAGGACTCGGACCGGGGCATCGTCGACCCCAGCAGGGACTGCCGGTTCCACTGCGCACGGCACCGCTCCAACCTGGAGCTGGAGCGCATCGACCGGCGCGAGACCGCCGGACCTCCGCTCCAGCAGGACTACGACCCGTTCATCTGACCCCCCGCCAGGACACTTCCGACACCTGGCACTTGCCAGCCGACACCTGACAGCCGACAGCCGACAGCCAAAGGCGTCCGGTGCTTCCCCTTCCCCGTACGCATATGTACGGGGAAGGGGAAGCACCGGACGCCGCCGCAGTGCACGAACGCCCGCCGCCGCACTCCGGCGGTGGTCAGGGTGCGGCCCGCCGCTGCCTCCCTCCCGGTGCGGGTGCGGTCGCCGACACCGGCGCCAGTGGTGAGGCGGCGTGCTCCGCCCGGTCTCCACCCGCCGGCACCGGCACCCGGCGGGCGCCCGGGGCCGCGTGCGCCGGGAGCACCCTGGCCTGCGGATGGGCGACGCTCAGCGCCCGCGTCAGACGCGCCGCCGTCTCCTCCACCGCGTCGGCCCGGCACACACCCACCAGCGCACCGCCTCCGCCGGCCCCGCTGAGCTTCAGCGGCAGGTCTGCGGCGCGCAGTGCGAGCGACCGCAGTTCCTCCAGGAGCGGCGTCGACATCCGCTGCTGGTCCCGCATGGCCCCATGGGCCAGGACCATCGCCGCCCCGAGCCCCGGCAGGTCCCGGTCGCGCAGCGCCTCCCACACCCGCCCCGACGCCTCGTCGGCCACCGCCCGGTAGACGGCGAGCGCCGGGTCGCGGGCCGCGAGCTGTGCCCGTACGTCGCGGATGTGGTGCCTGGTGTCCTTGCGGGTCCCGGAGTCCACGACGAGGACCCGCCACTCGGCAGGGAACTCCAGCCGCTCCCGCACGGCAGGGAGCCCGTGCTCGCGGCCCTCCAGGAGCAGCGCGCCGCCCTCGACGACCGCCAGGTGATCCATGCCGCCGCCGTGGAAGACGGCGAACTCGAACTCGTACGCCCACTGGGCGAGCGTGTCGTCGCCGACGCTCCTACCCGTGAACGAGGGGTCCGTGAACGCCTGGAGGAGCGCCACGATCCGCGCCGTGGACGACGAAAGGCCGCTCGCCTCGGGTGCCTCGCTGCGCACGGTGACAGCGGGCGGGCGCGGACCGAGGCCGGGCAGCCGCTCGCGCAGGAACGTCCACACCTCCCACGACCAGTCGTCCGCCGCCCGTCCGTCCTGAGCGGGAGCGGGCACGGCCTCCACGGTCGTCGTCAGGGAGAGCGCGAGACTGACCGAGCGACCGCCGCCGAGCCAGTCCAGGTCCTCGCCGGACAGGCAGGCCCGGCAGGGCACCACCGCGCGTATCGGATGTATGGGGCTCACCGGGCCTGGAACCTTCCCTCCGTACGGAACTTCTCGTACATGGACAGCACCACCGCCGTCGGCGGGTGCAGCGGCTGGAGCGGGGCGTCGAGCGGCCTGAACACGGCCCGGCGCACCTCGTCGGCGCCCGGGGACAGCTCTCCCGACCAGCGGTGGGCGACGAAGCACAGAGCGAAGCAGTGGGTGACGTCCCCGTTCGGGTAGGTCAGGGTGTGCACCCGCGGATCGGACAGCGTCCCGAACGCCACCAGGTCCTCCCGTTCCACCCGCAGACCGGTCTCCTCCGCGACCTCCCGCACCGCGGCGTCCGCGAAGTCACCCCCTTCCTCGCAGGCGCCCGCCGGAAGCTCCCACACCCCGGTGTCCACGCGCTGCTGGAACAGGCCGCGGCCCGCCGCGTCGATCAGCAGCACCTGCGCGCCGGGTACCAACAGCGTCCTGGAGCCGACCTTCTGGCGCAGCGACCAGATGTACGAACCGGTGTAACTCATTCCGTGCGTGTCTCCTCCGTCGCCGTACCCGCGTGCCGCGGGCCTGTCCGGGCGTGGCTCCTCACACCTCCTCCGTCGCTCCGGCCAGCCAGCGCGGGGTGGCGTCCGGTGTGGCGAGCAGCCAGCGCACATACCGGTCCACACCCTCGCGGACATCGATGCCCGCCTGCCAGCGCAGAAGATCCCGGGCGCGTCCCGTCGAGGCGTAGCCGCCGATCGGGTCCCCCTCGGGCCGGGGGGTGACGATCCGCTGTGCCCCGGGGAAGTACGGGGCGATCAGGTCGGCGACCTCGCGGACCGACGTGGGCACGCCCGTGCCGATGTTGACGGTCTGCGAGGCCATCTGTTCCTCGGTCAGGGCGAGCGCGGTGGCCTCGGCGACGTCGTCGACGTGTACGAGGTCACGGATCTGGACGCCACCGCCGTTGAGCCGCATCGGCCGGCCGAGGCGCGCCTGGAGGGAGAGCCAGGGCACCATCCAGGAGTGGCTGCCCTTCTTGGGTATCTGCGGCTCGCCGTACACGGAGAAGTAGCGCACCACCGCGTACTCGGTACCGCTGGCCGCGTTCAGCATCAGGCGGGTCTGGTGCTCCGCCCAGAGCTTGGAGTTGGCGTACACGGACATGGGGAAGAGCGGCTGGTCCTCGTGGAAGACCTGCGGGCCCTCGGCGGCCGGTGCGCCGTCGCCGTAGACGGACGCGGAGGAGACAAGGACGAGCCGGCCGACGGCGGACCGGGCGGCCTGCTCAAGGACGACCTGGGTGCCCTCCACATTGGCGCGGAAGGCGATGTCGGGTCGTCGGGTGCAGGCGGCGACATCCGCGTAGGCGGCGGCGTGGACCACGAAGTCGGCGTGCCGTAGCAGCGCTCCGACGGTGTCGGCGTCGCGGACGTCGCCGACCACCAGGCGGGCGTCGCCGCGTGCCACGCCGAAGAGTTCGTGGCCGGGCTCGGGGTAGGCGTCCATGCGGTCGAGGACGGTCACGGTGGCTCCGGACCGCTGTAGCACGGAGACCAGCCTGCTGCCGACCAGGCCACCGCCGCCCGTCACGACGACGCGGGCGTCGCGGAGCTTCTCCAGCCGGGAGCGGACGGTCTCCTCGGCGACGTCGACGGTGGCGGCCGCAGCGGACAGGCTGGGTAATGCGGGCATGGGAGCCCCTTTCCGATATCAGGAAGGAAGGCACGCGAACCTCTGGGCTCGGCGTGCCGGGCCTCAGGATCGGTGGCTCGGTCCTGCACCTGCCAGAGGGCCATTTCGGCACTCTTGCGGCGCGCCCGCGCCCTCCGTAATGTCCGGGACCAGCGGGTTTCGCACTCGCGCCGGCACGGCTCGACCGATCCGGAAGACGGAGGGCAGATGGCACCTCAACGACTCAGCGCGGTGGTCATGACCCACCCCAGACGCCGGGCGGCAGCCGAGAAGCTGACGCTCAGCGCGCCACCCGGGCTGCTGCGGGTCGTGATGGACCCCGACCCCACCGGCACCCCCTCGGTGCTGCGCACCGCGCTCGCCGCTTGGTCGGCGATCGACGAAGGAGCCACCCACCAACTGGTGGTTCAGGACGACATGACGTTGTCCGAAAACTTCTTCGACCGGGTCCGGTCCGCCATCGCGGCACACCCCGAGGCGGCCCTGGCCCTGTTCGCCCTCTGGGACTCCCGCAACGGGGCGGCCGTGCGCTGGGGATCGATGGCGGGCGCCCGCTGGGTCGGCGCCGTCAACGAGTACTTCCCGTGCGTGGCCATCGTGCTCCCCCGCACGGTCGCGGAGGGCTTCGTCGCCTACGCCCGGCCCCGGCTCGGCGGCTGGCCCGACGACATCCTGATGCACCGCTTCCTCCGCGCGACCGGCGTCCCGCGCTACGTGGCCGTCCCCAACCTCGCTGAACACCAGGACCACGGTTCCCTCTCCGGAAACGCCTTCCGCGGCCCGCGCCGTTCGGTGTGCTTCCTGCCGGGGGACAGGCCGGACGCGGAGGGCCGGACCGTCCCTGCCCCCGACGCGCTGCCCTTCCTCAAGTACGGCGTCGCGCAGTGCGCGGTCCGCGTCCCGGGCCCCGGCCCCGAACGCCGCCTGCACCTGGACACCGAGCAGTACCTCCGCGGCGCCGGACTGCCCGCCTCGCTCCTTCGCCCGCCCGGCCCCGGACCGGCCGCGCCCGATGTGCGCGGGACCTGGCTGACCGCCCTGGCCATGGGCTTCGAAGCGGCCCGCGCCGGACTCCGCGCGCCGTCCACGGAGTCGCCCGCCTACGCGGAGTCGATGGCCACGATCGGTACCGGCGGCATCAGCAACACCAGCACGGAGGAACACCTCGCACGACGCCGCGAGCCCCTGGCCGAGGTGGCGCGCCGGGCGCTCGACGCCGGACGTGAGGCCGCCGCCCACCGCGTGGGCCGCCGCCCACGACGGCGGGGCGGCCCCGTATGGCGAGCGGCGGCGAACCCCCTCGGCGAACACCTGGCCCGCAGACTGGCCGACCTGGGGGAGCCGTCCGACGCGGTGATCGACCTGACGCGCCTTTGGACCGCCGAGCCCGCGGTCACCGTCCGCGCCGACGACGACTCCACTCCCTACACACTGACCGTGGGCGAGCTGTACGGACCAGGGTGCTCCCGGCACACACCCATCGGCCGCATGGTGTGGGACGCGTTGCGCAGCCGTCCCGTCACGGTCGCCGGCCCCCCGGACGCGGAAGTCCGTCCCCTGCACGTCAACGACCTGGCCGACGCCATCGCGGCGGTGCTTAACACCCGCCCCGCGAACCACGACCTGACGGCCGCACCCGAGAAGCCCTCCACCGCGGCAGAACTGGCTCAGGCCGTACACGACCACGTACGACCCGTCCCCTTGCAGGAGACGCCGGACGAGGAGCCCGGGTGGCACACCCCGGCCGGCGTCGCCGAACAGCCCCCGGGCTGGACACCCGCCACGGGCCTGCCTCGCGGACTGCACAGTTTCGCCCAGTGGCTCGCCTACGAGGGAATCCTGTTGGAGCCGAGCTGACCGCGGGTCCCCGTCGATCGGGGAGGGTTCACAGGAAGCGGCGGATCGGCTGGACGGCGGCCTCCCGGGCCCGCTGGAGGACCGAACGTCTCCGCCACCGGCCCTCCCTGATCAGCTCGCTCGCCGCCATGTCCGCCTCGAAGTGCTCGTCGAGGGTGGCGGTGAACTCCTCGTCCAGGACGGCGAGCATGACTTCCTCGTCGTGGTCGAGCGAGCGGCGGTTGAAGTTGGTCGAGCCGATGAGCGTGGCCACGCGGTCGACGGTGATGACCTTGGCGTGCATCATCGTCGGCTGGTACTGGTAGATCTTCACGCCACAGGCGATGAGGTCCTCGTAGTAGTGCTGGCCCGCCAGCTGGCACACCCGCTTGTCGGTGTGCGGCCCCGGAAGCACGATCTCCACCTCGACGCCGCGCCGCGCCGTCGCACACAGCAGCTCGATGAAGTACGCGTCCGGTGAGAAGTAGGCGGTGGCCAGGCGGAAGCGCTCCTCGGCGGACTGGAGCAGCACGCGGATCAGGGTCTGCATGTCCTGCCAGCCGAAGCTGGCCGAGCCGCGCACCACCTGCACGACGGCGTCGCCCTGCGGACGGTGCTCGACGAAGCGGTCCCGCTCGTCGAAGAGCTCGTCGTGGCACTCGGCCCAGTTCTGGGCGAACGCGGCAGCGATCCCGTCCACGGCGGGGCCGCGGACCTCCACATGCGTGTCACGCCACTCGTTCTCGTTGCGCGCGTCACCGCACCACTCCTCGGCGATCCCGACCCCACCGGTGAACGCGGTCTCCTCGTCGACGACGAGCACCTTGCGGTGGCAACGGTGGTTCTGCTTGAGCGGCGAGAGGTACAGCGGCTTGCGGAACCACGCCACCTGCACACCGGCACGCTCCATCGCGTCCAGCTGCTCCGTCTCGATGAGCCGGCTCCCGAACCCGTCGAGGAGCAGCCGCACCCGCACCCCGGCACGGGCCCGCTCCGCCAGCGTCTGCGCGAACTGCCGGGCGATGTCACCCTTCCAGTACACGAACGTCATCATGTCCACGGTGTGCTCGGCACGGCGGATCCCGGCCAGCATCGCGGCGAAGATCTCATCCCCGTTGCGCAGGGGGATGAGCTTGTTGCCCTCGGTCGCCGCGATTCCTATCAGCCGCTCCAGACGCCGCCGTATCCGCGCCACACGGGCATCGCAGGACGGCGCGTCGGTCGCCGACGGCGCGTCGGACTTCCGCTGCGGCAGCTCGGACGGCTCCTGTGTACGGGTCATGACATCCCCTGGCCGGTACGCGACGAAAACACATCTGGCCGCAGTGCCCGGTCCGGCGCGGGCTGAGCAGCCAGCCGACTGTACCCCCCGGGCCGGGGGGCTACGCGACTGCTACGTTCCGTGGCCGTGAACAACGGGTACGTGGCCACATGGAATCCCCGGTGTCCGCAACGGTGTGCCGCTGCCCGCGCCCCCCTGCCCGCTGCCCGCTGCCGTGTCTGACCGAGACCGGCTCGGCCTCGACCGCTCACGGACGTTCTTGAGCGTGCGATCCAGATAGGCTACGGTTGCCCCATGGCGAGGACCCGGGAGTTCGACACCGAAGCGGCGGTGAGCCGCGCCATGGAGCTGTTCTGGACGCGCGGCTATGAAGCGACGTCGGTACGGGACCTGACCCGGCACCTGGGCATCGGGCAGGGGTCCTTGTACGCGGCCTTCGGCGACAAGGACGGCCTGTACCGAGCCGCGCTCGAGCACTATCGCACGACCCTCGCGGCGGCCGCCCTGCGCGACCTGGAGGAGGGCGCGGACGCCCGCTCCGCGGTCCGTACCCTGCTGACGGAGCGCGTCCGCATCGCCGTCGGGCACGACGGCAGGGGCTGCCTGGCGGTGAACGCCGCCTGCGAGCGCCTCCCCGAGGACGCGTCGATCCGGCGGATCGTGCGGGACATGCAGGACGCCGGCAGGGACGCGCTGGCCGAGGTGCTGCGCGTGGCGGTGGAGCGGGGCGACATCGCGCCGCGACACGACCCGCTCACCCTCGCCGCGTTCCTCGTCACCGTCCTCAACGGACTCCTGGTGTCCTCGAAGGTCACGCCGGACCTCCATGCCCTCGAACCCGTCGTGGAGGTCGCGGTGGCCGCCATCGGGTGATTTTTCCTTACCCAAAATCTGGATCGTACGATCCAGATAAGTGTGAAGTCTCAAGCCCGAGCCCTAAGTCCTGAGCTCTCGGAGCCCGCCATCGCACGGGAATCGTCGAGCCCGTCTCTCCGCTCCACTCCCCGCTCCACCGACACCACGGAGGACCCATGCACCCCGCACCCACCCCCGCCCTCGGCGGCAGCCGTTGGAACGCTTTCCCGGCGGGCGGCACCGTCCTGACCGCCGCTCGGTTCCTCACCGCCACCGAGCCGCTGCTCCAGGGCATCATCGACGACAACGCCCTCACCAGCGCCGACGGCAGGGTGTTGGAGGAGCAGATCCACGCCACTCTCGCCCTCGGCACCAGGGAGACCTCCCTGCCGCTGCTCGTGGGCCCCGACAGCGCCCCGGCCGCCCGTGAACTGGGCGCGCAGGCCGAGAGGATCGGTCAGGAACTGGCCTCCTGGTCCACCGCGGCTCTGGAGAGGCTGCTCACCGACCCGGCACCCCTGCCCGCGGGCCCGCTGGTCGTCCGCAGCCGCTGCTACGGTCACCTGCTCACCCCCGCCGCGACCGACCTGCTCATGGGTCGCCGCGGGGGACCCGTCACCATGCAGCTCTACAACGAGTGGCTGCACCAGATCGTCCTGCTGCGCGACGCACTGCTGCCCTTCACCAACTGGCAGGACGTGCCGCTGACCGTCACCCCGACCGGGCTGCGGCACACCGAGCCGGCCCGCGACGCGTTCCTCACCGAACTCCTCGTACGCCAGATCCGGCACACCCGCATCGTGGACTTCGCCCGCCACGTCGTCACCGGCACCTCCGGCCCGGACGGCTACGGCTTCGCGGCCGCCGGTGGCACCGCCCTGCCCGCCGTCCTCGACCGGTCACCCCTCACCGCGCCCCGGCACCTGCTGACCTGGCGCCCGGACCAGGCCACGGACGAACCCCTCACCTACGCCGCCGACGACCCAGTCACGTACGTCGCCGAGGAGGCGGACTACTACACCGCACCCCGCACCCTCGTCGAGCACCTGCCGCCCACCACCGCCCCGGCAGGACCGCTCACCGCTCGCCGCGCCCCCGGACCGACCACCCCCGACGGGGCCCGCACCGCCCACATCGAGGTCACCGACGGCACCCGTACCGTCCACGTCGACCTCGGCCAGGCCCTGCGCGGCCACCGCTTCGCCCACCGGCCGGACCCCGCCGTGGGTGACGCGACCGCATACGGAGCACACGCGGGGGACTCACTCCCCGAGGACTCGCCCCGCACCGCGGACATATGGGCGGCCTTGCGCGCCCCGGGTCTGGTGTGGACGCGAGCAGGCGAGGTCACTCTCGACGCCACCGGCCAGGACGACCTCGTAGCCCTGGCCCTGCTCGGCAGGCTCTACCCGGAGAACGTCACCGTGCGCCCCGCCGGGCCTCCCGTCGCCGTGACCCGGGCGGCCGGGGGAGCGGACGGGCACAGCGGGCCGAGCCGCTTGGTGACCGTGGTCGATCCCCCCCGGGCCCGCTGACCCGCAGCCAGCAGCACATCCACAAGCCCGACCACACCGAGAAGGCTGGACAACCATGATGTACGACCATGACGGCACGCCCGTCCGCACGGGGCGTGCCGCTGTCAACGGAACGAGCCTGCACTACCGGACGGCCGGCACCGGCCCCGCGGTGGTGCTGCTCCACGGCGTGCCCAAGACCGGCTACCACTGGCGCCACCTCCTCCCGAAGCTGACGCCCCAGCACACCGTCGTCGTACCGGACCTGCGCGGTCTCGGCGACTCCGCCCGTCCCGCGGACGGCTATGACTCCGCGACGATGAGCGACGACATCGCCGCGCTGATGGACCACCTCGGACACGGGACCTACGCCGTGGCGGGCGAGGACTGGGGCGCCGTCATCGGCTATCAACTCGCCGCCCGCCACCGGGACCACGTCAGCTCCCTCGTGTTCGCCGAGGCACTCTTCCCCGGGTTCGGCTTCGAGGACCACACGGCCCTCACCCCCGAGAACGTGTCCAGCGGCATGCACCTGTGGCACCTGGGCTTCTACTTCCAGCCCGACGTACCCGAGATGCTGATCGCCGGACACGAGCGTGAACTCATCACCTACATGCTCAAGTCCGAGCGCAGCCACCCCGACACCGCCACTCCCGACGCGATCGACGAGTACGTGCGCTGCTACTCCATGCCCGGAGGCATCCGGGCGATGCTCTCCGTCTACCGGGCGATGCTCGTCGACGCCGAACAGAACCGGCGGGCCGCGCGGGAGAAGCTGGACATCCCGGTCCTCGCTCTCGGCGGCTCGGCCTTCCTCGGCGACCGCAGCGAGTCCCAGATGCGGCTCATGGCCCACGACGTCACCGGAGCCGTCTTCGACGCCGGGCACGACCTCGCGGAAGTTGGGCGTTCTCGCCGGTGCGTCAGCGCTTGTGCTCCCGGTCACCGCCGCGCCGCCCGCGCCGGCCGCTGACCCGACGGGACATCTGGTGGAAGTGCCGATGCCTGCGGATGTGGAGATCGTCGAAGGCGTCGTCCCGGCGGCCGGGACCCCTGTTCCGTCCCTGGGCGGAACGCCCCGGGCCGCCGCGGCAGCCGAAGCGTGCCTAGGAGCGACGTCCGCCTACGGCGCGAAGGGCTGCTTCCAGCCACACGGCGACATCATCTGGTCCCGCGACACGGAGAAGGACGGCATGTCGGCTGCTGTCGGGGTCTACACCGACTACGGCCGCCCTGCCGCGGTCTGCGTCAACAGGCTGGGCGCCGACACCTGGGCGACCTGCGACAAGGACTACCGCGAGGACGGGAACGTGCGGCTGCGGGCCTTGCGCTACAACGGCGACAACGGCAAGTTCTACCAGCCGGAGACGTGGTCCGGCTGGATCCCGGTCGACGGGCAGTACTGAACCACCAGGTCTGCGAGGCGGCGCTCGCCGCTCAGGGCTTCACCGCCACCGCCCCGAACTGCGGGAGTACGGGGGCGGAGTCCGTCTCGGGACGCCACCGCGAGCACGAGACGAGGCCGGGAGGAAGGAGATCCAGGCCTTCGAGGAAGGCGCCGACCTCTGCGCGGGTGCGGGCGGTGATCGGTGGGGTGGCGTTCTCGTTCCAGAACTCCATGGCCTCGACGTTGCCCTGGCCACCGAGGTCGGTGTCGGTGGTCGGGTGGGTCAGGACGAGATGGCTGCCGGAGGGGACCGAGGCCATGATCCGGCGAACGATGTCCTGCGCCTCGTCCGTGTCGAGTACGAAGTTGAGGATGCCCAGCATCATGACCGCGACGGGCCTGTCGTGGTCGAGGGTCGCCGAGGCGCCCTCGATGATGCTGTCCGGGTGGTGGACGTCGGCATCGATGTAGTCGGTGGCTCCCTGTGAGGTGCCGATCAGCAGGCTGCGGGCGTGGACGAGCACGATGGGATCGTTGTCGACGTAGACGATCCGGGACTCGGGCGCGACCTGCTGGGCGATCTCGTGGGTGTTGTCCAGCGTCGGCAGTCCCGTACCGATGTCCAGGAACTGCCGCACTCCGCGGTCGGCGGTCAGGAAGCGGACCGCGCGGCCGAGGAAGTCACGGTCGGCGCGGGCCACGTCCCGGATGACGGGGAACATCGACGCGACCTGGTCACCGACCTGCTGGTCGACCTCGTAGTTGTCCTTGCCGCCGATCCAGTAGTTCCACACCCGTGCGTTGTGCGCGACTCCGGTGTTGAGCTTGCTCGGTACGCCTGACGGCTGCGGAACCCCACTCACATCTTGCCCTTCCCGGCACACTCGTGGGATGTCCGGAGAGGCGGGCACCACGGCGGCATTCTCTGTCGGTCGACCTTCCCGACATTGTCGCGCCATCGACGCGTCGCGTCAGGAGAATCCGCTTTCAGCGCGGGGCCCGCCAGTGCCACAACTCCCGTGCCCGAAGCTCGGCCGAGGGCACGCCTGGGCCACATTGCCCGCTCGAGCACGGAACAGGCGGCGCCGCGAGCCGCACGCGACCGTCTCACCCCCGCACGGGCAGGCACTCGGCGAGCAGGTCGACGACGTCGCGCCAGGCTCGCCGCGCGTGCTGGGGGTGGTAGCCGACGCCGGGGACCGTGGGGTGGTCGACCGTCGGGTGGTGGAAGGCGTGCAGGGCGCCGCCGTAGACCGTGAGGCGCCAGTCGACGCCCGCGGCCTGCATCTCCGCGGTGAACGCGTCCCGGTGCGCGGGCGACATGATCGGGTCCTCCGACCCGACCCCGGCCCACACCGGGCAGCGCATGCGCGCCGCCTCGCCCGGGCGGCCCGTGGTGGTCGCGTTGACCGTCCCGATCGCCCGCAGGGCGACGCCGTCGCGCCCGAGTTCCAACGCGACGGCGCCACCGGTGCCGTAGCCGACGGCGGCGATCCGGTCGGGGTCGGTCCGCGGTTCGGCGCGCAACACGTCGAGCGCCGCGTGGCCGATGCCCAGCATCCGGTCGGGGTCGGCGAGCAGCGGCAGGCAACGAGCCAGCATCTCCTCGGGGTCGCTCAAGTAGCGCCCACCGTGCAGGTCGAAGGCCAGCGCTATGTATCCCAGCTCGGCGAGAGCGTCGGCGCGGCGGCGCTCGACGTCGCTGAGACCCGTGCCCTCTGGTCCGAGCAGCACCGCGGGCCTGCGGTCGACACCGGCCGGGAGCGCGAGGTGCCCGGTCATCGTCAGACCGTCGGCCGGGTACTCGACCGTGCGCGTCGTGATCGTCGTCATGGGACTGGACTGTAACGATCACCGGGCCGGGCCGGGCCGGTATTAACTGTCGGCAGAAAAGACGCGGGAGCCGACTCGTCGCAGGGCGGCGACCAGCTCCTCAGACGACGGTTGTGCGCCCCGCGTCGGCGTTCCCGGGCGGCGCCGCGACGACCTGCGTACTCGTACGGTGCAACCGTGGCAGGCCGGGCACCGCGGCCACGAAGACCAGCGTGGTGAGGACGAACGGCCAGGTGAAGGCGTGGCCGCCGGCCGGAGACGCGAGTGCCTCCACCGCCGGCCCCAGAACCGTGGCCGCCGCCGCCCCGACGACCGCGTACCCGAGGCTCCACCGGTCCGCCACGAGCAGCACTCCGCAGAGCGCCATCGCCACGAGCACGGCGTTGTACCCCATCACCCCCGCCGTGATGCGGTCCGCCGGGGCGCCGAGGCCCCAAGCGGTGCCGGTGCCCACGGCACTGCCCACGCACGCCATCGCCCCGGCCAGGCGGCTGGCCGCGAACACGCCGACCAGGAGGATCAGCCCCACGTACCACTGCGGCAGCAGGAAGACCTGGCCGATGTTGGCGCAGAACGCGCGCCCGACGTCGACGAGTTGCAGGTGCGCCGACCCCGTGGCGGCGCCGCTGAGGGCCGCCGGGCTCGGGCCGCCGTGCCAGGCCCGGTGGAATCCCGGAGCCGCCATCGCCATCGCGCTGGCCGTCAGGCAGAACGGCAGCGTGAGCGTGGGCAGCCCCCAGCCGCGCAGCAGCCCGGCGGTGGCCGCGGTGACGACGGTGACCACCACACAGCCACCGGCGGCGAGGACCATGGTGGACGCGTGCGAGGGCCCGAGCAGCACCGCGAACGCCACCGCGACCAGGCAGGCGTTGAAGCCCTCGGTGCCCGCCGCCACGCGCTGGCCCGTCACACCGAGGAACCGCGCCGTGCCCGTGCCGACGGCCGTGCCGAGCAGCCCGTACACCGCATAGGACCAGTCCGCCGCGACGAGCGCGATCGCGAAGACCGCCCCCGTGAGGGCGTTCGGCAGGAACACGACCTGTGCCTGGCCGCGCAGCACATGCACCGCGAACAGCACACCTCGCCCCCCACGCCCAGCGCGCGGCTTGTGCACGAGACCCTCCCTCTCCCACCCACGAATCACGCCCGTAACCGGCAAGTGCACTGTAGGGGGTGACACATGGGAGGGAGCAAGAGATTCATGCGCCTGCCACGCAGCGGGCTTCGCAGGTGTGGCCCGGCCCGGTCAAGGCAGGATCCCGACGTACCCCTCGGTACCGTGCACGCGGATCCGCTGTCCGTCCCGGATCAGCCGGGTGGCCTGCTCCACGCCCACGACGGCAGGCAGGCCGTACTCCCGGGCGATCACCGCGCCATGCGTCATCAGGCCGCCCACCTCCGTCACCAGGCCCGCGATGCCGACGAAGAGCGGCGACCAGCTGGGGTCGGTGAAGGCCGTGACCAGGATGTCGCCCGCTTCGAGATCGGCATCGGCCATGTCCAGGACGACACGGGCCCTCCCCTCGACGGTCCCGGCGGAGACCGCGAGACCGACCAGGGCACCGGCCGGCACATCGTCGCGCCGGTACGCCCCCGTGACGGCCTCACCGTCCGACGTGAGCACCCGTGGCGGCATGAGCGCGTGGTGCGCACGGAACGCGTCCTTGCGCTCCTGTACGAGCCGTTCGTCCACGTGGTGCGAGCGCACGACGTCGCCGAGTTCCTGGAACGTGAGGTAGAAGATGTCCTCCGGCACAGGGAGCACACCGGCCCGCACGAGGCCCTCGGCCTCCCGCAGCAGTGCCTGCTTGTAGAGGAAGTAGCGGCTGACGATGTCGTACTTGGGGTACTCCCGGTACCCGATGAAGGTTCTGACCCGGTCGATCATCCGCTTGGCCTCGGCGGCCTTCTGCTCCCCGTCCGGCAGGGCCCGCAGGCGTGCCAGCACCTCCTGTTCCTTCTTCCGCGCCCTTTGCCGCCCTTCCTCGAAGCGGCGCCCGGCGGCCCCCGGCTCGAAGTTCCTGACGTTGTCGAGGAGCGCGGGCACCAGCAGCGTGGGGCGCTCGCGCCAGCGAGGTCGCGTGATGTCAATCTCGCCGACGCAGCGCATGCCGTACCGGTCGAGGTAGGCCTCGATGGCATCGCGCGCCTCGGCACCGCCCGACAGCTTCGGCAGCTCGTCCAGGAAGTCCTCGTCCTCGACGCCCTCGACGCCCTGGAGGAACGCCACCACCTCCGAGTGCGGACGGATCACGTCCGCGACGTCGAGCAGGGCAAGGCCCATCTCCGACGTGACGTTGTCGGGCGCGGACAGTGTGAGCGTGTCGGCGGCGTTCTTCTCGCCCAGCCACTCCCGCAGCCTGTCGTTGAGCCACTCCGTGGCATCCATCCCCGCCATCAGCGCCCTATAGCTCAGCGGATCGCTGAGGACTCGCTTGTGCTCCACGAATGCCTCGAGGAGGAAGTCGAACAGCGCCGGTCCGCTCTTCGTCCGGATGTCGCGCTCCAGAGCGGCGACGGACTCCTGGCTGCGCTCGATCAGCTCGGTGACGACGGCAGGATCGGTCTCGATCGGGGCGGCCGCACCCCGGGCCGCGGGTCCGCCGGGAACCGCGTCCGGGAGCGACGGTACGAAACCGTCGCGCTCGATGACGGTCTCCAGAGCGTCCCTGATCAGCGGATCGCTCTTCCCCATGGCATCGAGGAGAGCGGCGCGGCTCGCGGGAGAGGCCAGCCGCTGGGTGACGTCGACGAACAGCCTTCCGCCTGCCTCGTGCATCGCCACCATGGCCGTCAGCTGCCACATGGAGAACCCCAGGGGCTTCATGGGGTCGGTCATCATCTGCCCGTGGCCCACGGAGACGTAGACGTGGGGGTCCTCGTCCTCGGTCTCGGGGATGGGGAACAGGGTCGTGATCGGCCGGCTCTGCACGATCTGGAAACCGTCGTCGGCCAGGCACCACTCGATGTCCTGCGGGCGGCCGAAGTGCGCCTCGATCCGCCGCCCGAGCCGCACGAGCTCCACGACCTGCGCGTCCGTCAGCGCGGGCTGCCCCTGCCGCCGCGGGTCGATCGCCACTTCCTGCGTACCGCCGGAGCGAAGTGCCTGAACGGCGCGTTCCTTGGTGGCGATCTCCTTGGCGACGACTTCGCCGTCCCGCACCCTGAAGACGTCCGGGTTCACCAGGCCGGAGACCAGGGCCTCACCGAGGCCGAAGCCCGCGTCCACCGTGGCGACCTTCCGGTTGCCGGTGACGGGGTCGGCCGTGAACAGGATTCCGGACGCGTACGGGAGAACCATCCGCTGCACGACGACGGCCATGTGGACCGTACGGTGATCGATGCCGTTCCGCACGCGGTAGATCACGGCCCGCTCGGTGAACAGGGACGCCCAGCACCGGCTGATGTGCCGGAGCACGGCCGTCGGCCCCATCACGTTCAGGTACGTGTCCTGCTGGCCGGCGAAGGACGCCGTCGGCAGGTCCTCGGCCGTCGCGCTGGACCGGACGGCGTAGGCGGCGTGCTCACCCAGCCGACCGAGCTTGCGGGTGATCGCCGCCGCGATCTCGTCGGGTACGCCGATTCCCTCGACGGCCCGGCGGATCTCCGCGCTGAGCGTACGGATCGTCTCCCGGTCGTCGGGGTCCGGACGCGACAGCTGGTCGAGCCGATCGGCCAGCGACGGCGCGTCCGCAACGACCCGCCGGAAGGCGTCCGTCGTCACGCAGAAGCCGGCCGGCACGCGGACGCCTCCGATCCGTGAGAGCCCACCCAGGTGCGCGCCCTTGCCACCGACGACCGCGATCTGCGACTCGTCGATCTCCTCCAGACCCCGCACGTACTGCCCGGTCATCGCGCCACCTCCGAGGCGGCCGTGCTCCGTCGTCGCCCGGCACCGGCCGATCGATGCACCGGCGTGGTCGGTCTCGGTACCGGCGTTGCAAGTTCCGGTACCGGTGTCGCAAGTTCCGGTACCGGTGTCGCACATCTTGGCACCGGCGTTGCAATGTCCGGTACCGGCCCCCGGAGCCGCAGCACCCGCGTCCCAGGCTCTGCCGAGCCCGCGGATCCCACCTCTGGTCCGACGCCACCGCGTCCCCCGTACACCGACAACACACGCACGTCGTGCCCTCATCTCCGCAGGTTGTGGCCTTGGAGGAGGAGTTTGCGCCACTACCCGGGTATTGCCGCAAGCCCCCTGGTGCGCTATAAGTTGAGAGTGGCGAGGAGAGACATCTCCTCGCCTTTGCTTTTGCTTTTGCCTGTGCCTGTGCCTGTGCCTGTGCCTGTGCCTGTGCCTGTGCCTGTGCCTGTGCCTGTGCCTGTGCCTGTGCCTGTGCCTGTGCCTGTGCCTGTGCCGCCCGCCGGGGGCCCCGGCTGCCGCAGGGAGTGCGCCTGGCAGCCCGGGACTAGGCCTTGCGGGCGAGGAGCTGGACCTCCTGGAACTGCCGCTTGTCGGTGGGCTTCGGTTCGATCACCGTGCGGGCTGCCTCGGTCAGTCCGTGGTCGTGCAGGAGCGCTGCGAAACGGTCGGGGGACCAGCGGTAGGCCGTTGCCACCGCGTGGTCGTAGGCCTGCGTCTCGTCGTGGGGGCCGTCGGTGGCGGGGAAGCTGATCAGCAGATGCCCGCCGGGAGCCAGCACCCGGGCGACCTCGGCCACGACGCCGGGCATGTCCTGCGGCGGGGTGTGGATGACGGACCACCGCGAGAGCACCCCGCCCAGCGCGCCGTCCTCGATGTCCAGCGCGGCCATCGAACCCACCTCGAACCGCGACCCGGGGTGCGACTCGCGAGCGAGCCCGATCATCACGGGGGAGGCGTCGACACCGAAGGCGTTCAGCCCCAGCTCCCGCAAGTGGGCTGTGACGTACCCCGGCCCACAGCCGAGGTCGGCGACCTCGGCATCGGCTTCGCCGTCCGCACGCACCAGCTCCGCGAAGGCGCTCAAGAGCGCGCGCTCCAGAGGACGCTCGCGCAGGGAGTCCTGAAACAGCTCGGCGTAGGTGGTGGCGATGGCGTCGTAGGACTCACGGGTGGCACGCAAGGTCTGTAGTTCGGTCACCCGGAGACCGTAACGGTCCAGGCGGCAGCTTGTCCGCCCCGGGGCGGCCTGGCGGCAGCTCGTGCGCCCCGGGCGTCGTTCACGTCGCCACTCAGTCCGGCCATTCCCATTCGATGCCGTACACACCGGGTGTGCATTTCGTGGGCAACAAATGCGTCGTGTGGAATTCGTCGAGGGTCACACGGTGACGGCTCTGCGGTTCGTCGCCGAGCTGCTTGCGGTAGAGGTGCCAGCAGTTCGAGGGGACCGCCCGGGGGTGGAAACGCACCTGGAGCAGATAGGACCGCAAGGGCGAGATGACCCGGCGCTCGTGAAAAGTGGAGACCCCCGCGGTGGAATCGGCGCGGAGTGTGTACTCGACGACCGCGGTCTCGTTCGCCGCCAGCCGCCGAGCGAGGGGAAGGTCGGCTGCCACGCAGTCCACCCCCGGCAGGAACCGGATGGGCGGCGGCGGTCCACAGGGGACGCTGAGCGCGATCGTCTCTGCCTCCGGCGAGTCCAGGGAGTGGATGACCGTCAGGTGTCCGACGCCGCTGCGCACGGCTCGTACCACCATGGTGACCCGCGTCTCGTCCACGAAGCGGTGCTCGTTGACGTTGACCGTCTCGTGAATGACCACATGCCGGACACCGGCGTTGAACTGCGGAAAGCTCTCACCCAGGACCTGCTCGACGTCGGAGTTCTCGCCATAGACGTCGCGGACGGCGGTCGGGTTGTGCGGGGGCGCCCAGCCACGGGGACGACGAGGACCCAGCAACGAGCGCAGTGTGCCCGCCGGGAAGCCGAGCAGGGGCTCCAACGCGTCCACCGCGCGCAGGGACTGCGCCTTCTCGGGCTGGCTGCGTCCGCTCTGCCAGTAGCTGAGGGTGGCGAGGCTGACGTGGACCCCATGGGCCTGGAGGTGGTCGCGTATGCGTTCCAGGGGCAGCCCGCGTCGACGCAGGGCCTGGCGGAAGACGGTCGCGAACGTCGCGTCGGGCCCGTCGTCGAAAGTGTTCGGCATGCGTTCTTCCAGCGGGCGGCTCGATGGCCGTCTTGGTGCGAGGAGCGGCCGGGGGCCGCCCACCCTAACGGGTGAGCGGCCCGTGGTCGGCCGTGCTGCGGGACTTGCCCGTTTCGTGCTGCGGGTGCTCAGTTGGTGTTGAGCGTCAGGCCGTAGTAGCGGAGGGTGTCGTCGAGCGGCTGGAAGTAGGAGGAGCCGCGGGAGTTGACGCCCGAGCACTGCTGGCCGATCGGGCCGCCGGAGGTCATGCCCTGGGCCTGGTTCCCGGAGATGTAGGCACCCCCGCTGTCACCCCCTTCGGTGCAGACGCTGGAGGACGCCAGGCCCGTGACCACCGTGTCGGGGCCGCCGTTGGGGTCCGTGTAGGTGACCGTGATGTTGTACGAGCCGACCGCGCCGCAGGTCCACCCCGTGGTGGCGCCGGACTTGCACAGGGCCGCGCCGGACGTGGCGCGGCTGCTGCCCTTGACGGCCACATTGCCGGCCTGACCCCAGGTGCCCACCGTGGTGGTGATGGAGTGGCCGGAGTTGATGGTGGCGATTCCCATGTCGACGCTGCGGGTGCCGAGCGCGTAGCGGGTCTTGGTGCCCTTCGCGAAGGCGGTGCCGTCGAACCGCAGGGTGGGCAGGTTGGCGACGCAGTGCCCGGCGGTGACGAGGTACTGCCTGCCGGACTGGTCCCGGGCCCCGTACCCGACGGAGCAGTACCCCGACGAGTTGTTGATCGTCATCTTGCTGCCGGGGTAGATCGCGGCCTGCGGTTCGAGCTTCTTCTGGTTCCGTACGACCTTGACGGCGGAGCCGTGCTTCGCGGCCTCGGCGAGGAAGGCCTTGGCGGCGGCTCCCCGGGTGTTGTTGACCTTGACGACGACCTTGTCGGAGGCCAGGTCCACCGACCAGGCGGTGACCCCCGAGGGGGTGCGTTCGCGGGCTGCGGCGTCCAGCTCGGCCTTGATCTCGTCGAGCTCGTCCTGGCCGCGGGCTGCCGAGCGGGCGTCGAGGCCCGCCTTCTCGATCCGGGCGGCGTCGTCGGCACCGGTGGCGTTGACGGTCAGCTTGCCGGCGGCGTCGAAGAACGCCCCGTCGTCGGATATGCCTCTCTTCCGCAGACCGTCGAGCTTGTCCTGCTGTGCGTCCTGCCGGTCCAGGCGGTCGATCGCGGCCTCTTCGCTGACACCGAGGGAAGCAGCGAGCGCCCGTACCATCTCGGGCTGGTAGCGCGGAGTGGACACCGAGTCCTGCGCCTGTGCCACGGTCTGGGTCCCGAGGACCGCGGAGGCCGAGAGGACGACGCCTACCGCGGCGATGCCGAATTTACGGGAATTGCGCACGTTCATTCCTTCCAAATAGCAGACAGGAACCCGCGATGGAGTTGCGCGAATGCACAGACTCCGCCTCGCTGAGGGGTGGCCCTTGCCTGACGGGAGTGTGGGGTCTCGCCGTGTCCGGAACTATCACTCGGCGCGTCACTGACTCGCAAGACGCTTACCGGGGGCAACATTTCACAGAAACGTCGGCGGAATTGTTAAGGGGTTGCGGCAGGTGACTCGCCGCAGCCCCGAAGCGCCGTCCGGGTGGGTGCGCTGACGCGCGCGCCACCGCAAGTGCCACCTCCGGGCCGCCGGTTCCGCTTCGTACCCATATGCGTCATACGCCGCGACGCCCGGGACACACTCGGGTCGCCGTCACAGTCGGTGTACGAGAGTCCGGCCGTCGGTGGGCTTCGCTGTCGTCGGGGCGGTGGTACCGGCAGCGACGGCGAGGCCGCTCCTCGGTCCTGTGGGAGAGCTGTGTGTTTCCGGTCAGAATTCATTGGGCGCCGAGTGCAGAGGATGCAACAGCCGAGAGATGGAGAAGCTGTCGGGTGCAGAGGGTGCAATAGCCAGGTGTGGGAAAAGCCGTCAAGTGCACAGGATGCAATAGCGTGGCTTTAGCCGGACGGTCGCGTCCGTGGCAGCAACCGGCGGGCAACAGCCATGCTCAAAGGGGGAGTTGAGCGTTCAACGACGGCTGGACATCGGCAGCGAACGAGGCTGTCATTCATGCCCGGTCGCGTCGGATCCGCTACGGGAACCGGCTGATGTCCTGCAAGGACTACCCGGTGCTCACCTTTCGTGACTGCACGGCACGAAGAGGCCTGGAATGCCGAACACAGTCACCGTCCGAAAGCACGGCACCCGTGTTTCAGCATCCCTCCTGTTGTGGCCGGAATCGCGTGGTCTCGTGCGGGAACACGAACCTAGGTGGCCTCAACACGGATTGACTCGCTCCCTGTTGGACACGTTTGCCTCGACCGCATCGCCGTCAGCTGAGATGGGAATCCGCATGCCCACGAGACACCGGCTCAACCGACTCCTTCTGCCCGCAGCGATCGCCCTGGTCCTCGGCGCCACCGTCGGCGCCACCCCCTCCACCGGCGCGTCCTCCGGCACGAAGGCGGACACCGCGGAGGCGTACGACCTCGTCATCCGGCGCGGTCACGTCATCGACCCCAAGAACGGCATCGACGACCTGCGTGACGTCGCCGTCAAGGACGGGAAGATCGCCAAGGTCGCCGCGTACATCGACACCGCGGCTACCAAGCAGGTCGTCGACGCGGAGGGCAACTTCGTCACGCCCGGCCTGATCGACCTGCACGCCCACCTCTTCACCGGCCCCGAGGACGCGTACGCGAACGGCAAGAACGGCGTCGCCCCCGACGGATTCACCTTCCGCTCCGGCGTCACCACCGCGGTGGACGCGGGATCCGCCGGCGCAGCGAACTTCGACCTCTTCAAGAAGAACACCATCGACCGCTCCAAGACCCGCGTACTGGCCTTCCTCAACATCGTGGGCAAGGGCATGGCGGGCAACCCCGCGGAGCAGGACCTCAGCGACATGAAGCCGGGCCCGGCCGTCGCGAAGGCCCGGCAGCACCCCGACACGATCGTCGGCATCAAGACGGCGCACTACGAGGGACCGGAATGGACGCCGGTCGACAACTCCCTCCAGGCCGGAAAGGACGCCAACGTCCCGGTCCTCGTGGACTTCGGTGAGCCCCGCCCCGAGCGCCCCCTGAAGACGCTGCTCACCGAGAAGCTGCGCCCCGGTGACATCTACTCGCACGCCTACTCCGGAAACCGCGGTGAGCTGGGCGAGGACGGCAAGCTCAACCCGGCGATGCAGCAGGGACGTGACCGCGGTGTCCTCTACGACGTCGGCCACGGCGGCGGCAGCTTCGGCTGGAGGGTCGCCGTCCCGGCGCTGAAGGCAGGGTTCACGCCCGACGCCATCTCCACGGACCTGCACATCAGCAGCATGAACTCGGGCATGAAGGACCAGACGAACGTCATGTCCAAGTTCCTCGCCCTCAACATGCCGCTGAAGGACGTCATCAACGCCTCGACGTGGAAGCCGGCGAAGGCGATCAAGCGCACCGACCTGGGCAACCTCTCGGTGGGAGCGCCCGCTGACATCGCGGTGCTCGCCCGCCAGCAGGGCACGTTCGGGTACGTGGACAGCTTCGGCTTCCGGATCGACGGCACGCAGAAGCTGACCGCGGAGCTCACCGTCCGCGCGGGCCAGGTGGTCTGGGACCTCAACGGCAAGACGGCGAAGAAGTGGACACCGGACGCGAAGCCGCCCACGGGCGGTCACGAGCACTGAGCCGCTCCGGTTCGCACCGACCGCACTCGGGCACCGCGTCGATACGGTGCCCGAGGGCGGTCGGGGGGCGGCGCGACCCGTTGCGGGCCCGAGCCGCCCCCCACTGACGGTCGGCGGCACTTCGTGCGGACGTTCTGCGACGCGGGGTGCACTGTCCCCCGACGGCCCGAGCCGAACGGGCCCGGAGGCCTGCCGAGCGCTCCCGGGCTCGGTACGGGTTTCGTCGTCAGGCGCGCTTGGCGACTAGGACGTTCCCGTTGACGTCGTACACCGAGACGACCCCCTCCTCGGATGCCTTCCACTTGCCGAAGGCCGCGGCAAGGTCGTCGGCCGTTGCCATGCCGTCCTCCACCGGAGTGGGCCCACCATTGATGTCGGTGGCGATGTACGTCTTGCCGGACCCGCCGTCCCCTTCGCGGATGACCCGCTCGACACGGGCCGCCGCCGCCCGCTGGCTCTTCGTTCCATGGGCGTCGACCCACGAGCGGAACCGTTCCGCGTTCCTCTTCGACTGGGACTTGTCCGTGTCGTCGGGTAAGGCCGACGGCACGACGGATGTGGCGTCGGGTTCGCTCTCCGTCCATGAGCAACCGACGGCGAGGCCGACGGCGAGAAACGCGCCGAGTGCCGCGGTCACAGGGCGGGTGAACTGTGTACGCATCTGCCACATCTCCTTGCCGGGATACGCCCCACCCCCGCGCCCGAGGCACGGAGCGAGCGAGGTCAGAACTTGATGGCGTCGGCCTTGTCGTTCCAGTTGCCGCCGTAGGCGTAATCGTAGTTCTTGAAGTTCGACCACAGAGTGCGCCCGGAGGCGAGGATGAGCTTCGGATCCGGCCTGGCGGTACGGAAGTCGTAGAGCGTCACACCGCGCTGCATGCGATTGACGTAGGCCGACGAGGCCTTGTCCCGGAAACTGGGACTGTACTGGTCGAGGTGGCGGGTCTTCGCCGACGGGTAGGTGGGCCACTGAAGACGTCGCCCCTTGTAATCGGCGTGCTGCCACAGGCACACCCAGTCGCTGGGGCAGTCCTGATAGCGACGGGCGGTCGCAGCTTCGGCAGCTCCCCGTCTCGACGCTTCCGTAGGGGCGTGCCGTGCCAGGTACGTGTTGGACGCCTCCGGGGTGTCGAAGCATTCCATGGTGCCGTCCTCCGAGACTTCGGCGCAGACCTCCGCGCCATGGAGGTCTTCCGAGGAAGGGTCCACCTTCTGGCCGTTGAGCCACATGTCCACCTTGGGAGCGTCGTCCAACTCGCGGTGTACTTCCTCCTCTTCCTCCGGGCTGAGGGTCCCGGTGACGGCACTGGGAACATCGGGGACGGTGTCGTCGCCGTAGGCGGGTGCTGTGGCAACACCGCTCAGAGTGAGACCGAGGGCCGAAGTGGACACGGCTATGCGAGTGCGTATGCGCACGGTGATCCTCCGCAAGTGATGGGTGGGCAGGGAGCCCCGACGGAGCGGGACGTGGCCCGTGGTGTGGAGCCCGGCCGGACGGCGTGGACGGAGCAGGTCCTGATCTGACCGAGGGACAGGACTCCGTCGGTGGCTTCAGGGCGCGGTCACCGGATGACTCTAAGCACGGTCCAGCTCTTTGTGACTGCTCATGGAAAAGGTTGGGCATGGATGGCTTCAGAGTCTCACCGGGATCGGAATGATTTGCTCCCGGGATATGAGGAGCAAATGTACAGGTCGAGATTGCGTGCATGCCTGGAAGCGGAGGTGGGAGTGGGGGACTCCGCCCTGCTGACAATGGCTGGATAACGTGCCTGGTGAGGTCCGTTCGACCCCCAGCCCGGGCTTGGTGGTCGATCTGGTCGCCCGGCACGCGCGCTCGATCCCGACGGTTGCTCCCGCCCCGGCTGCGGAGTGGCTGGCTGACCATCGCAGACCAGCCAAACCACTGCGGCCCAGGACTAGTTGTGCACGATTCCGTTTCCAGGTACCCGTGCGAACGCCACGCAGCACCGGGCAGTCACATTCTCATAAGCAAGCCGTTCCACTCTCGGTGCGACTTTCGAGCCAGTCCTACGTGATCTTCGTAATGCACAGTCGCAAAGGTTGATGTCACGCATAGAGTCATCAGGTGCACAGGGGATCGCCGCAGTCGTCGGCCGGGGATGATGCTCAGTCAGGAGAACAGGGAGCGGGCTCTTCGACGGCCGGTGACCTGTGGCCGCACTTGCCCGTGCACGGCGTGGTCCGTCGCCCCTGCATCGACCTGCGAGGAGAGTTCCATGGCTGACGAGTTGGTACGTCGCGCCCAGAGGTTCATCAACACCACCTACGGCGACGGTGCCACGCTCGGCATTCCCAAGCTCGAGGAGGACGGCCGGACCAGTTGGACGGTCATGTATGCCCTTACCCGCGCGCTCCAGTACGAGTTGGGTATCGACAGCCTCTCCAACAACTTCGGCCCAGGCACCTTGGCCGCGCTCCAGGAGAAGTACGGCAAGCTGGACGAGAGCACGATTCCATCGGCGATCTTCTGCCGGATCATCCAGTCCGCGCTGTACTGCAAGGGCTACGACGGTGGTGAGATCGACGGCAAGTACAACTCCCGGGTCAAGGCCGCGGTGGTGAAGTTGCACGAGAACATGGGCGTGGACAAGGTCTACCCGGGCAGTTCTCTCTGGCCGAAGGTGGTCAAGGGCCTGTTCAACATGGACGCCTACGTCACCGTCAACGAGGGCTCGGAGACCGTCCGTTCCATACAGCAGTGGCTCAACGGCCGCTATCTCCTGCGGAAGGACTACTACGCAATCCCGTGCGACGGACACCACTCACGTGACGTGGCCAAGTCGATGCTGTTGGCAATCCAGTACGAACTGGGCATGGCTGACGGTGTCGCCAACGGGGTCTTCGGGCCCGGAACGCAGAACGGGTTGAAGAGCCACACACTGTCTACCGGGTCCTCCGGCGTCTGGGTGCAGCTCTTCTCCGCGGCCATGGTGCTCAATAGGCGCTCCGTGTCCTTCTCGACCGCTTTCACATCCGCACATGCCAATGCGGCCAAGGAATTGCAGTCTTTTCTCAAACTGCCTGTCACCGGGAAGGGCGACTTCCAGACCTGGTCCTCCCTGCTCGTGTCCTACGGTGATCAGTCCCGCAAGGGAGAGGCGTGCGACGGCGTCACGAAGATCACTCCCGCTCGTGCGCAGACGCTGAAGGACGCCGGCATCAAGTACATAGGCCGCTACCTGTACAACTCCGGCACCAGTTTGCCGGAGAAGGAGATCCAGCCGGGCGAGCTGGCGACCCTCAAGGAGTACGGTCTGCGTTGCTTTCCGATCTACCAGACATGGGCACGGTCTGTCGACTACTACAGCCCCCGACAGGGCGTCGTGGACTGCCTGAACGCTGCGGCCAAGGCTGAGGATCACGGGTTCAGGACCGGGACCAGGATCTACTTCGCCGTCGACTACGACGCGGTCAACGATGAGGTCACCTCACACATCCTGCCGTACTTCCGGAGCATCTCGGAGAAGATGCACCAGTTGGGAAATCCCTTCGAGGTCGGCATCTACGGGCCCCGAAATGTGTGCTCCCGCGTCGCCAGTGGGGGATACGCGGATGCTAGTTTTGTATCCAACATGTCCTCCGGTTTCTCTGGAAACCTGGGGTACGCGATGCCGGAGAACTGGGCCTTCGACCAGATCGTCACAAAGACGATCGGCTCCGGAAGTGGCGCCATCGAGATCGACAACAACATCGCCTCCGGACGCGACACCGGCCAGGGTGACTTCCTCCCCACTCCGGCTGAGAGGCTCGACATCGGGTTCCACCTGAGCTACTTGGAGAGCCTCCGGGCGGAAGCGGTCAGCTTCATGGAATCCGCCATGGAGAGCGACAAGGACAAGCTCATGTACAGCAGGCAGTTATGCCTGGATGAGGTCCTGCGTCAGGACGAGGCCATCACGTCCATGGCCCGTAGGCTCCGCATGCGCAAGGCCCTGATCCAGACGACGGCGTACTGGGAATTCTGTCACTACAACAACGTGGATCACATGGGTGCCGCAGGCGTGTGGTACTACCACAAGGGGTTCATCCCGGATTGGGCCAAGGACCTCCCCGGGATCAACAAAGTCCGGGACAGCAGTACCGGTATCGGCAAGATATTCGGACACACCGGCATCGTCGCCTGGAACAACGCCATCCGATCGGGCCTCACCCGGGGAGAGATCCGGGATACTGCCAAGGATGCCGACATTTTCACCATGTGGGACAGGTTGCGCTCCGACAACCCCTTCAACGTCCGCACCGTGGCATGGGTGCAGCTGTGGTGCGCGGACGGCAAGAAGGGTGACGTGAGCGGCCACGAAGAGACGAAGATGCGACGCCCTGCTCTGGACTACACCGACGACGAGAAGTTCGAGATTTTGCGCCGCTACCAGGGATTCGGCGAGATGGCCGAAAGGCACGCGCGGAAGCGGATGACGTTGTACGCGATCTTCGAGAAGTACGCCCGCGTCATCCGAGAGGCCTGACCGGCATGATCAGTTCAGCGTCGACCACGCTCGAGAGCCATGACTCCGGGGCGCTTCTGGCCATCCTGATATGCGGCACGGCCGCGCTGTTCGGGCTGGGCGTCTATCTGCTGTCCTCGTTCACGCGAAGTCGGCGTACCGCGTACACACCGGCCACGGTCTGCCGTGATGTAGCCATCTCCTTCTGCACGGGGGCGCTGACCCTCTATCTGTGGGGATGTGCCCAGATCCTGCTGACCTCCCTCGATGACCAGTACAAGTTCGAGGAGTGCGAGAAGGCCGGCGGCTTCGAGCGGGCGAAACAGGTGGACGCCTATGTCGGGGGCTACATCCCTTTGCGGTTCACGTGTCACATGCCGAAAGGCGCGCCCGGCTTCGACGCCGTCGTCCCCGGCTACCTCAACCCGTCCATGGCCGCCTTGCTCCTCGCCGCACTCGCAGTCGGCGGCGCTTCAGTCATCCTCCGCACGCGGCAGCGCCGTCGTAGTACGTCACCTCAAGGAGAGGGAAAACCACTATGACCGGTACCGTCATACCCCGTCGCAGACTCATGGCTCAGGGAGTGGGCCTCGCCGTGGGCACCGCCCTGGCCGGATCCACTGCTGCCACCCTGCTCGCTCCCCCCGCCCGGGCCACCGCAGCCGTACCGAAGTCCACGGGCCCGCAGCCGGACGCAGCCATGCGGAGCCTCCACGCCCGTCGGCGCCGTGTCCTCACCGGCCGCCCTTCCGCCAACGGCTGGGAGATGCACAAGGCCATCGACACCGGAATGTCCCTCGCGACCTGCCCCGTGCCTGGCACCGGCCTGTACGTCGCCGTGCGCACAGGTGCCCCGGAAGCGGTACTGGTGCATGTGATCCGCCGCTTCCACTACGACATCGACGCCCTCGGCCGACCCGGTGAGCCCGACCCGGTCAGAGGCTGGACATCTCCGTCGGACGTCCGTGACAGCAGGCTTCCGGAGTCCAACCAGGCATCGGGCACCGCCGTGGCGATCCGGCCCGGCTCCTACCCGCCGAGCGTACGGGAGGGCTTCACCCCGGGTCAGTTACTGATCATCCGGGACATCCTCGCCGACACGGAGGGCATTGTCCGGTGGGGCGGGGACGACCGCCGCCCCTACGAGGCCTTGTTCTACCTCCATGTCCGCCCCGGCGACCCACGTCTGATGCGGGTCGCGGAGAAGATCCGTGCCTGGAACGAGACCCCGGGCGTGGGCGCCGGCGTCCTTGCCGACATGTCACAGACGGCCCGCCGCCGTGCGGCCCGCTACCGGTGGCTTCACGCTGCTGGATGATCTTGCGGAAGGCGCAACAGCCCCAGCACACGCCCGACCAGGGCCGACCGCCGAGGCACCATCACCCCGCTGAACTCGAGCCCTTGCGCTGGTTGGCGTTGAAGCGCGCCTTCTTCTGGCGATTCCCGCACGTATTCATGTCACACCACTTGCGGGTACGGCTCTGGCTGGTGTCGAAGAACGCTGCTCGGCAGGTCGGTGAGGCGCACAAGGCCAACTTTCCGTCTCGTTCGCCCGCGATGATGCTGATCGCGTCGGCGGCGATCACGCCGAGGGCGTCCTCCACGCGGGAAGCCGAGCCGAGCCGCCACTGCCGCTTGCCCTCGGACGTCAGGATGGCCGCCGCGCGACCGTGCGCGCTGCGCTCATTGATGACGTGGACAGCGGACGCAGGGAGAGCTTCCTGGGTCGCGGCCGCTGTCGCGGCGGCGTGGATCGACTCCCTCAGTTCCTTGGCGAGGTCGAGCTGGGCCGTGGTGCAGGAGTCCACGGCCAGGCCGCTCACCGTCAGCCAGTCGACGAGCCGGTGCGGCGTGGGAATGCGCTCCACGGCCGTGCCGTGACGCTCCGACAGGGTCCCCGTGAAGCTGGTCGCCAGCACGCTGCCGAGGCGGAAATCAGGAAACGCGGCACACATGGAACCACCTTAGCCGGTTGCGGCGCGCCTCGGGGAACTGCTAGAACCGTCTAAGCCGGTTCACGACAGGCTGGAGCCGGTTCCGCGACGGCCAGGAGGTCTCATGTCCCGTCCGACGAGCGACGACGTGCACGCATGTGAAACCCGTGCAACTGACGCCGACCTGGAGGATCTGCGTGCGCGGCTGGCCGCGGCGCGGCTGCCGGAGGCCGAGACGGTCCATCGCCCCGCGCCCGACCCTCGCCGGTGGGAACAGGGTGTGCCGCTCGCCGACCTCGTCGATGTCGTGAACCACTGGCGCACCGCGTACAACTGGCGGTCGTTCGAAGAGCGCCTCAACCGGATCGGTCAGTTCCGCACGACCATCGATGATCTGGGGATCCACTTCCTGCACCGCCGATCAGCGCGGGCGGACGCCACTCCTCTGATCCTGACGCACGGCTGGCCTGACAGCATCGTCCGGTTCATCGATGTCGTGGACGAGTTGGCGGATCCGGGGGATGCGGACGCGCCGGCGTTCCACGTCGTGGTCCCGTCGCTCCCGGGCTTCGGTTACAGCGACAAGCCGACCACCACCGGCTGGGGAACGGAAAGGATCGCCGCCGCCTGGGTGGAGCTGATGGGGAGGCTCGGGTACAGCAAGTTCGCAGCCCACGGCGGCGACTGGGGAGGCAACATCACCACGGTCCTCGGCGGCAGGTTCCCGGCGCACGTCCTCGGCATCCACACGACGTTCGCGGAGGCGCCGCCCGGCCTGACCACGGACGGGCTGACGGCGGCCGAGCGCGAGTGGGCCGAGGAAACCCGCGACTTCTGGCGCCACCGTGCGGCGTACGCGAAGCAGCAGGCGACCCGGCCGCAGACCATCGGCTACGCGCTCGTCGACTCCCCGGTCGGGCTCCTCGCCTGGATCCTCGACAAGTTCGCCGAGTGGTCGGACACCGAAGACAGCCCGTTCGAAAAGATCTCCATGGACAGGGTCCTCGACGACGTCACCCTGTACTGGCTGACGCGGACCGGCGCGTCGGCTGCCCGCATCTACTACGAGAGCCACAACTCGCTGGACCCCGACCTCCGTGTCGACGTCCCGTCAGCGCTCAGCATGTATCCCCGCGACGTCGAGAAGTGCCCGCGCCCCTGGGCGCAGGAGCGGTATCGACAGATCGTGCGATGGAGGACGCCCGAAGTCGGGGGTCACTTCCCGTCGCTGGAGGTTCCCGAGTACTTCGTCAAAGATCTGCAAGAGGGTCTAGCGGCAGTGCTGGCCGCCAATCGGTAGGGTCGGCACCGTTCCCAGGAGGATCCTGCCCGGGGACGGGGGGACCGGCCCCCGTGAGCCGCGACGAGCCCAGCAACGTCCGGCCGCCGTACTGGCGAACCCGTCACCGAGGAGGACCCCCGATGCGCAGCGTGACCTATTCGATGGGCGTCTCACTCGACGGCTACATCGTCGGGCCGGACGGCACCTTCGACTGGACGGAGCCCGACGATGAGGTCTTCCGCTTCTGGATCGACGACATCCGTCAGGTCGGTGTCCATCTGCTGGGGCGACGGCTGTATGAGACGATGCTGTACTGGGAGACCGCCGACCAGGACCCCTCGCTCGACGACGCCACGCGCGAGTGGACCGCGCTCTGGAAGCCACTTCCCAAGGTGGTGTTCTCCACGACGCTGTCCGAGGTGCAGGGCAATGCCCGCCTGGCCTCCGGCGGTTTGGTGGAGGAGATCGAGCGGTTGCGGGCCGAGCCGGGGGAGGGCGAGATCGCGATCGGCGGTGCGACTCTCGCCGCCGAGGCGGCCGCGGCGGGTCTCATCGACGAGTACAGGGCCGTGGTCCACCCGGTACTCGTCGGCGGCGGCACCCCGTTCTTTCCCCGGTGCGAGCGCCGCGTGGACCTCGAACTCGCCGAGACGCGCACCTTCGGCTCGAACGTCGCCTACCTCCGCTACCGCGTGGTGCGCCAGCGGGCCGCGGCGGCCGCCGAGCCTTCTCCCGGCGTCATCTCGCCTGCCCGGTAGCGGAGTCGACGGCGGTGCCGTGGCAGGCCGGGGTCGAGGGTGGCTGCCATGCTGTGCGGGGTGTCAGCCCGCTTCGTCCCCGGTCTCGTACCAATAGGCACCCTGCACGGAGCCCGGGCCCTTGGGCGCGCCGGCGCCGCCGATCCACCAGGTCTCCAAGCTGCCGGGAATCCGCGACACCGCGGCCACACCGCCGTAGGCCGCGCCGCTGCCGAAAGCGGAGTGCTGGTAGGCGGTCCACATGCCGCCCTCGTACCAGTACGCGCCCCGCACCTCGCGCTGGGGGCCGACCCACCAGAGCTCCATGCTGCCGGGGATCCGGGACACCGCGGCGATCCCGGTACCGGGGGACGCGCCCGCGTTCGGTGCGATGCGGTAGCGGGTCCACTGGCCGCCGTCGTACCAGTACGCGCCCTCCACCGAGCCGACGGAGCTGCCGGTGTCGCCGATCCACCACATCTCCATGGTGCCGGGCGCCCGCGAGACCGCGGCCACACCGCCGTTGACCGAGGCGCTGCGGGCCCGGGCGATCTGGTAGCGGGTCCATTGGCCCCCCTCGTACCAGTAGGCGCCCTCCACGGACCCGTTCGCGCCGATCCACCACAGCTCCATGCTGCCGGGAACGCGCGACACCGCGGCCACCCCACCCCGCACGGCGGCGCTGCCGTCGGGTGCGATCCGGTAGCGGGTCCACTGGCCTCCCTCGTACCAATGGGCGCCCTCCACGGACCCGTTGGCGCCGATCCACCACAGTTCCATGTGGCCGGGGATGCGTGACACAGCGGCGAGATTGCCTTCGCCGTTCACGCTGCCGTCGGGTGCGATGCGGTAGCGGGTCCACTGGCCCCCCTCGTACCAGTAGGCGCCCTCCACAGAGCCGTTGACGCCGATCCACCACAGCTCCATGCTGCCGGGAATCCGCGACACCGCGGCCATGCCGCCGCTGACGGAGGCGCTGCCGTCGGGCGCGATCCGGTGGCGCGTCCACTGCCCGCCCTCGTACCAGTAGGCGCCTTCCACCGATTGGTTGATGCCGGTCCACCAGATCTCCATGCTGCTGGAGATCCGCGACACCGCGGTGATGCCGCGGGTGTCGGTGGCGCTGCGTTCCGGCGCGATGTTGTACTCATGCCACGATGCGCACATCTGAAGTCACCTTCCCCTGGTTCGGCCACAGCCGACCCGCACACGCGGGGACACTCCGCTCGGCGAAACGCTTCCTTGCCGGTCGGACCGTGCCGTTTCGCCGGTGCGGCCCATGACGCAACAGTGACGGGGCGAGCGGCGGAGGAGTATCCCAAGATGTGGGGGGTTGCCGATCGTTCGGGCCGGACCCGCGTCCACCGGACCGCGCGTTACCCCAGATCGGCCAGGAGGCCGTCGAGGGCCTTGCGGAGGGCTTCGGCGTTGGCCGGGTCGAACCACGTGGTGCGGATGCGTTCGTTGTTTCCCTTAGGGGTCTCGTGATTGGCGGTGAGCTGTCGCAGGGAGCGCGTCTCGTCGCCCAGGGAGCGGCCGACCCCCTCGAAGAGACTGCGTACGTAGCTGTCCGCGTCGTCGGCGGGGATGCCGTGGTCCGCGGCCCATGTGGCGAGGGTGGCGAGGTAGGCGTAGTGCGTGGTCAGCGTTCCCGTCAGGGCCGAGAAGACGTCGAAGGCCGCCTCGTCCTCGACCGGGAGCGCCCCGCCCAGGTGCTCGAAGAAGGCGTTCACCACCGGATGCGACGGGCACGTCACCGTGACGGAGCGGCGCTCTCGTACGGTGGGCAGGGGGATGGCCCGTACCACCGGGGCGTCGGTGGCGAGTACCCGGCGCAGCTCGTCGATGCCGACACCGGCCATGACGTCGACCACCAGCCTGTCGTCGGCCACCCGCAAGTCGGCAAGCGCATCGTGCAGGTCGCCGCGGCGTACCGCGATGATCACCAGCTCGGATCGGTCGACCACTTCCTGGTTGTCCGCGCACACCCGCACCCCCTCGTAGCGAGCGGACAGCTCCGCTGCCGTGCGGGCTCCCCGGGGTGAGAGGAACACCTGGGGCGACTCGCCGCCCGCGTCGCACAGGCCCGTCACGATGGCCCGGCCGATCTCGCCCACTCCGATGATGCCGATGCGCTGCATTGCTTCTTCCTCCTTGGTGCGTAGTGGCCGGGAACGATGTTGGCCCAAGTACCGGTGCGGGTCCAGGTCCAGGCCCGCCCTCCGCGGCGACCTCGACCACCACCGCCTCCCCGTCGCCGCGTCGTGGACCGGACGCGTCCGGACTTCGAAGCATTGGTATGTTCGACGGTAGAAAGTCCGGGTGGTCGAAGGGAGTCGGTTCATGGCGCGCAGTGGCAACGCCGGGCAGGGCGGGGCTCCTCAGCGGCCCCGCGAGGACTTCCTGATCGCCGAGCGTCCGGGGTACCTGCTCCACAAGGCGGCGCTGCTGCTGGTCGAGGATGTGGAGAAGGCCCTGGGTACGGTCGGCATGCGCAGCCGGTACTTCTTCGTGCTGGCCTCCCTGGCCGGTGGGCCCGAGCTCTCCCAGCAGGACCTCAGCCGACTGCTCAACCTCGACCCGACGACGGTCGTGACGGTCATCGACGCTATGGAGCGCAACCAGCACGTGGAGCGCAGGCGCAACCCCGCCGACCGGCGGCGCTACAACCTGATCCTCACCGACTCCGGCCGTGCGGCACTGGCGGAGGCGGACGCTGTGGCCACCGAGGTCGAGTCGGCCTTCTTCGGCATGCTCGCCGACGACGAGCGCCGAGTGCTCCGAGGGACACTCGACCGGATCCTCGCGGGGCGCTGGCCGGCGTCGGTGTGCAGCGACTGACCGGCGGCTACTGCGGTACGGGGCGGGTCCTTCGGGCCCGCCCTTTTCCTGTGCCCGCTCGCTGTCGGCGTGTATGGCGTCCGCCGATATACGGGCCGTCCGCCGATAAGCGCGCCGTCCGCCGACATGCGCGGCGCCCGCCGCGGCCCGCGCGCCTCGCCGCCCCGCGAGAAAGGTTGACCCCGGGCTTCTCAATCATCTAGTTTTCCATTATCTAGAAACCTGGTTGATAGGAGAGCCCTGCCATGCCCGCCATGCCCGCAGAACGCTTACCGTCGCCCACTAGGTGGTGGACACTGGGGATCGTCGCGCTGGGCACGTTCATGCTGATGCTCGACCTGAGCGTGGTCGCCGTGGCGCTGCCGCAGATCCACGAGTCCCTGGACAGCAGCTTCGCCGACCTGCAATGGGTGTTCGACGCCTATGCCCTCACGCTCGCGATCTTCCTGGTGGCAGCGGGTTCCCTCGCCGACCGGCTCGGCCGCAAACGGCTCTTCCAGGTGGGCTTCGTCATCTTCACCATCGCCTCGCTGGCCTGCGGTCTGGCCGGCGACGCGACGTCACTGAGCCTCTACCGTGCCGTGCAGGGCGTGGGCGCGGCCATCATGTTCGCGGTCGGTCCCGCCATGCTCAGCCACGAGTTCCACGGCAAGGAGCGGGCGACGGCCTTCACCGTGTTCGGTGCCGCGGTCGGCCTCGCCGTCGCCACCGGTCCGCTGATCGGCGGCTCGCTGACCGACTCGCTGTCCTGGCGCTGGATCTTCTACATCAACGTGCCGGTCGGCATCGCAGCCGTCCTGGTCGGCGCGCTGCGCGTGCGTGAGTCGCTCAACCGGCGGGCCCATCCCACCGATTGGGCGGGCCTGGTCACCTTCAGTATCGCGCTGGGCGCCCTGGTGTTCGCCACCATCAGGGCACCCGAGGAGGGCTGGACCAGCGCCGCCACCCTCGGCCTGTACGCGGCCAGCGCCGTCTTCCTGGTGGTGTTCCTGCTCATCGAGCGACGCCTGGGCGAGCGCGCCATGATAGACCTGTCGTTCTTCCGCAACCGCACCTTCGTCGGCATCTCCCTCGTCGCCATGATCGGCAACGCCGGTGCCCTGCCATCGGTCTTCTTCGAGACCAGCTACCTCCAGAACATGCTGGGCATGGACGCCTGGGACGCGGGTCTGCGGTTCCTGCCGCTGACGGCCGCGATGTTCGTGGCCGGAGCGATCGGCGGCGGTCTCATCGGCAAGGTCCCCTTCCGGCTGCTGCTCGGCGGTTCGACCCTCGTGATGGCGATCGGCCTGCTCTTCCTGAACCTGGCGGAGGCCGACTCGGCGTGGACCGTGCTCATCCCGAGCCTGGTCGTCGCCGGCTTCGGCATGGGGGCCTTCAACCCGGCGCGGGCCGCGCTGGCCATCGGCGTCGCGGAACCTGCCAAGTCGGGTGTCGCCTCCGGCATCAACGAGACCTTCCAGCAGGTCGGCATCGCCGTGGGTATCGCGGGTGTGGGCGCCTTCTTCCAGAATCGCGTGACGGACGAGTTCGCTGCCTCCACGGTCGGCAAGCAGTTGGGGGACAGTGCCGCCGAGGAGGCGTCCCACGGCATCAGCGCCGGGGCCTTCGACGCCGTCGCCGCGAACACGGGCGCACTGCGGGAGCAGGTGGAGGCCGCGGGCCGCGACGCGTTCATGTCCGCCTTCCACGGCGCCATGACCCTCTGCGCGCTCCTCGGGTTCGTCGCGGCACTGATCGGATTCCTCATGCTGCGTACCAAGGACCTCCACGCCAGTGCGCTCTCGACGATCCCGCCGGACCTCGACGAGGAGGGCGATGTGCGGCCGGAGCCGGTGGGTGCGCCGTCCTGACCCACCAGCGCACAGCAGCGCACGCATGCCCGGCCGTGGTCACCCCGGCCGGGCATGCGTGCGCTGCTGTGCGGAGGGCAGAGGGCCGCGAGGCCCGGCAGTCCGGCAGTCCGGCAGTCCGGCAGCCGGTCGGCCCGTCAGCCGGTCAGCCGGTCAGCCCGTCAGACCGTAGTCGGGGAAAGAATGAATGGAGCCGTCCGGGCGGAGCCAAATGTTCAGTAAGGGCAGTTACAGAATGGTGACTGGCTTCTAGGTTTTCGATCTCCGACGAATGCTAGAGTTTCGGTGCAGCGCGAAATCCGCCCCGGAGCGGGCGGCGGCTGCCACCGGTTGGTCCGGGGGAATTTTCACGGGGGAGGGCTTCGGCTGATCTGTGCCGAGTCCAATAAGTACGTCACGGGGGGCGTGCAGATGATTCACATTCCGTTCGGCAGTCGCCGTAGATAGGGCAGACGCCGAGGTCGTTGTTCTGTCATTTTCCATTTTCCTGGCGCCCGGTGGTCGCGTACGCGATCCGGTAGCGGCGCTGTCCCTGCCTGAGTCGGCGGCGCGGTCCATCGTCACGCTGTGCGCCGCCCTGGGCTGGTTGAACTCCTTTCACGTCTGTCGATGACGAGCTGCCGCCGTGCGTATACGGTGCCGGCCCGTTGGCGCGTCATGCGTGATCCGACTTTGTCATGTGTGGAATGGAAGTGCTCCATGCGCGAATTAGTGAAAGAAATGCGCGACCCGGTGGACGGAACGTCAACTTCCATGGATGCCGTCGCTGCGGCAGAGGCCCTGGAGGAGTGGCTCGGCGATCCGGAAGTGGATTCCAACTCCATGTCATATGCCCGTGCTCTGGAGCTCGACGAGCGCGAGGAACTGCCCGCCGAGGGAATCGGGCGGATACGGGCCTTCGGCTTCCACCGGTACTTCGTCCCCGACTGGCTCGGCGGTGACCTCAGGAACACCGAGCAACTGCTGATGCTCACCCGCGTGATCGCGCGCCGCGACATGAACGTGGCGGTGAGCGAGAGCACCCAGGTGTGGATGATGCTGGCCTGGATCGGCGGCGACGCCGAGCAGCGGGCGCGGTGGGCGGACACGGTGCTGCGCGGCGGGGTCATCCCCTGTCTCGCCTACTCGGAACCCGGCCACGGCGCCGACCTGGCCGCCAACGACTTCACGGCCACCCCGGACAACGGCTCGTATGTGCTCGCCGGTGAGAAATGGCCCATCAACCGGGGCCGGACCTCGACCCACGTGGTGCTGCTCGGCACCACGGGGAACGATGTGCCGGCCAAACGCAGGCAGTCCATGTTTCTCGTGGACAGAGCGCAGGTCGTCTCCGGGGAGGTGACCGGTGTGCCCCGCGTCCCCACGTACGGACTGCGCGGCTGTGACATCAGCGGAGTCGCCTTCGACGACGCCCGAGTGGAGACCGACGCCCGACTGGGCGCCGAGGGCGAAGGGCTCGAACTCTCCCTGCGGGGCCTGCTGATCACCCGCACCCTGTGCACCGGCCTGTCCCTCGGCACGGGCGACACCATGCTGCGGACGGTGGCCGGGTTCCTCGCCGACCGGACGCTCTACGACGGCCCGGCGAGCGAGATCCCCTACGTTGCCGAGTCCCTCGCCAACGCCTACCTCAGCCTGCTGGTCGCGGAGTGCGAGAGCCTGGTGGCGATGCGCGGACTGCATCTGTACACCGAGGAGTTCAGCGTCTGGGGCAACGTCTCCAAGGTCCAAGTGGCACGCCTTGTCGACTTCACCAGCAAGGCACTGGCCCGCACGCTGGGAGCCCGGTACTACCTGCGGGCCCAGCAACACGCGGGAATCTTCCAGAAGATGCTGCGCGACGGAGCCGTCGTGTCGGTCTTCGACGGAAGCGAACCGGTGTGCCTGGACAGCATCACCCTGCAACTGGCCGCCCTCGCCAAGTCCCACGAACGCCCCAGGGACGAGGACTGGAGCAGCCTGTACGACCTGCGGGCCGAACTGCCCCGCTTCCAGCCCGCCCGGGTGAGCGTGTTCGGCCGCGGCAGGGACGCGACCTTCGCCAGCCTCCCGTCGCTGATCGACCGCCTCGCCCGACTCACCCCTGGCGGGGGCTGCGACGAGGAGCGCCTCACCGCGCTGCGCACCGGATCCCGGGACCTACGGCAGCGGCTCGACGCACTGTTCCAGCGCTTCCACCAGGAGCGCCGCGCCCCGGCGCGGACGGCCCCGCCGTCGGCCTCCGCGAAGACCACCTCGCCCCGGCTGCTGCGGCTCGCGGAGGAACTGTGCGCCCTGCACGCCAAGGTGTCCGCCCTCGGCATCTGGCTCCACAACCGTGACCACCTCGACGAGGAGTTCTTCACCGACGGCGCCTGGCTCCAGGCCGCCCTGGCCCGTGAACAGGTCCACGAGTACCGGATCGGCGACCTCGACCCGGCCACCGCCCGGCAGCTCGTGGACCGCATGAACTCCCAGCGCGAGAACCACCAGTTCTTCTCCATCCGCACCACGCGCCAGGCCCGTCCGGGCGCGCACGAGGCGCACCCCGGCGACCAGCCGCCCGCCGCCTCGTGAACGACGCCCTGCCCATCGGAACACCGGAAGGCCACCACCGCGATGAACACCACTGACATGACGTTCGACGACGTGAAGGACGTACTGACCAAGGCAGTGGCTGCCGAGGCCGGCATACCCGCCGAGGAACTCTCCACCGACCACCCCTTCACCTCGTACGGCCTCGACTCCATGGCCGCGCTCTCCGTCGGCATGGAGGTCGAGGACGCCTGCGGACTGACCGATCTGCCCGTGGACCTGCTGTGGGACCACCCGACCGTCGACGCGCTGACCGCGGCGCTCTGGGAACTGATGAACGCCGAGCCCGTGCCTTCGACCGGGGACGGCCGACGATGACGAACCGGACACCGACAACCACCGCACCCACGGCGGCCGGCCGGCCCCTCGTCAACTCGCAGCAGGCCGGGCTCTGGTTCATCCACCAGACCGACGAGCAGTGCTCCGCCTACCACATCGTCTTCGCCGCCGAGGTCACCGCCGAGGCGCAACTGGGCACCCGCGTACGGGAGATCCTGGACGACCTGATGAGCGAGCACGACGCACTGCGCGTCTGCTTCGGGCCCGGCGAGGACGGGGCGGCGCAACGGATCGGGGAAGCCGTGCCGCTCGACATCCGGCACACCGACGCGCGGGACCTGGACCCCGAGACGCTGCGGGACCGCGTCAGGACCGACACCAGGCGACCGTTCGACCTGACCCGGCCCCCGCTGTGGCGCCTGCACCTCTACCGCACCGCCGAGCGCACCTGGGTGTTCGCCGCCGTGGTCCACCACATCGCGGCCGACTTCTGGTCGTTGGCGCTGCTGCTCTCCGAGGTGCGCAGCCGACTCGAAGGCGTACCCCACCGATTCACCCTCGACGGCACCGCGTTCGCGGCGTACGCCGAGCAGCAGCAGACGTTCCTGACCACCGACAGGGCCCGGGCGCTGGCTGCCAACGAGGCGGCACGGCTCGCGGACGCGCCACCCGCTCTGCACCTGTACGGCGACCGGCCCCGGCCGCCTGCCCCGACCTACGACGGGGGCTCGGTGCCGTTCGCGCTGTCGACCGCCGCGACCGAAGCGGTGCGCGACCTGGCCCGCGAGGCCTCCGCGACGCCGTACATGGTCCTCCTGTCCGCCTACTTCGTGCTGCTGAGCCGGTTGAGCGGCCAGTCGGACATCCTCATCGGCACCCCCACCTCCGGACGCGTCCAGCGGCAGTTCCGCGACGCCATCGGGAACTTCGTCAACACCGTCGTCGTACGGGGCCAGGTCGACGAGGACACGACCTACCGTGCGCTGCTCGCCTCCACCCGAGCCAGGACGCTCGAGGCGATGCGGGCGCAGGAAATCCCCTTCCCCTGGCTGGTGCGGGAACTCGCCCCGCTCCGCGACCCGAGTAGGACACCGCTCTACCAGGCCGGGTTCGCCTGGGACAGGCTGCCGTTCCTGAAGGACATGGACGCGTTCTTCCTGCTGCGACCGGGTCAGGGTCAGGACACCGAACTGAGCGTCGCGGGCGCCACGCTGCGCCCCTACCCGCTGCCGCAGCAGGAGGGGCAGACGGACCTGTGGATCGAGATGGGAGGCGAGCGGGAGGGCGCCTACGCGGGCGTTCTGCGCTACAACACCGACATCTTCGAACCGGGCACGGCCCGGGAGCTGGCCGCCACCTTCGTGACCACGGTGGAGACCCTCGCCGGTCACCCCGACGAACCGCTGCACCGGCTGCCCCGCGGCGACGAGCGGCAGCTGGCGCGACTCGCCGCCCGCGGCTCGGGGCCCGTGCGCGCACTGCCCCCGGCCAGGCTCCCGGAACTCTTCCGGGACCAGGCACGGCGCACCCCCGAGGCGACCGCGCTCGTCGCCGGGGGCGAGGAGTGGAGCTACCGCCGGCTCCTGGCGGAGACCGACCGGACAGCGGCGGCCCTGCGCGCGGCCGGAATCGCCGCCGGTGACCGGGTCGCGGTGCTGGCCGAGCGCGGGGCGCCGCTCGTGGCCGCCCTGCTCGGCGTCCTGGAGGCCGACGCGGCCTACGTCCCGCTGGACCCCCGACTGCCCGTGGAGCGGCTCGCCTACATGGTCAAGGACTCACGGGCCCGGCTGCTGCTCGGCGAGCGGAGCCTGAAGGAGAGCCGCCTCGTCGGGCCGGCCGTGCTGTACCTGGACGATCTGGCGGCCGGTGTCGTCGCCACTTCAGCACGGCAGCCGCAGGGGGGCGAGAGGGCGGACCCGCCGGGGCCGACCCCTTCGGACCTGGCATACATCCTGTACACATCCGGCTCCACCGGCCGCCCCAAGGGCGTGGCGATCCCGCACAGCGCCCTGGTCAACCTGCTGCTGTCGATGCGCGAGAGCACCGGCTTCTCCGCCTCGGACAGCCTGCTCGCGGTGACGACCATCTCCTTCGACATAGCCGGCCTCGAACTGTTCATGCCCCTGGTGACCGGCGGCCGGGTCGTCGTGTGCGACAGCGAGACCGCCGCCGACGGCCTGCGCCTGGCCACGCGGATCGAGGGCTCCGGCGCGACCTGGATGCAGGCGACCCCCACCTCGTGGCGCATGCTGCGGGACGCGGGCTGGGACGGCTGCCCGCGGCTGAACGTCCTGTGCGGCGGCGAGGAACTCCCGCTGGACCTCGCCGAGTTCCTCACCGGCCGGGTGGCGAGCCTGCACAACGTGTACGGGCCGACCGAGACGACCATCTGGTCCACCGCAGGCCCGGTCGACCCCGCCCGGGGCATCGACATCGGCCGCCCCCTCGCCAACACGCAGGTGTACGTGCTGGATCCCGCGGGCCGGAGGGCCGAACCCGGGTTCACCGGCGAGCTGTGGATCGGCGGCGACGGTCTCGCCATCGGGTACTGGGACCAGCCGGAGCTGACGGCGGAGCGGTTCGTCACGGGCCTCCCCGCCGCTCCGCGGGAGCGCCTGTACCGCACGGGCGACCGGGCGCGCTGGACCAGCGACGGACGCCTCGTGCACCACGGCCGTCTGGACAACCAGGTGAAACTGCGTGGGTACCGCATCGAGCCGGCCGAGGTCGAAGCCGTGCTCCAGGCGGTGGACGGGGTGTCCGCAGCCGTCGTCGTGGTACGCGACGACCGGCTCGTCGGGTACGTGGTCCCGGAACCGGGAGCCGAACTCGGGGCGACCGAACTGAAGTCGGCGGCGGCCCTCTCCCTGCCCCCGTACATGGTCCCGGCCCTCGTCGTCCTCTTGGACGAGCTGCCCCTGACGGCCAACAAGAAGGTGGACCGGGCCCGCCTTCCGGTACCCACCGCGACCTCCGACGCCACGTTCGAGAAGCCGCGCGACGCCACGGAGATCACCCTGGCGCGGATGTGGACGGACCTCCTCGGCATCCCCGAGGTCGGCGTCCACGACGACTTCTTCGACCTGGGCGGCCACTCCCTGCTCGCCGTGCGGCTCAGCGCCGCCGTCCGCGAGGAGTGGGACGTGGAGATCCGGATCTCCGAACTGCTGCGCCGCGGCACCATCGCCGAACTCGCCACCGTCGTCCGGCGCGGCGGCCAGGAGACCCCCAGGGCGCCGATCGTCACCCTGCGCGAGGGGGAGCCGGGCAGCAGGCCGCTGTTCCTGTTCCACCCCTTCGGCGGCACCGTGTTCTGCTACGTCGAGCTGACCCGCCACCTGCCCGCGGGCCGGGCCGTCCTTGCGGTGGAGGCCCCCGGCATCGAGAACGTGGGCGAGGCCGAGGTGAGCGTGGAGAGCATGGCCGCCCGCTATATCGACTACCTCAGGCACATCCAGCCGTCCGGTCCCTACGCCCTGGGCGGGTGGTGCTTCGGCGGCGTGATCGCGTACGAGGTGGCCGGACAACTGCGGGCGGCCGGCGAAGAGATCGAACTGCTCGCCGCCATCGACAGCCGAGCCCCGATCGAGGAGAACATCCCCGACACCGCGGACGACGCGACGATCCTGTCGTGGTTCGCACGGGACCTCGCGGTGCCCTACGGAAAGACCCTCCACATCCCCGCGGAGGAACTGCGTGCCCTGGGCGGGGACGCCGCGTTCGACCACATCCTGCGGCGCGCCGCCGCCATCGGCGTCCTCGCCGAGGACGCCGACCGCGCGCAGATCCTGCGCTACTTCGAGGCGTACCTCGCCAACGGCATCGCCTTGCAGACCTACCTGCCCGAGCCGCGCGACCTCGACCTGCTGCTGCTCCGCGCGGTGGACGAGGCGGTCGGCTACGGCCCTGCGCTCGGCTGGGAGGCACTGATCAAGGGGTCACTCCATGTGGTCGGCGTCTCGGGCGACCACAACTCCGTCATGTATCCGCCGCACGCCGCCGTCGCCGCACAGGCGATCGCACCACACATGGGAGCACACAGCGATGACACTCAGGGCTGAGTACGCATTCGACCTTCCGGTGGCCCCGAAGGAGGCCTTCGCCTGGCTGTCGGACCCGGCCCGGGACCCCGAGTGGCAGTCCGCCTGCACCGATACGCGGCTGCTGGACGGCGCGGCGCGCGCGGGTTGCCGTTATGAGATCACCTTCCAGCTGATCGGCAAGAAGATGACCTTCACGGTCGAGATCACCGAGTTCGAGCCGGGCCGCCGGTCCAGGTTCCACGTGGTGGACGGGCCGTTCGGCTACACCGGCACCTACGACTACACCGAGCGCGCGGACGGCACCACCGGCGTGCAGTGGACGTTCGACGTGGAGCCCGGGGACTTCTTCGGGATCATGCCGAAGTCCCTGCTGAGGAAGGTGCTCGTCAGCCAGGTCAAGAAGGACTCCGGCAAGCTCGCCGAGCAACTCGCGCAGACGGCACGGCACCAGCCCTGACGGGCGCCCGCCCGCACCCCCGACACCCGCCGGAAGCACGGCCCCTGGCGCACCCCCACCGGCACAGCCGGCCGTCCGCCCACTTTTCCGCCCACAACCTGAACAGGAAACGTCATGTCGAGGACCATTCCTCAGCACGACCGCACGAAAGTCGTCGTCACCGGCCTGGGGGAGACCACCGCGCTCGGCGGTGACGTCGCCACCACGTGGGAGGCGATGGTGCGCGGTGAGAACGGCATCCGCCTGCTGGACGACGAACCGTGGACCAAGGACATGCCGCCGGTGATCGGCGGACGCGTCAAGGTCGAACCCGGACCCGGGCTCGAGCACAAGCAGCGCCGGCGGCTCAGCCGCGCCGCGCAGCTCGCCGTGACCGCCGCGGCCGAGGCCTGGAGCGATGCCGGCCTCGACACCGCCTCGATCCGCCCCGGACGGGTGGCCGTGGTCGTCTCGGCCGCTCTGGGGGACATGAACGCGATCATCAACGGCTGGGAGACGCTGAAGAGCCGGGGGTGGAACCGGGTCCCGCCGCTGACCGTACCGATGTCCATGGGCAACGGCTCCGCCGCCGCCGTCGCCCTGCTCGTCGACGCGCGCGCCGGAGTGCACGCCACCGTCAACGCCTGTTCCTCCGGCACCCAGGCGCTGGCCGTCGCGGCCGAGCTGATCCGCCGTGCGGAGGCGGACGTCGTGGTCGCCGGGGGCACCGAGGCACCGCTGCACCCCCTGGTCCTGGCGTCCTTCGGTGCCATGCGCGCCCTGTCGAAACGAGTGGACGACCCCGCATCGGCCTCCCGGCCGTTCGATGCCGAGCGCGACGGAATGGTGCTCGGTGAGGGGTCGGGCATCCTCGTCCTGGAATCGGAGGGGCACGCCCGGGCGCGTGGCGCTCGGGTCTACGCCGAACTCGCCGGTGTGGGCTTCTCCTCCGACGCGTACGACATGGTGCAGCCGGACCCGACCGGCGCCGGGACAGCCACGGCCGTGCGCGCCGCGCTCGCCGACGCGGGCACCCTGCCCGGGAACGTGGCGCACCTCAACGCCAACGGCACATCCACCCTTCCCGGCGACGCGGCCGAGGCGCACGGCATCCAGGCCGTCTTCGGGGACGCGGGCAGGGGTCCCGCGGTCACGGCGAACAAGTCCATGACCGGGCACAGCCTCGGCGCGGCCGGCGCGATCGAGGCGATCGCCACGGTCCTCGCCCTGCACCACGGCATCGTGCCGTCGACCCGCAATGTCACCCGCCTCGGTACGGGCCTCTCCCTCGACCTGGTGCGCACCGGCCCGGTCAAGCTGGACGGCGAGCAGAACATCGCGGTGAAGAACTCCGCCGGGTTCGGCGGGCACAACGTGGCCCTGACCTTCCGGGGCGCTCCCGCCCGGCCCCTGACCGACCCGGACGTGGAGGAGTTCCTGTGAGGGCGATCGAGCGCACCGTGGTCGTCACCGGCCTCGGCGCCACCACTCCACTCGGCGGTGACGCCCCCGCGACCTGGCAGGGCCTGCTGGCAGGCCGCTCCGGTGTCCGGCCCCTGCGGCAGGACTGGACCGCCGACGTGGAGGTGCGCATCGCCGCCGAGGCCGCCGTGGAGCCGAGGGAGGTGCTGTCCGACACCCGCAACCTGGACCGGGCGACCCAGTTCGCCCTCATCGCGTCGCGCGAGGCGTGGGCCGACGCGGGGTTCACCGGCCGGGCCGGTCCGGACGCCGCGGTGGCCCCGGACCGGCTCGGCGTGGTCGTCGCCTCCGCCATCGGCGGCATGACCTCGCTGCTCGACCAGTACGAGATGCTCAAACAGCAGGGGCCCCGCGGCGTCTCCCCGCATGCCATGCAGATGGTGATGGCCAGCACTCCCTCGGCCACGGTCGCAAGGGACGTCAACGCCCGCGCCGGGGCGCACACACCGGTCAGCGCCTGTGCCACCGGCGCCGAGTCCATCGGCTACGGCGTCGAGATGATCCGCACCGGCCGGGCCGACATCGTCCTCGCGGGCGGCACCGAGGCGGCCATCTGCGCGCTGAACATGGCCGCCTTCGGCAACATGATGGCGATGTCCAAGCGCAACGGCGACCCGGCGGCGGCCTCCCGTCCGTACGACGTCGACCGGGACGGCTTCGTCATGGGCGAGGGCGCGGGGGTCGTCGTGCTCGAAGCGGCCGAGCACGCGGCCCGGCGCGGCGTACGGGTCTACGCGGAGGCGGTCGGACAGAGGCTGTCCGCCGACAGCCACCACATCACGCAGCCCGAGCCGACGGGCCGCGGCATCGCCGCCGCGCTGACCCACCTACTGGACACCAACGACGTGAAGCCGTGCGAGATCGTGCACGTCAACGCGCACGCGACGTCGACACCGAGGGGAGACGTCGCCGAGATCCTCGCGCTGCGCACGGTCTTCGGCGACCACGTCGACCATGTCGCGGTGTCCGCGACCAAGTCCATGACGGGGCATCTGCTGGGCGGGGCCGGCGGTGTCGAGTCCGTCGCCGCGATTCTCGCGCTGCGGGACCGGCTTGCCCCTCCGACCATCAACATCGACGCCCTGGATCCCGCGGTGGACGCGGACATCGTCCGCGGTGGACCGCGGGCTCTGCCCGAGGGCCGGATCGCCGCTCTCAACAACTCCTTCGGATTCGGCGGCCACAACGTGGTACTGGCCTTCCGCACGGTGTGACCCGGCCGGGCGCAGCCCACGCCAAGTGCCGCAAAGCAGCGCCCCGTACCCAGGGCGGTCCGGAACTCGGGCAGTAGCACCACTGGTGCGGTGGTCAACCCTAGGAAGCGCGGAGTTCGGACACCGCCGTGCCCGCGAACGAGGTGGCCAGACGGCGCAGCCGCTTGTCGAAGGGGTCGCCGCCGACGCGGGTGAGGGTGCCCTCGTCACCGGTCGGCGGCCGGGCGCGGTCGAACCGGATTTCCAGCCACAGGTCACCGGTGGTGCTCTGCCACCACAGTCCCAGCCGCCGAAGCCTACGACCGGTGCTCGGGGCGGCGCCAACGCTGACGGCGGCCCGGCGGGCCCGGCCGACGTGTGGCCCCCGCACGCCCCGAGCCGGGCCGTCACGCCTCGCGGGTCGCCCGCAGCACCAGCCGTTCGGCGTTCTCGTCGTAGGGGCGGCCGTCGAAGCCGCCGAAGACCTCCACCCGGCCGAAGCCCGCCTCCTCCACCATGTGCCGCAGCTCGACCGCGCTGTACACGAACCACACCAGATCGGCCCGCGTCACCTGCTCGCCCCGGACCAGGACCCAGTCGCTGCGCATCCTCGCCCAGTCGTCCAGCACGGTGTCGGTCTGCACCACCAGGTCCTCGCCCCGCCGCACCACCTTGGGCGGGGTGACCCTGCGGGCCAGCAGTTCCTTTCCGGCGAGGTCCAGGACGAGTGTGCCGCCGGGGGCCAGACAGGAGTGCATGGTGCGCAGCACGCGGGCGTTGTCGGCCGGGTCCTCGAAGTACCCGAACGAGGTGAACATGTTGAGGACGACGTCGAAGGCACCCGGGGCCTCGTACTCGCGCGCGTCGGCCCGCACGTACGTCACCCGGGTGCCGGCGTCGGCCGCACGCTTGCGCGCCCGGTCCAGCATGGCCGGGCTCAGGTCCACCCCGGTGACGTCGTACCCGCGGCGGGCGAGCGGCACGGTGAACACACCGGGTCCGCAGCACAGGTCCAGTACCCGGGCTCCGGGCGGGATGGACAGCAGGGGAGAGGTGTCGAGCAGCTCCTCGGCCTGTACGTGGCGCTGCTCGGAGAAGAGGAAGTCGTAGAACTCGGTCCAGAAGTCATCGTCCTGGAACCCGCCCGTTCGTGCCATGCGGTCTCAGTGCTCCTTCGTCGTCGTCATGCGAGTGGGGGGTCTTGCCCGCGCGCTCGCGCAGCGCCAGCAGGACCGGGGGCAGCAACACGCACTGCGCGGCGGCCAGCAGCCAGAACCAGCCGGTGTTCCCCGCCTGTGCGGTGTGGTCGTACACTTGTCCGCCGAGCACTCCGCTCGCGCAGGCGCCGAGCCCCGCGGCCAGCCGCTGCTGGCCGAAGACCACGGCGTCCGAGCGTGGGCTGCGGTGCAGCGCCTCCAAGTCGTTCTTGAGGAACAGGACGATGTCGCCGAGGGTGATCAGAGCCCCGCCCGCGAGGAGCGCGGCCCGGCTGCCGAGTGAGAGGACGGCCAGCCCGGCGGCCAGGCCCGTGAAGCCGACCGCGAGGGCCGTCGCGTAGGGCATGCGCCGGATCAGGTCGGACGCGAGCGGCTGTACGACGATGACCAGCGTGAAGCAGAGCAGCAGGGCCAGGCTGTAGAACGTGCTGGACGCCCGCTCGACGGCGTACACCGCCAGGAAGTGCTGGAAGTGGAAGTACAGGTAGAAGGCGAGCATGTTGGCGGCGAACGGCAGGGCAGCCACCCCGGTCAACAGCCCCTGCCCAGCCGGCCGCGCGCCGGACTCCGGGGCCCCGGCCGCCGGCGGCAGTCGCGCGTGCCCCGCGGTGACCAGGACGAACAGAGCGGTGACGGACGCGAACAGCCAGCCGGGCGAGGACAGCACGAACGGCCCGGCGACCAGCGGCCCCACCGCCATGCCCGCGTTGAGGGCGGCATTGCCCGCCGACAGGAACGCCGGGCGGCGCTCGTCCTCCACGCCGTGCACGAGGTAGGCCTTGTTGGCGGGCAGGTACAGTGCGGCGCCGCAGCACGTCAGCATCAGCGCCCAGATGGCCAGGGGCGGCCAGCGGAGGGCCAGCAGGAGGCCGACGAAACCGGCGGTGCGGATGAGCAGGGCACACAGCATCGCGCGGCGCAGCCCGATCCGGTCCGCCAGGGCCCCGCCCACGACCCCTCCGGAGAACTGCACGAGGGACGCCACGGCCAGCACGACACCGACCGTGGCGAGGCCCATCCCGAGCCGTTCGTGCAGGAACACCGACATGAACGGCAGGACCATGAAGCTGCCGAGTGGGATCAGGAACGAACTGAGCAGCAGGAAGCGCAGCGGTCCGTCGAGCGGGAACAGCGCGGCCCGCAAGCCTTTTCCGCCTGCGCGGTCACCCACCGGACGCCTCGCGCTCGGGGGCGCCGCCCGGCGAAAGCGGCTCGGTGAGCACCCGCACGGCGTTGGCGGCGGCCACCGCGTGGTGGGTGGCCAGCTCGGCGGTCTCGGCCTCCGCGTAGACGATGCCCGCGTAACCGCGGCTGTCGGCCAGGTGCTCGATGGGATCGCCGGCGGACCTGACCGGGTACCAGGCCGGTGATCCCGGCATGTCCACCAGGCGCTCCAGGCCGGCGACGCCCGTGAACACCCCGGGTGCGGCCGGATAGCCCAGGACGAAGGCGACGGCAGGACCGCCGGGAAGGTCCACGTCCATCAGACGGGGACGCCGGCCCAGCGCGGCCTCGACCATCGCCTCGTACACATTGACACCCAGCGCCCGGCACATGCCCTCGCCGACCAGGGCGCCACCGATCCGCGGGTTGATCTCGACGACCTCCGGGCCGTCGGTCGTCAGGACGAACTCCAGGTGCGCGAAGCGGTCGGTGTAGCCGACTGCCGCGAGCACCTCACCGAGCCACCGCTCCAGGGCGTGCCGCCGCGCCTCCGGGAAGGCGACGGGGAACGCGGTGATCTCCTCCCGGAAGTAGGGCTCCGGGGACATCAGCCGACTGGAGACGCCGAGGAGCCGGGTCCGGTCCGCCCAGGTGAGCGTCTCGGCGCTGTACACCGGTCCGCTGAAGTACGGCTCCGCGAACAGTCGTCCCTTCAGCTCCCGCCGGGCCGCCTCGTCCAGGGCCGCCACCAGCTCCGGCTCGTCGTGGACCAGCCAGACGTTCTGGCTTCCGGTACCCGCCGTGTCCTTCAGGACGGCGGGCAGACCGACCTCCTTGAGCAGCGCCTCCTCCGTGCCGCGCCCGGTGACGTCGACCGCTCGTCCGCGCGTCAGCCCGCTCTCGTACAGACGGTTGCGTACGGCCGCCTTGTCCCGGGTCAGGCGCAGGACGGCCGGATCGAGGCCGGGCAGGCCGAGACGTCCGGTGAGTTCGGCGCCGACCAGCGTCCAGGTGTCGGTGGAGCTGATCAGACCGCGCACCCCGGGAGTCCGGCGCAGCAGGTCCTCCACCTGCTGCACGTCGAAGGTGTCGATCTCCACGACGTCGAGGGCGTCCGGCGCGAGCCGCTCCAGCTCGTAGGCGTAGTACGCGGGGTCTCGGGTGAGCAGCACCAGTCGCTCGCCGAGCGCGTCGGCGGCGCGTACCAGGTGTCCGAGTCCGAAGGTGAGGGACTCCAGGCAGACGACGCTCATGCCGCGTGCTCCTTCCGGTCGGCCGGGCGGGCCGCGCGCCGCCAGGGCATCGTGGACCAGGGCATGGTCATCTCCTGCGGTCCTGATACCTCGACGGGTCGCAGGGCGGCGGGGTCCAGGGCCTCCGGGTGCCTGGCGAAGACGCGCTCGACATAGCGGTGTCCGGTGTCGGCGCCGATCACCAGGTGCAGCCGGTCGGGGTGGTGACGCGCCTCGTGCGTCGCGGCCAGGTACCCGGCGCCGGTCGACAGACCGGCGAAGACGGCGTGCTCGCGCAGCAGCGCGATCGTGCCGGACATGGCGTGGGTGAAGTCCAGCCAGTGGAGGGCGTCGTAGAGGTGGTGGCGGACGTTGTCGAAGGCGATCGACGACCCGATGCCGGCGATGATCGCTTCGGGGTCGCGGTGGTCCTGGCTGCCGAAGGTGACGCTCCCGAAGGGCTGCACACCGACCAGCCGTACCGAGGGGTCCGTGGCGCGCAGGCGTTCCACCAGGCCACCCGTCGAGGCCCCGGAGCCCACGCCTCCGACGACGGTCAGCGCGGCCTCGGGAAACGTGGCCGTGATCCGGTCGGCGACCTCGTGGTAGCCGAGGTAGTGGATGTCGTCGTGGTACTGGCGCATCCAGTGCCAGCCCGGGTGCTCGGCGAGGATCTCCCGCACGCGCCGCACGCGCAACTCCTGGTCCAGCTTCAGGTTCTTCGAGGGGCTGACCTGGTCCACGGTGGCACCGAGGATCTCGAGCTGGGCGCGTGTGCTGGTGTCGACGGTGGTGGACGCGACGATGTGGCAGCGCATGCCGTAGCGGTGGCAGGCCAGTGCCAGGGCGTAGGCGTAGATGCCGCTGGAGCTGTCGATCAGGGTTTGTCCCGGGCGGATCGTTCCCCGTTCCAGGAGGTGGCGGACGGCGGCGAGCGCTGAGTAGATCTTCATCGACTCGAACCGGATCAGGACGACGCCGTCGGTGAGCCGTACGAGGTCGGGGAGTTTCAAGGCGTCGGCGATGTGGGGGTGGATCACCCGTAGCCTCCTTGGGCGAAGGAACACTGGTGGCCGAGCGAGTGGAAGTAGGCGGACAGGTCCGACTTGCCGTCGGCGTCGAGGCGGGTGGGGAAGAGGTAGCCGATCATGCAGCCGGTGTGGGCGACGAAGACGCCGTCGGCGCCGAACCGCTCGCGGTGGGCGAGCATGCTGTCGAAGGCCGCCTTGGGCAGCACGTGCTGCGACAGGGCGGCGCTGACGGTGGACGCCCGTGCGACGGCGGCCGGGTCGCCGGATGCGAAGCCCTTGAGCAGATCTGTCAGGCAGCGCTCGTACTCTTCCCCGTGCCGCCGGTAGTGCTTGAGGAGAAGGTCGGTGACGGCGGCGGTGTCCACCGTCCCGGGCTCGGTGATGTAGGCGGTGTGGAATCCGATGTCCGTGCCGAGGCGACGGAGCACGCGGTGCCGACCGCTGAGGTACAGCGCGAACTCGTCGAGGAAGACGCTGTCGGCCCGCTCGATCGCGGTCAGGATCCCGAGGACCACGTCCGTGTCGTACGGCAGGGCGAAGAGCCGGAACAGGCAGCGCAGGGTCGCCACGATGTCGGCGGTGGAACTCGCCATCCCCACCCCCACCCGCAGGTCGGAGTGGGCGTCCCAGTGGCCCGGTGGCAGCGTCAGCCCGAAGTGCTCCAGGAACAGCCGGGCCGCCGTCGCGGACTTCTCCCCGAGGGGCAGCCGGTTCGGCGTGTCCGTCCCCGGGGTGAAGTGCACCCAGGAATGACGGTCCACGGGAAAGGACACCACCGCGATGTCCGGCTCGGATCCCGCCCGCAGCGGGCCCTGGTAGAGCTCACCCAGAGTGCCGTGGCAGACGCCTGACACGGTGGGGCCCGGCCCCTGCCGCGTCCCACCGGGCTCCCCGGAGGGTGTCAGCACCGTCCCGTCCGGTCCGCCGACGGACAGGCCGACCGGCATCCGACACGGATGACAGGAACACGCGTGGTCACGGACATGCCCTCCTCTGGTCCCGAGCCCGAAGAGGACCGCGAAGGAGGCGCGGCGCAGCACATGCCCTGCGGCCGTCCGTACCGCCGACCCAGTCCTCGAGGTCACCGTGCACAACCCGCACGTCAGGCGCGGGCGCAGTGGCAGGTCTTCGGACTCGTGGGCTCGCTCACCGGAGATCCGGCGGGCACCTACCGGCCGTCGCTTCCCCGGCCCCATCCAGCTACGGGCCCAGTGCTGTTGACGGCTTTCGTTCCCCTCACCGCTGCGGGACAGTCCCGGATTCCCACCGGGTTCCCTCTTGCGTCGCACCACCGGTGTCCGGGGGACAGGAGGCACGAACCGACTGCAAGCGTCAGCGTAGGGCCGTCCGCGCCGCTGCGGCAGGGGGCGCTTTCGCAGTTGTCCGAAAGCGATCGTTCTTGAGCGAGAGTTGGCGTTCGATGATGCTCACTTGGCCCCCATACGCCACTCTGGCTGAATACGGCCTCAGTATTGCCCGGCCAACTCGGCCACACTTGTTGCCCGACCACACGTGCACACCGCCCGTCGGTGTCCCGCGCCCGGGAAGGCCCAGGATGCTGCCAGAGACGACGCCCGCGGACGACGGCACGCCCCCGCAGTCCGCCGGTGACAGGCGTCCGGCCGACCGCGTCGCCCTGAGCGCCGATCTGCGGGCCGCGCTGCCCGACGCGACCGCGGCGGTCCTGGTCACGGCGGGCGTCTTCGCGTTCCTGTACGTCCGCATGGAATCGGGTGACTCGGCGACGGTCGCGGTCATGCCGTTCATGGACGACCCCCATACGTACTGGATGTACCTGCTCAGCCAGGCGTTCGGCTGGTCGGGCCTGCTGTGGGCCTGGGGCACGGTCATGCTCGGTCTGCTGCTTTCGGGGCCGCGGCCCGCCCGGCTGCCGGTCTCCCGACAGGTCCTGGAACGCTGGCACCGCACCACGAGCCTGACCACGATGGCCCTGATGTTCGCGCACGCGCTGATGTTCGCGGCCGAACTCGTACGCTACGAGACCGAGCTGGCGTGGGCCGAACGGCTGTGGGCGGGATTCGCGGACTCGTTCGTGCCCGGCTGGTACGACTCCGGCACCGGCCGGTTCGCCATCCCCATCGGCCAGGGGGCCCTCTACCTGGCCGTTCCGCTCGGTCTGCTGTTCTACATCCGGCACCGCATCGGCGCGAACACCTGGCGCCGCCTGCACCGTTTCGTGATCGTCGTGTACGTGCTGAGCGTGTGGCACACCCTGCTGTACGGCACCAACGTCTGGTACGGCGAGTGGCCGCGCACCGTGCTGTGGCTGCTGCAACTCCCGGTCGCCGTGCTGTTGTTGCTGCGCCTGCTGCGGCCCGCTCGGCGGGCCCAGAGCCTCGGCGCACCGGGTCGGCGCCGAGGCGTGTCGCTGCCCGGCTGGACGGTGCGGGCCTGCGGCCGGGTTGCCGCCGGAGCCGTCGTGGTGGGGTTGCTCATCGTGGTGGCGTCCGGTCACGACGGCGGCCGGGAACGCCCGGCCGCGCCGCCCTCGACGAGCCCGCACGCTCCCGAGCCGGAGTGATCCACGACCACTGAGGGGCGCCGGTCCGGCACGGCCCCGCACCGGCCTCGGCCCGCGTCCAGCCACCGTCCGCCGTGGCTCCGTGCTGCTGACAGCGACCTCTACAGCGCGCCCTGTGCACTGACCGCCTGGCATCGTGCAGAGCCGAGCCCCATACGGGACAACCCTCAGCGCGCATCCATCGAGTCGCTCCTGCGGGACCGCCCGCTGCGACGATCATCTCGGAGACGTCGGATGTGCAGGACCACGTACAGCAACATCGTCACGATGAAGACGACCAGCACGATCGTACGCAGAATGACCCACCACAACCCGTGGATCTCCATGATGCGTGCCAGGGCATTCAGCAGGAGCGCCACGGACAGCGTGCCCCAAGCCCAACGCTTCGCTCTGATCTCTTGGGGGCCGGGGCGGGAGGTCATGACCACCTGACGTCTCCTGACTACTCGTTATGAGTTCCAGGTGCCCTCGTCCGCACGGTCGAATCCCGCGATCCCCGGCGCCCGCTCTCCCACAGGCCTGCTCGTCCATGAGCGAGGCGGAGTTCCCCCACGGGTTGAGGGCAGTCCCGCCGACCATCAAGGGGCTGGGGCGACTGCCGCACGGCCCGACCCGTCGGTGGACCCTGACGCTGACGCGCCGTCGCGCTCAGGCGGCTCTGCGGCACGGGGTTCCCTGCTTCCCGGCGGAGCCCTCGTAGTCCTTGAGCGTACGACGAGCCACCCATCCTTGGGACTCGGCCCTGCTCACGTCCAGGACGACGGAGTGCGCGAGCTGGTCGACGGCGTAGCGGGTGAGCGGCGGCTCCGCGTGCGGGCGCAGTCGGCCCAGCGCCTCGGCGGCGCCCGCCGCGGCCCGGGCCATCGGCAACGGGACGTGGCGGACGCGTGCCCGTACGCCGTGTGCGCGGAGGACCGTCCGGATCGCCTCGTCCCGGTCGTACGGCACCGGGTCGGCGACGTTGTACGCGCCCGGCGGCCAGCGGGCGGCCAGCAGGCAGGCGTCGGTGAGGTTCTCCACGGCTGTCAGGCTGAGGCGGACGCTGGGCCCCGGCAGCACGAGCAGCCCGCGGCGGACGCGGGACAGAAGCCGGGGCACCAGGTGCGGATCCCCGGTGCCGTAGACCGCCCGCGGCCGCAGCACCACGGCGCCCGCGGCGAGCGCCAGCGCCTCACCGGCGGCCTTGGTGCGCCCGTACGCGTTCAGGTGGCCGCGCACCGGATGGTCCTCGGTGACGCGGGAGCGCCCGGGGCCGGGAGCGTAGACGCTGGCGCTGCTCACCCACACCACCGGCCGGCCGGCAGCCGACTCGAGCAACCGGGCCGTGCCCTCGACGTTGACGGCGTGCATCGCGGCCTCGGCGGGGGAGCCGGGCACCGGGTCGCCGACGGCCGCCGCGCAGTGCACGACGAGGTCGGCGACGGACAGGTCCGGCACCTCGCGTGCGGCGTCCCAGGGGATGTGCCGCCCGACCGGGCCGGGGCGACGGCCGAGGCACAGGACGCGGGCGCCGCGCGCGGCGGCTGTGGTGGCGACGTGGGAGCCGCAGAAGCCGCTCGCCCCGGTGACGGCGATCGTGGTCATCAATTCTCCTGCGATCGACGGGCGTCGGCCGCCCGGACGGTGAGGGAGCGCCAGCCCGGCAGGGCCGCGCCCCGGTCGACGTGGGCGCGCAGGACGGTGGGGCGGTGGGGAGCGAGCGCGGCGAGGGTGTCGTCGAGCTGGGCCCGGGCCATGCGGGCGCCGGGACAGACGTGGGGGCCGGCGCCAAAGACGAGCTGGGCGGCGGACGGAATGGGGTGACGGGCGTCGGGCAGTCGGTCGTGGGCCCGGGCGGCGTGCCGAGCGATCAGGATCAGGCGGTCCCCGGCCCGTACCGGGCAGCCGTCGAGCTCCGCGTCGGCCGCCGCCACGCGGGGCAGCAGCGGCGAGGGAGCGATCACCCGCAGCAGTTCGCCCACCAGGGCGGGGCGCAGCCTATCGTCGGCCGCCTGCTCCCAGAGCTCCCCGTCGGCGCACCAGGCGACAGCGCGCGGGAGGGCGGCGACAGTGGTGTTGACGGCGGCGACCGCGAGCACGGCCCGCAGGGCCGACTCGGCCGTTGCGCCGGATGCCGGGGCGAGCAGCGCCTCCAGCCGTGTGGTCGCCGCGGCGGCCGCACGTGCCGTGCCCGGCGGGCGGGGACCGGGCAGGTGGTCGCGTACAGCGGCGGCCGCCGCAGCGGCGGCCGCGGAGGCGATGGCCACCGGGTCGCCGGTCGCACCGAGCAGCGCGCGCACGGTGGCGCCGGCCAGTTCACGGGCCAGCGGTACGAGGTCGATGTCGCGGCCCGCGCCGAGCGGGGCCAGACGGCGGTCCAGGACGTCCTGCCACACCGGGCGCAGCCGCTCCACTCCGGCCGCGCCGAGCTCGTCGGCCAGGGCACGCCGGGTGGCGCGGTGTCCGGTGCCGTCCTCGTCGAACAGTGCGCCGCCCGCGGACAGTTCCCGTGCGGCGCCACCGGTGGTGCCTGCGGCGGTGCGGTCCAGCGGGACACGGGTGAGGGCCTGCCGGTAGGGCTCGGTGCCGTGCACCAGCACCGCGCCGCCGATGCGGGTGACCGCGCGGCGGCGGGTGGCGGCGAGGAGGGCGAACAGCAGGGGGTGGGAGCGGGTGTACACGCGTCGGTCGCGGCGCCGGGCGGCACGGAGGGCGGGTGCGGCGGGAACCGTGGTCACCTGACGTGCACCTGCTTCGGGTCGGCGGGCCGGTAGCGGCGGTCCCAGCACCACAGGAGGGTACGGCGGGCGCCCCAGGCCCGCAGCCGGCGCAGGCTGCTGTGCACCACCATGCGCTCGGCCCGTGTGACCCGGTGGCTGTGCTCGCGCGCCCGGTTGAGGAGGGCGACGTCCTCGGGCGGGCCCTGGAGCGGAGTGCGGGGCGTGCCCCCGCAGCGCAGGTAGAGGTCGGCCGTGATGGCGACGTTGTGACCGTGGCACAGCACGTAGGGCGCGCGGTAGCGCGGGTGCCGGTGCTCGGCGCGGTAGCGCCCGTACAGCGCGGTCGCCCTGACGACCGCCGGAAGCAGGTACCGCTCGGCGGGCGAGGGCCGCTCGTCGTGGCGCGGCAGGCTGCGGCCGCAGGCCAGCTCCGTCCCGCGCGCGAACTCACGGCGCGCCGCCGCGATCCAGTCGGCGGCGGGCAGGCAGTCCGCGTCCGTACGTACGAGCAGCGCGGCACCGCACGCGACGGCGTACCGGAAGCCGGTGTCGACGGCGGCGCCGGTGCCCCGCTCCTCCTCGTGGACGAGGTGCACGGGGAAAGGCGCGGTGGCGGCGAAGCGGCGTACGACGGCGGCGGTCGCGTCGGTGGAGGCGTTGTCGACGACGGCGAGGGCGAAACCGGTGTCGGTCTGGGAGGCGAGTGCGGCGAGGGTCGCCCCGATCCCGGCCTCCTCGTTGTAGGCGGGCACCACGGCCCACAGCAGCGGCGCGCTGCCGGACGCGGTCACCCCCGGCTCCGTCCATCGAGGTGCCGTCCATCGAGGCCCCGTCCATCGAGGTGCCGTCCATCGAGGCGCCGGGCGGCGAGGCGCGCGGTCGCGGCGCGGTCGGGCTTCAGCGAGCGGCCGGACAGCGGGATGTCGGCGAGCAGCACCGCGTCCGGGCGGGCGGCGCCCATGCGCCCCAGCGGTCTGTCCAGGGCCGTCCGCAGCGCGTTGCGGTCCGCCCCTGGACTCGGCTGGACCACGGCGACCAGGCGCTCGTCGCCGTCACCGTCCGGTACGGCTACGAGCAGGGCCAGTTCGACGCCGGGCAGGTGCAACGACGGCTCGTACAACCCCGGGTAGATGTTCTCCGCGTGCCGCAGGACCATGTCCTTGCTGCGGCCCTCCAGCACGATCCGGCCACCCTCGATGCGTGCCCGGTCACCAGTGACGACCCACGGGTCCGGGTCCTCACCCAGGTAGCGGTCCCGCACGGCGGAGCCCGACAGCAGCAGCTCCCCGGACGAGTCGGTCTTCGCCACGACTCCGGGAAGGGGCGAGCCGACCAGGTCGCCCGCACCGGTGAACGCGGCCTTGTCGGCCTGTTCCACCGCGGCGGCGGGAAACAGCTCGGTCAGCGCGTAGACGCCCCACGCCTCCTCGGCGCCCGCCCGCTTGACCCGGGTGAGCAGCTCGGCGCTCGCGGGAGCCGACCCGGTCCACACCCGCCCGTGGAAGCGGCCGCCCTCCGCCAGCAGCCGCCGCAGCTGCGGGGGCGTCAGATACGTGGCCTGCGGGGCGAGACGGCGCAGTTGCCGTCCCAGTACGGGAGCGGAGCGAGCGGGCAGCGCGACCGGCGCTCCGCACGCCAGGGACGGTACGAGGACGAAGAAGGTGCCGCCGAGGACAGGCCGCCCGGCCTCGGGGCGTACCAGCTCGGCCACCGTGGCCATGCCGGCGGCCAGCGAGGCGCGGGTGTGCACCACCGCGCGGGGCTGCGCGGTGGTGCCCGACGTGAACACGATGACCGCGTCGCCGTCCTCGTCCACCGGGGGCGGCAGCGGTACGGCCCGGACATCGGCATCCAGGGCGGGGGCGCAGCCGGGCAGCCGTGGCCCGACCGTGGCCACCGGCCCCAGTCCCGCCAGGTCCGGCAGGGCCAGGCGGGCCCGGCGGGCGAGCGGCCGGGCCCATCCGGCGACCGCCTGGGCGGTCGCATCGGCCAGGACGACGTCGGGACCGGCCAGGGCGAGGCGGGCACGCAGCACCTCCGGCCCGGCACCCGGGTCGAGCACCGCAGCCCGGGCGCCGAGCCGGTGCACGGCGAGCATCACCGCCAGGGCGCGGGGCCCCGGCCGTACGGCGACGCCCACGGTGCCGCCGCGTCCGACGCCCCGTCGGTGCAGGGCAGTGGTGTAGCGGTCGGCGAGGTCGGCCAGCTCCCCGTGGGTGGCCTTGGTGCGTACGGCCCCGGTGCGGGTGGTGGTAAGGACGGCGGGTCGTTCGGGGTGGCGGCGCAGGGTGCGGGCGAGGGTGTCGAGCATCAGCGCGGGTCCTCTCCGTGCCGGCCCGGGCCCTTGTCGAGGTACCAGCGGGCGGTGCCGACGAAGCCGTAGGCGCTCAGCCGTCGCGTGGAGTTCTCCACGACCATGTCGCGGGCGTGGACGATGGCGGTGGTGTGGCGGCGCACACGGTTCAGGAAGAGCCGGTCGGTGGGGGAGGGCCGACGCGGCATCCCGCCGACGGCTTCGTACAGCGCGGCGGTGACGGCCATGTTGTTGCCCGCGTGCATCCGGTAGGGGGCGAGATAGCCGTGCCGCCGGTGGTGGGCGGGGCGTATCCGGCCGAAGAACGCGGCGACGCGGACCAGCGTGCGGAAGGCGGCCCGCCCGAGCGGTCCGTGCTCGTCACGGCGCGCGTCGATGCGCCCGCACACCAGGCCCGCGCCCTGCGCCAGTGCGGCGCGTGCCCTGGCCGTCCAGGCGGGGCGCGGGAGGCAGTCGGCGTCGGTGCGGGCCAGCAGCGTCGCGCCGTGCTCGATCGCATACCGGAAGCCAGTGTCCACCGCGCAGCCCACACCCTTCTCCGGTTCGCTGAGGACGTGCACGGGAAAGGGCGCCCAGCGGGCGAAGTCGTGGGCCAGCGCGGCGGTGCCGTCGGTGGAGGCGTTGTCCACGACGACGAGGGTGAAGTCACGGTCGCGCTGCGCCACGAGCGCGTCCAGGGTGGCGCCGATGCGCGCCTCCTCCTGGTGCGCGGGCACCACGATCCACAGGGAGCTCATGCCTTCTCCCAGACCATGGTCATGATGCTCACGCCGCCGCCGAGGCCCACGAAGAGGACCCGGTCACCGGCCCGCAGGCCCTCATGGACGCGGTCGAGCTGGACACCCAGGGTGGCGCTGGCCATGTTCCCGAGCGCGGGGACCGTGACGACGAGCCGGTCCTGCGGGACGCCGGTGAACTCCACGAACCGTTCCAGGTACGGCACCGTGACCTGATGTACGAGGATGTGCCGGAAGTCGCTCCACGCCAGACCGGTGCGCTGCCGCATCCGGTCGAGCGCCGACGTGCCGACCTTCTCGAACACCTCGCGCAGTTCGCTGCCGTCGCCGTGGAAGTACGTGTGCTCGTCGCCTCTGGGATGGCGCGAACCGCCGCCGAGGATGCCGCCGACCTGCCAGTGCTCGGAGTGGGTCTCGGTGTCCACGTCGAGGATGCCGCCCCGCTCCACCGCCTCCAGGACGACCGCGGCCCCAGCGTCCCCGAAGGTGTAACCCGCGAACCCGTCCCGCAGTTGGTCGAGGCCGGAGGGGTCCTGCCGCACCGCGCGGCTCGGGGTCTCCCCGGTGACGACCAACGCCCGGCGGGCGCGGCCGGCGAGGATCATCGACCGTGCCATGTCGATCCCGTTGACGAAGCTGTTGCACGCGTTGGTCACGTCCAAGGCGTGTGCCCGGGAACCGATTTCGGCCTGGACGATGTGCGCGGTCGCCGGTTCGGCGACGTCCCGCGTGGCGGAGGCGAACACCAGCAGGTCCACGTCGTACGGGGCGAGCCCGGCCCGGTCCAGCGCCGTACGCGCCGCCCGCACCGCGAGCGTCGAGGCGTACTCGTCCTTAGCGGCCGCCCGCCGCGAAGCGATGCCGGTGACCCGTTCGAGCATCCGCGGCGGCAGGGCCAGCCCGGAGGCCGCGGCGATCCGTTCCTGCAACTGCCGGGACGTCACTTCGAGCTCCGGCAGGCAGGAGGCCACCGCGGTGATGCCCACCCGGCGGCGCACCGGTTCGGGAGCGTGGTCTATGTGCATGGGCTGGACGGTACGAGCGGGCCGGGACGGCGCGCCTGAGCGTTGGTACTCAACTGGGGTAGGTAGTCGACTCAGCCTCTGCCGCTCCGCGGTGCGCTGGGCGAGGGCGAGGGCGAGGGCGAGGGCGAGGGCGAGGGGGCGGCGACGACGCCGGTCCCGGTGCGCAGATTGCGCCAGGAGGAAACGTAGCCGTCGAACGCGGAGAAGCGCCCAGTTCGCAACCTTTCCAGGAAGCGAGCAGCACCTGGCGTAAGTCTGACTCAGAGCCTGACCGGGTGACTCAGCGTGTCCCGGCAGGGAGGCTGCCGTTATCGCCTTTGATCCTTGTTTCCTTGCGAAACGACCCTGGACCCTGCGTGGAGGAGTCACCAATGAGGCTTGCGACCAAGTGCGGCATCACCGCCGCTGCCGCCTGTACGGCTGCTTTCGGCTCTGTCGGCGGCGCGGTTGCCGATGCTGGTGCACAGGGTGCCGCCGTCAACTCACCTGGTGTGCTGACTGGCGGTTTGGTTCAGATCCCGGTGCACATTCCTGTCAATCTGTGTGGTGGTAGTACGAACGTCGTCGGTCTGCTCAATCCGGCTTTCGGAAACGTCTGCGTCAACGACTGACCCCATCGCGTCACGACCGTTCATGGTCTCTGTCCGGTGCGTCCAGGCAGGCGCCTCAGCACTGCGCTTCAGGGCTGTAACTCAGCGCTGCACCTCAGTACTGACGTCGCTTCAGCAAGGCTGAGCAGGAGGCCCATGCGCCGTGGAGCATGGGCCGGACCTGGCGGTCCTGCATCCAGCAGGTGAGAATCGCCTCCATGCGGGATCGCCTCGGTGCGGGATCGCCTCGGTAAGGGACCGCCTCCCCATCGCCTCAGTCCCGTGCGGCGCCCTCGGCCCTCGGAGTGCAGGTATGTCTCCAGCAGACGGCGCTGCTCACCGGTCAGGAGTCGAGGACGCTCGCGGGCGGTGTCCCAGCACACGGACAGGATGCGGGCCTCCTCCGGCGACCGGTCCTGACTGCCGAAGCGGACCTCGAACTCGGTGGCGGCGGGACGGATGCCCAGAAGGCGCGGGTACAGCCTCAGTGGCTGTTCCTGCCACCGGACGGGAGCCAGGTAGCCGATGCGCCGGCGCACGGTGAGGTAGACCAGCGGAACCCATTGAAGGGCGTGCGTGTGGCCGGTCATGAAGGTGAGCCGATCCGGATTGCGGTACGCGAGCTGGCGCGTTTCCTCGGCGCCGACATCGAGGATCCCCGCTTTCTGGCCGACCCCCACCAGTGTGTGACGCCTGCGATGCGCGCCCGGCCGGTGCATCGTCTGCCCGGCGGGGCGGTGGCCGTGCTGGGACACACCGCCTGTTCCGAGGTACTGCGTGGTGCGCACTTCGGCCACGGTGCGGGCGAGCTGTATGAGATGACCCTGCTGGGCCTGCCCGCGCGGTCCTTCCTGCAACTCGACGCGCCGGGCCATACCCGGCTGCGCGGTCAGGTCGCACGGCACTTCAGCGTGCGCCGCGTGCAGGGTCTGGCACAGAGTGTCGCCGCCCATGTCCGCGCGCTGGTGGCCGACTGCCGGCAAGGCCCCGGGGACTTCGTGACGGATGTGGCCGAGCCGTTGGCGATGTCGGTCATCAGCGATGTCCTGGGGGTGGCGGACGAGGACCGCCCTGCTTTCCAGCGTGATGCCCGGCTGGTCGTGCAGGGGCTGGACCAACCGGCCCGCGTCACCGATGAACGCGCCACCGCTCGGGCCCGCTTCCGCTTCGTGCGCTACTTCCACCAGCAGGTCAAAGCGCGGCGCGCGGCCCCTACGGATGACCTCGTCAGCACGCTGCTGCACCGGCCCGACGGGACTGTGGCCGAAGTCCGCGAAGTGGTGACCACGTGCAGTCTGCTGCTCAGCGCCGGATACGACACGACCGTGAGCCTGTTGTCGCACGCGGTCGCTGAGCTGGCCGGTGACCGGTCGGGGCAGGGGTGGGATCTGGCACGCGACATACGGACGGCCGACGCGGTCGTGGAGGAGGTCTTGCGCTTGCAGTCGCCGGTACAGATCACTCCTCGCGCGGTGGTGCGCGACACCGACCTGCAAGGCGTGGCGCTGTCCCGGGGGACCATCGTGCTGCCCGTGCTCGCCTTCGCCAACCGGGATCCGGCCGTGTACGAGGACCCCGACGTCTTTCGGCCCCAGCGCCATCTGCGTACCCACACCTCGGACCGTGCCCAACCCAGACACCTGGCCCTGGGGGCAGGCGCGCACTTCTGCCTGGGGGCGGCCCTGGCCCGGCTGACCGCCCGGCACGCCCTGTCCGTCCTTGCCGTCGACCCGCCGATGTCGCGCGACGAACCCCGCACCTACCAGGACAACGTCACCGTGCGCGGCCTGCGCACGCTGCCGGTCACCTGGCCGAACCCTTCCACAGCGGCGTCGCGAAGCCGTGCCCGCCGCAGCACGCCCGCCGACGCCGCCCCGTCCTGCCCCGCCCTTGCTCTTGCCGATGCCGACCTTGCCCATGCAGACCTTGCCGACGCCGACCAAAGGAACCCCTGATGACCACCAGTAGCCTCCTCCCGCACCTGATCGACGAACTGGTGAAGTCGTTCAACGTCGACCGGGAGACAGCCACCGCGCAGGCGACGATCGAAGATCTGGGCCTGGACTCGTTGGCCCTCCTGGAACTGATCACTCGTTACGAGGACGAGTACGACGTGGAACTGATGGAGGTCGCGGAAGGGCAGCTCGGCACCACCTCCACCCTGGCCGACATCTGCGCCGTACTCGAAAAGGTCCTGCCCGGCGCCCACCCGGCCGCCCAGCGGGCCGGAGGGCTCGTATGAGCGAGCCCGTGGCCGTCACCGGACTGGGCCTGCTGACACCCGCGGGCGAAGGCCCTGACGCGTTGTGGGACTGCCTGTGCCAGGGCAGGTCCACCGCGGCCTTTGACCACGCGCTCGAGGGCATGCCGGTCGACTTCTCCTGCCAGGTCCCCGACTTCGACACAGACAGTGTGAAGACCATCGCCTGGCGCACCAACCGCTTCATGCAGATGGCCGTGGTCGCGGCCCGGATGGCGCTCGCCGACTCCGCCCTGTCCCCTGGAGGCTTCGACCACCGGCGGGTCGGCGTGGTGCTGGGGGTGGGAGCCGCCAGCATGGAGCACTGGCCAGGTGAGACGGAGAAGCTGCTGCGAGGACGTCTGCGAGCTGTCTCGCCGCTGTCCCTGCCGCGCTCCATCCCCAACATGGCCGCGGGCGAGATCGCGCTTGACCTGGGCGTCACCGGACCCAACCTCGTCGTCTCCACCGCCTGTGCCTCGGGAGCCACGGCGCTGGGGGTCGCCAAGGACCTGCTGGCCGCCGATCGCTGTGACGTCGTCCTGGCGGGCGGAGCCGAGTCCCCGCGGGCCTCACAGATGGTCGCCCTGTGCTTCTCGCGCATGTCCGTGCTCTCCCGCCGAGGCCAGGACCCCGCACGTGCCTCACGGCCCTTCGACGCCGACAGGGACGGCTTCGTCCTCGGCGAGGGAGCGGCGGTCATGGTGCTCGAGAAGGCCGACCACGCTCGGGCCCGCAGGGCGGGGGTGCGGGCCTGGCTGTCCGGGTACGGCGCCTCCGCCGACGCCCACCATCCCACCACCCCGGACCCCGAGGGCAAGGGCGCCACCGCCGCCATCGGCGCCGCCCTGGACGAGGCGGGCCTGCGGCACGACGACATCGACCACATCAACGCCCACGGCTCCTCCACCGGCTTCAACGACCTGTACGAGGCGACCACCTTGAGCCGCCTCTTCCCACGCCCCGCGCCGGTCACCGCCAACAAGGGCTCGCTCGGTCACGGGATCGGCGCCGCCGGAGCCATCGAAGCGGCCTGTAGCGTCCTGACGCTGGAGCATCAGCTCATCCCCCCGGTGGCGAACTTCTCCCGCCCCGACCCGCGCATCGACTTGGACATCGTCGCCGGTGCCCCCCGTCCGCACCGGGTGGAGACGGTGCTGAGCAACTCCTTCGGTTTCGGCGGCCAGAACGCCGCGCTCGTCTTCACCCGCGCCTGACCGCTCCGCACCCCACCGAAGACGCGGTGCTCGCCGTACCCCGCCCGCGGCGGAAGCGGCCGCGCCCGTTCGCACCGGCGGGGTCCCGTGGAGTGGCGGCCCGCATCGGCAGCCGGTACCGCCTTCCGGCCTCTAGGAGAGATCATGTGTGGAATCACCGGATGGATCGCCTACGACCAGGACCTGGACGGCGGCAGGCAGCGCGCCGCCCTCGCCGCGATGACAGCCACCATGGACTGCCGCGGCCCTGACGCCGGGGGCGAGTGGGTCAGCCGCCGGGCCGCGCTGGGGCACCGCCGCCTGGCTGTGATCGACCTGCCCGGCGGCAGCCAGCCGATGAGCGTCAGCGAGAACGGGCGCATCCGGGCGGTTATTACCTTCAGCGGTGAGATCTACAACTACCGCGCACTGCGCAGCGAGTTGAGCGGCCTGGGCCACCGCTTCTCCACCGCCAGCGACACCGAGGTCGTCCTGCACGCCTACCTCCAGTGGGGGCCGGACCTCGCCACCCGCCTCGACGGCATGTTCGCCATGTCTCTGTGGGACACCCGTACCGAGGAACTGCTCCTCATCCGCGACCGCCTCGGCATCAAACCCCTTTACTACTGTCAGGTCGGGGATGCGCTGCTGTTCGCCTCGGAGCCCAAGGCACTGCTGGCCCACCCCGATGTCACCGCGAGCGTCGACGCCGGTGGCCTGCGCGAACTGCTGTCACTGGCCAAGACCCCGGGCCACGCCGTCTACCGCGGCATGTGCGAAGTGCGCCCCGGCCACATCAACACCTTCAGCCGCCGCGGACTGGCCACCAGCCGCTACTGGGCCCTACAGGCAAGCGAGCACACCGACGACCTGGCCACCACCATCGCCACCGTACGCGGCCTGCTCGAGAACGCCATCGCCCAGCAGAGCCACGCCGACGTCCCCCTGGGCACCCTGCTCTCCGGAGGCCTGGACTCCAGCGCCCTCACCGCCCTGGCCGCCCGCGCCAGCGACGCGCCGGTACGGTCCTTCTCCGTGGCTTTCGACAACCAGGCACGCGACTTCACCCCCGACCTCATGCACGTCGACTGCGACGAACCCTTCGTGCGCGCCCTGGCCGAGCACGTGAACACCGACCACACCGACATCACCGTGGCCACCGACGGACTGATGAACGCCGGCAACCGGCGCGCCGCCCTCACCGCCCGCGACCTCCCCTCCGGCCTGGGCGACTTCGACATCTCCGCCCTGCTGCTCTTTCGTGCCGTACGCCGGCACCTCACCGTCGCCCTGTCCGGCGAAGGAGCCGACGAGCTCTTCGGCGGATACTTCTGGTTCCACGACCCGAACACCGTCAACGCCGACACCTTCCCCTGGCGCGCCGCCATCGACGTCTACGCCCAGGCCGGCTTCGGTGACGCCCCGATGTCCACCCGCCTCCTGAACCCCGACCTCGTCCGCGCCCTGGACCTGCCCGCCCACCGGCACGAAAGCTACCGCCAGGCCCTGGCCGACGTACCGCACATCGAACACGCGGACCCGGTCGAACAGCGGATGCGCGAGGCCGTCCACCTCCACCTGACCCGCTTCCTGCCCTTGCTCCTGGACCGCAAGGACCGCATGAGCATGGCCACCGGCCTAGAGGTACGCGTCCCCTTCTGCGACCACCGGCTGGTCCAGTACGTCTTCAACACCCCCTGGAGCATGAAGACCTTCGACGGCCAGGAGAAGAGCCTGTTGCGCGCCGCTGTCGCTGACCTGCTGCCCGACGCCGTGCGCACCCGCCCCAAGAACCCCTACCCCACCATCCAGGACCCGCAGTACACCACCACCCTGCGCACCACTCTCGCCGCAGTCGCCGACGACTACACCGCGCCCGTCCACGACCTCCTCGACACCACCGCCATCAAGGAAGCCCTGGCCCCCGCCACCGACCCCAAGGACATGCGCTACGCCGCGGAACTCGTCCTCGACCTCGACACCTGGCTGCGGCAGTACCCCGTACGCCTGGACCTCCCATGAACGCCGCCCACCGGCCCCGGGACGGCCAAGCGCCCCTGCGCGCCGTACCCGGGCAGGCTCTACTGCCGATCCGGGCGCCGCGCCCCGACCCTTTCAGCGGTTGATGTCCAAAACGTCGTGGAGTTCCGCGATGGTCTCCTCCACCGACTTGCCCGCGGTGTCCACGACGATGTGGTCGCGGTCCCATGGTTCATAGTCCCGGTCGACGATGTCCTGCCAAGTCGGCAGCTCCAGATCGGCAATGTCCACGGTGCGTGACGTCGCCCTGCCCCGATGCTCCACCGGGTCGGAACAGACGAGTTCGACCTCGAAGAGATCGGCCTCGGTTCGCTTGGCCACCGCCGCCCAGGCGTCCCGCGTCACCTTCATCGGGTTCACGCACTCCGCGAACACGCATAACCCCTGGGCAAGCAAGTCCTCGGCCATGGCGTACGCGACCTCGTAGCCCAGCCCCCAACTGACGGCGTGACGCAGCGCGGCCGTGTCCGCGCCGTACGCGGAGAACCGGGAAAGCGACTGCTCGATCGTGTCGATCCGCAGGTAGCTGGCGTCGAGTTCCCGCGACACGGTGCGCGCCGCGGTCGACTTCCCCGTGGCCGGAAGCCCACCGACCACTACCAGCACGGGCTTGCTGCGGTGCGGCTTCCTGCCGTGCATCATCCGACGCCTCCGAGATCCTTCGTGCGGCCCCTGCATCAGCCGTTCCTACCCCTACGAGCTTCGGTCCCCCGCCCCGGAACCTGAGCAGCCGGACAGGGCCCAGGGCTAGTCCGGCGGCTCGCCCTCGCTCGTTCAGGGCGCCGTGGACTCGTCCTCGACCTCATCCCTGAGGGGCTTGTAGGCCATGTCCCACATACCGGGACGCTCATGAAGGTCTGTCACCAGTAGGTCGAGGAGGGACTCGTCGAATTTGACGTGTTGCAGCCCGTCGTCGATGGTGTGGCCGTTGACGACGACGGTGGGCGTACCGGGGCCGATCGGATCGTCGCCAGTCTGCTGGTATGCCCGCTGGGATGCGGTGACGAACGACCGGTACGTCATCCTCCTGACAGCCCGGTCGAAGGCTTCGTCACGAAGTCCCGGAACCTTCTCAGCAAGTGCGAGAAGGCGCTCGGTGGTGAATCCGCCGCTGCTTTCGACAACAGTCTGGTTCTTGAAGAGCACCGCGTGGTACTCAACGAACTTCTTCTTCTCCAGTGCAGCGCGCAGCGCGTTCACGGCTTGCTTCGATCCGTCACCGCCGACTCGGTCGTCCCGGAAGGAAGCGAAGGTGTACTCGGTCTTGATCTCTCCCTCGCGCACCAGCTTGTGGACTGCCTTGGCTCCGGTCTGCTCGTACTCCTCAACGACGGGGCAACGCGGGTCCTCGTACACGTGCACGGTCGAACGGGCTGAGGGATTTCCCACCACGATCGTCGTACCGTCCGAGGCGATGTGTTCGGGTAGCCGCCCAGCGGACGCGTAGCGGACCTCGGCACCTGTTTCCGGGCGGGCATTCTTCGGTTCCTGCGTGTCCTGCGCGGCGTCCCCCGCCTCGGACCCGCCCGGCGCGCATCCCGCGAAAATCCCTAGGAGCCCTACCGTGATGGCCGCCCGGGCCGTTCTTCTCATGTGCATCGGACTTCGTTCCCTCCCCTGTGAACAGAGGGACTCTACGTGTCCGGTGGGACAGTCGCACCACGGATTCAGGCGATGGCGGAAGGGCTCGCCATGATCGGCCGAATAAGTCCTAGAGGCCGGTCGGCCCTGCGTCCGCGGGTGGTCCCGTGTGGCTACAGACGGGTTGTCAGAGCTGCAACTGCACCTCCGATGCTGCGATCTCGGCACGGTTTCGCGAACCTGCCGTGGCTTCCAATGGGTGCAGGACGCCTCGTACCTGCGGTAGCAGGACCGGTGCCCGGTGCCGGGAAGGCTCGCGCTACGGCACCGGGCGTGTGGGAAGGCTGCCTACCGCGCAGCAGGGGAGCGGTGCTTCTCGGCGGCCACCGGCTTTGGCAGGGTGCAACCCGGCCGGTTCAGGTCGATGTTGTTGCCGGCGCCGATGCACGGGACGAGGGTGTAGGTCTGCTGGGCGTATCCGATGCTGCGGCGGACGGTGACGTTGCCGTTCTGGTCGACCTCACAGGGGTTGTTGTCGGTGCAGCGCTGCCCGCTCTCGTTGATGGTGTTGTTGACAGCGACGACCTTGCCGGTCGCGTCGTCGATCACGGGTGAGCCGGAGGTGCCGCCGATGACCTGGCAGGGCGAGGTGTAGCGGAGGGAGTCCTTCCAGGTCCAGCGCCCCTCCTTGAGCTGGTACGCGAAGCCGTCGACACTGCACTTGTACATCCGCTTCCAGTAGCCGGACGCGACCGTGATGGCCCGACCCGCCTGCGGGTGTGCGGCCTCGAGATCGAGCGCCTTGATGCCGTAGCGGGTCTCTATGTCCCTGTAGGTGCTGGTGAGCCGGTACAGCGAGGCGTCGGTGTCGGTCATCGTGCCGTACGCGATCTTGCTGGCGCGTACGGTGCCCGCGTTGCCGCCACTCGCGTTCAGGAGCGTGAAGCTGCGGGTCGAGGGGCGGTCGACGATGACTTGCCCCGGGCCAGGGAACCCGGTCTCCAGGCAGTGTCCGTTGGACAGCACGAGCGCGGGATCGGTGGGCTGCGACGAAGGCGCCCGGACGACGGAACCGGAACAGTTGCTGAGCGCCACGGTACCGGCGAAGGTCACGGCTTTGGCCTTGACCTTCGCCTCGGCCGGAATCGCCGTCCGCTGGCCTGCTCCCGGCGCTTCGTTGCTGACGGCGGTCGCTGGCAGAGCCGTCGCGCCGAGGAGCAGCGCGGTGAGGCCGGCAGCGACGAGAGGCTTGTTCATGGGGGACCCCTCTGATGACTGTGTGTCCGAAGGTCTTTCGGATTGTCATGTGCATTGTTGGGGTGGGGGCGTGGTCAGGACAAGACCGCCTACGGTCAAGTGCGGCGTGTACACGCCTGGACGACCGCCTGTGCGGCCAGAACCCGTACGACTGGAAGCCGAAGGGCACGTTGCTGCGGTGCGTCCCGCGGGTCGGTGCCGATCACGTCACGGGACGGGGGCGGCACCGCGGTGCCGCCCCCGTCCCGGTCGCACTCGTCGTCCAACTCGCCCCCGCTACCGCCGCCCACGCCGCCCCCGGCGACTCCGTGCGCTTGCCCGTCCGAGACGCCGCCCTTACCACGCTGCCCGTCGTTGACGAGCCCCGTGCGGGCTACGAGCGCGACAAGTGGCGCCATTGGATCGCCACTCCGGCTGCGCGCTCATGCTCGCGGCCGCGACTGTCTGCCCAGCTGGCGCGGATGTCCGCGTCGTCGAAAGTGTCGCGAGGCTGCCGATCGGTCAGCGGCACGACGGGATCGGGCCAGGCGTTGAGCAGGTGTTCGTCAGGGAACCATCAGGCCGCCGACGCAGGGCACCGCCCCGGCACTTCACGCACCGGACCGAGTGCCGGCCCCGCCCGGCCGCCCGGCCGGTGCCTCGGCCAGATCGTGTTCGCTGGGCAGAGGCCGCCTTCGGGTGGGCGGGCGGCGGGACAGTAGGTATCCGGTCAGGGCGGCAGCGAGGCCGGCCAGTCCGGCCGCGGCGAAGCCGCCCGCCGGCACGGAGACGTCGATGGCCACCCCGACGGCCGGGGCTCCGAGCGCGAAGCCCGCGCTCTGCGCCGAGGACTGCATGCCTGTCGCCTCACCCCGCACCCCGGCGGGCGCCAACCGGCTCACCGCGTCGGCCACGGCGGAAAGAGTCGGCGCCGTGAGCAGTCCGGTGCCGACGACAGCCACGCACAACCACGGCCAGTCAGGGGCGAGCCCAACGGGCAGAGTCACCATTCCGAGCAGCCCCAGCAGCAGCCACGAGGGCAGCGGCCGGTGCGACGCGCCATACATCAGCCCGCCCACGACGGAAGCCACGCCGAAGGTGGCCAGGACCATGGCAGCCCAGGACAACTGATCTGCTTCGTCGAGTGTGGCGACGATGGCGAGATCAACGCCGCTGAGCAGCATCGTGGTACCGAACCCCACTGTCAGGACTGCGGCCATGCGGGCGCCGAGCCACTCCCGAGGCGGAGGCCGTTCGGCCGTCCCGGCGAGCGACTCGTCCTCGGTGCGCAGCGGCGGATCGAGCAAGGCGATGCCGATTCCGCCGACCACGATCGCGGCACCGACCCCCCACGCCACCACACCGGGGGACAGGATCGCGGCACACAGGATCACCACCGCGGGGCCCAGCATGTACGACAACTCGCCCTGCACCGACTCCAGCGCGAACGCGGCCCTGCGCTGTGACGGCGGCGTCAACGCGGTGATCGCCTGCCTGGTCACCGGTTGAGCGGGCACCATCAGCAGACCCGCCACGAAGGCCGCGCCCAGTAGCATCCCGTACGGCAGGACCGGCACGCTCAGCCAGAACACGACCTGAAGTGCGACAGTCACCAGCAGCACCGTACGCAGGCCTCGCGCATCCATGACGCGGCCCAGGAGCGGCCCGCCCAGCGCCAGTCCGGCCGTCAGAGTCGCGGTCACACCCCCGGCCGCCGCATAGCTCATGTCGAGGTCCAGCACGACGTACATCGTCAACGCCGTCACATCGGCCGTGATCGCGGTACGGGCGACCAGCGAAACCCCCAGCAGCGCTGCCATCCCCGGCAGTGCGAGCACCTGTCGATATCTGGTCACCCGTGTGACGCTAGATCACTCGTCATGCCATAGGTAGTGGTTGTTTTACTGGAGCTGACATAATGAGAATTTATGGCCAGGGACCTTGAGATCACACTGCTGCGGTCTTTCGTCGCCGTCGTGCGGGCGGGCAGCATCAGTCGCGCCGCGGCGACGCTCGGACACACCCAGCCCGCACTCAGCCAGCAGGTGCGCAAACTCGAAAGCGCAGTCGGCCGTCCGCTGCTGTACCGCTCGCCGTCCGGCGTCTCCCTGACACGGGCGGGCGAGGAACTCCTGCCCTACGCCGAACGCATCCTCTCCCTCTGCGCCCAGGCACTCACCGAAACCGGCCGCACGCTGACCGGCCGCTGCGGCATCGGCCTGCTCGAAGACCTCGCGGCCTCCCAGCTTCCGCAGGTCCTGGCAGACCTCGCGCGGCTGCACCCGGGCGCCACGCTGGAGGTGCTGAGCTGCTCCAATGCCGAGATGCGCGAGGCCTACGAAGCGGGCCGCGTCCAACTCGTGCTCGACGAGGTGCCGCACATCCCCGGGCCACCGCGCTGGACGGTACGCCGTCCGCTGGTCTGGGCGGTCGGTCAGGGCGTGGACGTGACCGCCGACCCCTTGCCGGTGGTGCTGTTCTCCAACACGTGCTCCTGGCGTACGTCAGTGCTGGCATCGCTGGAACACTCCGAACGCCACTGGCGCGTCACGTTCGAAAGCAACAGCCTGGTCGGTGTGCTTGCCGCGGTACGGGCCGGACTCGGCGTGGCGGCCCTCATGCCCGCGAACCTCGAACCGGGCATGGTCTGCCACGACCCGGACGCCCTGCCCGCTCTCCCCGACGTCGAACTCGGCGTCGCACGGCATCCACGTACCGCGGGCGATCCGCTGATCGACGCGGTGGAGACCGCCCTGCGCCGCACCGTCTGAGGTCGTACGAGCGCCTCACAGGACCGGCTGCGCTGACCCCCGCGTCCGGCTCGGTTCAGCCACTGTTGCACCGTGCCGTGTGCGGACCGGCGGTGTGCGGGCAGTGTCAGACCCTTCTGCCACAATCGGTACATGGGATTCTTCGACGGCCTGGTCTTACCGGAAGAACTACTCGGCGAGCGGACCGAGTTGGCCCGCATAGGCGCGCCAGGAGAGGACGCTGCCTGGTACGGACCGCCGGTCGACTGATTCACTCCGTTCCGAGCTGCGCGTCGGCTGCTGTTCAGCGACGGCCGCTGCGTGACCTGCTACGAGGACGTGGCCGAGACACGCACCCCCGATCGACACTGAGGCACTGCACGCCGCGTCAGCGAAAGCAGTCGAGATCTGGCCGAGCATCAAGCCAACGGACCTGTACGAGCAGCCAAGTTCCCTCAGCAGGATGGAGATATGCGGACCTCCTCAGCTCCTGGCCCGACCCTTGACCCAGCGTCAGCGGATCGGGTCGGTTACTCCAACTGGAAGGACGCCACACTGATCCGGACCGGCTCCACGCGGGCGCACCACCTGACGCGCGCATCGGAGGGGAAGGGGGCACGCCACTGCACTGAGCCGCGGAGCGGGGAGTCGCTGAAGCAATTACCGCCCTGCTGGCCCACGGTGCGCAAGCCGACCCGCATGATGACCAAGGACACAGTCCACCTTGGTACGCGGTCTGCACCAGGGATGAGGACAGCGTCCACGCACTGATCGCGGCCGGGGCCGATGTGTGGACACCGCAAACCGGGATCTGGTCACCGAGATGCTGCTACTGTCCACACCCCTCGCGCCGCTCGTCACGCAACTGCCAGCAGCACGTCAACTGCGTGGAGCACGGCAATTGCCCGGAACAGCGCAAGTGCATGGAACACGGCAAGTTCCTGGAACATGGCAACTTTCTGGAACATGGCAAGTTCCTGGGGCAGGGCAAGTTCCTGGAGTGGCCCAGCTGTCCGCCGAGGAAGTCGCCCCTTTCTGGGAGGCGGACGCGCTCATCACAGCATTCGGCGAACGAACGCTCTACCCAGAAGGGATCGGCATCTGTTTCGCTGAGTGCCACTCACGGAGACTGGTGGCACGGCTGATACCGCGCGGTGCTGGACTTCTGGCCCCCGAGGCCGAAGCACTTGCAGCCTCCTCACCGGAGGTCCTCGCACAGGATTCGGCGCGATAGCTCGCGCGCACGGCCTACAGTGAAACGGTGACCCCCCTGCCGAAGGACTTGCCGTCATCGATCAGCGAACAGGACCGTGACACGGCTGTGCAGCGCCTGAAGGAGGCGTACGCCGAAGGGCACATCTCACACGAGGAGATGGACGAAGGCCTCCACCGGGTGCTCACCGCCAAGACGCGCGGCGAACTCGCGCCGACCCTGGCCTCGCTTCCGCCGGAGAAGCCGAGCACCACGTCCACGATCGCCGCCGCCAGCGGACGGATCAAGCGGCGCGGCGCGTGGCGGGTACCCCGGACCCTCAAGGTCGAGTCCGCATTCGGAAGCGCCCACCTGGACCTGTCCCGAGCGGTCATCGAGTACCCGGTGATCGACATCGAGCTGCAACTCGGCACCGGCAAGGCAAGGATCACGGTGCCTCGCAACGCGACCGTTGATCTTGAGAAACTGCGCACCGAGTGGAAGGTCTCGCTCTACAAGCCCCGGCGGAACCCTGGCCCCGGCGGGCCGACGATCCGCATCTCCGGGACCATGGGGTACGGACGTCTGAAGGTCCGCCACGCGCGGCGCTGAGGCGTCCGGGGCGATGCGTACGCACCTTCGCCCTGGGTGCCGTCGCCTGGGCATCGCGACCAAATTGCAACGATGGCCGGTCAGCCCGGCGTCTACATGTTCTGGTCGCCGCGCCGCTGCGTTGGTCGTAAGCGAGCGGCGGGGGCTTATTTAGGAAGGCTGGATTCCGCGGGGTCACTGTCCTGAGGGATGGGTTTCCCTTGCCTGCGGGCTGCTTGAGGTCAGGCCCGGACGTCCAGTATGACGTCCGGCCCTGGTCGTGTGCTCGTCATTCTCAGTACCAGTACCAGCGCCTCGCCGGCTTGTTGGTGAAGATGCGTCGCATCGCGGTCATAGGTTTTCACCTCCTCTTCTGTCACATCGTTCTGTCATGTGGTGGTCGGTGATGTCAGAGCGCGGTGGAGGGTGAATGGCCGGGGGACTGTGCTTTCGGCCATGACGGGCCGGGGGTCTCCACCGGTGACGGTGAGGCGGGCGCTGTCGCATAGGGCGGTCAGTGACTCGGCGAGCAGGGTGTGCGCCACCGCCGCGCCCGCGCAGATGAAAGGACCCATGCCGAAGGGGACGTAGGGACCGTGTTCGCGTGTGGTGGCCCAGCGTTCGGGTTGGAACGCTTGGGGAGCGCTCCACAGGTGTTCGTCGTGGTGGAGCAGGTAAGGGCTGACGGAGAGGAGAACACCGGGCGGCAGGGTGGTGCCACCGAAGTCGAGGGGGCGGGGGAGGGTTCGGCCGACCATCCAGGCGACCGGGCGGTGCCTCAGTGCCTCGCGCACGACGTGATCCGCGGGCCATGGCCATGGTGTGGGTGCTGTGTGGTGCAGGCAGGCCAGCAACACCGTCCATGCCAGTGAAGTGCTGAGGGGGGACATGATCGCCCGGAACATCATCAAGTGCAGCTCGGCAACGGTCCGGTCGGGTGTCCCGGCGGGGCATGCGCTGAGCACGGCGTCCAGGACATCGCGCTGTTCGCCGACCGGGTTTTTACGGCGGCGTCCCACCTGTTCGGTCACCGCAGCGAGCAGTCGTGCGCGTAAGACTTCCGCTCGCGCTCGCTGCCACACGTGCGGTGCGTGGACTGCTACGCCCCCGTACGCGGATCGTTGCAGCAACTTGCGCGTCTCGGCGGGTGTTCCGGGATGGAGCAACAGGTCTGCCAGGCACCGGTATAACAGCCGGGTACCGGCGGCGGGCCATCGACTGGCCGTGGGGAGTTCCGCTACCGCCCGGGTCAGGGCGGCGCGGTAGTGGGGCATGCCCGCCCGCAGAAGGTTGCGTACCGCATGTCCGACCTCGACCTGGGCACTGCGGGTGGGGAGCAGATCGCCGAAGAAGCCTGACTTGCCCGCATGGTATTCGGGGCTGCGCAGCAGTGTCTGTGCCAGAACGGGATCGCTGACGCACCAACCGCCCCAGGGCAGCTGGATCAGGCCCGTCGTGCTGCGGCGACTGAGGTTGTCGAGGTAGGCCAGCGGGTCTCGCCGGAGTCGCCGCTTCTCGCCGATCCTCATCCCGTCACCTCCTGCCCGGCTTGTTGTTCCTGCCTGGCTTGTTGGCACTGGACGCCGGACCAACGGGCCCAGCCCCCGGGTCGATGTCATGCCGATCACGGGATGCCCGCGCTAGGGGGTGAGAAACGGGTCCCTCCACGGTGTCACTCGAAAGGTGACGTATATGTCTGCCTATTCGCGCGGGCCGACCTCGGTGGAAGAGCAATGGAGGGGCGCGTTGTTGACCGCCCGGGGGTGGTTGTTTGGGTTGTTGGTGGTGGTTACGTGTTTGGCGGTTCTCAGTGTGGGTGGGGGCCGCCGGGTGCCGGTGCTGTGGTGCTGTGGTGCTGTGGTGCTGTGGTGCTGTGGTGCTGCGGTGCTGGTGTGGTGGTCGTGGCGTCCCTCGTGCGCCGCGGCCTGGGGGTGGTTGCGGAGTGCGGGGTGTGGGTGGGTGGTGGTCTGTGTGTTGTGGCCTGTGGTGGATGCGGGTTGGTGGGTGGGGTTAGTGGGTGGTTTGTGTGGTGGGGGTGGGTGGGG